>JBBCIB010000004.1:0-51514 GCA_037355265.1 Rhizomicrobium sp. | reverse complement strand
TTACACTTCCCCTCTGAATTTTGGGCGAGAGCCAGGCTCGCCTTTGTCCTCGGCCGGCGACATTCGCCGGCGCATGTCGTCTTCGGGCATCTGAGGGCTGTGCCGACTTGCCTGCGGTAACCCTCCCGCGATCACGCTCTGCGGCGCGTCTCGCAGCCGACATAAAAAATACTTCGCACCCACTTGTCAAAAACTATTTATATGACCTTTTGGATTATATGAGACCGTGGCGCGGCGGTAACAGCCTTTAGCCCAGTAAAACCGGCCAGTTGCGTGTCAAACGTTCAACCGGTTTACTGGCCGTTACGGTGCGCCGATGGCCGCGGTGATGCGCGCCGTATCCTGCCGGACGGTGCGGGAGGCCTGCAGGAAACACAGGCCGCCCGCGATCAGCGGGACGACCGTCGTCAACAGCGCGTAGCGCAGCGAGTCGCTGCCGAAGGCCGGTCGCAGCAGGTCGCTGACGATGCCGACCCATTGCGGCCCGAGCCCCAGCCCGATCAGGTTGACCAGCAGCAGGAAGATCGCTTGCGCCTTGGCGCGGATGCGCAGCGGCGAAAGCCCCTGCAGCGCGGCAAAGGACGGGCCCATATAAGTCGTGCTGAGCGCGGAGGGAAGCGCCGCCGCAGCGACGGTGAGGCCGATGCCGGGCGCAAGATAGAAAAACGGAAAGAACGGCACCGCCAGGAAGGCGCCGAGCGCCGACACATACATGCCCCACCGCGAATCCCGCTTGCCGAACCGGTCGGCGATGAGACCGGCCGATAATGTGCCCGCGAACCCGAAAACGCCCGTCAGCAGGGCGAGCAGCGTGCCGATCTGCACGGGCGTCAGATGATGCGTCCGCGCCAGGAACAGCGGATTGAAGGCGAGGCCCGCATAGCCGGCGAAAGCGCTCAATGCGGCGCCCGCGACGATGTAGCGGAAGCTGTGAAGCGACCACAGATGGGTCATGGCGGCCCAAAGCCCGGGCGCCGCGTCGGTGTCTCTGAGGCTTTCGGCCTGGCCGCGCCGGGGTCGCTGACGGTGAACAGAAAGAGAAAAACCAGAACCACGCCGGGCGCGCCCGCCGCCATGAACGCCGCACGCCATCCGTAATGCTCGGCGAACCAGCCGCCGCCGAAAAAGGCGATGAGAAGGCCGATATTAAGGCCGCCGGAATAGAAGCCGAGCGCGGTGGCGCGCTGCTCCGGCGGATAGATGTCGGAGATCATCGAGCTGACGGCGGGCGACGTGCCGGCCTCGCCGATGCCGGTGGTGAAGCGGGCGACCAGGAGCTGGACGAAATTGGCGACAAATCCCGCAAGAAACGTCGTTGCGCTGAACAGCGCGAGCGTGACCGCGATCAGGCTGCGGCGGTTTACGCGATCGGCGACCTGCGCCAGCGGCAGGCCGAGCACCGCATAGACGACGGCGAAGACCGGGCCGGCCAAAAGGCCAAGCTGGGTATCGGTGAGATGAAACTCCGCCTTGATCTGCGGCAGCAGGATGTTGACGATCTGCCGGTTCATGTAGTTGACGACGTAGATGAGCGTCACCATGACAAGGACATAGTGGCGATTCAGGAACGGGCGAGGCCGTCCCGCCATTGGCGTATCGCTGATCACGCATTTCCCCGTTCGTTGTCGTTATAGGAACCGGCGTTCAGCCAATCCCCGCCGTCTCGAACTCCGCTTCCGTCTTTTTCCTGATGTCCTCGAGCGTGACGCCCGGCGCCAGCTCCGTCAGCACCAGCACGCGCCGCGCCCTGTCGCGCGACAATACACCGAGCTCGGTGATGATCATGTCGACACAGCCCTGCCCGGTCAGCGGCAGCGTGCAGCGCGAGCGGATCTTGGGCGCACCCGTCCTGCTTGTATGCTCCATGGTGACGATGACGCGCTTGACGCCGGAGACCAGGTCCATCGCGCCGCCCATGCCCTTCATCATCTGGCCGGGAATGCTCCAATTGGCGATGTCGCCGTCCTGCGAGACCTCCATCGCTCCCAGCACGGTCAGGTCGACATGGCCGCCGGCGATCATCGCGAAACTTTCCGCCGAGGAGAAAAAACTCGACGTCGGCAAGGCGGTGACGGTCTGCTTGCCGGCATTGATGAGATCCGCGTCTTCGTCGCCCTCATAAGGGAACGGCCCGATGCCAAGCATGCCGTTCTCGCTCTGCAGCGTTACATGGACGCCGGGCGGAATGTGGTTGGCGACCAGCGTCGGAATACCGATGCCAAGATTGACGTAATCGCCGTTCCTGAGTTCGCGTGCCGCCCGCGCCGCGATCTGATCGCGTGTCCAGGCCATCAGCGCGCCTCCCGGAGACGGACGGTGCGATGTTCGATGCGCTTCTCGTAGCCGCGGCCCTCAAGAATACGCGCGATATAGATGCCGGGCGTGTGGATTTCATCGCCGTCCAGCGCGCCCGCTTCGACCAGATGCTCGACTTCGGCAACGGTGATCCGGCCGGCCGCGGCCATCGACGGATTGAAATTCCGCGCAGTCTTGCGGTAGACGAGGTTGCCTTCGGGATCGCCCTTCCACGCCTTGACGATCGACAGATCGGCCTTGAGCCAGCGTTCGCGCACATAGGTCTCGCCGTCGAACATTTCGGTCGGCTTGCCTTCGGCGACCACGGTGCCGACCCCGGTCTTGGTGTAGAAGGCCGGGATGCCGGCGCCGCCGGCGCGGATGCGCTCGGCCAGCGTGCCTTGCGGATTGAGTTCGAGTTCGAGTTCGCCTTTCAGATAGAGCTGCTCGAACAATTTGTTCTCGCCGATATAGGAGGAGACCATCTTGCGGATCTGGCCGTTGTCGAGCAGCGTCCAGAGGCCGAAGCCGGTCGCGCCGCAATTGTTCGAAATGACGGTGAGGTCGCGCACGCCGGTCTCGCGCAGCGCCGCGATAAGGTTTTCCGGATTGCCCGACAGGCCGAAGCCGCCGGACATGACGGTCATGCCGTCGGAGACGACGCCTTCGAGCGCGGAGCGCGCGTCGCGGAAGACCTTGCCGGTCATTTCAGCGTCGGCATGACGAAATCGGCGCCGGCGGGAAGGCCGCTCGGCCAGCGCATCGTGCCGGTCTTCAGGCGCGTGTAGAAGCGCACGCCTTCGGGGCCATGCATGTGATGATCGCCGAACAGCGAACGCTTCCAGCCGCCGAAGGAATGGAACGCCATCGGCACCGGAATGGGCACGTTGATGCCGACCATGCCGACCTGGACTTCGTTCAGGAAGGTGCGCGCCGCATCGCCGTTGCGGGTGAAGATGGCCGTGCCGTTGCCGTATTCGTGCGCGTTCACGAGCGCGAGCGCGTCGGCGAAGCTTTCCGAGCGCACGACCCCGAGAACGGGGCCGAAGATCTCTTCCTTGTAGATGCGCATCGCCGGCGTGACCTTGTCGAACAGGGTGGCGCCGAGAAAAAACCCGTCCTCATAGCCCTGAAGCTTCAGGCCGCGTCCGTCGCAGACGAGTTCGGCGCCCTCTTCCACGCCGAGCGCGATATAGGACGCGACCTTGTCGCGATGCTGGCGCGTGACCAGCGGACCCATTTCGGCTTCCGGATCGGTGCCGGGTCCGACCTTGAGCGCGTCGATGCGCTGGGCGAGCTTTTCCACCAGCATGTCGCCGGTGCGGCGGCCGACCGGCACGGCGACCGAGATCGCCATGCAGCGCTCGCCGGCCGAGCCATAGGCCGCGCCCATCAAGGCATCGACCGCCTGATCCATGTCGGCATCGGGCAGCACGATCATGTGGTTCTTCGCACCGCCCAGCGCCTGCACGCGCTTGGACCGCGCCGCGCCCCGCGCATAGATGTATTCGGCGACCGGCGTCGAGCCGACGAAGCTCACGGCCTGGACCTTCGGATTGTCGAGCAGCGCGTCGACGGCCTCCTTGTCGCCGTGGACGACGTTGAAGACGCCGTCGGGCAGTCCCGCCTTCTTGAGCAGCCCGGCCAGGGCAACGGCGAGCGAAGGGTCGCGTTCCGAAGGCTTGCAGATGAATGTGTTGCCGCAGGCGATGGCGACCGGGAACATCCACATCGGCACCATCGCCGGGAAAATTGAACGGCGTGATGCCGGCGACGACACCCAAGGGCTGCCGGATCGCTACCGCATCCACGCCCCGTCCCACGTTCTCGCTGTACTCGCCCTTGAGAAGCTGCGGGATGCCGGTGGCGAATTCCACGACCTCGAGGCCGCGGATCAGCTCACCCCCTGGCGTCGGAGAACACCTTGCCGTGCTCGGCCGTGATCGTCCGGGCCAAACTCGTCCGCATTCGTCTCGACCAGATCGCGGAAGCGGAACAGCACCCGCGCGCGGATATGGGGCGGGGTTGCCGCCCATTGCGGAAAGGCGGCCGCCGCCGCATCGACGGCGGCATCGACCTCGGTCCTACTTGCGAGCGGCACGCGGCCGGAGACGGCGCCGGTCGCCGGATTGAACACGTCGGAATGACGGCCGGACGCGCCCGCGACAAGCGAGCCGTTGATGAAATGCGCAATGTCCCTGACGCTCATGGCTGCTCCGGTCATTCCCATATCCGTCCGTAGATTTCGACGATCTCGCCCGTGCTGGGGACGCGCGGATTGTTGCCCGGCGAGCCCGAGGCGAGCGCCTGCTGCGCCATCGTCTCGAGCAGGCCGTTCCAGCGTCCGGGGTCGATGCCATAAGCCTTGGGCGTCGGCACGCCGAGTTCGGCATTCAGCGCGGCAAGATCGTCGAGCAGGCGGGCGACGGCGGACTGATCGCCCTCCTCCTCGCCCGCCACGCCCATGGCGCGCGCGCTTTGCGCATAGCGATGGAGCGCCGCCGGCGCGGAAAACGCCGTCACCGCCGGCAGCAGCATCGCATTGGACAGGCCGTGCGGCACATGGAAATGCGCTCCGATCGGCCGGCTCATGCCAGTGGACCATCGCCACCGAGCTGTTGGAGAAGGCGATGCCGGCCAGCGTCGCGCCGAGCATCAGTTCCTCGCGGACGGCGCGGTCGGAGGGATCCTTGCCGACGCGCCGCAGATTGGGCGCGATCTTGCGCATCGCGGCCAGCGCCATCGTGTCGGAGAACGGATTGGCGCGCTTGGACACATAGCTTCGATCGCGTGGGTGAGCGAATCGATGGCGGTGTCGGCGGTGAGCCGCATCGGCTTGGTGAGCGTCAGCTCGTAGTCCACAAGCGCCGCGACGGGAAGGTAAGCGAGCCCGGCGCAGAGCATCTTCTCGTCCGTCGTCTCGTCGGTGATGATCGTGAAGCGCGTCGCCTCCGAGCCGGTGCCGGCGGTGGTCGGGATCGCAATGATCGGCAGGCCGGGCGCATCCTGGACGTGGGGCGCCTTGTAGTCCGGCATCTGGCCGCCATGCACCGCCAGCACGGCAAGCGCCTTGGCGGTATCCATCGGGCTGCCGCCGCCGAAGCCCACCACGCAGTCATGCGTTCCTTCTGCGAGACAGGCGAGTCCCGCACGCACCGAGGCGATCGTGGGATCGGGGCACCGTGTCCGCGAATATCCGCGCTTCTATGCCCGCCTCCGCGAGCGGCGCCATAAGCGCTTCGACGCGGCCGGTCTTCAGAAGATAGGCGTCCGTCACCAGCAGTGGCCTGGCGAGGCCGAGCTGCTGCAGGACGGCGGCCAGTTCCTGCGACGCGCCGGCACCGATCCGCATGATGCGCGGCAAGGAAATTGCTGCAGTCACGGTCCCGCCCTGTCTTATTCTTGGTTCTTGCGAGCAAACTAGGCTGCCGGCCTGTGCAAGAAAACCTGTATCGTCGCACAAGTTCTGTGCGAAAATGCGGAAGATGAAATCCTTCAATTGGAACGATCTGCAATTCCTGCTCGCGGTGGCACGGGCGCGCACGGTATCGCACGCTGCGAAGACGCTGGGCGTCGATCACGCCACGGTCATCCGCCGCCTCGATCAGCTGGAGCGCGCGCTCGGCGCCAAGCTCTTCCAGCGCAATCCGCGCGGCTACAACCTCACCCAGCCGGGCGAGCGGCTGCTCGCTTCCGCCCAGGCGATCGAGAACGAGGCGCTGAAGGCCGCATCCGAAGTCGCGGGCTCCGATCCGGCGATTTCGGGCACGGTCCGCATCAGTTCGCTGGAGGGGGTTCGGGAACTTCTTTCTGGCCGGGCGGCTGCCGCGCTTCGCGGCGGCACACCGCGATCTGTCGATCGAGCTGATCGCCATCCAGCAGATCGTCGCGCTGTCGCGCCGCGACGCCGACGTCGCGATCACCTTGCAGCCGCAATCCAGCGGGCGCTTCGTCAGCGAGCCGCTGACCGACTACTTGCTTTACGTATACGGGACGCGGGCATTCCTGGAGCGTGCCCCGAAGATCACCTCGCGCGCCGACCTGCAAAGCCATGCCTTCGCGGGGCTATATCGACGACCTCGTCTTCATGCGCGACCTCGATTACCTGGACGAGATCGGCTATTCGCGCCGGCCGCGCCTGCAAAGCTCCAGCCTGCACGCGCAGATGGAGGCTTCGCTCGCAGGCTTCGGCCTGTGCGTGCTGCCGGCATTCATTGCGGCGCGGCACAACGCACTGGTGCCGGTGCTGCCCGAACAGGTTTTCCTGCAGCGCCGCTACTGGCTCGTGACGCACAGCGAGACGGCCGGAACGGCCCGGATCAGGGCTGTTCGCGGCTTCATCCGGGAAGAAGTCGACAAGGCAAGGGATATCTTCACAAGCCCGAGTTAGGAGCTGGCGCCAACGCCGGCGGCATGCGGACGTCACGTCGCTATTGGGAGAAACGCAGCTTCCCCGGATGCGCTGCCGCCGCCAGGGTAGATCCTATCGCCAACGATGCCAAAACGCCATTCGACCATATGCGACGACGACGACTGTTCGGTGGCCGTACAGCGAGATCTCCCCCACGAGCCAAAGCTTTTCGCGCTGGTTCACGAACTGAAGCATCACTACCGAGACCGGGAAGCGCTGGGCGCCCGCGTCATCGCCTGCGGTGACTACAACCAGAACGAACTCATCGAAATCGGCGCCGAAGTTTCTTCCGCCGAGTTTATCTATCCTGAAAGTGAGTTCATCGCTGATGTTCAGAGTCTCGATTTCAACGTGTGGGGACGCCGACAACGTCATTCACTTCAAGCGGAATGCCTGCAAGGCAAAGGTGAGCTACACCTTCATCTGCAAGCGACTGGAATTTACCAACTTGATTTTGCGGGGGCAACTGGCTGGGCACTAAGTTTCAGAAGCGCGAAGAGGAACTATATGGAGTGCCGCTCTATAAGCGTTTGCGTAGGCAATAAGCCAACGGAACAATTAAGCTCATCCGATGCATTTTCTGCCTTTTCGATTTGGTTTTTTGCGCGAAATTGACCGGGAAGATCTTTATCACCCTCTACTGAACCGCGGATGGCCTTGGCGGAGGAGCTTGCGACAGATGACAAGACGGCATCACGCGCCGCAAACTCTACGATAGAGCCTAGCGCCAGCCGATGGCCTTACTGGCTAAGGGGAATTTGGCCTGTCTGATCGCGGCCTCGCCAAGCTTTGCGAGCGCAATGGAATACCAGTTCCACCGCGCGGCTACTGGGCGAGAAAGGCCGCCGGGCCGAAGATTGCCAGACCGCCTCTGCTGGACATAGCAGGAGCCGAAGACTCGATCGTGGCCTCGCTCAATTCCTACCGGCCACAACGCACCACTGGACCAGCGGAGACCGCAGATTCCGACAGGCCTGATCCGTTCAGAGAATTGATGGATCGTGAGCTTCAGGATGCCAAACCGATCGTGGTTCCTGCCACCCTGCGAAGCCCACACCCAATTATTGGGGGCTGGCTTAAGGATGATGAACGCGACCGCACGCAATGGAAGGGTTATGGCGCCACCCAATCGCGTCTTCCGTCTCTTATGATGGCCCGCTGGCGAAGCGGCGATTGCGCACCCTGTCGGCGCTTTTCGCAGCGCTTGAGTTACATGGCTTTGCCATTGAACAGGACCGTGCTCAGAA
Source organism: Rhizomicrobium sp. (assembly GCA_037355265.1). Classification (GTDB taxonomy): domain Bacteria; phylum Pseudomonadota; class Alphaproteobacteria; order Micropepsales; family Micropepsaceae; genus Rhizomicrobium. The sequence continues at coordinate 43,561 of JBBCIB010000004.1, read as the reverse complement.
ACGAATGTGTGGGTTCGTTTTGAGCATGACAAGGTCACATTCGGAGGCTGTTGCTGCCATCGAGTCCGTGATAACGGAAATCCGCTCACACCTTAAGCGCGCCAATATCGACCAGCCGGTCCTCGACATCGAGACGCTGGCGAAGACGATTCCAAGCAAGACCAAAGCTGGCATCGGCGATGCCAAGCGAGAAGAGGTCCGCTTCTTGATTCTCTCGGGCCTGCCGCACAAGGAAATCATGAAGCGCAGCGGCGTGTCCGCGGGAACGGTGAGTCTCATTCGCCAGGAAGTTCGCGCCGCAGTCCCGCTCTATCGCAACTCCAACTCAGGTCTTCTCGTACCTTTCTCGTACCTCTCGGACACGAGTTCGGACGAAGGCGAAGACCAACCCATTGAAAGGACTGGTGGGCCCGGCAGGACTCGAACCTGCGACCAGACCGTTATGAGCGGTCAGCTCTAACCACCTGAGCTACAGGCCCCGTGCCGTCCATAGCAGGAAGCTCGCGCCTTTGTGTAGGGCGGCCTATGGTCCGCCTCGCTGGCGCCCTAGTTTCGCCGCGTGGAACGGGGAACATCGGCGGTCATGCGAAGGAATCCTGTCATGGCGACTTCGGACCGTCCTGGGCGCCACCCTCCTCGCCACCCTGATGACGGCCGCGCCGTCCATGGCCGGTGCGGCCGATTCGGTCCATACCATCACCGTCTCCGGTGCCGGCGAAGCGACCGGCGTGCCGGACCGGGCGCGGCTGTCTGCGGGCGTGACCGCGATTGCGGCGACGGCGGATGCGGCGCTGGCGGAGAACGCGCGCAAGATGACGTCGGTGTTCGATGCGCTGAAGAAGATGGGCGTGCCGGAACGGGCGATCCAGACCTCGAACTTTTCGGTCCCAGCCGCAATATCCGCCCTACAACCAGAACGCACCGGCCTTGCAGCGGATCGTCGGCTACCAGGTTTCCAACCAGGTCGACGTGACGCTGGACGATCCCAAGAAGCTTGGTGCCGCGCTGGACGCGCTGGTGGCGGCGGGCGCCAACCAGATCAATTCGGTGAGCTTCTCGATCAAGGCGGCGGACGCCCTTGAGACCAAGGCGCAGGAAGCGGCGGTCGCCGATGCAAGGGCGCGGGCGCAGACCTATGCCAGGGCGGCCGGCGTGACGCTGGGCGGCGTGGGTCTCGATCCAGGAAGGCGCCACCGAGGCGCCACGGCCGATGTACCGCGTCATGGCAGCCTCCCTGGCCGGCGCGCCGCCGACGCCGACGGCCGCCGGCGAGCAAAGCGTCACGGCGAACGTGACCGTGGTGTTCGAGATCAAGTAGGGCGGCGCCTCGCTTAGTGCGCTTTCGCCTCCAGCGCGTCGATCTGGTCCATGGTGCGGTCCATGCGCGCGAGCAGGGCCTTGTAGGGATCGGGCGTGGCCATATCGAGGCCCGCCTTCCTGTAGAGGTTGTAGGGATAGTCGGAGCCGCCGGCCTTCAGCAGCGCGATGAAACGCTCCTGGGCGGGCTTGCCCTGGTGCTCGATGGCATCGGCAAACGATGCGGCGCCGGCCATCGATGTAGCGTACTGCCAGACATAGAAGCCGTAATAGAAGTGCGGGATGAATTCCCACTCGGTGCAATAAGCCGGATCGATGGTCATCACGCCCTGCGCCTCGCCGTGGTACTTCTTGAGCAGGCCGCAGTAGAGTTCCGACATGCGCTTGCCGGAGAGCGCGCGGCCGGCCTCGACCTCCTCGTGCAGCGCGAGCTGGAATTCGGCGAACATCGTCTGGCGGAAGAAAGTGCCGCGCATCAGCTCCAGCGCCTCGCCAAGGTAATAGAGCCTCTCCTTGTCGTTGGCGGCATGCGCGACCATGTAGTCGCTGAGCAGCATCTCGTTGGTGATCGAGGCGGTTTCGGCGGTGAATGTCGAGTAGTTGGAGTTCTCGTAGGGCTGGGCGTCATGCGTCAGCAGCGTGTGCACGCCATGACCCCATTCGTGGACGAAGGTCGACAGCGCCTCGTAGTCGTAATTGTGGTTGAAGTGCAGATAGGGATGCACGTCATAGGCCGCGCCCTGCATATAGGCACCGCCCGCCTTGCCCGGGCGCGGCAGCACGTCCATCCAGCGGCCGGCGAAGCCCCGCTTCAGGTCGGCGGCATATTCGGGCCCGTAGACGGCGGTCACCTCCAGCGCGATGCGTTCGGAATCTGCGACGGTAAAATGCTGCGGCTGGTCAAGTTTGAACATCGAGGGATAGATATCGTAATAGGCAAGTTTGTCGGTGATGCCGAGCAGCTTCTTGCGCAGTTTCAGGTAGCGATACATCGTCGGCAGGCCGGCATTCGCCTGCGCCACGAGCTGGCGGTAGACCGCTTCGGGCATGTTGTCGGCAAAGACCGCGGCCGCCAGCGAATTGGGATAGTGGCGGACCTTGGCGTTGAAGACCTCTCCCATCACCTGCGTGGTCAGGGTGGCACCGAGCGTGCCTTCGTATTTCTTCCACATGCCCCAGAAGGCGTCGAACACCTTCTCGCGGTCGGCGCGGTTGGGCGATTGCCGGTACCTGGCATAGCTGCCCTGGTCGATGGTGACGATCGTGCCGCCGGACAGCGTCACCTGGGGGAAACGGCACTTCGGCGTTGGCGAGGACGCTGTAGATGGCGTCGGGCTGGGACAGGACGTCGCCGGCCGAGGCCAGCACGCTCTCGGACTCGCCCGACAGGGTGTGCGGCGCCTGGCGCAGGACGTTGTCGAGATAGAAGCCGAAACGGCGCGCAAGCTCGGGCTCGCCGGCCTCGAACTTGCGAACCCTGTCGGCACCGACGGCGAGAATCTCGGGCGTCACCCAGGAGGTCTTTTCGTTGTAGAGCGTCTGCAGCGACGCGCTGAGCTGCTGGCGCTCCTGGTTGGCGGCGATGCGGACGTCTTCGTCGGCCTTCAGGCCCGCATAGGCCGCGAGCCGCGCGCCGGCCCGCTGGGCATCGCTGAAGGCGCTCAGCGCCGTCAGCATGTCTTTTGCACCTTTGCCCAATGTGCCCTTGTACTTGTCAAAGCCGTCGACCGCAGCCTTCACGCGGTCACGTTCGGCGGTCCAGGCCTCTGCAGAAGGATAGAGATCCGAGAGATCCCACATGTAAGCGGGATCGATAGGCGCCTCGGCGGCGGGTGCCGGCACCGGTTTCGCGGGCGGCTTGGCAACCGCCAGGGCGGCGGCGCATGCCGTGAGCATCAGGGCCAACGCCGCGATCCGGGTCGTCTTCATGGGTTGCTTGTCCCGAAGCGATTTGCCCGGTCTCCCTAGCATATCGGCGGGCCATGGCCAGCGGCCACACGCGGCTGTGATGCGCCGAAGCTGCCGTCGCGCGAGCTTGCCTGGCCGCCGGCGGTGCGGCGATGATGGGCGAACGCCATCGAAAGTCCCTGCCATGAACGTCTCCGAAGCGCTGGCCTCGCGCAAATCCGTCCGCGCCTTCAGGCCGGATGCGGTGCCCCGCGCCGTCATCGAGGAGATCCTGACCAAGGCGGCGCGGGCGCCGTCGGGCGGCAATCTGCAGCCCTGGAAAGTGCATGTGCTGCTCGGTGCGGCGCGCGACGAGCTGGTGCGGCGGGCCAAGGAACGGATGACCGAGAACCCGCGCGGCGGCGTGCCGGAATACCACATCTATCCGCCGGCGCTGACCGAGCCGTACCAGGACGCGGCGCTTCGCGGTGGGCGAGCAGATGTATGCGACGATGGGCATCCCGCGGGAGGACAAGGCGCGCCGGCTGATGCAGTTCGTCCGCAACTGGGAGTTCTTCGGCGCACCGGTGGGACTGATCGTCTCGATCGACCGGCAGATGCAGCAGGGGCAGTGGTCCGATCTCGGCGGCTTCCTGCAGTCGATCATGCTGCTCGCCCGCGAATACGGCCTGCATAGCTGTGCCCAGGAGGCTTGGGCGCCGTTCCATGAGGTGATCCGCGACTATCTGAAGGTGCCGCAGGAAGAGATGATCTTCTGCGGCATGGCGATCGGCCATGCGGATGAAACCGCCCCGATCAATTCGCTCGTTTCGGAGCGCGCGCCGCTGGCCGAATGGGCCGTCATCCGCGAGACGGCATGACGGGCGCCCGGACATGAGAAGCCCGCGCCGGATGTCTCCAACGCGGGCTCTCGCTCGAAAGTGAGGTTCCTGCAGGGAGGGGCTTGCTGCGGAAACCGCACGCTCAAGTCCTGGACGGCCTTAGAGCCGGATGAAGCCGATGAAGCCGCCGGTGTAGGGGTTCACCTCGACGAAGCTGACATGGCCGAAGCGATCGAAGGACCGCACGACATAATGGCCGCGCACGAAATAGGGCGTGCCGACATAGCGGATGTGGCGGGCGCGCAGCGTGTTGAACACGATGCGATGCTCGACGATGCGGCGGTCGATGCGCTCGACGCGGCCGCGGTCGTGTTCGAAGCCGCCGCGGAAGGGTGCCGCATCGGCGGCCGGGGCAGTCGCGAGGCCGAGCGTGATGGCCGCAGCAGCAGCCGTCAGGATTTTCTTGATGCTCATCTTTACGTCTCCTTTGCGGCCCATCGGCCTGATTGGGGAACCACAGCCGGTTGGACCTGCGTTCCATGCCGCGTAAGATGCGCCGCCGCGTCTGAATGCACTCTGGACGCGGTGTTCATTCGTGGTTCATGTCCAGGGAACTAGAACGCCCCATGCGTTCCCGGGTTTTTTTCCTCTGCCTTCCGCTGCTGCTGGCACTCGCCGGCCCCGCTTCCGCGCGCGGCGGCGGGACCTGGACAGCCTGCTGCCCGGGATCCGGGCGGCGCACCCGGGACGACTTTCCGATGCAGAGCCGTTCACCGCATCGGACGGCAGTACGCATTACCGCATCAAATGGATGACTCCGGAGGGACGTATTCTCTATTTCGACGCCGATGCGCGGACCGGCCGCTATCTCAATTCGGGCGGCGACGATGGCGGGCAGTGGCGCGGCGGGTGGCGGCCGCCGGGGACGCGGCGGCGATTCGGACGGGGGTGACGGCAGCGAAAGGCCGCCCCGCAATCACTGGAACGGCGACGGCGACTGGTATCCGGGCGAAGGCGGAGACTGGCGCGGCGGCGGACGGCACGATGACGGCGGCGACTGGCGCGGCCGGCGCGGCGGCGACTGGAGCGGCGGACGAGGCGGAGACTGGCGCGGCGGCCATGGCCGCGGCGGCGGGCACCATCATTAAGGCGGCAGACAGACATGCGCATTCTACTGGTTGAGGACGACAAGGACCTGCAGCGGCTTCTGAAGAAGGCGCTGAACGATGCCGGCTATGTGGTCGACGTCGCCGGCGATGGCGAGGAAGGCCATTTCCTGGGCGACACCGAGCCTTACGACACGGTGATCCTGGATCTCGGCCTGCCGAAGATGGACGGCGTCCGGGTGCTCGAGAAATGGCGCAGGGACGGCAAGACCATGCCGGTCCTGATCCTGACTGCGCGCGACCGCTGGAGCGACAAGGTCGCCGGGTTCGATGCCGGCGCCGACGACTATCTCGCCAAGCCCTTCGTGACCGAGGAACTGCTGGCGCGGGTACGCGCCCTGTTGCGCCGCGCCGCGGGTCTTGCCAAGAGCGAGATCGAGATCGGCCCGCTGCGTATCGACACCCGCGCCTCGCGCGTCACCGTGGCCGGCAATCCCGTGAAGCTGACGAGCCTGGAATACCGCCTGCTATCCTATCTCGCGCACCACAAGGGCAAGGTCGTGAGCCGCACCGAGTTGGTCGAGCATCTCTACGATCAGGATTTCGATCGCGACTCCAACACGATCGAGGTGTTCGTGGGACGCCTGCGCAGGAAGCTCGACACCGACCTGATCCAGACCGTGCGCGGGCTCGGCTACTGTCTCGACGAACCGCATGCCGCGTCCGATCGCGCCTGAGCCGTCCCAGCCCGCGTTGCCGCCGCCGCCCAGCGGCTTCAGCCGTTTCGGGCCAAGGCTGCATTCGCTCGCCGGGCGGCTGATCGCGGCGGCGGCGGTGTGGACGGTGCTGGCGCTGGCGGGTGGCGGCGTCATCCTCTCCAATGCCTTCCGCACCTCCGTGCAAGGCGATTTCGATTCGGGCTGCAATCCGACATGGATTCGCTGATCGCGGCGGCCGGTCACGACAGGAGCGGCGCGATCGTTCTGGACCAGCGCTATCTCGGCGAGGAATTCCAGCGCGCCTATTCCGGCGCCTATTGGCAGATCAGGCCGATCGGCGCGGGCGATACGCTGATCTCGCATTCGCTGCTTGACCGCACCATCGCCTTCACCGATGCCGCATCGCCGCGTCCAGGGCTGTTCTGGGGCCACGCCGAAGGACCCGACGCGCAGCATTTGCGGGTTTTCGCGCGCCACATCGAATTTCCGATCACCGCGACGGCGAAGCCGGACGATAGCCGCGCCTATATGTTCTTCGTCGCGGCCGACATGAGCGGCCTCGACGAGCGCATCGCACAGTTCAACGGCACCATCGTCTGGTCGTTCGCGATCCTCGGGCTGGGATTGATCGCGGCGGTGTTCATCCAGGTGCGGGTCGGTCTGCAGCCGCTGCGGCGCGTGACGCAATCGCTGCACCGCATCCGCGACGGCAGCGCGCGACGGCTGGAGGGGCGCTTTCCCGCGGAGATCGAACCGCTGGCGGCGGAGCTCAACAGCCTGATCGAGCATTCGGCGGAAGTTGTCGGACGCGCACGCTCCTATGTCTCCAACCTCGCGCATTTCCTCAAAACACCGCTGTCGGTGCTTTCGAGCGAAGCCGAGGCCCAGCCGGGCCCGCTGGCCGACGCGGTCAACCGCCAGGTGATCGTGATGCGCCGGCAGGTGGACCACTATCTGGCCCGCGCCCCGCGCCGCCGGTGCGCTGGATGTCCTGGGCAACCGGACGCCGGTCGCCTCCGTGCTCGACGACCTCGCCCGCACGCTCCGCCGCATCCACCAGGACAAGGCGCTTGCGGTCGAGGTCCGCTGTCCGCCGGGCTTGGCCTTCCGCGGCGAGCGGCAGGACCTGGAAGAGATGGCCGGCAATCTGATGGACAATGCCTGCAAATGGGCGCGCGACCGGATTCGGGTCACGGCGCTGCCCGGCGGCGGTACTTTTCAGCTGGCGGTGGAGGACGACGGGACCGGCTTGACCGAGGCGGAGCGCGAACTGGTCGGGCAGCGCGGCGAGAGGCTGGACGAAAGCGTACCGGGCACGGGGCTTGGATTGGCCATCGTGCGGGATATCTCCAAGCTCTATGGAGGGACGCTGGAGCTGAACCGCTCGGAACTTGGCGGCTTGGCCGCCCGGCTCACCTTGCCTGCAATCGCTTGACGACAGAAACATCGCGTTAACCGTCGCGGAATAGTGTTCGTGACAACGCGGCCGCCGGGAAGCGGCCCGAGGACACCATGCTGACGCCGGAACGAACCGGATTACTGCAGTCATTCCTGAACGGTCTGCCCGAGCAGATCGCGCAGCGGCTTGCGCAGGCCGTCGAGATCGACCGCCTGATCGACGGCAAAGTGCTGCCCCATGAGATGATCCTGGAAGGACTGCGTCCGGCGTTGCGCCGGACGGTCGGCGCCGATCGCACCCCATCGCCGCTGCGCGCCTTCTGCATGCCGTTCGAGGACCTCTTCACGCTGTTGCCGCGCAAGGCAAAGCAGAAAGGCCGCATCGCGCGCGGCAGCGTTGCGCCGGTCTGGAGCTGGCTGAGCCAGACCCTGCTCGCCGATCAGACGCGGAGCTTTGCCGCGATCTTCCGTGCGCTGGTGATGGCCGGTAGGCACGCCGAGGCGCGCCAGCATACTGCCGCCTTCTGGTCCGTTGCCGCGGCGGCGATGCAGAGCGCGCTGGCAGGCGATGCAGACGTCAAGGCTGCGCGCGCCGTGCTCGGCTCGGAATTGGTCCTCGCCGACGCCGTGGAGATGGCACGCTTGCTGACCATCGGCAGCGAGATCGCGGAAATCCAGAAGATATTGCCCAAGCCCGTCGCGACGCTGAGCGAGGAATTATTGCGCGCCTTGCGCGGCGTCTATGACCGCCTGGTCGTGAAGGCGCCGGATGCTGCGCCTTACGTCGCGGTGATCGCCATGCACCGGCTGGCCAAGCCCTGGGAAGCGCTGAAACTGCCGCTGCTCGTGTCGCGCCAGACGCAGGATACGTTGATCAGCTCGACGGACATGGGCCTGGTCGGAGAGATCATCTTCGGCGACATCGAGACCTATGGAAAGTTCGTCCGCGACGCGCGCCATCCGAATTTCAATCCTGGCGCGCTGATAGACAACCTCGCCAGCTTCACGCTGCTTTCCAGCGGCATCGTCAAGGGCATCGACATGCGCCGCGACGGCAAGTGGGGACAGCGGCTGATGAAGGGTCGCGCTGCCCTGGCCGAGACGATGGACGGATTCATGGAACGCGCGCCGAAGGAATTCGCCGCCGCGCTGCCGATGCAGAAGAGCGGCGCATTCTCCGGCGGACCGCGCGCCGCCGACTTCTCCCGGCCGGTCGAACCTGAGAAGACCGAGCGCGGGGCTGCGCTACGCCAAGCTCGTCATGGGCTGTCGGACGATGGCGGTCGCCGCTCGTTCGGCGCGACGCAGAAAAAGGCGGAGGAGGACATCTGCCACCAGTTGCGGGGCTACAATGAAGAGGTCGTCAAGGAATTGCGCACGGCCGAAGGCCCGCGCCGCGCCGTCGTGGAACGCCAGTTCGGACGTCGTCTGCGCTCTGACCGCAATGCTCTTCAGCGAAGAAGAGGCTGATCTCCTGCGCCGCCGCGGCCGCGCCGCGATGCAGGCCGCGGCATAGGCGGCGCATGCGGATGCTGACCCAGTCTGGGCACGACTATGCGGACACCGCCCGAAGCGATCGCCTAGATTGGCGACGGCAGCAGGAAGACGATGGGTTCATGCGCACGATACCCGTCATCCGGCCACTGACAAATCGGTTCTGGAATGCCTCACACCTGGTGCTCGGCGCGATCATCGCTTCGCTCTGGCTGTTCGCCTTCGCGATCCATGCCGGGTTGTGGCTCTAGCACCGGCCGGGATATCAGACCCCGCCTTGCTTCTTGAGCGCCGCGATCTCCATCGTGCTGAAGCCGAGTTCGCGCAGCACTTCGTCGGTATGCTCGCCCAGCAGGGGAGGGCGCGTCCGCACCGTGCCCGGCGTCCCGTGGAGCTTGACCGGCGTTGCCGCCACCTTCGCCTTGCCGATGCCGGGGAAGTCGACCTCGGCGAAGAAGTCGCCGCCTTTTACATGCGGGTCGTCCAGGGTCTGGCGCGGGCGATAGACCGGCCCGGCCGGCACGCGCGCGCCTTCGAACGCCGCGATGGCTTCGGCGCTGGTGCGTTCCGCCACCCAGGACCCGACCCGCTGCGAGATGATCGCGCCATGGTCGCCACGCGCCTTGTCGGAGGCGAAGCGCGGATCGTCGAGCCATTCGGACGCACCGATCAGCCGCGCGGCCCGGCGGAACAGCGGATCGCCATTGACCGCCACGGTGATCCAGCCGTCCTTGGCCTTGAAGATGTCGGATGGCCCCGCCGTCTGGCTGCGGTTCAGCGACGGCACGCGGCCGATCTTGAGCGCGTCCTCCTCGATCAGGGTCGGCGCGAAAAAAGTGAGGGCCGTGCGCAGCAGCGCGCCTTCGACCATTTGTCCTTCGCCGGTCGCCTCCCGCGCGCGCAGCGCCGCCGCCACCCCGAGCGCCAGGAGCGACGCGGTGCCGAAATCCACCCAGGGCGCCGCGGAACGCACCGGCTGCTCCTCGCTGCCGGAGAACCAGGCCGCGCCGGACATCGCCTGCGCCACGCCGTCGAAGCCGATGCGGCCGGCGTAAGGGCCTTCGAGGCCGAACGCCGTTCCGACCGCCAGGATGATCCGCGGATTGATCTTGGCGACGCTATCCCAGTCTAGACCCATGGCCTTGAGCGTTTCCGCCGGCAGGTTCGCCACCACCACATCGGCACCGGCCACCAAGCGGCGGACGATCTCGCGCCCCGCGTCATTCATTGGATCGCAGGTCATGCTGCGCTTGTTGCGGTTCATCTGCAGGAACATGGCGCCTTCGCGCGGCGTGCCGTCCGCGTTCGCGGCCAGCGGCACCAGCGTGCGGTCCTCGCGGCCTTCGCGCTTCTCGACGCGGATGACGTCGGCACCCAGATCTCCCAGCAGCGCGGCGCAATACGGTCCGGCGATGTAGCGGCCGAAGTCGACGACGCGAATGCCTTCAAACGGTCCCGCCATGGTTTTGACTCCCGCGCCTTGCGGCGGGGACTATACTGACGCGCGCCGTCGTGCCAAACGGGGGCGAAAGCTCGAAGGAACCGTCATGCCGCCGAAGCGCAATCCGCTCAGTCTCAATCCGCTGCAACTGCGGACACTGACCCTGCTGCAAGCCATCGCCCGGATCCCGGGCGCGGCGCGGCAACAGCCGGACGGCGGCGCCGTGATCTCGCAATTCCCCAACGCGCATGGCGACCATTTCCACCTCGGCGACGCGGTTGTCGCGGGCAAGGACGCGACGGGGCTCTACAACGAAGCGGTGTGGAACGCGCTGACCCGCAAGGGCTTGGCGCAGGCACAATGGCCGCGCGAGATTACCCTGACGGCGGAAGGACTATCCTACGACACGGGCGAGACGGCTGGGATACTGCAACGGTCGGGCCACTGAGCCGGATCAATCGATCCGGCGCATCGACGCAAAGGCTTTGCTGAACAGGGCCATGCCTTCGCGGCTGCCAAGATATTTGTCGAGCGCGGGGCCACCGGTGAGGATGGCGTTGCCGCCATCCCCCTTGCCCGGATCGCCCGCGATCCGCCCCGCCCTGATCGCGGCCTTTGTCGCGTCCTCGTCCATCAGGAACAGCGACAACCGACCCTTGGCATCGAAGCGATAGAGCACCGGAATGGTGCCGCGCTGGATGTCGGTCTCGGGCTTGCCGTCGTTTTCCACCATGCGGACATTGAAGATCGTGTTCGCGCCGAGCTTGGCAGTGGTCAGCGTGACGACGCTCCAGTCGCCGTCGGGCTTGTGCCCGGCATCGGCCATCAGCACCGTGATGCTGCCGTCCTGCTGCGGCAGGAAGTGAAAATAGGACGGATGGGCGTCCTTGTCGGCGGGCGTGGCGAGCCAAAGGCCGGCGATGCGGGTTTCGGGCGCTGGGATGCCTACCGGCCGGGTGGTAACGGGCGGGTAGCAGGCGCTGAGCGCGAAGGCCAGGACGGCAGCCAGCACGGCGTGGACGGTCTTCATCGCAAGTTTCCCTTCGGCGGCGCCATGATCTGCGGCAATTTGGGCGGAAGCTTGGCCCTCCGGGCGGCCCTTCTCTATAAGATCGCCATGAACGCGAAAAAGCGCCGCCGCCTTGCCTTTGCCGCCGCCCTGCTGGTCGGCGGCGCGGGCGCGGCCGCCCTGGTGCTGTTCGCGCTGAAAGACAATGTCCTTTACTTCTACAGCCCCAGCGACGTGCGCGACAAGCATGTGGCGGCCGGCGTGGCGTTCCGCATCGGCGGTCTGGTGGCGCCGCACAGCGTGCGGCATGGCGCGGGGGCGGACGTCGATTTCGTCGTGACGGACGGCAAGGCGGCGGTGCCGGTGGACTTTCGCGGCGTGCTGCCGGCACTGTTCCGCGAGGGACAGGGCGTGGTGGCGCTCGGCGCGCTGGACGCGGCTGGACGGTTCACGGCGAGCGAAGTTCTGGCCAAGCACGACGAGCGCTACATGCCGCCGGAGGTGGTCGACGCGCTGAAGCGCTCCGGTCGCTGGAAGGAAGGCCAATGAAGGGTCGAGAAACGTGACGGGCGAGATCGGCCAGCTCGCACTGTGCCTGGCGCTGGCATTGTCGCTAGTGACGGCGATCGCCGGATTGGCGGGGTCGCGGGCGGATGCCGCGCTGGCACGCAGCGTCGCGTCGGCTGCCGCCATGGGATTTCTTGTCTTCATCGCGCTGGCATTCGGTGCGCTGACCTACGCGTCGGTGGTGTCGGACTTCTCGATCCTCAACGTGGCGGAGAATTCCTCGACCCTCAAACCGCTGATCTACAAGATCACCGGCGTCTGGGGAAACCACGAAGGCTCGATGCTGCTATGGGTGCTGGTGCTGGGCCTCTATACCGCGGCCATCGCGGTCGCTCGGCGCGGCGGCGAGCGGCTGACCAGTGCGGCTTTGGGCGTACAGGGCTTGCTGGCGGCGGCGTTCGTGCTGTTCATCCTGTTCACCTCCAACCCTTTCGTGCGGCTCGATCCGATGCCGTTCGAGGGCGCCGGCCTCAATCCGCTGCTCCAGGATTTCGGCCTCGCGGTGCATCCCCCCATGCTCTACATCGGCTATGTGGGGCTTTCGGCGTCGTTCGCCTATGCCGCGGCGGCGCTGATCACAAAGGAGCGCGACTGGGCGCGCGCGGCGCGGCCGTTCATGCTGGCGGCTTGGATCGCGCTGACGCTCGGCATCGCGCTGGGAAGCTGGTGGGCCTATTACGAGCTCGGCTGGGGCGGCTTCTGGTTCTGGGATCCGGTGGAGAACGCCTCGCTGATGCCGTGGCTGGTCGCGACGGCGCTGCTGCATTCGGCGCTGGCGACCGAGCGTACCGGCGCCTTCCGAAGCTGGACCCTGCTGCTCGCCATCGCCGGATTCTCGCTGAGCCTGATCGGGACGTTCCTGGTGCGCTCGGGGGTGCTGTCGTCGGTGCATGCTTTTGCCAACGATCCGACGCGCGGGCTCTATATCCTCGTCCTGATCTTCGGCGCGATCGGCGCCGCGCTGGCACTGTTCGCCTGGCGTGCGCCGGGGCTTGAGGAGGGCGCGAGCTTTGCGCCGGTCAGCCGCGAGACCTCGCTGCTGCTGAACAATGTGTTCCTGACGGCGGCGACGGCGACCGTGTTCGTCGGCACGCTCTATCCGCTGATGCTGGACTCGCTGACGGGGACGAAGATCTCGGTCGGTCCGCCCTATTTCGCGCTGACCTTCGCGCCGATCTGCTTGGCGCTGCTGGCGCTGGTGCCGTTCGGACCGCGCCTGGCCTGGCGCAAGGGCGACTGGCGGGAGGCCGTGCGCTTGCTGGCGCCGGCGCTGGGCATTGCGCTGGTCGCGGCCGTCGCGATCCTGGCTTTCACCACGCCGCGCACGCTGGCGGGTGCCGGTGCCTTCGCCGTCGCCTTCTGGTTGCTGGCGGCGAGCGCGATCGACTTGCGCAAGCGGAGCGTCCTCACGCTGCCGGCGGCCGCATCGGCACTGGCGCATGCGGGACTAGCGGTCACCCTGCTCGGCGTCGCCGGCACCACGCTGTGGCGCAGCGAGGCGCTGGAAGTCCTGGCGCCGGGCGAGACGATGTATGTCGGCGGCTATGGCCTGCGTCTCGACGGCGTGGTCGGTGCGCAGGGACCGAACTACGATGCGGCACGCGCGAACGTCACGGTGCTGCGCGGCGGCGAGACCATCACGGTCATGCATCCCGAAAAGCGCCTTTACACCGCCGAGGGGCAGGAAACGGCCGAGACCGCGATCCGCACGACGATCGTCAGCGATCTCTATCTCGCACTGGGCGACCATCGCGACGAAAGGCATTGGATCTTGCGCGCCTATGTCAATCCGCTGGCGCCCTTCATCTGGCTCGGCGCGCTGGTGATGGCGCTGGGTGGTTTGGCGGCCCTGTGGGGGCGCCTGCGCAGTCCGCGCGTCGTGCCTGGCGCCCTTGCGGCAGCCGCCGAATGAAGCAATTCATGGCCGCCCTGTTTCTTCTGGTGGCAACAGCGGTCGCCGCGGCGCCGGCGCCCGATGCGCTGCCCGATCCGGCACAAGAGGCGCGCGCCCGCGCGTTGCAGAAAGAGCTGCGATGCCTTGTGTGCCAGGGCGAGTCGATCGATGAGTCCAACGCGCCGCTCGCCGCCGACCTGCGCGCGCTGATCCGCGCCCGTATCCGGGCCGGCGACAATGACGAGGCGATCAAGCGCTTTCTCGTTTCGCGCTACGGCGACTTCATCCTGATGCGGCCGCCCTTCGAAAGTTCCACCTATGCCTTATGGCTGACACCTTTTGCCGTGTTGATATTGGCGGCCGGCGTAGCCATCTGGGTGGTTGTCCGGGCCGGAAGATCGCCGCAAGGCGAGACCTGAAGCCTCCTTCAGCTTCACATCTGCGCGAGAAGCCGGATCAGGAGATCGCGTTGCCGATCTTTAATCTTCCGGTAGGAAACAGGTAAGATATAGAGCGTACTGGCAACGACCGGTCGCGGTCCAAGGAGAATATCATGTCCGAGCAAAAGCCCAATCCGATCAAGCGCCATAGCCGCATGATCGCCATGGGTTCCGCCGCGGCCTTCGTGTTGGTGGGACTGAGCGCCTTTGCCTTCGTGCCGGGCGTGCGCCCGGCGGCCACGGTCGAGCCGGCACCCCGGGTCATCGCCGCAGCAGACGTGCGGATGGCCGCCGCCACGCCGCCGCGCATGCTGGAGAACGGCGCGCCGTTCAGCTTCGCCGACCTGGTCGAGCGCGTGAGCCCGGCGGTCGTCACGATCACCGCCGAGACGGTCGAGACCGGGCCCGCGAACGCCGACGATTTGCCGGCGCCGTTCCGCGATTTCTTCAACCAATATGGCCAGGGCCAGGGCGGCCCGTCGCGCACGCCGCACAAGGCGATCTCGGCCGGTTCGGGTTTCATCATCGACAAGGCCGGCTTCATCGTGACGAACAACCACGTCATCGAGAATGCACGGAAGATCACCGTCAAGCTGCCCGACGGGCGCAGCTTCGAGGCCAAGCTGATCGGCAGCGACGCGCTGACAGACGTCGCCCTGCTGAAGGTCAAGAGCGACAAGTCGCTCCCCACGGTCGAATTCGGCGACGACCGCCAGGTGCGCGTCGGCGACTGGGTGGTCGCGGTCGGCAATCCGTTCGGGCTCTCCAATTCGGTCACCGCCGGTATCGTCTCGTCGCTGGGACGCGACATCGGCAACGGGCCCTACACCGATTTCATTCAGATCGACGCGCCGATCAACCGCGGCAATTCGGGCGGCCCGACCTTCGATCTGCGCGGTCAGGTCATCGGCATGAATTCGATGATCTACTCGCCGTCGGGAGGCAGCGTCGGCATCGGCTTCGCCATCCCGGCCTCCACCATCCACGACGTGATCGCGCAGCTCCAGGCGCATGGCCATGTCGACCGCGGCTATCTGGGCGTGAACATCCAGTCGATCACGCCGGAGATCGCCACCACGCTGAACATCACCTCCCCCAAGGGCGCCATCGTCGCCGAAGTCGTACCCGGCGGTCCGGCGGCGGCGGCCGGCTTCCAGCAGGGCGACGTGGTCATCGCGCTGAACGGCCGCCCGGTCGACGATTCGCGCGACCTGACCCGTCACATCGCGGCCTTGCCGGCCGGCGCGACGGCGAGCTTCACCGTGCTGCGCAGCGGCCAGCCGCGCACCATCACCGCCAAAATCGGCAACCGGCCCGAGCAGCGCGTGGCCGCGAACGACAACGGCAATGATGGCGCGCAGAACGGCGGCGACGAGCGCCAGTCGAGCCTGCAGGCGATGGGACTCGGCCTGTCGTCGGTCACGCCCGAAGCGCGGCGCAACTTCAACATCGATGCGGCCGTCGACGGGGTCCTGGTCACGCGCGTCGATCCAGACAGCGACGCCGGCGACAAGGGCATCCAGGCTGGCGACGTCGTGCTGTCGGTCGCCAACAAACCGGTGCACAGTCCCAAGGACGTACTGGCGCAAATCGCGGCCGCCCGCTCGGCCGGCCATCACAGCGTGCTGCTGCTGGTGGCGACGCAGGGTGGCACACGCTTCGTCGCGGTGGACGTCGGAGAGAGCTGAACGCGTTTTCGTGTACCGGACGGCGGGAGAAATTCCGGCGTCCGGCCCCCGCGCCGGTGGTGGCGGCCCCATCCCCCCCCGTTGCTGCCGCCGGCGCGGACCCTATTGCAAAACCGGAGGGCGGTTCATGCGCATTCTTGTCGTGGAAGATGATCTCGAGGCCCAGCGTTACCTGGTGAACGGCCTCAAGGAGGCCGGCCATGTCGTGGACGATGCCGCCGACGGGGAGACCGGGCTGACCCTGGCGCTGTCGCGGCCCTACGACGTCGCCATCATCGACCGCATGCTGCCCAAGATCGACGGCCTTAAGGTCGTCGCCGACATGCGCGAGCACAGCAACGTCACACCGGTGCTGTTCCTGAGCGCGCTGTCGGAGGTCGACGACCGCGTGAAGGGGCTGAAGGCCGGCGGCGACGACTATCTCACCAAGCCTTATGCCTTCGTCGAGCTTCTGGCGCGCATCGATGCGCTGATGCGGCGGCGCTCGCCGCAGGCGGTGAAGACGCGGCTTCAGGTCGGCGATCTGGAGCTCGACCTGCTCACCCGCACCGCCAAACGGGCCGGCGCGGCGATCGACCTGCAGCCGCGCGAGTTCCGGCTGCTCGAATATCTGATGCGCCATGCGAGCCAGGTGGTGACGCGGACCATGCTGCTGGAAAGCGTCTGGGAATATCACTTCGATCCCCAGACCAACGTGATCGACGTGCACATCTCGCGCCTGCGCGCCAAGATCGACAAGGGCTTCGACACCGCTCTGCTCCATACGGTGCGCGGCGCCGGCTACATGATCCGCGCCCGCGCCTGATCCGTGGCCGCGCCCAGCATCCTACGGACGCAGGCGTACCGCATCGTTCTTGTCTACGTCGCCGTCTTCGCGGTGTCGGTGACGGCGCTGATCGCGTTCACCTATTGGAACACCAAGCGCGCGCTGGACGCCCAGACCGACCAGATCATCGAGGCGGAGATCGCGGGGCTGTCCGAGCAGTACCAGCAGCTCGGCCTGCGCGGCCTGGCCGACGTGGTCATCAGCCGCTCGGCCCATGGCGGGCCGGGGCTCTATCTGCTCACCAATGGGCTCAAGCAGCCGATCGTCGGCAATCTCGACGGCTGGCCGGCCAATAAGGAATCGCGCGACAATTTCGTCGATTTCGACTATCAGCGGCGAGTCGAGAACCAGCTCGAGACCCGCGAGGCGCGCGGACGGGTGTTCAAGCTGCCGGGCAATTTCTATCTGCTGGTGGCGCAGGACGTGCATGAGCGCTACCTGACCGAGCGGCTGTTCACGACCACCCTGCCCTGGACCGTCGGGCTGGTGTTGCTGCTGGGCCTGATCGGCGGCGCGCTGATGAGCCGCAACATGCTGGCACGGCTGGACTCGATCAACCGCACAGCAGGTCGGACGCGTCGGCGGTGCGGAACGCCAGCACGCCGCCGAGCGCGCCCGAGCCGTACAGCGCCGAGGCCGGTCCGCGCACGACTTCCACCGACGCCAGCAGGGCCGGATCGAGGAAGAAGCGGCCGTCATGGCCGGAGGTCCAGCTCTGCCGCACGCCGTCGACGAGAATCAGGACGTCCTGGCCGCCCAGGCCGCGGATGTTCGGGCTCTCGCCGGTGCGGCGCGGCCCGCCCACGAACTGCACATTCGGCATGTTGTCGACGAGATCGGAGATCGTCGAGGGAATCGAAGCGGCAATCTCGTCCGGCCCGAGGACATCCACCATGCCGGGATAGTCCATCGTCGATGTCGGATTGCGCGTCGCCGTCACGGTGACCGTCTCGACCAGTGCGAGCCTGGTCGGCGATGGGGCCGCCGGCGCCTCCTGCGCCGAGGCGGCGCTCCCCAACGCCACGAAACACACCGAAACCAGCGCCAATTGGCGAACCGAACGCATGACAGAAGCCCCTTCGAAATGGCGGCGACAAAGGCCGCGCTTGACTGATAATGACTCTCAAGTGCATATTTACATCATCACTTATGCAATTGCGAGTCAATCGCATTTAGCGCGCATGGAGACGGGAATGAGCGACGCCGTGGCAACAGCGAGCAAGAGCGAACGGTTGTGGGGCGCGACGCTGCGCAGTGCCTGGACCGGTCTCACCGACCGGTCGGCGGGGCGCCTGCGGTCGCGCGACGCGGCCCAGCGCCTGGGCGTCAGCGAGGGCGAACTGATCGCCAGCCTTGTCGGGGAAAGTGCGACCCGGCTTCGCACCGCGGGCGCGGCCATCGTCAAGGACATTCCGGCGCTCGGGCCGGTCATGGCGCTGACGCGCAACGCGCATTGCGTGCACGAGAAGATCGGCCCCTATCTCGACGTCACCGTCAACGCCGCGCATGGACTGGTGCTGGGCGAGCTGATCGACTTGCGCATCTTCCCGTCGCGCTGGCATCACAGCTTCGCCGTCGTCGACGAGACGGCGGCCGGCCCGCGCCGTTCGATCCAGGTGTTCGATGCGGACGGCACGGCGGTGCACAAGATCTACCAGAAGCCGGCGACCGACACCGCCGCGTTCGACGCACTGATCGAAGCCTGGCGCGCCGACGACCAGTCGCCCGTGCTGGAGGTCCGCGCGACCGACCCCTCCAAGGGCGACCGGGCCGACACCGAGATCGACGTGGAACGGCTGCGTCGCGAATGGTCGGCGCTGGAGGACACCCACGAATTCTTCGGCATGCTGCGCGGGCTGGAGGTCGGACGGCTGCAGGCGCTGCGGCTGGCCGGATCGCAGTTCGCCCGCACCGTCGCGACCGACAGCCTGGCACGCACGCTGGAGACGGCGCGCGACACGGCGACGCCGATCATGGTGTTCGTCGGCAATCCCGGCTGCATCCAGATCCACAGCGGCACGGTGACGAACCTCAAGCGCATGGGGCCGTGGTTCAACGTGCTCGATCCCACCTTCAACCTTCATCTGCGCGAGGACGCGATCGCGGGCGCCTGGGTGGTGCGCAAGCCGACGCGCGACGGCGACGTGACCTCGCTGGAGCTGTTCGACAAGGACGGCTTCTGCTTCGCGCAGCTGTTCGGCGTCCGCAAGCCGGGCAAGCCCGAACTGGAAGCCTGGCGCGCCGTTCTGTCGACGCTGTCATGAGGATCGTCCCGGCGCTTACCGCCCTGCTCTGTCTCGCGGCGGTGCCGGCGCACGCCGCGCAACGCGTCGTCGCGCTGGGCGGCGACGTCACCGAGATCGTGTTCGCGCTCGGGGCCGGCGACCGCGTCGTCTGCGACGACCAGACCTCGCTCTATCCGCCCGCAGCGACGACGCTGCCGCAGGTCGGCTACCTGCGCACCCTGGCGGCGGAAGGGGTGCTCTCCTGCCGGCCCGACCTGGTCATCGCCTCGGAAGACGCCGGACCGGCGGCGGCGATGACGCAGTTGAACGGCTCGGGCGTGCGCATCGTCCATGTCACCAATGCGCATGCGCCGGATGCGGTGCTCGCCAAGATCGCAGCCATCGCGCAGGCTCTCGGGGCCGCCGACCGCGGCCGCGCCCTGCAAGCGCGTTTCCGCACGGGCCTGGCGGCAGTGCAGGCCAGGCTCGCGGCGTTCAAGGATCACCCGCGCGCGCTATTCCTGATGGCCCAGGGACCGGGCGGCGCCATGGCGGCGGGACGCGACACCGCCGCCGACGCGATGCTCACGCTGGCGGGAGCACAGAACGTCGCCGGCGCCTATGCGGGCTACAAGCCGCTGACGCCGGAAGCCGCCATCGCGCTCAAGCCCGAGGTGATCGTCGTCGCCGACCATGCGCTCAAGATGCTGGGCGGCCCGGAGGCGTTTCGCGCCCGCCCCGAGATCGCGATGACGCCGGCCGGCCGGAATGGACGCATCGTCGCGATGGACGCATTGCTGCTGCTGGGATTCGGGCCGCGCACGCCCGAAGCGCTCGACACGCTCGCCTCGGCATTGCATCGCGATGTCGCCGCGGCAGGGCATTGATGGTCGCCGCGGCCGAAAGCTTCGATCCGGTCCGCGATCCCTTGCGGTTGCGGCGCCAGCTTATCCTGGCCGGGCTGGGGCTCGCGCTGGCCCTGGCCTGTCTCGCCGCCGGCGCCATCGGCGCGCTCGACATCCCGCTGTCGCATGTCGTGGCGGCGCTGGCCGGCCGCGCCGGATTTGATATCGGTGTGCCGCGCGCGCCGTTCGAGGACGCCGCGCTGTTCGGCATCCGCCTGCCGCGCGTGGCGCTCGGGCTCGGCGTCGGAATGACGCTGGGTGTCTCGGGTGCGGCGCTGCAGGCGCTGTTCCGCAATCCGCTCGCCGATCCGGGATTGATCGGCGTGTCCGGCGGCGCCGCCTGCGGTGCGGTGGGCTGGATCGTGCTCGGCAGCGCCGCGCCCCTTTGGGCACAGGCCGCCTTCGCCCTGCCGCTGGCGGCCTTTGCCGCCGGCCTGGCGGCGACCATCGGGGTCTATCTCATCGGCCGCAGCCGCTCCGGCACCGACATCGCAACCCTGCTGCTTGCCGGGCTCGCCATGAACGCGCTGACGACCGCCCTTGTCGGCTATCTCACCTATCTGGGCAGCGACGCACAATTGCGCGCGCTGACGTTCTGGCTCCTCGGCGGTCTCGGCGGCGCGACCTGGAACCAGATCTGGCCGGTCTTGGTGTTGATGGCAGGCGCGCTGGCAGGCTTTGCCGTCATGATGCGCGGCTATGACGTGCTGGCGCTGGGCGAAAGCGCGGCGGGGCATCTGGGACTGCGGGTGGAATTCGTGCGCCGGCTGACCATCGTGCTGGTCGCGCTCGGGGTCGGGGCCGGCGTCGCGCTGACGGGCATTATCGGCTTCGTCGGCCTGGCGGCGCCGCACCTGGTGCGGCTGATGGGCGGCGCAGCGCATCGTTTCGTGCTGCCGGCGTCGGCGCTGATGGGCGCGCTGCTCGTCGTGCTGGCCGACCTGCTGGCACGGATCGCCGTGATGCCGGCCGAATTGCCGGTGGGCGTGGTGACCAGCGCGCTCGGGGCGCCGTTCTTCATCTGGCTGCTGCGCCGGCGGCTGCGCGAGCTGTCGCCATGACCGCGGGCTTGCAGGCAAGCGACGTCGTGGTCGTGGCGGGCGGCCGGCGGATATTGGACAAGGTTTCCGCAGAGGTCACTCCCGGCATCGTCACCGCCGTCGTCGGACCCAATGGCGCGGGCAAATCGACGCTTCTGAAAGTGCTGAGCGGCGATCTCGTGCCGCAAGCCGGCCAGGTCCTGCTCAACGGCCGGCCGCTCGATCGCTGGAGCCCGGAAGACCGCGCCCTGCAGCGTGCCGTGCTGCCGCAGGCGCCGGAGCTCGCCTTTTCCTTCCGCGCCTGGGATGTGGTGGCGCTCGGCCGCCATCCCCATCGCGGCCGCGCGACCCGCGACGACGACCGCAGCGCCGTCCGCGGTGCAATGGATGCCACCGAAGTGTCGGCGTTTGCCGTCCGCGATTGCCGCACCCTGTCGGGCGGCGAAATGCACCGCACGCACTATGCCCGCACGCTGGCCCAGATCTGGGCGCCGTTGCCGGACGGCCGCGCCCGCATGCTGCTGCTCGACGAGCCGACGTCGAGCCTGGACCTGTTTCACCAGCACGCGATCCTGGCGAAGGCGCGCGCCATTGCGCAGGCCGGCACGGGCGTGCTGGCCGTCCTCCACGATCTCAATCTCGCGGCCGCCTACGCCGACCGGCTGATCGTGCTGTCCCGGGGCCGGGTCGAGGCGGACGGTGCGCCGCGCGACGTGCTGACCGAGCAGCGTGTTTCGCAGGTCTGGCGCGTGGACTGCACCGTCGTCGACGACAACGCCGGGGCCGTTCAGGTTCTCGTCAAGCCGCACCGCCGCGAGACGGCATAGGCGCGGGGCCTGGACGCCCCGCCGTCTCTTCCTGACAGAATCTGTCAGCGGAATCTGATAGAAGCGTGCCATGTCGCGATCCGCCCGCTTGCTGTCCCTGCTGCAGGATCTGCGCGGCCGGCGCCGTCCGGTCACGGCGGCCCAGCTCGCGGCGGCGCTGGACGTGTCGGAGCGCACGATCTACCGCGACCTGGCGGAGCTGGCGGGCCAGGGTGCACCGATCGAAGGCGCGGCCGGCGTCGGCTATATCCTGCGGCCGGGCCTGTTCCTGCCGCCGCTCATGCTGACGGAGGACGAGACCGAGGCGGTGCTTTTGGGCTTGCGCTATGTCGATCAGCGCGGCGACGAGGTCCTGACCAAAGCGGCCGCCGGCGCGCTTTCCAAGATCGCATCCGTCCTTCCGCCCGAGGCGCAGACCGCATTGGCGATTCCCTTCGTCATGCCGGGACCGCCCGGATATGGCTTTCCGCCCAATGTGGTGCCGCTGGCGCGGCTGCGCGCGGCGATACGGTCCCAGACACGGCTCGCCATCGCCTATGGCGACGAGAAGAAACAGGTCTCGGAGCGCATCGTCTGGCCGATCGTGCTGGGCTTCATGGACAGCGCCCGCGTGCTGGGCGCGTGGTGCGAGCTGCGGCGGGATTTTCGCACCTTCCGGACCGATCGCATCCTGTCGGCGGCCGGCGGCGGCCGCTTTCCCGGGCGGCGCGCCGACCTGCTGCGGCGGTTTCGCGCGCATCTGAATGCCGCCGAAGCCTCCTGACGGAATCTGTCAGGGGTGGAGATTACACCTGCCGGGCCATCGCTTGGAAAGGCCCGCCATGAAAGACATAAGCAACGCCCTGCCCCGCGTCATTTCCGACCATATCGCAGCCCACAACAAGCCCGATCCGGAGGCCTTCCTGACGACCTTCGCGCCGGACGCGCTGGTCAACGATGCCAAGCGCGAATTCCTGGGGGCCGCGGCGATCCGCGCCTGGGCCGACAAGGAAATCTTCGGCGACCGCGTCAAGCTCGACCTGCAGGACGCGTTCGACAATCGCGGCGACATCGTCCTGCGCGCCCGCATCACCGGCGACTTCGACAAGGCCAACCTGCCGGATCCGGTGATCCTCACCTACTATTTCAGTCTTCGCGACGGGCTGATCACCCAGCTGATCATCATCCTGAACGCCAGCGTCGCCTGACGCGCGCATCCGGCGCTTCGACAACAGGAGCATCGCATGTCCACGCCCTATCCCTTCGCCGTGCCGGCCGACGAGTTCAAGGACAAGCGGGTCCTGGTGACCGGCGGCACCAAGGGCATGGGCGAGGCCATGGTCCGGCGCTTCCGGCTCGCGGGCGCAAGGGTCGCCACCACCGCGCGCGCGCCCTCGCCCGGCGGCGAAGCGGCAGTCCTGTTCGTCGAGGCCGATGCCGGCACCGCCGCGGGCGTGCAGCGTGTGGTGGACCGCATCGAGCGGGACTGGGGCGGTGTCGACATCCTGGTGAACAATGTCGGCGGCACCGAGACCAAGGCGGGCGGCTTCGAAGCGTGGTCGGACGACGACTGGCAGACCGTGCTGAACGTCAACCTTCTGGCGGCGGTCAGGCTCGACCGCGCCTTCGTGCCCGGCATGCTGGCCCGCAAGTCCGGCGTCGTCATCCATATCTCGTCGGTTTCGCATCTCATGCCCTTCGCCTATGGCACGCTCGCCTACGCCGCCGCCAAGGGCGCGCTGCGGACCTACAGCAAGGGGCTGGCAAAGGGCGTGGCGCCCGGCGGCGTGCGGGTGAACATGATCTCGCCCGGCTTCATCGAGACGTCGGGCGCCCACGGGATGATCCTGGACATCGCACGCAACGACAAGGTCAGCGAAGACGCCGCTCGCCAGACCATCATGGACATGCTGGGCGGCATTCCCGTGGGCCGCCCCGGCAAGCCGGAAGAGGTCGCCGAGCTGGTCGCCTTTCTCGCCTCCGAGCGGGCCGCCTTCGTCAGCGGCGTCGACTATGTCCTCGATGGCGGCACGATCCCGACCGTCTAGGCAAAGCGGTTTGCGGTCCGGCGCCTCAGCGCCGCCCGGCGCGCTTTCGACGCTCGTAGATCGCGAGAAGGCCGGCCGCCATGAACGAGGCCATGCGGTCCTTGACGGCGACGAAGTCGTCCGACCTGCAAAGGCCGGCCGAAAGCTTGTCGATGCGTCCGGTGCGCGCGAGCGTGAGCATCAGCGCCCCGGTCACGAAGTGATAGCCCCAGAAGATCTCCTCCGGCGCGCAGTCCGGCAGCGCCTTCTTCAGCAGCTCGATCAATCGCAGCACCACCGGATCGAAATGCTCGTCCATGAGTTCGGCGCCCCATTCGGGGGTATTGGCGACCTGGGCGCCGAGCGCGCCGTAATTCTTCCAGCTCTCGCCGCCCTGGATGTAGAGGTCGAGATCGGTGTCGAGGAAGGCCCGGAGCGCCCCTTCGACGGTCGGCCGGCCCTTGGTCGCGGCGTCGTAATCGTTGAGCGCCTCCATGCGCCGCGCGCTGGTGATCGCCGCCCGGCGGGCGAACACCGCATCGAACAGCGTCTTCTTGTCCGCGAAATAGTAGTTCAGCAGCGTGTGATGCGCGCCGACGAGCTTGGCCACGTCTTTCAGCGTCACGCCATGAAGGCCATGTTTCGAGAAGAGGAGCTCCGCCGCGTCGAGAATCTGCTCCATCTTGTCGGCGCGCTGCTGAACCTTGGTCGGGCGTCGACGGGATTTTACGGGTTGATGCACTCCGCGGGCTTTCCGTGTTGACGTGATGGCGTCGGTCTCAATCGCCGCCATATTCGGCTCTCAGGCGCATCTTGTCGACCTTGCCCGTTGACGCCAGCGGCATGCGCGCAAGGCGGATGACCGCATCGGGGATCCACCATGGCGCGACATTGCCGCGCAACGGCGCCAGCAACGCCTCGTCGCTGATCGCCTGGGTGCCGCGCGTTTCCACCAGCAGAATCGGGCGTTCCCCCCATTTGGGATCCGACCGCCCGATGACCGCGGCGAGCGAGATTTCGGGAAGCGCGCTGACGAGCGCTTCGATCTCTGCCGGGTTGATCCATTCGCCGCCGGACTTGATCAGATCCTTGGCGCGCCCCGTGACGATGAGGTTGCCGTCCCGGTCGATCCGCGCGAGATCGCCGGTCGGGAACCAGCCATCGGCATCCGTCGCGCCTTGCGCCTCGCCGAAATAGCGCGCGATCACCGCCGCGCCGCGGACGCGCAGATGCCCTTCGGCGCCGCGCTGTTCGGGCAACGCCCAGCCCTCGGGATCGGTGAGCAGAAGGTCGATGCCGACCGCGGGGCGGCCGGAGACAGCGGCCGACCGCGAGGGATCGCCCGGCGGCGAAATGGTGCCCAAGGGCGACAGTTCGGTCATGCCCCAGCTGGTCTGGACCGTCACGCCCAGCCGGCGTTCGATATGCGCCATCAGGGCCGGCGGCAAGGCCGCGCCGCCCACGATGATGCGCTTGAGCGTCGGCACCGCGCCGCCGCCGGCCTCGATATGCTCCAGAAGCCCGAGCCAGACCGTGGCGACGCCCACGGCGATCGTGACGCCTTCGGCGTTGATCAGGTGCGCCAAGCTCGCCCCATCGGCATGGCGACCGGGCAACACCAGCTTGGCGCCGACCGCCGGCACGGCGAAGGGAAGGCCCCAGGCATTGGCATGGAACATCGGCACGACCGCGAGCACGCTGTCCGCAACCGAGATCGCCATCGAGTCCGCCTGCAGCAGACGCAGCGTGTGCAGGAAACTCGAGCGATGCGTGTAGGTGACGCCCTTGGGTGCGCCGGTGGTGCCCGAGGTGAAGCACAGTCCGGACGGCGCGGTCTCCACGAAAGCGCCCCAGGTCACATCGCCGTCCGCCGCGGCGATCAGCGTCTCAAGCCCGCGGACGGCCGGTGCGCCGGCCGGGTCTTCCGCAACGTTTTCCGGAGCGTCGATCACCAGGATATGTTCGCTCGCCGGAACGCGCTGGGCGATCTGCCGGGCCAGCGGCGCAAGATCGGCGCTCGCGACGAGGACCCGCGCCTCCGACTGCGCCACCATGGCGGCGAGCTGGGCCGCGGTGAGGCGCGGATTGAGCGTGTGGCAAACGGACCCCATGCCCATGATGGCGTACCAGACCTCGACATGGGCCTGGCTGTTCCACGCCAGCGTCGCGACGCGATCGCCCGGCCGAACGCCGAGGCCCTTGAGCACGACGGAGATCCGCAGGCTCCGGTCCCTGAGCGCGGCATAGGAAATCCGGTCGATCCGGCCGCCTTCGCGTCCCGTCGCGACCTGCGCCCGCGGATGCCATTTGGCGGCGTGCTCGAGAAACCGGTTGAGGGTCAGCGCAAACGGCTGCATGTCGCCGTCGATCAGGGGCATTGCGGCGTCCCGGGCGGAAGCGGTGGCGAGACGATGCCGACGTTCCAGTTCCAGGCGATGCCGCCCTGGACGCGGCGCCGGCACACGACCTGCTCGTTGAACTCGTACATACCGGGCAGCAGATGCGTTCCGGGCTGCGGCGCATTCGCGAAAGCCATATAGGCCCGCTCGGTGCCGTAAGGCTGCCATTGCGGCTGCCCCGCGGCGCGCGGCACGCCATCGCGGGCGAACGCGGTCCAGTAGCCGAGCATGGCATCCGACAAGCTCGCCTCCGCCGGCGTCGCCGGTATCTTCGGCCAGAGCGGCGCCGTCCGGTCGGCGGTGCCGAAAACATAAGGAAGCTCGCTGGCGTGGAAGGCGTGGAGCCCGGCATCGTCGGCCGCGGGATAGCCGTGATCGAAGTAATAGAGGAAGGACGGCGCGCCCAGCGCCGTCTGCTTTGCGACCAGCCGCTCGGCGGTCCAGCCATAGAGCGCATCGCGCGTCGTCTTCAGGATGCTTTCCGCCATATTGCCGGCGGGATAGAGCTGCAGGAAGTCGTGGGACAGTTCGCCATAACGGGCCCGTATCTGCGCCGTGTAGGCGGAGATGTCGGCGGGGGGCGGCGGCGCCAGGACGCGCAGCGAGCGGATCTCGCCGCTGTTGAAGCCCGCAAGGATCGGCACCCGCGCCTGCTCGCCGCGATCGAACACATCGACGAGCTGGCGCGGCAGGACCTTGCCGTCGACCGTCCCGAACGGCGCATAGCCCGCTTGCGCGGCCACGTTGGTGAGCGTCGTGGCGTCCATCGCGCGCAGTCCCGCGATGTCCTTCGCACCCAGCTTGCCGGCAAGCCAGGTACCGACGGCCTCGGCCGGCGGATCGCCGAAGCGGCTGTCGCGCAATTCGGGCGTGGAGATCATGTAGGCGCTCTGCGCGATCGCCTTGGCGAACAGCCCGCGCGCCGCGGGCGCCGCCATCAGATACATGACGCTGAGCCCGCCCGCCGATTCGCCGGCGATGGTCACGTTCGAAGGATCGCCGCCGAAGGCGCCGATATTGTCCTTGACCCAGTGCAGCGCCGCGATCTGATCGAGAAGACCATAATTGCCGGAAACGCCGAGCGGCGACTCGGCGCTGAGCGCCGGATGGGCAAGCCAGCCTAGAGGACCGAGCCGGTAGTTAATTGTGACCACGATGACGCCATGCGCGGCCAGGCGGGCACCGTCATAGAGCGTATCCCGGCTTGATCCGCCCCAGAGCGCGCCACCATAGATCCAGACGAAGACCGGCGCGTTACGGGCGTCGGCCGGCGCCCAGACATTGAGCGTCAGGCAATCCTCGCTCATCGGCACCGGATCTGCGGAATAGATCGTCGAGAGCGCGGCTTTGGGCTGGATGCATGCGGGGCCGTATTCGGTCGCGCTTCGGACGTCCGTCCAGCGCGGCATCGGGGCGGGCGGCTTCCAGCGCAACGCTCCCACCGGCGGCAACGTGTAGGGAATGCCTTTGAAGACGCGCAGCGCGCCCTCGATCTGCCCTTGCAACGGGCCGGCCGGCACATCCACGACCGGCGTCGGCTCCGCGCGGGAGGGTGAGGACACGGCAAGGCCGGCGGCCACGGCGAGGCAAAGGACGAGACGATGCAAAGCGGTCATCGGCGTGGCTCTCCGATCGTGCGGTCTTCGTTGCGAAGGACGCGCGCCAGCCACAGGAACAGCACGATTGCCAGGACATAAAACGGCACGAGCGTGTAATAGGCGAGCTGAAGCGAGTTGTGCGGGTGGCCCGCATGGAAGAAATCGCTGGCCGCGCCGACGAAGGTCGGGCCGACCCCCATGCCGATCAGGTTCATGACCAGCAGCAGCAGCGCGCCCGAGGTGACGCGCTGGTCGGGCCGCACCTCCTCCTGCACGAGCGTCACCGACGACGACAAGTAGAAGTAATTGAGAAAATACGGGCCGATCATGAAGGCGAGCGCGAGCGGCCAGGTCGGCACCTCGATGAATCCGACGAAAAACGGGATCGCGAGCGTCAGGGATATGGCGGGAATCAGGGCATAGGCTTGCCGCGAATGCCGCGTGAACCGGTCTATCACCCGCCCGGAGACGATGATGCCGGCGCCCATCGCCAGCCCCACGACCAGCGCGGCATAGATCGCGACCTCGTGCAGCGTCATGCCTTTCTCGCGCATGAGGAAAAGCGTCGAGAAATTTCCCGCGCCATAGGTGATGATCTGCGTCACCCCGCTCGCAAGCGCGGCAAGCACGAGCGCCGGCTTCGAGAAGAACATCACGATCGTCTGCCGGAAACCGGACGCCGCCGTTCCGACGGAGTGACTGTCGAGGCCGCCGCGCCGCGGCTCGCGAACCGACAGCATGACCAGCAACGCCGCGAACAGGCCGACCGATCCCAGGACGACGAATGCCGCGCGCCAGCTATAGGCCGCGGCAATGGAGGCGCCGAAAGCGGTTCCCAGCGCCGCGCCGATGGGCGGACCCAGATTGTAGAGGCTGAGCGCCATGCCGCGGCGGCCCGACGGAAAATAGTCGGAGATGATCGCGTAGGAGGGCGGCACGCCGCCGGCCTCGCCGACGCCGACCGTCATCCGTGCGGCGACGAGCTGGGGATAGTTCGCGGCAGCGCCGCACGCCATCGTCGCCGCGCTCCACAACGCGCAGGCGATGGACAGGACCCAGACCCGGTTGGTCCGGTCGGCGATCCAGCCGACCGGGATCGAGATGAAGCAATAGAAAAGCGCGAAATAGAGACCGCCGATCAGGCCGAGCTGGCCGTCCGAGACGTGCAGGCTGTCCTGGATCGGCTTGGCCAGGATCGACAGCAGCGACCGGTCCAGAAAGTTGAGGACATAGACGAAACACAGGATGCCGAGCACGATCCAGGCGCGCGCGCCGGGCCGGCCGGCAGAGGCGGCCGGTCCTGCGGCCGTGTCGGACGGCGCTGCCTTTTTTGCGGCATACATCTCGGAAACGGGGTCCATGTAAAGAGTCCGGCCGCCGGCTGCGCGTTGCAGCCGGCGGCCGATGGTTTGGGAATCAGAACGCCTTCATGAGACGCACGCCGAACTGGCGCGGCGCACCGGCAAAGCGCAACGGATAGAGAAGCGCCGCCTCGTAATGCAGGTCCGTCAGGTTGGTGCCGTAGAGCGTCACGACATAGTCGTCATGCGTCCATTCGAGCTGGGCGCCCAGCAGATCGCGCGGCGACAGCCGGTCGCCGAGCGACGGGACGTCGAAGATCGTCGCCCACTGGCCGGACTGGTGCCCGAAATTGGCCCGGGGTGTCAGCTTGTCGCCGCCGTCGAGATCGAACTGATATGCGGCATTGATGTCGAACGAGACGCTCGGCGCGTAGCTCAGCGGCTTGCCCTTCAGGTTGATGCACGTCGGAGCTGCGGGGCCGATCGTCGGGTCGCAGACCGCGCCCGTCCCGCCCGTACGTCCATCGACCGCGTAGAAGGTGCCGAGCGAGCTGTGGTTCAGGCCGAGGCCGAACCCGAGCGACAATTTGCCGAATACCGCATCGATTTCGCTTTCGAGGCCGTAGACCTTGGTGGTGTTGGGGTCGTTCACCTCCGTGGTGAAGCCCGAAATCGGCAAGGTCAGGGCCGGATAGGAGACCGTCACGATGAAGTTCTTGTAGTCGTTGTAATAGGCGTCGAGCGTCGAGCGCACATGGCCGTCGAACAGTGTCGCCTTCCAGCCGCCCTCGTATTCCGTCACCTTCTCCGGTCCGAACGGCGCGGGCTGGGCTACGGCGTAGATCGGCGGGTTGAGACCGCCGGGCTTGTAGCCGGTTGCGACGAAGGCATAGAGGAAGTTGTTGTCGTCGACCTGCCAGTTGACCGAGCCCTTGTAGGTGAAGGCGTAGGACTTGGCGAAATCGTGCTGGAAGATGGGCGTGCCGTACTGGTTCCAGTTCACGACGTTCGTCGTGCGGTTGTAGGAATAGCGCGCGCCGAACTGGACCTGAAGATCGTCCAAGACCTTGTAGCTGGCCTGGCCGAAGCCGGCGAAGGACAGCTCCGGGTTCTTGCCGTCGAGCGTCGAATCCAGCACCCCGTGCGGCACGCCGGTATAGAACTTGCCCGGCGGGTAATCGTAGGTGTCGGACTGGCCGAACGCGCCGAGAATCCAGTTGAAGCGTCCCGTATCCGGCGAGATCAGGTTGATCTCCTCGGAATAGATCGTCTCGTCGACATGGTCGAAGAAGGTCCAGTTGTTCGGGGAGCCGGCATAGTTGGCGGCACCGTAGTCCGTGCCGTCGAGGTCGGTCAGCCAATCGGTATTGCCGAACTGGTAGCCGGAAACGGACCGCAGCGTGATGCCGCCCGGAAACACATAGTCGACTTTCAGGATCGCCCGGCTGAAATGGTCGACCGCCGACATCGGCGCGTTGGCCGAGATGTGGTAGATATCGCCCGAATAATCGGGGTTCACGCCGCCGGCCGGCGCCCCCGGGAACACGCCCGCAGGAAGAACCTTCAGGCCTTCCTGGTAAGGGCTTGCCGGAAACGCGCCGCTGTCGAGATAGTCCGCGTCGTATTTGAACGAGACCGTCAGCGCATCGGTGGGCTTCCACAGCACGCTGACGCGGCCGGCGGCCCAGCGCTGGTCGCCCGGATTGTAGCCCGGCTTGCAGCCGGCGTATTTCTGGCCGGGGCAGTTGTCGGCCGGATCGGCGTCGCGGATGCTGAAGAAGCTGCCGCGCGCCTCGCCGAAGCCGGCCACCCGGATCGCCAGCGTGTCGTCGATCGGGATGTTCACCGCGCCCTGGAGCTGGCCGTCGGAGTAGTTGCCGAAGCTGGCCATGGCATAGCCGTCATAGCCGCCGCCGATGACGGGATCGTTCGTGGTGACGAAAACCGCGCCGCCGGTCGCGTTCTGGCCCACGAACGTGCCCTGCGGGCCGCGCAGGATCTGAACGCTGGCAATATCGTAATAGGGCTCTTCCTGGATGTAGCCGGGGAAGGTCGGCACGCCGTCGCGATAGGTGATGACGCCCGTCAGCGTCTGCGCGTTGTGCTCGCTCTTGCCGATGCCGCGGATGTTGAAATCGATGCCCTGGCCGAAATTGTTGATCGTCACGCTGGGCGCCACGAATTGCAGATCGTCGACCTTCAGGACGCCCTTGTTCGCAAGATCGGTGGTCGTCAGAACATCGGCCGAGATCGGCGTCCGCATCAGGTTCTCGGACCGCCGCTCCGCGGTCACGACCACGGTCTCGATCTGGCCGCTGCCCTGCTGATCGGCGCCGCCCGCCGCAGAGGTCTGCGCTTGCGCGGACAGACATGTCGCCAATAACGCGGCGGCGCTAGCCGACGCGAGAAGAAACGTCCTCATCTGATTTCCCTCCCGAGCGCGCCGATCATGGATGCCGGCGCTTCCAACCCTGCAATGCCAACCTATAAAGCGGTCATTGTCAATACTCACTCACAGGTGAGTTAATATTATGCGCAGCCGTGGCGCGCTTGCGACAGCGCGCCGGGGCTGGATCGCGAGGTTCGACATCACGGCACGCCGCCCGTCGGCGTCGCAAGCAAGCGTCACGCCATGGCGCGGGACTTGAACCGCCGCCAGACCGTGTCCCACGTCATGTCCCGGATATATTCAGAAGCACGTTTCGGAGAATTTCGTTTTCCAGGGTGCGATGTATTCCGTCTCGAAAGCGGAGAAGATGCGGGACACCGGAACAGCCCGGACCGACCACCCGGCGCTTGAGCGTGTCCAGGCCTATGGCGGAATCTCGCATCGACCCGCCCAAGGCGGGACTTCGCCTTTAATCCAATAATACAGTAATAAGGCGGATCAAACTCCGTTCCAGCAGCGAAGGCCCAATGCGCAAGGCATCCAACGAATCGAAGAGAGTGCGGGTGAATGACGGCGTCGGCATAGCGCGCTACGGCCAGCTCGCCACGCTGTTCCGCAGACACATCGCGACCGGGCGATGGAAGATCGGCGAGCAGATACCGACGATCGACGACCTCGCCGCGACGCATGGCGTGGCGCGTGCGACCGTGCGCCAGGCGCTCGACATCCTTGCGTCGGAGAAGCTCATCGAACGCTTCCGCGCCAAGGGCACCTTCGTCACCCACCATCCCGAGGAACAATTGTGGTGCGAGGTCGAGACGGACTGGACCGGCCTCCTGCGCTCGCGCCGCGGCGCCACGATCGAGACGCTGTCGGAGGAGAAAAACCAGCAGCCGCCGCTCGCGCCCGATTTCTCCGACAAGCGCGTCAAGGCCTATCGCCATTTTCGCCGTCGCCATTGGCGGAACAACGAACCGTTTCTGATTTCGGACGTCTACATCGACGAGGCGCTGTGCAAGCGCGTGCCGCGCCAGACGATAGAAACGCGCACCGGCCTGCAGATCCTGAACGAAATCCCCGGCCTCGAGATCGGCGACGTTCGCCAGATCCTGACGATCGGCGCCGCGGACATGGTGATGGCGGAGATGCTCGACCTCGAACTGAACGCGCCCATCGCCTTCATGCGCCGCTATGCCCAGGATTCGAAGGGCCGCCTGATCTTCGCAGCGGAGACGATCTATCGCGGCGACGTCGTCTGGCTCAGCATGAAGCTGAAATAGCCGCCCCGTCGCATCGGCGGCGAGGCTTGACTCATAAAGTCCATAAACATAGCCTAATTTACTAAAGCGCCGAGGGAGTCTGACGACGTCCGGCGCGCGCAGGCAATATGGGAACACGCATGAAACTTTATTGGGCCACGCTTTCGCCGTTCGTGCGCAAGGTCATGATCGTCGCGCATGAGGTGGGACACGCCGACAAGCTGATCCTGGCGAACACAGCGGTGGGAATGACGAAGCCGAATGCCGTCCTGATGGAGGACAACCCGCTCAACAAAATCCCCACCCTCCTCCTGGATGACGGGACCGCACTCTACGATTCCCGGACGATCTGTGAGTTTCTCGACGCGAATTTCGGCGGCGGGCGGTTCTTTCCTTCCGGTCCGGCACGCTGGGACGCGCTGCAACGTCAATCGCTGGGCGACGGCTTGATGGACGCGCTGCTGTTGTGGCGACAGGAGCGCCTCAAGGTCGTCGAGCGGCAGACGCCGGAACTCCTCGATGCTTTCGCGCTGAAGACCGCGACAACGCTCGCCCAGCTCGAAGCGAAGGCGGACGCGCTGGCGAAGACGCCGTTCGACATCGGCCAGGTCACGCTCGGTTGCATGCTGTCCTATCTCGACCTGCGTTTCGCGGATCTCCGATGGCGCGACGGCCGCCCGGGGCTTGCGCAGTGGCATGCCGGCTTCGCGCAGCGCCCTTCGGCGGAGGCGACCAAACCTAATCCGCCCCCCGCCTAGGACGAATACAGCAAGGACCGACACGATGACCGACGCTCTTCAGACCATCATGCCGAAAATGCCGACGGCGCCGAAAGCCGCGCTGCCCCGAGAGGCTTGCGACGCGCACACCCATGTGTTCGGCCCCTTCGACCGCTTTCCCCTGATGCTGCCGCCTGCCTATCCGCCGCCCGAGGCGCCCGAGGCGCGCCATCTCCAGATGCAGACGACGGTCGGCGCCAGGCACGGCGTGATCGTGCAGCCCGCGCCCTACTATACCGATCCTCGCTGCCTGATCGACGCGTTGAAGCAGAGCACGGGCCGGCTGCGCGGCATCGCGATCGCCAATCCCGACGTCACCGACGGCGTGCTGCACGAGCTCGACACCGCGGGCGCCCGCGGCCTGCGTTTCGTCGATATGTTCGATCCGAGCGGCAACAGGTTCGGCGGCGCGGTGTCGGCGACGTTGCTGCCCGAGCTGGCGCCGCGGATGAAGGCGTTGGGCTGGCACGCGGAATTCTGGGCCAATATCGATCATCACCTGAAAGTCCTGCCGGAGCTGACCAAGCTCGGCATCCCGATCATGCTCGATCACATGGCGGGCTTCGACGCGGCCAAGGGCGTGGCGCATGCCGATTTTCAGTCGCTGCTGCACTATCTCGGCGAGGGTAAGGTCCATGTGAAGCTTTCGCTCTGCCGCCGCTCGGCCAATTATCCGCGCTATGACGAATTGAAGCCGTTCCACGACGCGCTGGTGGCGGCCAACCCCGACAACCTGATGTGGGGATCGGACTGGCCCTATGTCGCGATGGGCGATTCCGCGCCCGACGTCGGCGTCATGCTCGACCTGTTCCAGGCCTGGGTGCCCGATGCATCGGTCCGCCAGAAGATCCTGGTCGACAATCCGGCCCGCCTCTATCGGTTCTGATCGGCAAATCGAAATATCTTTCTGGGGGGCCGGATGAAGCTCGCGACATTCCTCACGGCGGCTGGCGAACAGCGAATCGCCGCCGTCGATCCGGGTCGCGGCCGGGCGCTCGACCTGGCGGCGGCGGCGCTGCTCACCGGCAGGCGCGACACGCCAGGTCTCTCCAGCATGCTGGCGCTGATCGAAGCCGGCGACGCGGGACTCGCCGAGGCGCAGCGGATCGCCGGCGAATGGCCCGTGGGCGCCGAAATAGCGCTGGCCGAGATCAAGCTCCTGGCGCCGCTGCCGCGGCCCAACTCGATCCGCGACTGCCTGGTGTTCGAACAGCACATGATCGACGCCAATCTGCGGCTCGCCAAGATCATGGGGCGCGAGCCGACGCCGATCCCGCCGCTGTGGTACGAGCGGCCCACTTATTACAAGGGCAACCGCATGAGCGTGGTCGGGACCGAGACGGACGTGATCTGGCCGCGCTATTCCGAGGAGATGGATTTCGAGCTCGAGATGGCCTGCATCGTCGGCCGCCAGGGCAAGGACATCCCCCGCGAGCAGGGCCTCGACCACATCTTCGGCTTCACCATCTTCAACGATTTCTCCGCCCGCGACACCCAGTCCAAGGAAAAGGTGTTCGGCCAGGGCCCGACCAAGGGCAAGGATTTCGATACCGGCAACGCGCTCGGCCCCTGGATCGTCACGCGTGACGAGATCGGCGATCCGCAGACCCTGAAGATGGAGGTGCGGGTGAACGGCGAGCGCTGGGGCGGCGGCAACTCGTCGGGGATGTACCACCCCTTCGCGGCGATCATCGCCTTCATCTCGACCGAAGAGACGATCTATCCGGGCGACGTCATCGGCAGCGGCACGGTGGGCACGGGCTGCGGCCTGGAACTCGGCCGCTTCCCCAAGCCCGGCGACGTCATCGAGCTCGAGATCGAGAAGATCGGCATCCTCCGCAACCGGCTTGTCAAACTCGCCTGAAAAAGATCCGGCGGCACGGCCCATGGCCGCCGGATTTGAGGTTCAGGGATCGAGGAAGCCGTTGGCCGTGAAGCTTGTCTGCGGCGCCACCTTGCAGGTCACGCAATCGGACCAGTAATGGTCCGGCATCCGGCCGCTGACCGGATTCTTGTAGCTGAACCACAGCGGCTTGATCGCCGGCCATTCGATCGGCGTGCCGGTGCCGCCGTCGAAGCCGTCCTCGCGCACGCCCAGCCCGCTGATCGGAATGTCCGGCGGATAGGCGGTGAGCAGCACGTTCGGCCCGTGCATCGCCGCGGCGGCGGGATCGGCAGGCTTGATGCGCGCCCAGCCGTTCTCGTAGGTGTCGGAGCGATAATAGAACTCGTCGATCGCGACGCTCCACAATTTCCAGACCCCGTCTTCGAGCACCGCCTGGTCGTTGGGATACATCGCACCCGAGAACGAGCCGGCCTTGTCGTAGCTGGCGCCGATCGAGAACAGGCGCGTCGTCAGATTGGCGGAGCGGCCGTCGGACGCAACGTTGATGACGGGCTGCAGCCTCAGATGGATCGGAATGTTGTGCCGCGGCGTCGGCTGCGGCCAGCCCCACTGCGTGACCTCCGCCCGGGTGATGTGATCGGGACCGATGAAGAAACCGGAGAACGGTTCTTCCCGGGCGCCCTTGTCGGCGAAGAGATCGCCGAGCTTCTCCCACTGGAAATCGTCGATCCATTGGGCGAAGGCGCTGGAGACGTTCATCACCGCGTCATAGGCCTTGGAGACGGCGAGCCTGCGTTCCGCGTCGGCCAGCGCGGCTTTGGGATCGGCGGGCGGCGGCGGCGCGGCGCCGTCGGCGTGCGACGAACCAAGCAGGTTGGCCTTGGCGATGACGGCGATGCCGGCCGGATAGTCGACGGGCTGGCCGGTCGCCGGATTGGCTTCGATGAAGGCGGGGATGCCGCCAGCCGCGTGGTCGCCAACCGGCAGCGGACGGTCGGGCGCGAACTGCGCGGGCAATGCCGGGTCGACGACCGCGCTCTTGCCCCAGCCT
This sequence comes from Rhizomicrobium sp., assembly GCA_037355265.1. Taxonomy (GTDB): domain Bacteria; phylum Pseudomonadota; class Alphaproteobacteria; order Micropepsales; family Micropepsaceae; genus Rhizomicrobium. The sequence goes on along the minus strand of JBBCIB010000004.1, from coordinate 7,308 downwards.
TTATAGTAGTCGGCCTTCATGACCGGGAAGAGGCGCATCTCGCGGACATGCCAGATGCCGTTCTGCTTGACATAGCGGTTCTGGAACACCGCCACGCTCCAGAACGCGGTGCCCTGATCGGCATTGCCCAGCATGCCCAGATCGATGCCGCGCGCGCGCGCTTCGTTGCCGCCCGGCGCGATCGTCACCGTGACGTCGAACTGCACATGGTTGTTCAACTGGCCGTATTTGAGGCCCGCCGGCCCGTCGCGATCGAGCGCGCGGCGGATGCCCTTCGTGCCGTTATAGACGCCGACGCCGCCAACCTCGAGCACGCCGTCGGACGTGAAGAGGTCGGTGACGTCGTCCCACATCTTGCGGTCGATGTAGTAGCCGTAAGCGTTCTGCAGATTGCGGATCTTGTCTTCGTCGTTCAGCGCGGCGATGGCGCCGTTGGCCTGCTTCAGGCGCAGGGCGAGTTCGTCCGGTGTCTCGGTCCGCTCGCCGAGGACGTCGTTGGCGGCCGGCGGGATCGGCACGCCGGCTTCGGCCGGCGTGTAATGATAGGGCACGACCTTCAGGTCGGGCTCCAGCGTGCGCCAGCCCGTTTCATAAGGTCCGCCGAATTGCGGATAGACATGGAGCCTGGCGATCTTCCAGGCGCCGTTCTCAAATATGTATTCGTTTTCCCGGATGTCGCCCTGCCATTCGGCATCACCGCCAAACCGGCCCAGCATCGAGAGCCCGTGCCAACGGCCCTTCGCCGTCAGGCCGTCCGGCGCGAGATTGATGACCGGCTCGTCGATGAGCTGGGTGTGCAACTGCCCCGGTGCAAGGCCGGCATGGCCGCCGCCGAACTTCGACAGGAAATACCGGCCGATCGCAGCGCGGCCCTGCACGGTTTCGGCGCCGTTGATGAATACGGCATTGTCGGCAAAGAGCCCGGCCATCTCGTTCCACAGGCCGAACTGCGAATATTGCGCGTAGCTATATTCCAGCCGCTTGACGTCGCGGATCGCCTTGGCGCGGCCGATGTCGCGCGCCAGACGGTCGAGCCAAGGACTTATCGACGTGTGGCCGACGCGGGGCGACGGCGGCGGCTGATCGGCGGCCCGGGCGGCGGGCATCGTCGCCAGCGCGCTTGTGCCCAGAAGAAACATCGTCAGAAGCGCGCCGCGGCGCATGGAACCGGTCATCCATCCTCCCATTCCGCGCCGCCCGCGCGTGTCGTTCTGCGCCGAGCCTAGCAATGACCGTTCGTAAAGGTCAATAGATAGTATTATAGGTTGATAAGCGGACGGCGGAGCGCTACGGATTCGCGAAACGCCGCGGCCAGCCAGATGCCGCTCGGGAGGCTCCACAATGATCGCCGGACGGATTCATATCAATCGCCTCGCCTGTGCGGCGGCGCTCGCCTTTGCCTGTCTCGCGCCCGCCTGCGCTGCCGAGCCGGCGTCGCAGGACGTGGCCCGGCTGACGCGCGACGTGGACCGCGCCGAAGCCATACGGGCGGTGAAGACGATCCAGGTCTCCTACGCGCAATATTCGCAAGCCGGGCTGTGGAACGAGATGGCGGCGCTGTTCGCGGACAAGGCCGAGCTGATCTATGGCAGCGACGACATCCACGGCAAAGGCGCGATCGGCCGCTATTTTCTGAAGAATTTCGGCGGCGGTCGGCTGGGGCTTGCGCCCGGCGTGCTGCACACGCAGCTCGTCTTCTCGCCCATCGTCAATCTCTTCGCCGACGGACGCACGGCGCTGGCGCGCTGGCACGAGTTTTCGATGCTCGGCAGCCATGACGCGCGCTGGGCCGGCGGCATCATGGAGAATGAATACGTCAAGGAACACGGCGTCTGGAAGATCGCCAAACTCCGCTACATCCCGGTCTTCGCCGGCAGCTACGAGACGGGCTGGACCAATGTGGGAAGCGACCTGCCGCTGGTCCCCTATCACTACACGCCGGACCAGGCCGGCACGCCGATCCCGGCGATCGCGGACAATGCCGGCCTTCCGGCGCTCAGCAACAATGCGGCCGGCGAGCTGGCCGCCGATGCGAGGCGGATCGCCGCGATGAACGACGAGGACGCGGTCCGCAATCTGCAGAACGCCTACGGCTATTATATCGACCGCAAGATGTGGGACGACGCGACCGATCTCTTTGCGCCGGACGCGGTGCTGGAAGTGGCCAATATCGGCATCTATCAGGGGACGGCGAGCATCCGCCGCGCCTTCGATCGTCACGGCCCCGTGGGGCTGCGCCAAGGCGAGCTCAACGACCGCGTGATGCCGGACACGATCATCACCGTCTCGCCCGATGGCCGCGAAGCGCGCGCCCGCGGCCTTGAGTTCAGCCAGCTCGGCGACGCGACGAAGGGCAGTGCCGCGCTCGCGCTCGGTGTGTTCGAGAACCGCTATGTGAAGGACAACGGCGTCTGGCGCATCCGCGAGATGCGCCTGTTCCCGCTGATGGCGACGGACTATTACCAGGGCTGGGGCAAGAGCGCGCTCACCGATCCGCCACCGGCGCCGCCTTATGCTCCGGATCATCCGGCGCCGGCGTCCGACGTGCCGCAAGCCGGCGCGATCCCGCTGTTTTTCGCACCCAATCCGGTGAGCGCAAAGCCCGTCGCCTATCCGGCGCGGACGGCACTTGCAGGCAGCGGCCGGCTGCTCGCCGCGCCCACGGCCGCGGCACCGGCGCCCGTCATGACGCTCGCGGATGCCGCGCGCAGCCTGAAGCGTTCGATCGCCTTCGACGCGGCTGAGAATCTTTCGAGCGCCTTCGCCAATTACATTGACGATTTTCAATGGGATCGGTCGAGCGCCTTGTTCGCGGCCGATGGCTGGCGCGGCAAATACCTCGTGGGCTTCTATATCGGGCCCGATCACATCCGCAAATGCGAGGTTTACGAGCTGGGCGAAATGCCCTCCCCGCGCCATGCGATGGACATCCACCTGCGCACCCAGCCGGTCATCTTCGTGTCGGACGACGGCAATTCGGCCACGATGCGCACGCGGCTGTTCCATCTGACGACCAGCGACAAGAAGCCCGGCGTGTTCGCCAGCGGCATGTATCCGAACGACGCCGTGAAGATCGAGAACGGCGTGTGGAAATTCGAGGTCGTTGCGATCGACGAACCTTATTTCGGTTCCAAGACCTATGCGGATGGCTGGGCGCATGTGACGCCGCAGCCCGTGATGCAATCCGCGAGCCCGCCGCCGCTGATGCAGAAGCTGATCGACAAGCTGCCGCCCGACGTGCCGCTGGTCCAGCTCAAGCAGCGCTATCACACCTTCTTCCCGGGCGACATCGCCAACTGGCCGGATATAAAGCCGATGTGGTTCAGCTACAAGAACCCGGTGAGCGGCCGCGTGCCGCCCTATTACTGCCCGGATCTCAAGACCTGCGAAGCGCAGCTGGAGGCGCACTAGCCTTTGGCGTTGAGAATGCCGGTCGGCTTGCCGTCGAGATAGGCGGCCACCGCCAGCGCGGCGCCGGCATGGAAGCGCTGCATCGTCTCGCGCGTCACGAAGCCCAGATGCGGCGTTAGCGTCACATTGTCGAGCGCAAGAAGCGGATGCGCCGCGGGAAGCGGTTCGTGGTCGAACACGTCGAGGCCGGCACCGGCGATGCGCCGTTCCTTCAGCGCGGCCACCAGCGCCGCCTCGTCGACGATGGGTCCGCGCGAGGTGTTGATCAGATAGGCGGTGGGTTTCATCCGCGCGAGATCCGGAGCGGCGACCACACCGAGGCTGCGCGCGCTCAGCACATAATGGATGCTGACGATGTCGCTGTCGCGGAACAGCGTGTCCTTTGCGACCTTGAGGACGCCAACGGCGCCGGCCGCTTCGTCGGTGAGGTTCTGGCTCCAGGCGATCACGTTCATGTCGAAGGCGCGGGCATAATGCGCGATGCGCTTGCCGATCTTGCCCAGACCGACGATGCCAAGCGTTCGGCCGGCAAGCGTGAGACCCAGCGTGCTTTGCCAGCGGCCGGCGCGCAGATTGGCGGCCTCCGACGCCACGTGACGCACGGTGGCGAGCAGCAAGGCCCAGGCGAATTCCGGCGTGGCCGTGGGCGCGGCCGGCATGTTCGCGGGCGCCGCGCCTTCCAGTATCAGAACGCCGTGCGCCGCCGCGGCCGCGTTGTCCACCACGCCGACCCGCGCGTCGGTCACGACAAGCGCCTTCAGATTGGGAAGCCGCGCGAAGAGCGGAGCGTCGAACGCGGTGCGCTCGCGCAAGGTGCAGATGACCTCGAAGGGCTTCAGCGTCTCGGCGATCTCATCGGCGGCGAGATGCCGGTCGAACACCGTGATCTCGGCGCGCGCCGCGACCTGGGACCAGTCCGCGAGCGCAAGCGCGGCGCCGGCATAGTCATCGAGGATCGCCACCTTCGTCCGATGCATGATCGAGTCTCCAAAAAAGAACCGGCGGCGGAGAACGCTCCGCCGCCGGCTGGAATAGACCATCCGCCACGCAACGTCAGTAGGCGAAACGCAGGCCCATTCCAAAGTAGCGGCCGATCTGATCGTAGACCTGGGAACCGGCACCGCTGGTCTGCGGCAGGATGATGCCGTTGGCGGCAACCGGCGGCGACACGTTGAAGACGTTGTCGACCTTGGCGAACAGCCGCCAGCTTTCGAGGTTGGGAATCTGGAACTCGCCGTTCACGTTGAAATAGAAGCGGCTTCCGATGTCGAGCGTGTTGATCGTGTTGGGAATGCCGCCCGGTCCGCCCTCCGTGTAGAGGTCGCTGTAACGCTCGGCGCCGACATAGCGGAACATGACGCCCAGGGTCATCTTCGGCGTCGCATAGGTGAGCGAGACGTTGCCGCGCCACTTGTTGAGATTGCCGGTTCCGACCGTCGGCGTCGTCACGTCGAACGTCGTGGTGTTGTACTTGTCGGTATAGGCCCACAGGGTGCGCGCGGTGAACGTGCTGTCGCTGCCCAGCCCGCTCCAGACCGCATCGCCGGGGAACGTATAGTCGGCTTCGAAGTCCACGCCGTTGGTCTGGACCAGGGAGGTGTTGTATTCCGTGGCGCCGACGAACGAGATCAGCCCGTTGGCTCCGCGGATGATGTTGGGGCAGAAGCTCGCCACATGATAGAGCATGCACTGATCGATGACGGTCTGGGGCCCGGGGCTGGTGATCGCGTTGTGCAGGTGAATCTGCCAGTAGTCGACCGAGGCCTGGAAGCCGTCGAGCCAGCTCGGCGAATAGACGACGCCGCCGGTTATGGTGAGACCGACTTCGGGCTTCAGGTTGATGTTGCCGCCCGTGCCGTAGTTGATCGTCTCGTTGCAGGTCAGGCCCGCGCAGCCCGGCGTGCCGGCCGGCGCCTGGTAGTCGACGGCCTGGCCGACATTCGATCCCGACGTCGAGAACAGGTCGTTCAGGTTGGGCGCCCTGATGTCGCGCGAGGTCGTCAATCGGAAGCGCAGGTCGTCGTCGAAGGCGTAGTTGGCGCCGATCTTCCACGTCTCCGCCTTGCCGCTGATGTCGTAGTTCGTATAGCGATAGGCGCCGTCGATATCGAACGACTTCACGAACGCAAGCCCCTTCAGCAGCGGCACGTCGCTCTCGATATAGCCCTCTTCGTCCGTCTCCGCGCCGCGGAAGGGCTGGACGTTGTTGATGCGCCAGATCTTCGCGATCGAGCCGGGATCGGCCGTGGAGTTCAGGGAGTTGCGCCGCACTTCGCCGCCGGCGGCGAGAGAGACGTCGCCCGCCCAGTTCTTGAACAGGACGCCCTGGACGTTGCCGACGAAGTCCCAGGATTCGAGCATGTAGCGGTTCCAGGACGTGCCGACGATGTAGGCGCGCTCGGCCGGCGTGATCGTGTTGGGCCCGAAGATGTTGGTCGGAATGCAGCCGTCACCCGGGGTCACCAGCGTCGAGGCGCAGATCGGCAATCCGTTCGCCGGGTTCGTCACCACGTTGACGGCATTGTTGAAGTGCTGGACGTTTTCGTTGTTGGGCGACTTGTACAGATAGTCGTTGGTGCTGTACTGGCCGGTCAGATCCCAGCTCCAGCTGTCGAACGCCGTCCCCTTCAGGCCGCCGCGCCACAAAAGATAGCTGTAGCTGCCGTCGGCTTCATTGAAGCCGAGATCCGTGTCCATTCGGCCCATCCCGAACGACGTGACGTGGTCGGCGTTCATCAGCGCGACGATCGAGGCGGGAAGATAGGGATTGTTGATGCTGACATTGATGGCGCCGGAGTTCTGGTAGTTCGGCGTGATGGGGCTGCTCGCCTCGGAATGCACATACATCACGCCGGTCCATGCGGAGAGATCGGGCGCGATGTCGTAGGACGCGTGGGTGTAGATGCTGGCGCGGTTGAGAACCGGCGTGATCGAACCATATTGCCAGATGCTGTCGCCCGATCCGCCCTGCATGAAGGTCGGTCCGACATTCTTGCCATACGTCATCGCCTGCGGAGCGCCGCCCGGCCCGAAATAGATTCCCTTGAGCGGGCCGGTGTCGATCAGGCCGCCATTGGTCATCGCCGAGAACAGCGCATTCGGCATGACGAGGAATTGCGTCTGCCCGTTTGCCACGCCGGCGACGTAATTCGGGTTGGCGCCTTCCCACCAGCCCTGGCGCGCCCAGGGGCGGCGGCCGGTGCCGAAATCCGAACCGCCATTGCCGTAGATTTCGCCCGATACGACGAGATGGCCGCGGCCGCCGTCGAACGCCACGCCGCCCGTGAGGGAGGCGTCGAACTCCTTGTTGTCGTGATACTGGCTTTCACCGGCCTGGACGTTTCCCTTGAGACCCTCATAGTCATTGTCGAGGACGATATTCACGACGCCGGCGACGGCGTCGGAGCCGTAAGCCGCCGAGGCGCCGCCGGTGACCACGTCGAACCGCTTGATCAGCGAGAGCGGGATGATGTTGGCGTCCGTCGAGCCGTCATAGGACGTCGGCATCAGGCGCTGGCCGTCCAGCAGCAGCAATGTGCGCGTCGTGCCGAGATTGCGCAGATTGAAGGTCGACTGGCCGGGATTGCCGTTGGATTGCTGGGCGAAGACGTTCGGCGCAAGTTGCGGAATCTGCGTCTCCAAGGCCTGCGCGTTGAGCGCGCCCGCCTGCTTGATGGTAGCATCCGACAGGGAGGTCACGGGCGTCGGCGCCTCGAATCCCGGCGTCGTGATATGCGAGCCGGTGACGACGACGGTCTCGACGTCCTCGGTTGCGGCGGGTGCGGTCTGTGCCGAGACCGGATCGGACAACAACAGGATGCCGGCGGCCGCGGCAGCCAGTGCGCCGGTGCCCGCCAGGCCACGCTTTCCAATCCCTGAAACCTGCTTCGTACGCAT
>JBBCIB010000003.1:0-57649 GCA_037355265.1 Rhizomicrobium sp. | reverse complement strand
GCCCGTCGCGCATCGGCCGGATCGCTTCGATATTGCCGGGGGTCCGGCCCAGCATCATCTTGGCGTCGTTGCCGACGGCGCGCACCTGCTTCTTGCCGCCCCGGTTGATGGTGGCGACGACCGAAGGTTCATTGAGAACGATCCCGCGACCCTTCACATAAACCAGCGTATTCGCGGTCCCGAGGTCGATGGCCATATCGCTCGAAAGGGCGCCGAGAAGACTGCCGAACATACTTAACCTGTCCCATTCCTGTTGAAGGGCAGACGATCCCTGCAAACCTTGTTCCCGCGATGGCGGCTCCGGCGCTGGTTAACGCCGGAGCGGTTGTGTCATCGCGCGACGGTCAAGGCCTCAGGCGCCTGCTTTTCGCGTTTCACCAAAAGCTTGTTCAGCGCATTCACATAGGCAAAGGCGGCAGCCACCAGCGTGTCGGTGTCCGCGCCGCGCCCTGTGACGGTACGCCCATTCTCTTCGAGCCGTACACTGACCGTGGCCTGCGCATCCGTGCCTTCCGTGACCGCATTGATCTGGAAGAGCTGCAGGGTAGCCGTGTGCGGGTAAAGTTCTCGTATCGCCTTGAAGATCGCGTCGACCGGGCCGTCGCCGGTGGTCCTGACCTGCGCCTCCCGGCCGTCGATCGACAGGGTCAGGTCGCAGCCGGGAACGACGCCGATCCCGGTCTCGACCCGCATGGTCTTGACCGAGATCCGGTCGTGGCCGCGCACGATCTCGTCGTCGACCAGCGCCACGATGTCCTCGTCGAAGACGTGCTTCTTCTTGTCGGCGAGGTCCTTGAAGCGCCCGAACGCCTCGGCGAAGGCCTTGTCGTCGAGCTGATAGCCCATCGCCTCCAGCTTGTCGCGGAAGGCGTGGCGGCCGGAGAGCTTGCCCAGCACCAGCGAGGTCGCATGCACCCCGACATCCGCTGGCCGCATGATCTCGTAGGTCTCGGCATTCTTCAGCATGCCGTCCTGGTGGATGCCCGATTCATGGCTAAAGGCATTCTTGCCGACGATCGCCTTGTTGTACTGGACCGGAAAGCCGGTGACATTGGAGACCAGCTTGGAGGCGCGCGACAGCAGGCTGGTGACCACCCCCGTCGCATAGGGCATGATGTCCCGGCGGACCTTCAGCGCCATCACGATCTCTTCCAGCGCCGCATTGCCGGCCCGCTCGCCGATGCCGTTGATGGTGCATTCGACCTGCCGCGCGCCCGCCAGCACGCCGGCCAGCGAGTTGGCGACCGCCAGGCCGAGGTCGTTGTGGCAATGGGTGGAGAAGGTCACCTTGTCGGCGTCCGGCACGCGGTTGCGGAGCATCGTGATGCGGTCGAAATACTCCTGCGGCGTAGAATAGCCCACCGTATCGGGCACATTGATGACCGTCGCTCCGGAATGGATGGCGACTTCGACCGCGCGGCAGAGAAAATCGGCCTCGGACCGCGTCGCGTCCTCCGCCGACCACTGCACGTCGTCGGGTGAAGTTGCGGGCGCGGGTGACCGAGGCGCCGATCGCCTCCAGCACCGCGTTCTCGCCCATGTTCAGCTTGTGCTTCATGTGGACGGGGCTGGTGGCGATGAAGGTGTGGATGCGCGGCCGCTTCGCGCCTTTGAGCGCCTCGCCCGCCGCATCGACATCCTTGAAGCCGGCGCGGCTGAGGCCGCACACGGTGGCGTTCTTCACGACCCCGGCGATCTCCTTCACCGCCGCGAAATCGCCGGCGGAAGACACCGGGAAGCCGGCTTCGATGATATCCACGCCCATCTCGTCGAGCAGCTCGGCGATCTGGATCTTCTCTTGCAGAGTCATGGCTGCGCCGGGCGACTGCTCGCCGTCGCGCAGGGTGGTGTCGAATATCCGAACTTTGTCGGCACTCATGGCAACAATTCCTTCCGTTCGTCGCAGTTGCGACTTCTGTTCCGTTCCTTTCGCTTGTCGTCCCCTAGGCACTGCGCGCGAGAGAACCTCGCGCACGGGGCGCCTAGGGGCAGCTAAGAAGCAGAAGAAGCGCGTGCGACGAACCGAGGGAAGGACGGGGCGCGGACCTTGCGCGTGCGCGAATGCGAGCGGAGAATCCGCTCCTCGCATTCGATGCCACGCTCTTGGTCATTGCCGGTTCGCCGTTCCGCCCGCCGTTTTTAACGGTTCGATAACTTGCCCGGCTCGTGGTTAAGCGCTGGTAAAAGCTCTATTTTCCGCTCCGGATAGGCCGGTTTTACGCGTGTGGCGCGCCCCGTGCAATAGTTCGGCGGCGCACCATGCACCGGGGCTGGGGATCGAAGCGTGATTGAACTCATAGATATTTCAAAGACTTACGGAAATGGCGCGGGAACCGCCGTAAATGGTCTAAATCTCGCCATTGCCGATGCCGAGTTCCTCGTCTTGATCGGCCAGTCCGGCTCGGGCAAGACCACCACCCTGAACATGATCAACCGGCTGATCGAGCCGAGTGGGGGGGCGATCCGGATCGACGGCGAGGATGCGCTGGCGGCGGACCCCGTCGGCCTGCGCCGCCGCATGGGCTACGTCTTCCAGGGCGCCGGCCTGTTCCCGCATCTGAGCGTGGCGGAGAATGTCGCGGTGACGCCCAGGCTGCTGGCTGGCCGCGCGCCAAGATCGAGGCGCGGGTCGACGAACTGCTCGATCTGGTTCGCCTGTCGTCGCGCGACTATCGCCGGCGCCTGCCGCGCGAACTTTCCGGCGGGCAGCAGCAGCGCGTTGCGCTCGCCCGCGCGCTGGCGGCGCGGCCGAAGATCATGCTGATGGACGAGCCGTTCGGCGCGCTCGATCCCCTGATCCGCGACGACCTGGCGGAGGACTACCGGCAGATTCACGCCGCGCTCGGCTTGACCACCATTTTTGTCACGCACGACATGACCGAAGCGATGCTGCTGGGCGACCGCATCGCGGTGATGAAGGACGGCGCGCTGGTCCAGGTCGGCACGCCGAACGCATTGCTCGCCGCGCCGGCCGACGATTTCGTCAGGGCGCTGGTCGACACGCCGAAGAAGCGCGCGCGGCGGCTGGCGCAGGTCCTGGCGGTGGCGCCGTGAATTCGTTCGCCGAAGCATGGAGCAATCTTCCCGATTTCCTGAGCTGGCATGTGCTGCTCAGCGTCAGCGCGCTGGCGCTGGGGCTCGCGATCAGCCTGCCGCTGGCGATCTTCGCGGCGCGGTCGCGCTGGCTGCGCGGCACGGCGCTGGGGCTGGCGAGCATCGTTCAGACCATTCCGGGCCTCGCCCTGCTGGCGCTGTTCTACCCGGTTCTGCTGGCGATTTCGCATTTCACGCAGGACAATTTCGGCTTCGGTTTCCGCGCCCTCGGTTTCCTGCCCGCGCTGCTGGCGCTGACGCTCTATTCGATGCTGCCGGTGTTGCGCAACACGATCACCGGGCTGGCCGGCATCGATCCGGCAGTGAAGATGGCGGCGCGCGGCGTCGGCATGACGCCAAGCCAGTCGCTGTTCCAGGTCGAGCTGCCGCTGGCGGCACCCGTCATCATGGCCGGCATCCGCACCGCCGCGGTATGGGTGATCGGCACAGCCACCCTCGCCACGCCGATCGGCCAGACCAGCCTGGGCAATTACATCTTCACCGGCCTGCAGGACCGAGAACTGGGTGTTCGTGCTGTTCGGCGTCGTCAGCGCCGCCGGCCTCGCGATCGTGATCGACCGCCTGCTGGCGCTGGCGGAGGACGGGCTGGCGCTGCATTCCGACGCGCGCATCTTCGCGGCGCTCACCGGGCTCGCCATCGTCATCGGCGGCAGCCTCTATCCGATGTTCGGCGGCGCGAGCGAGCGCAGCGTCGTCATCGGCACCAAGACGTTCGACGAGCAGTACATCCTGGGCCACGTGATCGCCGACCGGCTGCAAGCGGGCGGCATCGCCGCGACGCGGCGCGAGGGGCTGGGCTCGACCGTCGTCTTCCGCGCCCTGGCGGCGGGCGATCTCGACGTCTATGTCGACTATTCCGGCACGATCTGGGCCAGCGAGATGAAGCGCAGCGATGCGCCGGGCCGCGCCGCGGTGCTGGGGCAGATGGCCGAATGGATGCGCAAGACCTATGGCATCCGCCTGCTGGGCGGCCTCGGCTTCGAGAACGCCTATGCCTTCGCCATGCCGCGCGCCAAGGCCGACGCACTGCACATCAAGTCCCTGGCCGACCTCGCCGCCTATGCGCCGCGCTGAAGATCGGCGGCGATTTCGAGATCTTCTCGCGACCCGAATGGCGCGCGGTGGTCGCGGCCTATGGCCTGCACTTCGCGGTGCAGCGGCAATACCAGTCCAACCTGATGTACAGCGCGCTGGTCGCGGGCGACGTCGACGTGATCAGCGCCTTCTCCAGCGACGGCCGCATCGCGCAATACGACCTGAAGGTGCTGGGCGATCCCAAGGGCGCGCTGCCGCCCTATGACGCGATCCTGCTGGTCTCGCCGGCGCATGCAACGACGCCCGCTGATCGCCGCGCTGCAGCCGCTGGTCGGTGCCATCGATCTCGCCACGATGCAGAAGGCCAATTTGATGGTCGACCGCCCCGACGACAAGAAATCGCCGGCCGAGGCGGCGCAGTGGCTGGAGAAGCAGATCGGGCGTTAGATTCCGCGCCCGTACGCCTGCAACGTCCGCAATGCGTTGATCGTGCGCACGCCGCGCCATTCGAGTTCGACGCCGGGGCTAATGGTGTCCCAGGAGATCGGCCAGCCGCCATCCGCCTGTTGCTTCGCCGCCAACGCGTCCAGGTGCCGTTCGATCACCGCGTCGGAGAACAGCTTGCGGCAGAGGCTCTGCGGCGTCGGCGCCCATTCGAGCGGCATATGCACATAGCCGGCCGCATCGGGATCGAGCGCGACGGCATCCGGCGCGGCGATGCGCTCCAGCACGTCCGCCGTCGCCTTCTGCGCCCGCGCGCGGTCCGTAGCGTGGGCGAGAAACGCCAGCACCGGCATCAGCTCATGGAATTCGGTGCGGTCGATCTTGCCGATCGCGCGCCAGCAGAACGATTCCGCGGCCGCAATCCAGGGATGCTCGACGCGGTGCTTGAGCAGCACGCCGACGATGGCAGCGGTCGGGTTGAGATTGGCCGGCGGATCGGCCTGCGTCTCCCACCACGGCGCGTGCGGATAGGCGTTCACCGTGGGCAGCGCGAAGGGCAACCCGCCCTCCTCCGTCGAAGCGCTGGCCGCCCAGGCGCAGGCACGCCGCGCCATCGCCACGTCGAAATCGCCGGCCGCATCCATCGTCTCGAGCGCGAACTGCAGGTCGACCGGCTGGCTGTGCGGGTCGCGCTTGTCCGGCTCCAGCCCATGCCCAAAGCCGCCATCGTCGTTCTGGTAGGCGGCGAGCACCCGGCGGATCGATGTGGCGGGTGCGCCCTCGAAATGCACTGCGAAGCACTGCCGCTCCAGCAGCCGCGCATTGCGCAAGATGAAGTCCCTGGCAGGCGCCAGCATGGCCGTTCTCCCGTCTTGCCGATCGAGAACATATAGGGAACAATCGGCCGGGCGTCAAGCCCGGTAGGGCGACAAATCCATCTCCGGATAGCGCATCTGGACGTCGCGCAGGGTCTGCGCGTTCCAATATTCGCTGCCGGCGGGCGGCCAGCCGAACAGGTCGCGCTGGCGCGGCGTCATGTTGGTCATCGCCTCCTCCCATACCTTCTTCTCGGAGTGGTCGGCCAGGCGAGCTTGCCCTGCCAGCGCCAGGCGCGGGTCTTGAAATCGGTCAGGATGGCGAAGCGCGCGCGCTCCGGCGCGGTGAAGTTCGAGCCGCGGTGGAACACGTCGGTCTTGTAGACCATCAGGCTGCCCGCCGGCCCTTCGACGGAAACCTCCTTGTCGAAATACTCGCCGAATTTGGTGCGCGCCTTGCCGATGGGGACGTCGCGGTATTCGCCCAGCGGCACGATCTTGGTCGGGCCGTCCTGCGGGCCGACATCCGACAAAAGGATGAACGTCGTCATCTGGGCGTTGAGGTTATCTTCGCGCGGCGCGACAATGGTGTGGTTGCGGTAGTCGCGATGGTGGAACTGGTCGTAGTTGATGGCGCCGGAATATTTCGCCCACAGCTCGCCCTTGTAGAGGTCGATCTCCCTGGTCCCCAGGAAGCGCTCCGCCGCGTCGATCAGGTCGGGATAGACGCAGAGCTTGTTGAGGTCCCAGGCGGGAAACGGAAAGACGTGGATGCCGGCGAATTGCGACTTGCCGTATTGCGGATATTTCTCCGGATCGGCGAAATAGTCTTCCGGCTTGGATACACCGTCCACAGCGCCGCGTGCGCCGCAGCCAGGTGTCCTTGTCGATGAAGTTTTCGACGATGGTGTAGCCGCGGTCGAAAATCTCGGCCAGCTTCTGATCGGGTACGCGCATCGCTTCACGCCTCCACGGATTTGACCGGCGCGGCACGCCTCGGCGCATCCGCGTCTCGTTTGTATCGCGGCCACGGACGAGCGCAACACCCCGACAGGATTTTCGCGCGGCCGGACAGCCCGCAGCTTGCTGTGCGGCAACGCCTCTGCGACGCCCATCTTCATGGCTCCGCTGCCGCCCCGTCGGGTTCCTACGCAAATATCGTTCCCATCGACATGCGATATTTCAACCCTATCGGCCACGGTTTGAACACAGGAAGTTCCGGTTTGCGCCGCACGCGGTTCGTTATCACTTCCGTCGAACGGGGCACTGCATCGAAACCAAAGCACCAGAGGGATGCATGCCCGATTATGAAATTCGCCTGTTTCATGCCGACGGCACATTGGCCGTCGTACATGTCAGCCACCATGTGTCGGACGAGGAGGCGCACAGCCAGGCCCACCGGCTGAAGGGCGACCACGCCCGCTACGAAATCCGCCGTCCCGGCAGCGGCGTCCTGCGCGAGGCCAAGCGATGAACGGCGAGACCATCCGCAAGCCGCATGTCGTCGCGCGGGAAGACCGCATGGCCGACATGCGGCGGGACGTGATCGCGCTCGGGCTGGCCGCGCTGCTCGATCCCCGGGATCAACGACGAAAACGACGACGACGGCGACGCGCCCGCCGCGCACTGAACGGCGCTCCAGAGGACGCACGCCGATCAAGCGCCGTCGGCGTCCGGCTGGTTCACGAAGATGAGCACGGCCAGCATCGTGATGTAGAAGCGGAATGCGCCTTCCTGGCCGTTCCAGATCGCCGATTGCCACATGGCGAACCACTCGCCGCCCACCGCCATGAAGCCGACGAACCAGAGCAGGAAGCCGAGCGCGGCGCCCGCAACCGCCCACCGCTTCGCCTTTTGAAAGGCGGCCGCGTCGCGCCGCGTCCGCCACATCGCGATCGCGGCGATGGCGAACAGCGCCGCCGTTCCGGCCTCAGCCGCGATGATCGCAACATAGCCCGCATGCCACAGCGGCGGCGCCATGATCGCGCGTCCCATCACGGCAGGATCGTGGAACGTCGTGTCCATGCTCAGGACATGGCGCACGAAGGCGAAGTTGGCGCCGTAGTCGGCGACATTGTCGAACGCGACAGTCCGGCGAACGCCGCCAGGCCCGCGCACATGACGACCTTGGCAAGCCGCGCGACCATTCGCGGTGTCAATTCTTCGCCTGGTCCACCAGCTTGTTCTTGGCGATCCACGGCATCATGGCGCGGAGCTTGGAACCGACATCCTCGATCTGGTGCGCGGCGCCCCGGGCGCGGGTGGCCTTGAAGCTGGCCTGGCCGGCCTTGTTCTCCAGCACCCAGTCGCGGGCGAAGCGGCCCTTCTGGATATCGTCGAGGACTTTCTTCATCTCCTTCTTGGTCTCGGCCGTGATGATGCGCGGGCCGGTGACGTATTCGCCGTATTCGGCGGTGTTGGAGATCGAGTAGTTCATGTTGGCGATGCCGCCTTCATAGATCAGGTCGACGATCAGCTTCACCTCGTGCAGGCATTCGAAATAAGCCATCTCGGGCGCATAGCCGGCCTCGACCAGCGTCTCGAAGCCGCCGCGGATCAGCTCGACCAGGCCGCCGCAGAGGACCACCTGCTCGCCGAACAGGTCGGTCTCGCATTCCTCGCGGAACGAGGTCTCGATGATGCCGGCGCGGCCGCCGCGATGGCGGATGCGTAAGACAGGCCGAGATCGTGCGCGTTGCCGCTCGCGTCCTGGTGGATCGCGATCAGGCAGGGCACGCCGCCGCCCTTCTGGTACTCGCTGCGCACCGTGTGGCCGGGACCTTGGGCGCGACCATCAGGATGTCGAGGTCGGGCCGCGGCTCGATCAGCTTGAAATGGATGTTGAAGCCGTGCGCGAACAGCAGCGCCGCGCCCTGCTTCATGTTGGCGTGCAGATAGTCGCGGTAGATGTCGGCCTGCAGCTCGTCCGGGGTCACCATCATCATCACGTCGGCCCATTTCGCCGCCGCGGCGACGTCCATCACGGAAAGCCGGCGGCTTCCGCCTTCTTCGCCGAGGCGCCGGATCGGGCCGCGACCGCGACATCCTTCACGCCGCTGTCGCGCATGTTGAGCGCATGGGCATGGCCCTGGCGCCGAAACCGATGACGGCGACCTTCTTGTTCTTGATGAAATTCAGATCGGCATCCCGATCGTAATAGACGCGCATGGCATGACTCCTGATGAAATGGAAAGCTGCTACATCGCCTCCGGGCCGCGGGCGATGGCGGCGACGCCGGTGCGGCTGACGTCGACCAGGCCGAGCGGCCGCATCAGGTCGATGAACTGGTCGATCTTGAACGGCGCGCCGGTGATCTCGAAGATGAAGCTGGTATGCGTCGTGTCGACGATATGGGCGCGGAAGATCTCGCCGATGCGCATCGCCTCGACGCGCTTCTCGCCGCTGCCGGCCACCTTGACCAGCGCCATCTCGCGCTCGATCCCGGGCGCCGAGGTGGTCCAGTTGTGGACGCGGTGTACCGCGACCAGGCGGCGGAGCTGCGCCTCGATCTGCTCGATCACCGCCGGCGTGCCGGAGGTCACCACGGTGACGCGGCTGGTGTGCGCGGCGTGATCGACCTCCGCCACGGTCAGCGATTCGATGTTGTAGCCACGGCCCGAGAACAAGCCGACGACGCGCGCCAGCACGCCCGCCTCGTTGTCGACGAGCACGGCGATGGTATGGCGCTCGACCGCCGGAGACTTCATCTGCGCTTCAGCCACTGTCTCTGAAACTCCTCGGCCGCGATCTCCTTCGCTTCGAAGGCCGGATCGCCGGCCAGCTCGGCCAGGGGCGGGACGGGCAGCGAGCCCAGGAAGGTGCCGCCGATCTCTTCCTGTGCGTCGGCGAAGCCGCGGGTGCCGTTGGCGAAGAGCTCCACCTTGCGGATCTCGTGCCGCGCGCCGTCGAGCTCGCTGTAGGTGTGGCCGGGCTCGCCGGGGCCAGGCTTCTTCCAGCGGATGTAGAGATAGCGCTTCATCGGATCACACCAGCATCTTTCCTTCGTCGGAGACGCGCGTGTCTTCTTCCTCCGCGTCGCACAGGATCATCTCGTTGTGCGCGGCGCCCGACGGGATCATCGGGTAGCAATTCTCCTTCGGGTCGACGCGGCAATCGAACAGCACCGGGCGGCGCACGTCGAGCATCTCCCCGATCTTGCCGTCGAGCTCGTCGGGCGTGTCGGCGCGCAGGCCGACACAGCCGAACGCGTCCGCCATCTTGACGAAATCGGGCAGCGCCTCCGAATAGGAATGCGAATAGCGCCCGCCATGCAGCAGCTGCTGCCACTGGCGCACCATGCCCATATACTGGTTGTTCAGGATGAATATCTTGATCGGCAGGTCGTACTGCACCGCCGTCGACATCTCCTGCATCGTCATCTGCACGCTGGCCTCGCCCGCGATGTCGATCACCAGCGCGTCGGGGAATGCCATCTGCACGCCGACCGCCGCGGGCAGGCCGTAGCCCATCGTGCCGAGGCCGCCCGAGGTCATCCAGCGGTTCGGCTTCTCGAACTTGAAGCGCTGCGCCGCCCACATCTGGTGCTGGCCCGACCTCGGTGGTGATGTAGACGTCGCGATCGCGCGTCAGCGCATAGAGCCGGTCGATGGCATGCTGCGGCTTGATCAGCTTGCTCGAATTCTTGAAGTCGAGCGATTTCCTGGTGCGCCAGGCGTCGATCTGCTTCCACCACGCGTCCAACGCCGGCGCGTCGGCCTTTCGCTTCTGGGTCTTCCAGAAGTGCAGCAGCTCTTTCAGCGCCTTGGCCGCGTCGGCGACGATCGCCACGTCGGCGCGGACGTTCTTGTTGATCTGGGCCGCGTCGATGTCGAGATGGATCTTCTGCGAATGCGGCGCGAATTTCGCGATATTGCCGGTGACGCGGTCGTCGAAGCGGGCGCCCAGGCAGATCATCACGTCGCAATCGTGCATCGCATGGTTGGCCTCGTAGGTGCCGTGCATGCCGACCAGGCCCAGCCATTGCGGGTCGGAGGCCGGGAACGCGCCCAGGCCCATCAGGGTCGAGGTCACGGGAAAGCCGGTCGCTTGCGCCAGTTCGCGCAGCAGCCGGCTCGCCTCCGGCCCCGAATTGATGATGCCGCCGCCGGTGTAGAACAGTGGCTTCTTCGCACCGGCCATCAGTTCGATCGCCTTCACGATGGCCGACAGGTCCGGATCGGTCCTGGGCTTGTAGGTGCGGTGGCGGACCGCATCGGGCGCCACGTAGGGCCCGCGCTTGAACTGCACATCCTTGGGGATGTCGACCACGACCGGGCCGGGACGGCCGGTGGTCGCGATCTGGAACGCCTCGTGCATCACGCGGGGACAGGTCGTTGACGTCCTTCACCAGCCAATTGTGCTTGGTGCAGGCACGGGTGATGCCGACCGTGTCGGCTTCCTGGAAGGCGTCGGTGCCGATCAAATGGGTGGCGACCTGACCGGTCAGCACCACCAGCGGGATCGAGTCCATCAGCGCGTCGGTCAGGCCCGTCACCGCATTGGTCGCGCCGGGACCGGAGGTCACCAGCACGACGCCGGGCTTGCCGGTGGCACGGGCATAGCCCTCCGCCGCGTGGACCGCGCCCTGCTCATGCCGCACCAGCACATGGATGATGCCTTCGGCTGCGAACAGCGCGTCGTAGATCGGCAGCACCGCGCCGCCGGGATAGCCGAAGATGTGCTTGACGCCCTGGTCCTTCAGGGCCCGGATCACCATCTCGGCGCCCGAAAGCTCAATGGCGCCGTTCTGCGTCGGCATGCCGGCGTATTTTTCAAGGGCAGCTGCGCTGCCGGGGGCGTTCATGTCCTTGTCCATCGTCGTCGCCATCAGGTAGGGCCAGAAATGATTAAGGGGCGTCGCCGCCCCTTCGAACACAGCCGCTGCGTCGGAAACCGGGGCCTAGCCCCGTCCGGTCAGCGGCTGTCGAATAAGTACGAGCTGCATGGCAGTTCCCCTTTGATGCGGCGCAAACTAAGGAAAGGCCGATTCCACGTCAAGCAATTTCATCACAGAATAGCTGCTATGCTGGGAACAATGTTGCTATCGACGGCGAGCCGGGACCAGTCGGAAAACTGGTTGCGGAACCAAGTGTCCTGCCGCTTGGCATATTGGCGGGTGGCGATCACGGCCCGTTCGATCGCCTCGTCCTCGGACAGCGCGCCGTCATGCAGCGCCAGAAGCTCGCGCCGGCCGATGATGCGGGCCGCCGGCAGCGCGGGATCGAGGTCTTCCAGCGCCAGCGCCTCCGCCATCGCGCCGGCCGCCAGCATGGCGCGGAAGCGGTCCGCAATGCGTGCGCGCAAGGTCTCGCGCGGCACGTCGATGACAAAGCGCGCCAACGCCAGGCCGTCGAGCACCGGCTTGCCTTCGTTCCGCTGCCAATAGGCGAGACTGCGGCCCGAGGCCTCCAGCACTTCCCAAGCCCGCAGCATGCGCTGGCCGTCGCCCGGATTGAGTTGCGCGCCCATGTCGGGATCGCGCGCGGCGAGCAGGGCGTGGAACGCGTCGTTGCCGATCTCCGCCAGCCTGGCGCGCGCCGCCTGGCGCACGCCGGCCGGGACTTGCGGCATCTCCGACAGGCCTTCGGTCAGGGCGCGGAAATAGAGCCCGGTGCCGCCGACAAAGATCGGCACGCGATGCGCCGCGCGCACCTCGTGCAGCGCATGGCCGGCATCGCTCTGGTAGCGGCCGGTCGAATAGGGCTCGCGCGCCGGCACATGGCCGTAGAGCAGATGCGGCACCAGCGCCGTGTCGGCATCGGTCGGCCGCGCCGTCAGGATGCGCGGCTCGCGATAGACCTGCATGGAATCGGCGTTCACGATCACGCCGCCGATCGCCTGGGCAAGTTCCAGCGCCGCGCGCGACTTGCCGCTCGCGGTGGGGCCTGCGATAAGAACGGCGTCGACGGACAACGCGAGAAACCCCTTGAGCGACTCGTCAGAAATCGCACGCTTCGTGGCGCTGGCGGAAGAGGCCATAAGCGCCATCTATGACGCACGCGGCGCCGATGTGCGCAATTGCCTGGAAGACGCCCGCTACAACATCGACCGCGCCATCGATATCGCCCGCATGCGCGGCTATGCCGAGCAGCTTCAGGTGCTGACCGGGCAGGCGGCGCGCATCCAGGCCGCCTATGACGCGCGCTTCAAGAAGAAACGCCCCACCGCGCCGTGACATCCGAACTTCCCTACGTCCTCAGCGTCGTCGGCGCTTCGGCCTATGCGGTGAAGATGCCGCTGTTTCCCGGCACCCGCCGCGAGCGCTGGCTGTCGCCCGGACGCGCCCTGGACATCGCCTTCGACCGCGAGCCGGCGCAGGTGCTGGCGCGGGCGCGGCACCACTTCGCCGGCCAGCCGGTGGATGTGAACGTGGTGCGCGCGGCGAACCGGCGCAAGACGCTGCTGATCGCCGACATGGATTCGACCATCATCAATGTCGAATGCCTGGACGAGCTGGCTGACATGGCGGGACTGAAACCCGTCATCGCCGCGATTACCGAGCGCGCCATGCGCGGCGAGATCGCGTTCGAGGAGGCCCTGCGCGAGCGCGTCGCGATGTTGAAGGGCCTCGAACTCGCCGCCCTGGCGCGGGTCTATGACGAGCGCATAAGGCTCAACCCCGGCGCCAAGACGCTGCTGGCGACGATGCGCGCGCATGGCGCGCACACGCTGCTGGTGTCCGGCGGGTTTTCGTATTTCACCGCGCGCGTCGCCGAGGCGGCGGGCTTTCATGGCGCGCAGGCGAACGCGCTGCATCATGACGGCGCGGTGCTGACCGGTACGGTCGGCGAGCCGATCCTCGGACGTGAAGCCAAGCTGGCAGCGCTGGAAAAAGCCGTGGCCGATCTGGGCATCACCGCCGACGACGCGGTGGCGGTCGGCGACGGCGCCAACGACCTGGCGATGATCCAGCGCGCCGGCCTGGGCGTCGCCTATTACGCCAAGCCCGTCGTCGCGGCCGCCGCCGGCGCGGCGATCCAGCACGGCGACCTCACCGCGCTGCTGTACCTGCAAGGCTACAGCGACGAGGAGATCGTTCGCCTCGATTGACCTGCCCCGTGCGGGGCAGTGAGACGGTCCTACAGCTTCACCGCGACATAGGTCGTGTCGCCGCCGCGGTTGATGAGGATCGCCACCAGCTTCTTGGGGCGTCTTGCGCACGGCATTGATCTGGTTGGTCACGTCCCTGCGGCGTCTTCACCGCCACGCCCTGCACCTGCACGATCACGTCGCCGGGGCGGGATGTTCTTGTCGCCGGCGGGGCTGTCGGCGGCGACGTCGGGTCACCAGCACACCCTGGACGTTGCCGGGGATGTGGAACTGGCCCCGCGCCGCGCCGTCGAGCATGGCGAGCGACAGGCCGAGCAGCGTCACGCGCGCGGGCGGCGGCGGCGCCTTCGGCGGCGGCGGCGTCGGCTTCTCGTTGAGGCGCAGTACGGTGAGCTTGACCGTCACCTTCTTGCCCTTGCGCCACAGATCGACGTTCACCGTCTTGTTGATCGGCGTGTCGGCCACGGCGCGGCTGAGTGCCCGGCTGTCGCCCACCGGCTTGCCGTCGAAGCCGACGATGAAATCGCCGTTCTGCACGCCGCCACGCGCCGCCGGGCCGTTCGGCGTCACGTCGGCGATCAGCGCGCCGGCGGTGCCGGGAAGGCCGAGGCCCTCGGCGACGTCGTCGGTCACCTGCTGGATGCGCACGCCGATCCAGCCGCGCCGCGCCTGGCCGAACTGGCGCAGCTGCGCCACCACCTGCCGCACCAGGTTGGCGGGGATCGAGAAGGCGATGCCGAACCGAGCCGCCGCTGGGCGAATAGATCGCCGAGTTCACGCCCACGACATTGCCGCCCATGTCGAACAGCGGGCCGCCGGAATTGCCGCGGTTGATCGGCGCGTCGGTCTGGATGAAGTCGTCGTAAGGTCCGCTCTCGATGTCGCGGTTTGCGCGCCGAGACGATGCCGGCGGTCACCGTCGAGCCCAGGCCGAACGGATTGCCGATTGCGATCACCCAGTCGCCGATCCGCGCCGTGTCGGAATCGCCGAATTTGGCGAAGGGCAGCGGCTTGGACGGGTTGACCTTCAGCAGCGCCAGGTCGGTCTTCTCGTCGCGGCCGATCAGCTTGGCCGGCAGGGTGCGGCCGTCATTGAGCGTCACCGAGATCTGGTCGGCCACCTCGCCGCCCTCGGCCACGACATGGTTGTTGGTCACGATGAAGCCGGAGGGATCGATGATGAAGCCCGAGCCCAGCGAGGTCACATGCCGCGGCAGGTTGCGGCCTTGCCCAAGGAAATCCTTGAACAGGTCGGCCAGCGGCGAGCCGGGCGGGATGTTCGGCAGGCCCGGCGCGTTGGCGGCGGGCTTGAGCGTCTGGGTGGTGGCGATGTTGACCACGGTCGGCAGCAGCCGCGCGGCGAGGTCGGCAAACGTCGCGGGCGCGCCGCGCACCGGCACGACGGGCGGTGCCGGCGGCGGTGCGGCGACCGTGGCGGTCGCGAATACGAGGGAAAGTGCAGCGGCGGCAAGCCAGCGGATATGCATCAGTCGGGAAACCTTCGGCGCGGCGTGGGTTGGCTGGGTAATCCTTTGGCGAAGGAAAGTGAAGCCAATAAGGCGCCGCCTGGGTATGCCGCCGGATTACGGATGGGTCAGGAGGTGGCGGAGACCGGTCGCGGCGCGGTCAGTGCTGCCAGCCAGGCTTGCAGCGGCCGGTCGAACCGGCGCACCGCCAGGGGCCGCCAGCCCGACGAACAGCGGCGGCACGCACAGCACCAGCACGGTGTGGAGGGTTTCCGGGCGGCACCACCATCATGATCGCGTTGGCCGCCGGCTGGTGCAGCACGTAAAGCGGATAGCTGATCGCGCGCCGCACCAGGCGAACGCGGCCGCCGCGCGTCCCGCCGGCTCCCGGCTCACCGCCGCAACCAGCAGCAGCGGGAAGATCGCGAGCACCACGATCACGTCATAGAGCGGCCACAGCGGCGCCAGGGCGCTGAAGGCGAGGGCGGCGCCGACGAGGACCAGCCAGGGCGGCACAGCGAGCCGGGGCAGCCTTCCATCGTGGTGCAGCCGGTACAGCAACACGCCGCAGGGAAACGAGAAGGCGAACCGCATATAGGCGTAGATCGTCTCGCCGATGCCCGCGCCGATGTCGAGGCCGCCGTTCTTGAACGCCGCGACGGCGACGCCTGCCGCGCCGACCGCGGCGACGAGCATCAGGGTGCGGGTAGACAGCGAGCGGGCTGCGGCGGCGTAAGCGAGGTTGCCGAAGAATTCCACCGACAGCGACCAGCAGGCCGGATTGAGCGGGAAGGCCGCGCCGCCGCCATAGCGCGTCCATTGCGGCAGGAACAGCAGGCCCATCGCCGCGACGCTCGCCCACCGGCATCGCCCGGAAACAGGAAATTCTCGGACGGCTTGATCAGACGCACCGCCGCATAGAAGCCGAGGCCGACCACAAGACCGAGCGCGTAGAGCGGCCACAGGCGCCTCAGCCGGACGACGGCGAATTTGCCGGCGCCCCAGCCGGCGGCCAGCCGCCGCTCATAGGTCGCCGCGAGCACGAAGCCGCTCATCAGGAAGAACAGGTCGACCGCGAGATAGGTGTGGGCGAGGAACAGGTTGAACGGCCAGAACAGATGCCCGAACACCACCGCCAGCGCGGCGACGCCGCGCAATCCGTCAAGCGTGCCATAGCGCCGGTGAGCCATGGCCGCAGGATGGACGCGCAATCTTGCCGAAAGGTTGCGCCGTGCCCCTATTTGCCCGCGCCCGGCCCCTTGCCGAAATATTTGAGGAAGTCGCTGTCGGGCGACAGGACCACCGTGGTGCCGCCCTGGCCCAGCGAGTCCTGGTAGGCCTGCATCGAGCGGTAGAAGGCGAAGAAGTCCGGGTCCTGGCTGAACGCGGCGCCCAGGATGCGGGTCTTCTCGGCGTCGCCCTCGCCGCGCAGGATTTCCGATTCGCGGGTGGCTTCGGCGGTCAGCACCGTCACCTCGCGCGCGGGCGCGGGCGCGGATGCGCTGCGCGGTCTCGTCGCCCTCGGCGCGGTACTCCGCCGCCTCGCGCTCGCGCTCCTTCTGCATGCGCTGGTAGATCGCCAGGCTGTTGGCCTGCGGCAGGTCGGCATGGCGGATGCGGACGTCGACGATGGCGATGCCGAAGCCGGCGGTGTCCTGGTTCATCGCGTTCTTGATGTCGATCATGAGCTGGGCGCGCTTGCCCGACAGCATCGCGGCGAAGGTCTGCGAGCCCAGCACGCGGCGCACGCTGGACGACAGGATCGGCGTCAACCGCATCAGCGCCGTGTCGTGGTCGATCAGGCTCTGGTAGAAACGCAAGGGATCGGTGATGCGCCAGCGCGCGAAGGCGTCGACCATCATGCGCTTCTTGTCCGAGGCGATGATCTCCTCGGTCGGCGCGTCCAGCAGCAGCACGCGCTTGTCGAAGAACACCACGTTCTGGGTCAGCGGCGTCTTGAAGTGCAGGCCCGGATCGGTGATCACGCGCTGCGGCGCGCCGAACTGCAGCACCAGCGCCTCTTCGGTCTGGTTGACGAAATAAAAGCTCGAGAACAGCGCGATCAGCACGACGATGCCGATCAGGCCCGCGACGATGGCGATGGCGCGGCTCATTGCGAGCCTCCTGCCGGCGCTTGCGTCGCATCCGGCGCCGGCTTGGGCGCCCCGCCGCCGCCCCAGCATGTTGGGAAGCTGGAAATAGGGCACCACGCCCTTGGCCGAGTCGTCGACGATCACCTTGTTCATCGTGGCCAGGATGCTGCTCATGGTCTCCAGATACATGCGCCGCCGCGTCACGTCGGGCGCACTGCGGTATTGCGCCAGCACCGAGAGGAAGCGCTTGGCCTGGCCCGACGCCTCCGCGATCACCTGCTGGCGATAGGCCTCGGCGTCCTGCACGATCCGCGCGGCGCGGCCGCGGGCTTCCGGGATCACCTTGTTGGCGTAGCCTTCGGCCACGTTGCGCATCTTCTCCTGGTCGGCGCGCGCCGCCTGCACGTCGCGATAGGCGTCGATCACGTCGCCGGGCGGATCGGCCTTCTGCATGTTGACGTTCGTGACGGTGACGCCCGCGCCGTATTCGTCGAGCGTCTTCTGCATCAGGTCCTTGACCTCGATCTGGATCTCCTCGCGGTCCTGGGTGAGGATGCTCTCGAACTGGCTGCGGCCGACGACTTCGCGCATCGCGCTCTCGGCCACCGCCTTGATGGTCGCGTCCGGGTCCTCGACGTCGAACAGATAGGCGCCGGCATCCTTGACCACCCAGAACACGGTGAAGTTCACGTCGATGATGTTCTCGTCGCCGGTCAGCATGTCGGCCTCGGCGGGAATGTCCTCGCCGGCGGCATTGGCATCGTCGTTGTCGCCCTGGGTGCGGTAGCCGATATTGATCTGGCGCTGGCGCGTGACGTCGAGCTCGTAGGCAGTCTCGATCGGCCAGGGGAGATGGTAATTGATGCCCGGCGGGGGTGCGCGCCACGAACTTGCCGAAGCGCAGCACGATGCCCTGCTCGTAGCTCTGCACGAAATAGATGCCGGTGACGAGCCAGATCACGACCACGATCAGCAGCAGCACGATCAGGCTGCCCGTGCCGAAGCCGGGGCCCGGCAGGAAGCGGCGCAGGCGGTCCTGGCCGCGGCGCAGCATATCTTCGATATCGGGGCCGCCGCCTTGCGACGGACCTCTGTTCCACGGGCCGCCGCTGCCGCCCGTGCCGTTTCCACCCGACGAATTCGTCCAAGGCATGCTTCGAGCGCCCTCTTCCTTGGTTTCCCAAGGTTCGGCGGTTATATGTGCAACGCCGCCGGGGCGCAAACAGCCCGCCCGCATCGAGAGATGGACGCGGCGAAGGGAACATTCAAGGGACAGACATGGCCCATGCGACTCGCGACGCGGTGCTGAAGGCGCTCGACCAGGTCATCGATCCGGTCAGCGGCCGCAGCGTGGTGCAGCAGGACATCGTCCAGGGCCTGGTGCTGCGCGACGGCCATGTCGGCTTCGCGGTCGAGGTCGATGCGGGACGCGGCGCCGGCGCCGCGCCGCTGCGCCAGGCCTGCGAGGACGCGGTCGCGGCGCTGCCCGGCGTGCTGTCGGTGACCGCGGTGCTCACGGCGCACCAGACGTCGGCGCCCAAGCCCGCGCGGCCGCGATGCCCATCCGCGGCCCGAATCGCCGCCGGCGCCGCAGGGCATTCCCGGCGTCGGCGCGATCATCGCGGTGGCGAGCGGCAAGGGCGGCGTCGGCAAGTCGACCGTCACGGCCAATCTCGCCGTCGCGCTGGGCCAGCTCGGCCTCAAGGTCGGGCTGATGGATGCGGACATCTACGGCCCCTCGGTGCCGCGGCTGTTCGACATCCACGAGAAGCCGGGCACGACGGGCAAGAAGATCGTGCCGATCGAGAAATACGGCATCAAGATCATGTCGCTCGGCTTCCTGCTGCGCGAGGACGAGGCGGTGGTTGTGGCGCGGGCCGATGGTGCAGAGCGCGCTGACCCAGATGCTGAACGACACGGTGTGGGCACCGCTCGACATCCTCGTCCTTGACATGCCGCCAGGCACCGGCGACGCGCAGCTCACCATCGCGCAGCGCGCGCCCCTGCGCGGGCGCGGTGATCGTGTCGACGCCGCAGGACCTCGCGCTGATCGACGCGCGCAAGGGGCTGGCGATGTTCGCCAAGACTCAGGTGCCGGTGCTCGGCATCGTGGAGAACATGAGCACCTTCATCTGTCCCCATTGCGGACAGGAGAGCCACATCTTCGGCCATGGCGGCGCGCGCGCGGAAGCGAGGAAGCTGGGCGTGCCGTTCCTCGGCGAGATTCCGCTCGTGCTGCTGATCCGCGAAACCTCGGACGCCGGGACGCCGGTGGTGGTGCAGGCGCCGCACAGTCCGGAAGCGGACGCCTTCCGCCGCGTGGCGCGCGAAGTTGCGGCAGGTGTGGCCTCGGCGCAACGCCAAGCGCCGCGAATTGTGCTGGAATAGGGCATGGCCACCAGCAAGCCGCAGATTCGGAGTCTCTTCGCCACGCCCGTCTCGATCCACTTCCTGCCGGTGGCGCAGGACGTGAACCTGGTGCTTCGTCCATTGATCGTCGAGCGCGCCCAGCCGGGCCAGCGCGGACAGGGCTGGCGCTCCGATCCTGACGTCGCAAGCTGGGCCGGTGAGCCGGCGCAGACGCTGTTCCGCGTGGCACGCGATCTTGCCGACGGCGCCACGACGACGCGCGCCGGCGGCCGCGTCACGCTCGACTGGAAGATCGAGGCCTGCGCCTGCGTGCGCCAGAAGGGCGAGTATCGCGAATTCGCAGCAAGGCCCGGCGCGTTCTGGTCCGGGGTCTATTACGTCGACGACGGCTACGCCAAATCCGACGACGTGACGCTGGGCGGCGAGTGCGAGCTGGCCGATCCGCGCGGCGCCCTGCCCGCCATGGTCGCGCCGCAGCTCGGCTTCCGCATCCCCGGCGGCCAGACCGCCGGCCAAATGGAAGTCATCCGGCCGCAGAGCGCGGCATGATCGTGCTGCATCCCAGCTGGCTGATGCGCGGCGAGCGCCGCTATGACGGCGAGCACAGCCGCGTGGCGATCGAATTCGACCTGACGCCGCCTTAGGCTATCCGCCCTCCAGCGCTTTCAGGATCGCGGCCGCATCGGCGTCGTCGGGCTGCTTCGCCAGATAGGCCTTACAGGCGGCGATCGTCATCGGCTTGTCGCCCGCCCGGCGATGGGCATCGGCGACCAAGGCGGCGAGCCCGGCCGCGTAGCCGCTCCGCGCAGCGATCTCGACGGCCGCAACGTGAAATCGTAGCTCGCGGTATCCGGCGTCTCGCCCGCGAGCGTCTTCTTCGGAAACGACTTTACGTCCCAGAAATCGTCGACGTCGCCATTGGTGAAGACAATCGCCGTGTAGCGGATCGGCATAGCTGCATCTGACGCCCAAGGGCCGCGCCCTGGTCGCGCGCTTCCAGCCGGTCTGATCGGCGCTGGCAAAGGTCGCGACGGACCTGAACAAGGAGGCCGGCGACGCCGTGGCGGCGTTGAACGGCTGGAGGACGCCCTGGACCGGCTGTCGCTGTTCGAGCGTTCGATCCGCCTGCTCCGCAAGGACGGCGGGTGACGCCCCCGGCCGCTACTCCACGCCCGGCTTGATCGTCAGGTTGCGGGTGCTGCCGTCCTTGGCGGTGGTCGTCCAGGAATCGCCGGCCTTGTGCGCCGTCATCGGCGAACACACCGGATTGGTGGTGCTGGGCGGCATCTCGCCGACGAAGGTGCGGCACAGATTGGCCTTGTCGTCGATCGTCCAGGTGCCCTTGAAGCTGCGGCTCATGCCCATCCGCGAGCCGGTCAGGTCGAAGGAATGGTCGGCGCGGAAATGGGTGTGGATTTCCGCTATACCGCCGGTGGAGATCAGCGTGTTGCCGTAATAGCCCGCCATCACGTCGTCGGCGGCGAACGCCGGGGCGGCGGCGAACGCCGGGGCGGCGGCGAACGCGAGCGCCGAAGCGGCCAGCAATACCTTGCGCATATGTCTTCCTCCTCCTGTCATTGGATGCCGGCGGCCAGCGAGACGTTGCGCGTCTGGCCGTTGACCGTGACGGTCCAGGTATCCCCGATCTTGTGCGGATCGGCCGGCACGCAGAGCGGATTGCTGATGCCCGGCGGCGGCGGATCGTAGGTGCGGCAGACCTGGCCGTCCTTGATCTCCCATGTGCCCTTGGAGGCGAACGACTGGCCCATGCCGGTGAAGGCCGAGTCGAACGTGTGGTCGGCCTTGAAATGGGTACGGCTCTCGATCGCGCCGCCGGGTGGAGATCACGGTGTTGCCGTAGAAGCCGGCCATCGCGTCATCGGCGGCGAGGGCAGGCGTGACAGCGAGAGCGCAGAGCGCGCCGATCAGGATCGCGCGCATCAATTCTGCCCCGCGGTCAGGGTGATCGCGGCGCCGTCCGGCGCGGTCCATTTGTCGCCCACCGCGCGCACCGTCGGGTCGACCGGGTCGCAATCGGGATTGCTGCGGCCCGGTACCGGCGGATCGAAGGTGCGGCAGAGCTGGCCGTCCTTGATCTCCCAGGTGCCCTTGTACTTGTAGCTCATCGACGGCACGACGCCGTCGAACGTATGGTCGGCGTTGTAGTGGGTGTGCGACTCCATCCCGCCCTTGTCGACCACGACCAGCGTGTTGCCGTAGGAACTGGCCATCGGGTCGGCGGTGTCGTCGGCGGATGCCGCACTCGAGATGAAGGCGAGCACCGCCGCGCTCGTCAGAACCAGACGCATGAACATCCTCCGCAAGATCGCGGCGCAAGGCTAGCCGAAGTCAGGCATTGTAGGCCAGACGCAACCCGGGCGACCGCCAGGTGCATTGCGCCAGCCTGCCGGGTCGAGGACATCGTGACATACGCCGTCCGCATGCCCGCCCCGCCCCAGCAGATATTGGTGCAGAGGATGTCGGGGAACGGCGTGTGCTCGAACTTCGCGGGCATCGCGCCGGGCCAGAAGGTCGAGATCCCGCCGGCCAGGATCGTCGCGACGCAGACCGCGCCGTCGGCCTGCACGCCCAGGCTGTCGAAATAGGCGAGGCCGGGATAGGCGCCGACGAAATTGGCCGGCGTGAAGCCCGCCGGGATCGCGGCGACGCCCGGCGCCGTCAGCGGCAGGTCCCACAGCCGGCCTGGCATGGTCTCGGCATAGTAGACGTGACGGCCGTCGGGCGACAGGCCGACGCCGTTGGGCGAAGTCAGCTCGCGCAGCACCTTGATGATCTTCGAGCCGTCGGCCTTCGCGTAATAAAGCCCGCCGTGCAAGCGCCGCTCGGCATTGTTCGACGCATGGTCGGTGAACCAGAAGCCGCCCTCGGTGTCGAACACCAGGTCGTTGGGCGCGAGCAGCGTGTTGCCGTCGCAAGCGTCATACAGCACCTCGACCTTTCCGGTGGAGATATCGATGCGCTCGATCCGCCGCCCTTGTGCTCCGGTGGCGTGTGGCCCGGGATCATCAGGCATTGACGGTATGCATCTCGAAATTGCCGCCATTGTTGCAGCAATAGAGGTGCCCGTCCGGCCCCACCGCCAGCCCGTTCGGGCCCGCCGCCCGGCTTGGCCACGGTGTGCTTGGAGCCGTCCGGCCTCACCCGCGTGATCTCGCCCGACCAGATCTCGACCAGGATCACCGAGCCGTCGTCCATCGCCACCGGCCCTTCGGGAAACTTCAGATCGTCGGCGATTTCCTTGATGTCCATGACGCCCTCCCGCGTTCGTTATTGGCCAGAGGCTAGCGCGCAGGGCGCAAGCGCACAATTTCGCATAGAGACGTTGCCGGGTATGTCAGCGGATCAGCGTCACATACGAATAGCGCAGCCCTTCGGGCGTGGTGCGGTCTTCGCGGGTGGTTTCGCGCCAGCCTTGCAGCAGCTCGCGCGGGAAATGCGCGTCGCCTTGCACGCCGGTGTGCACCTCGGTGAGTTCGATGCGGGTGGCGCGCGGCAGGGCCGCCCTGTAGATTTCCGCCCCGCCGGCGATGGCGATCCCGGACGGGTTCTGCGCCGCGGCGTGCGCCAGCGCTTCGTCGAGCGAATGCACCACCACGGCGCCAGGCGCGGCATAGGCACGGTCGCGCGTGATCACGATGTTGATGCGGCCGGGCAGCGGGGCGCCTCGGAAAGCTCTCATAGGTCTTGCGGCCGACGATCATCGGCCGGCCCAGCGTCAGCGCCTTGAAGCGCTTCATGTCGTCGGGAATCCGCCAGGGGATGCGGCCGCGCTCGCCGATCACGCCATTGTCGGCCACGGCGAGGACCAGGACGATGTCCGCGCTCATCCGCGCCCAGCGCCGCCAGCGCCTCGCCCTCCAGGCGATAGACCAGCCAGCCCGAGACCGGCCGCGCGCCGAGACTGTCGTAGAATTCGATCGACGGCCTGTTCCAGTCGAGCACCGACCATTCGACGCGTTGTGCACCGACCGCCGCGCCCGTCTTCGCCAGATGCACGAGCAGCGCCTTGCCGTGGCCCTTGCCGCGCTGCGACGGCCGCACGAACAGGTCTTCGAGATAGATCGCGCGCCGTGCCGCGAAGCTGGCATAGGTCCAGTACCAGGTCATCACGCCGACCGGCGCCTCGCCTTCGAACGCCAGTTCGCACTGCAGCAGCGGCCGGTCGCCGAGATAATCGCGCCGCACGATGTCTTCGGTGACGCGGAATTTGTCGAGCAGCTTTTCGTAGTCCGCCAGCTCGCGCAGCAGAGTGACGATCAGCGCCTCGTCGCCGGCGCGTGCGCTGCGGATGCGTAGTTCTGGCATGGACCCGTCCGCGATCTGAAACGTTGCCACCCTAGTCGGGCCGGCACTTGGGGTAAACGGAACATTCATCGCCGGTTCAGGATCGAAAACCGACACTCACGACAACAATAGAGGATGAGCGCATGAAACGACTTCTACTCGCGTCCGCCGCCATGGCCGGGCTTATGCTCGCGTCGCCGGCGTTTGCGGATCGCGATCATACCGACACACCCGACAATCCCGGAGCCACCGGGGATACCGGCGGACATCACCGCGACGGCGGACCGGCCGCGGCACCCGCGCCTGCGCCCACCCCCGCGCCGGCCACGGCCGCGCCAACGCCGCTGAGCACCACGACCGCGGTTCGCACGGCCATGGCGGCGGCGCCAACAACACCGGCGGCGCCAACAACACCGGGCGGGTACCAACAACACCGGCGGGTACCAACAACAATGCCGGCACGAACAACAACGCCGGCGGCGGCCATGGCCACGACCGCAATGGGCGGGAATGGGGGCAACAACAACAACGGCAACACCCATGGCGGCAATGGCGGCGACCGCTGGAACGGCGGCGGCGACAATCGTGGCGGCCGCGACGATGGCGACCGCGGCGACCGCGACCATGGCGGCCGCGACCGCAATGGCTGGAACGGCCATGGCGGCTGGCATGGCGGACACAATGGCTGGGACCAGTTCCGCGCGCCTTCAATGCGCCGCGCCACTTTCACGCCGGCCGCTATCATCGCCCCCATGGCTGGTACTACCAGCGCTGGACGATCGGCGCGTTCCTGCCGTCGCTGTTCTACTCGGACAACTACCGGATCGACGATTATGACGATTACGGCCTCGACGATCCGCCGCCGGGCACCGTGTGGGTTCGCTACGGCGACGACGCACTGCTGATCGATCGCGACAGCGGCGAAGTCATCCAGGTGGTCTACGGCATTTTCTACTAGACGCTTGGCTCCTTCCTCCGCCGCGCGACCCGCGGCGGAGGAACGGACATAATAGTTTCACCATAAGGGGGGAACGGTCGGCCCCGTGCCGCGTTTCACCTCAAAGGCTCCCCAACATGAAGCTCGTCTTCGTATCCGTCGCCGCACTTGCGCTGCTGCTCGCGGCTCCCGTCTTTGCCGCTCCCGACCAGCATGGCGGCGGCGGGCCACGCGGCGGCGGTGCGCCTCATGGTGGTGGCGGCGCGCCGCATGGCGGTGGTGCGCCTCATGGCGGCGGTGGTGCGCGTGCGCCTCATGGTGGCGGTGCGCCGCATGGTGGTGGCGGTGCGCCGCATGGCGGCGGCAATCCCCTCGCGGGCGGCGGCACGCATCGTGGCGGCGCCAATCCCCTCACGGGCGGCCGCGGCACACATCGCGGCGGCACGCATACGCCGAACGCGACGACGCCTCGGACCCCGCGCGGCGGCTTCAACAACAACAATAACAACCGCGGTCACGGCAACGCCGTGCATGGCGGCGGCCGCAGCAACAATTTCGCGAGCTATCGCCGCAACTGGACCGCGACGCGGCGCTTCCACTCCGGCACCTATCGCCAGCCGCCCGGCTGGCAGTATCGCCGCTGGACCTATGGCAGCATCCTGCCGGCGCTCTATTTCGCCAGCAGCTATTGGATCAACAATTACAACAGTTTCGACCTGCCGATTCCGCCGCCCGGCACGGTGTGGGTGCGCTATGGCGATGACGCGCTGCTGGTCGACCGCGACAGCGGCGAAGTCATCCAGGTCGTCTACGGGCATCTTCGACTAGAACTCTTCCGGCCAGGGCTCATCGAACGTCTTGCGCAGGATCGTCCGCCAGACATCCAGCACAAGCGTCCGGTGGCCCATGTCGTACAGCGTGCCGAGATTGGGGCGAGCCGTTGACATCGGTCACGACGATGTCGCGCGGATCGGCCAGCGCCGACGCCGAGAACGCGTCGATCCCCGTCACCCGCAGGCCCCACCGTCCGCGCGAGGCCGCGCGCCCAATCGCGCAGCACATCGGACAGCGCGACAAAGCCGGTGAATTGCCCGCCGGCCGAGATGTTGGACACCGCGTCGATCTGCAGGCGCTCGCCGGCCGGCAGCACGCTCTGCCGCGTCAGGCCGCGCCGCGCCAGCCGCCAGGCCAGGAACGGCGAGTCCAGGATCGCGCCGGCCTGCTTGTGCGAACCCAGCGCGGCGCATAGCTCACACACACTGCGGCGCCCGTCGCCTGCGATGCTCGCGCGTGTCTTGCGGTAGCCGAACATGATCTCGCCATCGACCAGGAACAGGCGGAATTCCGGACGATCGACAAAGGACTGGACCAGCGCGATCTCGTCCTCGCGCGCGACCGCGTCGAGCGCCGCGTGCAGCTCCGCCTCGCCGGTGACGAAGTGCACCAGCCTGGCGCCGGTGCCGGCATTCGGCTTGACGATCAGCGGCTGCGCATAGCCATCCGACAGCCGCGCGGCGAAGGCGACGCCGTCGGCGCGCTCGCGCCCCGGCGGCCGCGACCAGCCGGCGCGCGGCGGCTGCAAGAAGAAATAGTCGCCCGGCGGCGCGGCATAGCCGCCCCCAGCCAGCACGTAGTGCTCGAACGTCTTGTCGCGCGCGACCGAGGCGGCGGTGGCGCGATTGATCGGATAGACACTGAGCTTGGAGGCGCACACCGGATAGCTG
Source organism: Rhizomicrobium sp. (assembly GCA_037355265.1). Classification (GTDB taxonomy): domain Bacteria; phylum Pseudomonadota; class Alphaproteobacteria; order Micropepsales; family Micropepsaceae; genus Rhizomicrobium. The sequence continues at coordinate 31,297 of JBBCIB010000003.1, read as the reverse complement.
CGTCCGCCCTTGGCGATGCGCGCCACGAAGCCCGAATAGGTATCGACCACCGCGAAATCCACGCCCGCGCCGGCGCAGGCCTCGCGCAGGATCTCCAGCGTCTTGGGCAGCCGAAATCCATCACACCGCGATCGCGGCCTTGATCGTCTTGTGCGCCTGGTAGTTCTCCAGCGTGAAATCCTGGCGGTGTGAAGGCGAAGATGTCGGTGACCGCCGGATTGATCTGCAGCGTCGGCAGGGGAAAGGGCCGGCGCGAAAGCTGCTCGCGCGCCTGCTCGACGTGGTTGAGATACAGATGTGCGTCGCCCAGCGTGTGGACGAACTCGCCCGGCTCCAGGCCCGTCACCTGCGCCAGCATCATGGTCAGCAGCGCATAGGAGGCGATGTTGAACGGCACGCCCAGGAAGATGTCCGCCGAACGCTGGTAGAGCTGGCAGCTCAGCCGCCCCTTGGCGACATAGAACTGGAACAGGCAATGGCAGGGCGGCAGGGCCATCTTCGGGACCTCGGCCGGATTCCAGGCGGTGACGATCAGCCGCCGCGACTCGGGATTGGCCTTGAGGTCGCGCACCAGATCGGCGATCTGGTCGATCGTGCCGCCTTCGGGACCATCTCCTCCGCCAGTATTTGGCCAGGATCGCCATTGATGGCCGTAGACCGGACCAGTTCGCCGTCCGCATCCGCCCACTCGTCCCAGATGGTGACGCCGTGTTCCTGCAGCCAGCGCACATTGGTGTCGCCGCGCAGGAACCACAGCAACTCGTAGACGATGGCCTTGAAGATCAGCCGCTTGGTCGTGGTCATCGGAAAGCCGGCCGACAGGTCGTAGCGCGCCTGGTGGCCGAACACCGACAGCGTGCCCGTCCCCGTCCGGTCGCGCTTCTCCACGCCGGTCTTGAGGACCAATTCCATCAGGTCGAGATACTGGCGCATGGGGACGAACGCTGACCGATTCCGCCGCCAACCTAGCCCATCGCGGGCGGCAGTTCAGCCGGTTCGGCCAAAGCTTGCCGTCCCGGCGGAACCTTGGGCTGGTGATTCCGTTATCTCCACACAGCGAGATCGGAATCCATGGCACTGTTTTACCTGAACATTCGGCATGGCGAGGCCTTGGCCCGGATTCCCAACACGGTGCAATTCCGCAGCGCCGACGAAGCCCGCGACAACGCCATCGTCTCGATGCGCGCGCTGCTGGCGATGGGCCCGAGCGACGGCGATTTCCACAGCCAGCAGATCGAAGTCGCCGATGCCGGCACCAACCATCCCGTCGCGGTGGGTCAGCTTCTGCGACGTCGCGCCGGCGCTAGACCTGCACGTCGAGGAAACCTGCAAATCCGCGCCCAAGGCCTGAACGGGCGCGTCCCTTCAATTCTTAACCCGCACGTCCTATATTAGCCGTGCCGGCTTGTCCGGCTATGGCGATAAACGGCTTCGTAATAAGCGGCCCGGACCCGGGGGCGGTACCCGGCGCCTCCACCAAAAGCCCACGGCGACGTGGGTTTCTGTGGGGGCGAAACAGGATCGACGGACGTGTAAAGGCTGACCTTTTGCTCGGTATTGTATCCGCCGTTATCGGGCTATTCGTACAGGTGCCAACGATAATGAAATGGCCCTCGCTGCCTAACTTCGGTTAGCCAAGCGCGGTTGGGGACGCACCGGGCAACAGAAGCGTCCCCACTTCTCTGTTTGTCCTCCCCAGCAAGGGGGAGGTCGATTGCCCGCGGAGCGGGCGAGACGGTGGGGGTTCGCCGCGACCACGTCACCCCCTCCGCCGCTTCGCGGCTCCTCCCCCGCTAAAGCGGGGGGAGATGGGGTTATAGATTCCCCCTCTTCATCCTCTCGCGTCGCCAGGCTGGTCGTCATCGTCTCGGCTGGGCGGCGGCTTTTTCGGCTTCGAGCTGGAGGCGCTTCTTGCGCGGCTCCTCGACCAGGGTCAGCAGCAGGACCAGCGCGACGGCCTCGCTCGCGATCGCCACCCAGAACACCGCGAAATAGCCGAAGCCGGCCGCGATCACGCCGCCGATAAGCGGACCGGCCGCGCTCATGACGCTCTCGGCGGTGTTGGAGAACGCCAGCCGCATCGGGCTTCGCCGAGGCGATGGAATCGGTGCACGGCGAGACCGAGGGCATGCGCCTGCTGCAGGAACGCCAGGCGCGCTTCTCGCCGGGCTATCGCGGCTCGTTCTCGCCGATGGAAGCGGTCAAGGACCTGGACGAGATCGCCGCGCTGGCGACCCAGCCGGCGGGCCTGCGGGTGCGCGCCTGTGTCTATCGCCGTCCCTCCGACGCCCATAACGGGCTCAGGCTCAAGCTCTATGTGCTCGGCGAGGTGATGCCGCTGTCGGCCTCGCTGCCGGTGTTCGAGAATCTCGGCCTCAAGGTGATCGCCGAAGATGCTTTTCCGCTGACGCTCAAGACCGCCGACGGCTGGACGCACGAGGCCAGCGTTCTCGACTTCCAGATGGAGCGCGCCGACGAGGGCGCCGCGGATCTTGCCACCGTCAAGCAGCCGCTGGAGGACGCGTTCCATGCCGTGATCGTGGGCGCCGCCGAAAGCGACGGCTTCAACCGGCTGGTGCTGAGCGCAGGCCTTGCCTGGCGCGACGTGACGATCCTGCGTGCCGTGGCGAAATTCCTGCGCCAGGCCGGCTTCGCCTTCAGCCAGGACTATGTCGAGCAGGCGCTGTTCCGCAACCCCGACCTCGCCGGCCTGCTGGTCCAGCTCTTCCATGCCGGCAACGATCCGCAGGCGAAGGAGCACATCGAGCACGATGCCACGACCATCGACGCGCGCATCGCCGAGGCGCTGGGCGACGTCCAAAGCCTGGACGACGACCGCATCATCCGCCGCCTGCGCAATGTCGTCGTCAACGTCCTGCGCACCAATTTCTACCAGCGCGATGCGGTCGGCCAGCCCAAGCCTTATGTCGCGATCAAGCTGAACTCCGCGGCGCTCGATGAACTGCCGCTGCCGCGCCCGCATGTCGAGATCTTCGTCTACGCGCCGGATGTCGAAGGCGTGCATTTGCGCTTCGGCAAGGTCGCGCGCGGCGGCATCCGCTGGTCCGACCGGCGCGAGGACTTCCGCACCGAGATCCTGGGCCTGGTCAAGGCCCAGCAGGTCAAGAACGCCGTCATCGTGCCGGTCGGCGCCAAGGGCGGCTTCTATCCCAAGGCGATGCCGGCCAACCCTACGCGCGAGCAGAGCCAGGCGGTCGGCATCGCCGCCTACAAGGTGCTGATCAACGCGCTGCTCGACGTCACCGACAACCTCAACGCCGATGGCAGCGTCGTGCCGCCGGCCGACATCCTGCGCCATGACGACGACGATCCGTATCTCGTCGTCGCCGCCGACAAGGGCACCGCGACCTTCTCCGACATCGCCAACGGCATCGCCGAGGGCCGCGGCTTCTGGCTGGGCGATGCGTTTGCGAGCGGCGGCAGCCACGGCTACGACCACAAGAAGATGGGCATCACCGCGCGCGGCGCCTGGGAGGCGGTCAAGCGTCATTTCCGCGAGCTCGGCCGCGACATCCAGAACCAGCCCTTCACCTGCATCGGCGTCGGCGATATGTCGGGCGACGTGTTCGGCAACGGCATGTTGCTGTCGCAGCAGACCCGCCTGCTCGCCGCCTTCGACCACCGCCACATCTTCCTGGATCCCGATCCCGACGTTGCCGCGAGCTGGACCGAGCGCAAGCGCATGTTCGACCTGCCGCGGTCGAGCTGGGCCGATTATGACAAGTCGCTGATCTCTCAGGGGGGCGGGGTCTACGCCCGCACGCTGAAGGAAATCCCGCTTACGCCGGACGTTAAGGCGATGATCGGCGCCACGGCCGAAAAGCTGTCGCCGCAGGAGCTGATCAAGGCGCTGCTGAAGGCACAGATCGACCTGCTGTTCTTCGGCGGTATCGGCACCTTCATCAAGGCGGCCGGCCAGTCCAATCTCGAGGCCGGCGACCGCGCCAACGACGCCGTCCGCGTCAACGGCACCGATGTCCGCGCCAAGGTGATCGGCGAAGGCGCCAATCTGGGCACCACCCAGCTCGGCCGCATCGAATATGCGCGCGCCGGCGGGCGCATCAACACTGATGCCATCGACAATTCGGCCGGCGTCGACACCTCCGACCACGAGGTGAACCTGAAGATCCTGCTCGGCGGGCCGCAGCGCCGCGGCGAGCTGACGCCGCAGGCGCGCGACGAGCTCCTGGGCGCCATGACCGACGACGTCGCGGCGCATGTGCTGCGCGACAATTACGACCAGACCCTGGCGCTATCCGTGGCGGAGAACCGCGCGGTGCGCGATCTCGACGCCCATGGCCGATACATGCGCGACCTGGAACGGCGCGGCCGGCTCGACCGCGTCGTCGAATTCCTGCCCGCCGACGCCGACCTGCAGACGCTGGAGAACGAGGGCACGGGCCTGACCCGTCCCGAACTCGCCGTGCTGCTGGCCTATGCCAAGCTCGACCTCGACGCGGAGATCGTGGCCAGCGACCTGCCCGACGATCCCACCTTCGCGTCGGTGCTGGCGGGCTATTTCCCGCCGGCGGCGGTGGAGCGCTTCCCCGCCGCGCTGGCGCAGCACCGCCTCAAGCGCGAGATCATCTCGACCGGCCTCGCCAACCGCATCGTCAACCTCGCCGGACCCGTCTTCGTCGCGCGGATGAAGGAGATGTCGGGCGCGTCGGGCGCCCATGTCGCGCGCGCCTTCGTGGTCGCGGAGGGCGCCTACGGCCTCGCGGCGCTCAAATGCCGGATTGACGACCTCGACGGCAAGATCGACGCCAACGTCCAGACCGGCATGTACACCGAGATCGCCGAGATCCTGCGCCGCCTCGGCCTGTGGTTCATCACCAACGTGCCGTCGAACGCCGACCTCGCCGCCACCATCGCACTCTATCGCGCCGGGGTGGAGGAACTGCGCGGCACCTTCCATTCGCTGGTCAGCCCTTACGAAGCGCAGGACACCGAAAGCCGCATCAAGCAGCTCCAGGATGCCGGCGCCCCGCTCGACGTCGCCGAGGACGTCGCCGTGCTGCCGCTGATGAGCGGCGCGCCGGAGATCGCCCAGCTCGCCTTCGCCAAGGGCGTCGCCGTCGACCTCGTCGCCGGCGCCTATTTCGCGATGGGCGCCACCGTCGGCATCGACCGGCTGCGCGGCCTCGCGGCGCGCATCGGCGCCACCGAGCACTGGGACCGCCTCGCCATCCGCCGGATCGTCGACGACCTGTTCGCCGGCCAGCGCGCGCTGACCTCCGAAGCCCTCGCGTCGCTGGGCGACGCTAGGCAAGGCACGCGCGCCGACGGCGTGGCGGCGGTTACCGCCTGGGCCGCGAGCCGCGGCGACACGCTGGCGCGCGCCAAGTCCTTCCTCGACGCGCTGGAGCGCAGCGGCGACCTGTCCATCGGCAAGCTCACCCTGGCCAACAGCCAGATCCGCGAACTGGCGGCGCGATAGGCCGCCGGCTCCTGCTGCGCCGCGGATTTCCGTCTCAATCCCATTCCGGAGCGGGGCTGGGTGTGATATGATTCGTGTAAAGTCGCCGCGTGGCGTGTCGCGATCTCGTAACCCCGAGGAGGACATGCCCGTGAAGGCCTTGCAAACATTGCTGCCCTTCATCGCCGCTCTTTGCTGCGCCGTGCTTGTGAGCGCCGCACTGCCGGCGCCCAACACCTACATCCCCGCCGCGCAATACTGCTATCCCGGCTGGGGCGCGCCTCCAGGCAATCTCTGCGCCATTATCCCCGGCAATATCGGCGTGGACTCGCTGCTCAAGCGATCGAACGGCTATCACGGGATCATGGGCGGCTATCCGACCTCGCCCGAGAACGACGTCGAGACGCCGTTCGACAACTACTCCTGGCAGGTCTTCGTCGCGCTCAACTGGACCAAGGGCAAGGAGGCGCTGCCGCCGGCCCAGGGCCTGCAGGGCGAAGGCCCGCGCGTGTGGCAGGGCTGGTCGCGCGTCAGCCAGGTCTTCGGCAACAGCCCGGTGCAGGCCAACTGCCAGGTCGGCGCCGGCGAGATGCTGTTCTCGATCGGCTCCAAGGGCGACCGCACGCCCTCGCCGCACAATGAGGAATACATCCAAGCCTCGACCGGCGACCCCGCGATCGACAACAGCGGCAACTGGACGATCTACGAACGGCGCCTCAACGGCATCGAGATCGCCTATCTGAAGGCGCCGAACGGCAAGGCGCAATGGAACCTGACGACGGCCGCCGGGCAGTCTGCCTTCGCCACCGCCGGCGCGACCGTCGGATTCCCCTCCGTCAGCACGCCCGGCGCGCGCAACGGCGCGATGGAGATCAAGGCCGCGTGGCGCATGCTGGACCCCAAGAACCATGCCGCCAATATGAAGAAGTACTTCGTCGTGCGCGCCGTCGTGGGGGTGGCGCCCGACCTCGTCGACCGCGGCACCCAGGCCATCGTCGCGCCGATCTGCGCGCATGTGGACCTCGGCCTCGTCGCGATGCACATCATCCAGAAGAATCCGCAGACCGTTCCGGTCAGCAATCTCAACCCGCAATGGTTCTGGACCACGTTCGAGCATGTCGACAACGCGCCGCTGGCCAAGAATGCCTGCGACATCACCGATCCGATCAAGTGTACGGCCTTTCCGCAGTCCAGATGCCCGGCGGAACTGCTGGCGGGCGCGCCGGACTATTCCTATTTCGACCGGCGCTATCCCGGCCTCGTCAACGTCGTGCCCCGGCCGGCGCCCAACGGCACGTTCTTCTGGAACGGCACGGAGCCCTACGCGAAGAACTACCTGACGCCGACCAATGACGGCGGCCACAGCTTCACCGGCACGCAGATCGCGCGCTGCTGGCAGATCTACAGGCTGACGCGCGAGCTCAACGTGCAGTGGCAGGCCAAGCTGCGGTCGGTAGGCTCGGTGTTCGCGAACTACATGCTGATCGGCACGCAATGGGGCGGCAATATCGAGCCGACCTTCCCGCCGCCCGGCCCGCCGGACGCCGCGCCGAACTACCTGTCGAACACCCTGCTGGAGACCTTCCTGCAGACCGCCTGGGATCCCAAACAGCCGTTCAACACCGGCTCCTGCGTCACCTGTCACGGCGTGGCGTCGTTTACGGCCAACAAGACGACGACAGTACCCACCGATTTCAGCTTCCTGCCGGGGCTGGTGAAGGCCACGTCGCGCCGTCCGCCGATCGGCATGCCGGGACACGATGCCTTCTTCGAGACCCCACCGCCGGCGCACTGAGGCGCAGCGCTACTTCTGGGACATGCGCCGCGGGATCTCCACCGCGAACACCCAGGCATTGGCGATCGAAAGATAGAGGCAGGCTACTTCCGCCGGGACGAGACAGTAGAGCGACTGCGGTTGGTCCAGCAGCAATCCGATGCCCGCCACCACGGGCCCCAGCGTCGCGATCCACGCCAGCACCGTGCGCACCAGGCGCGGCCCGCGCGAGCCGAGCACCGAATCGGCATGTTCGGGAAAATTGTAGACGAACACCGACGTGCCGGTCAGGACGGCCAGCCCGGTGGCGATGAACTCCGCCCCCACCACCCATTCCGGCTGGCCCGGCACCACGCCGAAGATCCCGATCAGCAGCATCTCGAACTGCAGGAACAGCGAGACGAAGGCGCGGTTCATATAGCCGCTGCCGCTCAGCACATGGCTGAGCGAGATCGTCAGCCCGACGAACAGGAGTCCCGCCAGCGTCGCGCTGACCTGCGCCACGGTGACGAAATAGTCGTGCCAGAGACCCAGCGCCGCTTCGGACATGGGTCGATGGTAGCGCAGGCGCCTACCGAGGCGCCATGCGGATGGCGCCGTCGAGGCGGACCGTCTCGCCGTTGAAATAAGAATTGCTCAGCATCTCCAGCGCCAGCGAGGCGTATTCCGGCGGGTTGCCCAGCCGCGGCGGGAACGGAACCTGCGCGCCCAGCGCAGCCTTCACCTGCTCCGGCGCCGCGCCCAGCAGCGGCGTGTTGAACAGTCCCGGCATGATGGTGTTGCAGCGAATGCCTTCCTGGGCCAGATCGCGCGCCACGACGAGTGTAAGCCCGTTGATGCCCGCCTTCGACGCGGTATAGGCCGCCTGGCCGATCTGGCCGTCCTGCGCTGCAACGGACGCGGTATTGACGATCGCGCCGCGCTCGCCGCCCGCCAGCGGGTCCAGGCTCAGCATGCCCTGCGCGCTGATCGCGATGCAGCGATAGGTGCCGACGAGATTGATCTGGATGATGAAGTTGAACGCGTCGGTCGGAAAGCGGCGCAGCTCGCCGGTCTTCTTGTCGCGCGACGCGGTCTTGATCGCATTGCCGGTGCCGGCACAGTTGACCAGGATGCGCTCCTGGCCGTTGGCGGCACGCGCCTTCTCGAACGCGGCCAGCACGCTGTCCTCGCTGGTGACGTTGGCTTCGCAGAACACCGCGCCGATCTCGGTCGCCAGCGCCTCGCCCTTGGTCTTGTTCATATCCAGCAGCGCGACCTTCACGCCCTTGGCGCGCAGCGCCCGTGCGGTCGCCTCGCCCAGGCCCGACGCGCCGCCCGTCACCACCGCCGAAATCGTCGAATTGAGTTCCATCTGATGCCCTTCCTGTTGGCCGGCGCGACTCTTAGACTGCCGCGCGCGCCGGCGCAAAGCGGACGTTACGGCAATAAAATCAGCTGCGTCTGGGTCACGATGGCGACCAGCGTGCCGTCTTCGCGCGTGACGCGGGTCTGCCAGACCGAGGTGCGCTTGCCGAGATGAACCGGCGTGCTCTCGCCCGTCACGGTCATGCCTTCCCTGGCCGCGCCGATGAAATTGGTCTTGCTTTCGATCGTCGTCGTGTTGGCCTCGCGCGGCATGTTCAGCACCGCGCCGATGGCGCCCAGCGCGTCGGCGAAGGCCATGATCGCGCCGCCATGCAGGATGTGCCCGGCGGTGCACAGATCGGCGCGGACCACCAGCTTCGCCACCACTTTGGCGGGTTCCGCGCCGACTATTTCGACCCCCATGAGAGAGGGGAATGGCTGATTGGCCAGGATTCGCTTGCCGATATCCATGATGATCCCCTCCGAGCCCTTTTTTCGCCGCGTCCGATCTCCATTATAGTGGAGCCATGACCGATACGCCCAACCCCGGCGCCGCGCAGCTTCCCGCGACCGTCGCACGCAACGAGAAGATCGTCGACCGCGGCTTCTGGCGGAAGCTGCTGAAGGTCGCCGGTCAGGTGCCATTCGCGGAGGACGCCGCCGCCGCCTATTTCTGCGCCGTCGATCCGGCGACTCCGTCGAAGGTCAAGGCGACCCTGTTCGCGGCACTGGCCTATTTCGTCATGCCGTTCGACGTGATTCCGGACTGGATCGTCGGCCTCGGCTTCACCGACGACGCCGCCGTCATCGCGCTGGCACTGAGCCTGGTGGCGCGCGAGATCAAGCCGGCGCACCGCGCCCGGGCGCGCGCCGCGCTCCACCTGCCGGAACCGCCATGAACTACAGGGACGTCGAGCGGCATTGCATGGCCCATGCCGGCGCCGTGCGCGAGGAGCCCTGGAGCGACACGGTCGTCTTCAAGGTTGGCGGCAAGATGTTCGCCGTGATCGTGCACGACGATGCGCACAAGCCGATCGGCCTGTGGTTCAAGGCGTCGGACTATTCCTACGAGATCCTGACCCGGGCCAAGGGCATCGGCCCCTGCCCCTATTTCTGGCGCGCCAAATGGGTGGAGATGGTCGGGCTGAAGCCGCTGAAGCCGCACGAACTCAAGGCGTACCTGACGCGCGCCCATTCGCTGGTCGCCGCCAGGCTGCCGAAGAAGACGCGCGCCGCGTTGCGCATCGCGCCGCTCGCCGAACAATCCGCGTGATGACCTATGTCGACGTCGAGAAGTTCGCGCAGGCGCTGCCAGGCGCGACGCTGGGGCTCGAATACGGCGGCCATTCCAACGTGTTCCGCGTCGGCGGCAAGCTGTTTCTCATGATCCCGCTCGATGCCAACTGGACTCCGAAGGGCCTTCGCTTCAAGACCGACAAGGACACCTACCGCACCCTGACCCGCTTGGAGGGCATCCATCCCTGCCCGACCATGACGCGCGCCCATTGGGTGGAGATGGACGGCCTCGACGCACTGTCGCCGGAGGAACTCAAATCCCATATCCTGCGCTCACACGCGATGGTCGCGGCCTCGCTGCCGCGAACGACGCAGGTGCGCCTGGGGATCGACGCATGACCTGTGGGACCGCCGCGCATGGCGCCTGACCGCATCGCGATCGTCGGCATCAGCGCCTCCGGAAAAAGCACTTTCGCGCGCCGGCTCGCGGAGCGGACCGGTCTTCCCGTGCTGCATGGCGACCGGCTCGAATGGCTGCCGGACTGGCGCGTCAGGCCCGGTGCCGAGATCGAGACGCTGCACGCCGAATGGACTGCCCGGCCGCGCTGGATCATCGAAGGCTGGATCGATATCGACCGCGTTGCACGATTGAACGCCGCCGACGTCGTGGTTGATCTCGACTATTCGCGGTGGCGCTGTGCCGGCCGCGTCCTGCTGCGCATGCTGCGCGGGCACCGCCGCCCCGAAATGCCCGCAGGCTGCATCGACCGCCTCCGTCTCGACGCGCTGGACACGGTCTTGCGCAAGAAGGAACGTCCCTTCATCGACGCCGCATTGCACGCGGCAACGATGAAAACCTATGTCCGCCTGAGATCTCCGCGCGAGGCGGACCGCTGGCTCACCGCGCCGAAGGCGGGAAAAACGGCTGCGTCCTAGTGTCGTGAATCGGAAGTTCATCCCATTTTGTCATCCGCCGCGAATGCGGCGGACCCAGGTGAAATCCTGCACAAACGGTGCAGACGTCACCTGGGTGGCCCGCTTTCGCGGGCCATGACAACCTTTTTTGAATCGAACTAACTTCCGGTTCAGGACACTAGCGCGCGATCGCGATGCTCGCGTGAAGCAGATCCGGACTCGGCCGCTCGGGTCCGAGGCCGACGAATTCCAGGCCGATTCCGTCCGCGTGGTGGCGCGCGACGCGGCCCGCCAGCTTGCCGATCAGCACGAATTCGCCGATCTGCGGCCGCATCATGGTCTTGAGCGACACGCCGCTCGGCGACAGGTCCAGCACCTCGCATTTCACGATCGCGCCGTCGGCGCAGGTAAATTGGGCCAGGCCCTTGGTCGGGGTGCGGTCGTGGCGGCGCATCGAGGCCGCGTCGTCGTCGACCAGCGATTTGTTCATGAACAGCGTCAGCTGCTCGGCGATCTTCTCGCGCTTGAGCTGGGTGGCATTGAAGCGCATGCCGAAGCCGAAGCCGTCCAGCCGCGCCACCGCGCCTTCGAAGCGGCCGAAACCGCCCTCGACATAGAGCACGACATGGGTGCCCATCTCGGGCAGGAAATCCGCCTCGATCGAGGCGCCGCCGGGCGAGATGTCCACCACCTTGCACGGCGCCTCGCGGCCGTCGGCGGGGATGAAGAGCTTGCCGGGCAGGTTGACCTCGACGCGGCGGAAACGGCGACGCTCCGCGCGGGCCTTGGCCACGACCGGATCTTCGACTCGCTTTAGCAATGGCTGGCCGCTCATTGAGCGCCGCTCCCGGCTCAAATCAACCCGCAGTGTCGCTTGCCAGCGTCAACAGAGGGTTACCGCCGGCACAACTTGGTGACGATAGCCGCGCCGCGACAGCGGGCGGGCTTAACCTTCACGGCGCCCCGCGCTATAGGAGGGATGCGAGGCCACCGCGCTCAAGCGCTGGCCTTTTGCCACCATTCTGTCCGGGGGACCCATGCCGCTGGCACGTCACATCGTTAACCGTCTGGCCGCCGGGCTGGTCCTGGCCGCCACCGCGCTGGTCCTGGCCGCCTGCGTCAGCACCTCGTCGCTGGACCAGCTCGCCACCGCCACGCCGACCGGCTCGGCCTTCACCCAGGCGCTGTTCAAGAACTATGCCTTCCTCGCCAATTCCCTGAGCGGCGGATCGGACACCGACGACGACGTGTTCACGCTGTTCGGCGGCGGCGACCGCGCCGACCTCGCCGAGGCCTTCGCCACCAAGGCGATGATTGCGGCCAACGGCACCGAAGTGGAGCCCGAGCCGGGCTTCGACGGCGAGAGCCTGGCGGCACGCGACCGCCTGCTGCGCGCCCTGGCCGCCGGCAAAGACCGCTTTCCGGCCGACGCGGCGCGGGCCCAGACCACCTTCGACTGCTGGATGCTGAACCGCACCGTCGATTCGCAGGCCGACGCGGCGGCGCAATGCCATTCCTCCTTCGATGGCGCGCTGGCGCGGCTGGAGAGCGAGATCCGCCCGCCGGTGGCGGCGCCCGCCCCACCGCCTGTGCCGGTATCGAATTACACCGTCTATTTCGACTTCGATTCCTGGACGCTGACCGGCGAGCAGCTCACCGTGCTGCAACAGGCCATCACCACCGCCCGGGCCGGCGGCCAGTCGCACATCACCGTCGTCGGCCACACCGACACGTCCGGCTCGGCCGCCTACAACCAGGCCCTGTCGGTCAAGCGCGCCAATGTCGTCACCGAGACTCTGGTCGACATGGGCGCGCGGCGCGAGGCGATCCAGGTCAGCGGCGTCGGCGAGACCGACCTCGCCGTGCCGACGCCAGACGGCGTGCGCGAATCGAAGAACCGCCGCGCCGTCGTGACGCTGATGCCTTAGCGGGAGGGCGCCGGCCGACGCGGCATTGTCAACCGCGCAGGCCGAACGCGTGCGCCGGAGCGGGTGCCAGCGGCGCGTACAAAGTCAGAATCAGGCCCCGATCCGTGCGCCGCGTCGTCACGGCGGCGCCGCTGGCGAGATGCGTGGCGGCCGAAACGTCCGGCAGATCGTCGCCGACGATCGCGATTTCGGTGCCGGCCGGCGTGCCGAGAAGGTGGACGTAGAGCGCATCGCCCTTCTGCGTGAAACGGATATCGGTGCCGTCCGCCGTCCTGCCGTCGAAGCGCGTCCAGGGGCGCGTCCCGTAGACGCCTTCGCCGTTCGCCTTCAGCCAGGCACCGAAGCCCTTGAGGCGGGCAAGCTGCTCGTCCGGAATCTGCGCATCGATGCCGCGCGGGCCGACATTAAGCAGCAAATTGCCGTTCTTCGACACCGTGTCGATGAAACTGTGCACCAGCGAGCCGACGCTTTCATAATCGGCGTCCGTGTCGTTGCGGTTGAAGCCGAAGGAATGGCTCATGCCGCGGGTCGCTTCCCATTTCTTGTCCGAGATACGGTCGAAGGCGGCATATTCCGGGGTGCGGAAATCGCAATGCGGCGGAAGCTGCGGGATAATGCCCTTGCTGGGCGCATCCTGCATGCGCGCCTTGAGCGCGGCATCGAGCTTGGCGCGCGCCGCCTTGAAGCGCAGCATGCGGCCGCGCCAGGTCATCGGCATCCAGCGGTCGTTCACCGCGCCGTCGGGCACGGCGTTGTAGTAGTCGGCGAAGAGGCCGAGTTCACGCCCCAGCCCCGTCGGCCAGGAGATGTCGTTCCACAGGATCGAGGGCTGGTAGCGCTCGATCAGCTCGCGCGCCTGCTTGTCCGCATAGGAGGGATAGAGCCCGCCCGGCGTCGAGCCCATGAAATCGGCAAGCGTGCGCAACGGCTCGCGGTTGAACGTCCAGTCGATGCCGCCGGAATAGTAAACGCCGAACTTCATGCCGGCGGCGCGCACCGCCGCCGCCAGTTCGCCGACGATGTCGCGCGGGCTGGTCCAGTCGTTCTGGTAGGGATTGCCGACCGCCGAAGGCCACAGGCAGAAGCCGTCATGGTGCTTGGCGACCAGCACGACATAGCGCGCGCCCGCGTCTGCGAAGTTGCGTGCCCAGGCGTCCGGCGACCATTGTTCGAGACCTTTCAGGAAGGGCTCGCGGAAGTCCTCATAGGACGCGTCGCCATAAGTCGCGGCGTGGAATTTCGCGCTGTCGCTCTCGGGGACCTTGATCGCGTTCCAATACCACTCGCAATAGGGCGTCTGCGCCACCGCGACGTCGTAGTTGTGCTTGAATGCGTCGGAGATCGAGCCGGACTTCGCCGCAAAGGCGGGAATGGAGAACAGGCCCCAATGGATGAAGATGCCGAATTTGGCGTCCTCGAACCAGCCGGGCACGGGATGTTCGTTGAGCGATTCGAGCGTCGGGGCATACGTCATGGCGGCAGTGTAGAGTTACCGCCTCTCCATGGGGAGACCGAAAAATCGCTTTGCGATTGGCGGACGGCATGCGTGCCGGAAGGGAAGCTTAGGTCCCCGCACGAAAAACCGCGCTGCAGATTTCGCTCTTCCCAAGAAAGGCGGTGACGTCAGCGCGCGAAAGCGACGATCAACTGCATCAGCAGCAGCCCCGCCACCAGCACCGCGGGGAAGACGCCGAAGAACACGATGGTGGTGGCCAGGGCCATGTCCGGGCCGGCGCGGTGCGGCGCCGGCCGCATGGCGAGCTTGCGGGCCAGTCTCTCGGTGCGAAGCATGGCGATTTCCCTCATTCGATGTGCAAGCCTGCGCCCGTGCCCTTCAACCGGTCCTGAAGAAGCCGTTCACGCGCCGTTCATCGGCGCGACAATCGGTGCGCCGGGCCGGCGTTGACCGTGACGGCGCCGGCGCGCAAAACGGCGCCGAGGGATTGCATGCACCTGTCCGTTCCGCGTTCCACCGCTTTGAGCCTCGCGCTGCTTGCGATGCTGCTGCGCGCGCTGCTGCCGGACGGGTGGATGCCCAATGCGGGCGGCGACGCCGCGGCGTCGCCCTTTGTCATCTGCTCCGTCGACGGCGCGCATCGCGGCAAGGCACCGGCCGATCCGCAGCAGCGCGGCCACGCGCCCTGCGCCTTCGCCGCCGCAGCACCGCTGTCGCCGCCGCTCCTGGCCGCCGTCGCGCAGCCGGCGCCATCGCGCCACGTCCATGTCGCGCGCAGCGATCTCGATCACGCGGCACCCTCCACCTCGTCCCACCGTCCCAACGCCCCCGCGCCCCGCCTGCCTTCTCCTGAGTGATGCGTAAGTCGCGTCCGCGCCCTTCGGCGCCGCCGCCTGCCATATCCTCACGCGAGAACCCCATGACCGTATTCGGACGTCGCAACAGGGCGCTTGTCCTGATGATGGCGGCGACATCGATCCCTGCTTGCGGCACCGCCGCCACGGTCGAGACCGTCGTCGTAACCGGCGCGCGCAGCGCCGCCGACCAGCCCAACAGCCTGGAACGCGTCACCGCGCCCCAGGCACGCGAAAGGATCAACGCCGTCGACACCGAGGACCTGCTGAAATACACGCCGTCGCTTGTCGTGCGCAAACGGCACTATGGCGACACGCAGGATCCGGTCGCCACGCGCACCTCCGGCGTCGGGGCCTCGGCGCGCACCCTGATCTTCGTCGACGGCATCCTGATCTCATCGCCCATCGGCAACAACAATACGAGCGCTTCGCCGCATTTCGGAGTCGTTGCGCCCCAGGACGTTTCCGGCATCGACATCCTCTATGGTCCGTTCGCCGCCGAATATGCCGGCAATTCGATCGGCGCGGTGCTGAACATCACCACCCGCATGCCCGACCGTTTCGAAGCCCATGCCGATGCGCTGGGCGCGGCGCAGCCCTTCAGCCAGTACGGCACGGAACACACCTACGGTACCTGGCAGATCTCGGGCGGCGTCGGCGACCGCGACGGCGGCTTGGCATGGCGGCTGTCGGCCAACCATCTCGACACCACCGGTCAGCCGCTCGCCTACGTGACCCTGACGCGGCCGGCCGCAACGAGCGCCGCAGGGACGCCCGCCGGCGGCGCGTTCGACGACCTCAGCCGCACCGGCGCGCCGGTCGTCGTCATCGGCGCCGGCGGCATCGAGCACCAGGTGCAGGATACCGACACCGCGAAGCTCGCCTATGACCTGCCGCATGGAATGCAGCTCGGCTATACGGCCAGCGTCTTCCATCAGCAGGACGATGCGAGCGCCGAGACCTATCTGCGCAACACCGCTGGCCTGCCGGTCTATTCCGGCAGCGTGAACATCGCAAACCAAGCCTATTCGGTCGCGCCGAGCAGCTTTTCGAACAACGTCTACGACTGGAGCCAGACCCACCTCGCCCAGCCCTGTCGCTCAAATCCGGAACGACCGGCGATTTCGCTTGGGAGATCGTGGCCAGCGACTACGCCTATCTCGACGACGATCAGCGCGTGCCCGGCACGGCGCTGCCCGCCGCCCGTGCCGGCGGCGCCGGCACGATCACCCGTCTCGATGGCACCGGCTGGTACACGCTGGATGCCAAGGGCATGTGGCAGGGCCGGCCCGGCAACGCGCTGTCCTTCGGCGTCCATCGCGATGCCGAGACCTTCAGCCAGTTGAAGTTCAACACCGCCGATTGGATCGACGGACCGCCCGGCTCGCTAGCTGCCGCCGGCAAAGGACGCACCGCGACGAATGCGCTGTGGCTGCAGGACGTCTGGACCTTCGCGCCGGCGTTCAAGGCGACCATGGGCGCGCGCCTTGAGGACTGGCGCGCCTATGACGGATTCAACCTCTCCGCCAGTCCCGCGCTGCGCGTGAACCAGCCCAAGCTGTCGGGCGCATATTTCTCGCCCAAGGCGTCGCTCGCCTGGCAACCGGGCGAGCCGTGGTCGCTCAGCGCGTCCTGGGGCTCCGCCTACCGCATGCCGACGGTGACGGAGCTGTACCAGGCGATCACCACCGGCACCGTCCTCACCGTGCCCAATCCCGACCTCAAGCCCGAGCATGCGAGCTCCTACGAGCTTGCCGCGCAGCGCACGACGCCGGACGGGCGCCTGCGCGTCTCGCTGTTCCAGGAGGACATCGCCGATGCGCTGCTGTCGCAGTCGGCGCCGCTCCTGCCGGGCTCGACGGCGCTGTTCAGCTTCGTGCAGAACGTGCCGCGCACCCGCGTGCGGGGCGCCGAACTGGCGTTCGAGCAGGCCAACGTCCTCATCCCGGGACTCGAAGTGACCGGCAGCGTGACCTATGCCGACGGCCGCATCGTCAAGGACCCGGTGTTCCCCAATGCAGTCGGCAAGGTCATTCCACAGCTTCCGCGCTGGCGCGGCGCGGCGGTGGCGACGTATCGACCCGACGACCGGCTCGCCGTCACCCTGGCGGCGCGCTATAGCGACCGCGCCTTCGGCACGATCGACAATTCCGATCCGGTGTCGCACACCTTCCAGGGCTTCGACGGCTATCTGGTGTTCGACACCCGCGTGCAATACCGCGTGGACGGCAACTGGGTGGCGTCGTTCGGCATCGACAACATCAACAACGACAAATACTTCCTCTACCATCCGTTCCCGCAGCGTACCTTCGTGATGGAGATCCATTATGCGCAATAGCGTCCGTGTCCTGGCCGCCGCCATCGCCGCCGCTGCGCTGGCGACGCCCGCCCTGGCGCACACCCATATGATCGATGCAACGCCCGCCCCCGGCGCCAATCTCGCCGCGGCGCCGGCCGAGATCGTGATGCATTTCAGCGGCGAGATGGAGCCGTCCTTCAGCAACATCGTCGTCACCGACGAGAAGGACCACGTCGTCGACGCCGGACCGTCGGTCGCGAGCGGCACCACGATGCGCGTGCCGCTGAGGTCCCTGAAGCCCGGGCGCTACGAAGTGACCTGGCGCGCGGTCTCGATCGACACCCATCTGTCGGAGGGCAAGTATGATTTCCTGGTCCTGCCGTGACGGCGGCCTTCGCGCTGGTCCGGGCGCTGCATTTCGCGAGCCTGATGGGCGTGTTCGGTACGGCCGCGCTGCTGTTCCAGGCGCGCGGCGTCGCCGATGCCACGCCGTGGCGCCGGCCGCTGGCGGCGGCGGCGCTGCTGGCGCTGGCGACGGCGGCGGCAAATCTGTGCTTCGCGGCGGCGGAAGTGACAGGCGATCCGGCGGCGGCGATCGATATTCGAGCCCTCGCGACCGTCGTGACACAAACCGCCTACGGCCATATCTTGTTGCTGCGCCTGCTGGCGCTTGCCGGGCTGCTCCTGGTCTGTCTGGCCGACGGCGCGTTCGCATTGAAGACCGCGCTGGCCGGCGCGGCGCTCGCGCTGCTGGGCCTGACCAGCCACGCCGCGGCATCGGGGCCGCCGCAGTATGCGTATGCGCGGGCGGGCGTGGATGCGCTGCACCTGCTCACGGCCGGGTTCTGGGTCGGTGGACTGACCGTGCTCGTGCGCGAAGTTATGGTTCGACCGCGCAACATGGCGCGGCTGATCGCGCTGCTGCGGCTGTTCTCGCGCTGGGGTGCGGTGTCGGTGGCTGTGCTGATCGCGGCGGGCGCGGCCAATGCGGTGCTCATTCTCGGCCAGGGCGGCATGCGCTGGTCGCAGGTCTATGTCACCTGGCTGGCGGTCAAGATCGTGCTGGCGGCGCTGATGGTGGCGCTGGCGCTGACCAATCGCTTCGGCGTGCTGCCCGGCCTGGCGCGCGGCGACAAGGAGGCCGCCGACACGATCCCACTCACCGTCATCGCGGAACTGTCATGCGCCGCCGCGATCCTGCTGGTCGTGGGCTTCCTCGGCGTCACCGCGCCGATGGAGATGTGACGGCTGGCCATTAGTTTCAAATGAAACTATATTCGGGCGGCAGAGGAAAGGAGGCCGCGATGCCGGAGCTTTGGAACAACCCGATGGGGACGGACGGGTTCGAGTTCGTCGAATATACCGCACCTGACGTGACGCAGCTTTACGCCCTGTTCGAGCGCATGGGCTTCCGCGCCGTGGCCAGGCACCGCTCCAAGGACGTGACGCTATTCCGCCAGGGCAATGTGAATTTCATCGTCAATGCCGAGCCGGACAGCCATGGCAGCCGCTTCGCCAAGGCGCACGGGCCGAGCGCCTGCGCCATGGCGTTCCGCGTCAGGCACGCGGCCAGGGCCTATGAGAAGCTGCTGGCGCTGGGCGCCAGGCCGTTCGCCACCACGGTGGGACCGATGGAGCTGAACATCCCCGCGATCGAGGGTATCGGCGGCAGCGTGATCTATCTGGTCGACCGCTATGGCGACCGCACGATCTACGACGTCGACTTCGTGCCGACCGACAAGGCGCTGGGCTGGGAGCACGCCGGCGCCGGATTGACCGAGATCGACCACGTCACCCACAACGTGTTTCGCGGCAACATGGACCAGTGGGCCGGATTCTATGAGCGGTTCTTCAACTTCCGCGAGGTGCGCTATTTCGACATCGAGGGCAAGCTGACGGGCCTGAAGAGCCGCGCCATGACCAGCCCGGACGGCGCCATCCGCATCCCGATCAACGAAAGCTCCGACGACAAGTCGCAGATCGCCGAATATCTCGACGCCTATCACGGCGAGGGCATCCAGCACATCGCGCTGGGCACCGACGACATCTACGGCTCGGTCGAGACGTTGCAGGCATCGCACGTCGCGTTCCAGGACACGCCGGACACCTATTACGAGCGGCTCGACAATCGCATAAAGGGCCATGGCGAGGACGTGCCGCGCCTGAAGAAGGACCGCATCCTGATGGACGGCGCGGTGGACGACACCGGCCTGCTGCTGCAGATCTTCACCCAGAACGCGATCGGGCCGATCTTCTTCGAGTTGATCCAGCGCAAGGGCAACCAGGGCTTCGGCGAGGGCAATTTCAAGGCGCTGTTCGAAGCATCGAGGCCGACCAGGTCCGGCGCGGGGTCTTGAAGGACACCACCGCATGAGCAGGAATTGGATCGAATTCCCGCGCATCGAAGGCGAGACCTCGAAGCAGGCGCATGCCGACCTGCCGGCAGGCACCTATGAGCGCGAGATCGGTCGCGACGGCTTCTTCGGGCCGGCGACGCACATCTATCACAAGCATCCGCCGACCGGCTGGAGCGCCTTCGAGGGGCCGCTGCGGCCCCGCGCCTTCGACGCGGTGGGCACGCTGGCGAACGGCGAGCCGTACAAATTCGTGCCGCTGCTGAGCAATGCGAACTGCAGGATCGAGATCTGGAATTGCGGCGCGGCGATGCCGACCCTGGCGCGCAACGCCGACGGCGATCTGCTGTTCTTCGTCCATGCCGGCGCGGGCGATCTGTTCTGCGACTTCGGCCACATGTCCTATCGCGAGGGCGACTATATCCTGCTGCCGCGCGGCACGATGTGGCGGATCGAGCCTGGCGCCGCCTCGATCATCCTGCGCATCGAGGCAACCCATGGCAGCTACAGGCTGCCGGATCGCGGCATATTGGGGCCGCACGCGATCTTCGATCCCGCGGCGCTGGAGACGCCCCGGCTCGACGACGCGTTCCGGGCGCAGCGCGACGGCGAATGGGTCGTGAGCGTCAAGCGGCGCGGGCAGATCTCCACCATCACCTATCCGTTCAACCCGCTGGACGCGGTGGGCTGGAAGGGCAACCTGGTACCGGTCAAGCTGAACTGGCGCGACATCCGCCCGGTGATGAGCCACCGCTACCACATTCCGCCGTCCGTGCATTCGACCTTCGTCGCCGACCGCTTCGTGGTCTGCACCTTCGTGCCGCGGCCGATCGAGAGCGATCCCGGCGCGCTGAAAGTGCCGTTCTTCCATTCCAACGACGATTTCGACGAGGTCATCTTCTACCACGCCGGCGAGTTCTTCAGCCGCGATAATATCAAGCCCGGCATGGTGACGTTCCATCCCAACGGCTTCACCCATGGCCCGCATCCCAAGGCGTTTGCGGCCGGCGCAAAGGCCGCCAAGACCATGACCGACGAAGTCGCGGTGATGATCGACACGCGCGATCCGCTGGACATGAGCCACGAGGCCGAAGCGACGGAAGTGAAGACCTATGCCGAAAGCTGGATCGTGAGATGAAGCTCGCCTCGCTCCGCCACGGCCGCGACGGACGGCTGGCCGTCGTGTCGCGGGACCTGGCGACCTGCATCGCCGTGCCGCGCATCGCGCCGACCTTGCAAGCCGCGCTCGATTTCTGGGCGCAGACCGCGCCGCAGCTCGAAGAGGTCTACGGCATGCTCAACCGCGGCGGGATCGGCGACGCGGTGCCGTTCGACGCCAAGGCCTGCCTGTCGCCGCTGCCCCGCGCCTATCAATGGGCGGACGGTTCGGCCTATGTCACGCATGTCGAGCTGGTGCGCAAGGCGCGCGGCGTGGAGATGCCGCCGGGCTTCTGGACCGATCCGCTGATGTACCAGGGCGGCTCGGACAGCTTCGTCGGGCCGGGCGACGACATCGTCGCCGGCGACGAAGCCTGGGGCATCGATTTCGAGGCGGAAGTTGCGGTGGTGACCGACGACGTGCCGTACGGCACCACGGCGCCCGAAGCGGGCGGGCACATCAAGCTGCTGATGCTGGCGAACGACGTGTCGCTGCGCAACCTGATCCTCGGCGAACTGGCCAAGAATTTCGGCTTCTTCCAGTCCAAGCCGGCGAGCGCCTTTTCGCCCGTCGCGGTGACGCCGGACGAGGTCGGCGGCCGCTGGCGCGACGCCAAGCTGCACCTGCCGCTGCAGGTGTGGCTCAACGGCGAGAAATTCGGCGAACCGGATGCCGGCGTCGACATGACGTTCAGCTTCGCGCAGCTCATCGCCCATGCGGCGAAGACGCGGGCGCTGGGCGCCGGCTCCATCATTGGGTCCGGCACCGTGTCGAACAAGCCCGGAACGGGCGGCAATGTCGGCTCCTGCTGCATCGCCGAGCGGCGCACGCTGGAGACCATCGCGGACGGCGCGCCCAAGACGCCGTTCCTGAAATTCGGCGACCGGGTGCGGATCGAGATGTGCGATGCCCACGGCCATTCCATCTTCGGAGCGATCGACCAGCATGTCGTCCAGCACAAAAAGTGAGTTCGCGCTCTACGGCTATTTCCGCTCCTCGGCGGCGTTCCGCGTTCGCATCGCGCTGAACCTGAAGGGGATCGCGCCCGAGCTGCGCTTCATCCACCTGCTGCGCAATGGCGGCGAGCAGCACACGCCGGAATACAAGGCGGTCAATCCCCAGGCGCTGATCCCCACGCTGGCGCATGACGGGCACCTGATCACCCAGTCGCTGGCGATCATCGAATATCTCGACGAGATCGCGCCCGAGCCGCCGATCCTGCCGCGCGATCCCTACGGCCGCGCCCGCGTGCGCGAGATCGCCTATATCGTCGGCTGCGACATCCATCCGGTGAACAATCTGCGCGTCGGCCTCTATACCAAGGAGAAATTCGGCGCCGGCGAAGACGACATCGCGCGCTGGCACCGCCACTGGATCCGCACCGGCTTCGGCGCGCTGGAGAAGATGCTGAGCCTGTCGCCGCACACCGGCGCCTGGTGCCATGGCGACACGCCGACCATCGCCGACATCCTGCTGATCCCGCAATGCGCCAATGCGCGGCGCGTGAAGCTGGACCTCGAGGCCTGGCCGACCATCGCGCGGATCGAGGCGCACGCGCTGAAACATCCCGCCTTCGACGCGGCGCTGCCCAGGAACCAGCCCGATGCCGAGTAGCGCGGCACGCAAGGCCGAGGCGCGGCTCGAGCTCGAGCACTTCCTGCCCTATCGGCTTTCGGTGCTCTCCAACCGCGTGTCGGATGCGATCGCGCGGCAATATTCCGACCGCTTCGGGCTCTCGATCCCCGAATGGCGCGTCATGGCGGTGCTGGGCGGCACGTCCGGGCTGTCGGCGCGCGACGTGGCCGAGCGCACCGCGATGGACAAGGTGCAGGTCTCCCGTGCCGTCGAAGCGCTGGTGCGAGCTCGGCGCGCTGCGCGCGCCGAGGACCGCCTTGACGGACGCGTCTCGCGCCTCGCCCTCACCGCGAAGGGCCGCGCCATCTATGACGAGGTCGTGCCGCTGGCGCTGCACCTGGAGGAGGTCTTTCTCTCCGCGCTGGCGCCGGAGGAGCGCCGCCAGTTCGACGCCCTGATGGCCAAGCTCGCCCGCCAGGCGCATCTGTTGGGCGCGGGCTAGTCATTCTCCGATTGTCATGGCCCGCGACAGCTGGCCACCCAATTGGTGCGCAGCATAATCTGCTACAGTGAAGTGACGTCACCTGGATGGCCCGCTGTCGCGGGCCAAGACAAAACGCGCGAAGGGGAGGGACCCATGGCCATCCGCATCGGCATCCTGGGCGCGGCGAAGATCGCGCCGCCCGTCGTCATCAACCATCGAAGGACAATCCGACTTCGAGGTCGTGGCGGTGGCGGCGCGCGATCCGGCGCGAGCCAAGGCCTATGCGGCGGAGCACAAGATCCCGCTGATGGCGAAGGATTACGACGCGCTGGTGCGGCACGGCGAGGTCGACCTCGTCTACAATGCGTTGCCGCCGGGCGGGCATGCGCGCTGGACCGTCGCGGCGCTCGAAGCCGGCAAGCATGTGCTGTGCGAGAAGCCCTTCGCGATGAACGCAGCCCAAGTGCGCAGCATGAACGACGCCGCGGCGCGCAGCGGCAAGACGCTGGTCGAGGCATTCCACTACCGCCATCACCTGGTGATGCACCGCGCAGTGGCGATCGTGCAGTCCGGCGAACTCGGGCGCATCACCGCCGCGGAGGCGTTCTTCGAGGTGCCGATTGCGTATTCCGAGGGCGAGCTGCGATGGACGCGCGAACAGGGCGGCGGCGCGCTGATGGATCTGGGCTGCTATCCGGTGCACTGCCTGCGCGCGCTGATGGGCGGCGAACCGGCGGTGGCGAGCGCATCCTGCGTGCTGGAGAACGGCGTGGACGCCTCGACCCAAGCGGCGCTCGACTTTGGCGGCGTGCCCGCGTCGCTGTCGACTTCGATGAAGCCGCAACGCTTCGGCGCCACGGTGCGGCTGACCGGCGAGAACGGCAGCCTGGAGATTCTCAACTTCGTCGCGCCGCAACTCGGCTGCCGCTTCACCGTGACCGTAGAAGGAAAATCGCGCGAGGAACCGACAGCAGGACCGGCAACTTATGTCGCGCAGCTCGCCGAACTTGGCGACGTGCTGCTGCGCGGCAAGGCCCCGCTGATCAGCAACGCCGACTCGCTCGGCAACATGGCGGCCATCGACGCGATCTATGCCGCAGCCGGAGTCGACCGCCGCTTCTGACCATCGCGTCAGATGAACGTCGTGGCCAGGATGGTCGCCGCCAGCGCGACACCGGCATAGCTGCCGATCTCGCTCCAGCTGCGCATGGGCCTGATGCGGCGTCCCCAGGGCGTGCCGCGCATCTCGCGCGACTGGGTGCGGGAAAAGACGAAGTCCGTCCGCCTGTGGTCCGCATGCGCGGCGATGATGCGCCGGGGGACGTAGATTTCCTGCTGCTGGATCAGACCTGCTGCCGACATGGTTTCAACTTCCGCTCATTACCCCCTTCACGGCCTCACAACGCGCAGGTCTTCGGCGAGGTTCCGGCAGCGACAAAGCGTTGCGGCCGGGAACGAAATCGCGCCGGCGAAATCTGGCGCCCGGCCGGCGTTAACGACGATTGTCCAGCGCCTGGGGCGCCGCCCAATCGCGCGTTTGGCAGTCGGCGGCAGACGCACTAGCATCGCGCGCAGAGGATCACAGAAGGTGAACCGATGATGCGCAGAACGCGCTGGATCGCAGCAATTCTTTTCGCCGGCGGAATTCTGGGCGGCGGCGCGGCGGCCGCGCATGAGGATTGCGACTGCCATGAGCACCTCGTGCTCAACGGCCGGCTCAACACCTATGATTTCGACGGCGGCGTCGGCGATCGCTTCGGCGACAGCGGCGGCGGTTATGGCGGCGGCGGATATGCGATCGCCTATGGCGGCGCGGCGGCCGGCGGCTTCGCATCGGCCGCGGCGCGGGCGTCGGCCAGCATCTCGATCTCGACGCAGTTCGGCGGCGGCTTTCATGGCGGCGGCGGGCACGGCGGCAGGGGCCATGGAGGCAGCGGAATGCATGGCGGCGGCTATGGCGGCCATCACTGACCGCGCCGCGCCGTGACGTCTAAGAGTGGATGGTAGGCCGGGAGGGGATCGAACCCACGACACTTCGATTAAGAGTCGAATGCTCTACCAACTGAGCTACCGGCCCATCCAACAAGAGGCGCGGCGTATAGCAGAGCGGTTTTGGGCTGTCTAGGAGACCTGAAAGCCGTTCTTTTGCCCAGCTTGCGCCTACCAGCGGGCGTAGCGGCGGCCGTGGCGGTAATAATATCGGCTGTGATAGCGGTGACGGCAGTCCATGTCGCGCGATACTGCATTGCCGGCGAGGCCGCCCAGCACGGCACCGCCGAGCACGCCGGCGATGCTGCCATGGCTGACGGCGCTGCCGATGATGCCGCCACCTGCGGCACCGAGCACGGTGCCGGTGGTATGGCCGTGGCCGCTGCAAGAATCGGCCTGCGCCGCTTCTGTCCCTGCACCCAGCAAAAAGGCCGTGGCGGCAAGAATCCGGGTCGTACGATTCAGCATGGCTGGCTCCGTGCAAAGGCCGCGTGGCGGCACACGGAGAAAACGGGGAACCGCGGGGCTGGTTCCGGCGCCGCCTCAGGCACGGATCGCCGCCAGGTCGGCGCGGCAGACTTCGGCGAAATCGCGCAGGAAATTGATCTCTCCTCTTTGCGCCACGCCGCGCAGGTCGCGCAGGGTGCGGTTGGGCGACAGATAGGTCTCAATGATCCTGTCCATGACCAGCTCGGCGGCGGAGACGACCTCATTGGAGGCCAGCAGGCGCATCCTCGCCACCAGCGAATAGAGATGGACCAGAGCGCCGATATCGTCCTTCTCGTGCCCGAGCGCGTCGCCATAGAGCCGGCTGGCCTCGGCGATGAAGTCGGTGAAGATCTTGTCGCGCCGGGCGCGCTCGATCTCGCGGTTGCGCTCGCGCAATTGGGTGGCCTGGGTCAGATAGGTCGAGGAAAAGGACGTGAGGCCGCCGATCGTCGCGCCGGCCAGGGCCATGAAAGCCGAAATGTAGCCCGCATCCAAAGGTATCGCTCCGCTTGCTGTCGCCGCATCATGACGGGCGCGCCCGCCGGATGCCAGACTCCGCTAGATGATGCCGCCCGACAGGCGCGGGATCTCGACCTGG
The DNA here is from genome assembly GCA_037355265.1 of Rhizomicrobium sp. Taxonomy (GTDB): domain Bacteria; phylum Pseudomonadota; class Alphaproteobacteria; order Micropepsales; family Micropepsaceae; genus Rhizomicrobium. The sequence goes on along the minus strand of JBBCIB010000003.1, from coordinate 5,400 downwards.
CGGTGGACATGGACGCTCATCAGAAGGCCGAACCCGAACATCACCGTGAGCATCGCCGAACCGCCATAGGAGATCAGCGGCATCGGAATGCCGACCACCGGGATCAGCCCCATCACCATCGACGCGTTGATCAGGATGTAGAAGAAGAAGTTGAGCGTCACGCCCATCGCCAGCAGGCGGCCGAACTGGCTGCGCGCGCTCATCGCGATCTGCACGCCGTAATAGATCACCACCGCGAACAGGATCAGCAGCGCCACGGCACCGACGAAGCCGAACTCCTCGCACAGGCTGGTCCAGATGAAGTCGGTCTGCTTCTCGGGCAGGAAGTTGAGGCGGCTCTGGGTGCCCTGCAGGAAGCCCTTGCCGGTCATGCCGCCCGAGCCGATCGCGATCTTGGCCTGGGTGATGTTCCAGCCGGCGCCCAGCGCGTCGGATTCCGGATCGAGGAAGGTCAGCACGCGGCGCTTCTGGTAGTCGTGCAGCACGAACTGCCAGGCGGTCGGCACCGCGGCCACGACGGCGCCGAAGGTCGGTGCAATCCACCACCACGACAAGCCGGCGAGGAACAGCAGCGAGGCGCCGTCGGCCAGGATGATCAGCGTGGTGCCGAGATTGGGCTGCAGCACACGAACACCGCCGGGATGCCGATCATGGCGAGGGCGATGCCGACATTGAGCGGCTTGGATACTTCCTCGACGCTCTTGCCGTGCAGGAAGCAAGCGGGAAAGCGCCAGGATCAGCGCCACCTTCATCAGCTCCGACGGCTGCAGGCCGAGCGGCCCCAGCGCGATCCAGCGCTCCGCGCCCTTGCCGACATGGCCCGCGATCACCACCGCGATCAAGAGCAGCAGCGATACGGCATAGGCCGGATAGGCCAGGCTCATCCACACCCGCACGTCGATACAGGCACCGCGACGAGCACGACGAGGCCGACCAGGAAGCGCAACATCTGCGGCCCCCGCCCAGGGCCACAGATGGCCGCCGGCCACGGAATAGAGCATCGCGAAACCGGCGCTGGCGATGATGCCGATCAGCAGGACCAAGCCCCAATTCACCTCGAACAGCTTGTCGGCGACGGACAGCGTGCGCCGCGCAGCGGCATAGGGGCGCGTGGTCATCCCTGGTTTCCCAGCGGGGCGGGCGGGGCGGCCATCGCCGCGCTGGCCGGATAGGCGGTGCGCAGGCCGAGCGGGTTGCGCGTCTGTGCGAACAGCAGCACGTCGTGCGCGATCTGCACCTGCGGATGGCCGAGCGCGCCATGCTCGACGATGCAGGAGATGGCATAGCGCGGCGCCGCACGGCGCGAAAGCGATGTAGAGGCCGTGGTCCCGCATATGCCAGGGCAGCGAGGCGTCATTGCGCACGCCGCCGGCGCGCTCCTCCGCGTGATGCGCCGGACCTGGGCGGTGCCGGTCTTGCCTGCCATCTCCATGCCCGGCTGGGCGATGCGCCAGGCGAGGCCGTACCGCCCCTCGTTGCACACCGCGTTCATGCCCTCGCGCACCGCCGCGAAGGCCGTGTCGGAGAACGGCAGCGGATCGGGCAGCGGACGCGGCTGTGCCGTGCCGCCGACCGTGTGGGCGATGCGCGGCGTCACGGCGCGGCCGCTGGCGATGCGTGCCGCGAGCGTCGCCAACTGAAGCGGCGTTACCAGCACATAGCCCTGCCGATGCCGGTATTGAGCGTCTCGCCGACCTGCCCACGGAATGCCGAAGCGGGCTTCCTTCCAAGCGGCGCCCGGGATGAAGCCGGAATTCTCGCCGGGGATTTCGACCCCGGTCGCGGCGCCCATGCCCAGGGCGCGGGCGGCAGCCTCCATCTTGTCGATGCCGAGGCGGCGGGCGACTTCGTAGAAGAACACGTCGCAGGACTGCGCGATGCCGCGCTTGAGGTCGACATGGCCATGGCCGCCGCGCTTCCAGCAGTGGAACTGGCTGGTGCCCAGGGTCAGCACGCCGCTGCAATTGACCGAGAAATCGGCGGCACGCCGTCCTGCACCAGCGCCAGCGCCATCGCCGGCTTGAAGGTCGAGCCGGGCGGATAGGCGCCGCTGATCGCCTTGTTCAGCAGCGGATTGTGGTCGTTGGTCGTCAGCGCCTTCCAGTCGGTGGGCGAGATGCCGACATTGAACAGGTTGGGATCGTAGCCGGGCGTCGAGGACAGGGCGAGCACGGTCGCCGGTCTGCGCGTCGAGCACGCAGCAGGCGGCGCTCTCCTGCCCCAGGCGCTGGTCGGTGAAGCGCTGCAGCTCGCTGTCGATGGTCAGCCAGACGTCCTTGCCCGCCACGCCCTGGTCGCGCGACAGCTCGCGGATGACGCGGCCATAGGCGTTGACCTCGACGCGGCTGGCGCCGGCCTGGCCGCGCACCTCGGTGTCGAATGCCTTCTCGATGCCTCGCTTGCCGATGCGGAAGCCCGGCAGGTCGAGCAGCGGGTCCTCGTCGTCCTTCTTGTCTTCCGGACTGACGGCCGCGACATAGCCCACGATGTGCGCCAGTTCGGCGCCGAACGGATAGTCGCGCGTTTCGCCGACATCCGGCTGGAACGCCCGAGAGATAGGGAAGGTGCATGTTGATGCGCGCGAACTCTTCCCAGGACAGGTTCTCCGCCACCGGCACGGGGACGAATTTCTTGTTCATCGCGATGTCGTGCGCCACGCGCTTCTTCTGGGCGTCGCTGAGCCGATCAGCTTGCCGATCGCCTCCAGCGCGGTATCGACGCCTTCGGTCGCCTGCTCCGACACCAGCAGGACGCGGTAGTTGCGCCGGTTGTTGGCGAGCTCGACGCCGAAGCGGTCCAGGATGCGGCCGCGCGGCGGCGGGATCAGGCGCTGGTTGACGCGGTTGTCCTCGGCCGCGGTCTTGTACTGGTCGCCGTTGCGGATCTGGAGCTGGTAGAGCCGGCCCGACAGGATCGCGAACACCGCCGCCATGCCGCCGGTCATGCCAGGCTGCGCCGGGTGAAGCTGGCGTAGCGGCTCTTGTCCTTGCGGTCGAACAGGGGCATCAGAAATCGCTCCTGAGCGGCCCCACCAGGCGGCGATGGATGGCCCCCAGCAGGAACACGGCGAAGCAATAGACCAGCACGGTCATCGCCAGCTCCGCCATCATCGGCGCCAGCGGCGGCAGATGCCAGTAGTAGATCGCGCCGATCAGATAGGCCGAGCCGCAGGCCGCCAGCGCGGCGAAGGCAAAGCCCATGATGGCACCGACGCCCGACAGGCCGGCCAGCATGTCGCGCTGGCTGTCGATCAGGGCGTAGGCGACGAGGAACGAAGCGGCCCAGAAACCGGGCGGCCCGCCCGAGAACAGGTCCTCCAGCACGCCCAGCACGAAGACCCAGAACGGCGTCATCAGGTCGGGCCGCACGATCGCCCAGAAATAGAGCGGCATCAGCGCCAGGAGCGGCGCGGGAACCTGGCCGCCCAGGAACGAGACGGGGGAAATTGGCGATCAGCACGCCGAGAATGCCCAGCGCCATGGGAACGATCGAAGAGAGTATCCGCGCGCTCATAAGGCTACCGACGCGCTCCATCATCCGCCTCACTCATTGCCGACGGGATCGTCGGCCGGCTGGGCGGGGCGGCAGCAGGCTTGAGTGCGATGCCCGGCGGCGCGGTGACGGGCGCCGGCGCCACGGTCACCGGGGGCGGCGGCGGCGCGGCAGGCGGCAGGCCGGCGGCGGTGGCGGGGCAGATCGTTGGGCGAGACCGGCGGCGGCTGCTCCGCCTTGGCCTTGAAATCGACGATGCGGACGTCCTCGCTGGCGGCGGAATCGGCCAGCAGCGCGACACGGAAGCCGCCTGTCCGGTCGGCGACGATGGTGCCGATGGCGAGGCCCGGCGGCAGCAACCCGCCATCGCCCGAGCTGAACGACCTGCAGGCCGGCTTGAGGACGCTGTTCTGCGACATCGGATCGAGCGTCGGCACGCCGGTATTGTCGCCGGCCATGATCGCCTGGACGTTGCCGGGCTCGATCGTCAACCGGGATGCGGCTGTTCAGATCGGTCAGCAGGATCACCCAGGAGGTGTGGTCGCCGACGAGGTAGATGCGGCCGATCATGCCGCGCGCATCGATCACCGCCTGGCCCGGCTTGACGCCCTGAGCCCGACCGGCATTGAGGATCATGGTCTGCAGGAACAGTCGGTTGGAGCGTCCGATCACCCGCGCCATCAACCGAACTCAGCGTCGGGTCGGGCACGGCGTGCAGCAGGAGCTGGTAGCGCGCACCCGGTCGTCCAGCACGACGGCGGTGTTCTGCATTGGCGCAGGCGCGCGACCTCCTCTTTCAGGCGGATGTTCTCGCGGTAGAGGTCGAACACGCCGCCGATGTTGCCGACCCAGCGGTTCACGCCGGCCAGCGCGGCATGCACCAGTTCGAGCGCCGGAGACGCCATATCGGTGACGCCGGCACGGGGCGCGGTCGAACAGGTTGCTCTGCGCCTTGCCGATCAGGATCAGGGCGATGGCAAAGGCGGCGAGCAGGGCCAGCGGCAGCTGAGCGCCGCCCCGGTTCCGCGCGATCTTCCAGCCGCCGTTCGCCATCGATCGATGCCCGGCCTTGTCCCTTGGTTAGAACGCCGTCGAAAGGACGTGGCGGCATACCCTTGGTATTCTCCAGGACGCGTCCGGTTCCCAGCGCCACGCAAGAAAGCGGGTCGTCGGCGATCGACACCGGCAGGCCGGTCTCCTCGCGCAGCACCTGGTCGAGATTGGCCAGCAGCGAGCCGCCGCCGGTCAGGACGATGCCCTTGTCAACGATGTCGGCCGCCAGTTCGGGCGGTGTCGCCTCCAGCGCGACCTTCACCGCCTCGACGATGGCGCCGACCGGTTCGGCCAGCGCCTCGGCGATGTGGCGCTGCGTGATGGTGATCTCCTTGGGCACGCCGTTCAGCAGGTCGCGGCCCTTGATGTCCAGGGTCACGCCATTGCCGTCGACCGGCGGGGCGGCCGAGCCGATCTCCTTCTTGATGCGCTCCGAGGAGGCTTCGCCGATCAGGAGGTTCTGGTGGCGGCGGATATAGGGTGGCGGCGGATATAGGCGATGATCGCCTCGTCCATCTTGTCGCCGCCGACCCGCACCGAGCGCGAATAGACGATGCCGCCCAGGCTGAGCACGGCGACTTCCGTCGTGCCGCCGCCGATGTCGACCACCATCGAGCCGGTCGGCTCGCTGACGGGCAGGCCGGCGCCGATGGCGGCGGCCATGGGTTCCTCGATCAGGTAGACGCGGCGCGCCCCGGCGGACAGCGCGCTCTCCTGGATGGCGCGGCGCTCGACCGCGGTGGAACCCGACGGCACGCATACGATGATCATCGGATTGGCGAAGGAGCGGCGGTTGTGCACCTTGCGGATGAAGTGCTTGATCATCTCCTCGGCGATCTCGAAATCGGCGATCAC
>JBBCIB010000002.1:0-1250245 GCA_037355265.1 Rhizomicrobium sp. | reverse complement strand
GGACCCCGACATATACGTTCGGCAGCATACTAGCCGGAAAATTCCGTCGCTGTCCCACCCCGGGACAGGCGCCGGTTAACGCTGAACGTCGCGGGGGCTGTGTCGGTTGCGGGACGGTGTGGTTAAAAACCGCCGATAGCACTCAAGCGCCGACCTCCACCACCGGTGCGGGCGCGGCATGGGCGCGCGCCAGCTCGCGGCGCAGGTTGCGGCTCGCCATCCAGAAGCACCAGGCGGCGACCAGCCAGGTGGCGGCGGTCGACAACATCGCCCAGCGGATGGAATCATTGCCGACCATCGGCCGCAGCAGGTCGCTCTCCAGCCCGACCAGCCAGGGGCCGGTGCCGAAGCCGATGATGTTGAGCGTGAACAGCAGGATGGCGGCGGCCTGGGCGCGCATCCGAAGCGGCACCAGGCTCTGCACCATCGCATAGGACGGCGCCAGATAGGCGGCGCCGTTCATCGTCGGCACCACCGCGCAGATGACCGCGACGGTGAAGTTGTTCGACAGGAAGAACAGCGGAAAGAACGGCAGCGCGGAGAAGATGATGACCAGGATCACCCACATGTTCCAGCGCACGTCGCGCTTGCCCAGCCAGTCCGCCAGGATGCCCGAGAAATAGGTGCCGATGCCGCCCACCACGCCGAACAGGCCGCCGATCAGCAGGCCGCGCATTTGCGGATCGAGATGGAAGACGCGGGTGAAGAACAGCGGCACGAAGGAATTGCCGGCATAGCCGCCGAACGACGCCATGGCGGTGCCGAGCGCGATGTAGATGAAGGATTTCTGCGACAGCAGGTAGCGGATGGTTTCGGAAAAGCTCGGCACCGTGCCGGTGTCGGCGATCTGCTCGACCTGGCCGCGCCGCGGCTCGGGCACGGTGAGCAGGAAGAGAATCGCCAGGATGAGGCCCGGTATGCCGGCGGCGAGAAAGGCATTGCGCCAGCCGAAATGCTGCTCGATCCAGCCGCCGCCGAAAAAGGCGAACAGCAGGCCGATATTGAGGCCGGCGGCGTAGAAGGACAGCGCCCCCGCCCGCTCCTTCGGCTCGTAGAGATCGGAGATGATCGAATTGACCGAGGGCGAGGTGCCGGCCTCGCCGATGCCGGTGCCGATGCGCGCCAGCACGAGCTGCACGAAGCTGGCGGCGAAGGCCGACACCGCGGTCATCGCCGCGAACAGCATCATCGAGACCGCGATGACGTTGCGCCGGTTGACGCGGTCGGCCAGCCAGGCGAGCGGCACGCCCAGCGTGGCGTAGAGGATCGCGAAGACGGTGCCCGACAGGAAGCCGAGATCGGCGTCGCTCAGACGGAACTCGGCTTTGATCGACGGCAGGAGCTGGTTGAGGATGTTGCGGTCGAGATAGTTCACGACATAGACCAGCGTCAGCATGATCAGGATGTAGCGACGGGACGTGGCGCCGGTGCCGCGCGCGGCCGGCGCGGCCGTGTTCCCATTCGACAAAGCGTTTCCCCCCGCCGTTGTTTTCGGCAGGCTAGACCGGTTTCGCCATCCTTGCCCAGCGCCTACTTCTGCCCATGGCGCTCGCCGCGGCGGCCCTTCACGGCGAGGTCGACGGTGAGCAGGCGGCGCTGGCCGCCGACGCGCATCTGCTCGGCGCCCAAGAGGTACATCATCGCCTGGTAGTCGCCGAGCGAATCCTCCAGCGCGTTGGTGAAGCCCTGGGCGTCCTGCGCCTTGTTCATCTGGATCTTGGCGAAGCGCAGCGCATCGGGGCTGTTCTCGGCAACGCGGTGGGCGTAGGCATACGTCTCCGCCTCCAGCGTCTCCGGCGCGATCACGCGGTTGACGAAGCCGTAATCGTGCGCCTCCTGCGCCGGGATGAAGCGGCTCTCGAAGCACAATTCCTTGGCGCGGCGGATGCCGATGTCCCAGGGGATCGACATGTATTCGACGAAGCCGGCGAGGAACTCGGCGTTGGACGCGGCGAACACCACGTCGCAGCATGCCGCCGTCATCCAGCCGGCATAGATGCAATAGCCTTCGACCATCGCGACGGTCGGCTTGGGAAAATTGCGCCAGCGCAGATGGACGTCGAGATTGTATTTCTTGAACTCGTCATAAGCCTCGATCGTGCCCGGCTCGGCGCCGAGATTGCGGCGGTATTCCAGCGCCTCGGGCGTGCCGAGGTCGTGGCCGGAGGAGAAATTGCCGCCGGCGCCGCGCAGCACGACGACGCGAATCGCCTTGTCGTTTCCCGCCAGCGCGAAGGCCGCGTCGATCTCGTCCAGCATGCGGTAGCCGAGCGCGTTGCGGAATTTCGGCCGGTTCATCGTGATCGTCGCGACGCCGCCATCGGCCGCGTAAAGAATGTCCTTGAATGCCATCATCGATATCGATCCCGTTCTTGCGAAGACGCGAATCACTTCGCATCGTTCTTCGCCGAACTGTGAACAGCTTTTCGCATCCCTTCAATTCCACTAGCATGGAAATGGGGGCCGCATGGCAGACGTCTTCATCTCTTATGCACGCGAAGATTTCGAGTGGGTCGGCAAGCTGGCGACCGCACTTTCGGCGCGCGGTCTGTCGGTCTGGCTGGACAGCGACATTCTCGCGGGGGAGTTCTTTCGCGACGTGACGGATCGTGAACTCGATGCCGCCGCCTGCGTGCTCGTGGTCTGGTCGAACTATTCCGTCCAATCGCGCTGGGTGCATGACGAGGCCGCCGAAGGCATGAAGCGGCAGGCCCTCGTGCCCATCACCAAAAGCCCGGTCGATGCGCCGAAGGGATTTCGGGGCGTGCAGACCGCCGATCTGTCCGATTGGCGGGGCGGCGGCTCGCACCAGGGCTTCGAAAACGTGGTGCGGAGCATCGAAAGCCTCAAGACCAGGATCAGGCCGGAGACGGCGCGGAATCGGCGGCGCACCCTGCCCCTGGACGTGCCGCCGCGCCGCGGCGCTCCCGGGCCGGATGCAGTCGCCGCAGATGCGGACGACAGCGCGGACGAAGACGTGCCGCCGACGACCTCCTCGCTTGCCGCCTGGATCGTGATTCTGGTGATCGTTGGCGCGTTCGGCGCCGTGGTGTGGCACTTCCTGGCCCTGGCGCCGCCGCAGCAACATGCCGTCGCCGTGCCGCCGGTGCGTCCGGCCGCCGCCGCGCCGCCGCCCTCGATCGATCCGGATATATTGGCCGGCATCGCAGGGCTGGCGGACGACGGCGCGAAGCTGGCCGGCGAGCAGGCGGACGCGGCGCAACAGGCGTCGCTGACGGCCGCCAAGGCCGCGAGCCGCGCCCGCGCGGCAGCCGGTGCCGCTCGCCGCGGACGCGACGCCGACGGACAGGTCTGGACCTACACCGGCCAGGCACAGAACGGCGTTCCGGACGGCTATGGCGTCAAGACGTGGGACCCAAGGCCGGGCGACAAATGCCAGGCGGGGCTCAAGGCGCATTACGAGGGACTGTGGAATGGCGGGACAAAGCAAGGTCCGGGCGTCATGTACCGGTGCGATGGCGGCAGCTATTCCGGACAACACAATGGCAACCTGCCGAACGGACTTGGCGTTTCCCAGGACCGCGACGGCAAGGTGTATTCCGGAACCTTCGTCGCGCGGCTACCCGGTCGCGGCGTCCGCATCTGGCCGGACGGCAGCCCGATCAGGCACGAAGCGGGACAATGGAGCACGCATGGCCTCAGCGGTCCGGGTGTCGTGGTCTGCGGCGACGACACGCTCTGGAAGGGACGCTGGGCCGATGGACTCCTGACGGGACCGGCGGCGCATTACGATGCGAAAGGCGCGGTGATCGAGCGCGGCGACTACGGCAATGCCGAGCCGCAAGGCCCGGCGGCGGTTTGCGGCATCCAACCCAAGCCCTGACGCCTTGCGCGGACAAGCCATTGCCATAAAGTCCGGGCTTCGAGAGGACCCCATGGCCGATATCTTCATTTCCTACGCCCGCGAGGACCGCGAGTGGGTGGAGAAGCTCGCCACGGCGCTGCAGGGCGAAGGCTACAGCGTGTGGTGGGACTGGGACCTTCTGGTCGGCAAGCGCTATCGCGAGACGATCGAAAGCGAGTTGACGACCTGCAAGGCCACGGTCGTGGTGTGGTCGCAGCACTCGATCAAGTCCGACTTCGTGCGCGACGAGGCCGAGGAAGGCCAGCAACGCAACATCCTGGTGCCCGTCATCAAGGACGGCGTGCGCCCGCCTGCCGGCTTCCGCCAGTTGCAGAACGCCGACCTCTCGGCATGGACCGGCGACCCGGACCACGTCGAGTTCCATCACCTGATGCGCGGCGTGTCGCACCTGATCGGCCGGCCGGGGAATACGGCCGGCGCGCCGCCGCCGGATGCCGCGACGCCGTCCGCACCGGAGACGCCGCAGCAGGTTCTCGTCGCCGATCCGCCACCGCCGACCGCCATGCCGGCGCCGCGGCCGGTCGTGCCCACGCCGCACGCCGCGCCCGCCGGCGCGATCCCGCCGACACTGCCCTCGCAGCTCGCGGCGATGAAGCTGCCGTCCGCTTCGCATCCGGTGTGGCGCTATGCGGCGATCGGCGCGGTCGCGTTCGTGGCGCTGATCTACCTCGCATCCCAGTTCTGGCCGTCACCCAAGCCGCAACCGGCGTCGCATCCGCTCGCCGCCGCGGCTCCGGCGGCGAACAACGGGCCGGCGCCGGCCGCGGGCGGCGATGAAGCCAACACCAACACCGGCAGTCATCCGGCGAACAACACCGCACCGCCGGCCGCCGCCACGGCGGCCACGGACCTGTCGGGCCTCTCCACCGAGGTCGCCGATGCCGTCAAACGCGCCGAGGATTTCGACACGCAGTCGCGCACCCAGGCAGCCGCGGCGCAAGTCCAGCAGAAGGCGGCGCTGGCCGGAGGCAGCGGCGGCGGCGACCAGATGGCGCTCGGCACCAAGACGCTGCCGAACGGCAGCTATGCCGGGCAGACCTTCGACGGCGGGGCGCAGGGCCTGGGCGTGTTCACCTACTCCAATGGCGACGTCTATGCCGGCCAGTTCGACGAGAACCAGATCTCGGGCCTGGGCGTCGTCACCTTCGCCAGCACGGCCAATGGCATCGGCTATTCCGGCCAGTGGGCGTCGGGCAATTACAACGGCTACGGCGTCTATTACTTCGCCAATGGCACGCGCTGGGAGGGCGCCTGGCACAACGGCCAGGTGAACGGCTTCGCCGCCAGGACCGGCCCCGACGGCAAGGTCACCGAACAGGGCACCTACGCCAACGGCGTGCTGCAGCATTAGAACACCATCCGGTGTCACCATCCGGTGTCATGGCCCGCGAAAGCGGGCCACCCAGGTGATAGTGGTACACAGCACAAGTATTCCGCAATTTGGTTCGCGGACGTCGCCTCTTACGACTGCAATGTTGCAACGTGGGTGCAACAAATTGCTTGGCTCAAGCGCAAGTTCAGGAGATGCAAGGTATTTAGTGGGATATTTTCTCGTCGATGTTAATCTAAGGCATGAGTACCAAACTCGATCACCTTCAAAAGCAAGTCCAGGCCGTATGTAGCGAGGCTGATACGGCACTCGTTCTTTACTCGACGTGGCAACCGCGCGCGACGACGATGCTCTACACAAGAGACTTGGGGTTTCGTACGCCACAAACGCGTTCAGAGCCGTCGTCACTGCACTTCGGCGTGAAGTTTTAATGGGCTTGTTGCGGATTTGGGACAAAAGCAAAGGTGGGCTGCGCCTGGATCGAATTGCTAGTGAAATTCGAAAGCCTGAAACGATACAAGCTCTGACGGAGGCACGAAGTGCGTGTAGGCAAGCGCGGCGGGAGAGAAAATATTACGCCGATAGTGTATTCGCTGACGTGCGCATCGACCTCGATTCAATAGCTTCCGAATTTCTTCAGCGATTCGCAAAGTACGAAAATTCGGGCGAAGGGATGTCGCTCTTGAAGAAGATGAGGGACTTACGCGACGAAAGGCTTGCTCATTTCGATATCCGCGCGACGATGGTTTCAACAAAAAATGCAACCGATGAGGAGATCGATGAATTTTTCTCCGACAGTACCAATCTCGTCCAGATTCTACGCAGATTGGTACTCGGTGAACTGTTCGATCCCGACGAGGCCGCCGAAGTGCATCGGTACTACGCAAAATTCTTCTGGGCGGCTGTTCGCAGCGAACGAACAGAGGGTCATCCGAACTTTCTACCTGCACCAATCGAATAACTGATGCGTGGAAGCTGATGTGCCAAAGCGCCGGCGTCATGGCCCGTGAATGCAGACTACGCTGGCGTTAGTGGTTCCCCCGCATGGATTGCGCAATTCGGTTTCGCGAGCCTTCAGAGACTGAACAGAACCCAACCGGATGGCCCGCCGCCGCGGGCCATGACAGTTTTGGTCGGATATTCCGAAACAACAGCGACCCCGATCATGCGAACTTGCCCGACTTGGCCCAGCCGCGCGGCGGCAGGCGTCCGGCCTGGGCGCGCTCGCCGCGCCAGTCCTTGAGATCGGAGGGCGAGAATTCGCGGTTGTTCTCATCCCTCAAGCCGTCCTTCCAGATGAACGACGTCACGTCGAGAAGAACGCTGTCCTTGAAGCGCTGCAGATAGACGCCCTGCCCGCGTGCCATCTCGGGCACTTCCTCCAGGCTGAAAATCAGCAGTTTGCGGCTGCGGTCGAGCGTTCCGTACTCGCTTATCACCGCCACGGAATCGCCCGCCACGAAAGCGCAGGCCTTCGCCTCGGTGCCGGGCTTGACGTTCATCACCCGCTTGCCGCTCCTGGTCAGCGCGACGGCGTCGTCCTCATTGGTGACGAAGCCGTGCCCGGTCTCGGCGGCGAGCAGCAGCTTGCGGCCGGGGACATGGACGAAGGTGGCGATGACGTCGGCGTCGGGCGCCAGATCGGTGAAGCTGCGGATCGCCTCGCCATTGCCGCGCCCACCCGGTAGCCTGGCGCAATCGAGCGTGAAGAAACGCCCATCGGTCGAGAACAGCATCAGCTTGTCGGTGGTCTGGGCATGGATCCAGTAGCGCCTTTTGTCGCCTTCGCGGTATTTGACGCTGTCGTTCTCCTCCATATGGCCCTTGAGCGAACGCAGCCAGCCCTTCTCCGACAGCACGACGGTGATCGGCTCCTTCTCGACCGCGGTCGCGAGCGCGACGGCCTCCTCCGCCAGCGCCTCGATCTTGTCGATGTGCCTGGCCTCGACGATCTGGGTGCGGCGCTTGCCCAGCGCGGTCTTGGCCCCGAACTTGGCGTCGATCGCCTTGACCTCCTCGATCAGCTTCTCGGATTTGAGCTTGTCGGAGCCGAGCAGGCGCCTCAGCTCCTTCTGCTCCTTGGTCAGCGCGTCGTGCTCGGCATGGATTTCCATCTCTTCGAGCTTGCGCAAGGAACGCAGGCGCATGTTGAGAATGGCCTCGGCCTGGTTCTCCGTCAGCTTGAACGCCTTGATCAGGACCGGCTTGGGCTCGTCCTCGGTGCGGATGATCCGGATCACCTTGTCGAGGTTCAGGTAGACCGCGAGATAGCCTTCGAGGATCTCCAGCCTGGCGGCAATCTTCTCCAGCCGGTGCTGGCTGCGGCGCTCCAGCACCTCGCGGCGGTGGTCGACGAAGGCCTGCAGCACCTCCTTCAGGCTCATCACCTTCGGGACGGTGCCGCCGTCCAGCACGTTCATGTTGAGCGGAAAGCGCGTCTCCAGGTCGGAGAGGCGGAAGAGCTGCTCCATCAAGAGGTCCGCCTCGACCGTGCGGCTCTTGGGCGTCAGCACGACGCGGATGTCTTCGGCGCTCTCGTCGTGCACGTCGTCCAGCAGCGGCAGCTTCTTCTGTTCGAGCAATTCGGCGATATGCTCGATCAGCTTGGCCTTCTGCACCTGGTAGGGGATTTCGGTGACCACGATCTGGTAGACGCCGCGCGCGCCCTCTTCCTTCTTCCATCTGGCGCGGACGCGGAAGGAGCCGCGGCCGGTCTTGTAGGCCTCCGCGACGGTCTCAGGGCTGTCGACCAGTATGCCGCCGGTCGGGAAGTCCGGGCCGCGCACGATGCCGGCCAGCGTCTTGTCGCGGGTGTCGGGATTCTCGATCAGCTTCCGGAGCGCCTCGCACAGCTCGCCGACATTGTGCGGCGGGATCGAGGTCGCCATGCCGACCGCGATGCCGGACGAGCCGTTGGCCAAGAGATTCGGGAAGGCGGCGGGAAGGACGACGGGCTCCTCGTCCTGGCCGTCGTAATTGGGGCGGAAATCGACCGCGCTCTCGTCGAGGCCATCGAGCAGCATCGCCGCAACGTCGGTCATGCGCGCTTCGGTGTAGCGGTAGGCGGCGGGATTGTCGCCGTCGACATTGCCGAAATTGCCCTGGCCGTCGACCAGCGGATAACGCGTGGAGAAATCCTGCGCCAGCCGCACCAGCGCGTCGTAGATCGCCTGGTCGCCATGGGGATGGAACGAGCCCATCACGTCGCCGACGATCTTGGCGCTCTTCTTGAAGGCGGAGGTCGAGTCCAGCCGCAGCAGGCGCATGCCGTAGAGGATGCGCCGGTGCACCGGCTTCAGCCCGTCGCGCACGTCCGGCAGCGCGCGCTGGGTGATGGTGGAGAGCGCATAGGCGAGATAACGCTCGGCCAGCGCCTTGCCCAAGGGTTCGGGGCGGATGTCGTCGTCTTTGGTGTCAGCCATTCTTGTTCCGTGCAATCATCCTTCGAGGCCCGCTTCGCGGGCGCCTCAGGATGACGGGTTATATGCGACGTCGTGGTGAGGTGCGAGCGAAGCGAGCCTCGAACCGCGGCAGCCCAGAAGCCTTACTTCGATTCGCGCCCCGCCAGTTCGTCCAGGCGCAGGCGGGCGGCGGGCATGTCCTTGCCGTGGGCCTTCAGCACGCGCTCGGCGAGGAAATAACCGGTGAGCCTCAGTCCGGCAACGACGTCGGCAGCGTCCGGCGCGGCGTTCTGGCTGCCGAGCAGGAAGGCCGGCAGCGCGAACAGGCGGTCCTTGTAGGCGGCGCCGGCGGCGGCGGACACGGCGCGGCCGGAGCGCGGCGAGACGTAGATCAGGTCCTCGACCGCCCCGGTCGCGGCGCAGCGCGTGAGATCCAGGCCGAAACCGAGCTCGTCGAGCAGGCCCGCCTCCCAGCGCACATAGAGCGCGCCCCAATGGGCGATGCCGTCCGCCTGCATCGCGTCGAGCAGAACGTTGCCGGCTTCGAACACCGAGGCATGCGCCTCGCGCTCGGGCAGCGCGGCGTTGGCGATGGCGGCAAAGGCGTTGAGGCCGGCGAGCGCCGCGCGGCTCTCCAGCATGTCGCCGGCGCGCGCCTTCAGGTTCTCCGGCGTGAAATTGCCCAGGTGCTCGCTCAGCCGCGCCCGCCACTGGACGTGGATCGTGTTGCCGGGCTGCAGGATCGGCCGCACCCGCCGCGAGGCACCGCCGCGCACCAGGCCGAGGTGCCGGCCGTGCCGATGCGTCAGGGTTTCGAGGATTGCGCTGCTCTCGCCATGCGGCCGCACGGACAGCACGATGGCGGCGTCAGTCCATTCCACAGCCAATCCCCCCCTTTGTGTGGAGGTGATGTGTGGTGCGGGTCACTCTTCGGGGAACTCCAGGCCCATTTCGCGGTAGTGGTCGCGCTGCTCGGCCCAGTCCTCGCGGACCTTGACGAACAGGAAGAGGTGGACGCGGCGGGCGAAGATCTCCTCCATCTCCTTGCGCGCCATCTCGCCGATCAGCTTGATCGTCTGGCCGCCCTTGCCGAGCACGATCGCCTTCTGGCCCTCGCGCTGGACATAGATGATCTGGTCGATCTTGACCGAGCCGTCCTTGCGCTCCTCCCATTTCTCGCTCTCGACCGTCGAGGCGTAGGGAAGCTCGTCGTGCAGGCGCAGATAGATCTTCTCGCGCGTGATCTCCGCCGCCAGCAGGCGCGACGGGATGTCGGCGGCCTGGTCTTCCGGATAGAGCCAGGGATGTTCGGGCATCAGGCCGGCGACCCAGGCCGAGAGGTCGGCGATGCCCTCGCCCTTCAACGCCGAGATCAGGAACACTTCGGCGAAGGCATGCTCGCCGATGAGCTGCTGGACCAGCGGCAGCAGGTCGGTGCGCTTCATGCCGTCGATCTTGTTGAGCGCCAGCGCGGCTTTGGTATTGGCTTCCTTGAGCGCTGCGATGATGGCGTGGGTGTCGCGCGCGGCGTGGCCGTCCGGATTGGTCGTGAGCTCGGCGGCGTCGACCAGCAGCACCACCGCGTCGGCGTCGGCGGCGCCCGACCAGGCGGCGGCGACCATGGCGCGGTCCAGCCGCCGGCGCGGCTTGAAGATGCCGGGCGTGTCGACGAACACGATCTGGGTCTGCCCCCGCATCGCCACGCCGCGCACCGCCATGCGGGTGGTCTGCACCTTGGGGCTGACGATGGCGACCTTGGAGCCGACCAGCGCGTTGACCAGCGTGGACTTGCCCGCATTGGGCGCGCCGATGATGGCGGCGAAACCGGCGTGCTGGGTCATGCGGCCAGCACCTCGGCCAGCATCTTGCGCGCGGCGTCCTGCTCGGCTTCGCGCTTGGAGCCGCCCTCGCCGGTCTGCGGGCCGTAGCCGGCGATGTCGACCTGAACCGAGAAGCGCGGCGCGTGGTCGGGGCCTTCGCGGCCGGACAGGGTGTAGACCGGCACCGCCTTGCGCGCCTGGGCCCATTCCTGGAGCGTCGTCTTGGCGTCGCGCATGTCTTCGTTGAGGTCGGCGTATTGCGGCGCCCAATAGTGTTCGACGAAGC
Organism: Rhizomicrobium sp.; assembly: GCA_037355265.1. Classification (GTDB taxonomy): domain Bacteria; phylum Pseudomonadota; class Alphaproteobacteria; order Micropepsales; family Micropepsaceae; genus Rhizomicrobium. Next base: position 1,239,522 of record JBBCIB010000002.1, on the reverse strand, counting down.
GCCGCGCCGCCGCCATCCCGCCGTCCTGGTAGAGCGCGGCGATCACCGCCTCGCAGGCGCCGGCGAGGATTGCGGCCTTGCGGCGGCCGCCGCTGCTGGATTCCGAACTGGCGAGGATCAGGTGCGCACCCAGGCCGGCCGCCTCGGCGGCGCGGGCGCAGGCTTCCTGGCGCACCAGCGCATTGTATTTGAGCGCCAGCGCGCCTTCGGCGTCGCGCGGGAACAGCGCATGCAGGTCCTCCGCGACGATCAAGCCGAGCACGCGGTCGCCGAGGAATTCGAGTCGTTCATTGGACGCTTTCGCATTGGCGCTGGAATGCGTCAGCGCGCGCTTGAGCAGGTCGCGGTCGGCGAAGACGTGGCCCAGGCGTTCTTCGAGATCAGTCGATGAGGGTGAACATGCGGCTGAAGCGGATCGCTCCGGGCCAGGTCCAGGGTTCGTACCAGATGGCAGTTTCATCGATGGAGAAGAATCGCAGTTCCGCGCGGCCGACAAGGTTCTCGGCGGGAACGTAGCCCACATTGCCCCGGCTGTCGTCGGAATTGTCGCGGTTGTCGCCCATCATGAAGTAATGGCCCGGCGGCACGACGAAAACCTGGGTGTCGTCGAAGCCCGACACGCCGCGATCCAGCGTGAGGTAGGTCTTGCCCTCCGGCAGCGTCTCCTTGTACTGCGGCACGCGCACCGCGATGCCGTATTCGTCACGCTCGACATAGTCGGCGACGCGCTGCTTCGGGACCGGCTTGTCGTTGAGATAGAGCACGCCGGCGATCATCTGGACGCGGTCGCCCGGCATGCCGATGACGCGCTTGATGTAGTCCTTCAGATAGTCCGGCGAGTTGACGTTCGGCATCTTGAACACGACGACGTCGCCGCGGGTCGGCGCCGAGCCGAACACCCGGCCGGAGAACGGCGCCAGGCTGAACGGGAAGGAATGGCGGCTGTAGCCATAAGCGAATTTCTCGACGAACAGGTAGTCGCCGACCAGCAGCGTCGCCTCCATCGAGCCGGAGGGGATGTTGAACGGCTGGAACAGGAAGGTGCGGATGACCACGGCGATCAGGAGCGCGTAGACGATGGTCTTGATCGTCTCCAGCCAGGAATCGCCCTCCTTCTTCTTGGCGGGGGCGGTGGTCTGGTCTGCGCTCATCGAGGGGTCTTCGGACATTGCGAGGTGTTTTGGGGGCCGCGGCGGCCAAGGTCAAGGCGCCGGGGCCAGATTACTTAAGCCCGCGCCGGAACCGCGGAAATCACCACGATCGCCTGGGCGAGCGGGAAATCGTCGGTAATCGTCAGGTCGATCTGGGCGGCGTGGCCCGGCGGGGTGATTTCCTGAAGCCGTTTTAATGCGCCGCCGGTCAGCCGCATCGACGGCTTGCCGCCCGGCAGGTTGACCACGCCCATGTCGCGCCAGAACACGCCGCGCCGCAGCCCGGTGCCGAGCGCCTTGGAGCACGCTTCCTTGGCGGCGAAGCGCTTGGCGTAGGAGGCGGCGCGCTGGGCGCGCTTGTCGGACTTCTCGCGCTCTAAGGTCGTGAAGATGCGGCCCAGGAAGCGCTCCCCGAAGCGCTCGATGGACTTGTCGACGCGGCGGATGTCGATGAGGTCGGAGCCGAGGCCGATGATCATGGTGCGGACTTCGTTCGGGTCAGAGTCATGAGGAGCATGAGAGCTCCGCCGGCGATGCACAACAGGGCAAAGCCCAGAAAGGCCGGCCCCAGGCCTTGGGTCACGCTCGCGGCCAGGCCGACGACAACGCGGGGATGCAGACCGGACAGCGTCGGCGCCGCGCGGCGGACCGTGAAGACGATCTCGTAGGCGTGGCCGGCCTCGGCATGGAATACGCCCAGGCGGTGATAAAGCGGCGTCTGGTCGGAGGGCTCCTGCACGTTGTTCGCATAGGCATGGAAACGGGCCTGCCGGCGCGCGGCCTCTTTGGGATCGAGCGCCGCCTGGCGGGCATGCCAGCGTTCGCGGTCGCCGCCGCCGCGCGCGACCGCAACGCCGGCCTCGGTCACGGTCCAGCCGACATCGAGCTCGGGCTCGCGGCCCAGGCAGAGCGCCTCGAAGCCGTCTTCGCCGGTCAGGCAGCCGAAGCTCTCGACGCCCGCGCCACGGTCGAGCTGCAGCAGGATATCGAAGGGATCGCTGCGCGAAGCGATGAAGATCCGGCTGTCGGTCGTCGCAGCGCGCGCCAGCGGCAGCGGCATGTCGAGCGCCACGGTATCGTCCGGCTGGAAGCGCAGCTCCAGCGCGGCGACGGCGCCGGCGCCCACGACCGCCAGGGCAACGCCGAGCGCCATGGCCGCGCGCGCGGGCATGCGCCGCGCCAGAAAGACGAGCGCGGCAATGGCCAGCGCCGTGCCAAGCAGGACATAGAGGCTCAAGGCGTCGGCGCCCGCGCTTCGTCCATCAGCGCGCGCATGCGGCGGATGGCGGCGTCCAGGCCGGTGAAAATCGCCTCCCCGATCAGGAAGTGGCCGATATTGAGCTCGCGGATCTGCGCGATGGCGGCAATCGGCTTGACGTTGTCGTAGGTCAGGCCATGGCCGGCATGGATTTCGAGGCCGATGGACGCGCCATAGGCGGCGGCCTCCGCCAGCTTGTCGAGGATACGGGCCTGCCCGCCACCCTCCGCATTGGCATAGGCGCCGGTGTGCAGCTCGACCACCGGCGCGCCGAGAGCCTTGGAGGCATCGAGCTGTTCCTTGGTCGGCTCGATGAACATCGAGACGCGGATGCGGGCGGCGCCGAGCTGGCGCACCAGCGGCGCCAGGCGGTTGTGCTGGCCGGCCGCGTCGATGCCGCCTTCGGTGGTGCGCTCCTCGCGGCTTTCCGGAACGATGCAGGCGGCATGCGGCCCCGCCGCCAGCGCGATGGCCAGCATCTCGTCGGTCGCCGCCATTTCCAGGTTGAGCGGGATGGCGAGTTCGCGCGACAGCCGCTCGATGTCGCTGTCGGAGATGTGGCGGCGGTCCTCGCGCAGATGCGCGGTTATGCCGTCGGCGCCGGCGGCCTGCGCGATCAACGCCGCCCGCACCGGATCGGGCCAGGCGGTGCCGCGCGCCTGCCGCACGGTGGCGACATGGTCGATGTTCACGCCGAGGCGGAGCTGGTTCATGACGCTGATCCCGGATTCCCGGCCCAGTATAGGCCGGGATTCGCGCCTTGGGATAAGCACCGGCGCATATCGGCCGTCTTCCCCAAGCCCATCAAACCGGCGGCGGCGCCTTGACGTCCACATTGTGATAGGCGGCGATCCACCACTCGCCCTGTTCCTTGACCAGGACCTGCAGCAGCCTGGTGTGAAGCGCGCCGTCGGCGCTTTGCACGCCGGGCGGAAGCCGCTTCGCGCCGGATACGGCGGCGGCGGTGTCGACGACCGCCACATCCGGGCGCAGGAAGCGCAGATGCGCGATGTCCTGGTGCAGGATCGTATCCTTGTAGATGGTCGCGAAGATCCGGGCATGCTGCGCCTCGAACCCGTCATGGCCGACGAAGACCGAGCCGAAGATATTGGTGAACACGCAGTCGGGGAGTACCCGCGCCGAAAAGGCCACCGCGTCGCCCCGCGCCCAGGCCTCGTCCTCCGAGCGGATCAGCGCTTCGATGGCGTTTGCGTCGGACGGATCGGACATGTGTGGCTCCCCAGGACGTGCCGGAGAGGCTTACCGCATCGCAGGCGCGCTAGGCCAGTCCCCGGCTGCCCGGCTTCACCGCGGGCACGTCGCGCAGATGCGGCGGCAGCTTGCCGGCCTCCCAGGCGGGAACCTTGAGCGTCGTCAGCGCCACCAGCTTCACCCCCACCTTGGCCTTGCCGTTGGAGCGGTCGATCAGGCAGGCGACGGCGACCGGCTTGCCGCCGGCGGCCTTGATCGCCGCGATGCACTCGCGCGACGACACGCCGGTCGAGATGATGTCCTCGACCACCAGCACCGGCTGGTTCTTCGCCAGGACGAAATTGCGGCGGAGCTGGAACTTGCCGTCGACACGCTCGACATACATCGCCGGCAGGCCGAGCTGGCGGCCCATCTCATAGCCCGGCACGATGCCGCCGACGGCGGGCGAGACGATGGCGGTGAACGACGCCGTGACCTCTTCGCGCACCTTCGCCGCCAGCGCCTTGCACAGCTTGGCCGTGCGCCTGGCGTCCTGGAAGACCAGCGCCTTCTGCAGGAACATGTCCGAGTGCAGGCCCGACGACAGGATGAAATGCCCCTTGAGCAGCGCGCCCGCCTTCTCGAATTCGGCGAGGACTTGTTCGGTATTCATCGATTCGCTCGTTTCAGAAAACCGGCTATGACCTACCCCTCCGACGCCTGGTGGTCGACAGGATTCGCGTCGGCGCGACGATTTTCTCGCCATGCCGGGCCACCTCACTTCTCGTAGAAGTAATAGCAGCCGATCAGGCTGGACGTGTTGTTGGGAGCGTCCTGGGCCATCAGCGCGAGCGTGCGCATCGGCGCCACCTCCCGTTCGCAACTCTTCATGCCGTCGCCGGCGTCGCATTGCTTGAGCGGCTTGCCCAGCGCCCGTTCAAGCTCCTGCTGCGCCGTTTCGAACGTCGCGTCGACCAAGATGGAGAAGCCGACGCCCATCCCGACACTGCCGGGATAGACCTGAAGCACGCGAAATCCCAGAACGACGGTCGGCACCTTGGGGACGAAATAGCCGTCATTGCCATGGCGGGCAAAGGCCGCGGACAGATGCTCGGCAAGGAGCTTCAGGCGCGGGTCGCCGGTCTTCTGCCAGTCGGACCAGGAGTCCTGGCACAGCAGCAGACGTTCGAGGGCGGCATCGCCTCCGGCCGCGGCAACGGGCGTGCAGAACAGGGTGCTGGCGAGAATTGCGGCGACTGCCCGACCCGTCATGGCTTCCCTCGATACACCCCGCGACGGCGGCGGCGGCAACACGTCCCGGAATCCTACGCCTCTTCCTTCTCCCGCACCCGGTCCACCGCTTCCACCGCCGCGTTCACACGCAGCGCGCCCAGGATGTTCTGCAGATGGGCGAGGTCGCGCACCTCGATGTCGACGGTGAACTCGAAATAGAGCGGATTGCGGTTGGTCACCTTCATATTGAAGATGTTGCCGCCATTGTGGGCGATCACCCCCATCACGGCGGCGAGGGAGCCGGGTGCGTTCTTGACCCGCACCAGCACCCGGGCCACGGACGGGCCGGCCTCGGCGGCATAGCTGCCCCAGGTTACGTCCAGCCAGTCGTCCATATTCTGCGCCTTTTCGAGCTCGGCGCAGTCGATGGTGTGGATGGTGATCCCCTCGCCCGGCACCATCAGCCCGACGATGCGGTCGCCCGGCAGCGGGTGGCAGCACTGGCCGAGGCGGTAGGAGATGCCCTCGGTCAGGCCGCGGATCGAGATCGGCTTCTTGGTCTTGGGCTCGACGAAGGCGGCGTGGCGGCGGCGCTCCGGATCCTTCTTCAGCTCGGGAAACACCGCTTCGAGCACTTCATGGCCGCGCAGCGCGCCGCGGCCGACCTCGGCATAGACGTCGTCGGCCTTGGACTGGTGCAGCTTCTTGGCGACGCCGACGATCGCCTTGTCGGTCAGCTCGGCGCCCTCGTCCTCGAACACCTTCTTGAGGATGTTGCGGCCGAATTTGACGTGCTCGTCGCGCTGGGCATGGCGCAGGAAGCGGCGGATCTCGGCGCGGGCCCGGCCGGTGACCACGAACTGCTCCCACAGCGGCGACGGCGTCTGCTCCTTCGTCCGGATGATCTCGACCTGGTCGCCGTTGCGCAAAGGCGTGTGCAATGGAACGTGCACGCCGTTGACCTTGGCGCCGACCGTGGTGTTGCCGATGTCGGTGTGCAGCGCATAGGCGAAGTCGATCGGCGTGGCGCCGCGCGGCAGCGAGATCAGGTCGCCCTTCGGCGTGAAGCAGAAGACCTGGTCCTGGTACATCGAGAGGCGCGAATTCTCCAGGAAATCCTCGGCCGTGTCCTTTTCCAGCAGGTCGACCATGTCGCGCAGCCATTCGTAGGCGCGGTCGTCGCCTTCCGAGGCGACATGCTCGCGGTAGCGCCAATGCGCGGCGACGCCGCGCTCGGCGACGTCGTGCATCTCCTGGGTGCGGATCTGGACCTCGACGCGCTGCTTTTCCGGGCCGATCACGGTGGTGTGGATCGAGCGGTAGCCGTTGGTCTTGGGCGTCGAGATGAAGTCCTTGAAGCGGTCGGGCACCATCTGCCAGGTCTGGTGCAGCACGCCGAGCGCGCGGTAGCAGTCGTCCTCGCCGCGCACGATGACGCGGAAGCCGAAGATGTCGGACAGCGCCTCGAAATTGAGCTGCTTGCTCTGCAGCTTGCGCCAGATCGAGAACGGCCGCTTGGCGCGGCCATAGACCCAGGCGTCCATGCCGTGCTCGGCCAGCTTGCGCTTGATCTGGTCGGCGATGCGGCCGATGCGGTCGCCGGAGGTCTCGCCCAGCCGGTTGAGCCTGGTGACGATCGACTGGCGCTCTTCGGGGTTGAGCTCGGCGAAGGCGAGGTCTTCGAGCTCCTCGCGCATGTTCTGCATGCCGATGCGGCCGGCCAGCGGAGCGTAGATGTCCTGCGTCTCCTGCGCGATGCGGCGGCGCTTTTCCGGCTTGGCGATGAAGGCGAGCGTGCGCATGTTGTGCAGGCGGTCGGCCAGCTTGACCAGCAGCACGCGGATGTCGCTGGTGATCGCGAGCATCAGCTTGCGGAAATTCTCCGCCTGCTTGGTGCGCTCGGAAAACAGCTCCAGCTGGGACAGTTTGGTGACGCCGTCGACCAGGTTGGCGATCTCGTCGCCGAAATTCTCCCTGATGTCCTCGTAGGTGGCGAGCGTGTCCTCGATCGTGTCGTGCAGCAGCGCGGTGACGATGGTCGCGACGTCGAGCTTGAGGTCGGTCAGGATCGCGGCCACTTCCAGCGGATGGGCGAAATAAGGATCGCCCGAGGCGCGGAACTGCTTGCCGTGCGCCTTCATGGCGTAGACATAGGCCTTGTTCAGCAGGTTCTCGTCGGCATCGGGGTCGTAGGCCTTGACGCGGTCGACCAACTCGGTCTGGCGCATCAGGCGGCGCTTGGGTTTCGGTGCCGCGGCCACGTCCGGAGTCTGGGTCCGGACGCCTACCGCGGGCTCTTTCGCAACGGGCGGGCTCTGGGTCGACATTTCGAAAAGATGATACAAGGAATCCGGCGTCCCGCCGCAACATTCTGTGGGGCTGCGTTTTCGCCCGTTTCGTGAAGGGGAAAATGTCATGAAGAGACTGATGCTGGCGCTTGCGTGCGGGGCCATGCTGACCATGCCGGCAGCTGCGCAAGCCGACTACATCAGCGAGATCGTCATCCTCGCGACCAATTTCTGTCCCGCGAGCATGATGCCCGCCGACGGCCGGCTCCTGCCGATCATGCAGTACCAGGCGCTGTTCGCGCTGCTCGGAACGACCTATGGCGGCAATGGCGAGACCAATTTCGCGCTGCCCAACCTCACCGGCCAGACCATGGGCCCGGCGCACCAGAAGCTGACCTGGTGCATCGTCACCCAGGGAACCGGTCTGACGCGCGCCGACGCGAAGCCTCCCAAGTCGCCGTGAACGCCCCGCCAAAGCAAAAGGGCGGCCGGAGCCGCCCTCTCGCCTACGGCGCCAAGCCGTAGCCCTTCGCTTGCGCTCCGGGCGTTCATCGCTCGAAATGGTCCACTGGACCATTTCGTTCGCCTTGCGGCGAACCGCTCCTCACTCTTCGTAGTCGGCTTCCGGCTCGGGCTGCGGTTCGGCGCGGCGCTGGGCTTCGCTGGTGAGGGCGCGGAGGAGTTCCTCCTCGGTCACCTGGCGGAAGGCGCTGTCCTCGCGCGCGTCGTCGGCGTCGGGGCGGGCCTCTTCCGGCTCGTCGACATCGGCATGCTTCTGCATGCTCTTGATGTATTCTTCCTTCGCCTCCTCGGGCTTGAGGTCCTTGGACGCGATCTCGCGCAGCGCGACCACGGGGTTCTTGTCGCGGTCGCGGTCGACCATCGGCTCGGCGCCGCCGGAGAGCTGGCGGGCCCGGAAGGCCGAGATCAGCACCAGGTCGAAGCGGTTCGGGACCTTATCGACGCAATCTTCTACGGTAACGCGGGCCATGAAAATCCTTGTCTTTCAGGGTCTTGGGCGCAAATGCGGGAGCAAATCCGCGCCGGACCGGGCAGAAGGCGGCGGAAGCTATAGATTGTAGCCGCCTTAGGCAAGCAAGGCCTCAACGCGGCCAGGCACCGTTGCGCGGCACATAGACGCTCGCATTCATGACATAGGCGACACCGCCCTCCGCATCGCGCAGCGGCATGTAGATCGTCTCGAGCCAGTCGAAGCGGGCCTGCGTCATCTCGCGGCCCATGAAGCCCCGGAACGCCACCGGCGCACGCCGCGCACAAACCAGATCGTAGGACGCCTTCAGAACGTTTCCGAAGTCCGGGTTGGACGCGATCAGATCGCTGAATTTCAGGCCCTGCGCGTTCGCGCCATAGGCCTGGACATGAACATCGCCGATGACGCGGAATTCATAGTCGGCGGCATCCGCCAGGACCTTCACGAGGCTGACGTTCCGCACCAGCCGGCCAAGCGGCCGCGGCATGACCTCTTCGCGCTGCGGCATGGACCGGCCGCCCCGGTTCTCGCACCAGATGGCGTAAATAGCGCGAAGGTCCGGTGATTCGAGTTCGCCGGGCCGGATTTCGGCGATCGGTGTCTTCTCGGGAACAATCTGTATCGGCGCACCGGCTTTTCCGAGCCACGGCATCTTTTCCGACCACGCTGCAGTTTGGAGATGCCCCCCCGGTCCCTTCGCCTAAAGGAGATGTGTGAACAGATCGTGCCGACCGTCCCGATTCCAGCTACTTCGGCCACAGGATGATCTGGGTGCAGCGGAACAGCGCCATCAACTTGCCCGTCGCCTCTGCCGAGAGTTCCGCGTCCCACACCTGCGTCGTGCGGCCATTGTGGACGCGCCGCGCCTCGCACAGGACCGTGCCTTCGCGGATCGTGCTCATGAAGTTGCATTTGAGCTCGGCCGTGGTGAAGCCGCTGGCGCCCGCGGGCGGCGTCGTGCCGTAAGCGCAAAGCGTGTCGGCCAGCGTCACCAGCGCCGGCGCGAAGAGAAAGCCGATCGGCGCGATCAGCGCCGGCTTGGCCTCCATCCTGGCCCGCATCAGGCCGGGTTCCGCGTGGGTCACCACCATGCCGACCATGCCCGGGATGCGGTCCTGGTTCAACAGCGTTGAGTCGCTCGACCCATGTCTCGTCATTGGTCACCGGGTTTGGGTCCTTCCGCCGCCCGCGTCGCCTTGTGCTGTTCGAGTTGTTCGAGCAGGGGCCGCGTGCGGATCCACATATGGGCGGCCTGCGCCAGACTGCGCGCCGCGACGAACAGCAGCGCCGCGTCGGCGAACCAGGTGAGGCCGTGGCTGTGGCGCACCGCGAAATCGCCGTGCGGCCCGCCATTGGAGGGGCCGCCATTGACGTAATAGTCGAGCCCGAATTTGGCGAGGAAGGCGGCGCCCGTGATCGCCGTGCCGAACGGCGTCGGCTTGCTGGTGATGGTACCCGTACCCGGGTCGAGCGTGAGTTCCGCGTGTTGGGCGGTGAACCAGCCGAGCGCGCCGCCCGCCGCGATCGCCACAATGTAGACCGCCACGGCGATGAGCCCCGGCGCCTGGCCGCGCCACAGCGTGAACAGCGCCAGCGCGGCGATGATGACGGGATAGCGCCACAGGCCGTTTACCTTGACGCGGCGGGGTTTGAGCCCGCGCCGGAAGATGAACAGCAAGGCCAGGATGGGGCCGATAAGCGGCGCGAATTCACGCATGGGAGTTCCGTTGCGGCATGTGTTTCGCCCACAGTATCAGGCGCCGTGCCCCGAAATCATCGATTGCGCCCTACAAAAAAATTTCGTTTGCGACGCTGGTTTTTTGTCGCAAATCGTCGTCTTGTGCACGTCTCAACGAAGGGGGACTGCCAATGCGTTTCAAGATGATTGCGGCTGCCGTGATGGCGGCCGGACTGGCTTTGCTTGCGCCGGCGACGGCGGAGGCGGCGCGCCAGAACTTCTCGCTGATCAACCAGACCGGCTACACGATCCGCGAAGTTTACGTCTCGCCCACGACCAAGAACGACTGGGAAGAAGACGTGATGGGACAGGATACGCTGGAGACCGGCCAGTCGGTCGACATCACGTTCCCGCACCATGCCGGCGGCTGCTACTGGGACCTGAAGGTCGTCTATGACGACGACAGCGACGCCTACTGGACGAACTTCAATCTCTGCACGATCTCGGAGATTACGCTCAACTACAACAAGCGTTCGGGCAAGACTTGGGCGCATTGGAAATAGACCAACCCTTCGCGGCATGGTTCGAAAAACCCGGGCGGATTTCCGCCCGGGTTTTTTCATGGACCCGGTTTTTTCATGGGAATGCCGCAATCGGGGCGCCTGCTGGGAAAATCGTCTGACGCGGGACCGTGAACATGACCTTTCCTTTACGCCTGGGCTCGGCGCTCGCAATATGTTTTGCGGCATCCGCATCGGCTGCGCCGGCGGGCTGGAAGACCTATACGCAGAAGGGTCTTGGCTGGAGCATCGCCTATCCGGCGTCGTTCGTCGTCGACGACAAGCACGCTTCGCCATCGCCGCTGCCCGACCAGACCATCGCGGGCGTGGCGTTCGAGATTCCCGAGAGCATGACCACGGGAACCAATCTGGGCAGCGGCGACACCGGAGTGATCGTCGAGAGCCTGCCCGGCCGCGACTGCAAGCCGTCGCAATTCGTCGATCCCGCCGACGCCGTCCGGCCGCTGAAAGCCGACGGCCGCACCTATACCATGGCAGGCAGCGAAGACGCCGGCGCGGGCAATCTGTATGAGACGCGGATTTTCGTGGTGAACGGCACCTCGCCCTGCATCGCGGTGCGCTATCTCGTCCATTCGACCAACATCGCCAATTACGACCCGGGCACGGTCAAGGCGTTCGACGAGAAGAAGCTCACCGCGCTGTTCGACGGCATCCGCGCGACGCTGACGCTCACGAAATAGGCCGCACGCCGGCCAGATCGGCGGCCGGCAAGGCGGCGAGAAGATCCGCGACGGTGCCCTCGCCGGCCGGATGGACCCAGTCCGGCGCGACATCGGCCAGCGGCACGAGCACGAAGGCGCGGCCGCCGAGCCGCGGATGCGGCAGCACCGGCGGCCCCGCCTCCACCCGTCCTTCGTAGTCGAGCAGATCCAGATCGAGCGGGCGCGGCGCATTCGGCCGGGAACGGACGCGCCCGAACGCGGTTTCCGCCTGATGGAGCAGGTCGAGCAAGTCCGCCGGCGACAGCGCCGTCTCGATCCGCGCCACGGCATTCACGAAGGAAGGATCGGCCGGATCGGGCCAGGCCGGCGTGACGTAGTAAGGCGACACCGCCGCGATCTTCGCGCCGCGCATCGCGATGAAATTCAGTGCGGCCGTCAATGTTTGCGCTGGCTCGCCGGCCCGCGAGTTGAGATTGGCGCCGAGCGAAATGAGGATCACGCCGCACTTGCGCCGCGTGCTGCTTGGATTAGAAGAGCCGTGGGCGGTCGGGGCATTATTGCCGGTTAGGCCTTTATGTATTCGGGAGTCCATTATGCTGTTCTATCCAAACGAGAAGCTCGCCCTGTTCATCGACGGCGCGAACCTGTACGGCGCGGCCAAGGGCCTGCAGTTCGACATCGACTATAAGCGCCTTCTGGAACTTTTCGCGCGCAAGGGCGTGCTGGTGCGCGCCTTCTACTATACCGCGGTGGCGGAGGATCAGGAGTTCTCGCCGCTGCGTCCGCTGGTCGACTGGCTCGACTATAACGGCTTCTCGGTCGTGACCAAGCCGCTGAAGGAATTCACCGACGCGCAAGGGCGCCGCCGGGTGAAGGGCAACATGGACATCGAGCTTGCCATCGACGTGATGGAGATGGCCGAGCAGGTCGACCATATCGTGATCTTCTCCGGCGACGGCGATTTCCGCCGCCTGGTGGAAGCGGCCCAGCGCAAGGGCCGCCGCGTCAGCGTGGTCTCCACCATCCGCACCCAGCCGCCGATGGTGGCCGACGAGCTGCGCCGCCAGGCCGACAATTTCATCGAGCTCGACGAGCTGAAGCCCCAGATCGCCCGCGAAGGCGGCCCGCGCACCGCCCAGGCCAGTCCGCATTACGCGCAGACCGCTTGACGGCGCGTGACGACCGCCGAGCCGCCGCGCGCCCAACCGCCGCGTGACTGTCCGCTCTGTCCGCGGCTGGCGGAGTTCCGCCAAGCGAACCGGCAGAGCTATCCGGATTATTTCAACGATCCGGTGCCGACCTTCGCCGCCGGGCATGAGCGGCTGCTGATCGTGGGGCTGGCGCCGGGGCTGCATGGCGCCAACCGCACCGGGCGGCCGTTCACCGGCGACTATGCGGGCGACCTGCTCTACGCCACGCTGCTCAAGCACGATCTGGCGCGCGGGGGTCTATCTGCGTGCGCCCGACGACGGACTGGCGCTGCACGACTGCGCCATCACCAATGCGGTGCGCTGCGTGCCGCCGCAGAACAAGCCGACGCCGGCGGAGATCCGGACCTGCCGCGGCTTTCTCGGCGCGACCATCGCCGCCATGCCCGGGCTGCGCGCGATCTTCGCGCTGGGCAAGATCGCGCATGACAGCGTGTGCGACGCGCTGGGGGCGCGGAAATCCAGGCACCCCTTCAAGCATGGCGGTACCTACCAGATCGGCAAGATCGCGCTGGTGTCGAGCTATCACTGCTCGCGCTACAACACCAACACCGGCGTGCTGACCGAAGCGATGTTCGACGCCGTGGTGAAGCAGGCAAAGATCGCGGCGCTGCACGCGCTTTAGGGATTGCGCGGTTCCGTCAGGAAGCCAACTCTGCCAAGAAGTCCAGTCTCCTGCAGCGCAAGGACCACAGAGCCGATCGCCTGAAATCGGGCGTCTTTGTCTGCCGTGAGAAGCATCATGCAACTGGGGTTGCGCCGCTTGTAGGCCGCGAATACTGTTTTCAGCTTCCCGTGGTCAGCATAACGGACACCGTCGAACAGGACCGAGCCATCAGTGCGGACATGTGCCTTCGACGGGCAGTATTGGCCGGCATCCGCCGGCGCAACGATGACCGCAGCGAGCATCAATGCGAGAGGCCACCGCATCACTATACCGCTGCTCCTTCCACGAATCGCCTTCGTCGTGGTGAGCGCTGCACGCGCTCTAATGCGGCGCCACATAGGCGGGATCGCCGGGGCCGACACAGTGGCCGGTGACGCTGGCGGTCGAAACGACGACATATTCGCCCTTCTCGACCTTATCCTGCACGAACTGCTTGCCGTCGGCCGCGCACTTCTTCTGCGCGTCCTTGATGATCTGGTCGGCGAGTATGGTCGAACACCCGGCCAGCAGCAGCAGCGCGCCCAGCAGCGCCACGTAAATCGCCTTCATGACATTCCCCCAATACCCCAAAGACACTAGCGGCAGCATATCTGCCGCTCAACTATACCGCTGCTCTTTCCACGGATCGCCTTCGTTGTGGTAGCCGCGGGTTTCCCAGAAGCGGGCCTGTCTTCGGCGTGGAAGACGATGCGCGTCACCCATTTGGCGCTTTTCCAGAAATACCAGTCGGGCACCACGACCCGCACCGGGCCGCCGTGGTCGCGCGAGATCGGCTTGCCCTCCCACGAATGCGCCAGCAGCACGTTGTCGTCGGCGAAAATTTCGGTCTTCACATTGGTGGTGTAGCCGTCATAGGCGTGGAACGCGACGTGCCTCGCCTCCGGCTTCGGCCTGACGAGATCGAGCAGCGTGCGCGACGACACGCCCTGCCAGTGATTGTCGAAGCGGCTCCACGACGTCACGCAGTGGATGTCGCTGACGCTGTCGGTCTGCGGCAGCGCCTTGAACTGCTCCAGCGTCAGCGCGACGGGGTTCTCGACCAGGCCGAGGATCTGCAGCCGCCACTTCTCCGGCCTGACGTCGGGCTGCACGCCGAGGTCCAGCACCGGCCAGGTCTTGACCTCTTTCTGCCCCGGCGGCAGGCGGCTGACATGGCCGAGGTCGGGCCGCCCGGTGATCAGCCGCCCTTCCGCCGCCCAGTCCTGCTTGGACCGGATCAGCTTGTCCTTGATCTTGCCGATGAGGGTGGGTTCGTCGTCGCTGGCCATGGCGGAAGTCTGCCATGGGCGAGTAGCGAATGGCGAGTAGCGAATAGGGGGCGCAGGCCATCCCCCACTCGCTATTCGCTACTGGCTACTCGCTATCCTTTGTCCCGCATCAGCCGCGCTTTGTCGCGCTGCCAGTCGCGCTGCTTCTCGGTCTCGCGCTTGTCGTGCAGCTTCTTGCCCTTGGCGACGCCGAGCTCGATCTTGGCGATGCCCTTGGGGTTGAAATAGAGCCCTGAGCGGGGATGAGCGTCATGCCCTCGCGCTGGATCGCGGCGGCGAGCTTGGCGGCCTCGCGCTTGTGCACCAGCAGCTTGCGCGGGCGCTTGGGCTCGTGGTTGAAGCGGCTGGCCTGGGTGTATTCGGGGATATAGGCGTTGACCAGGAACAGCTCGCCGTCCTTGGCGTAGGCATAGGATTCGGAGATCGTCGACTTGCCGCCGCGCAGCGACTTGACCTCCGAGCCGACCAGCATGATGCCGGCCTCGATCGTGTCGTCCGATCGCATAGGCGTAGCGCGCCTTGCGATTGTCCGCGACGAGCTTGGTTCCGTCGTCTTTCTTTTTGGCCATTTTCTTTTCTTGTCACGGCCCGCAACGGCGGACCATCCAGGTGCCACCTACTCTGTACCCGCAGAACGGAGCACAGCCAAATGGGCCGCACAGTGGAAGACTTCAACTGGGTGGCCGGCTCGTCATCCTGAGCGACGCCGCAGGCGGCGTCGAAGGGCGCGGACCATGACACCTAATCGGTAATGCCCGCCGACGCCAGCGCGGCGGCGACCGTCTTGCGCGCCGCATCCGTCGCCGCGACCAGCGGCAGGCGGACTTCGTCGGTGCACAGGCCGAGCAGCGAAGCGGCGTATTTCACCGGCGCGGGGCTGGGCTCGCAGAACATGGCGTCGTGCACCGGCATCAGCCGGTCCTGCAATTGCAGCGCCCGGTCGAACGCGCCTTGCAGGCAGGCGTTCTGGAACTCGGCGCACAGCTTGGGCGCGATGTTCGCGGTGACCGAGATGCAGCCATGGCCGCCATGCGCCATGTAGCCGAGCGCAGTGCCGTCCTCGCCCGACATCAGGCGCCAGTCCGGCCCGCAGGCGGCGCGCTCGCGCGTCGGGCGCATCAGGTTGGCGGTGGCGTCCTTGACGCCGGCGATGTTGGCGATCTTCGACAGGCGCGCCATGGTCTCGACCCCGATGTCGACGATGGCGCGGCCGGGGATGTTGTAGAGCAGGATCGGGATGTCCACCGCCTCCGCGATCGCCGCGAAGTGGCGATAGAGCCCCTCCTGGCTCGGCTTGTTATAATAGCCGGTGACCGACAGCACCGCGTCGGCGCCCACCGCCTTGGCATGACGGGTCAGCGCGATGGCTTCCGCGGTCGAATTCGAGCCGGCGCCCGCGATCACCGGCACGCGCCCGTTCGCGGTTTCGACGCACAGCTCGACCACCCGCATATGCTCCTCATGCGACAGCGTCGGCGATTCGCCGGTGGTGCCGCAGGGCACCAGGCCGTGGCTGCCTTGCGCGATCTGCCATTCGACCAGCTTGCGGAATGCCGCCTCGTCCACCTTGCCGTCGCGCAGGGGCGTGATGAGGGCGGGAATGGAACCCCGGATGTTTTCGCGCGCGAACGCCATGACGGCCTGCTGGTGTGAGGGCGGCGCAAACTACAGGGCGCGATATGCGGGCGGCAAGCCATATTGGCCTCGACTTTGCCACAGGGCTGTGGCCCCTTTTGCACGGTCCTCCGAAGCGAGCCGCATGACGTTCCGCCGCGCCGCCCTGCTGTTCGCCGGCCTCTGCGCGGCGGGCTTCGCCGCCTATGCGCAGACCGCGCTGCCGGGCGGGCTGACGCAGATCGGCAGCGTGATCATGATGCAGCCGATCCCGGACGGCTCGACCGACGAGGGCCTCAAGCCCGACCGCGAGCGGCGGCCGAGCCCGGTGCACAGCCTGAGCGCGACCGATCACGACATTTACAGCCGCGCCTTCGATGCCGCCGACCGCGGCGACTGGACCGCGGCGCGCGCGCTGGCCGGCCAGGGCCATGACGGCGTCGCGACTCGGCTGATCACCTGGCGCTATGTGCTGGGACAAGAACTCCGGCGCGAGCTTTTCCGACATCGACGGCTTCCTGAGGAACAACCCGAACTGGCCGCTGCGCGACACCATCCTGGCACGCGCCGAGGTGGCGCTGGACCCGAACACCGCGCCGCAGTCGGTCGCCGCCTGGTTCGGCGACCGCAACCCGGCGACCGGCATCGGCATGATCCGGCTGGGCGACGCGATGATCGCCAGCGGGCGGACCGCCGCGGGGCGCGACTGGGTGCGCAAGGGCTGGGTCAGCGGCAGCTTCCGGCCCGACCAGGAACTGGCGATCGTGCAGAAGGACGGCGGCCTGCTCACGCCCGATGTCGACGCGGCAAGGCTCTCCAACCTGATCACGCGCGAGGATGTCGGCGCGGCGAACCGCGAGCTGTCGCGGGTGACCGACGACGTGCAGGCGCTGGGACGGGCGCGGCTGGCCTATCGGACCGGCCGTGCTGCGGGCGAGCGGCTGGCGGATCGCCTGCCCCGCAGCGTCGCGAACGATCTGGACCTGCTGTTCGACCGCGCCCGCGCGGCGCGGCGCGCCAACGATAACGCGACGGCGGCGACCTATTTCGCCCGCAGCGCGATCAGGCCGTTCATCGCGGCGCATCCCGGCCGCTGGTGGGGCGATGCGAACCTGACGGCGCGGGCGCTGATCCTGAGCGGCGATTGCCGCGCCGCCCACAGCATCCTGGCCGACACCGGACTGACCACGGGCAGCGAGTTCTCGGAGAGCGAGTTCCTCGGCGGCTGGATCGCGCTGCGCTGCCTGAAGAACCCGGCGCTGGCGCTGGCGCATTTCAAGCGGCTGGAGGGCGGCGTATCGCGGCCGATCAGCCTGGCGCGGGCGCGCTACTGGAAAGGCCGCGCCTACGAAGCCGATCGCGACATCCCCAAGGCGATCGCGCAATACCGGCTGGCGGCGCAGGCCCCCGACAGCTTCTACGGCCAGATGGCGCTGGCGCGGATCGATCCGGCGCCGGTGCTGCACGTCAACGACACCCAGGTCGATGCGACCTCGGTGCGCGATGACTTCGAGAGCGACGATCTCACCAGGGCGATCCGCGTGCTGGCCGATCTCGGGCAGGAGAACGTGCTGCGCCTGTTCGCGCTCCGGGCGCAGGAGCTGCATCCCGACGCCAGGCGGACCAAGATCCTGTGCCAGACGCTGACCGACCTGGGCTTCCGCGAGATCGCGGTGCGGGTGGCCAAGCAGGCGAGCTATGCCGGCACCACCTTCCTCGCCTATTCCTATCCGGTCATTCCGCTGCCCGCCTATCCGCGGGCGGGACCGGCGCCCGAGCCGGCCATCGTGCTGGGGCTGATCCGGCAGGAGACCGAGTTCGATCCCGACGCGGTGAGCGGCGCCGGGGCGCGCGGCATCATGCAGATGATGCCCGCCTCGGCGCAGCTTGCGGCGTCTCAGGCCGGCCTGCCGTACCGGCCGAACGCTTTGACCACCGATCCCAATTACGACATGCAGCTCGGCATGGTCGAGTTCCAGGGCGATGTGACCAATTACGGCGGCTCGCTGGTGCTGGCGATCGCGGCCTACAATGCGGGACCGGGCAATGTGCGCAAATGGCTGGCGGCGAGCGGCGACCCGCGCAGCCCGTCGACCGATCCGATCGACTGGATCGAGATGATCCCGTTCAACGAAACGCGCAATTACGTGATGCGGGTGCTGGAGAATGCGCAGATCTACCGGGGCCGCCTGGCGGGCCGCGACCAGCCGCTGCGCACGGTGATCGACCTCTACGCGCCGTCGGCGCCGCAGGTGAAGGTGCTGTCGCCCTAGCTTGGCGAGACAGGCTTAGCGGAAGATCGAGAGCCACTCGCGGGCCAGGCGCTGGGCCTCGGCGATCTGGCCGGTGTTCATCTCCCTGGCGATCGAAGCGCGCCAGGACTTGGCCTCGTTGCTGCCCCGCAAAGCCGCCAGGTTGAACCATTTGTGGGCGGCAACGAAGTCCACGCCGACCCCCTGCCCGGTCGAATAGGCCAGGCCCAGATTGTACATCGCGTCCGGCCGGCCGCTTTTGGCGTCGGTCTCGAACCTGCGCCAGGGCATCGACATCTATGCACGCCATGACACTCGTTTCTCCTCGTTTGCGCGATCTCATCCCGCTTCGTGCGTCCGGATCGTGGTCCCGCAGACCCTAAGGCAGAGTTAACGGCGTTAACCCTGACTTAATATAGGGTTAACACCTTAGGCCGATTTGATCTGTGTACAGACGGATGCGCCGGAGGAGCGGGCTCCGCAGGGCGGTGCGCCGAAGGGCGGCGGGCACAAAAAAAACCGCGCCTCCGGGGCGCGGTTGAAAAATTCCGCGTTGGCTGGGCCGCGGCGGATGCCACATCCGTACCGCGGCCTTAGCCTTCGCAGCCGGCAGGTCCGATCGACGACCGGACCGGCCGAAACGCGTTACTTCTTCTTCTTCGCCTTCTTGGCCTTCTTCTTCACGGGGGCCTTCTTCTTGGCTTTCTTCTTGGCTGCCAATGGCATGAGAGACAACTCCTCTAACGTTTCGTTCGGGTCCGGGCGAATCGATCCGCCCCCCAAAACGTAAGCAATATGAGAGGGTTGCATTTTCAAAAGCATATCGACGGGCTTTGCCGAAAAACGCGGCGGCGTTCGATCGCCATGAAAGCCTTATTCCATGCGGGTTAGATCGATCGATCCGTGTACGGATCAAGTTGCGGAGAAATCCGCCGGCCCGACTCCGATTTCGCGAAATTGTGCGAATCACCCTTCGTCGGGCAGACCGAGTCGCGCTTTGAGGATCGCGTTCACCGCGCCGGGCGATGCTTTTCCGCCGGTCGCTTTCATCACCTGGCCGACGAACCAGCCGGCGAGTTTCGGCTTCGCCTTTACCTCTTCGACCTTGCCCGGATTCGCGGCGATGACGGCGTCGACCGCCGCTTCGATCGCCGTCGTGTCGGTGACCTGCTTCAGTCCGCGCAGTTCGGACGATGCGTTCCGGCTCGCCGCCTTCGCTCCATACGATGTCGAGAAGGTCCTTGGCGATCTTGCCGCTGATCGTGCCGTCCGCAACCATCTTCACGATGGACGCGTTGGCCGCGGCGGAGACCGGACCGTCGGCGATGGCGAGGCCCGCTCTGTTGAGGCGACCGAAATATTCGTTGTTCAGCCAGTTGGCGGCCGCCTTGGGCTCGGCGCCCGCCGCGGTCATCGCCTCGAAATAGTCGGCGCTCTCCTTCTCCGCCACCAGGACGGAGGCGTCATAGCCGAAAGACCGGCTTTTATCAGCCTTGCCTTCTTCTCGTCGGGAAGTTCCGGCAGCGAGGCCGCGATCGCGTCCACCCAGGCCTGGTCGAGGACCAGCGGCAACAGGTCGGGATCGGGGAAATACCTATAGTCGTGCGCCTCTTCCTTGGAGCGCATCGCGCGGGTCTCGTTCACCTTGGAATCGTAAAGGCGGGTCTCCTGGTCGATCTTGCCGCCGTCTTCGAGGATGTCGACCTGGCGGCGCGCCTCGTACTCGACCGCGAGCGCGACGAAGCGCATCGAGTTGACGTTCTTGATCTCGCAGCGCGTGCCCAGATGCTTGAAGTCGCCGTCGGCGCGGAACTTCTCATAGCCGCCGACGCGGCAGACCGAGACGTTGACGTCGGCGCGCATCGAGCCTTCGTCCATGTTGCCGTCGCAGGTGCCCAGATAGCGCACGATGGCGCGCAGCTTGCGCAGGAATGCCGCCGCCTCTTCGCTGGAGCGCATATGCGGCTTGGTGACGATCTCCATCAGCGCGATGCCCGAGCGGTTGAGATCGACATAGGAGCTGTCGGGATGCTGGTCGTGCAGGCTCTTGCCCGCGTCCTGCTCCATGTGCAGCCGCTCGATGCCGACGCGGACCGTCTCGCCGTCCTTGAGATCGATGAACACCTCGCCCTCGCCGACGATGGGGTTCTTGTACTGGCTGATCTGATAGCCCTGCGGCAGGTCGGGATAGAAATAGTTCTTGCGGTCGAACACGCTGGACAGGTTGATCCTGGCCTTGAGCCCCAGCCCGGTGCGCACCGCCTGCTCGACGCATTTGCGGTTGATCACCGGCAGCATGCCCGGCATGCCGGCATCGACGAAGCTGACCTGGCTGTTGGGCGCGGCGCCGAACGCGGTGGCGGCGCCGGAGAACAGCTTGGACTGCGACAGTATCTGGGCATGGACCTCCATGCCGATCACGATCTCCCACGCGCCGGTCGTGCCCTTGATGGTCTTGCTCATGCCGCCCTCCACCACGGGCTCGGTTTGGCGTCGAAGCCCGACGCGGTCTCGATGGCGCGCGCGGCGCGCAGGATGGTGGCCTCGTCGAACGCCTTGCCGATGAACTGCAGCCCGAGCGGCAGGCCGCCCGCGGTCAGGCCCGCCGGCACCGAGATGCCCGGCAGCCCGGCGAGGTTCACCGTCACGGTGAAGACGTCGTTGAGATACATCTCCTTCGGATCGGTCGTCTTCTCGCCGATGCCGAAGGCCGGTCCCGGCGTCGCGGGCGTCAGCAGCACGTCGCACCGCTTGAACGCCTCGTCGAAGTCGCGGGCGATCAGGGTGCGCAGCTTCTGGGCGCGGGCGTAATAGGCGTCGTAATAGCCCGAGGACAGCACGTGGGTTCCCACCATGATGCGGCGCTGGACTTCCTTGCCGAAGCCCTCGGCGCGGCTTCTCTCGTAGAGATCGGTGATGTCGCGGGCACCCTTGGCGCGGTGGCCGAAGCGCACCCCGTCATAGCGGGCGAGGTTCGAGGACGCCTCCGCCGGCGCCACTATATAATAAGTGGGGAGCGCGTATTTCGTATGAGGCAGCGAGACCTCCACGATCTCCGCCCCCATCGCCTTCAGCCATTCGGCGCCCTTGTTCCACAGATCGTCGATCTCCGGCGGGGCGCCGTCGATGCGGTATTCCTTGGGGATGCCGATGCGCAGGCCCTTCACCCCGCTTTCGAGCCCGGCCTCATAGTCGGGGATCGGCACGTCGAGGCTGGTGGAATCCTTCGGATCGACCGAGGCCATGTGCGTGAGCAGGATCGCGGCGTCGCGCACCGTCCGGGTCATCGGGCCGGCCTGGTCGAGCGAGGAGGCGAAGGCGACGATGCCCCAGCGCGAGCAGCGGCCATAGGTCGGCTTCAGCCCGACGGTTCCCGTCACCGCCGCCGGCTGGCGGATCGAGCCGCCGGTGTCGGTGCCGGTGGCGGCCAGGCACAGATGGCCCGAGACCGCGGCGGCCGAGCCGCCCGACGAGCCGCCGGGCACCAGGTTCTGGTTCGAATTGCGCGCCCGCCAGGGGTTGAACACCGGGCCGAAGGCAGAGGTCTCGTTCGACGAGCCCATCGCGAACTCGTCCATATTGGTCTTGCCCAGCATCACCGCGCCGGCGTCCCACAGGTTCTGCGTGACGGTGGACTCGTAGGGCGGCACGAAATTGCCCAGGATGGCGCTGCCGGCGGTGGTCTTCACGCCCTTGGTGCAGAACAGGTCCTTGATCGCCAGCGGCAGGCCTTCGAGCGGCCGCGCCTGGCCGTGCGCGATGCGCACATCGGCGGCGACCGCCATCTCCAGCGCCTTCTCCGGCGTCTCGGTCACGAAGGCGTTGAGCGGCCGCGCTTCGGCGACGGCCTTCACGAAGGCGGTGGTCAGTTCCTTGGACGTCACCTTCTTGCCGTGGACCGCGTCGCGCGCGTCGGCCAGGGTGAAATCGGTCAGGGATGAGGGCAGCGGCATTATTCGACCACCTTGGGCACGACGAAGAAATGGTCCTCGCCTTCCGGTGCGTTGGCCATCAGCGCGTCGGCGGCGTCGCCGTCGGTGACGACGTCGTCGCGCATCTTCAGGCGCTGCTCGACCACGCTGGTCATCGGCGCCACGCCGGTCACGTCGACCTCGTTCAGTTGCTGGACCCAGGCGAAGATGCCGTTCAGCTCGTCGACCATGGGGGCGACGCGCGCTTCGTCGAGCGCGATGCGGGAAAGCTTGGCGATGCGTCGAACAGTGTCCTTGTCCACGGACATGGGCGGCTCTATGTGCTAGGAAATCAACGGCCTTGCTAGCAACCGAGGGGCAGGCTGGCAAGCGATCCGGACGGGATTTGGCCATGTCGCTCGGCATCACAGGCATCGACCACGTGCAGATCGCCGTGCCCCGCGCGCTGGAGGCGCAATGCCTGCGATTCTACCGCGAGGTCTTCGCCTTCCCCGAACTGCCCAAGCCCGAGGAGCTCAGGGCGCGCGGCGGCGCCTGGTTCCAGGTCGGCGCGCTGCAGATGCATGTCGGCATCGATCCCGAGCCCAGTCCGCGCAGCAAGCGCCATATCTGCTTTCTGACCGGGGACCTGGCCGCCGCCAAGGCGGAGCTGCTGCGCCATGGCGTGGCGATCGAGGAGGAGAGCACGGCCGAAGGCCTCAGCCGCTTCTTCGTACGCGACCCCGCCGGCAACCGCATCGAGATCGGCCAAAGGTGAGCCTCCGCCACCCTTCACCTCCCCCTCGCGGGGAGGTCGAAATTTGCGCAGCAAATTTCGGGTGGGGGGCAGCCGTCCCGCACCCGACCCCCACCCTAAAAATCGCTGTGCGATTTTTCTACCTCCCCGCGAGGGGGAGGTAGAGATGCCGATCCTCTCCATCGAAACCCTCAAAGCCGCCCTCCCCGCCCGCGCCCGGCTGCTCGGCCTCGACCTCGGCGAGAAGACCATCGGGATCGCGCTGTCGGACACGCTGCTGACCGTGGCGACGCCGATGGAGACGCTGGCGCGCGGCAAGTTCTCGGCCGATGCGCCCAGGCTGGACGCGATCATCGCGGCGCAGGGCGTCGGCGGGCTGGTGGTCGGCCTGCCGCTCAACATGGACGGCAGCGACGGGCCGAGCGCGCAATCGGCCCGTGCCTTCGCCCGCAACTTCGCCGCCCGGACGCCGGCGCTGCCGATCCTGATGTGGGACGAGCGGCTGTCGACCGCCGCGGTGACCCGCACGCTGCTGGACGCCGACGCCTCCCGCAAGCGCCGCGGCGAGGTGGTGGACAAGATGGCGGCGGCCTACATCCTCCAGGGCGCACTGGAGCGGCTGCGAAACATCCAGGACAGCCGGTGAGCCACGGCCTCCGCATAGCGCTGATCGTGCTTGGCTGCCTCCTCGCGGCAAGCGCAGCGGTTCTGACTTTTTCGCCGGATGCGCGAATGCTGCTGGGCGTCGCTTTACAGTCCGACCCAGGGCCGCCGGCCATCGCCGCCGGCATTGACTGCCACGACTGGCGAGATTGCGAGGAGACAAGTCGCCGGTTCGATGCGATCGTCGCGCGCCGTTTTCCGCTCGGCACGGCGCAGTCGGCGCTGGAGGACACACTTCTCGCGCAGAATTTTCGGCGCGACCCCAACATGCCGAAGACCTGTACGCTGCGGGGCGTACAGAGACCCATTGGCGTATTGACCATCGAATGTCCCGACTGGGACCCGGGCTGGGATCCCCGGAACGAACTCGTTTACCACTGGGGACGGTTTCCGTGCGGCAGCACGGTCGGCGTTCGGTGGTCTGCGGATCGCACCGGACGAATTGTCCACACAGTAGGATACTTTTATTACGGCTGCCTGTGAGATCGCTTGCCCCTGCCCGTTCGCTTGCCTATACCACCGCTTTAATGACCTCCGCGGCCGCCGCCGATACCATCCTAAAATCCAGCCATCTGCTGGGCATCGAAGGTCTTTCGGTGCCGGAGATCACGGCGCTTCTCGATCTCGCCGAGACCTATGTCGCGCTCAACCGCAGCTCGAACAAGAAGACGGACCTGCTCAAGGGCCGCACCCTGATCAACCTGTTCTTCGAGGCTTCCACCCGCACCCAGAGCTCGTTCGAGCTCGCGGGCAAGCGGCTGGGCGCCGACGTGATGAATATGAGCGTCAAGACCTCGTCGGTGTCCAAGGGCGAGACGCTGATCGACACCGCGACGACGCTGAACGCGATGCGGCCGGACCTGCTCGTGGTGCGCCATTCCGATTCCGGCGCCGCCGAGCTTCTGTCGCGCAAGCTCGATTGCTGCGTCATCAATGCCGGCGACGGGGCGCATGAGCACCCCACCCAGGCGCTGCTCGACGCGCTGACGATCAGGCGGCGGCTGGGGACGTTCGAAGGGCTGATCGTGGCGATCTGCGGCGACGTGCTGCATTCGCGCGTCGCGCGCTCCAACATCCACCTGCTGCTCAAGATGGGCGCGCGGGTGCGCCTGATCGCGCCGCGCACGCTGCTGCCCGCCGACGCCGACCGCTTCGGCGTCGAAATCTTCCACGACATGAAGAAGGGTCTTCAGGGCGCCGACATCGTGATGATGCTGCGGCTGCAGCTCGAGCGCATGTCGGGCGCCTTCGTGCCGTCGACGCGCGAATATTTCCATTTCTACGGCCTGGACCACGAGAAGCTGGAGCTCGCCAGGCCCGGCGCCATCGTGATGCATCCCGGCCCGATGAACCGCGGCGTCGAGATCGATTCCGCCGTCGCCGACGACATCGAGGTCAGCGTCATCCAGGAACAGGTCGAGATGGGCGTCGCCATCCGCATGGCGGTGCTGGACGCGCTGTCTCGCGGCCTCGCGGTCGAAGGGCGCAACGCGCCATGACGCGGCGGATCGCCTTCCGCAATGCCCGGCTGATCGACCCGGCCTCCGGCCTGGACCTGAAGGGCGGCCTTCTGGTCGAGAACGGCCGCATCGCCGATGTCGGTCCGCGCCTGTTCAACGACGCCGAGCCCAACGATCCCGAAGTGATCGACGCCAAGGGTCTGGTGCTGGCGCCCGGCCTGATCGACATGCGCGTCTTCACCGGCGAGCCGGGCAGCGAGCACCGCGAGACCCTGGAGAGCGCCAGCCACGCCGCGGCGGCGGGCGGCGTCACCACCATCGTCACCATGCCCAACACCGATCCGGTGATCGATGCGCCGTCGCTGGTCGACTTCATCAAGCGCCGCGCCGCGGCCACCGCCGTGGTGCGGGTGGCGCCGATGGCGGCGCTGACCAAGGGGCTCGGCGGCGCGCTGATGACCGAGATCGGCCTGCTCCAGGAAGCGGGCGCGGTGGCGTTCACCGACGGCGACCGCACCATCGCCAATGCCCGCGTCATGCGCCGGGCGCTGGCCTATGCCAACACTTTCGGCGCGCTGGTGGTGGGACACGCCGAGGACCCCGACCTGTCGGAGGGCACCGCGATCACCGAAGGCGAATATGCGATGCGGCTGGGCCTGCCCGCGGCGCCGGCCGCGGCCGAGGCGATCATCGTCGAGCGCGACATCCGCCTCGTCGAACTGACCGGCGCGCGCTACCATTTCAGCCAGATCTCGACCCGCGCCGCGCTCGACGTCATCGCCTCCGCCAAGGAGCGCGGCGTGAAGGTCACGTGCGGGGTCGCGGCGCATCACCTGGCGCTCAACGAGCTCGATGTCGGCTCCTACTACACGTTCCGCAAGGTGAAGCCGCCGCTGCGTTCGGAGGCCGACCGCGCCGCGATGGTGGAGGGCGTCGCCTCGGGCATCATCGATGTCATCGTCTCGAGCCACGATCCGCAGGCCGCCGACACCAAGCGCCAGCCCTTCGCGCAAGCCGCGTTCGGCGCGGTCGGGCTGGAGACGCTACTGCCGGTGGCGCTCGGCCTGCACCATGACGGCCGCGCCAGCCTCGCCCATGTGCTGCGGGCGCTGACGTCGGCGCCGGCGCGCATCCTGGACCTGAACGCCGGCACGCTGGCCAAGGGCGCGCCCGCAGACCTGGTGCTGATCGATCCGGGCGATCCGTTCACCGTGCGCCACCGCGACCTGCTCAGCCGCGCCCAGAACACGCCGTTCGAAGGCCGCCGATTCCACGGCCGCGCGCAGAAGACCTATGTCGGCGGCGTCTGCGTGTTCGACCGCAAGGCGAAGGCGTAGCACTGCTGCGCACCTCCCCCGCTATATGTTCAGCCCGGGGACATGGTTGACACCTGTTCGGAGACATAGCTGACAGTCTTGTTGAAGTCGATTTCGGCGATCTGGTGGGCACCGAAGCAGACGGCGTAGAGGCCGTCCTGGGCTCTTGGGCGGATGGCTACGCGTTCGCCACGGAAGGCCTGTGGCATGCGCCAGTGGCGTCCCTTGAAGCTGATGTAGGACCTGGTCGTATCGACGGTGCGCAGGATCTCGCCGTCGTCGTATTCCACGACCGGCAGCTTTGCGGGCATCGGCCTTGAGCTTGGCGTGTAGCGGCTGGCGGGAACATCCTGGCCGAGCGCTTCGTGCGGCCGTTCCAGATTGTAGACGATGCGCCAGTCGTCGAGCGCGCGTTGCGCCTCGGACAGGTCTTGGAAGCGTTTGAGCGCGAAGACCTCGGTTTTGAGCGTGCGGTTGAAGCGCTCGTTCTTGCCGTGGGTCTGCGGATGATAGGGCCTGCCGTGGTGCAGACCGATGCCGAGCTTGAGCAGCCACACGCCGAGCCTGGTCCAGCTGCGATAGGGTCCGTCGCCCCAGGGCGATCCGTTGTCGGCCAGGATGAACTCGGGCAGGCCATAGCGCCTGAAGGTCTGCGTCATGGCGTCCTGCACTGTATTTGCTTGCTCATTCGCACACGCCTTGAGGCACACCGCGTAGCGCGAGTGGTCGTCGATCACCGTCAGCGGATGACAGTCGCCGCCGCGGCCCAGCGGCATGTGGCCCTTGAAGTCCATCTGCCACATCCGGTTGGGCGCATCCTTCTCGAAGCGCTGCCACGGCCGGCCTGGCTTGCCGGCGGGCGGATCGACCCGGCCGTGACGCTGCAGGATCGCGTGGATGGTGGAGATCGCCGGCGCCGAATGCCCGTCGCGCGTCAGGCAGCGTTCGATCTTGCGTGCGCCCCAGGCCGGATGCGCATCGCGAACCGCCAGCACCAAAGCCTCTATCGCATCGACGCTGCGCAACGGACTCGAATGCGGTCGACGCGAGCGGTCGCGCAGATCGGCGGCTTCTTCACCCGCGCGCGACAGCCACTTGTAACCCGTCTGCGCGCTGATCCCGAAGCGGCGGCACAACTCGCGCCGGTTCGCCCCTTCCAAAGACGCCAAGGCAACAAACTCGCGACGCTGATCCATGATCGACACCTTCCGCCATGGCATGGACGGCCTCCTTCAGAGCCTCTTCCAAGCCAGAATGTGTCAACCATGTCCCCGAACACCTGTCAGCTATGTGTCCGGGCTGAACATATAGCGGGGGAGGTGGATTGCATCGCGCAGCGATGCAAGACGGAGGGGGCGACCGCCACGCACCCGCCCCCTCCACCGCTTCGCGGTCCCCCTCCCCCGTCACGACGGGGGAGGAAAATGCGCGCGAACTGCAGTAGCATGCGCCATGGACCTTGCTCTCCACACCACGGCGCCGGCCGCCGCCTTTGCGCTGCTCATCGGCTATCTGCTGGGCTCGATACCGTTCGGGCTGCTGTTCAGTTATGCGTTCGGCGCCGGCGACGTGCGCAAGATCGGCTCGGGCAGCATCGGCGCCACCAATGTGCTGCGCACCGGCAAGTATGCGGCGGCGGCGCTGACGCTGCTGTTCGATGCGCTGAAGGGCGCGGCGCCGGTGCTGCTCGCGCAGCATGTCTGGGGCGAGGATGCCGCGCTGTTCGCGGCGCTGGGCGCGTTCCTCGGCCATCTTTTTCCGGTCTGGCTCGGCTTCAAGGGCGGCAAGGGCATTGCGGTGTCGCTCGGCATCCTGCTGGCGCTGTACTGGCCGGTGGCCTTGCTGGGGCTCGCGACATGGGGCGCGGTGCTGGCGCTGTTCCGCATCTCGTCGCTCTCGGCCCTGGTCGCGGCGGTGGCGACGCCCATCTATATGTGGGCGTTCGGCAAGCCGCATGCGGCGGTGCTGGCGGTGCTGCTCGCGGTTCTGGTCTTCGTCGCGCATAGCGCAAACATCCGCCGCCTGCTGAGCGGCATCGAGCCGCGGGTCGGCCAAAGCAAGCCCGCGTGACGACGCTCGGCGAGGCGGAGCGGCGCGCCTGGCTGCGCCTGGCGCGGACGCAGAATGTCGGGCCGGTCACCTTCGCCCACCTCCTCGCCCGCTTCGGCAGCGCCAGCGCCGCCCTCGAGGAAGTGCCGCGCCTGGTCCGCCGCGGCGGCGGCGGCGAAACCCTGCGCATGCCCACCGACGGCGACGCGCGGCGCGAGATCGAGGGCCTCGCCAGGCTCGGCGGTCGCGTGATCGCCAATTGCGAGGCCGAATTTCCGCGCGGGCTCGCCGCCATCGATCCGCCGCCGCCCATCCTGTCGGCGGTCGGCCATGTCACGCTGCTCGGCCGCGAGATGGTCGCGATGGTCGGCGCCCGCAACGCCTCGGCGCTCGGCCGCCGCTTCGCAAACACGCTGGCGCGCGACCTGGCGGAAGCGGGATTGGTGGTCGCCTCTGGCCTGGCGCGCGGCATCGACGCGGCGGCGCATGAAGGCGCGCTCGGCGGCGGGACCTGCGCCGTGGTCGCCGGCGGCGTCGACGTCGTTTATCCGCCGGAGAATGCCGGCCTGCACGAGCGCATCCGCGCCGAGGGCTGCATCGTCTCGGAGATGCCGCTCGGCCTGGCGCCGCAGGCCCGCCACTTCCCGCGCCGCAACCGCATCATCTCGGGCCTTTCGCGCGGCGTGGTGATCGTGGAGGCGGCGGAAGGCTCCGGCTCGCTGATCACCGCCAATTTCGCACTGGAACAAGGCCGCGAGATCTTCGCCGTGCCGGGCTCGCCGCTCGACCCGCGCGCCAAGGGCACCAACCGGCTGATCCGCGAGGGTGCGACACTGATCGAGAGCGCCGGCGACGTCCTGGCGGTGCTGCGGCCGATGCTGGGCAACGATTTCCGCGATCCCGGACGGGACGGGCCGGCGGTGCCGCCGGATGGTACGGCTGGCGAAGCAGAAGCCGACCGAATCCGTCCCCTGGTGCTCGAAGCTTTGGGGCCGGCCCCGATCGAAGTTGACGCACTCGTAAGGATTTGCGGCGGTTCGACCCCTGCCGTGCTGATTATTTTGCTGGAGCTGGAACTCGCCGGGCGAATCACCCGCCACCCGGGCAATCAGGTGTCCTGGGCCTGATCGGCGATGAACTTGGCCTCTGTCGCCGCCAGGGTCAGCAGATGCGCCAGCAATGTGTGGCCTTGGCCGTGCGCCATTTTCTTAAGGGTTTCAAGCAGATCGCGGGTATAACGCGCGGTCTCGCCGGGACCGATCGGACCCGGGGGCGGCGGCAGGGCGTGGCGGTGGACATAGGGCATTGGGAGATCGCGCAGTCGGACCTGCACAAGCTAGGACGGCGGCGCGCGATATACAACTTTTAGTATACGTATAAACCAGACGAAGGCGACAAATACAACCTATGATGTACACCCGGCGCGAGCCCGGCGTTGACATGGCTCGGGAGCTTCGATCAGTGTCCGCCGCCCAAAGGGACCCCGGTCCCATTTGTCGCATTATTTGTGGCCTTCGAGGGTAGACCCTCACCAGGCCCAGCAAGCAGAGCACCCCCGTCTCCATGAACGTTGTCGTCGTCGAATCCCCCGGCAAGGTCAAATCCATCAACAAATACCTTGGCCCTGGCTACAAGGTTCTGGCGAGTTTCGGCCATATCCGCGACCTGCCGTCCAAGGACGGATCGGTCAGGCCGGACGACGACTTTTCCATGACCTGGGAGGTCGACGACCGCGCCCAGAAGCGGATCAAGGACATCGCCGACGCCGTGAAGGGCGCCGACAAGCTGATCCTCGCCACCGATCCGGACCGCGAGGGCGAGGCGATCTCCTGGCACGTGCTGGAAGTGCTCAAGCAGCGCAAGGCGCTGGCCGGCGTGCGGATCGAGCGGGTGGCGTTCAACGCCGTCACCAAGACCGCGATCCAGGAAGCCATCGCCCATCCGCGCCAGATCAACGAGGAGCTGGTCGACGCCTATATGGCGCGCCGCGCGCTCGACTATCTGGTCGGCTTCACCCTGTCGCCGGTGCTGTGGCGCAAGCTGCCGGGCGCCCGTTCGGCAGGGCGGGTGCAGTCCGTCGCCCTGCGCCTTGTGGTCGACCGCGAGGCCGAGATCGAGGCGTTCCGCGCCCAGGAATATTGGAGCATCGACGCCGACGTCGCCGCCCCGGGCGGAACGTTCAGCGCCCGGCTGACGCAGCTGAACGGCGAGAAGCTCGACAAGCTGTCCTTGAAGACCGGGGCCGAGGCGGCCGCCGCCGTCGCCGCGGTCGCGGCACAGAGCTTTGCGATCGACAGCGTCGAAAGCAAGCCGGTCAAGCGCCACCCCGCCCCGCCCTTCATCACCTCGACGCTGCAGCAGGAGGCCTCGCGCAAGCTCGGCTTCGGCGCCAAGCGCACGATGCAGATCGCGCAGGGGCTCTACGAGGGCGTCGACATCGGCGGCGACACGGTCGGCCTGATCACCTATATGCGCACCGACGGCATCACCATGGTGCCCGAGGCGATCGCCGAAGCGCGCGATGTGATCGGCGCCAAATACGGCCGCAAATATCTCCCCGCCGCCGCCCGCACCTACACCAGCAAGGCCAAGAACGCGCAGGAAGCGCATGAGGCGGTGCGCCCCACCAGCTTCGAGCGCACGCCCGAGGAGGTGTCGCGCTATCTCGATGCCGACGCCGCGCGGCTCTACGAGCTGATCTGGAAGCGCGCCATCGCCAGCCAGATGGAAAGCGCCGAGATGGAGCGCACCACGGTCGACGTCGTCTCCGCCGACAAGAAGATCATGCTGCGCGCCACCGGCACGGTGATGCTGTTCGACGGCTTCCTGACGCTCTACCAGGAAGGCCGCGACGACGAATCCGAGGAGGACGGCTCGCGCCTGCCCAAGGTCGCCGCCGGCGAAGCGGTCACGGTCGCGAACGTCGTCCCGGCCCAGCACTTCACCGAGCCGCCGCCGCGCTATTCCGAGGCCAGCCTTGTGCGCAAGCTCGAAGAGCTCGGCATCGGCCGGCCCTCGACCTATGCCTCGATCCTGTCGGTGCTGCGCGACCGCTCCTATGTCCGGATGGACCGCGGCCGCTTCGTTCCCGACGACAAGGGCCGGCTGGTCACCGTGTTCCTGGAGCTCTATTTTCCGCGCTATGTCGAATACGGCTTCACCGCCGACCTCGAAGAGCAGCTCGACGAGGTCTCGGACGGCAAGCTGGCGTGGAAGGAATTGCTGCGCAATTTCTGGCGCGATTTCTCGGCGGCGGTCGGCGGCACCAAGGACATCAAGATCTCGAACGTCATCGACGCGATGAACGACATCCTGGGGCACCATATCTTCCCGGCGAACGCGGACGGATCGAACCCGCGCGTCTGCCCCACCTGCGGCACCGGCGAGCTGAGCCTGAAGCTCGGGCGCTTCGGCGCCTTCGTGGGCTGCTCGAACTATCCGGAGTGCCGGTTCACGCGGCAGATCGGCCAGAACAATGCCGACGCGGCGGCGGCCCAGCCGCGCGAGCTGGGCGAGGACCCGGCGACCGGCGAGAAGGTGACGCTGCGCAGCGGCCGCTTCGGGCCCTATGTTCAGCTCGGCGACGGCAAGACGGCCAAGCGCTCGGGCATTCCGAAGGATTACGACGTCGCCGCGGTCGATTTCGACTATGCCCAGAAGCTGCTGGCACTGCCGCGCGAAGTGGGAATCCATCCCGAGACCGGCAAGCCGATCACCGCCAATTTCGGCCGCTTCGGACCTTATGTGGCGAGCGACGGCGTCTATGCCTCGCTGGAATCGGCGGAGGACGTGTTCACCGTCGGCCTCAACCGCGCCGTCGACCTGATCGCCGAGAAGAAGAACAATCCGCGCGTCCGCCGCGGGCCGCAGGCGCTGAAGGAACTCGGCAACGATCCCAGCGGCACGCCGGTCAAGCTGATGAAGGGCCGCTACGGCCCCTATGTCACCGACGGCGAGACCAACGCGACCGTGCCCGACGCCGACAACGCCGAGGCGATCACGCTGGAGCAGGCGCTCGCCCTGCTCGCCGAGCGCGCGGCCAAGGGCGGCGGAACGAAGAAAAAGAAGAAGGCTGCGGCTAAACCCAAGGCCAAGAAAGAAACCAAGGCGAAGGCCGAACCGGCCGCGCCCGCGAAGAAGAAGGCCCCGGCCAAGGCGGCAAAGAAAAAGCCCGAACCGGTGGCCGGCGAGTAGGACTTGAAGACCAAGAAGACATCGACGAACGCACCCGCCCTGGACAAGGCGCGTGTGCTCGAACTGCTGGCCGAACGGCCGAACGCGACAAAGCGCGATCTGGCGAAGCTGCTGGGCCTCAAGGGCTCGGATCGCATCGCCTTGAAGCGCATCCTCAAGGAGCTGGAAGCGGACGGCGCCATCGCGGGCAACCGGCGCCGGGGCTATGCCACGCCGGGCGCCCTGCCCGAGGTCGCGGTGCTGGAGATCACCGGCCAGGACACCGACGGCGAACTCCTGGCGCGGCCGCAGAAATGGGACTCGAACGACGAGCCGCCGCAGATCATCGTCGTGCCCGGCCGCGACGATGCCGGCGCCGCCTTGGGACGCGGCGAGCGCGTGCTGGCGCGGCTGTCGAAGGCGGAAGACGGTTACGAGGCGCGCGTCATCAAGCGGCTGGGCGCCAGCGCGCACAAGGTGCTGGGCGTGCTGAAGAGCGGGCCGCAGGGCCTGCGCCTCGAGCCGATCGACCGCAAGAGCCGCACCGAATTCTCCGTCGACAGCCGCGACCGCGGCGGTGCCGAGGATAATGAGCTGGTATTGGCCGAACCCATCGCCGGCCGCGCCGGCGGCTTTCCGCGCGCCCGGGTGGTCGAGCTTCTGGGCAGCATGAACACGCCCAAGACCATCAGCCTGATCGCGATCCACGCGCACGGCATCCCGACCGATTTTCCCAAGGAGGTGATCGATCAGGCCGAGAGCGCGGTGCCGGCCGATCCGCGTGGGCGCACGGATTTGCGCCAGTTCCCGCTGCTGACCATCGATCCGGAGGACGCGCGCGACCATGACGACGCGGTGTGGGCGGCGCCGGACGACGACCCGAAGAACCCGGGCGGCTACGTCGCCCTCGTCGCCATCGCCGACGTCGCGCATTACGTGACGCCCGGTTCGGCGCTGGACCGCGAGGCCTACAAGCGCGGCAACTCGGCCTATTTCCCCGACCGTGTGGTGCCGATGCTGCCCGAAGCCCTGTCGGCCGATCTGTGCTCGCTCAAGGAAGGCGTCGACCGCGCCTGCCTCGTGGTGCGCATGGTGTTCGACAAACAAGGCCGCAAGCGGCGCCACGAATTCCTGCGCGGCATTATGCGCTCGGCGGCGCGGCTGACCTACGCGCAGGCGCAGCGCGCCTTCGACGGCAGGCCGGACGCCCACATCCCCGACATTGCCAAGCGCACGCTGGCCGACATCTGGGCCTGCTACCAGGTCCTGATCCAGGAGCGCCGCCAGCGCGATCCGCTCGACCTCGACCTGCCGGAGCGGCGCGTCGTGCTGGGCGAAGACGGGCGGGTGAAATCCATCGCCTTCCGCGAGCGGCTGGAATCGATGAAGCTGATCGAGGAGTTCATGGTGCTGGCCAATGTTGCGGCGGCCGAGGCGCTGGAGCAGAAGAAGTCGCCGCTGATCTACCGCATCCACGACACGCCGTCGAAGGAGAAAGTGTTCGGCTTCAGCGATTTCCTGCGCACGCTGGGGATCGCCTTCGCCAAGGGCCAGGTGCTCAAGCCCGGCGTGTTCAACCGCATCCTGGCCCAGGCCAAGGGCGGCGCGCAGGAAGCGGTGATGAACGACGTCGTGCTGCGCACCCAGGCGCAGGCGGTCTATGCGCCGGAGAATATCGGCCATTTCGGCCTGAACCTGGCGAAATACGCGCATTTCACCTCGCCGATCCGCCGCTATGCCGACCTCATCGTCCACCGCGCGCTGGTCGCCGCGTACGGATTCGGCGACGACGGGTTGACCGACCGCGAGGCGCGCAGCCTGGGCGAGATCGCCGAGCACATCTCGATGACCGAGCGCCGCGCCATGGCGGCCGAGCGCGACTCCACCGACCGCTATGTCGCCGCCTATATGCAGGACCGCGTCGGGGCGCAGTTCGACGCCCGCATCACCGGCGTGACGCGCTTCGGCCTGTTCGTGCGGCTGGCCGACACCGGCGCCGAAGGGCTGCTGCCGATCCGCGCCCTGGGCGCCGAGTTCTTCAAGCATGACGAGCGCGCCCATGCGCTGGTCGGCGACCGCTCGCACACCGCCTACAAGCTCGGCGACATCGTGGCGGTGCGCCTCGCCGAAGCCGCGCCGCTGACCGGCGGCTTGCGCTTCGACCTTGCCGAAGCGTCAACCGCGCCCGCCGGCAACAAGCCGCGCTTCAAGCAGCAGACGCAGCGCCGGCGGCGGAAGTAGAACGGCTATCCCCCCAACCAAACCTGTCATGGCCCGCGACTGCGGGCCATCCAGGTGATCATAGAACGCGGGCGCTGAATTTCGTGCGCGCTTTTGAAGCGCCATAGAACCCAACTGGATGGCCCGCAGTCGCGGGCCATGACACATGGGATATGGCATGGGAAAACGAAGATGGAAATGTCTTAGACTTCATCCCATGGCAATTTTCGATTCCGACAACGAGAAACTGGTCGAGCGTGTTCTGCGCCCGAAAGACGCCGCGACACTGGTGCTGGTGAAGCGCGAGGGCGGGATTGCGCGCGTGCTGATGGGACGGCGCCACGGCAACATGGCGTTCATGGCGAACAAATATGTGTTCCCCGGCGGGCGCCTCGATCCCGGCGACATGCGCATTCCCGTCGCAAGCGAGTTGCGTCCCGACGTGGCGGCGCGCGCCGCGCTGGGCACCAGCCTGGTGCGCGCCCGCGGCCTGGCGCTGGCGGCGATCCGCGAGACCTTCGAGGAGACCGGCATCGTGCTGGGCGAGGCCGCGGCGAGCGTGCCGCGCAGCCGCGCCCCGGCGTGGAAGGCGTTCTTCGCCCACAAGGTCATGCCACGGCTGGACGGGCTGGAGATGATCGCGCGCGCCATCACCCCGCCCAACCGCACCCGCCGCTTCGACGCGCGCTTCTTCATGGCCGATGCGAGCCTGATCGCGCACCAGCTGGACGGCGCGGAAACAGAAGAACTGCTGACGCCGGCCTGGCTCACCCTCGACGAGGCGCGCGCGCTCGATCTACCCAGCATCACCCGCACCGTGCTGGACGAGGTCGAGGCGCGCGTGAACGGCGACACCGCCCGGCCGGTGCCGTTCTACCGCTTCGCCCGCGGCAAGCCGTCCCTGGTGCATATCTAGCGATGCGTGACGGATGCTGACGGATCGCGCGCGTACGCTCAGCCTCGTCGCCATCCTCTCGACCTGCGCCGCCTTCGCGCTCGGGATCGGGCTGACGCTGCCGCTGCTGTCGCTGATCCTCGAGCGGCGGGGCTATGCCGGCAGCGTGAACGGGCTGAACCTGGCGACCGCCGGCCTCGCCGCCTTCCTGATCACGCCGCAGGTGCCGCGCCTGCTGCGCCGCTTCGGCACCGCGCCCTGCCTGTGCGCCGCGCTGCTGCTGGCCGCCGGCGCGCTGCTCGCACTCTATGCCGCGCCCAGCCTGTGGTTCTGGTTTCCGCTGCGCTTCCTGCTCAGCGTCGGATTGAACAGCCTGTTCGTGGCATCCGAATTCTGGATCAACCAGCTCGCCGACGAGCGCAATCGCGGCCGCTATGTCGCGCTCTACGGCATCGCGATCTCGGGCGGCTTCGGCCTCGGCCCGGCGATCCTCTACGTCATGGGCACGCGCGGCGTGGCGCCCTTCGCCGCCGGTTCGGCGATGCTGCTGCTGGCGCTCATCCCCGTGCTCATTGCGCGCAAATCGGCGCCGCTTCTGGAGGAGGAGAAAGGCGCCGGCGTGATCGGCGCGCTGCGCGCCGCACCCTCCATCCTGTCGGCGGCGCTGGTGTTCGGCGCGCTCGACGCCGGGCTGTTCGGCCTGTTCCCGGTCTATGCCGTGCGCTCCGGCTTCAGCGAGGCGCAGGCCGCGCTCGCCATCACTGCCTCGTCGCTGGGCGCGATGGCGTTCCAGTATCCGCTCGGCATGCTCGCCGACCGCTTCGACCGCCGCGTCCTGCTGATGGTCTGCACCGCGGCCGGCATCGTCGGCGCCGGGCTGACGCCGCTGCTGACCGCTTCGCCGCTGGCGACCTACGGCCTGCTGTTCTTCTGGGGCGGGCTGATGATGGGGGTCTACACGATCGGCCTGACCCTGGTCGGCGAGCGCTTCAAGGGCGGCGAGCTGGCCAGCGCCAACGCCACCTATGTGATGCTCTACGCGGCCGGGCTTCTGGCCGGCCCGCCGGTCGAAGGATTGGCGCTGGATGCCTGGAATCCGACCGGTCTGATGGCAGCGCTGGCCGCGATCAGCCTGATTTATCTGATATTCCTGACGGTTAGGCGGGCGCAGGCGGCTTGACTTGGGCCCGCTTCCGGCTAAATTCCCGGCCCTTCCAGCAGGACTTCAGGAGTTTTCCATGGCGAAGCCGACAACGGCCAAGATCAAGCTGAACAGCGGCGCCGGCACGGGGTTCTACTACGTGACCAAGAAGAACACGCGCACGATGACCGAGAAGTTCAAGATCCGGAAATACGACCCGGTCCTGCGCAAGCACGTCGAATTCAACGAAGGCAAGATCAAGTAGCGCCGGCCGCTTCACGCGCGCTGTCGGCGTCCGGTTCGCTGATCCGGATGTAATAGCCGTCGGGGTCCACGACCCTGAAATCGCGGGCGCCCCAAGGTTTCAGACCCAACGGTTCGATGCGCAGCGTGCTCTCCCGGCATGCCCGTTCGTACCACGCCTCCAATTCCGCTCCGGCAACATAGATGACGAACTCGAAACCGATGCCGTTCGGCGCGGCGGGCGCACGGCGCAGATGATGTCCGTCGGCCAGGCGGTCCAGCAGCCCGAGGCCGATGACGACGGGACCGCTTTGCACCGCGGTGTGCACCAGTGTCCGGCCGGCCAATTCGGCCCGTCGGGTCTCGTGCGCCTCGAAGCCCAGAACGCGCGTGTAGAAATCCACCGCGACGGCCATATCCGCCACGAACAACTCGACTTTCTGACCTAACGCCGCCATCGGCCCTTCTCCATCGAAACGTCCATCACCGGTCCGCGAGTCCGTTCCTTGACAAGCCGCGGTGCGAAACCGAGCTTACCGCCCCAACGCCCACGGATGCCATGCGCCGCGCCCTCGACCGCCTTGCCGACGAGACATTCGACCTGCTGATCGTCGGCGGCGGCGTCACCGGCGCCTGCGTCGCGCGCGATGCGGCGATGCGCGGGCTGAAAGTCGCGCTGGTCGAGAAGAGCGACTTCGCCGGCGCCACCAGCGCGCACAATTCCAAGCTGGTGCATGGCGGGCTGCGCTATCTGCGCAATTTCGAGCTGGGCCTGGTGCGCGAATCGCTGAAGGAGCGGCGCATCTGGCAGCGCATCGCGCCGCACCTTGTGCATCCGTTGCCCTTCCTGGTGCCGCTCTATGGCGGCGGCTTCAAGGCGCGCGCCACGCTGGCGGCAGGTTTGACGCTGTACGACCTGCTGTCCTTCGACAAGGGCTGGCTGGACGATCCCGATCAGCGGCTTCCGAACCATTCCTGGCTGCCGCGCGACAAGGCGCTGGCGGCCGAGCCGGTGCTGGACGGCCCCGGCCTGGACGGCGCATTCCGCTATTACGACGCGCAGATGTACGCGCCCGAGCGGCTGGCGCTGGAATGCCTGATCGAGGCGGACGGCGACGGCGCCGCGATCGCCAACTATGTCGAGGCGAAGACGCTGCTGGTGCAGGGCGGCAAGGTCGAAGGCTGCGCCGTGCGCGACACGCTGGGCGGCGCGGCATTCGACGTGCGCGCCAGGCTCACGCTGGTGGCGGCGGGGCCGTGGGCCGACATCTTCCTGACCAACGCGCTGGGCCGGCCCGCGACGCACAAGCTGCTGCGCTCCAAGGGCATCCATGTGCTGGTGCCGGTGATGACGAAGACGAACGCATTGACGGTGGCGGCGGGCGGCGGACATTTCTTCGTGCTGCCCTGGCACGGCCACACCCTTCTGGGCACCACCGACAGCGAATTCCGCCACGATCCCGATGCGGTCAATGTCAGCGAAGGCGATATCGAAAGCTTCTTCGCCTTCATCAACCGCCACCTGCCGGGCGCGAAGCTTGCGCGCGATCAGGTCGAGTTCTTCTATGCCGGCCTCAGGCCACTGGTCGACGACGGCTCGGGCGACACCTATGGCGCCAGCCGCCGCGCCGAACTGGTCGACCACGGCGCCGATGACGGGCTCGATGGACTGTTCTCCGCCATCGGCGGGAAATGGACGACCTCGCGCGACCTGGCGCAGAGCGTGGTCGACGCCATCGTGGAGAAACTGTCGCTCAAGGCCGCCGAATGCGAGACCGATGAGGAGCCGACCGCCGGCGGCGACGTCGGCCGCTTCGGCGATTTCCTTAGCCTGCAGCGGCGCGAACATCCCGACCTCCCCACCATCGAGCATCTGGCGCGGATGTACGGTTCGCGCCTGCCCGACATGCTGGCGGAGGCTCGCAACCGGCCGGAGCTGCGCGCGCCGTTGGGCGCCGCGGGCGATATCGGCGCGCAGGTGCTGTTCGCGGTGCGCGAGGAGATGGCGCTGACTCTGTCCGACGTGGTGATGCGGCGCACCTGCATGGGCCAGATCGGCGCCCCCGCGCCCGAAGCGCTCGATGCCGCCGCGACGATCATGGCCGCCGAACTCGGCTGGAGCGAAGACCGGCGCGGCGCCGAGATCGCGTCGCTGGCGCGCTGGTTCGCGACGCGTGAGGCCGCATGAGCGCCTTCGTCGTGGTCAATCCGCGCTCCGGCAACGGCCGCACGGGGCGCGACTGGAAAGCCATCGCGCGGCGGCTCGGCGCCGTCTATCCGCGCATGGCGGTGGCATTCACCGAGCAGCGCGGCCAGGCGACGGCGCTGGTGCGCGCGGCGCTGCGCGAGGGCCATCAGGAGATCGTGGCGGTCGGCGGCGACGGCACCATCAACGAGGCGGTCAACGGCATGTTCGTCGCCGACGGCGCGCTGGATCCCGATGCGGTGTTCGCCTTCGTCACCAGCGGCACCGGCGGCGATCTGCGCAGATCCTTCGGCATCGAGCCCGGCCCCTATGCGGCGATCGACCGCCTCAAGCGCAGCCAGGTGCGCGCCATCGACATCGGCCGCGTCTCATGCCTGTCGGCGCACGGCCAGGCGGTAACGCGCCATTTCGTCAATATCGCCTCCTTCGGCCTGTCCGGCCTGATCGTCGATTCGGTCAACCGGGCGCGCATCGCCAAGCTGTTCGGCGGCCCGTTCGCCTTCGCCTTCCACAGCGCCGCAGCGCTGCTGCGCCACCGCAACACGCCGGTGCGCGTGATGGTGGACGGCGCGCATGACGAGATCGCCACCATCGCGACCGTCGCGGTGGCGAACGGCCAGTATTTCGGCGGCGGCATGAAGGTCGCGCCGGGCGCCTTGCTGGACGACGGGCTGTTCGACGTGATCGTGATGGGCGGCGCGCCGGTCGGCCGCTCGCTCGCCAACATGAACCTGATCTACAGCGGCGCGCATGTGAACGCGCCGCATGTGCGCGTGGTGCGCGGCCGCCATGTCGTGGTCGCGCCGGTGGCGGAGACGCGCGGGCGCGCCGTCCTGGTCGAAACCGATGGTGAATCGGCCGGCCGTTTACCAGCCAGTTTCGAAATCTTGCCGCGGGCGCTGAACCTGCGATGCTGAGCCCGGGATGACCATCGAACGCGCCAAGATCCGCTGGAACGGCTGGGGCTGGACCGCGCACAAGGACGACCTCGCCGGGTGCGAGGCGCTGTGGACATGGCTGGCGGGCGAGCTCGGCATGCCCGCGCTGCTGGCGACGCCGGCGCGGCCGCTGGAGAGCATCGCCCTGCCCGCGTCGCGGCTGAGCGCCGAAGCGCGCGAGAAATTCGCCGCGCTGATCGGCGTCGATCGCGTCCATGGCGACGACCATGAACGCGCCTTCCATGCGCTGGGCAGGAGCTATCACGATCTGCTGCGCCTGCGCGCCGGCGACCTGTCGCTCGCCCCCGACGCGGTGCTCTATCCGCGCAGCGGCGACGAGGTGCTCGGCCTGCTGGCGGCCGCCGCCGAGATGGGTGTCGCGGTGGTGCCTTACGGCGGCGGCACCAGCGTGGTCGGCGGCGTCACGGCGGCGAAAGGTCCGTTCCGGTCGGTCGTGACCGTCGACCTGTCGGATCTCGACCGCATCGTCGGCATCGACCCGGTGTCGCGCATCGCGACGGTGGAATGCGGCATCTACGGCCCGGCGCTGGAGAAGGCGTTGCGCGCGCAGGGTTTCACGCTCGGCCATCATCCGCAGTCGTTCGAGTTCTCCACCCTGGGCGGCTGGATCGCGCATCGCGGCGCCGGCCAGGGATCGGGCGGCTACGGCCGCGCCGAGAACTGGCTGGTCGGCGCCAAGCTGGCGACGCCGCGCGGCGTGCTGCATGTCGGCGGCTATCCCGCCTCGTCGGCCGGGCCGCAATTGCTCGATCTCGCATTGGGCTCGGAAGGCGTGTTCGGCATCGTGACGGAGGCGACGCTGCGCATCGTGCCGGTGCCGGCGACGAGCGATTACCGCGGCTATCTGTTCCGCGATTTCCAGGGCGGCGTGACGGCGGTCCGCGAGGCGGTGCAGGCGGGCCTCGGCGCCACCATGCTGCGCCTGTCGGACGCGGCGGAGACGCGGTTCTACCGCGCCTATGGCGGCATCGGAAAAAAGCGGCGCATCGGCGATCGCGTCGCGCAGATGGTGCTGGACGCCAAGGGCTTCGACGACAAGGCCTGCGCGATGATCGCCGGCTTCGAGGGCGCCGATGCGGAGGGCACGCGCCGCGCCTTCGATGCCATCGCGAAAAAGCACCGCGCCCTGGCGCTGGGCACCGGTCCGGGCCGGCGCTGGAAGGATGCTCGCTTCCACGGACCTTATCTGCGCGATCCGATGCTGGACCGCGGCATCGGCGTCGACACGCTGGAGACGGCGACGCGCTGGAGCAAGCTGAACGATCTCTACGTCGCGGTGCGGGACGCACTGGATACCGCCATCCGCGAGACCGCGCCGCGCGACGGCGCCCATGGCGTGGTGCAATGCCATGTCAGCCACGCCTATCCCGACGGCGCCAGCCTCTATTTCACCTGTATCTTCCCGCGCGCGCTGGAGCGCGAGATCGCGCAATGGCAGGCGATCAAGAAAGCCGCCTCCGACGCCATCGCGGCGCAGGGCGCCACGATCAGCCACCATCACGGCGTCGGCGAGGACCACCTGCCCTGGATCGCCGGCGAGAAAGGCACGCTCGGCATCGACGTGCTGCGCGCCGCGAAGATGGCGCTCGACCCCAAAGGCGTGATGAATCCGGGCAAGCTGATCCCGGGCTGAGGTTCAGCCGCCGAATTCGTGGACCGCTTCGGCCGCGGGGAACAGGCGGCGATATTCGCGTTCCGGCAAGCCGTAGAAGCGGCCGGCGCGTTCCATGAGGCCGGCGCGGCTGGCGATCGCGGTCACGCCGCGGCTGCCCTTGATCAGGCCCTCGCGCGCGAACGCGCTCATCGCCTCGGTCACCCCGGCACGCCTGATGCCGATCATCAGCGAGAGGAATTCGTGGGTGAGCGGGATCTCGTCGCCCTGCACGCGGTCCTGCGCCATCAGCAGCCAGCGCGCCAGGCGCTCGCCGATCGTCGCGCGCGCATTGGCGACCGCCGTCTGCGAAGCCTGCAGCAGGAAAGTCTGCGCGAAGTTCAGGAATATCTGGCGGCACTCGGCGCTGCGGTCCATCAGCTCGCGCACCGCGCCGACGGCAACGCTATGGCCGCCGCCGGGCACCTGCATAT
The DNA here is from genome assembly GCA_037355265.1 of Rhizomicrobium sp. Classification (GTDB taxonomy): domain Bacteria; phylum Pseudomonadota; class Alphaproteobacteria; order Micropepsales; family Micropepsaceae; genus Rhizomicrobium. The sequence goes on along the minus strand of JBBCIB010000002.1, from coordinate 1,197,402 downwards.
AGGCCGAATAGGGGCTCTGGTCGGTGCCCAGCACGACCGCAAGTCCGGTCATGCCTTCGAAGCCGATGATGCCGACTTCGACATCCGGCGAATGGGGCGGATTGGATACGATGGAGGTGATGCCGGATTCCAGGAACACGACATCCTCGATCGGCCGGTTGGGCAGCTCGATCTGCCTGCGCCGCGGCAGCGCGACCGGCACAAGCTGGCGGCGCAGCGTATCGAGATCGCGCGCCGGCAGCGCCGACAGGAGCCGATTGTGAAAGCGATTTGGCAGCGGCGCAGGCATGGCTCTTCCCGTTGGGGCAAGAGCTAGAAATTTGAGGACTCTTAGCCGTCCGCGCCCGGAACTCTGTGGCGAACGATACGGCACCTTACGCTTGCACGGGGGCGAATGTGTGTCTGAAACCGACATTCGCGGCGGAACCGTACGGAACCGCGCAGAGAATTCCGCGGATTGCCGCGTCACGCCGGAATCGCGAGGCCTTCGCGCACCGCGGCCGCCGCGGCGGCGACGGCTTCGCGCGCCTTCGGGATGAATCCGCGCATGCTGAAGAAGCCGTGCACCATGCCGGGATAGTTCACGTAAGTGACGCTGACGCCCGCCCGGTCGAGCGCGTCGGCGTAATCGCGGCCTTCGTCGCGCAAGGGATCGAAGCCGGCGGTGACGACATAGGCGGGCGGCTGTCCGGCGAGGTCCTTGCACAGCAGCGGCGACAGACGCGGATCGCTGCGGTGCCTGGCGTCGGGCGCATAGCAGCGGGTGAACCAGTCCATGCTGTCCTTCTCGAGAAAATAGCCCTTGGCATTGTCGCGCATCGACGCCGTATCGGCCGCCGCGCCGAGCTGGGTCACCGGATAGATCAGGAGCTGGTAGCCGATCGCCGGCCCGTCCGTCTTGGCGAGCTGCGCGACGACGGCGGCGAGGTTGCCGCCCGCGCTGTCGCCGCCGACCGCGAGGCGCTTGGGATCGATGCCGAACTCGGCCGGGTGCCCGGCAACGTATTTCGTCGCGGCATAGCTGTCCTCGACCGCGGCCGGAAACGGATGCTCGGGCGCCAGGCGGTAGTCGACCGAGACGACGCGGCAGCCGCTCTCATTGGCGAGCATGCGGCACAGATCGTCATGCGTGTCGAGGTCGCCGATCACGAAGCCGCCGCCATGGAAGAACACCAGGCCCGGCAGCGGCCCGTCCTTGGCGCCGAGCGGCGTGTAGATGCGCACACCGATGTCGTGCACCGGCCCCGGCAGCTTGCGGTCCTCGACCGCGCCGATCGGCGTGTCGCCGCCGCGGAAGATGCTCATCCGCATCGCCGCCCGCGCCGCCTGCGGCCCGATCTCCCACAGCTTGGGCGCCTTCAGCGCCGCCATCTGGTCGAGGATGTTGCGGACATGGACGTCGAGGGACATGGGGACTTCCTTATTTCACTGTTTGTCATCCCCGGCCGATGACAGTTTTTGCATCATGTCACGCCCGGAACATCTTCGCGACCGCCTTCGCCGCCTCCGTCAGCGCCGCATGCGCCTGGGGCAGGACCGATTGCAGGTAGATGAAGCAGTGGACCATGTCGGAATGGTCCGCGACCGTCACCTTCACGCCGGCGGCGCGCAGTCTGTCGGCATATTGCATGCCCTCGTCGTGCAGCGGATCGAAGCCGCCCAGCATGATGTAGGCCGCCGGCAGGCCCGACAGGTCCTTGGCGCGCAGCGGCGAGATGCGCGGATCGGACTTGTCGGCATCGGCCGGCAGATAGGAGTCGTAGAACCAGTCCAGCGTGTCCTTTTCCAGGAAATAGCCGACCGCGAATTCCTTCAGCGACGCGGTCAGCTCGCCGACCTGGACGACGGGGAACAGCAGCAGCTGCGCATCCAGCGGAATCCCTTTCGCCTTGGCGAGCTGGGCGCAGACCGCGGCCAGCGCCGCGCCGGCGCTGTCGCCGCCGACCGCGATGCGGTTGGCGTCGACGCCGATATCGGCCGCGTTGGCCGCGACCCAGCCCACCGCCGCGAAGGCGTCGTCGACCGCGGCGGGATATTTGTGCTCCGGCGCCAGGCGGTATTCGACCGCGATGACGCGGAAGCCGCCCTCGTTCGCCATCAGCCGGCACAGGCCGTCATGGGTCTCGACGCTGCCGATGACGAAGCCGCCGCCGTGGAAATAGATCAGCGCCGGCATCGGCTCGCCCCCCGCCGCCACCGGCGTGTAGACCCGGATCGGGATCGGCCCCGCCGGACCCGGCACGGTGAGGTTTTGCGTCTTGCCGACCGGCACGTCGCGCGGGCCCACCATCTGCATCAGGGCGACAAACTGCTCGCGCCCGCCCGGCGCGCCCGCCTCGGACATCTTCGGCCCGCCGACGGCCTTCATTTGGTCGAGAAAGCCTTTGACGATCGGATCCAGCGGCATGCGCGCCCTCGCGGTTGGGCGGAGAGTTTAGTGCGCGCGCCCACACCAAGCTAGTGGAGGGCCAAGCTAGTGGAGGTACGGCTAGTGGAGGGTCTGTGTCTGGTCGGGATCGAGGCGGTTCTCGACGATGTCGCCCAGGAACACGCACATGGTGAACCAGAACCGGGCGCGGTCGACGGCGCCTTCGGCCTCGAAGGCGGCGACGGCACGCTGGGCGAATTCCATCGCGGATTCGCCGTGCTCGTCCTTGAGGTCGGCCGCGAGGCGGCACAGGTCGTTGGCGGTAAGCTGCATGCCCGTCTCCATCGATCCGATAAGACCTCAAAGAGTTGAGCGGCCAGTTAACGCGTCGCGCGTGAGTCGCGATATACGGATTCCTCCGTGGTCGGAGTTTGGTCGGCCGCCCGGAAAACCTGCCGAACCCCGTGAATTCGGCCAGGCAATCATGCGCATAGGGAAGACTACTACTGCACCCGTCAGGGAATCGCGATCACCTCGGGGTCGGGCTGCGCCGCGAACAGCTTGTCGACCAGAGTGCGGCGCCGTTCCATGGTCGCGCGCTGATTGACGTAGCCCTTGTCGGTGATCTCGTGGCCGTCGACCGACGGCGGCTCGGCCATCAGGATCACGCGGCGGATGCGGCTTGAGGTTCCGTTCTGCGTCTTGTTGAAGGCGGCGAATCTCTCCCGGATGACGGCGCGGACGTCCGGCGCGTTCACGGCCTCGGCCATGTCGGTCTTGCCGCTGATCTTCTGCACCGCGGCAGCCACCGGCCAGGCGAGAAGGCCGACAAAGGGCTTGTCCTGGCCACACACCACGCAATCGAAGACCAGCGGAGACGCCGCGGCCACGGCCTGCGGGCGCAGCGTGCCGACCGAGACCCAGGTGCCGCTGTCGAGCTTGAAATCCTCCGTCACGCGGCCGTCGAAGACGAGGCCCTGCGTCGGATCGTTCTCGTCGAGGAACTTTGCGGCGTCGCCCAGCGAATAGAACCCTTCATCGTCGAATGCCGCCGCGGTGAGATCGGGCCGCTTGTGATAGCCCGGCGTACGCGCACTTCCAGCTTGCTGCCATTGGGCACCAGCTTGAGCGTGATGCCGGGCAGCGGCAAACCGACCAGCCCGACGCGCTCGGTGATCCAGTGCACCACGGTCACGCCCTGCGTCTCGGTGGCGCCATACATCGTCGTCATCGGGATGCGCTGGCCGATGGACGCGATCGCCAGCGCCTGAAAGCGCTCATAGATGTCCTGGCTCAGCGTCGCGCCGCCATAGCCGGCCATGCGCAGCTTCGCGAAGACATGGTCGCGCAGGCTCTCGTCGCGCTCCATCGCGTCGCACAGCCAGCCGAAGGCGATGGGCGCGGTGCCGATGCCGAGCGGCGTGATGTCGCGCAGATTGCGGATGGTCTCGTCGAACAGGCCCGGCAGGGGCTTGCCGGCGTCGAGATAGATCGTGCCGCCGGCATTGATCTGGTTGTTGAAGCCGATATTGCCGGCGGAGATGTGGTTCCACGGCATCCACTCCAGGCTTTGCGGCACCTCGCCGGGATCGGGCGGCTCGGTGCGCAGCGCCTCCTGCGCTGCGATCACCGCGCACATCATGCGGTGGGTCTGCACCACGCCTTTGGGCATGCCGGTCGAGCCGGAGGTGAAGAGATATTTCGCCGTCGTGTCGTGATCGATCCTGTCCAGCGCCGCGGCGACCTCGGGACCCGGATGGGTGCGGATGAGATCGTCATACGCCGTCGTTTCGCGGCCGGGAACCGGCATCGCGGTGACGACCTCGACGCCGTCCAGCGGCAGCGCCGCCAGGGCGCGGGCGTAGAACGGCCCCCTGCTCCGCGAAGATCATCTTCGGCGCGGCGACGGCGAACACATGCTTGAGCTTGGAGTGGTCGCCCGACATCAGCGAATAGGCCACCGACACCGGCGCGACGGGCACGCCGGCGAGCATCGCGCCCAGCATCATCGTGGCGTGCGCGATGGAATTGCCGGACAGGATCATCAGCGGCATGTCGGCGTTCATGCCTCGGCCGAGCAGCGCCTGCGCGATCGCCCGCGCCCGCGCGAACGTCTCGCCATAGGTGATGAAGCGCCAGTCGCCGGTCTTGCCGCCGTCCAGCGGCGTGCGTTCGGCGATGAAGGCGCGGTCCGGATGCCGCGCCGCGCGGTCCGCGAACAGATGCGCGATGGAACGGTGCATCGTGCCGAGCTTGTGGTTCTGGGCGATGTACACCGTGCCGTCGGGCATTTTGCGGATATCGAGGTCCCGGCGCCTTCTGCGGCAGCGGCCGGAACGGCGGCAGGTCGGTCGATTTCACCTGGACATTCATGGACTTGTCTCCCTGCCGGCCGGAACTACACGTCCGGTCCGTAAATCATTATATTTACCCGCAGAAGGCGGTATAATTTCCACCTCGGCAAGGATTCCCTCCGCATGCGCGGCAAAGGCGTGTTGCTCATCATCGGCGGCGGCATCGCGGCCTACAAGTCCCTGCTGCTGATCCGTCTGCTGCAAAAGCGCGGCATCTCGGTGCGCGCGATCCTGACCAGGGCCGGCGCGGAATTCGTGACCCCGCTTTCCGTTGGGTCACTTACCAAGGACAAGGTCTATCAGGACCTCTTCGACCTGACCGATGAAGCGCAGATGGGCCACATCGCGCTGTCGCGCTCGGCCGATCTCGTCGTGGTGGCCCCGGCGACCGCGGACCTGATCGCCAAGGCGGCGAACGGGCTGGCCAACGACCTCGCTTCCACCACGCTGCTGGCGACCGACAAGCCGGTGCTGATGGCGCCGGCGATGAATGTGCAGATGTGGCACCGCGCGGCCACGCAGCGGAACCTCAAAATGCTCGCGGCGGATGGCGTCGCCTTTGTCGGGCCGAATGACGGCGAGATGGCGGACGGCGAGGACCGGCCTGGGCCGGCTGGCCGAGCCGGAAGAGATCGCCGACGCGGTGGAACGCGCGCTCGCGAGTTCGCACGCGCTGGACGGCATCAAGGCGCTGGTGACCGCGGGACCGACACAGGAGCCGCTCGATCCCGTGCGCTTCCTCGCCAACCGCTCCTCCGGCAAGCAGGGTTACGCCATCGCCGACGCGCTGGCCCGTGCCGGCGCGCAGACCACGCTGGTCTCAGGCCCGGTCGAGATCGCGCCGCCCGCGGGCGTGAAAATTGCTCAAGGTGACGACGGCGCGCGAGATGCTGGCGGCGTGCGAGAGCGCCCTGCCCGCCGATGTCGCGGTGATGACGGCCGCCGTCGCCGACTGGCGCCCGGAGATCGCGGCCAACAACAAGATCAAGAAGGAGGCCGGCGCCGCGGCACCGACCCTGCGCCTGGTCGAGAACCCCGACATCCTCGCGACGCTCGCGCGTCACGCGCAGCGGCCGCATCTGCTGATCGGCTTCGCGGCGGAGACGGAGAACGTCGTCGCGCACGCCGTCGCCAAGCGCGCGCGCAAGGGCTGCGACTGGATCGTCGCCAACGACGTCAGCCCCGCCACCGGCATCATGGGCGGCGACCGCAACACCGTGCACCTGATCACCGCGACCGGCACGGAAGACTGGCCGGACCTGGCGAAGTCCGAAGTCGGCGTGCGGCTCGCGGCACGGATCGCGCAAACACTCAAGGGGGCCGGCGTGAGCGCTTCGCCGATCCCGCTGTCCTCCCCCGTTCACGGGGGAGGTGGATCGCCCGCAAAGCGGGCGAGACGGAGGGGGGGAACCGTCGCGCGCCGTCGCATCGACACATCACCCCCTCCGCCGCGCGCGCGACGCGCCCGCGGCGCCCTCCCCCGCTAAAGCGGGGGAGATATTCTTTGGGGGTCCCGCCGATGAAACTCCGCATCCTCCGCCTCCCCCATGCGCGCGACCTGCCGCTGCCCGCCTATGCGACGGAGGGCTCGCGCCGGGATGGATCTGCTCGCGGCGATCGCCGAGGAGATCGAACTTCTTCCCGGGCCGGCGCCTGCTGGTGCCCAATGGCGTGGCGATCGAATTGCCGCCGGGCTTCGAGGCCCAGGTGCGGCCGCGCTCGGGCCTCGCCGCCAGGCACGGCATCACCGTGCTCAACACGCCGGGCACCGTCGACAGCGACTATCGCGGCGAGCTCAAGACCGTGCTGGTCAATCTCGGCGAGGCGCCGTTCCGCATCGCGCGCGGCATGCGCATCGCGCAGATGGTGATCGCGCGGCACGAACGCGCCGAACTGGTCGAAAGCGAGACGTTGTCCGACACCGCGCGCGGCGCCGGCGGCCACGGCTCCACCGGATTGTGAAACCATGCTGAAACTCTCCCGCAAGACCCTGCTGGCGCTCGAAGCCGTCATCGACATCGCCTTCAACGCGCGGCCCGAGCCGGTGCAGGGCCAAAGAGATCACGGCGCGCCAGGGCGTGCCGCAGCGCTATCTCGAACAGGTAATGCAGCAGCTCGTGCGGGCCGGCGTGCTCAAGGGCGTGCGCGGCCCGCGCGGCGGCTACCGCCTCGCCAAGGAGCGCCGCCGCATCTCGGTCGGCGACGTGGTGCGCGTGGCCGAGAGCCTGGAGGACGAGGACAATGAGGCGATCGATCCGCGCTCCGAGCTCGGCATCCGCATCGTCTCGCCGCTGATCCAGACGCTGCAGGACGAGGTGATGGCGCGGCTCGACGCGATCTCGATCGAGGACCTGTGCCAGCGCGCCCGCACCGCCGGCGTCGATTGCGGCGGCGGCGCCGCGGCGGATTTCACGATTTAGGAGATAGCGAATGGAACAGGGCAAGCCCGGGCGCGGACGCATCTACGACTCGATCACCGAGACCATCGGCGACACGCCGCTGGTGCGGCTGCGGCGTCTGCCGAAGGAGGCGGGCGTCGGCGCCGACATCCTGCTCAAGCTGGAATTCTTCAACCCGCTGTCGAGCGTGAAGGACCGCATCGGCGTCGGCATGATCGAGGCGCTGGAAGCGCAAGGCATCATCACGCCCGGCAAGTCGACGCTGGTCGAGCCGACTTCCGGCAACACCGGCATCGCGCTCGCCTTCGTCGCGGCGGCGAAGGGCTATCACCTGATCCTGGTCATGCCGGACTCGATGTCGCTGGAGCGGCGCAAGATGCTGAGCCTGCTCGGCGCCGAGATCGTGCTGACCGAGGCGGCCAAGGGCGGCATGCGCGCGGGCCATCGCCAAAGCGCATGAGATCGTGGCGACGACGCCGGGCGCGGTGATCCCGCAGCAATTCGAAAATCCCGCCAACCCCGAAATCCACGCGAAAACGACGGCGCTGGAGATCTGGAACGACACCAAGGGCGCGGTGGACGCTGTGGTCTCGGGCGTCGGCACCGGCGGCACGATCACCGGCGTCGGCCATGTGCTGAAGGAGAAAAAGCCGGGCGTGAGGATGGTGGCAGTGGAGCCCGAGGACTCGCCGGTGCTGTCTGGCGGACCGCCGGGGGGCGCATCCGATCCAGGGCATCGGCGCCGGCTTCGTGCCCGTGATCCTCGACCGCAAGGTGATCGACGAAGTGATCACGATCTCCAACGAGACCGCGTTCGAGACGGCGCGGCGCGCCGCCAGGCTCGAAGGTATCCCGGTCGGCATCTCCTCGGGCGCGGCGATCGCCGCGGCGCTGGAAGTGGGGCGCGCGCCCGGAGATGGCGGGCAAGATGATCGTGGCGATCATCCCGTCCTTCGCCGAGCGCTACCTGTCCACCGCCCTGTTCGAAGGACTCTGATCTCGGGCATGCCGCGCGAAGCTTTCTTCAAGCGGGACGGCGACACTTACGTCCCGCAACCGGCCAGCCGCGGGCCGTGGGCTGCGGACTCGCTGCACGGCCGCGTCGTGATCGGGCTGCTCGGTTACGAGCTCGAACGCACCCATGGCGGCACGGAGTGGATGCCGGCGCGGCTGACGGTGGACATGTACCGCCTGCCCGGTTTCTCGCCGATCACCGCGGCGACCCGCGTGGTCCGCGGCGGCCGGCGGATCAAGGTGGTGGACTGCGAGCTGATCAGCGGCGGGGCGCAGCGTGGCGCGCGGCACGGTGCAGTTCCTGGTCCGCAGCGAGAACGCGCCGGGCAAGACCTGGAGCCCGCCCAACTGGGACGCGCCCAAGCCGGACGAATTGCCGCCGCCGCCCGAGGGCCAGTTCGGCGCCCGGCTGTGGAAGATGCGCAATGTGCGCGACTGGTTCGGCACCGACGAGGTACGGCGCGGCGCCTGGATGTCGGAGATCCACGACCTGGTCGAAGGCGCGCCGCTGACGCCCTTCGTGCGCGTCGCGGTCGCCGCCGACTTCGCCAGCCCGCTCGCCAACCGGCACGAGACCGGCCTCGGCTACATCAACACCGACCTGACGGTCTATCTGCACCGCCTGCCGGTCGGCGAATGGATCGGCTTCGAGAAGACCAACCACCAGGCCACCGACGGCATCGCCATCGGCGAATGCTTCCTGCACGACGTCGAAGGGCCCGATCGGCTCGGCAAACTGCGCAGCATTGCGGCAGGTGCGCGAAGCGCGCTCGCCGCCGGCGCGCGACGGGGAAGACCTCATGAGCACATCGCGCCGGATCGTCCTGCTCGCACCGGCGCCGCCGCGCGCGGAACTTGGACGCGTTAACTGCCGACTCAATTCAGCTGTCGATGATGTCGCTGTCTCGACCGGAATTGGGGCTATTTCCGCATCTTGAGCCGGAAGGCGGCGCATCGTTGGCTTCTGCCATTCGGCACGCACAACCTTGTATCGTCTTTATCGACGGAAATCTGGTCAGACGTACGAATCCCTGAGCAACCTGGTGGAATGTGCGAATCCAACACGGGAAAGGACTAGGCTGGTAGTCCCGGAATCCTTGTTGCCAACTAACGTCCTGAACCAGAAGTTCGTCCGATTTAGAAAAATTGTCATGGCCTGCGACTGCAGGCCACCCAGGTGACGTTTGCGCCGGTTATACAGGATTTCACCTGGGTCCGCCGCATTCGCGGCGGATGACAAATGGGATGAACTTCCGATTCACGACACTAGCCGGCGCGCTTCAATTCCTTTGCCAGCAGGTCGGGACGGTCGGTGCAGATACCGTCGAGGCCTAGCCCGATCAGGCGCTTCATCTCGGCGGGATCGTTGACCGTCCAGGCGCCGACCTTCAGGCCCAGCGCCTTGGCCTCGGCCACCATCTCCGGCGTCGCGTCCTCTTGGCTCGGAAACCAGCCGTCGCCGCCCGCCGCCTTGATCGCACGCGGGATCGAGCCCTCGTAGTTCTTCGCATCGAACCCCGCCGCCCAGGGCGAGGTGCCCGTCTGCGCCCAATGGCGCAGCACCTGCACTTGCGGCCGCTCGCCGTCCTTCGGTGCTTTGAGGAAATCCAGCTCCATGGTCGTGAACCAGCACTGCGCTTCGGGTGCAAGCGCCTTGGCATGGATCAGCCCCGCCCAATCGAAACCGACGAAGATGGTGCGATCCAGATGGTGCGCCGCTTTCAGCACCGCCACCGTGGCCTCCGCCAGCGCCTTCGGATCGGCGGCCAGGTCGCGGTCATAGAACGATGTCTTGAGCTCGACCTGCAACATGAACGGCGTCTTGGCCTTCGCCGTCACGGCGAGGACTTCGGCAAGCGTCGGGATCCGCTCGCCGTCGAGCGGCATGGTGTGCGGATGGGCGCGGGCATAGTCGCTGGCGGGATCGAGCCGGCCGACGTCGTAGCGCTTCGACTCCGCCAGCGTCAGGTCCTTGATCCGCGGCGTCGGCTGCTCGATCCATCTGCCATCGAGGCGGCAGATCTCCGGCTTGAGGCGGAAATCGTGGAACACCACCACCGCGCCGTCCTTGGAGAGCTGCACGTCGAGTTCGGCGCCGTCGCAGCCGCGCGCCACCGCATCGGCGAACGCGGCCAGCGTATTCTCCGGGTAGAGCCCGGCGCCGCCGCGGTGGGCGAAGTTGAGTGTGGGCATCGGCGCTCCGCGGATGGGTGGACGGAGCGCATGGTAGTGAAAATGCGCCGATGCTCAATCCGCCGCGATGCGCAGCGCAAAGGAGAGGCGCCACGTGCCGGTCCGCAGTCCCGGTCCCTCCGCGGCGAGACCCGAAGCACCTTCCATCTCCAGGGCCGCGTGGCCGCCGAGCACAAAGCGCACGCCGCCGCCCGCCGATGCGAAATCGAAGCTCCGCAACGTCAGCGCGTGGCGCGCCTTCAGCCAGGCGCCGCCGCCGTCGAGAAAGGCGTAAGGCTCGCAATCGGGCAAAGGCGGGCGCCAGGCGAGTTCGGCGCGTCCGCCGGCCGCGTCGTCGCCGAAGATCGCGCCCGTCGCGAAGGCCGAGCCGATGGTGCCGCCGAAGGTGTAGAACTCCTCCGCCGGCAGGCGGCCGGCGGCGTATTGCGCCATGCCGCGCAGGCGCAGCGTGAACGCCTCGCCGACGCGACGGTCGTAAGCGGCTTGCAGCGCGAATTTGCGGAACGCCGGATTGCCCATCAGCCCATCATCCGCCTTGGCGCCGAAGCCCGCGATGCCGAAGGCGGCGGCGGCGTTCACCGCCGCGGCCGCGTCCGTCCCGCGCACGGAATAGGCGGCGCCGACGCGCAGCGCGCGCACGCGGTCGGTGGCGAGCGCAAAGCCCGTAAAGGTGGTCGAGGACTCGAACGAATCGACGCCGAGCGAGCCGGTCAGCGTTTCGTCGAGCGTGCGGAGGATGTCGTGCGAGATGCCGAGCTGCAACGTGGTCGCCGCGCCGCGCACGTCTCCCAGCCGCGTGCGCAGATAAGACGCGCCGGCCAACGCTGTCGTGCCGCCGGCGTCGAGCGGCGAGCTCTGCGAGACGGCGACATACTGGAACCGGCCGAACTGCGTCGGCGCGGCGGCCGCGAGATGCGTCACCCGCCGTCGCCGAACAGGCCGTAAAGGTCGGCGCTCGCCTGGAGCTGCACGGCGCCCAGCGCCGGGATGCCGCGATTGTCGAGGCCGAAGCCGAACAGATGATCCGTTGCGCGCACACCGACCAGGAGCCGCATGCCGCCGGGCTCCGGACCCGGCTTGAGGTCCAGCGTCACCGCGGCGCCCGGTATCGCGCGCAGCAGGGCGGCGATGCGCTCGAAGGTCGAACGCCGCAGCGGACGCTCGGCGGTCAGCCGCCGGCCATATGCCGCGACCAGCGCGGCGGCACCGCCGGCATCGCCTGCCACCTCGACCGCGTCGATGAAACCTTCTTCGACGGAGATCGCCAGCTTGCCGCCGGCGAAGCTCTGCGCCGGCACATGGACGTTGTAGAGCCCGATATCGCTGCCGGCATAGAGCGCGGACAGCGCATCGGTCAGCCGCTGCAATTGCGCGCGGTCGAGACGCCGGCCGACAAAGGGCCGGGCTGCGGCATCCAGCCGTGCCTGCGGCAGGCTCGAACCTTCGATCCGGATGTCGCGCGCGACGACGGCGGCATCCTCGGCCGCCACGGGCGCCGCGTACGCTGCCGCGAGCAGCAGCGTCGCAAGCGCGCCGCAAAGCAATCGGCCTGGGCCGGAAGGGGGGCCGCCTGCCCAGGCCGACCCCTCAGTGGAGAACGCCACCGAGGGGGTTGCCGAGACCAGGTGCCTGCAGGCCGCTCGAGGACAGCAGCGACGAAGCCGAATTGCCCGACGTGACGCCCGAAAGGCCGCCGACCAACGCCTGGATCGGCGGGTTGATGACCTGGAGTTGCCGCGTCAGGGGCGACAGCGCCGTCGTCAGGCCCGCGGTCGTGGCCGCGATGGTGACGGCGACGCCCTTGACGGTGGCCTGCACCGGCGGGTTCAGCAACGCGAGCGCGCTCACCACCGGTTGAAGCTGCGTCGGCGTGCCCAACGGGCTGCCGGTAACCGCCGCAATGTCGCGGCCGCTTGCGACATCGACCGTGAGGCCGGTGCCGGTCTGGGGCGCGCTCGACAGCGCGTTGATGCTTACCATGGCCGGCGAACTGGCCAGGATGGAGGTATTGGCCAGCGAAACATTCAAGACACCCGCTGCGACGGCCGGCGTACCGGCGAGCGCGAGTGCTGCACCGGCAAAAAGAACGGATTTGAATTTGATCGTTTTCTTTCCTCATTTGCCCTGACGAGCAATGGAAAGGGACCTCAACTAGGAGTTGAGCAATCGGAACGCCGCGACGTGGCGAATGAAAGGTTACTGCGATGCCGCGACTTCGATGCATCGCCGCATGCCGGGGAAAGAAGAAACGCCGCCCGGAATCGGACTTTCACCAAGCCGTATCCCCGCTCAATCCGGTCTTCTGTTCTTTCCGATGAAGCCGAACATGTGGCCCGCGACGTTGCGAATCTGGATCTGGTCGCTGCCTTCGGTGATGCGGTAGCGACGGTGGTGGCGATAAATGTGCTCGAACGGCTTGTGGCGCGAATAGCCCCAGCCGCCATGCACCTGCATCGCCCAGTCCGCGGCGTTGCACACCAGATTGTTGCCGCGGTAATTGCACATCGAGACCTTGTCGGAGAGATAGAGCTGGATCTCCGGTCCCGTCAGGCGATCCATCTCCCAGGCCGTGCGGTAGATCAGCCAGCGGATCATCTCCGCCTCGGTCTGCAATTCCACCAGCGGCCACTGGATCGCCTGGTTGCGGCTGAGCGGCTTGCCGAACGGCTTGCGCGTGTTGGCGTAGTCGATGCTCTCATTGATGCAATACTGCGCCGCGCCGACGCCGGAAGCGGCCTGACGGATGCGGTTCTCGTGCACGAAATGGCGCGCCAGCACGAGGCCGTTGTCGACCGGCCCGAACACCGCGCCGTCCGGTACCCAGACGTCCTTGAACGACACCCGCGCGTGGTCGGTCGGCATGTTGAAGGTCCACATATACTCTTCGATCTTCACGCCGGGATCGTCCATCGGCACGATGATGCAGGTCAGGCCCCGCGCCTCGCCGTCCTTGCCGGAGGTGCGGCAGAACACCATGTCGTGGCTCGCGACATGGACGCCGGTGTTCCACATCTTCTCGCCATTGATGCGCCAGCCATTGCCGTCCTTGACCGCGCGCGTCTCCATCCACGTGGCGTCGGAGCCGTGCTTGGGCTCGGTCAGGCCGAAGGCAAGACGGACCGTGCCGTTCAGCATGCCGGGCAGGATGGTCTTCTTCTGCTCCTCGGTGCCGAAGTCGCGCATCATCAGGACCTGCGGGAAATTGCCGACGACGGAGGATTCGTTCTGCAGGTCGTTGTGCAGGCCGAGCCCCTTGGCCGCGAGATGCTCGCGGATGATCGCCATGGCGAGATTGCCGATGTTCCTGCCGCCATATTCCTCGGGCAGCGCGAGGCGCAGGAAGCCGGCCTTGTCGGCGCGCCGGCGCATCTCGCGCAGCAGGTCTTCCCATTCCTTGCGCGGCAGTCCGCCATGCTCGAAATCGGTGCGGGCCCATTCGCGGCGATGGTCGAAGAAGCGGTCATTGTCGTCCTGCTTCTGGAGCGGAACGATCTCCGTCTCGATGAAGGCGTCGATGTCGGCGAGCAGCGTCTTGATGTGCTCCGGGATCGTGAAGTCCATGGCATTCCTCCAATGCTTTTGCGGAACCTAACGCCTGCCCGTGCGGAAGGCGCAAGGGCCTCGGCCTTGATCTCGATCAATGGCCTTTTGCCGCGAAATAGGGAATCCTGCATCGGGTTTTGACAGGATGTCAGTCATGGCGGACACGGTGGTGAAACCGGCGGCGGCGAAGACGGAGCATTTCGACATGCTGATCGTGGGTGCCGGCATTTCCGGCGTCGGCGCCGCCTATCACATGACGCAGCAATGCCCAGGCAAGAGCTTCGTGGTGCTCGAAGCGCTGGAGAGCTTCGGCGGCACCTGGCTGACGCACAAATATCCCGGCATCCGCTCCGACAGCGACCTTTACACCTTCGGCTACCGTTTCAAGCCGTGGACCGGAACGCCGATCGCCTCGGCGGCGGAAATTCTGCGCTACATGGGCGAGGTGATCGACGAGAGCGGCCTGAAGCGCCATATCCGCTACCGCCACAAGATCGCCACCGCCAGCTGGTCGAGCGCGGACAACCTGTGGACCATCGAGGCGGTGCGCGGCGACACCGGCGAGACGGTGCGCTTCACCGCCAATTTCCTCTGGATGTGCCAGGGCTATTACCGCCAGTCGGAAGGCTACACGCCGCACTGGAAAGGCATGCAGGACTTCAAGGGCCTGATCGTGCATCCGCAGACCTGGCCCAAGGATCTCGACTACAAGGACAAGGACGTCGTCGTCATCGGCTCGGGCGCCACGGCGGCGACGCTGGTGCCGGCGATCGCGGGCGACTGCAAGCACGTCACGCTGCTGCAGCGGTCGCCGACCTATTTCATTCCCGGCCGCAACGTGAACGACCTCGCCGACACGCTGCGCCAGCTCGAGATCGACGAGACCTGGATCCACGAGATCGTGCGGCGCAAGGTCCTGTTCGACCAGGCGGCGTTCACCAAACGGTCGTTCGAGGAACCGGAGGCGGTCAAGAACGAGCTGCTCGCGGGCGTGCGCGCCTTTCTCGGGCCGGACTACGATGTCGACACGCACTTCACGCCGGCCTATCGGCCGTGGCGCCAGCGCATCGCTTTCGTGCCCGACGGCGACCTGTTCCAGGGCATCAAGTCCGGCAAGGCGTCGGTCGTCACCGACCGGATCGAGGCCTTCACCGCCGACGGCATCCTGCTGGAATCCGGCAAGGAGCTGAAAGCCGACATCGTCGTCACCGCAACCGGCTTCAACCTGAACGCGCTCGGCGACATCGCCTTCACGGTCGACGGCAAGCCGCTCGATTTCGGCAGCACCGTGACCTATCGCGGCATGATGTTCACCGGCGTGCCCAACATGGTGTGGGTGTTCGGCTATTTCCGCGCGAGCTGGACGCTGCGCGCCGACCTGCTGGCCGATTTCGTGTGCCGGCTGCTCAATTACATGGACGCGAAAGGCGTCAAGAAGGTCGAGGTCGCGCTGCGGCCGGAAGACAAGGACATGCCGCTGCTGCCGTGGATCGACACGGAGAACTTCAATCCCGGCTATCTGCTGCGCGGCATGGACCTGCTGCCCAAGCGCGGCGCCAAGCCCGAATGGCAGCACTCCCAGGACTATTGGAAGGAAAAGGACGAGCTGCCGGCGGTCGACCTGTCCGATCCGGTGTTCGTCTACCGCTAGGCACTGTCGCTCCGGCGCAACAGCACGCACGCGGATGATGTTTCCGCGCACGCATCGTGTTGACTTCAAAATATTCGAAGCCTAGAAACCGCGCCCTCACGGACATGGTGTTCGTGAGACGAACATGAGTCGAGCAATGCTTCGCATCCGCGAACAACAGTGCAAAGGCAGCTTGAATGGCTTTCGGCCAGTCGACGCCGCACGCCCGGCTCATGGGAGCGGGCTCGCATAAGCGAGCCTGACATCTGCCTCACCGCAGACCCTCCCGAGCCGACGCTCCGGAGGGTTTTTTGTTTTCCGGCGCGCAGCGTGTTCGAAAATTCTCCGGCGGGAGCCGGAGCGAGAGACCCGGATCTCGGGGCTCGCGCGGGCTCGCGCGCGCCCGAAGCGCGGGGCCTGCCGGAGGGAACGGCGTGCGCGGGCACGGTCCACCGATGGCAGGGCGAAGCTTAAAGGCTTCGCTCGGTGACGCGCCATTTGCCAGAGCGTCACGACAATATTCGTTTTCAGTTTTCAGATTTCGGGTGGTGAAGGAACGGAGTACTTCGCCGTCACGACCAACAGCCCCTCGCGTGGCGTGCGGCTGCCGCAAGGCAGTTTCGCTTCAACCCTGGGCAGGCCGTTCCGACTTGTTCCTCCGAAACATCCTCGCCCGCGCAAGCGGGCTCAACAGACGCTGGTGGTGAAGACTTCGGATACTTCTCTCCGCTGCGGGCTCGCCCGCCTTCGCCGCACGTACCGTGGAATCGTCCTGGAGAGGACGGTGCGTCGCGGGCTCCGGTTTCTTCCGCAAGGAAGAAGCTTGCGTTGCGGTCGTCGAAAACCGATGTCGACCGTTCCCCAGCGTGCTTATCGAAATGCCGGTGGTGAAGAGACCTGTTACTTCGCTACCCAGAAGGTCGGTGGTTCGTTGCCACCCGGCGGGGCGGAAAGCCCAGCCGTAGCTCAGCGTAGAGCATCTGGTGCCCGCAAGGGCAGTACAGTCTCGCCCGTTCCCCGGCGCTTTCATCCGGCGGTGGTGAAGATGCTTGTTACTTCGTGGGAAAGGCGCGCGAGCGCCGAGCGGGTTCGAGGCCCGCGGGCCGCAAGGCCGATCGCCCGAAAGGGCAGCAACAACATCGATCGTTCCCCGCCGACCTTTTTCCACACGCGGACCGTCGTGTGACTCGTTGAACGGCCCACGCGGAATGCCTGCTGTTTTCCGCGTGGGCGGTGGCGAAGGGCATCGCGCCTTTTGCGCATAACTTCTCTAACCTGAGGCCCAAAGGGGGTGACCTATGGCCAAGCTCAACAACATGCTGAAGGCCTTCACGTTCGAGGGCGCCCGGGCCCGCAAGGCCACGCCCGAGCAGCAGCTGCGGCGCGCGCTGATGAACTGCATGCTGTGGGAAGACCAGTTCTACGAGGACGGCGTGACCATCGCCGACCGCATCAAGGCGCTGGTGCCCATGGTCGCGGCCGAGAAGGTCGCGGCGCTCGCCATCGAAGCGCGCGAGCAGATGAAGCTGCGCCACGCGCCGCTTCTGCTGGTGCGCGAGATGGCGCGGCACGAGACCCATCGCGCGCTGGTCGCCGACACGCTGGCGCGCATCGTCCAGCGTCCCGACGAGCTGACCGAATTTCTTGCCATCTACTGGGCCGACGCGCTCGGCCCGATGCAGCAGCGCAAGAAGCAGCCCGTCTCGGCGCAGGTCAAGAAGGGCCTGGCCCGCGCGCTGACCAAGTTCGACGCCTATCAGCTCGCCAAATACGACCGCGACGGCGCGGTGCGCATCCGGGACGTCCTGTTCCTGGTGCATGCCAAGCCGAAGACCGGCGACCAGGCCAGGCTGTGGAAGCAGCTCGTCGACGGCACGCTGACCGCGCCCGACACCTGGGAGGTGTCGCTCTCGGGCGGCAAGGACAAGCGCCAGACCTTCGAGCGCCTGATCGCGGAGAACAAGCTGGGCGGCCTCGCCCTGCTGCGCAACCTCCGCCTGATGCAGGCCGCCGGTGTCGAGCGCCAGACGATCGCCGGCGCGATCGAAGCGATGAAGGTGGACCGCATCCTGCCTTATCGCTTCATCGCCGCCGCCCGCTACGCGCCGGACTTCGAGCCGGAGCTGGAGGGCGCGATGCTGAAGTCGACCAAGGACCACGTCCGGCTGAAGGGCCGCACGCGGCTTCTGATCGACGTCTCGGGCTCGATGTTCGCGCCGCTCTCCGCGCAATCGGAGATGACGCGGGCAGAAGCGGCCTGCGGCCTCGCCATCCTGGCGCGCGAGATCTGCGACGACGTCGAGATCTTCACCTTCTCCGACAAGGTGGTGAAGCTCCCGCCCCGCCGCGGCTTCGCGCTGCGCGACGCCGTCATCGGCTCCCAGCCGCATGGCGGCACCTGGCTCGGCAAGGCGGTGACGCAGATCGACCGCAAAGGCGACCGCCTCATCGTCTTCACCGACGAGCAGAGCCACGACACGGTGCCCGCACCCAAGGCGCGCGGCACCCTGATCAACGTCGCGTCCTACCGGCACGGCGTCGGTCACGGCGACTGGAGCCGCGTCGACGGCTTCTCCGAAGCGGTGATCGCCTGGATCGCCGCGTCGGAGGAGACGAAGCCCTAGCAGGCTGTTGAAGAAGTGTTCCAGGGTTTGGCGATGAAGTCGGCTTCGTCGCCGTTGTGGAAGCAAATTTGGCCGTTGAGGCTGCCGTTGGGTTGAAGTTCAGCCCATCCCTCGCCGCTGGCCTCGTCCATCTCGTCGTTGCCGGCCCAGGAGAACGCGACGTTGCTGGTGTCGCCGGCTCCGTGGATGGCGCCGGTGACGCAACCAAAGGCGAACTCGCCGCCGCCCTCGCCGTCGAACAGGATGTAGGCAGGCTCCATCATGTCGAGGAAGTCGGCCTCATAGTCCGGCATCTTGGTGATGCGCCACTTGCCCCTCACGCCGCGGCTCCCAGAAGCTTGGGAAGCCGGATGAGGTTGTAGGCGGCCAGCGCCATGGTGAAGGCGGCGTCGACACGGGCTCGGCCTCGCAGCTTGATCTTGGCGAGACCGGCGGACGACTTGATCCAGCCGAACACCTCCTCGATCCGCTTGCGGCAGACCTGGCTTACGGCATAGCCGGCATGGCGCAGGGTTCGTCCGTCGATGGCGGTCCTGCGCGCCTTGCCGGTCTTGCTCAGATGGCCGTCGATGGCGATGTGCGGCGTGACCGAGCGGCTCTTCAGGCCCAGCACGAAGGCTTCCACGTCATAGGCCTTGTCGGCGCCCAGCGTGATCCGCCGCTTGCGCCGGCGCCGCCGGTGGCGGTCGATGAGTGCCAGCGCCTGCTCGCGCTCGGCCGTGCCGGTGGCTTGGCTGACGCCTCCCAAGACCGCCAGACCATGGCGGTTCTCCATCAGCGCATGGCCCATGTAGCAGAGCTTGGCCGGCTGGCCGTCGCCCTTCTTGTAGAGCCTGGCATCGGGATCGGTCGTGCTCGCATGGGTCTGGTTGGAGCGCTTCTCCTTGTGGAAGCTGCGCTCGGCGTTGCGGCCGGGGCCGTCGCTGTCCTGGTCGCCGCCGTCCTTCCTGCGGAAGCTCTTGATCGAGGCCCACGCTTCGATCAGGGTCCCGTCCACCGAGAAGTGGTCGTTCGACAACAGACGCTTCACCGGCGGCTGGTCCAGGATCGCGTTCAGGAACTTCGCCGCGATCTTGCCCTCCAGAAGCCGGTCGCGGTTCTTCGAGAACGTCGAGTGGTCCCACACCGGATCGTCGATCCCCAGCCCCACGAACCAGCGGAACAGAAGGTCGAACTCCATCCGGTCCATCAAGTGCCGCTCCGAGCGCACCCCATAGAACGCCTGCAGCAGCATCGCCCGCAAGAGCTTCTCCGGAGCGATCCCCGGCCGGCCGAAGTCCGTGTAGAGCTTGGAGAACTCCTTCGACAGATCGCTCAGCGCCGCGTTCGCGATCCGGCGGATCGTCCGCAACGGATGGTCCTCGCGAACCCGAGACTCCAAATCCACATAGCTGAACAGCGCTCCAGACCGTTCGTCGCTTCCTCGCATCGCAAATCCCTCAGCAACGCAGCGCTAAGGGAATCACGATCAAAAGCCGTCCGCTAGGGACTTCTTCAACAGCCTGCTAGGCGTCCTGTGAAGGTTGTCATGGCCCGCGAATGCGGGCCACCCAGGTGACGTCTGCACGCTGGTGCAGGATTTCACCTGGGTCCGCCGCATTCGCGGCGGATGACAAAATGGGATGAACTTCCGATCCATGGTGCAAGCGACATTTCACAGTGTCATCACAACGACAGGGACCCGGGCGCGCCAACAACGCGTCCGGGCGTTTTCACATGTACAAGCTCATTCAGGAGGGCGGCGCGCCGATCAAGGCGTGGATCGACGGCGTGCCGCTCGAGGACGCGGCGAAGAAGCAACTCGTCAATGTCGCGTCGCTACCGTTCATCCATTCCCATGTCGCCGCGATGCCCGACGTGCACTGGGGCATGGGCGCGACGGTCGGCTCGGTGATCGCGACCAGGGGCGCGATCATCCCGGCCGCGGTCGGCGTCGATATCGGCTGCGGCATGGTCGCGGCGCGCACCGCGCTCACCGCCAACGATCTTCCCGACAGCCTGGCGGCGATCCGTGCGGCGATCGAGAAGGCGGTGCCGCACGGCCGCACCAACCATGGCGGCGAGGGCGACCCGCGGCGCCTGGCACAACGTGCCCGACAGCGTGGCGGCGGCGATGGCGGACTTCGACGCGGGCGATCTCGCCGCGCGCCTGACGGCCATCGCCGACAAGCACCCCAAGCTCGCCAAGCCGGCGTCGCGCGCGCCGCGCCATCTGGGCACGCTCGGCACCGGCAACCACTTCATCGAGCTGTGCCTCGACGAGGCGGACGCGGTGTGGGTGATGCTGCACTCCGGCTCGCGCGGCATCGGCAACGCGATCGGCCAGTATTTCATCGAGAAGGCGAAGCAGGACATGCGGCGCTGGTTCATCGCCCTGCCCGATGCCGACCTCGCCTACCTGCCCGAGGGCTCGCAAAACTTCGACGACTATGTCGAGGCGGTGGAGTGGGCCCAGACCTTCGCGCTGCAGAACCGTGCGGCGATGCTCGCCGCCACGATGCGGGCGGTCGCGGCGGCGCTGGGACGGACGTTCGACTGGGGCTCGGTGGCGGTGAACTGCCATCACAACTATGTCGCGCGCGAAAATCATTTCGGCGCCAATGTGCTGGTGACCCGCAAGGGCGCGGTGCGGGCGCGGGCGGGCGACCTGGGCATCATTCCCGGCTCGATGGGGGCGCGCTCCTACATCGTGCGGGGGGAAGGGCAACCCGGACTCGTTCCACACCTGCTCCCACGGCGCGGGCCCGCGCGATGTCCCGCTCCGAGGCGAAGCGCCGCTTCACCCTGGCGGACCACGAGAAGGCCACGGCCGGAATCGAGTGCCGCAAGGACGCCGAGGTGATCGACGAGACGCCGATGGCCTACAAGGACATCGACGCGGTGATGGCGGCGCAAGCCGATCTCGTCGAGATCGTCCACACGCTGCGCCAGGTGGTCTGCGTGAAGGGCTGATGTGCCGAAGAGGGAAGCGCCGGCGGGGAAACCTGTCGGCGCTTTTTTTTGTTTTTGCGCCTGCGAACGTTGCGTTCGCGCCACGCATTCCTGCAATGCGCGTTGTCATCGCACCGTGTGTTGACTTGCCCATTTTCGAGGCGTACCCACGATCACGCATTCGCGGGCATGGGGCCTGCGAAGCGAAACGAGCGAGATTGATGAACAGTTCGATCTGCAAGGTAACCACCGCCGCGCCCTCCGCCATGCATGGCGGGGAGACCGCTGCGTTCGCTCGCGAGGATCACGCGCGCTGAGGAGATGATCCTTGGCGCAGTCGCCAACCCTCCCGAGCCCGGCTCCGGAGGGTTTTTTGTTGTCTGCTGCCCTTTGCAGGCCGGGTTCGGGACTTACATGTAAGTCCGTTCCATGACCGATATCGTCGAATTCGATGTTGCCACAGCCGGCGCCCCGTCGCGGGCCACGGCGCTGCCGCCTGGATCGCCGAAACCCGCGAACTGCTGAAGCTCGCCGGGCCGCTGATCCTGACCCAGCTCGCCCAGATGGCGATCGGCACGACCGACACGCTGATGCTGGCGCGCTTCTCCACCGCAGCGCTGGCCGGCGCGGTGCTGGGCAACACCATGTTCTATTTCTGCTGGCTGCTGGGCTCGGGCCCCACCGCCGCGGTGGCGCCGATGATCGCGCACATCCTGGGCGCCGATCCGGGCGACCGCACCCATGTGCGCGTCGTGGCGCGGATGGGCTTCTGGTCGGTGCTGATGATCGGCCTGCCCCTGGTGGTGTTCCTGCAATTCGCCCATCCGATCCTGCTGGCGCTGGGCCAGTCGGAGCAGCTCGCCGGCGCCGCATCCCGCTTCGTGATGCCGCTGTCGGTCGGCCTGCCCTTCTCGCTGGCCTTCCAGGTGCTGCGCAACTATTCGACCGCGCTGTCGCGGCCGCACGCCTCGCTGATCGTGATGGGCATCTCGGTGTGCCTCAACGTGGTGTTCGACTATGCGCTGATCTTCGGCCATTTCGGATTTCCGCGGCTGGGCCTGCTAGGCTCGGGCATCGCCAGCGCCACGTCCTTCGCGGTGAGCTTCCTGATCATGCTGCTGGTCGTGCGGCTGACGCCGCGGCTGCACCTGCACCGCATCTTCCGCGACGCGCTGACGCCGGACTGGGGCAAGCTCAAGGAGATCTACGTCCTGGGCCTGCCGATCGGCCTGACCATGCTGTTCGAGGCGACGTTGTTCTTCTCCTCGAACTTCTTCATGGGGCATTTCGGCCTCGACCATCTGGCGGCGCACACCATCGCGATGAACGTGCCTTCGATCACCTTCATGGTGCCGCTGGGCGTCGCGATGGCGGCGACGGTGCGGGTCGGCTTGGCCGCTGGCTCGGGCGATTCGCAGGCGGTGCGGCGCGCCGGCTGGGCGGCGATCGGCGTCGCCACGGGCTTCATGGCGGTCACCTCGATGGTCCTGTGGAACTGGCCGTTCGCGCTCGCGCAGCTCTACCTGCCGGCGACGCCGGCCAACATGCCGGCGC
The DNA here is from genome assembly GCA_037355265.1 of Rhizomicrobium sp. Taxonomy (GTDB): domain Bacteria; phylum Pseudomonadota; class Alphaproteobacteria; order Micropepsales; family Micropepsaceae; genus Rhizomicrobium. The sequence goes on along the minus strand of JBBCIB010000002.1, from coordinate 1,174,792 downwards.
TGCTGCTGGCGGTGGCGTTCCTCCATGTCGCGGCGGTGTTCCAGATCGCCGACGGCGTGCAGGTGACGGCGGCGCTGTCGCCCTGAAGGACGCCCGCGCGCCGATGTGGATCGCCGGCGCGAGCTACTGGCTGGCCGGTTTTCCGGCCTGCATGCTGTTCGCCTTCGGCTTCGGCCTGAAGGGGATCGGCATCTGGTACGGACTGGCGTTCGGCCTGCTGGTGGCGGCGGTGCTGATGTGCTGGCGGTTCTGGCGGCTGTCGCGCGACCCTGAACGAAGTTTCATGCGGTCGTGACCGAAAAGGGGGCTTCCCGCTATTGGGAAGTCCCTACAACCGGAGTATAGCTGGTTCCGATGGGAGGGTTCGTCATGCGCCTGATCGGAATCGGACTGGCCGCCGCCATGCTGGCCGCAGCGCCTGCCGCGGCGGGCGGAATCCCCTCCCTGCCCGGCAGCCTTCACACCTACGCGCCCGCCGAACTCGGTGGCGGCGCCGTTCCCGTCGTGGCGCGGGGCGCGCAATTCGCCGTCGCCTGCGACAGCATCCAGGCCGGCAGCGCCGATGTCAGCGTGGTGATGTCGCTGGCCAACGCGCCGGGCGACACGCCGACCGGCTACTCCGCCGTGCTCGCGACCGACCAGACGATCGTGCAGCATTCCGTCAGCGTCCTCATCCCCGACGTGCCGGATTTCGCCAATCATACGGTCGACGTGAAAGTCTACGTCACCGATACCACCGGCACCCACGCCTGCGACGCGGGGCGGGTGCGGATCGTCTAAGCACCCTACACGAACGGCAGGATCGCCAGCACGCTGAGCGCCCCCGCCGCGATCCAGATCGCGACGCGGACATGGCGGGTGCGGGCGAGCTGGGCCTGCGCAATCAGCAGCGCCGATTCGGGATGGATGCGCACGCCGCCATCGGCCAGCATGGCGGAGATGATCTCCGCATTGCGCAGGAGCTGCGGCAGGTTCTGTGCCACCCGGCCGAGCGCGCTCATGCCGTCGGCGGCGTCGCGCAGCCGCCCCTCCGGCCCCATGCGCTCGAGCATCCATTTCTCGACCACCGGCCGGCTCGCCTCCCAGATGTCGAAGTCGGGATCGAGGCCGCGCGCGACGCCCTCCACCACCATCATGGTCTTCTGCAGCAGCACGAGCTGCGGCTGCGCCTGCATGTCGAAGCGCCGCGTGGTGTCGAACAATTGCTGCAGCAGCCGCGCCATCGACACATCCCGCGCCTGGCGCCCGAAGATCGGCTCGCCGATCGCGCGCAGCGCCTGGGCGAAGGTCTCGACGGGATGGTGCGCCGGCACGAAGGCGACGTCGTAATGCACCTGCGCCACGCGCCGGTAGTCGCGCGCCAGGAAGCCGGCCAGCGTCTCGGCCATGAAGCGGCGCATCGCATCGTCCAGCCGCCCCATGATGCCGAAATCGACCGCCACCAGGCGGCCTTGCGCATCCACGAACAGGTTTCCCGGATGCATGTCGGCATGGAAATAGCCGTCGCGCAGCGCCTGGGTGAGAAAGCTGCGGATCACCAGATTGGCGATGTCGCGCGGCGCGAACCCGGCGGCGATCAGCGCGGCGCGATCGCGCACCGGAATGCCGTCGATCCATTCGCTGGTCAGCACCTTTTCCGACGTGCGGCTCCAGTCGATATGCGGCACGCGGAAATCGGGATCCTTGCGGGTGCGCTCCTCCAGCTCCGACGCACCGGCGCCTTCCATGCGCAGGTCGAGCTCCAGCGCCACCGATACCGCCAGCGCATCGACCATCGCGCGCGGCCGCAAGCGCCGCGCCTCGACGCTCCAGCGCTCGGCGAGCCGCGCCGCCAGCGCGAAGGCCGACAGGTCGCGGCCGAAATCGGCGACGATGCTCGGACGCAGCACCTTCACCGCGACCTTCACCGGCGGATCGTCGGCGGTCAGGCCTTCATGCACCTGCGCGATGGAGGCGGCGGCGATCGGCTCCGACAGCGTCGCGAACAGCACCTCGACCGGGCGGCCGAGCGAATCGGCGATAATCGCGCGTGCCTCGGGCGTCGGAAACGGCGGCAGCCGGTCCTGCAGCTGCTCCAGCGCGGTGGCGGTGTCGGCGCCGACGATGTCGGGCCGCGTCGCCAGCACCTGCCCGAGCTTGATATAGGCCGGCCCCAGGCTTTCCAGCGCCCGCGCCAGCCGCACGCCCGGCGGCGTCGGATCGTTGTTCGGATGGCGACTGCCGATCAGCCGCCGCGCGATGCGCGCCGAGCGCGGCAGCAGCGCTTCGTATTCCTTGGGCAGCAGCGCATCGTTGCGCGCCAGCACCCGCGCGGCATGCCACAGGCGGCGATAGTCGCGGAAGGCGCCCATCGTCACCTCCCCAGCATGGGGAGGTCGATCCGAGCGAAGCAAGGACCGGGTGGGGACGTACCGTCCAGCACCGGTCCCCACCCGAAAAACCGCTTCGCGATTTTTCGACCTCCCCGCACGAGGGAGGTGAAAACGATGCGCTGATTCATATCTTCCACGCCGAATGCATCGCGGCGATGCCGCCGGTGAGGTTGCGGACCTTCACCTGCCCCAGGCCCGCTCTCTCGATCATCTTCGCGAACTTCGCCTGCGGCGGAAAGCGGCGGATGCTCTCGGCGAGATAGCGATAGGCCTCCGCATCGCCCGCCACCATCTGCCCCAGACGCGGCAGCACATTCAGCGAATAGGCGTCATACAGCACATCGAGTCCCGGCGCCTCGACCCGGGAGAACTCCAGGCACAGGAAACGCCCGCCCGGCTTGAGCACGCGGCGCGCCTCAGCCAGCGCCTTGTCTATATGCGTGACGTTGCGGATTCCGAAGGCGATGGTATAGGCGTCCATGCTGGCATCGGGGATCGGTAGCGCCTCGGCGTCGCCCGCGATCCAGGTGATGGCGCGCTCGCCCTTCGCCGCGGCCCGGCGCACGCCTTCGCGCACCATCGCCTCGTTGATGTCGCAGACCGTGATGTCGGCCTCGCCGCCCGATTCATCGATGGCGGCCGTCCGGCCGCGGCTGCGGACCAGCTCGGCGATGCGGAAGGCGATGTCGCCGGTGCCGCCCGCCACGTCCAGCACGCGCCAGCCCGGCCGCGGATTGAGCCATTCGACGAATGCGTCCTTCCACAGCCGGTGCACACCGCCCGACATCAGGTCGTTCATCAGGTCGTAGCGCGACGCGACCGAGGAGAACACCTCGCGCACGAGGCCTTCCTTCTGCGCCTCGGGCACGTCGCGGAAGCCGAAACTGGCGGTGCTTTGAGAATTGACGGGATCGTCCGATTTCATGACACCGACAATAGCCGATGCCGGAAATCATGACATCCCAACCGCCAGTGTCAGGATATGCGACATTGACACCCGCCGATGTGCGGATTTTATACGGACCGACATGCCCGAACTGCCCGAAGTCGAGACCGTGCGAATGGGACTTCTGCCCGTGCTGGAGGGCCATCGCTTCACCCATGTCGAGACCCGGCGCGGCGATCTGCGCGTGCCCTTTCCCAACGACTTCGCGGGGCGGCTGACCGGGCGGCGGGTCAAGAAGCTATGGCGCCGCGCCAAATACATCCTGGGCGATCTCGACGACGGCGAGACTCTGGTGATCCATCTGGGCATGAGCGGACGGATGAGCGTGCATGTCGCGGGGCGCGCGAAGAAGCTCGGCACCTATGTCCACGACCTCGGCGACGCCACGATCGGCACGGACAAGCACGATCATGTGGTGATGGACACGGACGCGCCCGCCCGCATCGTGTTCAACGATCCGCGCCGCTTCGGCCTCATGCTGCTGGTCGAGACCGCCGCGCTGGACGAGCACAAGCTGTTCGAGGGCCTCGGCATCGAGCCGCTGTCGGAGGATTTCGACGCCGCCTATCTCGCCCGGGCGCTCAAGGGCAAGAAGACGCCGGTCAAATCGGCGCTGCTCGACCAGCGCGTCATTGCGGGGCTCGGCAACATCTATGTCTGCGAAGCGCTGTTCCGCGCCCGCATCTCGCCCACGCGCCTGGCGGGCAAGCTGCGGCCGGACCAGATCGCAAGCCTCGTGCCCGCGATCAAGGCGGTGCTGCGCGAGGCGATCCGGGCGGGCGGCTCGTCCCTGCGCGACCACAAGCGCACCGACGGCGAGCTGGGCATGTTCCAGCACAATTTCGCCGTCTACGGCCGCGCCGGCAAACCCTGTCCCGGCCCGGCCTCAAGCAGCGCAGCGCCAAGCCTCTCCAAAAAATGCAACGGCACCATCAAGCGCATCGTCCAGGCGGGGCGCTCGACGTTCTATTGTCCGAGCTGCCAGCGCTGACGTTTCACCTTCCCAGCCGTCAAGCGGAGCGCTATGGAGGCTCCAGGACAGGGAGATTTTCCATGAACCACCTCAACATCGTCGCCACGCTCGACGGCGCCGTCGGCCTCGTCACGCTGAACCGGCCCAAGGCGCTGAACGCGCTCAACGCCGAGCTGCTGGCCGAGCTGGTGACGCAGCTCGAAGCCTGGGACCGCGACGATCAGGTGCGCTGCATCGTGCTGACCGGCTCGGACCGCGCCTTCGCCGCCGGCGCCGACATCAAGGAGATGGCGCCGCGCTCCTACATGGACATGTTCAAGTCCAACTTCTTCGCCGAGGCCAATGACCGCATCGCGGCGGTGCGCAAGCCGATCGTCGCGGCGGTCGCCGGCTGGGCGCTGGGCGGCGGCTGCGAGCTCGCCATGCTGTGCGACTTCATCATCGCCGCCGACACCGCCAAATTCGGCCAGCCCGAGATCAATCTGGGCGTCATGCCCGGCATCGGCGGCACCCAGCGGCTGACCCGCTTCGTCGGCAAATCCAAGGCGATGGAGATGTGCCTGACCGGCCGCAACATGGACGCCGCCGAGGCCGAGCGCGCCGGCCTGGTCAGCCGCGTCGTGCCCGCCGCCGAGCTGATGGCAGAGGCGATGAACGCGGCCCACAAGATCGCCGAGCAGTCCCTGCCCATCGTCATGATGACCAAGGAGACGGTGAACCGCGCCTACGAGACGACGCTGGCCGAAGGCGTCCGCTTCGAGCGCCGCCTGTTCCACGCCATGTTCGCCACCGCCGACCAGAAGGAAGGCATGGCCGCCTTCGGCGAGAAGCGGAAGGCCAACTTCACGGACAAATAGCGATGCAGGCGCCGGCCAAAACGTCATTTGACCCCTGCCCCAGCTAAGGGTATACGCCCGCCTCCGATTTCTGCAGGAAGACCCATGCCCAATATCGCCTCGTCCAAGAAGCGCGTCCGCACCACCGCCAAGCGCACCACCATCAACCAGGCCCGCAAGAGCCGCGTGCGCGGTTACGTGCGCAAGGTCGAGGAAGCGCTGGTCAAGGGCGACAAGGCGGCCGCCCAGGCGGCGCTGAAGGCGGCCGAGCCGGAGATCATGCGCGGCGTGTCCAAGGGCGTCCTGCACAAGAACACCGGCTCGCGGAAGGTCTCGCGCCTGACCAAGCGCGTCGCCAAGCTGGGCAACTGACTGAGTCCCCTGACAGATTCGAGGCGGTTCCGTCGACCGACCCGTTTTATTGTCCGTGGACTGATATTATCGCCCGTCACCGGGCTTCGCAGCGCAGCAAACACGCTCTCGTCACGTAAGTGTCTGAAATCTGAGACAAACACCGTTCAGGGCAAAAATCCGTATACGTACAAACGGTTAGCAGTCACAAAAGGGCAAAGGTTCCACATCCGTTCACTTGCAGACGAATCGATTATCGGAGAGATTAACCTTCGTTCGGTGGGCAAGAGAAAAAAGATGTCGAACAAGAAAAATAACAATATCTGCAATAGACGTACAGTAATCGAAGCCGCAATCTGGCTTTCCGGCAACGACTGTAAATATAGTCGCCCCTGAATTCCTGAAAAAGCCGAAATGTCCGAACCGGGCGCGAGTCCGGCTCAGCCGAATTTTGCCGGATCGCATTGCCATGACCACCGCCAATCCCCCTCCCGACTATGCCGGCGATCTGAGCCCCGAGGAGGCCTGGGCGCTGCTCCGATCCGATCCGGCGGCCCGCCTGGTCGATGTCCGCACCCAGGCGGAACTGAGCTTCGTCGGCCTGCCCGACCTGTCGGGCGCCGGCAAGCAGGTTGCGGCGATCGAATGGCAGGTGTTCCCCGCCATGCAGGTCAATCCGGACTTCGTTGCGGCGACGGAGCACGTAATCGGCGGGAACAAAGACGCGCCGGTCCTGTTCCTATGCCGCTCGGGGGCACGCTCGCGCAGCGCCGCGATTGCGCTGACGCGGGCGGGCTACGCCAAAGCCTACAACGTCGCCGGGGGCTTCGAGGGCGATCTCGACGCCGAGCGCCACCGCGGCAACCGCAACGGATGGAAGGCCGCCGGCCTTCCCTGGAAACAGAGCTAGAGAGCAACGGAGGGGTATATGCGACGAGGTGGGGCGGCCTGACAGGCCGCAGGAACGTGCGTGACGGAACCGGGCGAAAAGTCCGGATGCAAACAAGGGTCGCCGGCGCAAAAGCCGGACAAGGTTGCGGGTATCGGAGAATGGGACAGATGACGAGCAGGCCGATGCGGCCCGAGTGGCCGTCGGCATGGGCTGGCGCACGCGAGAGGCTGCGCCGCGAGCTGGGCGATGCGGTGTTCGAGGCGTGGATCGGGCCGCTGACGCTGGATGGTTGGGACAAGGACGAGCTTCGGATCGGCGCCGCCAAGCAGTTCATCCGCAACTGGGTGTCCGAGCGCTACATCACCCGCATCGAGCGCGCCCTGCGCGCCGAAGGCGCCGAGCCCGTCTCGATCGCCATCGTGCTGTCGGCTGCCAAGCCGGTGATCGGCGGCGGCGTGGTGCGCGAACAGCCGCGCACCGAAGCGCCGGTGTTCGGCGCCCGCGCGGCGGAGGATGCCGTCTCCGGCGAGACCAAGGGCCTGTGGACGCGGATGCTGCATCCGCAGCAGACCTTCGAGAGCTTCGTCGCCGGCCCGGCCAACGAGTTCGGCCTCAGCGCCGCCCGGACCTTCGCGGAAGGGGCGCAAAGCGACGTGTCCCTGCTCTACATCCATGGCGGTTTCGGCTACGGCAAGACGCATCTGCTGAACGCCGCGGCGCTGGAGCTGCGCAAGCGCGGCAAGCGCTCGCTGTTCCTGCGCTCGGAAGATTTCATGCGCCACTTCCTCGGCGCGCTCTACCGCAAGGAGACGCTGGCGTTCAAGGAGGAGCTGCGCACCGCCGAAGTGCTGATCATCGACGACCTGCAGCACATCTGCCGCTCGACCGCGACGGCGTCGGAGTTCCTCTACACCGTCAACGCCTTCGCCGACCTGCGCCGCCGCGTGGTGATCGCGGCCGACCGGGCGCCGGCGGCGCTCGAAGGCCTCGGCGCCGACGTCAAGTCGCGCCTGGCCGGCGGCCTCGTCGTGGCGCTGGACAAGCCGGGCCGCGAGACGCGCCTGGCGATCCTCAAGGCCCGCGCCGCGGATTTCGCCAAGCACAAGCCGCAGGCGCTGCTGCCCGACGACGTGCTCGAGCACATCGCCGACATGGAGGAAGCCTCGCCGCGCGAGCTGATCGGCGTCTTCACCAAGCTCGCCACCTACACCGACCTCACCAAGAAGCCGGTGACGCTGGAGACGATCGAGGACGTCGTCGGCCTGCGCAGCGCGCCGGGCGCCAAGACCTCGATCGAGGACATCCAGCGCAAGACGGCGGAGTTCTACAAGCTCGACGTGCGCGATTTCCATTCGCCGCAGCGCGCCCGCCGCGTGGCGCGCCCGCGTCAGGTCGCGATGTATCTGGCGCGCCAGCTCACCACCCGCTCGCTGCCCGAGATCGGGCGCCGCTTCGGCGGCCGCGACCACACCACCGTGCTGCATGCCTGCCGCCGCATCGAGGCGCTGTGCGAGGAGGACCGCACCTTCAAGACCGAGGTCGAATTCCTTCGCGGCCTGCTGTCGCGCAATGTGTGACGGCCGCGCAAGTTTCGCTGCGGCACGGCAGACAACCGGGCGGGCAATCGCCTAAAGTCGCAGCGTGAAGACGCTGCTTCTCCTCGCCGCCCTGTCGGGCACGCCGCCGCCTGCGGCGCTGCCGCCGGCCGATCAGCCGGCCATCGCCGCCTGCCGCGACGCGGCCGGCCTGCTGCTGCAGAAAGGCGGCGGCGAGGACGTGTTCGAAAAGGCCGTCGCGACCGCCACCGCCTGCCTGGCGGCCGGCGGCGGCGCCGACGCGCTGGTCCTGCGGGCCGATGCGGAGCAGCGGCTCGGCCGCATCGACGCCGCCGTCGCCGACCTCTCCGACGCGCTGAAGCTGGCGCCGTTCTCCGCCACGGCGCGTTTCGACCGCGGCCTGATCTACATGGGCAAGCAGAACTATGCCGCCGCGCTGGACGATTTCACCGCCGCCATCGAGGTGAACCCGAAAGATCCCGACGCGCTGTTCGAGCGCGGCTGGGTCTATCAGCTGACCGGCAAGTCCGCGCCGGCGGTCGCGGATCTGAGCGCCGTGCTGGAGCAGTATCCGGATTACGCCCCGGCGCTGCGGCTGCGCGGCCTCAGCTACGCCGCACAGGCGAGATTCGACGACGCGATTGCCGATTACACGGCGGCGCTGGCGCTCGATCCCGACGACGACGACAGCTATTTCAACCGCGGCCTGGCGCGCGAGGCCAAGGGCCTGCACGCCGACGCCATCGCCGATTTCAGCGTCGTGATCTCGCGCAATGCCAGGGATGCCGACGCGCTGTTCAACCGCGGCCTTGCCGATACGCACAGCGGCGCGCAGGAAGCGGCGATCGCCGATTTCACCGCTGCGATCGCGCTTGCGCCCGCCGCCTCGCTCTACAACGACCGCGGCGTCGCCAATGAGCGTCTCGGCCGGACCGACGCGGCGGTCGCCGATTACGGCCAAGCCGTCGCGCTGGACCCGGCCGACGAGGCGGCGCTGCAGAACGATCTGCGCCTGCTCAACCGCCAGAAACGCTATGCCGAGGCGATCGCCGCGCTGGACCGCTTCGTCGCCGCCAATCCGCGCAACGCGCTATTCATCGGCTATCGCGGCTATACGCGGTCGCTGGCGCATGATTGCGTCAAGGCGCGGGTGGATTTCGACGCCTCGCTGGCGCTCAACCCGGGCAATGCGCTGATCTATTTCGACCGCGGCTTTTGCGGCCTTTACGAAGCGAATTTCGCCGCCGCCATCGCCGATTTCTCGCGCACCATCGCGCTGCAGCCCGACAGCGCGCTGGCCTACAGCGCCCGCGGCGAGACCTATGCGACCTTGGGCGAATACGACCTCGCCATCGCCGATTTCGGCAAGGCGATGGCGCTGGCGCCGGCGGATGGCCGCTATCCCGGCCGCCGCGGCGGCATCAGGGACATCCTGGGCGACACCGCCGGGGCGCAGGCCGATTACGGACAGGCGGTGGCGCTGTTCAGCAAGGCGCTCGCGCTCAAGCCGGACGACGATCAGGCGCTGGAGCGGCGCGGCGCGGCCTATCTGCGCGAGCGCAGCTGGGACCTGGCCGTCGCCGACGCCGACCGCGCGCTGGCGCTCAATCCCGCCAACACTGCGGCCTACTACACCCGTGCCGTCGCCCGCCGCCACCGCAAGCAATATGACGACGCGCTGAGCGACCTGGCGGCGGCGCTGAAGCTCGCGCCGGATTCCGACGACTATTACGTCGAGAGCGCCATCGTGCGGACCTACAAGGGCGACTATTCCGGCGCGATGGCCGACTACGACCGCGCCCTCAGCCTCGATCCGGCCGGCTCCTACGCGCTGGTCGACCGCTGCTGGACCCGCGCGATGCTGAATCAGGACCTGAATCTCGCCTCGGACGACTGCGTCAAGTCGCTGAGCATCCGACCCAAATCGGTCTATCCGCTGGACAATCTCGCGCTCGTTCAGCTCCGGCTCGGCAAGCTCGAAGAGGCGCTGTCCTCCGTCAACCACGCGCTGGACCTGCATCCCAACGTCGCCAATTCGCTGTTCCTGCGCGGCGTGGTCAAGAACCGCCTGGGCCGGGACGGCCGCGCCGACCTCGCCGCTGCCGCCGCGGCCGATCCGGATGTCGCCGCGGACTACGCCGCCTTCGGCCTGACGCCCTGAAAAGCCGGCTTTCCGGCGCGAAAATAGCGCGCCGGCCTCGCATTATTACTTCGACGTGACAGAGGACTTTGGTATACTCGCAAACCTGAGTCTTGGCCGCCAAGAACCTCAAGGAAATCATTGGGTTACGGACCGCGCGGGGCGCTCCCGACCTGAGGTTTTCAAACGGCCCAAAAACGCTTGCGAGACCGATGAAAATCAACGTCGAACGGGGCGCCTTCCTGAAGGCGCTGAGCCACGTCCAGAGTGTCGTCGAACGCCGCAACACCATCCCGATCCTCTCGAATGTCCTGATCGAGGCGGCCAAGGGCCAGCTCAAGCTGACCGCCACCGATCTCGACATCGAGATCGTGGAGGCGATCCCCGCCGACGTGCTGCGCAACGGCTCGGCCACTGCGCCGGCGCACATGCTCTACGACATCGTGCGCAAGCTGCCCGACGGCGCCCAGGTGCAGGCCGAGCTGCTCACCAGCGAGGGCGGCCGCCTCGCGGTCTCGGCCGGCACCGTGCGCTTCGAGCTCGCCTGCCTGCCCAAGGAAGACTTCCCGCAGATGGCGACCGGCACCCTGCCCCACCGCTTCCGCCTCGCCGCCGACGAGCTGAAAAAGCTGATCGACAAGACCCGCTTCGCCATGGCGACGGACGAGACGCGCTTCTACCTGATGGGCATCCATCTGCACGCCGCCAAGGACTCCAAGCCGCCGGTGCTGCGCGCCGTGGCGACCGACGGCCACCGCCTGGCGCGGTTCGAGCTGGACATGCCCGAAGGCGCCGCCGACCTGCCCGGCATCATCGTGCCGCGCAAGACGGTGACGGAACTGCGCCGCCTGCTCGACGACGCCGACGGCGCCATCGAGATCGCGGCCTCGGACACCAAGATCCAGTTCACCTTCGGTGGCGTGGAGCTGACCTCCAAGCTGATCGACGGCACCTATCCGGACTATCAGCGCGTCATCCCCAGCGGCAACGACAAGTCGCTGGCGCTGGAGGCCAAGGAGTTCTCGCATTCCGTCGACCGCGTCTCGACCATCTCCGCCGACAAGACCCGCGCCGTGAAGCTGGCGGTGGCGAAGGACAAGGTCACGCTGTCGGTGGTGAACCCCGAAAGCGGCACCGCGACCGAGGAGCTCGGCGCCACCTACAGCGCCGCGGGGATGGAGATCGGCTTCAACGCCAAATACCTGCTCGACATCACCAGCCAGATCGACGGCAAGGAAATCCGCTTCCTGCTCTCCGACGCCGGCTCGCCCACCATCATCGAGGACGCCGACGACAAGCGCTCGCTCTACGTCCTCATGCCGATGCGGGTCTGAGATTGACTGGACCTGGGCATGCATCCTTCGAGGCGGCACGGCGTGCCGCACCTCAGGATGACGGACACGGTGTTCGTCATGCTGGGGCCTCGAAGCACGCCCGCCTCGCCGTCACCCGTCTTGCGCTGCGCAATTTCCGCTCCTATGGCGAAGCGACGCTGCACGTCACGGGCGTTCCGGTGGTGCTGGCGGGGCCGAACGGCGCGGGCAAGACCAACCTTCTCGACGCGCTCTCGCTGCTGTCGCCCGGCCGTGGCCTGCGCGGCGCCAGGCTCGGCGAGCACATGCGCCGCGGCCCCTCCGTCGCCGGCGACGCGTTGTGGGCGGTGGCGGCGGACGTGGCGCGCGGCGGCGAATCCTACGAGGTCGGCACCGGCCTGACGCTCGGTCCCGGCGGCGGAGAGCGCCGTGCGGTCCGCCTCAACGGCGCCCCGGCACAGACCTCCGCCGATCTCGGCGAGCTGGTGCAGATGCTGTGGCTGACCCCCGCGATGGACCGGCTGTTCATCGAAGGCGCCAGCGGAAGGCGCAAATTCCTCGACCGCCTGGTGCTCGGCTTCGAAGCCGGCCATGCCCGCACCACGACGCGCTACGAAACCGCGATGCGCGAGCGCGCCCGCCTCTTGAAATACGGCCCGCGCGATCCCGCCTGGCTCGACGGCCTCGAAGCCGAGATGGCCGCCGCCGGCCTCGCCGTCGCCATGGCGCGCGCCGCGACGGTGGCGCGGCTCAACCGCGCGCTTGCCGCCCGCGGCCGGGCCGGCGCCTTCCCCGCCGCGCAGCTCGCGCTGGAGGGGGAGAGCGACGCGCTGCTCGCCGAGCTGGGCGAAGCCGCCGGCGATGCGCTGCGCGAGAAGCTCGCCCGCGCCCGGCTGCGCGACGCCGAAGCCGGCCGCACCACGGTCGGCCCGCACCTGACCGACCTTTCCGTGCGCCACACCGCCAAGCGCACGAACGCCGGCGAATGCTCGACCGGCGAGCAGAAGGCGCTGCTGATCTCCATCGTGCTGGCGGATGCCTGGGAGCTGTCCGCCGCGCGCGACGGCCACGCGCCGCTGCTGCTGCTGGACGAGATCGCGGCACATCTGGACGCCACACGCCGCGCCGCGCTGTTCGAAGAGATTCTGGCTTTGGGGGCACAGGCCTGGATGACGGGCACCGATCTGTCGCTGTTCGACGGCATCGGCGCCCGTGCCGAAATCTTTCATGTCAACGACGGGCAATTCGCCCGTCAGGAGTGATCCGTGTCCGAACCGGCCAAGAAGATCGAAGGCGAATACGGCGCCGACAGCATCAAAGTGCTGAAGGGCCTGGATGCCGTGCGCAAGCGCCCCGGCATGTATATCGGCGACACCGATGACGGCTCCGGCCTGCACCACATGGTCTACGAGGTGGTCGACAACGCCATCGACGAGGTGCTGGCGGGCCATGCCACCCGCGTCGACGTCACGCTCAACGCCGACGGCTCGGTGACGGTGCGCGACGACGGCCGCGGCATTCCCACCGGCATCCACGAGGGCGAAGGCGTCAGCGCCGCCGAGGTCATCATGACCCAGCTCCATGCCGGCGGTAAGTTCGAGCAGAACGCCTACAAGGTCTCGGGCGGCCTGCACGGCGTCGGCGTCTCCGTCGTCAACGCGCTCAGCGAATTCCTCGACCTGCGCATCTGGCGCGAGGGCAAGGAACACTACATGCGCTTCCAGTATGGCGAGCCGGTCGCGCCGCTGCGCATCGTCGCCGACGCGCCGGGCCGCAAGGGTACCGAAGTGACGTTCCTGGCCTCGCCGCTCACCTTCACCAGGACCGAGTTCGATTTCGCGACGCTGGAGCATCGCCTGCGCGAGCTCGCTTTCCTCAATTCCGGCGTCACCATCATCCTCGCCGACCGCCGCGGCGTCGAGCCGAAGGAGACCACGCTGCACTACGAGGGCGGCCTGAAAGCCTTTGTGCAGTATCTCGACCGCACCAAGACCTCGCTGATCTCCGCGCCGATCATGATCGAAGCGGAGCGCGACGGCATGACGGTGGAAGTCGCGCTGACCTGGAACGACTCCTATCACGAGAGCATGCTGTGCTTCACCAACAACATCCCGCAGAAGGACGGCGGCACGCACCTGGCCGGCTTCCGCGCCGCGCTGACGCGGGTGGTGACGAAATACGCCGACGACAAGGTCAACACCAAGAAGGACAAGGTGCCGCTGACCGGCGACGATTGCCGCGAGGGGCTGACCTGTGTCTTGTCGGTCAAGGTGCCCGATCCGAAATTCTCGTCGCAGACGAAAGAGAAGCTGGTCTCCTCCGAAGTGCGCCCGGTGGTCGAGAACGTCGTGATCGACCAGCTCGGCCGCTGGCTGGAGGAGCATCCGGGCGAGGCCAAGCAGGTCGTCGGCAAGGTCGTCGAAGCCGCCATGGCGCGCGAGGCGGCGCGCAAGGCGCGCGAGCTGACGCGGCGCAAGGGCGTGCTGGACGGCGCCTCGCTGCCCGGCAAGCTCGCCGACTGCCAGGAGCGCGATCCGTCCAAATGCGAGATCTTCATCGTCGAGGGCGACAGCGCCGGCGGCAGCGCCAAGCAGGCGCGCAACCGCGAGAACCAGGCGGTGCTGCCCCTGCGCGGCAAGATCCTCAACATCGAGCGCGTGCGCTTCGACCGCATGCTGACCAGCGAGAGCATCGTCAACCTGATCACCGCGCTGGGCACCGGCATCGGGCGGGAGGAGTTCAATCCCGACAAGCTGCGCTATCACAAGGTCATCATCATGACCGATGCCGATGTCGACGGCGCCCATATCCGCACGCTGCTGCTGACGTTCCTCTACCGGCAGATGCCGGAACTGATCGACCGCGGCCACATCTATATCGCCCAGCCGCCGCTCTACAAGGCGACGCGCGGCAAGACCGAACGCTACCTGAAGAACCAGGAGGAATACGACGACTACGTCGTCTCCGAAGGCTCCGAGGGCGCGGTGTTCACCCTGCATGACGGCCAGGCGATGGCGGGCGCCGATTTCGATGCGCTCGTCGCCAAGGCGCGCATCGCGGTGTCGGCGCTGGACGGCTTTCCGCCGCACTATCCGCGCTTCATGCTGGAGCAGGCGGCGATCGCCGGCGCCCTCAACCCGGAGATCCTGGCCGACTCGGTGAAGGCGGCCGAGGCGGCGCGCTACATCGCGCAGCGCCTCGACCTTCTGTCGGAGGAGTTCGAGCGCGGCTGGCACGGCGAGCCGACGCCCGACGGCGGCCTCAAATTCTGGCGCGACGTGCGCGGCGTGCGCGAGGCGGTGGCGATCGACGGCCCGCTGCTCGACAGCGCCGACGCGCGCAAGCTCGACCGCCTCGCCGCCGACCTGCAGATCGCCTATCTGCGGCCCGGCCAGGTCCGCCGCAAGGACGACACCGCCGAGGTGCGCGCCCCGTCGGAGCTGCTGGCCGCGGTGCTGGAATGGGGCAAGAAGGGCCTGTCGCTGCAGCGCTACAAGGGCCTGGGCGAGATGAATCCCGAACAGCTCTGGGAAACCACGCTGGACGAGAACGCCCGCTCCCTGCTGCGCGTGAAGATCGAGCATGTCGACGAGGCCGACGACCTCTTCACCAAGCTGATGGGCGAAATCGTCGAACCCCGCCGCGAATTCATCCAGGACCACGCCCTCAACGCGACGCTGGACGTGTAGCCCGCCCTACGGGATCAACCCTTCCGCCTTCAACGCGGCCCGCACCGCCGGGCGCGATGCGATGCGGCCATTATAGTCCCTCACCGCCGGCCACCGGCCCAGATCGATGGCGGTCGGGATGGTCCAGCAGAGCATGTTGAAGAGATAGCCATCGGCGACGGTGAACTGCTCGCCCAGCAGGAAGGGCTTGCCGTCCAGCGCCGTGTCGAGGAAATCGAATTTCGGCGCGACCAGGTCGCGCTGGGTCTGGCGCGACGGGTCGGTCGCGGTGGCGCTGAACATCAGGCTGAGGGGCTTGTGCACCTCGCTGCTGATGTAATTCAGCCATTCCTGCAGGCGGTAGCGCGCCATGCTGCCGGCCGGCGGCGCGAGCTTCGTCTCGGGCCTGCGGTCGGCGATGTATTGCACGATCGCCGGACCTTCGGTGAGGATCTGGCCGTCGTCGAGCTCGAGCGTCGGGACCGCGCCCTTGGGCGAGATGGAGCGGAAATCGCCGCCGCTCTTCATCGCCTTCGTCTTGGTGTCGACCTGTTCGTACTGCGCGACGATGCCGGCTTCCAGCAACGCGATATGCGGCGACAGCGAGCAGGCGCCGGGCGAAAAATAAAGCTTCATCGGTGATCTCCCTTGAACGGTCCGGCGACGGCCGGACCTGTGGTTGAAGCGGTGGTCCGAAGAATTTCTCGAACGCCTCCCCGGACTCCAGATGCCGGCGGACAGCGGTCTGGCCGCCAAAACTCTCCATCGTCACGGCCGCGAGAATCCCTTGAAAGACGAAGCCCGGTCCTACACCTTCCATCTAGATGGAAGGTCAAGACGATGCGCATCGGAGCTTTGGCGGCGCGGGCGGGGATCACGGCCTCGCGTGTCCGCTTCTATGAGGTCAAGGGCCTGTTGCCGCGCCCGCCGCGGCGGGCGAACGGATATCGCGATTACGGCGAGCCGGCGCTCGCGACCTTGCTGCTGATCCGGCGCGCCCGGCGGCTTGGCTACACCCTCGCCGAAATCGGCATCTATCTGGATGCCCCGCACGGCGAAGGCCGCAAGGCTCTGCTTCTCGCCTGTATCGAAGGAAAGCTTGCTCAGTTCGACGAGATGTTGGCCCAAACCCGGAGCCGGCGCGCCAGCCTGCAGAAACTGCGCGAGGAATTGCGGCAGGCCGGCGTGCAGCAGCGCTAACGGACACGGGCGGCCCGCTCGTTGACGGCGACGAGGCGTCCGATCCCGGATTGCACGAAACCGTACATATTGTGTTGACGTGTGCTACATATAGGTACAACTTCAGATTGCATTGCTCCATAGGCGTTCCATGGGATTTCGCCTTTCGCGTGCAAGTCTGTTTCCGGGTGTAAGGCTTAACATCAACGGCGGCGGCATCAGCACCACGGTTGGCCTGCGCGAGCCGTTCGAGCGCAGCACGGTGCGATTTGCCGGTCCGCGTCCGGCGGGCCGCGGCCCGGCCACGGCGCTCCTGCTCGACATCGAAGACGAAGCGGCTGTTGCGACCGCCGAGGCCGCGACCAGCGTCGGGCTCTTCGCGCTGCAGAACGTCCTCGACAAGGCGTTGCGCAAGCGGGCCGAGCTGCGCGTGACGCTTGTGCGGGCGGGACGGCGGGAGCGGCGCGCGCGTTTCGCGCTGTCGGCGGCGCAGCTCTTTCTTCTGCGTCTCGTGTTCCGCCGCGGCCTGACCGCGATCGCGCGCAAGGCGTTCGAGGCGCGCAAGACCTGCGAGCGCCTGAACGGCGACCTCGCGGCCTGCGTGGTGGACGTCGATTTCGGGCTCGGCGCGAAGGCCGTGGAGAAGTTCGACGGCCTCGTGGACGCGTTCGCGGCGCTGGCGCGCAGCGACGGCGTGTGGGACATCACCGCGGCCGAGGCATCGGAGCGGCGGCCGCGGCCCGGCGCCAAGATGCCGCGAACACCGGTCGTCTTCGCCACCGAGGGCCTCGACATCGTGCGCAGCGACGCGCGGGCCTTGCGCCTGCCCAGCGCCCAAGGCCCGACGCTGATCGTCTACCCGACGGTCGCGATCCTGTGGCGCGGCGCCGACGACTTCACGCTGTTCGACGCCCGCGACATCCGCCTCGCGATCTCGGCCCTGAGCTTCTGCGAGGACGGCGTGGTGCCGGACGACACCGAGCTGAGCGGCCACACCTGGCTGGTCGCCAATCGCGACGGCACCCGCGACCGTAGCGCCGGCCGCAACCGGCAGATTCCCATCCTGCGCTATGGCAGCGTCGCCCTGCGCAGTGCAGTGGGCGGGGACACGAACTACCTCGTCAGCTCCTATGCGCGGACCAGCGATTTCCGCAATGCCTGGTACGAATTCCGCTCGGCCCTGCGCAATGCGCAGGACACGGCGCCCTGGCACATGCCCGATTCCGTCACGGCCGAGGACTTCACGCCGCCGGAAGCCTTCCTGCCGCCGCCGTCGCCGCCTTCCTTCTTCACCGATTGGTTCGTGATCGGGCTGTGCGCCCTGGCGCTCGGCGCGGCGATCGTCCGGCAGATCCCGCTTCCGGCGCCGGCGGCGCCGGCTTCGACGGTCGCAAGCCTTCCGCAGTCTGCGCCCGCGGCAAGGCGCGATGTCGTGCTGGTGATGGCGGACACCGCGGCCATCCGCACCGCGCCGAACGAGACCTCCGCAATTCTCGCACATGCCAGGCTTGGCGACATCTTCCAGGCCTACGAGCGGCGCGGCGGATGGCTCCAAATCGGCGGCGAGCAGCCGCTCGGCTGGGTTCGCGCCTCCGAGGTTACGCTGCCCGGACCGTAGCCGGCGTCCGGAAGCACTGACATTCAGTCACAAATATTCCTACTGCCCGCCCTTGAAGTCCCTTCTGCTATTCCCCAAATGTACAACCGGAAGACGCAGAGGCAATGATGTTCGAGCGAAGATAGCGTGGGTAGGATACAGGTTCCTGAGTCGGGCGCGGGCTCACGCGCGCCATCACGAAAACGGGCAGCGCCGGTCCCCGGACGCTTGGACGGGCCGCCCGCCATCGCAGGGACCGTGGGGCTGAAGTGGGTGCTTGTCGGTCGGGCGTGATGACGCTGGCCGCCTGCCGGCCAGCTTGCAAGCCAGGGCGGATCCGCGACGGGTGTACACACCGGCGCCATCCGCCTTTTTTGTTGGCCGGCCGGAAACGGCTGCCGTCAGTGCTCCGACAGCGCGGTGCCGATCTGACGCAAGAGGAAGACGCGCTCCGCCGTCACCTGGGCACGGCAATAAGCCGACCCGCCCGGCATCATGCCGGGATCGACCTTGTCGGCGATCGTGCAGGACTTGTCGCGGAACGCGCTCCAGGATTTCTGCGCGTCCGCCTGGTCCTTGGCCAGTTCGGGATAGGCGGCGACGGCCTGGAATGCCTGTTTCGACCACGCCGCGAGCTGGGCGTTCCAGAACGCCAGTTCGCCGGCGGCGCAGGCGGCATCCTCGGCGTTCGGCTGCTTGGTGCAGTCGCGGTAGAGCATGCCGATGCAGGAAAATTGCGGCCGGCCCGCATCGTCATTGGCCGCCATGCAGGCCTCGACCTGTTTCGGGCTCGCCGCCGCGGCGGGAAGCGGCGCCAGCGCGCAAAGGGCGACGGCAAGGACGGGCACGATCTTCATGGCGCAACCTTCTTGTAAAAATAGGTCGTTTCGCAATACGAGCCGTCGGGCCATAGCGCATAATCCGGGACCGCGCCGACGCGCTGCCAGCCCAGCCTGGTATAGAGCCGGTCGGCCGGGCTGCCCGTGACGGTGTCGAGCACCAGGATGCGGCGGCCTTCGCGCCGCGCGGTCTTCTCGACCGCCTTCATCAGCGCCGCCGCGACGCCTTGGCCCCGCGCGGCGCGATGCACCAGCAGCTTCTTCACATCGGCGCGGTGCGGCTGGTTCGGCATGGTGGCGAGGCCGAGCTGCACCGTGCCGACGATCCGCCGCCCCTGCCGCGCGCCGAGCAGGATGACGTTGCCCTTGGCCACGTCGTCGAACACCGATTTGAAATAGAGCGCCGCCTCCGCCAGCCCGAACCCCGCCATGAACCCCACCGACGCGCCGCCCGCGACGCAATCGGCCAGCACGCCCGCAAGATCGGGAAGCACCGCGCGGACCGCCTTGGGATCGGCATGGAGCTCTTCGATCACCGGCGCGGCCGCCACGATCATTCCGCCGCGACGTGAAGCTCGATTCCGGCATGTGCCTGCAGAGCACCGATGACGGCGAACAGATTGCTCATCTGCGGATTGCCGGACGGGCCTAGCATGCGCATCAGGCTCTTGACCGGGATTTTCACCTCCTTCGCCAGCGTCTCGAAACCGATCGTCGCGTTGACATAGCCGCGCAGGATGCTTCTTCCGACATTCAATTCGCCGGCGAGCAACGCATCTATGGCTTCACGAAGCATGGCATCGCGAAAACCAGGATTTTTCCGCATGTCTTCCATGACGGTCTCCCGGAATTCATGGGTCAGCGGCATCACCGTTCTCCTTGTTTCGAACGACGCTTGTAGTCCGTCCATCTCTCATGAGCGGCTTCAATATCCGCCTGTTGGCGGTTCTTTGTTCCCCCGCCGAACAGAACGACCGCAACGGGCCCATCCCAGGCGAGATACACACGATAGCCCGGACCAAAATCGATCTTCAGTTCGACTACTCCGCCACCCACACCCTTCAGATTTGACGTGCTTCCATCCGCCAACCGCAACAAAGCACGCGTCACCCGGGCGCGGGCGACGTCATCCAATTTCGCGCGCCATCGCGCAAATGGATTGCGGCCCTGCAAATCCACATATTCGATCAGCCTGATCATTCATATGGTAACATATAAGATACCAATCGTCAAGCCGCCTATTTGCTCTCCGTCTTGCGTCTGCGCATCGCCAGCGTCCGCAGGCGCAGGCCGTTGAGCTTGATGAAGCCCTGCGCGTCCTTCTGGTCGTAGGCGCCCTGGTCGTCCTCGAAGGTGACGAGGTCCTGGGCGTAAAGCGAATAGGGCGAGGCGCGGCCGATCACCGTCGCATTGCCCTTGTACAGTTTGAGCCGCACCGTGCCGGCGACGAATTCCTGGCTCTTGTCGATCAGCGCCTGCAGCATCTCGCGCTCCGGCGAGAACCAGAAGCCGTTGTAGATCATCTCGGCGTAGCGCGGCATCAGTTCGTCCTTCAGATGCGCGGCGCCGCGGTCCAGCGTGATCGACTCGATCGCGCGATGGGCGGCGAGCAGGATGGTGCCGCCCGGCGTCTCGTAGATGCCGCGCGACTTCATGCCGACGAAGCGGTTCTCGACCAGGTCGAGACGGCCGATGCCGTTGGCCTTGCCGAGCTCGTTAAGCCGCGCCAGAAGACTCGCCGGCGACAGCGCCTGTCCGTCGACCGAGACCGGATCGCCCTTGTCGAAGCCGATCTCGATGACGGTCGCCTTGTCCGGCGCCTCCTCGGGCGAGATGGTGCGCTGGTAGACGATGCTATCGGCCTCGACCGCCGGATCCTCCAGCACCTTGCCCTCCGACGAGGAGTGCAGCAGGTTGGCGTCGACCGAGAACGGCGCCTCGCCGCGCTTGTCCTTGGCGATCGGGATCTGGTGCTTCTCGGCGAATTCGAGCAGCCTGGTGCGGCTGGTCAGCTCCCACTCGCGCCACGGCGCGATGATCCGGATGTCGGGCTTCAGCGCGTAATAGGCCAGCTCGTAGCGGACCTGGTCGTTGCCCTTGCCGGTCGCGCCGTGGCTGACCGCGTCGGCGCCCAGCCTTTCGGCGATCTCGATCTGCTTCTTGGCGATCAGCGGCCGTGCGATCGAGGTGCCGAGCAGGTATTGACCCTCATACAGCGCATTGGCGCGGAACATCGGAAAGACGTAGTCGCGGACGAATTCCTCGCGCACGTCCTCGATGAAGATGTTCTCCGGCTTGATGCCCAGGAGCAGCGCCTTCTCGCGCGCCGGGCCCAGTTCCTCGCCCTGCCCCAGATCGGCGGTGAAGGTGACGACCTCGGCGCCATAGGCGGTCTGCAGCCATTTGAGGATCACCGAGGTATCGAGGCCGCCCGAATAGGCCAGCACGACTTTCTTGACGGATGTGGCGGACACGAGGGCGCTCCGGGGTGGCGACCTGTTTCATAGAAGGTTGGCCGGAGGCGTCAAGCGGTCCGCTTGCCATGCCGGCGCGGCACGCTGGGCATGTGGAAACCGCATTCGAAAATCGGGCAAGCTGTCCGGACGATGGCGGGGCGGCGATGGCGGGCAGGTTGGAATTCTGGTTCGAATTTGCCAGCACCTATTCGTATCCTGCGGCGCTGCGGGTGGAGAAGGTCGCCGCGGCGGCCGGCGTCGGCCTGCGCTGGCGGCCGTTCCTGCTGGGGCCGATCTTCGGATCGCAGGGCTGGAACGACAGCCCGTTCAACATCTATCCGGTGAAGGGTAAATACATGTGGCGCGACCTCGAGCGCATCTGCGCCCGCGAGGGTTTGCCGCTGGCCCTGCCACCGCGGCGCTTCCCGCAGAACGGCCTGAAGGCGGCACGCCTGGCGCTGGTCGGCGAACGGCAAGGCTGGGCACCGGGCTTTATCCGCGCCGTCTTCACCGCGAATTTTGGGCAGGCCAAGGACATCGGCGACGATGCCGTGCTGGCGGAAATCCTGAACCATCTGGGCGTCGATGCAAGCGCCGCCCTCGCGGCAGCCAACACGCCGGAGAACAAGGCGGCCCTCAAAGCGCAGACCGGCGAAGCCGTCACCCGCGGACTATTCGGCGCGCCCTCCTTCACCGTCGGCGACGAATTGTTCTGGGGCAACGACCGGCTCGAAGAGGCGGTCGAATGGGCGCTCAAGGCGTGATGCGGCCCAGGACGAAGTCGGCGCGCGCCTCGACGGATTCCGGCGGAAGATCGACGACCCGATAGCCGAAGTCGCGGTAGCTCTGCGTGCACATCTCGTAGGTCTCGATGGCTTCCGCGAAATCCTGCTTGCGCTCGGCGTCGGTGACGAAGATCTCCCGCCAGGGCGGCGCGGCGAAGACGAGCGGATTGTAGCGGCAGGCATCGATGGCCTGCAGCAGATAGGCCGGCGGCTGGTCGCCCACGAAGCGGCTGTAGCCGGCGAGTTCGGGAATGCCGCGGTCGAAGAACACCGGCTTCCCGGTCTCGGCGACGGCGACATAGCCTTCGATGGAGCGATGCAGCATCAGGTCGCGATAGGCGGCGCGATCGCCATTGTGGTGGACATCGCCGCCGGTGGCCGCCTGCTCGCGGATGATCGCGCGGCCGACTTCGTCGATGCAAAGAAAGCCCCGCGCCCGCAACGCCTCGATCAGCGTCGTCTTGCCCGAGCCGGGACCGCCGGTGACGATGTAGAAATTGTTCCTGAGCATGTGTCCTCCAAGCCGTGCACCTGCGCGAATGCAGGCGCGGCGTTCTGAACGTTGGGTTGCCGGGGGAAGCGCCGATCTAGCGGCATGCCGGGCGGCAAGTCAATCGCGCGATCCGCGAGCGCGATCTACCAGCTGCCGCCGTCGACACGAATGACTTGGCCGGTGACATAGGACGAGGCGTCGCTGGCCAGGTAGAGCGCGGTGCCGACGATCTCGTTCGGCTCGCCAAAGCGCTTGAGGCCCAGCGCATTCTTCACCGCCGCGTTCTCGCGCCATACGGTGGAAACGTCGGTCAGGAACGGTCCCGGCGCGATGCAGTTGACGCGCACCTTGGGCGCAAAGGCCTTGGCCAGCGCCACCGTCATCGCGTTCACCGCCGCCTTGGCGCCGCCATAAGGAATGGTGTGCGGCATCGGCAGAAACGCCGCGGTGGACGACAGGTTGATGATCACGCCGCCATCGCCGGCGACCATCCTCTCGCCGATCAGCGACGACAGGCGGAACGGCCCCTTGAAGTTCACGTCGATCACCTTATCGAACAATTCCTCGGTCGTGGCGGAGAGCGACGGCGCCAATGGCGACATGCCGGCATTGTTGACCAGGATGTCGACGCGTCCGAACTGCGCATAAGCCGCTTCGGCCAGCGTGTCGTTGTCGCTCCACCTGCCGACATGCGCCGCGACCGGCAGCGCCCGGCGGCCGAGCGCCTCGACTTCGTGCGCCACGGTCTCGCAGGCCTCCAGCTTGCGGCTGGCGATCACGACATCGGCGCCGGCACCTGCAAAGGCGAGAACCATTTCCCGGCCAAGGCCGCGCGAGCCGCCGGTGACGACGGCGATTTTGCCGGTAAGGTTGAAGAAGTCGGCCATCAGGACGGCATCCGCACCAGCGCCGCGGATTCCATGTCCGCCATCCGGTCCTTCGCCTTCGGTTTGATGCTTTCGCTCTTGAGCTGGCCGCAGGCGGCCATGATGTCCCGGCCGCGCGGGGTGCGGACCGGACTGGCATAGCCGGCGCGGTTGACGATCTCGGCGAACTTTTCGATCTGGTCCCAGTCGGAGCACTCATAAGGCGCGCCGGGCCAGGGGTTGAACGGGATCAGGTTGATCTTCGCCGGGATGCCCTTGATCAGCTTCACCAGTTCGCGCGCCTCGGCAAGGCTGTCGTTCACGCCCTTCAGCATCACATATTCGAAGGTGATGCGGCGTGCATTGGAGACGCCGGGATAGGTGCGGCAGGCGTCGAGCAATTCCTTCAGCGGATATTTCTTGTTGATCGGCACGATCACGTCGCGGATGTCGTCGCGCACCGCATGCAGCGAGATGGCGAGCGACGAGCCAATCTCGGCGCCGGCGCGCGGGATCATCGGCACGACGCCGGCGGTGGACAGCGTGACGCGCCGCCGGCTGAGCGCCAGCGCATCGCCGTCGGCGACGATGGCGAGCGCCGCCTTCACATTCTCGAAATTGTACAGCGGCTCGCCCATCCCCATCATCACGACATTGGTGACGCGGCGGTTCTCTCCCGTGGACGGCCAGTCGACGAGCTGGTCCTTGGCGATCATCACCTGGCCGACGATCTCGGCCGGCGTCAGGTTGCGCACCAGCTTCTGCGTCCCGGTGTGGCAGAAGCGGCAGTTGAGCGTGCAGCCGACCTGGGAGGAGACGCACAGCGTGCCGCGGCCCGGCTCGGGGATGAACACGGTCTCGAACGCGATGCCGGGACCGGTGCGCAGCAGCCATTTGCGCGTGCCGTCGCCGGAGATCTGCTCGGTGACGATCTGCGGCCGCGCGAGCGTGAACGTCTCCGCCAGCAGGCCGCGGACCTCCTTGGCGAGGTTCGTCATCGCCGCGAAGTCCCTCGCGCCGTGGACATAAATCCAGTTCCACAGCTGGCGCGCGCGCATGGCGGCCGCCTTTTCGGGCACGCCGGCGGCAATCAGCGAGGCTTGCAGTTCTTCGGGAGACTGGCCGATCAGGGAGGTCATGGAGACGCTATGTAGTGCCTGCGCCGCCGCGCGTCACCCCCCGCCGCGGCCGGTCAGAATCCGCAGGCGGCGTGGATCTTGTCGAGGGCGTCAGACAGGCCGGCCAGCGAATAGGTGTCCGTGGTCCTGGTGCCGCGCAGCGAGGTTCCGGCAACGACCAAGGACTGGCCCTGCTTCATCGCCTCGATCAGCTTGATCTCGTCGGCGCGCTCGCGCACCCAGGCGGCGCCCTGGCCGCCGTCGTTCTTGCTGAAGAGTTCGAATTTCGCGGGGCCGACGGCGGCGGTGATGGGTGCGCCGTCCTTGTATTGATAGCCGGGAACCACTTCGGGCTCCGACTTGGTACGGCGGCCGGGCCAGTCGGTGATCAGGAAATAGATCGGGTCGCGCTTCTTCTTCGGGCTGGTCGCGGTCGGTTTGCTGATCGCGTAGCAGGTCTTGGCGCTGCCGGAACCCTGGGTGAAGGCGGACCAGTTCTGGCTGACGCCCAGCAGGGTCGGCGTATCGGCCGTCGCTTCCGTGGCGGCGAAAGCGAGGGCGGCGCAGGCGAACAGCGCGCGCGCGGCGAAAGAACGGCTCATGAGACTTCCCGATGCTGACCTGCGTCCGGCTTATGACAGCGGAATCAGGCACTTCTATGGTGGTGGCCAAGCAGATGGCAGAATAGGCGGCGCACCGGCGCAAGTCCAAGACAAAAGTCAAAGGACCAGACGCTCAGGCCGCGGCTATGGCATCCTCGACATCGCGCAGGCGGTCCTTGCCGAAGAACATCTCGTCGCCGACGAAGAAGGTCGGGATGCCGAAGACGCGGCGCGCGACCGCCGCTTCGGTGTTGGCGATCAGCTTCGCCTTCACCTCGGGCGCCTGGGCGCGTTGCAGCAGCGCGGGATCGAGTCCGGACTCGGCGAGCGCGGCCTTGACGATCTCGGGATCGTCCATCTTCTTCGGCGCGACCCACATGTGATGGAATACCGCGGCCATATACGCCGGCAGGAAGTCTTCGCTCTGCGCCGCGATCGCCATGCGCATGAGTTGCAGCGTGTTCACCGGGAAGAATGGATTGGGCTTGTAATCGGCGATCGCATGGCGCTTCAGGAAGCGCTGGACCTCCAGATTCTCATAGGCCAGCTTGTTCTTGATGTGGCCGAAGGCCTGGATAGGCGACTGGTTGCCGGTGGCCTTGAAGATGCCGCCGAGCAGGACCGGCACGACTTCGAACGTCGTCCCGGTGCGCCGCTCGACCGCGGGGATCACACGCCAGGCCAGAAAGGCATTGGGGCTTCCGAAGTCGAACAGAAATTCCACCTTCGCCGGCATCACCAGGTCTCCCCATAAGGCCGGACGTCGAGCTCAAACGTCCAGGCGTCGCGCTTCTGGGTGTGAAGATACCAATAGGCGTCGGCGATGGATTGCGGATTCATCAGCTGGTCGGGCTGGATGGCGGCGACCGCCGCCTCGCCGCCGCGCGCCTTGATGCGCTCGCGCACGAAGGCGGTGTCGACGCCGGCGTCGATGATCAGGTGCGCCACATGGATGTTCTGCGGCCCGAGCTCGCGTGCCATGCTCTGCGCCACGGCCCGCAGGCCGAACTTGGCGGAGGCGAAGGCGGCATAGCCCTTGCCGCCGCGCAGTGACGCGGTCGCGCCGGTGAACAGGATCGTGCCCTGCCCGCGCGGCAGCATCAGGCGCGCCGCCTCGCGGCCCGTGAGAAACCCGCCATAGCACGCCATCTCCCACACCTTGCGGAACACGCGCTCGGTGGTTTCCAGGATCGGGAAGTTCACATTGGCGCCCGGATTGAACACGCAGACTTCGAGCGGCGCGTGCGCGTCGGCCTCGGCGAGGAATTTCGCCACGTCCTCTTCCTTGCGGGCGTCGAGGGCGCGGGCTTCGCACCGTCCGCCGCCCGATTCGATCTCGGTTTTGAGCGCGGCGAGCTTGTCGGCGGTGCGCCGTCCGGCGAATACGGTGTAGCCCTCCGACGCGAATTTCCGGGCGATGGCGGAGCCGATATGGTCGCCGGCGCCGATCACGGCGGCGGTGGCATTGCGGGTCGGCATGGCGGGTCTCCGATCAGATGACGCACGTAATATAATCGGAAAATGCCGGCACGGCTATGCAATTGGTGGCCATCCCTTATTCGCGCAGGCCCCAGCCGATGGAGTAGAGCCGCCACACGACGGCGCCCAGCACCGCGGCAAGAACCACCGTGAAGACGGCGCCGAACGCGGCGGGACCTTCGGAGAAGCCGATCATCGAATGGCGCAGCCCGTTGATGAAATAGAACAGCGGATTGCCATAGGCGAGCCAGCGCAGCCAGGGCGGCAGCATGGCGACGGTGTTGAACACGCCGCCGACCATGGAGAGCGGCTGGATGAAGAACACCATCAGCACGTTGAGCTGCTCGAACGTCTTGGCCCACAGCGCCACGATGATGCCGAGAAAGCCGAAGATCATCGAGACGAGCACGACCCAGAACAGGAATTCGGGCAGCGAATGCATGTGCACCGCGCCGAACGCCGTGCCGATCAGCATGATGCCGACAGCGGTGAAGACCGAGCGCAGGACCACGATGCTGACCGTGCCCGCGATCATCTCGACATAGGACAGTGGCGAGACGAGGATTTCCTCGATGCTCTTCTGGAAGCGCTGGAAATAGATCTGCGACGTCGCCTGCAGGAACGCGGCGCTCACCACGTTCATCATCACCACGCCGGGCAGCACGAATTCCAGATAGCTGAACTGTCCGAAATGGCTGATCCGCCCGCCGACGACGAAGCCGAAGATGAAGATGAACAGCAGCGCCGAGATCAGCGGCGCCACGACGGCCTGGATCGGCACCCGTGCCAGGCGCTGGATCTCGCGCCGGACCATGGTCCACAGGCCGATCCAGTTGACGATCATTGCGCCCCCACGGCGACATGGTCGGCGGTCTTGCCGGTGGCGGCGAGATAAGCCCTCTCAAGCCCGCCCGGTTCGGTGAAGAATTCTTCTTTGGGGCCGTTGCGCACGATGCGGCCCTTGGCGACGATGGCGATGGTGCGGCAGAGCCGCTCGACCTCTTCGAGGTAGTGCGAGGTCAGCAGGATCGTGGTGCCGTCGCGGTTGAGCTCGGCCAGATAGCGCCACAGATCCATGCGCAGCTCGACATCGACGCCGGCGGTCGGCTCGTCGAGGATCAGGAGCTTGGGATCGTTGACCAGGGCCCGGGCGAGGATCACGCGGCGCTTGAGGCCGCCGGACAGCTCGCGGAATGGTTTGCGCGCATGAGGTCCCAGTTCGAAGCGTTCGATCAGCATGTCGACGCGCTTCTTGCGCACCGCGGACGGGATGCCGAAATAGCCGCCCATCCAGTCGACGATGTTGCGGGCATTCGCGAAGAGATCGACGTTGAACTCCTGCGGCGACAGGCCCACCAGCTTGCGGGCGTTGCGGTAGTCGGTCACCGCGTCGACGCCGAAGACGCGGATCGTGCCGGAGGTCGGGTTCGAGATGCCGGTGATGCAATGGATGGTGGTGGACTTGCCGGCGCCATTGGGTCCCAGAAAGCCGAAGAAATCGCCCGGCATGACGGTCAGCGACACGTCCTCGACGGCGACGGTGCCGCCGCGATAGACCTTGCGGAGATGGGAGATTTCGAGCGCGGGGGTCATGAGTCCGGCGGGACTATACAGTTTGAAAAAGCCTTGTCACTTTCTTGAACGGACGATGGGCGCACCCCATGTATGCGCCGGCGGCACGTCCGGCGGCTTGCCGCCGGGCACGACCGGGCGGCTGCCGAAGCGGCCGCTGCTGATCAGCCGGTCGTACAGCACGATGGCGCCGGCCATGCCGACATTGATCGAGAATTTCATCGGAATCTTCACCACGAATTCGCAGCGCGCGAGGATTTCGGGCGACAGCGACATCCGCTCGGCCCCGAATACATAGGCGGCGCGCGAGGGATGGCGGAAGCGCGGCAATTCGACAGCGGCCTCGGTGATCTCCACCCCGACCAGGCGGCAGCCTGTCGGCAGGCGGAACTCGGCGGCGTCCTTGTAGGAATAGAGCGGGATGGCGCCGTCGGTGCGCGAGGTATCGGACTGAGCGTCCGACAATTTGACCTGGGCGTTGATGGTAAAGAAGAAGCTTGCGTCGAAGGCGTTGGCGATGCGCATAAGATTGCCCAGATTCATCGGCTTGGAGATGCCGTCGACCCCGACCGCGAAATAGCCGCGCATATCTGTTTCCGTACCCCGCCCCGCACGCTATTCATAGGCTCATGACCAATCCCGTTCTAGTCGAGCTCACCCGCGGCGACCTTGTTGAGAGCGTGCATCGCGGTACCGTCGCGATCGTCGACGCAAAGGGCGTGCTGCGTTTCGCGCTGGGCGACGTCGACGCCCCAACCTATTCGCGGTCATCCCTGAAGCCGATGCAGGCGATCCCGCTGGTCGAGTCCGGCGCGGCGGAAGCCTTCGGCCTGAGCAACGAAGAGATCGCGCTGGCCTGCGCCTCCCATTCGGGCGAGCCGATGCACACCGAACGCGTCGCGGCCTGGCTCGCGCGCATCGGCTGCCGGGAAAGCGATCTGGCGTGCGGCGCGCATCCTGCGCGTTACGAGCCGGTCGCCGAGGCGATGATCCGCGACGGGATCAATCCGACGCGCCTCTTCAACAACTGCTCCGGCAAGCACAGCGGCTTCCTCACCGTGGCGCGCCATTGGGACATCGCGACGGAGGGTTATGAGCGCATCGATCATCCGGTGCAGCGCGCGGTCGCAGCGGCGCTGATGGAACTGACCGGCGCGTCCGAACTCCAATATGGCATCGACGGCTGTGCGGCACCGAACTTCGCGACGACCGTCGCCGGCTTCGCGCTGGCGGCGGCGAAGATGGCCGCCCCGGACGACCTGCCGAAGCCTCGCGCCGACGCAACCCGACGGATCATCGGCGCCATGATCGCGCATCCCGAACTCATGTCGGGCACCGGCCGCGCCTGCGCCACACTGATCCGCAGCGGCGGCAGCCGCGTTGCGGTGAAGACCGGCGCGGAAGGCTTCTTCGGCGCCTGGGTGCCCGACATGGCGCTCGGCATCGCGCTCAAGATCGACGACGGCGCCGGCCGCGCGTCGGAGACGGCGATCGCCGCCGTCTTGGACGCTCTGGGCCTGCTCGGCGACGATCCCAAGGCACGCGCGCTGCTGCGCGCACCGGTGCTCAACACGCGCGGCGCCGCGGTCGGCGAACGCCGCCCCGCCGCGGCGCTGGCGCGGATCGATCTCTAGCGCCGCCTCAATGGCCGCCCGTGTCGGCAGGCGGCTTCATCGGGCCGTTATAGGGCTCGACCGAGATGACGGTGCAGCGGCCGCCCATGCCCGCATTGCGGGTGATGATCGAGTCGCCGGGAGACACGCAGCTCAGCCCCGTCGCGCCCGGCGAGCGGATGACCAGGTTCTCGTGAAAGCGGAAGCCGGAGCAGGTGCCGATCAGCTTCAGCAGCACGCGCCGGTGCCGCAGATTCTCCAGCACGATCTGTTTGTCGTTCAGGCTCGTCCAATTGTTGATGTCGTCCTGGCGGATGCAACTGGCGCCGCTGGGGAAAGCCGCCGCGACCGGAGTCGCCAGCAGCGTCGCAGCCAGGGCGGCGGTCGGGATCAATTTACGCATGGTCAAAACACTCCTTCGCTGAAGGCGCCCGCCCGGCCCATTATACCATCCGAATGGCCTCGGTGCATGGCGCCCGATCCGGGTGCGCACTTTGCGAGGTCCGGCACCTTCGCTTAAGGTCGGCCGATCGGAAATTAAAACACTGTAAGTCACCGGGAGACACGACATGAAAGCCCTGCTCTGCACGCATTACGGCCCGCCGGAAGAGATGGAGCTGCGCGAGCTGCCCTCGCCCGTGCCGGGCAAGAACCAGGTGCTGATCGCGGTGAAGGCGTGCGGCGTAAATTTCCCCGACGTACTGATGCTGGCCGACAAGTACCAGTTCAAGCCCGCCCTGCCCTTCCCGCCGGGCGGCGAAGTCGCCGGCGTGGTGAAGGCGCTGGGCGAAGGGGTGAACACGCTGAAGCTCGGCGACCGTGTCGCGGTGTCGGTCGGCAATGGCGGCTTCGCGGAAGAGGTGCTGGCCGATGTCCGGCGCTGCATTCCGATCCCGGAGAATGTGAGCTTCGAGGTCGCGAGCGCGTTCATCGTGACCTACGGCACCTCGTACCACGCACTGAAGGACCGCGCGAAGCTGAAGGCGGGCGAGTCGCTGGTGGTGCTGGGCGCGGCGGGCGGCGTCGGCCTGTCGGCGGTCGAACTGGGCGTGGCGATGGGCGCGACGGTGATCGCAGGCGCCTCGACGCAGGAGAAGGTCGACCTCGCCAGGAAACACGGCGCGGCGGACGGCTTCGTCTATCCCCGCCTGCCGCTGTCGCGCGACCAGCAGAAGGCGATCTCGGACAAGATCAAGGAGTTGACCGGCGGGCGCGGCGCCGATGTGCTCTACGATCCGGTCGGCGACCAATATGCCGAGCCGGCGCTGCGCGCGATGAACTGGGAAGGGCGCTATCTGGTGATCGGTTTCGCCGCCGGCGAAATCCCGAAGATTCCGCTTAACCTGACCTTGCTCAAAGGCTGCGACGTCCTGGGCGTGTTCTGGGGCGCCTGGACCGCGCGCAACCCGCAGGGCGCCAACGACTCGCTGCGCGAGATCATGGCGATGATCGCCGACGGCAAGCTGAACCCCGACGTCTCGGCGAAATTTCCGCTCGCCGAGGGCGGCAAGGCCATCCGCATGCTCCAGGATCGCAAGGCGATGGGCAAGGTCGTGGTGACGATGGGATGATCGCGGCGGACTAACCCAGGCTCGACCAGGCGAGCAGGCCCACTGCAATCGCCATCAGCGCCGTCGCCAGCCAGCCGAGCACGACCAGCCAGCGCGGCAGCTTCGGATCGTCCTGGGCGTTGCCGGCGACCACCATCATCGCCGCCATGATCGGCACCGCGACGACGCCGTTGATCACCGCCGTCCAGAACAGCATGGCGATGGGATCGATGTCGGTCATGGTGATGGCCGCGCCCGCCAGCGTCGCCGCGCTGACGATGGCGTAGAATCCGATCGCCCGGTTGGCGGGCAGCTCCAGGCTGCCGCGCATGTGGAACGTCTCGGCCACCGCATAGGCGGCCGAGCCTGCCAGCACCGGCACCGCCAGAAGGCCGGTGCCGATGAGGCCGGCGGCGAACAGGCCGAAGGTGAGGACGCCGGCGATCGGCCGCAGCGCCTCCGCCGCCTGCGCCGCGGTGTCGATCTTGGTCACGCCATGGGCGTGCAGGGTCGCCGCCGTGGTGACGATGATGAAAAAGGCGATGGTGTTCGACACGACCATGCCGAACATCGTGTCGAACGCGATATGGCGGAAGGCCCGCGGCGTGAGCCTGGGCATGCGATGGCGCCGCCGGTAGCTCAGATACGATTCCTCGGCCTCCTGCGACGCCTGCCAGAAGAAGAGATAGGGACTGATCGTGGTGCCGAACACCGCGACCACGGTAAGCAGCATGTCGTGGTTCAGCGACAGGGACGGCCAGAACGTCGCGATCGCGACCTCGCCCCACGGCACATGCACGCTGAACGCCGCGGCGACATAGACGAACAGGACCAGCGTCAGATATTTGAGATAGCCGGCATAGCGGTGATACGGGATCAGGATCTCCGCCACGAGGCAGGCGATGCCGAAGAACAGCGCGTAGACGACCTCGGGACCGCCGACGATCAGCTTCAGCCCCGCGCCCATCGCCGCAAGGTCGGCCGCGATGTTCAGGGTGTTGGCGACGACCAGCAGGCCGACCAGCCCGAGCAGCACCGGCTGCGGCAGGCGGCGGGCGATGTTGCGCGCCAGGCCCTTATGCGTATCCCAGCCGATGCAGGCGCTGATGATCTGGATCGCCGCCATGAAGGGCAGCGTGAGCAGCATCGTCCAGGTCAGGCCGTAGCCGAACTGGGCTCCGGCCTGCGAATAGGTCGCGATGCCCGACGGATCGTCGTCGGCCGCGCCGGTGATCAGCCCGGGCCCCAGAACGCCCCACAGGCCGGAGCCCTTCTTTTCCTCGGCTGCCACGATATCCCCTGCCGGCGCGCTTGTGCGCAGCGTGCCAAGTTCCTACCTAATGCACAGGAAGGAAAGGGGTTTCACGCATGTCGATACTGGGTTGGGTCATCTTCGGCGCGATCACCGGCTGGCTGGCAAGCCTGGTCGTCAACCGGCGCGGCCAAGGCTGCATGGTGAACATCGCGCTCGGCCTCGTCGGATCGCTGATCGGCGGCGCGATCTTCCGCGCGCTTTCGGATTTCGACGTCTTCCGCTTCAACCTGACCTCGATGTTCGTCGCCATCCTGGGCGCGGTCATCGCCCTCTTCCTGTGGCACGCGGTCACCGGCAAAAGAACGCTGCGCTGACGCCTGTCGCAAATCGTTGTTGTCGCAAATCATTCATACCCGAATTAACCGCCTGAATACGCAGGACTGACTAGCGTCGCCGCAACAGGGTTGCGGGGGCCGCGGGTGAGCATCAATACGGGGATCGAAGCCGACCGGTCGGACTGGACCGCCGGCCATCTCGCCATTGCACTGCCGACCTTCGCGACGGGGACGACCTGCGGCCAGGTATTCGAGTTCTTCCAGGACCGGCACGACCAGGTGGCCGCTGCTGTGGTCGACGATGCCGGCACCGTCAGGGCGATCGTCAACCGGCTGCGCTTCCTGGCGCGCTACGCCCAGCCCTACATCCCCGAGCTTTATTCCAAGCGCTCGATCCTGACGCTCGCGAACACCCGTCCGCTGGCAGTCGACGAGCACATCAGGCTGGCCGAACTGGGCAAGATGCTCACCCTCGACTGGCCCGACGCGTTGCGCGAATGTTTCGTGGTCACGCGCGACGGACGCTATCTGGGCATCGGCACCTGCGAGGCGCTGGTCGGCGGCAAGATGCATCTTCTGCAGGCGCGCGAGAAACAGCTGGCCGAGGCGCTCGCGGATGCGGAAGCCGCCAATCGCGCCAAAAGCAGCTTCCTGGCGCTGATGAGCCACGAATTGCGCACCCCGCTGAATGCGATCATCGGCTTCTCGGAAGTGCTGGCGACCGAGCTGTTCGGGCCGCACCAGGTGGCGCGCTATCGCGAATATTCCGCCGATATCAACGGTGCGGGCAAGCACCTTTTGGCGCTGATCAACGACATCCTCGACCTGTCGAAATACGAAGCCGGCAAGATGGACCTGCAATGCGAGCCCTTCGCGCTGCCCGACCTGTTCCGCGACTGCCAGCGCATGGTGGTCGTGCGGGCGCAGGAAAGCGGCATCGACGTGATGCTGGAGGCCGCCTCCCGCCTGCCGCTGCTCGACGCCGACCGGCGCCGGGTGAAGCAGATCCTGCTCAACCTGCTCTCCAACGCGATCAAGTTCACGCCGGCCGCCGGCCATGTGCGGCTGGGCGCCGAGCTGGATCCGGACGGCGGCATCGTCCTATGCGTTTCCGACACCGGGATCGGCATGACCTGCGACCAGATTCCGCTGGCGCTGGAGCCGTTCCGCCAGATCGACTCGCCGTTCTCGCGCACCCAGGAAGGCACCGGGCTCGGCCTGTCGCTGGTCAAGGCGCTGGTGCAGCAGCATGGCGGCCGCCTCACCATCGACAGCGCGGTCAACAAGGGCACCCAGGTGCGGGTTTATTTCCCGTCCGAGCGGACGGTGGCCGCCTGCACGGTCGCGGCAGCATAGGTCGCGGTCGGGCTGACCTTGGTGATGTTGCAGGTCTGGACCGGATCGCCGGAACGCTTGAGCTGCACGATGTCGCCGGCCGCCAGGCACACCGCCCTGGCCTGGACCTTGATCCGGGCGTGCCCGTCGATGCCGATGCAGTCCGTCTCGATATGGACCTCTGCCCGCGGCTTGCCGCGCTTGGCCGTGACGTCGACGGTGCGGCCCGACACCCATACGGCCTCGTAAGGCTTGCTGGGATCGAGGCAGAGCGGCGCCGCGGACCCGCCGGCAAAGGCCGGCGACGCCTCCCAGACAAATACAAGAAGCAATACCGAAATGCGTTTCATGGCGGATCCCGCCGGAATAACGCGGCAGACGGGTTTCTGATCCGAAACGGCGCTACTCGGCCGCAGCCTTCAGCGCCGCCGTGCGGCGTGCCGTCTCGGCAAGACGGCACTCGAACAGCTTGAAGCGCGCCAGCGAGCCGGAGCGGGGCACCGATGCCTCGCACCAGGCATCGCGATACGACCCCCACGCGGTTTGCGACCGCGTCAGATAATCCCGGGTCCGGGGATCGCTCGCCGCCTTCGAGGCACCGTCATAGGCGGCTGCCATGGCGTCGTCCGCCGCCTGCATTTCCCGGGCGTAACAATGCAGCAACGAAAACGTCACGCCATGCGCCTTCGCCGCACAGGCCTCGAACGCGGCGCTCTTGGGCGGACCGTCGGCTGCGAGCGCGGGCGCGGCGCCCAGGATCGCCAGAGCCAGGATGGCGCAGCGCATCATCCCGAAATCAGGCGCTGGAAATCCGCAAGGGCGATCACGTCGGCCTGGCGCGGAAAGACCTTTTCCGTCAGCACGCGGTGGACCTCGGCGTCCTGGTCGGCGCAGCAATCGGCGAGGACGAACAGCCGGTAATCCTTGTCGGCCGCGTCGCGCAGGGTCGACAGCACGACGCCGCTGGTGGCGATGCCGGCGAGAAACAGCGTGTCGATGCCGCGCTCGCCGAGCGCCCGCTCCAGCGCCGTCGTGCTGAAGGCGCCGACGCGGGTCTTGGTGAACACCGGCTCGTCCGCCGCGGGGGCCAGCGCCGCATGGATCGCCGCCGCCTCGCTGCCATCCGTCAGGAAGCGGCTCTTGCCCAGCGCCGCGAACGACTTGTTGCGCGGCGAGACCGCGCCGTAATCGGCCTCGGTGAACGCAACCCGAACATGCATCACCGCCATGCCCGCCGCCTTCGCCGCGGCGCGCGCCGCCTGGGCCCGCTCCAGCAGCGCCGGAGCCTGATCGCCGGCGAGGCCGACGATGACGGCTTGGAAGTCCATCAGCAGCAGAGCGGACTTGGCGGGCACGATCTCGGACATGGCTTACTCCGCCGCCGGCTTGTGGACGTAGATCTCCCCGCCGCCCTGCTTGAACTCCTCCGACTTCTTCGCCATCGCGGCGCGGATTTCGGCGGTGGACAGCGAGTCGTTGGTGCCGCGGGCGGCGTCGCGGACTTCCTGGCTGATCTTCATCGAGCAGAATTTCGGGCCGCACATCGAGCAGAAATGCGCCACCTTGGCGCCGTCGGCCGGCAGCGTCTCGTCGTGATAGGCCTGCGCCGTCTCGGGATCGAGCGCCAGCGCGAACTGGTCGCGCCAGCGGAATTCGAAGCGCGCCTTGCTCATCGCGTCGTCCCAGATCCGCGCCGCGGGATGGCCCTTGGCGAGGTCGGCGGCGTGCGCCGCGATGCGATAGGCGATGACGCCAGCCTTCACGTCGTCGCGGTCGGGCAGGCCCAGATGCTCCTTGGGCGTGACGTAGCAGAGCATGGCGCAGCCGAACCAGCCGATCATCGCCGCACCGATGGCGCTGGTGATGTGGTCGTAGCCCGGCGCCACGTCGGTGGTCAGCGGCCCCAGCGTATAGAACGGCGCCTCGTCGCAGGCCGCGAGCTGGCGGTCCATGTTCTCCTTGATCTTGTGCATCGGCACATGGCCGGGGCCTTCGATCATCACCTGCACGTCGTGCTTCTGCGCGATCTTATTGAGCTCGCCCAGCGTGTCGAGCTCGGCGAACTGCGCCGCGTCATTGGCATCCGCCGTCGAGCCGGGCCGCAGCCCGTCGCCGAGGCTGAACGACACATCGTACTGCTTCAGCAGCTCGCAGATTTCCTCGAAATGCGTGTAGAGGAAATTCTCCTTGTGGTGCGCCAGGCACCATTTGGCGAGGATCGAGCCGCCGCGCGACACGATGCCGGTCACGCGCTCCGCCGTCAGCGGGATATGCGCCAGCCGCACGCCGGCATGGACGGTGAAATAATCGACGCCCTGCTCGCATTGCTCGACCAGCGTGTCGCGGTAGATCTCCCAGGTCAGCTCCTCGGCCACGCCGCCGACCTTCTCCAGCGCCTGGTAGATCGGCACCGTGCCGATCGGCACCGAGGAATTCCTCACCAGCCATTCGCGAATGGTGTGGATATGGCGGCCAGTGGAGAGGTCCATCACGGTGTCGGCGCCCCAGCGGGTCGACCACACCATCTTGTCGATCTCCTCGGCGACCGACGAGGTGACGATGGAATTGCCGATATTGGCGTTCACCTTGGTCAGGAAATTGCGGCCGATGATCATCGGCTCGGTCTCGGGATGGTTGATGTTGGCCGGAATGATGGCGCGGCCGCGCGCGATCTCGTCGCGGACGAATTCGGGCGTCACCTCGTCGGGGATCGCGGCGCCGAAGGAATTGCCGTCGCGCTTCGGGGCGCGGCCGAGATTCTCGCGCACCGCGATGAATTTCATCTCCTCGGTGATCAACCCCTGCCGGGCATAGTGAAGCTGCGTGACGTTGCGGCCCGCCTTGGCCCGCAGCGGCTTGCGCCCGGCCCGGTCGAATTGCGGCACCGAGAGAAGCTCGCCGCGCTTGAGGCCGTCGTCCTCCGGCTTGCGGGCACGGCCGTCATATTCTTCGACATCGCCGCGGCCGAGGATCCAGTCCCGGCGGCGGAAGGCGAGCCCCTTGTGGATGTCGACCGCCGCCGCATCGTCCGTATACGGACCGGACGTGTCGTAGAGCCGGACCGGCGGCTCGCCGCCCGACAACGCCACTTCGCGGAACGGCACGCCGTCCACGAACACTTTGCGCGAGCCCGGCAGGGCGCCGCGCGTGACGGCGGATACGGCACCGGAATTGAGAATCGGCTTGTTCATCGGACCTCTCCCTACGCCGGTATCAACCGGATCAGGTTCAAAGGGATTCGCGGGATTGCGATCTCAGCCCTTGCGGGCACCCCCGGGATGCGCGGATGATGGCCCCAACCCGGCGCCGTTTCAAGCGCGGAACTCCTGGCAGGACAAGACATGCCCACCACCATCCGCCGCGCCGAGCCCTCGGATTCCGCCGCCATTGCGGACGTCTTCCTCGCGGCACGCGCGACCATGACCTATCTGCCCGCGCTCCATACCGAGGAGGAGATGCGCGGCTTCATCGCCGGCGTGGTGACGGACAAGGAGACCTGGGTCGCCGACCGTGACGGCCGGATCGTCGGCTTCGCGGTGATCGACGGCGGCTGGCTGGAGCAGCTCTACGTCCACCCCTCCCGCTTCAACACCGGTACCGGCGACAGGCTGTTCGCGCAGGTAACCGCGCGCCATCCGCAGGGTTTCCAGTTCTGGGTGTTCCAGCAGAACGCCGGCGCGCGGCGCTTCTACGAACGGCATGGCTGCGCCCTCGAAAGGCTGACCGACGGCGCCGACAATGAGGAGAAGCTGCCTGACGCGCTTTATGTCTGGCCGGGCAGGACGGATGAGGCGCAGCCCAAACCGCCTGCAAAGAAGTGGGCGCTCGGTACGTTCGACGTGACGCTGACGCCGGCCGCGGGCGGCGAGGGTGCGGCCGATCCGCTGCTGGGCCGGATGATCATCGAGAAGACCTTCCACGGCGAGCTGGACGCGACGAGCAAGGGCCAGATGCTGTCCGCCGGGACGGCGGTGAAAGGCTCCGCCGGCTATGTCGCGATCGAGAAGGTCGAGGGCTCGCTCAAGGGCCGCAAGGGCACGTTCGTCCTGCAGCACCACGGCGTCATGACGCGCGGCAGCGGCGAGCTGAAAGTGACGGTCGTGCCGGATTCGGGAACCGGGGAACTCGAGGGACTGGAAGGCGCGCTCGGCATCCGGATCGAGGACGGCAAGCACTTCTACGATTTCGAATATTCCTTCGCGAAGGCCTGAGCCATGGCGCCGCGCCCGGATTCCGGCCCCGACCGCGCCCTACGCGCCGCCGCCATCGGCGCCGTCGCCCTTGGCGCGCTCGCGGTCGGCGCGGCAGCGATCGGCTTCCTGGCGATCGGGCAATTGGCGCTGGGCCGCCTGGCGATCGGCCATGCCCGCATCCGCCGCCTCGAAATCGACGACCTCGCGGTCGGGCAGATCAGACTGCTCAAGCGCCAATAATAAATTCGAACTCGATTTCGTGGCGGATCGGGATTGCGTCCTCGCCGGTGAGCGGGATCGCCGGCTTGATCCGCCGCGCCTGTTCGATCGCGTTGCGGTGGAAGGCGTAGAGGTCCCAGCCGCGCTTTTGGTAGAATCGCAGTGCATGCGTGTTGTCGTTGCTGGTGACCAGCCAAAGCCTGCGCACGCCTATCGCGCGGCCGAGCGCAACGGCCGCTGCGATCAGCGCAGTTCCGACACCGCGGTTCTCGACGAAGCTGTTGAGGGTGACGATCTCCATCTCGCCGCCCGCTTCATGCCAAGTCAGGGCGCCAAGCAGCCGGTCCTCGTCATCGACCGCAACGAAGCCGGAAAGCCCGGCTGCGTCATGCACCCGGCCACGCGAAACGACCATCGTACCGCCGAAATGCTCGGTCAGGGCGGCAGCGATCAGCGCCGTGTCGCGGTCCTCCTTTGGTCGAATTGCGGTCATGGCGGCCGGTCACGACGCCGCGAAGCTGCGGAATTCGCTGATTACGGCCTTGACCGCGGCGGCGACGATCTTGCCGCCGGCTTCGACGCTGGCCTGGCTCGGATCGGAGCCGATGCGGCCGTCGGGGAAGCGGCGGCGGTAGTCCTCCGCGTCGTAGATCGGCCCGTTGGGCGCGATCCTGGGGCTCATCGTGACGCGCTTCTGCGCCTCGGGGTAGCCGAAATAGGTGACGGAGACCTCCGACGGCGTGGCGTGGCTGCCCTCGCCCACCGGGAAGAGCTGGCGGCACAGATCCATCACGCCCGCGAGCTCCCACCAGTTGCGCAGCATGCAGCGCAGCGGCGGCCGGTTCGCGCCCGGCGCACCGAAGGTGATGCCGTGATACATCTCGGCGAACGCCGCGGTGATGGTAGCGATGTTGCCGCCGTGGCCGTTGAACCAGTAGATGCGCTCGAAGCCGTGCCGCGTCAGCGACTGGGCCCAGTCGTTCATCGCCGCGATCATGGTGGAGGGGCGCAGCGTGATCGTGCCCGGAAACGCCATGTGATGTTGTGCCTGGCCGACATTGAAGGTCGGCCCGACCAGGATGCCGGCCTCGTCGCCGGCACGGCGCGCGATGATCTCCGGACACAGCGCGTCGGTGCCCAGAAGGCCGTTGGGCCCGTGCTGCTCGGTCGAGCCGATCGGAATCAGGATCGCCTTGGACTTGGCGAGATAGGCCTCGATCTCGGGCCACGAGGAAAGATGAAGTTGCACCGGACGGGTTCCTGCCCTTGGGGTTGAATGCCATCATAGCAGAAAGACGCCGGCGACTATGTCAACTCGCCGGACGGCAGCCCACTAAACAAAATGAAACCTTCGCCCGATGGTCAATCGGGCAGCAGGCGCTCCAGCTTCTCCACCGCCTTCTTCCACGCCGCCCGCGCCTTTTCGACCGCGTCGCCGTTCGCGAGCTTGCCGATGTCGAACACGATCTGCGCCTTGTCCGCGCTCTTCGCCGTGAAGCCGATCGCGATGCGCGCGTCCTTTTTCCATTTTGCGCGCAGGTACTTGTCCTGGGTGCGCGACGTCTCCTCGAAAGCGCCGGCGGGCAACCATTTCGACCACAATTTCGGATCGGCCGCCGCGGTGTAAAGCTTCGCCAGCGGCACGGGGAAGATTTTGGTCACGCCGACCGAGAACTCGCCATCGCATTTCTGGTTCATCGCCCGGATGCCGCGGGCGCGCTCATAGGACACCGCGATCATCTGCCCCCACCAGCGGCCGGCGCCCATCTTGCCGTTGAGCAGGGCGACGATGCCCTTATGGTCGAGCCTGGCCGCGCCCGCCTTGTCCAGCGCCCCGAACCACCACTCCCAGTCATGGCCGGTCTTCGCCGCGATGCCGGCGTCGGTCATGATCGGCTTGCTAGGGCTCGCTTGCCGTGCCTTTGGCGCCGGGCCTGCCATGGCTTACTGTCTCCAAATCGCCATCCGACCCTACTGCTTTTCGAGGATTCCGCCCATGCACCCGAGTGATAAAGTGGGGCCATTGCACGGCGTCACGGTCATCGACCTGACGAGCTTCATCTTCGGCCCCTATGCGACCCAGACGCTGGGCGACCTCGGCGCCGAGGTGATCAAGGTCGAGGCGCCGGGCGGCGACAAGCAGCGCTACGGCCTCAAGCAGAACAAGTCCAAGGACATGGGCTCGACCTTCATGATGCTGGGCCGCAACAAGAAGTCGGTGACCCTGGACCTGAAGGTGGAGGACGACCGCGAGAAGCTGCGCGCCCTGCTCCCCACCGCCCAGGTCTTCATCCACAATGTGCGGACCAGCGCGATGGATCAGCTCGGCTTCGGCTATGCCCAAGTCCACGCGGTCAACCCGTCGATGGTCTATGTCCATTGCGTCGGCTACGGCTCGGACGGCCCCTATGGCGGGCGGCAGGCCTTCGACGACCTGGTGCAGGCGGCAAGCGGCGGCGCCGACATGATCCTCGACGACAAGGGCGAAAGCACGATGCGGATGTTCCCGTCCTATGTCGCCGACAAGGTCTCGGGCCTGCATGCGCTCTACGCCACCCTGGCGGCGCTGTTCCACCGCGAGCGCACCGGCGAAGGCCAGTTCGTCGAAGTGCCGATGCTGGAAAGCTACACCAGCTTCCTGATGGTCGAGCATCTCTACGGCGCGGCGTTCGAGCCGGTGGTGGGGCATGTCGGCTCGACGCCGGCCCTGGCACCCGACCGCGCCTGCTTCAAGACCAGGGACGGCTGGATCGCCACCATGCCCTCGGGCCGCGAGGGCGCCGATACCTTCATGAAGCTCGGCGGCATCGCGGATTTCTACAACAGCGAGGAATTCACCACCGCACCGACCAGCAAGGCCAAAGTCGCGCTCTACAACGTCGCGATGCGCCAGGCGGCGGCGCAGCACACGACCGAGGAGTGGATGGCGCTGGGTGAGCAGCACCGCATCCCCATCATGCGTGCCAACACGATGGACGACGTGCTGGAAGACCCGCACCTGAAGGCGGTGGGCTTCTTCGAAGTCCTGCCGCACGAGACCGAGGGCGGGTGGCGCTCGATGAAGCCGCCGATCAAGTTCTCCAAGACGCCCGCCAGCGTGCGCGGCAACCCGCGCAAGCCGGGCTCGGACACGGCGGAGGTATTGGGACGCATCGTCAAGGCGGAAAAGCCGGCGCAATAGGCTCTCGCGGCGCGCCACCGAATTGTGTACAATGTGTACAAACGACTACGAGGTACACAATGCCCGCCGCCAAATCCGTGACCGTCACCGCCCGCATCCCCGCCGCGCTGGCGAAGAAGCTCGAAGCCTACGCCAAGGCCGCACGCCGCTCGCGGTCCTGGGTGATCGAGGACATCCTCGACCGCTATGTCGATGGCGAGATGGCGGTCGTCGAAGCGGTGAACGAAGGAATCCGCGAACTGGACGCCGGCCTCGGCGTGCCGCATGACGAAGCGATGCGCCAGATTCGCGCCCATATTGCGATGCGCAAACGCGAAAGACGCAAGGCAGCCTGACGATGGTGATCTGGGCACCGCGCGCGATTCTCGACCTGCGCGAAGCTTGGGATTACATTGCTGCCGACAGCGAGGCTGCGGCGGATCGCGTCGTCGCCCGCCTTCAGAGCGCCGGCGAAGGACTTGACCGCTTTCCAAGGATCGGCCGCAAAGGACGGCGGTCCGACACACGCGAACTCGTCGTCACCGGAACACCATACATCCTGGAATACCGTGTCGGTCGTTCACGTATCGAAATCACCCGCGTGATCCACGGCGCACGCAAATGGCCGCCTGACCGGCATCGGTCTGCTTGAAGCGGCGGCCCTGCCCCGCCAATATCCCTGCAAGATAAAAGCCCGGGAAACGCCATGTCCGATACCCTGATCCCCGTTCCGCGCGAATGGAAAGAACGCGCCCTTATCGACGCCGCGGCCTACGACGCGATGTACGCGCG
Source organism: Rhizomicrobium sp. (assembly GCA_037355265.1). Classification (GTDB taxonomy): domain Bacteria; phylum Pseudomonadota; class Alphaproteobacteria; order Micropepsales; family Micropepsaceae; genus Rhizomicrobium. The sequence continues at coordinate 1,132,307 of JBBCIB010000002.1, read as the reverse complement.
ATCGCTGGCCGATCCCGACGCGTTCTGGGCCGAGCAGGCCAGACGGATCGACTGGATCAAGCCCTTCACCAAGGTGAAGGACGTCTCGTGGGATCCCGACAACCTCTATATCAAATGGTACGAAGACGGCGCGCTGAACGTCTCGGCCAACTGCATCGACCGGCACCTGCCCGCGCGCGCCAAGCAGACCGCAATCATCTGGGAGGGGGACGACCCCAGGGATTCCCGGCACATCACCTATGAAGAGCTGCACCGCGAGGTCTGCCGATTCGCCAATGTGCTGAAGGCGCACGGCGTCGGGAAGGGCGACCGCGTCACCATCTACCTGCCGATGATTCCGGAAGCGGCGTACGCGATGCTGGCCTGTGCCCGCATCGGCGCGGTGCATTCGGTGGTGTTCGCCGGCTTCTCGCCGGACAGCCTGGCCGGGCGCATCCTCGATTGCCAAAGCACCGTGGTGCTGACGGCGGACGAAGGCCTGCGCGGCGGCAAGACCATCCCGCTCAAGATGAACACCGATCTTGCACTCACCAAATGCCCGGACGTGAAGACGGTGATCGTGGTCCGGCGCACCGGCTGCTGCGAGCTCGTGCACAAGAATCGCGATTTCTTCTATCACGAGGAAGCGGCCAAGGTTTCGGACCATTGTCCGCCGGTCGAGATGAACGCGGAAGATCCGCTGTTCATCCTCTACACCTCCGGCTCCACCGGCAAACCCAAGGGCGTGCTGCACACCACTGGCGGCTATGCCGTCTACACCGCGTTCACGCATCACTGCGTGTTCGACTATCACGAAGGGGACGTCTACTGGTGCACCGCCGATGTCGGCTGGGTGACGGGGCACAGCTACATCGTCTACGGACCGCTCGCCAACGGCGCCACGACGCTGATGTTCGAAGGGGTGCCGAACCACCCTACCACCTCGCGCTTCTGGGAGGTGATCGACAAGCACCAGGTCAACATCTTCTACACCGCCCCGACCGCGCTGCGCGCGCTGATGCGCGAAGGCGACGCGCCGGTGAAGAAGACCAGCCGCGCTTCGCTGCGCCTGCTGGGCAGCGTCGGCGAGCCGATCAATCCCGAAGCCTGGCTCTGGTATTACAATGTGGTCGGCGACCGGCGCTGCCCGATCGTCGATACGTGGTGGCAGACCGAGACCGGCGGCATCCTCATCTCGCCGCTGCCCGGCGCCACCGATCTCAAGCCCGGCTCGGCGACCAAACCGCTGTTCGGGATCGTGCCGCAACTGGTGGACGCGGAAGGCAAGGTGCTGGAGGGGGCCGCCAGCGGCAATCTATGCCTGACGACGAGCTGGCCCGGCCAGATGCGCACCGTCTATGGCGACCACCAGCGCTTCGTGGACACCTATTTCAAGACCTATCGCGGCAAGTACTTCACCGGCGACGGCTGCCGGCGCGACGAGGACGGCTATTATTGGATCACCGGCCGGGTGGACGACGTGATCAACGTCTCGGGCCACCGTCTCGGCACGGCCGAAGTCGAAAGCGCCCTGGTGGCGCATCACGACGTGGCGGAGGCCGCAGTGGTCGGCTATCCGCACGACATCAAGGGCCAGGGCATCTACGCCTATGTCACGCTCAAGGTCGGCGTCGCCGCGAGCGAGGCGCTGGGCGGCGAGCTCAAGCAGTTCGTCTCGCGGGAGATCAGCCCGATCGCGCGCCCCGACGTGATCCAGTTCGCGCCCGGCCTGCCCAAGACACGCTCCGGCAAGATCATGCGCCGCATCCTGCGCAAGATCGCCGAAGGCGACATCTCGAACCTCGGCGACACGACCACGCTGGCCGACCCGGGCGTGGTCGACGACCTGGTAAAGAACGCCGCCGTCAAATCGTGATCGCACGTTTGCGCGCCATCGTGATTGCGTCGTAAGCGGACGAATGCCGTAATTCTTCTCTGCGCGGTTTCACCGCATCGCGAATGCCGCGCTTTGAACACGGCCGCGACAAAGTCGACGCATCGCAGTCACGCGGCTGACATGTGCCTCCCCTACGCACCGCCACTCGGTTGCGTAAGGGGGTACCATGGCCGGCAGAATGCGTTTCCTGAAATACGCCGTTGCGGCGTCCGTCCTTCCCACCTGCGCCCTGGCGCAGGCGCCCGCCGCCGATCCGACCGGCGTCGAGGTCGTCGTCGTCACCGCGCAGAAGCGCCTGCAGAACCCGATCGACGTGCCGATCGCGCTCACCGCCTATAGCGGGAAATTCCTGGACAGCGTGGGCATCCAGGAGTTCGACCGGCTGTCGCTCTTCGTGCCCGGCTTCGAGGTGCAGAACCAGTCGGTGAACAATCCGGGCTTCGTGATGCGCGGCGTGACCTCCGATTCGGGCGAGTCGACGCAGGAGCCGCGCGTATCGGTGTTCCAGGACGGCGTCACCATCTCCAAGTCGCGCGGCTCCTATGTCGAGCTGTTCGACGTCGACCGCATCGAGATCGCCCGCGGTCCGCAATCGACCCTCTATGGCCGCAGCGCGATGATCGGCGCGGTCAACATCGTCCAGTCCAAGGCCGATCCCTCCGCCTTCGACTGGTCGGCGGGCGGCGAATACGGCAATGACGATTACGGCATGGTCGAGGGGATGGTGAACATGCCGATCGACGACACGCTGGCGATCCGCGCCGCCGGCCGCTACAAGATCCGCGACGGCTACACCGACAATCTGCTCGGCGGTCCGGATTTCAACGGCGTTCGCACCGGCGCGGGCCGCGTCTCGCTGGGCTGGCAGCCCGCCTCCAACTTCCGCGCCGACCTCATCTTCAACTATCAGCGCGACACGCCGAGCGACACCGGCTTCAAGTCGGGCACGTTCGTGCCGACCAATCCCGCAACCGGGGCGGTGATCGGCAATCTCGACCACAATTCCGGCGTCGCGGCCTCGGCAGCGACGGACTTCCCGGACGGCCCGCTCGGCATCCACCGCACCGTGTGGGGCGTCACCGGCCTGATGAGCTACGACATCGACAGCGACTACAAGCTGAGCTCGATCTCGGCCTATCGCGAATTCGACAGCCTCGAAGTGTTCGATCCCGACGGCTTCTCGCTGCCGCTCCTCACCTTCGCGGAGCAGGCGCGCGGCGAAGAGGCGAGCCAGGAATTCCGCCTCAACTTCGACAATGGCGGGCCCGTGACCTGGTTCACCGGCGTGAGCTACTATCACGACGACGGCTTCCAGCGCGTGCCGGACGAGATCGACGAGTATATGGCGCTCGCCCTTCTCACCGGCCAGATCACGGCGCCCACGCCGCAATCGGCGGCCTTCTTCAACTCGCCGGCCTATGCCACGCTCGTTGCGCCCGCCTTGCTGCAAGGCCTCGCCGCGCATGCCGGCGTCGCCCTGCCGCTGGCCCAGGCGCAAGGCATCGCCGCCAATCTGCGCCACAACATGCAGGAGCAGTATGCCAATTACGGCCTCACCAACGCCTATGACTGGTACGGCGAAGCGACTTGGCACGTCACCGACAGGCTCGAACTCACCGCCGGCCTGCGCTACAGCACCGAAGACAAGACCAGCGGCGTCTCGTCGAGCGAGTTGAACAATGGCCGCTCCGTCCTGGGCGGCGTGATCGGCGCGCTCGGCCTGCCGGCGCCGCTGCGCGCCGCCGTCCTCGGCGGCCTCGCGCTGCCGGGCGCGAACAGCACCGCGTTCATCCCCGCTGCATTGCTGCCGCAATTCGGCATCGTGGCGCAGCCGACGGCGAACAACGGCGCGCGCGTCTCCGACAGCGACAATGACGGCGCCTTCACCTGGCGCGCCGTCGCCCGCTACGCGGCGGACGAGAACACCAGCCTCTACGCCTCCTATGCCCGCGGCCGCCGCCCGGTCGACCTCGAAGCGCAGGCGCCGGCGGCGCCGTTCGGCGCCGGCGTGTTCACCGCGGTGCCCTCGGAGCTCGTGGATTCCTACGAGATCGGCGCCAAGACGCTGACGCTCGACGGAACGCTCAGGCTGGACGCGGCGCTCTACTATTACGACTACACCAACTTCCAGACGACGATTCAGCAGGGCGCGGTGCTGGTCACCACCAATGCCGGCAAGGCCAATGCCTACGGCTTCGAAGGCCAGGCCGACTGGGCGATAGCCGAATGGGCCGACCTGTTCGCGACCTATGCCTACAGCCATGCCCGCTTCGCGACCGGCATCTTCAAGGGCAACCAGTTCCGCCTGACGCCCGACCACAAGGTCTCGCTCGGCCTCTCGCTGCGCCAGGACGCGCTCGGCGGCCGCTTCACCCTGACGCCGACCTTCACCTGGCAGTCCGAGATATTCTTCGACGACGACAACGACATCCCGGCGCTGCAGACCGGCCACATCCTGCCCGACACCAAGCAGGATGAGCTGCAGAAGCCCTACGGCCTGTTCAACGCCCGCCTGACCTACCAGCCGGACGACACGAACTGGACCATCGGCCTGTTCGCCAACAACCTGTTCGACGAGAAATACATCAAGGATGCCGGCAACACGGGCGACGCCTTCGGCATCCCGACCTTCATCGCCGGCGAGCCCCGCTTCTACGGCGTGAGCATTTCCATCCGGAAATAGCGCGCGGGGCGGCGGGCGCGGATCACTTGGCGTAGCCGTCCATCGCGGCCGCCATGTCGATGTCGTTCTGCGTCACCCCGCCGGCGTCGTGGGTGGAGAGCGTGACATCCACCGTGTTGTAGACGTTGGACCATTCGGGATGGTGGTCCATCTTGTCGGCCAGCAGCGCCACCCGCGTCATGAAGCCGAACGCCGCGTTGAAATCGGCGAATTTGAAGCTGCGCGCGATGGCGTCGCGGCCCTCGACCGACTTCCAGTGCGAGAGTTTCTTGAGCGCGGCGGCACGGGCCTCGGCGTCGAGCTTTTTCATGGTTCGTCTCCGGTTTGGTGTCTAGTGTAGCGCGCCATGGATTGGACCGATATCGAATCCCCGTCGCTGGACGAAATCGAAACGCTGGCACGGGCTGCCTTCGCCGCCCTGCCGGAGGAATTCCGCGCACTGACCGGCGTCGTCGTGTTCCTGGTGCAGGACTTTCCCGACGACGACGTCGTCCGCGAGATGGCGCTGGACAGCGAGTTCGACATCCTGGGCCTGTTCCAGGGCCCGACCCTGGCCGACCATGCCGCCGGCCGCGTCCATGGCAGCCAGACGATGATCTTCCTCTATCGCCGCCCCATCCTCGACTACTGGGCCGAGCATCGCGAGACGCTGGACGCGGTGGTGCGGCACGTCCTGATCCACGAGATCGGCCACCATTTCGGCCTCTCCGACGACGCCATGGAAGCGATAGAAGCCGGCGCCTGACGCGGCGGTTGATCGACATCAAGGTTCCCGCCGCCCCCGCTGCCTAGCGTGCCCGCGCTTCAACAGGGGACTCATCCATGCGCATCACGTCCACCCTTCTGGCCGCCGCCGCGCTCGCGGCCTTGACCGTGCCCGCCCTCGCCGACGCCGGCGACATCCTGGTCCGTGTCCGCGGCGTCTATGTCTCGCCCGACATGAGCGACAAGATTCCCGGCCTCAAGGTCGGCGGCGACGGCAATCTCGTGCCGGAGATCGACGGCAGCTACTTTCTCACCGACCACGTCGCGCTCGAACTGATCGCCGCCACGACCAAGCACACGATCAAGGCGCAAGGCGTGGGCCAGCTCGGTTCGGTCTGGCTGCTGCCGCCGACGCTGACGGCGCAGTATCACTTCGACCCACAGGGCAGCTTCCGCCCCTATCTCGGCGCCGGCGTGAACTACACCTTCTTCTACAGCGGCAGCGACACCGGCGTGCTGCCGGCGCATGTCGGCTACACCAACAATTTCGGCTGGGCGCTGCAGGCCGGCGCGGACATCCCGGTCGGCACGCAAGGCCTGTTCCTGAACGTCGACCTGAAGAAGATCTTCCTCTCCACCGACGTGAAGCTTGCCGGCGCCAGGATCGGCAGCGCGGCCATCGATCCCTGGCTGATCGGCGTGGGCATCGGCATCAAGCTGTGAGCCGGTAGCCGCGTTCGGCACGATAGATGCTGCCGTCGCTGGTGAGCAGGCTGGAATAAAGGATGAAGCCGTCCACCGCGAAGGGGACGGAGCTGTAGAGCGCGTGGTCGGTGAGATAATCCATCACCCGGCCGGCGCTGGCGCCGCGCAGCCGGGCCAGCGTGACGTGCGGCGTGTATTTCTGGCGATCGGGCGCCTGCCCGGCCCGCTGCAGTGCCGTCTCGACCTTGCGCTGCAGGTGCAGCAGCGGCTCGCTGGAGCGCACGCCCGCCCATAGCGCGTGCGGATGCTTGGCCCCGAATGCGCCGGTGCCGTGCAGTTCCAGCGTGAAGCGCGGCGCGACGACGCCGGCCAGCGCATCGTCGATCATCGCCACGTCGCGTCCGTCGACCTCGCCGATGAAGCGCAGCGTCAGGTGAAGCTGCTCGCGGCTCTGCCAGCGCGCCGCCGGCACGCCGGCCTGGATCAGCGCCAGCGACTGCGCCACAAGATCGGGTATCGCAAGGGCGACGAACAGGCGCTGCACGGTTCAGCCCGCCCTCGCCCGCGACAGCCGTCCGAGCGGAAGCGAACGGCGGAACAGCAGCGTGACGACGCCATAGGCCAGCCCGCCCAGAAAGATCGCCGCCGCCAGCGCCGCTTCGTTGTGAAAACGATGCAGATGCACATAGGTCTCCACCAGCCAGACGCCTGCCAACGCGGCGCCGCCGGTCGCGCCGGCGGCCAGCACGATCGCCGGCAAGGCGCGCATGAAATGGGATTCGACCGTCAACAGGTCGCGGCGCAGCGCGAGAAACAGCAGCACGCCGACATTGGCGTAGGAGCCGAGCGTGGTGCCGAGCGCCACGCCCACCGCGCCCAGGTGAAATCCCCATACCAGCAGGAATTTCATGCCGACATTGACGGCGACCGCCAGAACCGTGGCGCGGACCGGCGTCGCCGTGTCGCCCCGCGCATAAAACGTGGCGGCGACGACGCGCACCAGGACGAAGGCCGGCAATCCCACGCCATAGGCGGCGAGCGCGCTGGCCGAGACATCGGCGGCCGCGACCGAAAACGCGCCATGCGCGAACAGCCCGCGCATGATGGTCTGCGGCACGGCCAAGAACGCAGCGGCGAAGGGTAAAGTCAGGAACAATCCCAGCGCCGCGGCATTGTTCTGCGCCGCGTCGGCGCCGGCACGGTCGCCCAGCGCGACGCGGCGCGACATCTCGGGCAACAGCACCGTCGCCAGCGCGATGGCGATGGTGCCGAGCGGAAGCTGGTTGATGCGGTCGGCATAGTTGATGGCGGTCAGCACGCCGGCGGGCAGGAAGCTTGCGATGATCGTGTCGATGAACAGGCCGATCTGCACGCTGGCCGAGCCCAGCGTGGCGGCGCCCAGCGCCCACAGGAATTCCTTCATCTGCGCCGACCACCGCGGCCAGGCGAGGCGCAGCGCGATATGCGCGCGCGACGCCGCCCAGACGATGAAGAAAAGCTGCGCCACGCCGGCCAGCAGCACGCCCCAGGACGCGGCATAGCCCGCATTGGTGAACCACCGCGACAGCAACAGCGTGCCGATGATCGCAAGGTTGAGGAAGATCGACCATGCCGCGGCGGCGGCGAATTTCTCGTGCGCGTTCAGCATCGCCGAAAGCTGCACCGCGACCACGGTCAGGATCAGGTAGGGAAAGGTGATGCGCGAAAAATCGATGGCGAGCGCGATCTGCCCCGGATGCGCCGCAAATCCAGGCGCCAGCACCGCAACGATCTGCGGCATGAACACCAGCGCCGCGACCAGGAGCGCGATCTGCGCCGCCATCTGCCAGGAGAAGACGCGGTCGGCGAACAGCGTCGCCGCGCCGTCGCCCTCGCGCGTGCGCAGGGCGGCATAGCGCGGGATGAACGCGACGTTGAACGCGCCCTCCGCAAAAATGCCGCGAAAACTGTTGGGCAGGCGCAGCGCCACGAAATAGGCGTCGGACAGCGGCCCGTCGCCCAGGATCGCCGCCATGACGATGTTCTGCACGAAGCCCGCAATGCGCGACAGCAGCGTGAAGCCGCCGACTGAAAGCAGCCGCCGGAACATCTAGTGCCGCACCCGGGCCACGAGCTGCTTCGCCAGCGGCAGCATGCGCGCCACGATGATCTTCACGCCGGCAGGATTGGGATGGATGCCGTCGGCCTGGTTGAGCCTGGGATCCATCGCCACGCCGTCGAGCATGAAGGGATAGAGCAGCGCGCCGTATTGCGCGGCAAGCCTCGGATAGATCGGATCGAACTGCGCCGCATATTCGGCGCCCAGATTGCGCGGCGCCTTCATGCCGACCAGAAGAACGGGAATCTTCGCGGCCTTCAGCCGGACCAGGATCGCGGCCAGGTTCTTCTCGGTCTGCGCCGGGCTCTGGCCGCGCAGCGCGTCGTTCGAGCCCAGCTCGACCATCGCCGCGTCCGGATGATCGGCCAGCGACCAGTCCAGCCGCGCCAGCCCGCCCGCCGATGTGTCGCCCGACACGCCCGCATTGATCACCTTCACGTCGAGCCCTGACGCCCGCAGCCGCGCCTCCAGCACCGCCGTGAAGTCCAGCCCCGGCGCCACGCCAAAGCCCTGCGTCAGGCTCGTCCCTAACGCCAGGATCTTCACCGGCGCGGCGGCGGCAGGCGCCAGCCACAGCGCGGCGAATAGAAGCGCCACGATGCCCAAGAACCTCCCCCTCGCGGGGACGTGGGCCGCAAGAATTTCGCTCTTCCCGCGCGGGGGAGGTGACAAACGGGCGTAGCTCACCCCATATCGTTTGTTATCCGCGCCGCGAGTCATCGATGCACAATTCCCCACCCGCCATCAATTTGGAAGACGTCAGGCTGACGCTTAGGAGCGTCGCCGGCCCGGTGAACATCCTGAACGGCGTCTCGCTGGCCATCCCCGCCGGCCAAAGCGTGGCGCTGCTGGGGCCTTCCGGCTCCGGCAAGTCGTCGCTGCTGATGGTCGCGGCGGGGCTGGAGACCGCGACCTCGGGACGGGTCACCGTGGCGGGAACCGACATCACGCGCATGGGCGAGGACGGCCTGGCGCGCTTTCGCCGCGGCCGCGTCGGCATCGTGTTCCAGTCGTTCCATCTCATCCCGACCATGACGGCGCTGGAGAACGTCGCCGTGCCGCTGGAGCTCAACGGCGTGCGCGACGCCTTCGACCGCGCCCGCGAAGAGCTGGCGACGGTCGGCCTCGGCGCCCGGCTCGACCATTATCCCGGGCAGCTTTCGGGCGGCGAGCAGCAGCGCGTGGCGCTGGCCCGCGCCATCGCGCCGCGTCCCGCCGTGCTGTTCGCGGACGAGCCGACCGGCAATCTCGACGGCGCCACCGGCACCGAGATTTCCGACCTGCTGTTCGCGCTGCAGGCGCGGGCGCAGACGACCCTGTTTCTCGTGACGCATGAGGAGGCGCTGGCCAGGCGGTGCCAGCGGATCGTGCGGCTCAACGATGGCCGCATCGTGGCCGACGCGGCGACATGAACAGTCTCCGCCTCGCCTTCGTCTTCGCGCGGCGCGAGATGCGGCTGCGGCTCGCGGGCTTCCGCATCTTCTTCGCCTGCCTCGCGCTGGGCGTCACCGCGATCGCCGGCGTCGGCTCGCTGTCGCAGGCTTTCCTCACCGGCCTCTCGGAGCAGGGCCGCGTGCTGCTGGGCGGCGACGTCGTCGTGCATCTGGTGCACCGCGAGGCCGGCGCGGACGAACTCGCCTACATGAAAGCCCACGGCCGCATTTCGGAAACAGTGTCGATGCGCGCCATGGCCTATGCGCTGAAAAACGGCGCGGAAGCCGAACGGCAGCTTGTCGAACTGAAAGCGGTCGACGCGGCCTATCCGTTCTTCGGCACCGTCGCGCTGACGCCGAACGGCCCGCTCAGCGCCGCCCTGCGCTGCGACGCGCAAATCTGCGGCGCGGTGGCGGAAGCGACGCTGCTCGACCGATTGAAGCTCCGGACCGGCGGGCTGATCCGCATCGGCACCCAGACCTTTCGCCTCAACGCCGTGATCGCCAGCGAGCCCGACCGCATCTCGGGCGGCTTCAGCCTCGGTCCGCATCTGATCCTGTCGACGGCGGCGCTGCCGCGTACCGGCCTTGTCACGCTGGGAAGCCTGATCGACTACAATTACCGCCTCGTGCTGCCGCCGAACGCGGACGTGAAGGCGTTCAAGACGCAGGCCGCAGCCGCCTTCCCCGATGCCGGCTGGGAGATCCGCGACCGCAGCGACGCGGCGCCCGGCATCCGCCGCTTCGTCGAGCAGGTGACGATGTTCCTGACTCTGGTGGGGCTCACCGCGCTGGCGGTCGGTGGCGTCGGCGCCGGCCAGGCGGTCAGCGCCTTCCTCGACCGCAAGCGCGCCGAGATCGCCACCTTCAAGGCGCTGGGCGCCGACGGCACGCTGATCTTTCTCATTTTCTTCCTGCAGGTGATGGCGATTGCGGCCGTTGCCGTGGCCGTAGGGCTGGTGCTCGGCGCCGCCCTGCCCTTCGGTGTGCAATCGCTCTACGGCAGCGATCTTCCCGCGCCGGCGCATTTCGCGCTCTACGCCAAACCCCTGCTTTTCGCGGCAGCGTTCGGCTTGCTGTCGGCCGTCGCCTGTGCCGTGCCGCCGCTGGCGCGCGCGCGGCTGATCCCGCCCGCCAGCCTGTTCCGCGACCTGGTGGCGCCCGCCGATACGCGCGGCGCACTGCCCTATCTCGCAGCGGCAGCGCTGGCCGGCGCCCTGGTGGTCGCGCTGGCGCTGCTGCTGGCGCCCGAGCCGGTGTTTGCGGCGGAGTTTCTCGGCGGCGTCGCGATAGGCCTGCTGGCGCTGCGCCTGATTGCGGGCGCCCTGCGCTGGGCGCTGCGGCTCCTGCCCCGGCCGCGCTCGCCCGCCATCCGCCTCGCCTTCGCCAATCTCACCCGGCCGGGATCGGCGACGACGGGCGTGGTCACGGCGCTGGGCCTCGGCCTGACGCTGCTGGCGACCGTCTCGCTGCTCGACAACACCATTGCGGCGCAGGTCAAGGACCGCCTGCCGGCCATGGCGCCCAGCTTCTTCTTCGTCGACATCCAGCCCGACGAGGCCGTCCGCTTCGACGCCGCGATCCGCCGCTTCGCCTCGGCGGAAGACTACAAGCGCACCCCGATGATCCGTGGACGGATCGTCTCGCTGAAGGGCGTGCCGGCCAAGGACGCGATCATAGCGCCGGCCGCGAAATGGGCGGTCAGCGGCGACCGCGGCATCACCTATGCCGCCACCCCGCCGGAGGGCACCGTGATCACCGCCGGCCGCTGGTGGCCAGCCGATTACACCGGCCCGATGCTGATCTCGTTCGACCAGGACCTCGCGGACGGCATGGGGCTGAAGCTCGGCGACAAGATGGTGCTCAACGTGCTGGGCCGCGAGATCGAAGGCACCATCGCCAGCCTGCGCAAGGTCGATTTCACCACCGGCAACCAGAATTTCATCATCGTGGTCTCGCCCGGCCTGGTCGACCACGCGCCGCATTCGTTCCTGGCGACCGTGCGGGTGGATCCGAAGGACGAGGAGCCGCTCTACCGCGCCGTCACCGACGCCTTCCCCAACATCTCGACCGTGCGCGTCAAGGACGCCATCGCCGAGGTCGACACCCTGTTCCAGGAATTGAGCGACGGCGTGCGCGCCGCCAGCCTGCTGACCATCCTGTCGGGCCTGCTGGTCCTGGCCGGCGCCATCGCCGCCGGCAATCGCGGCCGGCTCTACGACGCCACGGTGCTCAAAGTGCTGGGCGCGACACGGGCGCGGGTGGCGCTGGTCTATGTCGTGGAATACGCCGTGACCGGGGTGCTGACCGGGCTTCTGGCACTCGGCACCGGCGCCCTCGCGGCGGGACTCATCGCCCGGGAGGTGCTTGAGGTCCCGCTCAGCTTCGACCTCGGCGTCGCCTTGCTGACGGTGGTGGGCGGCGGCGCCGCAACCCTGCTTTTCGGCCTGGTCGGCGCCCTTTCGGCGCTTTCCGCCCGGCCGGCGGCGCAGCTGCGGGCGCCTTGATACTGACTTGAACAATCAACATATTATGCCCATCAACCGGCATCGCCGGATAGAAAGGAATTCCAATGGCTGACTACGACAACAGGGTGCTTCGCGGCCAGGCGAGCACCGCCGGCTATGTCGACGCCGGTCTGCGCAGCTACATGCTGCGGATCTACAACTACATGCTGGCCGGGCTGGTCCTGACCGGCCTGACCTCCTACGGCGCCTTCCTGGCCGCCGTGACGACCAATTCCGAGGCCGCCGCCGCCCGCCTGCCCAACGGCGTGCTGCTGACCAGTTTCGGCGTGGCGCTGTTCACCGGCCCCCTGATGTGGGTGCTGCTGTTCGCGTCGCTCGGTTTGGTGCTGTTCCTGAGCTTCCGCATCAACAAGATGAGCGTGACGACGGCGCAGATCAGCTTCCTCGCCTATGCCGCGGTCATCGGCCTGACCATGGCTTCGATCTTCGTGGTCTACACCCAGTCGAGCATCGCGCAGGTGTTCTTCGTCACCGCCGCCACCTTCGGCGCGATGAGCCTGTGGGGCTACACCACGCGCACCGACCTGACGGCTTTCGGCTCGTTCCTGTTCATGGGCCTGATCGGCCTGGTGATCGCCTCGCTGGTCAGCTACTTCGTTCATTCGACGATGCTGACCTGGATCATCTCGGTCGCCGGCGTGCTGATCTTCACCGGCCTGACCGCCTATGACACGCAGTGGATCAAGAACAACTACCTCGCCTCGGACGACGCGGCGACTTCGGGCAAGAAGGCGATCTTCGGCGCCCTGAAGCTCTATCTGGACTTCATCAACCTGTTCCTGATGCTGCTGCGCCTGATGGGCAGCCGCCGCTAAACGGGCGGAATCGCAATGCGAAAGGCCCCGGTGGAAACGCCGGGGCCTTTTTGCTGCTTAAGCGCTGGCGGCCTTGAGCAGCGCCTTGTCGAACGCCCGCAGCACCTGCACCAGGTCGTGGCCGCGCTTGAGGATATGGCCGGAGGCCGCGATCACCGCGTACATGCCCTGGCGGTCGCGCAGCTTAGGCCGCTTCTCCACCCGGAACAGCGGAATCTCCGCGGTGCGGCGGAAGATCGAGAACACCGCCACGTCGTCGCGGAAATCGATCGCATAGTCGCGCCATTCGCCGGCGGCGACCATGCGGCCATAGACCGTGAGAATGCGCGAGAGCTCGGCGCGGTCGAACCGCACCTGCACGACCTGTCCGCCCGGAAAGCCCGTCCGCGCGGCTGGCGATGGGGCCGCGCGGCGGAACGCTATGGGTTCTTCCGCCATCGGCCCAAGTGTGGCCGTGTCACGGGATTGTCGCAAGCCAAAAGGCGGGAAATTACCGCTTGACCGCCAGCATCACGCCGTCACCCACCGTGGCGAGCGCCATGTCCACGCGGCTGTCGGCATGGATCTTGGCGTTGAGGGCGCGCAGCGCGGAGGTGTCCGCGTCGGTCTCCGCCGGATCGGCGACGGCGCCGCTCCACAGCATGTTGTCCAGCGCGACGCAGCCGCCCGGCCGCAGCAGCGTCAAGACACGCTCGTAATAGCCGTCGTAATTGCCCTTGTCGGCGTCGATGAAGGCCAGGTCGAACGGGCCTTCTCCCGCCGCGATCATCCGGTCGAGCGCGTCCAGGCCGGGACCGAGGCGCAGATCGATCTTGTCCGCGACGCCCGCCTCCTTCCAGTAGACCCGCGCCTCGTCGGTGAACTCCCGGCTCACGTCGAGCGCGACCAGCCGCCCGTCCGCCGGCATCGCCAGCGCCACGCTGAGCGCGCTGTAGCCGGTGAAGGTGCCGATCTCGACATAGTTCTTCGCATTGGTGAGCTTGACCAATATCTGCAGGAAGGCGCCCTGCTCCGGCGCGATCTGCATCATCGCCATCGGCATTTTCGCGGTTTCCTCGCGGCAGCGGGTCTGCGCCGGCACTTCGCGCGCGCCGGTCCGGCTCAAATAGGCCATCAGCGCCTCGGTCGCCTTTACGAAACGTCCCATCGCATCCTCCCGCGCGCACGGCTTCGCCCAGTCTTGCAGAAAATCAGCCGCCGAGCTTGCGGATATTCGCGGCCATCTGGCCGAACAGCCCACCGATGGCGCCGACGAGGATCGTCAACGCGGTGCCGAAAGGCAACACGACCAGCGCCACGTCGCCCAGGATGTTGGCGGCGCTGATGCCGATGACGCCGCTGGTCCCGCCGGCGATGGCGCCGCCCAGCGCACCCCTGGCATAGCCGCGCGCGAAATCGCGGGCATAGAACAGGCCCGCCAGGCCGGCGAACATCATGCAGCCGAAGGCATAGACATTGGCACGCACCCAGGGGATGTAATGGCCGATCACGACCATCGTCACCTGCATCGTGACCGCGGTCAGCGCCGCCCGCTGCGCGAGCTTGCCGTCGAGGACGCGTGTATCCGGTTCGTCGGGCGTTGTGACCACGGATTTGATCCTAACGACCAATCGTGGCGGATCAACGGCCGTGCGCCCCAAGTTCCTGTGAGCGGGCATGAGACCGCGCACAACGGAGCGCTTCCGGGATTCGCCCTATTTCCGCGCGGCGAAGCTTTGCGCGAGCGCGGTCAGATATTCGGCATTGCCGCCGCGCAGGTGATCGTAGAGCTGGTCGTATTTCGCGCCGGGGCCGAAGCCGACGACGGTCTCGGTGACTTTGGTCCGGCCGGCGCCGGCATCGTCGAACGCCAGCAGCGTGCGCACCGTTCCGAACGTCGCCGGATCGAACGGCCCGCCGGCGGGCACGAACTCGTTGTGGAAGACGAGCAGTTCGTCGGGCACATAGACGTCGATGCGGTTCTTGACGTTGTCGGGATCGCCGGCCTTGAACGGCGGTGCGAAGCCGAACTCGATCAGCCCGCCATTGCCCGGCGTGATGTGCGCCGGCGCCGCCCAGGTGAAGCCTTCGTCCGTGGTGAACGCCTTCCACACCGCGGCGCGCCCGGCGTCGACCACGATCGATTCGCGCAGGACCCGGGCGCCGTCCGCGTCCATGTAGGAATCGTCCTTCACGGCCGCATAGGCCGGAGCAGCCATCAGCGCCGCGGCAGCAAACGATATCAAAAATCTCATCGCTTCTTCCCCTCCATTGCGGCTTGCCTTTCAAGCCTGGTGACGTAGTCGCGCAGCATGGCGACGGAACGGTCGAACGCCTCCATGCTGCGATGCGTGCGCGACTGCATCACGCCGCCTTCCATCGTGGTCAGCGTGAAGATCGCGAGGCCGCGGCGGTCGAGGTCGTCCGGCAGCCGGTCGCCGGCCTCCGCCAGGCACTGCTCGATGGCGGCGACCCAGCCGTCGAAGTTCGCCGCGATCAGGTCGCGCACCGGCGGATCGGGCTCGTGCAGCTCCAGCGCCAGGCTGCCGATGGGACAGCCGTAGAAGCAGTCGGTCATGACCAGCGCCTGGCGATAGCGCGCCAGCAGTGCGAAAATCTTCTCGATCGGATCGTCGACGCCCTCCCACGCCGGCGCCAGCAGCATCGGGCCGATGCCGTCGCGGTAGCGCCGCAGCACCGCCAGCAGCAGATCCTGCTTGGTCGGGAAGAAGTGATAGAGGCTGCCGCTGTTGGCATTCGCCGCCCGCAGGATGTCGGCCACGCTCGCGGACTCGTAACCCTTTTCGGAGAAGAGCTGCATCGCGGTCATCACCAGCCGATCCTTGGTGTCTTCAGCCATGGCGTATACTTGATTGATCGTTCAACCAAGTCAAGTCCGGTTTATTGCGGTGACCGATCTTTAAGCCGCCGGAACTTGCGGTACGGGTGCGAAATCTCTAAGCAAATCCTGACTTTTCCGACTCTCCGGGCGGCATGATCGAGATCGTGGGACTGACCAAGCGTTTCGGCCTCTATACGGCGGTCGCCAATCTTTCCCTGAGCGTGGGAAAGGGCGAAGTGCTGGGCTTTCTGGGGCCGAACGGCGCGGGCAAGTCCACCACCATGAAGATGATCACCGGCTACCTGGCGCCGACCGCCGGGCGCGTCAGCGTCTGCGGCCATGACGTGGAGACCGACGAACTCGCCGCCCGAACCGCCATCGGCTACCTGCCCGAAGGCGCCCCCGCCTATGGCGACATGACGGCGCGGCAATTCCTTCTGTTCATCGCCGAGATCCGCGGCTTCAAGGGCGCCGAAGCCAGGGCGCGGGTCGCCGCCGCGGTGGAGAAGACCGAGCTCGAAGGCGTGCTGGACCAGCCGATCGAGACGCTGTCCAAGGGCTTCAAGCGCCGCGTCGGCCTGGCGCAGGCGATCCTGCACGATCCGCCGGTCCTCATCATGGACGAGCCGACCGACGGCCTCGATCCCAACCAGAAGCACGCGGTGCGCACGCTGATCCGCGCCATGGCGGCGCAGAAGGCGATCATCGTCTCCACCCATCTGCTGGAAGAGGTCGAGGCGATCTGCACCCGCGCCGTGATTATCGACCGCGGCCAAGTCGTCGCCGACGGCACGCCGGCGGAGCTGCTGGCGCGCTCGCGCTATCACAATGCTGTGACCGTCGCCCTGCCCGTTTCGCAGGGCGACGCGGCGCTGGCCCGCATAAAAGCGCTGAGCACGGTGGCAAGCACCGAAGCCGTGCGGCGCGCCGGCGACACGGTGGAGATCACCGCGTTCCCCCGAAAGGGCGCGCTCCCGATCGAGGACATTTCCGCCCTGGCGGTGGCCGAGAAATGGGACGTCAAGGAACTGCGCGCCGAAGCCGGCCGCCTCGATGAAGTCTTCCGCGCCATCACCACCCACGACGCGGCGCGGTCCAAGGCGGCAGCATGAAATCCGTCTGGCCGATCTTCAAGCGCGAATTCGCCGCCTATTTCGCGACGCCGCTGGCCTATGTCTTCATCGTGATCTTCCTGCTGGCGATGGGCACCTTCACCTTCTATGTGGGGCGCTTCTACGACAACAACATCGCCGACCTGTCGGTGTTCTTCGGCTATCATCCCTGGCTCTACCTGTTCCTGGTGCCGGCGATCTCCATGCGGCTATGGGCGGAGGAGCGGCGCACCGGGACGATGGAGCTGCTGCTGACCCTGCCGGTGCCGCTCTGGGCCACGGTGGTCGGCAAATACCTCGCCGCCTGGGCCTTCATCGCGGTGGCGCTGGCGCTGACCTTCCCGATCTGGATCACGGTCAATTATCTGGGCGATCCCGACAATGGCGTGATCGTGGCCTCCTATATCGGCAGCCTGCTGATGGCCGGCGCCTATCTCGCCATCGGCGCCTGCATCTCCTCGACCACCTCCAACCAGGTCATCGCCTTCGTCGTGACCGTCGTGGTGTGCTTCCTGTTCACGATCTCCGGCGCGCCGCTGGTGCTGGATTTCTTCCGCGGCTGGGCGCCGCTGGTGCTGATCGACGCGGTCTCGTCGTTCAGCTTCCTGACCCATTTCACCGCGATCTCCGCCGGCGTCATCGACCTGCGCGACGCGATCTTCTTCTTCACCCTGATCGCGCTGTTCCTGACCGCCAATGTCGTGATCGTCGACCTGAAGAAGAGCGGCTGAACGCATGAGGCCGATCTCCCGCCGCGTCTACGCCGTCACCGCGCTCGCGCTCGCGATCGTCGTCTTCGTGTGCGTCAACATCGCCGCGAATGCCTGGTTCACCACCGCCAAGCTCGACTTGACGCAGAACGGCCAGTTCACCCTCGCCCAGGGCACGCGCAACATCATCGCCAAGATCCCCGAGCCCATCACGCTGACATTCTTCTATTCCAAGAAGGTCGCCGCCGATTACGCGCAGACCCGCGCTTATGCCGAACGCGTCCACGACCTGCTCGCGGAATACGCCGCGCTCAGCCACGGCAAGATCGTCCTGCAGGAGGTCGACCCGGAGCCGTTCACGCCGGCGGAGGACGAAGCCACCGCCAACGGCCTGACCGGCGCCCCGACCGATTCCGGCGACACGGTCTATTTCGGCCTGGTCGGCACCAACCGCATCGACGGCAGGGAGGCGATCCCCTACTTCACGTCGGAGCGCGAGCAATATCTCGAATTCGACCTGTCGACCCTGATCTATCACCTGTCGCAGCCGGAGAAGCCGGTGCTGGGGATCGTCTCCAGCCTGCCGCTCGACACCGGCGCCGGCGGCATGCAGGCGGCGCTCCAGGGCGCGGCGCAGCCTTACGCAATCTATTCGGAACTGGCGCAGACCTACACCACCCAGATGCTCGATCCGTCGGCCAACGCGATTCCGCGGAACATCTCGGTGCTGATGATCGTGCACCCGGCCGGCCTCGGCGCCGCTGCGCTCTACGCCATCGACCAGTTCGTCCTCAAGGGCGGGCGGGCGCTGGTGTTCGTCGATCCCAATTCCGAGCTCGCGACCGCGGGCGGCGGCATGGATCCGCGCGGCGGCGGCAACCCCGAATCCGACCTGCCGCAACTCTTCCATGCCTGGGGCGTCGGCTACACGCCGGCCAAGGTGATCGCCGACCGCGCCCTGGCGCAGCGCGTCCAGGTGTCGAGCGATCCGCGCAATCCGGTGGCGAGCTATCCGATCTGGCTGCATCTGGGCCAGCCGCAATTCGACGCCAAGGACACCGTCACCGCCAATCTCCAGGCCCTGAACCTCGCCAGCGCCGGCGCCCTGCATCCGCTCAAGGGCGCGACGACGAGCTTTTCGCCGCTGGTGCGCTCCTCCGACCAGGCGGCACTGCTGGACACCGAATCCGTGCGGTTCAACCCGCGGCCGCAGGACCTGATGGGCACCATCAACCCGACCGGGGAGCGCTTCGTCATCGCCGCCCGCATCTCCGGCCCGGCGAAAACCGCCTTCGCGAACGGCCCACCGGCGCCGATGACCGTCGCGGGCCAGCCGCCGCCCCCACCGCTGCCGCCGCAGGTCAAGGAATCGACCGGCCCGATCAACGTCATCGTCATGGCCGACACCGACCTGTTCGACGACCGCTTCTGGGTCCATGTCGAGAATCTTTACGGCAAGCGCGTCGCCACGCCCTTCGCCGACAACGGCGCCTTCGTGATGAATGCGGTCGAGAACCTGATGGGATCGGGCGACCTGATCGGCCTGCGCACCCGCGCCACCAACGACCGGCCCTTCACCGTGGTGAAGCAGATGCAGGCGCAAGCCCAGGCCGACTTCCAGGCCGAAGCCGAAGCGCTCCAGGCACGCATGACTTCGGTGCAACAGCGCCTGCACGAGCTCGAGCAAGGCGGCGGTGCGCAGCCGGGCGGCGGCCAGGGGCTCTCCGCCGCACAGCAGACCGAGATCGACCGCTTCAAGAAGGAGCTGGCCCAGACCCGGGCGCAGCTGCGCGACGTCCAGCACCGCCTGCGCCGGGACGTCGACACGCTGGGCGACATCCTCGCCTTCGTGAACATCGCGCTGGTGCCGATCTTCGTCGCGGGCTTCGCGATGCTTCTGGCGTGGTTGCGGCGGCGGCGCCGCGCCCGCGCGCTGGCGCAGTGAGGCCGCGATGGACTTGAACACGATCCTCGCCGATCCGCGCCGCCGCAATCTTGCGGTGCTGGGCGCCATCGCGCTCGTCAGCCTGCTGCTGGCGATCCTGGTCGTCTGGCAGCAGGCGCGCGAAGGCGCCGCCGGCAGCGCGCACGGCCAGTTCCTGCGCGGCTTCGCCAAGGAGGTGCGCAACGCGGCACATATCCACATCGTCTCGAAGGCGGGCGCTTTCGACGTCGTATTCGTGCCGGAAAAGGGCTGGGTGGTGCCCGAGCGCGCCAACTATCCCGCCTCCTTCGACCTCGTCCAGCGCACCCTGGTGGGCCTGGCGGCCCTGCAGACCATCGAAGCCAAGACGGCGCGGCCGGACTGGTTCCACTTCGTCGGCCTCGACATGCCGCCCAAGGGCGACGGCGTCCTGATCGCGGTCGGCGACGACAAGGGCCGCGAACTCGCCGCCGTCATCGCCGGCAAGGGTGAGGACATCGGCGATCCCACCGGCGCCACCGGCCTGTTCGTGCGGCGCCCCGGCGAGGACCAGAGCTGGCTCGCCCGTTCGGTGCTCGATCCGCGCGGCTCGCTGACCGACTGGCTCGACAAGCGGGTGATGGATGTCGACCGTTCCCGGATCCAGGACGTCGACGTCGAGCCGGCCGGCGGCGGCGCCACCTTCACGGTCTCCCGCGCCAATCCCGGCGATCCCGATTTCAAGCTGACGCCCGTCCCCGCCGGCAAAAGCGTCTCCGACCCCACCGTGCCGGACGGCGTGGCGGCCGCGATCACCGGTTTCGGCTTCGACGATGTGCGCCCGGCGCACGAGATCGATTTCAGCAATGCCGCCGCGACAGCCCGCGTCACCACCCGCACCTTCGACGGCCTAAAGATCGCAGTCAGCGTCCAGAAGATCGGCGACGATTACTGGGCCACCGTCTCGGCAGAAGCCTCCGATCCCACCAAGCCGGACACCGCCAAGGAAGCCGCGGCGATTGATGCACATGCCTCGGGATGGGCGTATAAGCTGCCGTCCTTCAAGGGCCAGCTTTTCATGACGACCCTCGACAGCCTGCTCAAGGCGCCGGCCGCGCCGCCGGCAGCACCGCCACAGCCGTGACGATCGAGCCCGCCATGCCGCGGCCTGTCTCTCCCGCAGGGCGAAGCCCGTCGGCGGGGGAGGTGTCCGCAGCACCGTCAGGTGCGAAGGACGGAGGGGGTACCGAAGATCTACCGCTGTTCCTGCGCGACTGCTGGTATATGGCGTGTCTGGCGGCAAGCGTGGCCAAGGCCGGGCTCAAGCGCGAGATGCTGCTGGGCGAGCCGGTGCTGGTCGGGCGCGGCCGGGACGGCAAGGTGTTCGCGCTGCGCGACATCTGCCCGCATCGCGGCGTGCCGCTCTCCGCCGGCCAGGTCCTGGCCGACAACACGGTCGAATGCCCCTATCACGGCTGGCGCTTCCGCGGCGACGGCCAATGCGCGCTCATTCCCTCGCTGGTCGGCGGCGAGCAGGTCGAGGCGGCGCGGATCAAGCTGCGGTCCTATCCGGTGCGCGAGCAGGACGGCCTGATCTGGGTCTACATGGCCGCGCCGAGCCATGAGAACGCCCCGCCGCGCGGCGAGCCGCCGCGCGTCGGGGTGCCCGACGCAAAGCCGCGCTGGCACGAAAGCCAGCTCTTCGCCTGCGCCATCGACCACGCCGTGATCGGCCTGATGGATCCTGCGCACGCGCCTTACGTCCATGGCCGCTGGTGGTGGCGGGTGCGCCCGAAGGACAAGGTCAAGAATTACGCCCCGCTGGCGAACGGCTTCGTGATGACCCGGCACAGACCGAGCAAGCCGATGTACGGCATCCTCGGCGCCGACGTCGCCACCGAGATCACCTTCGAGCTGCCGAGCATCCGCTTCGAGAACATCACCGGCACGCTGTTCGGCCGCCGGATCGCGGTGGTCGGCCTGACCACCTGCACGCCGCGCGACGCCGACACGACGGAAGTGACCCAGGTATTCTACTGGCCGGCCTGGCTCGGCTTCATCAAGCCGTTCTTTATGCTGCTCGGCCCCACCTTCCTCGGCGACGACCGCCGCATGGTCGAGCTGCAGAAAGAGGGCCTGAAGTTCACCCCGCCGCTGATGCTGATCCAGGATTCCGACGTGCCCGCCATGTGGTACCACCGCCTCAAGAAGGCCTGGGCGGAGTCCGTCCGCACCGGCGCGCCTTTCGTCAACCCGGTGACCGCGCGCACGCTGCGCTGGCGGAGCTGAGCCTCAAAGCCGCTCGCCATCCGTCTTCCGATATTCGCTGCGATGACCACGACGGTCTTCCTCGGCGAAGCGCCTGGACTTCGCCGTGGAGCCGAAGCTCTGCGATACCTTGCCGTCCTTCATCGTGATGACGTAGCCGCCCTTGGTCATCGTGTACGGCGCCTTCAGCTTGCCGAGATGATCGTATTTGGTGCCCGCCGGATGCTGGAACGGCTCGAACCAGGCCGGATGGAGGAAGTTCGACATCGCGATGCCGTTCACCGGGAACGTATCCTCCTCCACCGCGTCGCACATCTCATACGCGTAGAGCGTGCCGTCGGAGGCCTGCGCCCACAGATTGGCGATCGGATCGATCGCCATCTCGAACAGCTCGTGGCAGGCGGTGACGCTCACCAGTTCGTGGTCGTCGAGCGTCGTCTTGACGAAAACCTTCGAGACCGGCTGCCCCTTATGCGTCAGGTCGTGATAGCCCAGCGCGCCGGCCTGGTCGGCGTTCTCGAAGAAGATCAACTGCCAATCGGTGGGCTTCGCGGTCCTGGCGACATAGAGCTTAACCGGATAACCCCAGACCGGTACGAAATACTGGTCGTAGCAGGCCTGCAAGGCCGCGACGAGTTCGTCGAGGTCAACGCCCAGCGCCGTCGTCGCCTTGTTGATACAGGCGATGCTGACGAGACCACCCTGCCCGGCTTGCGCCGCGAGAACTGTTTTCATGCGCCCCTCCGTTGGATCATGTCTCCGCGACGATGCAGGCCCAGCACACGATCGCGCTGCACACCGAACTCCACCGCCCATAGCCCTTGTAGATCTGCGCCGCCATCGCAGCCTGCTGCTTTTCCGTGAGGCCCTTGGCGGCGATCTGCGGATCGGAGACGTTGCGGATCGCAAGCCAGCGCGGCGCCGCGGCGCCCAGCTGCGACGCGACCAAGCCCAGCACCGCATCGCCCATTTCGGACACGTCGCCGAGGCCCTGGAGCTTGTAGCGGTCGTCCGATGTGTCGAAGCCGAAGAAATCCGTCGTGACGACCGACGATGGCAGGGCCGACGGCGCGACCCGCAGGATCTTCGGCGGCCGCGCATTGTCCTTGGGGAGCTGCCCGGCATTGGCTGCGAACAGCGTCTTGGCCGCGGCGAAGTATTTCGTCGCCGCCGGCTTGCTGGAATAATGCTCCTGCGCGAACGGCTCCTTCTTGAACTTCGAGAGGCAGTCGAAGCGCACGATCGGGCTGCACACGACGTCGCCGACTTCGACCGCCGTGCCGATGCCGCCGGCGGTGCCGGTGGTGATCACCAGCGCCGGCCGCACCTCCGAGATGATCTGGGTCCAGACGTCGATGTTGGGAAGCTGCGGCCCGTCTTGCGACATGTGCGAGTCCGACTTGAAGACGACGACCGACTTGCCGCCGATGGTCGTCGTCCAATAAGCGCCCAGCCGCCCGGCCTCCAGCGCCGGACAGCCCTTGCGCATCTTCTTCGAGACGGCCGCGAAATTGTGCGTGTAGGCGATGTAGTCGTTGCGCGAATCCTTGCCGGGCGTCAGCACGCGGCTGAGCGCATGACCCTCGTCGACCGTCCAGGTCACGACCAGCACGTCGGCGCGCGGCAACGGGCCCTTGCCCGTGCCTTTTGGCTTGGCGGCCGTCTGCGGCGCCAGGCCCTTGGGCCACGGGATGTCGGTGAAGCGCGACAAGCCGGTCGCGGTGCTGAAAGCGAGGAACTCGCGTCCCTCCGGGCCTTCCGAATCGAAGTCGATGATCTCGCGCTGGAAATCATCCGGCGTCGCCGCCCGGCCCTGCGCCGCGCGTGCGAAGGCGTAGGTCTTGGCCGGCGGCGGTGCGGCGATCGGATCGAATCCGAGATTGCGTTCGACCCAGGCGCGATTTGCCCGCATGACCACCCCGACGACAACGACTCCAGCCGACAAGACTATAGCACGCTTCGGGTCCGAATGCTTCTATATTTCGCAGCTTTTATTGCCGCCGCACAAGACACGGCATTTCCCAATTCTATATTTCCAATACTATCGCTTTGCCGGGCGGTGCGCGTGGCGTTACCGCTCGTCGTCGCCTTCCTGGCGGTCCCAGTCCGCGTCGCTGCGGCCGTCGAACTCCGGCATGATCGCGATCAGCGCCAGGAGCATGGCGACCATCGCGATCGCCTCCCACATCGCCAGCGTGTCCGTGGGCGGCGGCGCCTCCCTTTCGCTGTCCGGAAGCGACCAGCCGGCCGGCATCGCGCCCTCGGCGCCGCAACGAATCGTGCCGCCGGCGCGGTCCTGGCAGGTCGGCGCCGCAAGCGCCGCCGGCGCGCTCAGGAGCACGATCAAAAGGCCCAAAGCCGGGATCGAGAGCCGCATGACGTTTCCTTCCGATGAGATGGAACGTTCATGACGCGGCATAATATCCCTTTGCGCCCGCTTCGGGGCATATCCCTTTGCGCCCGCTTCGGGGCATATCCCTTTGCGCCCGCTTCGGGGCGACCGATTGCGGCGCCGCCCGCCGCCGGAGCGGTTTTCCGCCGTTCCGGCCGCGGCCTTGCTCCCGGGACGACTCGCCGCTAAACGATCCACCTAACCTGCATTTTCGGGTCCCACGGACGCGGCGCCGCCGCGCCTGCCCCTGCGCGCGCGAGAGACGATGCCCAAGCGTACCGACATCCACACCGTCCTGATCATCGGCGCCGGCCCTATCGTCATCGGCCAGGCCTGCGAGTTCGACTATTCCGGCGCCCAAGCCTGCAAGGCGCTCAGGGCCGAGGGCTATCGCGTCGTGCTGGTCAATTCCAACCCGGCCACGATCATGACCGATCCGGACATGGCGGACGCCACCTATATCGAGCCGATCACGCCCGAATTCGTCGAGAAGATCATCGCCCGCGAGCGGCCGCTCGTCCCGGCGGGCCGCGCCTTCGCGCTGCTGCCGACCATGGGCGGGCAGACCGCGCTCAACACCGCGTTGTCGCTGCGCAAGCGCGGCACGCTGGCGAAATACGACGTCGAGCTGATCGGCGCCTCGGCCGACGCCATCGACAAGGCGGAGGACCGCGAGCTGTTCCGCCAGGCGATGCTCAAGATCGGCCTGGAAGTGCCCAAGGGCGTCACGCTCAAGGGGGAGCTGCGCCACAAGAAGGACCCCTATGGCGAGTTCCTGTACGACTCGCGCGGCGCCGCGATCATGGAGTTGGCGGCGGAGTCGGTCGCGCGGGTGAAGGACGCGCTGGCGCTGGTCGGCCTGCCCGCGGTGATCCGTCCGTCGTTCACGCTGGGCGGCACCGGCGGCGGCATCGCCTACAACCGCGAGGAATTCTACGAGATCGTCAGCAACGGTCTCGACGCCTCGCCGACCAACGAAGTGCTGATCGAGGAATCGGTGCTCGGCTGGAAAGAATTCGAGATGGAGGTGGTGCGCGACAAGGCCGACAACGCCATCATCATCTGCTCGATCGAGAACATCGATGCGATGGGCGTTCATACCGGCGATTCGATGACCGTGGCGCCGGCGCTGACCCTGACCGACAAGGAATATCAGCGCATGCGCAGCGCCTCGATCGCGGTGCTGCGCGAGATCGGCGTCGAGACCGGCGGCTCCAACGTCCAGTTCGCGGTCAACCCGGCCGACGGCCGCATGGTCGTCATCGAGATGAACCCGCGCGTCTCACGCTCCTCGGCCCTTGCTTCCAAGGCGACCGGCTTTCCCATCGCCAAGATCGCCGCCAAGCTGGCGGTCGGCTACACGCTGGACGAGCTTCAGAACGACATCACCAAGGTGACCCCGGCGTCCTTCGAACCATCCATCGACTATGTCGTCACCAAGATCCCGCGTTTCGCCTTCGAGAAATTCCCCGGCGCCGAGCCCCTGCTGACCACCTCGATGAAGTCGGTGGGCGAAGCCATGGCCATCGGCCGCACCTTCGCCGAGTCGCTGCAGAAGGCGCTGCGCTCGATGGAGACCGGCCTGTCGGGCCTCGACGAGATCGAAATGGGAAGCGACGCCAACGCCATCCGCGCCGCCCTGGCGCGCGCCACGCCCGACCGGCTGCGCCAGGCCGCCCAGGCGATGCGGCTGGGCTTTCCGCTCAAGGACATCCAGGCGATCACCAAATACGACCCGTGGTTCCTGGGCGAGCTGGAAGCGATCGTCGCCACCGAAGCGCAGATCCGCGCCGACGGCGTGCCGGCCGACGCCGCCGGCCTGCGCCGCCTCAAGCAGATGGGTTTCTCCGACGCGCGGCTGGCCACGCTCACCGGCGGCAAGGAGAAGGACATCCGCGTCCTGCGCGGCAGGCTCGGCGTGCATCCGGTGTTCAAGCGCATCGATACCTGCGCGGCGGAGTTCGCGGCGCTGACGCCCTACATGTATTCGACCTACGAGACTCCATTCGGCGGGGAGGCGGAGGACGAGGCCAATCCCACCGACAAGAAGAAGGTCATCATCCTGGGCGGCGGCCCCAACCGCATCGGCCAGGGCATCGAGTTCGACTATTGCTGCTGCCATGCCGCCTTCTCGCTCTCGGCGCAGGGCTTCGAGACCATCATGATCAACTGCAATCCCGAGACGGTGTCGACCGACTACGACACCTCGGACCGGCTCTATTTCGAGCCGCTGACCGCCGAGGACGTGCTGGAGATCGTGCGCGTCGAACGCTCGAAAGGTACGCTGGCCGGCGTGATCGTGCAGTTCGGCGGCCAGACGCCGCTCAAGCTCGCCAACACGCTGGTCGAGGAAGGCGTGCCGATCCTGGGCACCTCCGCCGACGCCATCGACCTGGCCGAAGACCGCAAGCGCTTCCAGGTGCTGCTGACCGAGCTCGGCCTCAAGCAGCCGCGCAACGCCACCGCGATGACCGCCGCCGAAGCGGTCAAGGCCGCGGCCGAGATCGGCTATCCGGTGATCCTGCGCCCGTCCTATGTGCTGGGCGGCCGCGGCATGGTGGTGTGCGCCGACGAGGCGCATCTGAAGACGCAGGTCCAGTCGGGCGAGCTGTTCCGCATCTCGGGCGACAATCCGGTGCTGATCGACGGCTTCCTGCATCGCGCCATCGAGGTCGATGTCGACGCGATCTGCGACGACGGCGAGCAGGTCTTCGTCGCCGGCATCATGGAGCATATCGAGGAAGCCGGCGTGCATTCGGGCGATTCCGCCTGCGCCCTGCCGCCCCATTCCCTGACGCCCGACACCATCGCCGAGATCGAGCGCCAGACCGTCGCGCTCGCCCGCGCTCTGAAAGTCCGCGGACTGATGAACGTGCAATACGCCATCCAGGGCAGCGACATCTACGTGCTGGAGGTGAACCCGCGCGCCAGCCGCACCGTACCCTTCGTCGCCAAGGCGATCGGCCTGTCGATCGCGGCGATCGCGGCGCGGGTGATGTCGGGCGAACTGCTCAAATCGTTCGACCTGACGCCGTCAAAGTCGCCGCACATCTCGGTCAAGGAGGCGGTGATGCCGTTCGCGCGCTTCCCCGGCGTCGACACGGTGCTGGGACCCGAGATGCGCTCGACCGGCGAGGTCATGGGGCTCGACGCCAATTTCGGCCGCGCCTTCGCCAAGAGCCAGATCGGCGCCGGGCTGAAGCTGCCGCTGTCGGGCAGCGTATTCATCTCGGTGCGCAATGCCGACAAGGAGCTGGCCGTGGGTCCGGCGCGCGAGATGATCGCGCTGGGCTTCGAGGTCGTCGCCACCCGCGGCACCGCCGACGCGCTGGAGGCGGCGGGCCTTGCGGTCAAGCGCATCAACAAGGTGCTCGAAGGCCGCCCGCATGTGGTGGACGCGCTCAAGAACGGCGAAATCCACCTGGTCTTCAACACCACCGACGGCAGCCAGGCGCTGACCGACTCCGCCTCGATCCGCCGGACCGCCCTCACGATGAAGGTTCCCTACTACACCACCATGGCCGGCGCCGCCGCCGCCGCCCAGGCGATTGCCGCGCTGCAAAGCGGCTCCCTTGAAGTCGCCCCGCTCCAGTCCTACAATTTGTAGGTTCACGCCCCCGATAGGGACGAGAAACTCAAGGCGTAACAAGGATTTAAGAGAAACACCCCATACTCCGTACCCGGCTCAACCGCGAAAGCGGCGCCGGCCGGAGTGTTTTTGCCGAAGCAGGACTGAAGTGCCATGGAACGTATTCCGATGACCGCCGCGGGCTACAAGGCCCTTGAAGACGAGGTCAACCACCTGAAGAACGTCGAGCGCCACGAGATCATCAAGGCGATCGCCGAGGCGCGCGCCCACGGCGACCTGTCCGAGAACGCCGAATACCACGCAGCCAAGGAGCGCCAGGGCTTCATCGAGGGCCGCCTGATGGAGCTCGAGGACCAGATCGGCCGCGCCGAGGTGATCGACGTGTCGAAGCTGTCCGGCTCGACCGTGAAGTTCGGCGCCACCGTCACGCTGGTCGACGAGGACACCGACGAGAAACGCAAATACCAGATCGTCGGCGACGTCGAGAGCGACGCCAAGCGCGGCCGCATCTCGCTGTCCTCGCCCATCGCCCGCGCCCTGATCGGCAAGGGCAAGGGCGACACCGTCGAAGTCACCGCCCCCGGCGGCGCCCGCTCCTACGAGATCCTGAAGGTCGAGTTCGTTTAGAACACGCCGGGAATGAACCGCGCCGTGCGCGCGCGATACGCCGCGTAGGCCGGATAGGCCGCTTCCAGCACGCGCTCCTCGAACACAGACCGTGCATAGAGCAGCGCGACATTGGCCGCGGCGAGCAGCCCCGCCCAGGGCTGCGCGAACTGCAGCGCGGTGCCGATGACGATCAGCGCCTCCGCGGTATAGAGCGGGTGGCGCGCGAACGCGTAAGGCCCGTTCGTCACCAGTTCGCGCGCCTCCGGCATGATCGCGAAAGAGCGGCCGAGCCGCCAGACGATCCATGCCGACGCGGCGGCGCCGCCGAAGATCAGCGCGTTGCTGAGCATCTGCAGCGCCAGCGGCAGTGGCGCCAGGGCCAAGCGCAGGATGGCGACGCTGAGGAACGTGCCGGCGAACGCCGTCAGCCGCGGCAGCACGCCCGCCGACCGCGCCACCGGCTTTACCCGCACCAGCAGCGCGACGATCACCACCAGGAAGAAGGCGGCCGATCCCGCGACCGACAGGAATTGCAGTGCCGACACCGCATCGGCGCCCGCCAGCAGCCGGCCGAAATCGAAGCGCAGCGCCGGCCCCTGCCGCCACAGCGTATAGCCGAACCACGCGACCAGCGGCAGCGCGGCCAGGACGTCGTAGGACTTGGTCGCGCGAAAGCCGCGCGTCATCGCCGCGCCACCAGCGCGCGCAGCTCGGCGATCTCGACGAAACGGCCGTCCGCCGACAATGCGGCCAGCGCCGCGCGCAGCTCCGCCTCGAACGTCGCGGCCTTCTCGCCCAGCAGCGCCGTCGACGAGGCCGACAGCGAGAACGCCAGCCCGACGATCGCGTCCGCCGTGATCTCGCGGCGGATGAATTCGCTGAGGCCCGCCAGGCGCGGAAACGCCGAATCCAGAACCAGCGCATGCACGGTGCGGTGATCGGGGCGCCGGCTCTGCACCAGATGGGGCGCATTCTCGCGGCCATATTTGGCGCCGAGGTCGCGCAGCGCGCGGCGCCAGGCATTCTCCGCCGTCGCCGGATGATCGTCGCCGAAGAACGCCAGCGCGCCGTCCGCCGTCACCACCGCGTCCAGCGTCGCCAGCGTCGCCTCGCGGTCCATCCAGTGGAACGAACGGCCCATCGTCACCAGCTTGAACGGCCCCCGCGCCGGCAGGTCGAACGAGCTGCCCAGCCTGGCATCGACCGCCACACCTGCCTCCGCCGCGGCCTGCCGGCAGGCTTCGATCATGTCCGGCTCGGGATCGACCGCGGTCACCGCCATCCCCAGCCGCGCCAGCGGCACCGCCAGCAGCCCCGGGCCGCAACCCAGATCCATCACCGCGTCGCCAGGCTTGAGCCCGGCGAAATCCGCCACGCGGGCGATCAGCGATTCGGGATAGGCCAGCCGGTAGCGCGCGTAAAACGGCACGGTGGTGCGGAAACGGCGGGGATCGAAGCTCCCCGGCGGCTTTGCTTTGTCGGACATGGCCCTATACTACCCGGTGCTGCCACAGGCTGGAATCATGGCCAATATCGCCCTCGTCGACGACGACAAGAACATCCTCGCCTCCGTGAACATGCTTCTGGAGCAGGAAGGCTATCACGTCCGCACCTTTTCCGACGGCGCCTCGGCGCTGACCGCGCTGACCGCCAATCCGCCCGACCTCGCCATCCTGGACATCAAGATGCCGCGCATGGACGGGCTGGAGCTGCTGCGCCGCCTGCGCCAGACCGCCGACCTGCCGGTGATCTTCCTGACCTCGAAGGACGAGGAGATCGACGAGCTGATGGGCCTCAATGCCGGCGCCGACGACTACATCCGCAAGCCCTTCTCGCAGCGCCTGCTGCTCGAGCGGGTCAAGGCGGTGTTGCGCCGCGCCGACGCCAACAAGGCCGGCGCGGCCGGCGGCGGCGAGGGCAAGAAGGACGCGCTGGTGCGCGGCAAGCTGGCGCTCGATCCGCAGCGCCACGAATGCACCTGGTCCGACAAGCCCGTGCGCCTCACCGTCACCGAGTTCCTGATCCTGCAGGCGCTGGCGCAGCGCCCCGGCTTCGTGAAGAGCCGCGACAGCCTGATGGACGCGGCCTATGACGACCAGGTCTATGTCGACGACCGCACCATCGACAGCCACATCAAGCGGCTGCGCAAGAAGTTCAAGCTCGTCGACGACGATTTCGACGCCATCGAAACGCTCTATGGCGTCGGCTATCGCTACCGCGAGGCGTGACGCCCTCGCCCCGGCACAGCCCATGGCCGCGCCCCCCCGGCGCTCGCGTTTCTCCGCGCTCTCGCGCCGCATCATCCTGTTCAACGCCTTCGCGCTGGTGGTGCTGATCACCGGCGTGCTGGTGGTGCAGTCCAGCCGCGCCGGCCTGGTGGACGAGCGCCTCAGCGGCATCCAGAGCCAGGCCCAGATCGTCGCCAGCACGCTGGCCGAATATTCGACCGACGAGGTCAACCACATCATGTATGTCGCGCAGGCCAAGCCGCTGCTGCGCCAGCTCATCGCGCCGACAAGGCTGCGCGCCCGGCTCTACGACACCACCGGCCATCTTCTGATCGACACCCGCTACCTGCTCGCCCGCAACATCGTGCAGGTGCAGGAGCTGCCGCCGCTCGACTGGTGGGACAATTTCAAGGCCGATGTCGTGCGCCTCTATGACGGCGTGATGGGCGTGCGCCCTTTCACGCGACTGGAACCCTATTTCGAGGCCGGCGACAACGGCCGCGTCTATAGCGAGGTCACCACCGCGCTGTCCGGCGACAGCGCCGATGCCGAGCGCGTCGACGAGCGCAACCGGCTGGTGCTTTCCGTCGCGATTCCGATCCAGCGCTTCAAGGCGATCTACGGCGTGCTGCTGGTCTCCACCGAGGGCGGCGACATCGACGACATCCTGCGCGAGGAACGCGCCACGCTGATCCAGGTGTTCCTCGTCGCCGTGGCGGTGATGGTGGTCTCGTCGCTGTTCCTGGCGCGCTTCATCGCCGATCCGGTCCAGCGCCTGGCGCGCGCCGCCGACGAAGTGCGCAGCGGCCATGCCGGGCGCAGCACCATTCCCACCATGGACGAGCGACGCGACGAGATCGGCGACCTCGCGGGCAGCCTGTCGGCGATGACCCGCGCGCTCTACGACCGCATCGACGCCATCGAGCGCTTCGCCGCCGACGTGGCGCACGAGCTCAAGAACCCGCTCACCTCGCTCAAGAGCGCGGTCGAGATGCTGGGCCGCGCCGACACCGACGACGCCCGCGCCCGCATGATGGCGATCGTGCGCAACGACGTGAAGCGGATCGACCGGCTGATCACCGACATCTCCGACGCTTCGCGCCTCGATGCCGAGCTCAGCCGCGAGACCTCCGGCCGCGTCGACATCGGCCATCTGCTGGCGACCATCGTCGAGATCTACAACATGACCGCGGTGGCGCGCGGCGTGCACCTCGAACTCAAGCTCGACCTGCCGCCGCAGGCGACCGTGCTCGGCCGCGACGAGCGGCTTGGCCAGGTGTTCCGCAACCTGATCGACAATGCGATCTCCTTCAGCCCGCCGGGCGGCGCGGTGGAGATCAGCGGCCGCGTCGAGGGCGGCTTCGCGCGCATCCTGGTCGACGACAGCGGCCCGGGCATCCCGGAGGAGAATCTCGAAGCCATCTTCGACCGCTTCTACACCTCGCGGCCGCCCGATCATTTCGGCAACAATTCGGGCCTGGGCCTGTCCATCGCACGCCAGATCGTCGAGGCCGCCGGCGGCACCATCATCGCCGCCAACCGCAGCACCGGCGGCGCCTGCTTCGTCGTGCGCCTGCCGCTGCTGCGCTGATGCCCAAGTCGGCGAACATCCACGCCACCTGCGTACGGCTCGGCCGCGACGGCGTGCTGCTGACCGGCAGGAGCGGCAGCGGCAAGTCCGACCTGGCACTGCGCCTGATCGGCCTCGGCGCGGTGCTGGTCGCCGACGACCGCGTGCTGCTGTCGGTCGCGCACGGCCGTCTCGTCGCAGCGGCGCCCGCAGCGATCGCCGGCCTGCTCGAAGTACGCGGCGTCGGTATCGTTCCCATGAAGCATGCAGCGCAGGCACCGATCGCGCTGGTCGTGGATCTGGAAGGAACCGTCGAACGCCTGCCGCAGCCGCGGCGGTTCGCGCCGCCGTCCGGCCTGCCGCCTGCTTCGCGCCCGCCTTTGATCTGCCTCAATGCATTCGAAATCTCTGCGGCGTATAAGATCGTCGCGGCCTTGCGCCTGCAGCGCGACCGCGCGTCGCGCCGGGCTGTCAAGCGAAATTGAGGCCTTCCGCGCCCCTTGAACCTTGCTATCGTCATTCCCACATAGGGGCTCCTCATGATCGGTATCGTTCTCGTCACCCATGGCCGCCTCGCGCAGGAGTTCATCGCTGCGATGGAACACATGGTCGGCCCGCAGACGCATCTGCGCGCCGTCTGCATCGGTCCCGAAGACGACATCGAGCGCCGCCAGCACGAAATCGCCGCCGCCGCGAAATCGGTCGATGTCGGCCGCGGCGTGGTGATCGCCACCGACATGTTCGGCGGCACGCCGTGCAACCTCGCCCTCACCGTGCTGGAGCGCGGCAAGATCGAAGTGCTCGCCGGCGTGAACCTGCCCAGCCTCATCAAGCTGATCGACGTGCGCAACAAGCTGCCGCTGGACGAAGCGGTCAAACTCGCGATCGACGCCGGGCGCAAATACATGCGCGCCGGCTCCGCCGACCTGATGGGCGCCGTCCGCGAATGAGCGGAAGTCCCAAGCGCAGCGCCCTCGTCCGGATCACCAACAAGCGCGGCCTCCACGCCCGCGCCTCGGCCAAGATCGTCGAGGCCGCCGCCCGCTTCGAAGCCGAGATCATGGTGATCAAGGACGGCACCGCGGTGAACGCGCGCTCCATCATGGGCCTGATGATGCTGGCCGCCAGCCTGGGCTCCGCCGTCGAGATCACCGCCGAAGGCCCCGACGCCGACGAGGCGATGACCGCCATCCTCGCCCTCGCCGACGCGAAGTTCGGCGAGGAGTAGGCCGGCCTACGCCGCTTCGCGCCGATAGTGCTTGCCCTCTTCGACTTCCTCGACGATCTTGGCGACGAAGGCGTCGAGGTCGTCGGGCTTGCGGCTGGTGATGATGCCGTTGTCGACCACGACCTTCTCATCGAGCCATTTCGCGCCGGCGTTCTCCAGGTCCTTGCGGATCGAGGCGAACGACGTCGCCTGCCGGCCACGTAAGGCGTCGGCCTGCACCAGCAGCCAAGGCCCATGGCACACCGCCGCGACGACTTTCCCGGCGCCCAGGAAGTCGCGCACCAGCTTCATCGCGTCCTCGTCCACGCGCAGCTTGTCGGGATTCATCACGCCGCCGGGAATGACCAGCGCGGTGTAGCCCTCCATCTTCGCATCGCCGATCCGCAGGTCGGCCGGCGCGGCGCGGCCCCAATCCTTGACGTCCCAGCCCATGATCTGCCGGCCGTCGGGCGTGGCGACGTCGACCCTGGCGCCCTTGGCGCGGAGCTGGTCGCGCGGAACCTCCAGTTCCGCCTGCTCGAAACCGTTGGTGGCGATGATGAGGAATTTGGCCTTGGCGATGTCGGTCATGGGCTCTCTCCGTGTGCAGCACAGAAAACAGAGCGCTCCTGCAATCGTTCCGGCCGTGTCCGGGAACAGCTATGCCGGCGGCGCAACGGATTTGCCACGCCCACGGAACCAGGCGATGAGACTTGCCGCCGACAAGGCGTAAAGCAGCCAGTCGAAAATATCGTTGACCGAATCCGGCAGGACGAGTGACGCGATGCCGAAGCTGACCGAGGCAACGAGATAAAGCTGCCGCCATGGCACCGGAAATGGATGGGCGCGCCGGCGGTCCGCCTTCCATAACCGCAATTCCTCCTCGACCGACACCGCAGGCGTCGCGGGCGGAGAGACAGCGGGCTGCTGCGGCGGCGCAGCAGGCGCGAACGCAGGCGGCTTCGCCTCCCGGACGGGATAGGCAGCGGCAACCGGCCGGCGCCGGCCGAAGGTCTTGGCGTTGGTCATCGCGGCCCGCGATGCTGTCAGGCCGGCCTTACCAATTCGTTGTCCGGCCGCTAATGCCCCGCCGCGGCGTTCTTGTTCGCCTTCATCAGGTCGGCGCGGTAGCTCTTCGTGTCCGGCGCCGACAGGTCGTAGACGCGCCAGTTCCCGTTCACCGTGACGAGATGCAGCGTCAGCGGATTGGCCTTGCCGCCCGGGAACAGGAGATCGACCGTCACGTCCGCCGCATTGGCGCCCTTCAGCGTCACCGAGGCGATCTTCGTCGTCATGCCGCCATCGTCCTGGCACTGGCACAGCGGGTCGGCGTCGACAAAGCCCACCTCGCCTTTCGACAGCCTGGCGTCTTCCCTGAAAGCGGCGATCAGGCCGGGATCGAACACCGACGGCGCGTCCTTGTCCGTCGGGTTGAAGAACGGCCCGTTCGCCGGCGACGGATAATGCGCATAGAGCTTCTGCACGAACGCCCGCGCCGACGCCGCGTCCGGCGCCGCCGCCTCGGCCGCCCCGCTCAGGCAAAACACCGCAATCGCGGCAACCAGCACCATCGTCTGTTTCATGCAAATCCCCCGCTTCGCCGCATCTGCATAGCATGGCCGGCTCTTGACAGCCGACAATCATGTTCTTACTATGTTCCCCAAGATCGATTGCCGACCGCATCTGGTTGGGGGACGTGGGGTCGAACCACGATTAGCGCAGTCAAAGTGCGCTGTCCTACCGTTAGACGATCCCCCAGGAAGGCCCAACATAACTTTCTGCTTCGAGGAAGGAAGCGTCCGCCTGTGCGAAGGGTGGTGCCTATGAACGCTCAAAAAAAGCCGAAACCGCGGTTCAATTCCGAAATAAAATTACGCCGCGCCGTCACCTATAAAGACATGCATATTTCTTTATATGTTTCTTGCCGGCCTGCAACACCACTGCTATATCCCGCCCGCTTCTGAAGGAATCTCTCATGGCCGAACACCACGATTACGTCGTCAAGGACATCACCCTGGCCGAATGGGGCCGCAAGGAACTCAACATCGCCGAAGTCGAGATGCCGGGCCTGATGGCCACGCGCGCCGAATTCGCCAAGAGCCAGCCGCTGAAGGGCGCGCGCATCGCCGGTTCGCTGCACATGACGATCCAGACCGCGGTGCTGATCGAGACGCTGAAGGCGCTCGGCGCCGACATCCGCTGGGTCTCGTGCAACATCTATTCGACGCAGGACCACGCCGCCGCCGCCATCGCCGCCGCCGGCATCCCGGTCTTCGCCGTCAAGGGCGAGAGCCTGAAGGACTATTGGGACTACACCGCCAGGCTGTTCGACTGGCATGGCGGCGGCTATCCCAACATGATCCTGGACGATGGCGGCGACGCCACCATGCTGGTGCATCACGGCCTGCGCGCCGAGAACGGCGACACCGCCTTCCTCGACAAGCCGGAGAACGAGGAAGAGGAAGTCTTCTATGCGCTCATCAAGCGGCTGCTGAAGGAAAAGCCGAAGGGCTGGTTCGCCGAGGTCGCCGCGAACATCAAGGGCGTCTCCGAAGAGACGACCACGGGCGTGCATCGCCTGTACCTGATGGAGAAGGCCGGCAAGCTGCTGTTCCCAGCCATCAACGTCAACGACAGCGTGACCAAGTCGAAATTCGACAACCTCTATGGCTGCCGCGAGTCGCTGGTCGACGGCATCCGCCGCGGCACCGACGTGATGATGGCCGGCAAGGTCGCGATGGTCGCGGGCTTCGGCGACGTCGGCAAGGGCTCGGCCGCGTCGCTGCGCCAGGCCGGCTGCCGCGTCATGGTCTCCGAAGTCGATCCGATCTGCGCGCTGCAGGCGGCGATGGAAGGCTATGAAGTCACCACGATGGAAGACGCCGCATCGCGGGCCGACATCTTCGTCACCGCCACCGGCAATGTCGACGTGCTGACGGTCGACCACATGCGGGCGATGAAGGACCGCGCCATCGTCTGCAACATCGGCCACTTCGATTCCGAGATCCAGGTCGCGGGCCTGCGCAATTTCAAGTGGAGCAACGTCAAGCCGCAAGTCGACGAGGTCGAATTCCCCGACGGCCACAGGATCATCCTGCTGTCGGAAGGCCGCCTGGTGAACCTCGGCAACGCGATGGGCCATCCGTCCTTCGTGATGAGCGCGTCGTTCACCAACCAGACCCTGGCGCAGATGGAATTGTTCGCCAACCAGGGCAAGTACCAGAAGAAGGTCTACACGCTGCCCAAGCACCTGGACGAGAAGGTGGCGCGCCTGCACCTGGACAAGATCGGCGTGAAGCTCACGACGCTGACCGACAAGCAGTCCGAGTATATCAGCGTGCCGCAAGCCGGCCCGTTCAAGCCGGACCACTACCGGTACTGATAGGCCTATTTCATTCGACCGCGGGCGGCGCATTGTATAAATGTGCCGCCCGAATTGTTTGAGGCGAACCGATGGTCGAAGCAAGCTGCCATTGCGGCGCGATCCGTCTGGAGATCGAAACCGCGCCCGCGCAAGTCACCGACTGCAACTGCTCCATCTGCCGCCGCTACGGCACGCTGTGGGCCTATTATTCGCCGCGGCAGGTGCGCATCGTGGAGACCGTGCCGACGCAGACCTATATGTGGGACGACCGTTCGCTCGCCTTTCATCGCTGCCCGCAATGCGGCTGCGTCACGCATTGGAGTCCGGCCAATCCGTCGCGCGACCGCATGGGCGTCAACGCCCGCCTCCTGGCGCCGGAGGTACTGGCGGCCGCGCATATCCACCACTTCGACGGCGCGAGCATGTGATGGACACGGCCGTTCACCTGCGCCACGCCGGTCTCGACGACATGGACATGGCCGCCGCGCTGTTCCGCGAATACGCCGCCGGCATCGGCATCGATCTGAGCTTTCAGGGCTTCGAAGACGAGCTTGAATCCCTGCCCGGCGGCTACGCGCCGCCGCGCGGCGTGCTGCTGCTGGCCGAGAACGCGGGCGAGGCCATGGGCTGCGTCGCGGTACGGCCGCTCCACGGCACGGCGTTCTGCGAGATGAAGCGCCTCTATGTGCGCGCCGCCGCACGCGGCACCGGCGCCGGCCGCATGCTCGCCATGGCGGCCATCGCCGAGGGCAAGCGGATGGGCTATGACGCCATGCGTCTCGATACGCTCTCGACCATGGCGGCCGCGCGCTCGCTCTACCGCGGCCTGGGCTTCCGGGATATCCCGGCCTATTACGAGACACCGATCGCCGATACCGTCTTCCTGCACAAGGATTTGAGGGACGCCTGAACATGTCGACCCGCACCGCCACCTGCTCCTGCGGCCAGCTTCGCGTCGCCTGCGAAGGCGAACCCGTGCGCGTCTCGATGTGCCACTGCCTGGAATGCCAGAAGCGCACCGGCAGCACCTACGGTGTGCAAGCGCGCTGGCCGGCGGCGCAAGCCGTGATCGACGGCCGCTCATCGCGCTTCGTGCGCACCGGTGACGAAGGCAACGTGGCCACCTTCCACTTCTGCCCGGATTGCGGCTCGACCGTGTACTACCAGTTCGACGCCATCCCCGACGTCGTCGCGGTCGCCGTCGGCAACTTCGCCGATCCGGCATTCCCGTCGCCGACATTCTCGGTTTACGAAGACCGGCGGCATGCCTGGGTTGCCGTGCCGCCCGGCGCCGAGCGGCACGCCTGACATCACAGTCCCTTGCTCGGGTCGATCAGATATTTCTCACCGGTCGATTTCTTGTTGTAAGCGGCGATGGCATCGGCGCTCAGCGCCTCGGCCAGCGAGATCGTCCCGATGTAGTGGCTGGCGAAGGTGGTCTTGATCTCGCCGGCGACGCGCTGGCGCAGCTTTTCGGTCTCGGCCGGACCGATCTTGATCAGGAACGGCGTCAGCAGCCAGCCGCCCAGGCCCCACGCCATGCCGAAGGCGCGGTTGAGCTCGGTCGGGCCGGTGTCGAGGCCGCCATAAATGTAGACCTGCTTGTAGGTGGTCGAGCCATAGCGGCTGAACGTCGTCATCTTGCGCACCGCCGCGACTTCCATCGCGGTGAGAATCTGCCCGGCCAGCTTGCCGCCGCCGATGGCGTCGAAGGCAATGGTCGCGCCGGTATCGACCAGCGCCGCGACCAGGTCCTCCATGAACGAGGCCTGCGAGCTGTCGACCACATGCACCGCGCCGAAATCGCGCAGGATCTTGGTCTGCGCCTCGCTGCGCACGATGTTGACGAGGCCGATGCCGTCCTTGAGACAGAGCTTGTTCAGCATCTGGCCGAGATTGGACGCCGCCGCGGTATGCACCAGCGCGGTATGGCCTTCGCGCCGCATCGTCTCGGTCATGCCCAGCGCCGTCAACGGATTGACGAAGCAGGAGGCGCCCTCCGCCGCCGTCGTGCCCTCCGGCAGCAGCAGGCAGTCGGACGCCTTCAGCGTGCGGTACTGCGCGTACATCGCGCCGCCCAGCACCGCCACGATCTTGCCCAGCAGATGCTGTGCGTTGGCGCCGGCCTGGACGACGGTGCCGGCGCCTTCATTGCCGGCCGGCAGCGACTGGCCGGCGCGCGCCGCCATGGCGCGGCGATAGGCTTCGGGAATCGGCGCGGTGACTTTCACGTCGGTGCCGGCGCCTTCGAATTTCGCAGCGCGCATGTCGGCGGCGCCGAACAAAAGGCCGATGTCGGAGGGATTGATCGGCGTCGCCTCGATGCGGACCACGACTTCGTCGGGGCCGGGCTCGGCGACGGGCACGCGCGCCAGCGACAGGTGCAGTTCGCCCTCGGCGGTGGCGAGCGAGCGGAGTTGAAGGCCTTCCATGGGACGTCTCCATCAATTGCGGTTGGCCGAGTCTACACCCTATGCTTCCAGGCGAAAAACACAGGAAACGAACCGTGCAAATCAGGGACAGGATCGTCGTGGTGACCGGCGCCGCCGGCGGCATCGGCAAGGCTTTGGCGCAGCGCTTCGCCCGCGAGGGCGCCAAGCTTGTGGTGAGTGCCGACCTGGACGGCGCCGGCGCCGCGGCGACCGCCAGGGAGACCGGCGGCGTCGCCTTCACCACCGACGTGTCGCGGGAAGACGACATCAGGACCCTGATCGAGACCGTGGAAAAGGACTACGGCGCGATCGACCTGTTCTGCTCCAATGCCGGCGTCGGCTATGGCGGCGGCGCAGAGGTTGCCAACGAACGCTGGCAGCGCATCTGGGAGATCAACGTGATGGCGCATGTCTGGGCGGCGCGGCATCTGGTGCCGCGCATGGCGGCGCGCGGCGGCGGTTACCTGCTCAACACGGCGTCGGCGGCGGGCCTGCTGTCGCAGATCGGCTCGGCGCCCTATGCGGTGACCAAGCATGCCGCGGTCGGCCTCGCCGAGTGGCTCGCCATCACCCATGGCGACCAGGGCATCAAGGTCTCGGTGCTCTGCCCGCAGGCGGTGCGCACCGCGATGACCGCCGGCAATCCCGACGGCGTCGCCAGCATCGACGGCATGATGGAGCCGGACACGGTGGCGGAAGCGTGCGTGCGCGCCATCGAGAAGGAGGAGTTCCTCATCCTGCCGCATCCCGAAGTAGCCGACTACATGCGCAACAAGGCAACCGACTACGGCCGCTGGATCGGCGGCATGCGCAAACTGGCCCGCCGCTTCCGGGGCTGAGGCGCTCCTACCCGATTACCACGAACCGCACCGCGGCGATCTGCACCGCGTCGGCGCGGCCGCGGGTCGGCTTGCCGTCGCGCGTGACCAGCAGGTCGTAGGGCTCAACCCGCACGGTGAAGGGACTGCTGCCCTGCCGCACGATGGCGGTGACGTCGAAACGCTGCGCCGCCTTCATCGGGCCCATGCCGGCCATCGCGCGATGATGGGTGGCGCCGAAGATGTCGATCAGCCCGACCGGATCGCTGGCCGGCCTGCCGGCGCAGTCGAGATACACGGCGAAGCCCGACGACGGCACCAGCCCGAACGAGATGCCGGAAAGTTCGAGCAGCACCTTCGCATCCGGATCCGACAATTCGGGCGCATCGAGCGTCGGCTGCGCCGCGCTCCGCGTCGCATAGGACGCGCCGTTGCGCGCTGCGGCCGGCACGGCTTCTCCAAACAAACGGTGCCCCGCATTGTGCGGCGTGACCGTCATCGGCGTGCGGTCGGCGGCGAGTTCGCGCTCGGCGGGCCGTCGCGGCGCACGGGCGTGGCGGCGTCCCGCGGGCGCCGCACCGCCGAGCGGCGATGCGCCCACCCTCGGCGGCGTCGCGGCACTGCCGCCGCCGCTCGCCGCGGCAGGTGGAGGCGGTGGCGACGGCTCGGGCACCGCGAGCTGCGGTCCGTAGTCGACGTCATAGGCCGCGAGCAATCCGATCGCGTCGCGGCGGCTGACCTTCATCTCGCTGCCGTCGGCGTCGATGAAGGTCCACGGCGCCTCGTCGAACCATTCCGGCGCCGGCGCCTTGCCCCAGCTCTTGCCCGGCTGCGCCGCCCAGGCGGCCCACATCCGGTCGATATTGGCGTGATGGACCCAGAACACCGGATCGAACGCCGCCGTGGTGATCTCCGCCATCGCGCCATTGGCCGAGTTGATCACGCCGCCGACCGCCAGATGGATGTCGTTGTGCGGCCGCTGCTCCAGAAGGCCGACCTGCGTGCGGTCCTCGTCGAGATCGTCGCCGCCGAAACCCGGCGCGCCCACCTCGTGGAAGAACGTCGCCGCGCCGACGGTCTTCTCCGCTTGTCCGACCAGAGCGCTGATCTCCAGCAGGCCCCTGGTGAAGGCTTTTTCGCGGTTGGGATGGAACAGCGGATTGCGCAGCTTGCTCTTGTCGTCGAGGAATTCGGGCGCGTAGATCTCCGGAAAGGTCCGCTGCTCCGCCACCGTGTAGTCCCAATAGGGCAGTGCGAAGCTCTCGTCGCCGGTCGCGGCGCGCAGCGTGCGCTCGAAGAAATGCAGATAGGCGCGGTGCCAGATCACGAAATCCGCCGAGCACTGGCCGAAATGCGGGCACTGGTTCCAGTACTTCCCACGATCCACCGTCTTGAGCCCGGGATCGCGCTTGAGTTCCGGCTTCAGCAGCGCATCGCTATAGGCATGCGTCGCCGCCTGAAAGAAATAGCTGCGATGATCCGACGCCGGCAGCGCCTTCATCGCCGCAATGCCATTGCGCAGCGCCGCCACCCGCGTTGCATCGGATGCGAACGCCGGCAGCGACATCCGCACCGGCCCGGCCACGGCTGCCCGCGCGGGCGCCAGCGACAGCGCCGCCAGCGCGGTCGCCGTGCCGATGAATCGCCGCCTTGTCTGCATGCCGGGTCCCCTTGGCGATGACCCTATCACCGGCGCCAATGGCGTCCCAATTCGCAGCCGCCCCGCAACGGTCGTATTCCTGCGCTGCGCGTGGAAACATTACTTGTGCTTCACAAGCATGCTGCAACTGTTGACTTTCTGCAACCTGTGGTCGTTCCATGCAGGAAAGTAAAACCGTCGGGGGATGGGGACAATGCGACTTCGGCTATTGTCGATGGGATTGGTCGCGCTTTTCGCCGGCGCGATTTTCGCCGCTCCAGTCCTTGCCCGACATGAGGGTGGCGGAGGCGGCGGCCAGCACTTTCAACCAAGGCAGAACGGCGCACGGCCGAGCTTCGGGGCGTCCGGCGGCGGACAGCGCGGATTTTCGTTCGGCGGCAATGGCGGCAGTCGCAGTTTCGGCGGCGGCGGGCGAAGCTTCGGCGGCTTCAACCGCGGCGGTGGACGCGGCTTCGGCGGTTTCAACGGTGGCGGTCGCAGTTTCGGCGGTTCCGGCGGCCGCCATTTCGGCGGAGCGGGCGGGACCGGCCGCAATTTTCACGCCTTTGGCGGTGGGCATGACAACGGTGCCCGTCGCTTCGGTTCGTCGGGACGTGGCTTCGGCACGGGCGGCGGTGGACGTCACTTCGGCGGCGGCGACCGCGGCAGGCGGTTCGGCGGCGGTCGAGGATTCGGCGGTGGGCATGGGTTTGGCGGGCACGGCAGTCCGCGTCGCTTCGCCGGCGGAGGGCATTACTTCTATCACGGCCATGCCTTCAACCGGTTCCGGGCCGGCTTCTACCACTGGCCGCACGGCTATCGCTATGTGCATTACGGCGTCGGCGCCTATCTCCCGCGCGTGTACTGGATCGACGACTACTACGTAAACGATTACGCCGACTATGGGCTGGACGAACCGCCGCCGGGCTTTGCCTGGCTGCGTTATGGGCCCGATCTGGTCCTCCTCGACCAGGATTCCGGCGAGATCGAGCAGGTCGTCCCAGGCGCCTTCGCGGAAGTCGACGACGGCGGCGGCGAAGACGACGGGGGCGAGTGATGCCCGCCGTCGCGCGCCTCTGTCTCGCGGTGCTGCTCGCCTCGACCCTGCCGCCCGGCGGCGCGCTTGCCGGTGGCGCCGAAGACGGCAACCAGGGCCTCCAGGCGCTCGATCAGGGCGACTATGACGGCGCCATCAGGCTGTTCACCCACGCGATAAAATTCGGCCATCTCGCGCCCGACGACGAGGAATTCGCCTATGCCAATCGCGGCCGGGCCTATCTGAAGAAAGGCGATTATTCGTCCGCGGTCGCCGATCTCGACACGGCCCGGCAGATGAAGCCCGACGACAATGACGCCCAGACCGACCTGATTGCGGCGCTGCAGTTCGAGATCCCGGCCGACTCCATACCGGACAAGCCGAAGCAGAGCTTCTTCAAGGCGCTGGGACAGGCCCTGTTGCAGGGCTTCATCGACGGCCTTGCGCAGGGGACCCAGCAGCAGCAATGAGCGTCTCTCGCGCAGCGACCGTTCGGACGGGCCGATGAGAATCCATGCCGCCCTCGCATCGGCGCTGTTCGCCGCCACACTCGCGACGGGCGCGCTCGCAGCCGCAGCCGACGACGGCAATGCCGGCCTCGACGCTCTCAATGCCGGCGACTACGACAAGGCGATCGCCCTGTTCACGCGGGCGATAAAGAGCGGGCAGCTGGCGGGCGACGACAAGGAATTCGCCTATCTCAACCGCGGCAAGGCTTATCTCGCCAAGCACAATTACGCCAAGGCGGTAGCGGACCTTACGGCAGCGGTCCGCATCAATCCGGGCGACGACGACGCGAAGGCGGCATTGCGGGACGCCCAGGCGTCGCATGCCGGCGGCACGGCGCCGCTTGCCGCGGCGCGTGGATGGGGCGTCCTGGCGGCGCTTGCGGGCCACTATTACTGGTACGATATCGCGGGCAAGCCCCCGCACCGGACCTTCGTCTATTACGACTGGCTGACGCCGCAGACGGTCCTGCGCTACACGGTCAGTTCGAAGGACGACAAGCTCGCGGTAGGCGAATACCTCCTCGATCCGGCGACGGGCAGGATCATCGAAGCCGAAGCATTTCCCAGCGGCGTCTATTACGGAACCGCCGTGCCGTCCCGCGGGGGCGACACCGAATATTTCTTCCTGGATGGCGTCGCGCTGCGGACGGTGTCGACCGGCTCTGCGGGTTCGATTGGGCAGAAGACCCAGCGCTTCGCCGGTGGTGCCTGGCAGGACATCTCGGCCAGCCAGATGGTCGCGACGACGGAAGCCGAGCTTCAAGCCGCCGGCTTCCTCAAAAAATAACGG
This sequence comes from Rhizomicrobium sp., assembly GCA_037355265.1. Lineage (GTDB taxonomy): Bacteria > Pseudomonadota > Alphaproteobacteria > Micropepsales > Micropepsaceae > Rhizomicrobium. Next base: position 1,088,467 of record JBBCIB010000002.1, on the reverse strand, counting down.
GGATCGTCCCGCGCCCGCAGCTAGGTGCGCCGTCCGTGGACGGAGCAAATAATCCGCTGATTCGACTCGCGAAACGGGAATCGGCGCAAAATATTGGCCGACCCCCTACATCTTGGCTTTTACACTTTTTTAACCACTGTCCCTTGCGAGGCCGGCTGACGTGCCTATCATATTGATTCCACAGTGATTCGTTCCTGTGGATGGAATCGGGGAAGCCGGGATGCGTCCCAGGATGGGACAAAACAATAAACCTGGCGTCAGGGAGAGAGCAGCGACACTGCGGGCCATGTGGCCTGTCATCGCCGGACTCCTGCTGGCGCCTTCCCCAGCCTTCGCTGCGACCGATACGGCGACCCAGCAACTGCTTGTGCTGGGCGCGGTGACGACGGGCGCGGCGGCGTTGGCGCTGGCCGCCGGACTGTGGGCGCTGGCCGAGCAGGGCCGCGCCGGCAAGCTGCGCCGGCTTCTGCGCCAGTCGGGCGCCCGCATCCGCGCCGCGGTGGGCGAGCGCGACGCCCTGCTCTCCGCCGGACGCGAGGCACTGATCGTGTGGGGCCGCGAGGCCACAGAGCCGGTCACCTATGGCAGCGCCGAAGCGATGCTGGATGCCTGCCTCGCCGGTCCCGACGCCACCGTGGTGAGCCAGGCGCTCGACGGCCTCTCCGAGCGCGGCGCCGCCTTCGCGATGCTTGCGCATGACAAGGCGGGCCGCGCCTTTGCCTTGCGAGGGCGCGCCGTCGGCAGTATGGCGGCGGTGTGGATCGAGGAAGAAGCGATCGCCGCCACGGCGGCCACGGCCGACTACCGCGCCATTCTCGATGCCCTGCCCGTGCCCGTGTGGCTGCGCGACAAGGCGCTGTCGCTGGTCTGGGGTAACCGCGCCTTCCTCGCCGCGACCGGCGCGAGCGACGCCGCCGCCGCGGTCGCAACGCAGGCGACGCTGGACCGTACCGAGCGCGACCTGGCAGCGACGGCGAAGAACCAGGGCACCGCCTATGAGGCGCGGCGTTTCGCGGTGGTCGGCGGCCAGCGCCGCGCGCTCGCCTTCACCGAGACGCCGCTGGACGACGCCGGCGTGGTGGGCAGCGCTCTCGACGTGACCGACGTCGCGGCGGCGGAAGCCCGGCTGCAGCAGCATGTCGACGCGCATGCCGACACGCTGGACAAGCTGGCGACCGCGGTCGCGATCTTCGGCCGCGACCGGAAGCTGACCTTCTACAATCAGGCCTTCGCCAGGCTGTGGGACCTGCCCGACAAATGGCTGGAGACCCATCCCGGCGACGGCGACGTGCTCGACCGGCTGCGCGAGGCGCGCAGGCTGCCCGAGCAGCGCGACTACCAGGCCTGGAAGCGCGAGCGCTTGGCGCTGTACGACAACCCGCGCGACTATCCGTCGGAAGAACTCTGGCATGTGCCCGGCGGCAAGACCCTGCGCGTCGTGGCGCAGCCGCATCCGTTCGGCGGCCTGACCTTCCTCTATGAGGACGTGACCGAGAAGATCGCGCTGGAAAGCGCCTTCAACACCCAGCTCAAGGTGCAGTCCGCCACCCTCGACACGCTGAGCGAAGGCGTCGCGGTGTTCGGTCCCGACGGCAAGCTCAAGCTGCACAACGCGGCCTTCCTGCACATCTGGGAGCTGACGCCCAAGGACGTCGCGGGCGAGCCGCATGTCCGCGCCATCGCCGCGGCCTGCGCCGACAAGTTCGGCGACGAGGCGGTGTGGGAGCGCCTGATCCAGTCCGTCGCCTCGGGCGCGCCGCAGCGCCGCGACTGGGGCGAGATCGAGCGCAACGACCGCACCATCCTGTCGCTCACCCTGTCGCCGCTGCCCGACGGCGCCATCCTGGTGACCTTCGCCGACGTGACCGACCGTTCGCGCATCGAGAACGCGCTGCGCGAGCGCAACGACGCGCTGGAGGCGGCGGACAATCTCAAATCCGACTTCATCAAGCATGTGTCTTACGAGCTGCGCACGCCGCTCAACACCATCCTGGGCTTCGCCGAATTGCTGGCGAGCGGCATTCCCGGCCAGCTCAATCCCGCGCAGGACGGCTATGTGCAGGACATCGTCGCCGGCTCGAACACGCTGAAGGACCTGATCAACAACATCCTCGACCTGTCGCTGATCGAGAGCGGCGCGCTCCGGCTGGAGCTGGAGCGCATCGACCTGTTCAAGCTGCTCTCCGGCGTCGCCGCCACGGCGCGCGAATGGGCCGCCAAGGTGAATCTCGACCTGGTGGTCGACTGCGCCGAGACTGCCGGCCAGTTCCTCGGCGACGAGCGGCGCATCCAGCAGGTCGTGTTCAACCTGCTGTCCAACGCGTTCAAATACACGCCCAGCGGCGGCACGATCACGCTGTCCGGCGCGATCCAGGGCGAGGACGTCACCATCGCCGTCGCCGACACCGGCCCCGGCATGGCACCCGAGATGAAGGCCCGCGCCTTCGAGCGCTTCGCCTCCAAGACCCGTTCCGGCCAGCGCGCCGGCGCCGGGCTGGGCCTGGCGCTGGTCAACCGCTTCGTCGAGCTGCATGACGGCTGGGTCGAGATCGAAAGCGAGACGCTTGGCGATGTCGGGGGCACCCTCGTCCGCTGCCACTTCCCCCGCCGCATCCAGGACGAAGGCCCGGCAACGCCGGACCGCCGGACGGCGTAGAGCCATCCCGGCGGCTCATGGCCGACCGCGCGCCGCCAAATGCGGCCAAACTAGCGGAGCAGGCTTAGACTCCGCCTATGACCGCCAAGGAGTTTGCCATGATCTCGTCCGTTCTCCGGGCCGCCGGCCTGGCCGCCCTTGTGATCGCCCTGCCGGCCGCGGCCGGCGCGTCGGAGGTCGTGCCGCTCGATCATTTCAGCGGGGTGGGACTGCGCGGCGGCGGCCATGTTCTTCTCAAGCACGGCGCGACGCAGAGCGTGACCCTGGTCAAGGGCAGCACGCAGTACACAAGCCTGAAGGTCCGCGGCGACAGCCTGGAGATCGACGCCTGCAACGAAACCTGTCCCCAGCAATACGACCTCGAGATCGAGATCGTCTCGCCGCAAGTGCATGCCGTGGCGATATCGGGCGGTGGTGCCATCGTCGCCGCCGGCGGGTTTCCGTCTCAAGCGAAACTCGACGCCGCGGTCAGCGGCGGCGGCGCCATCGACCTGCGCGCGCTGCAGGCGGCCACTGTCGATGCGGCGGTAAATGGCGGCGGCCATATCCAGGTCACGGCAAACGGCACGTTGAACGCTGCGGTCAGCGGCGGCGGCCACATCGCCTATGCGGGCCATCCCAAGCTTAGCGAAGCGGTCACCGGCGGCGGCGCGATCGACCGGGCGGACTAGCCCGGCCCGATCGCGCGCGGCCAGTCAGTTGAAACCCTCGGCCATCATCCGTTCGCGCAGCACGCGAAAGGATTCCGGCAGCCGCTCTCCGACGGTCTGGAAAAACGTGATGTCGATCCCGGCTTCGGCGCGGGAGCGGAAGCTCTTGACCCGGACGGGTCCGATCTCCGGCACCATCACCGACAGGAACGGAAGTCCGTCACACGGGGGCGCGTAGACGGCGTAGCGGACGGTTTCCATGATGCAATCTCCTATTCGTTCTCCCATAGACAACGAATGAATTGCGGCCAGACCCGCCTTTGTTCGCCCCATGGAGGACTATGCGGATGCGGCATCGTTCGGTCACGCGAAAGCGCCCGATCCGGGCGATTGCAACGGCGTCCAGCGCAACAAAGCCGGCTGGGCAAAATTTGCCGGGTCAATGCTGGCTCTTGGGCATCCGCACCACGAGGCCGCCGAGTTCCGGCGTCACTTTGATCTGGCAGGACAGCCGCGAATTGGCTTCCACCTCGGGCGCGAAGTCGAGCATGGTCACTTCCATGTCCTCCTTCGGCGGCAGCTTGGCGAACCACGCCGGATCGACGAAGACGTGGCAGGTGGCGCAGGCGCAGGCGCCGCCGCAATCGGCGTCGATGCCCGGGATCAGGTTCTTCACCGCCCCTTCCATGACGGACCAGCCGGCCGGTACCTCGACCTCGTGTTCCTTGCCGTTGTGTTCGATGTATTTGATCTTGGGCATGGGTGCTCCGGCTACGCGATGGACTTCATGGGGATGGACGTGTCGGCGAGGCGTTCGGGCGCGATCTTCGCACCGGCCGCGATCAGCTTGCGGCCGACAATATACTCCGGCGGAGCATTGACCGTCTCGACCGCGGCGATCGCGCCGTCGCGCAGGTGAAACACCGCGAATTTGTGCGTGTCGGGGTCGCCGCGCACCACGATCCGGTCGGAGGGCTGCGCCAGGCCGGCGATCTGGAGCTTGAGGTCGTACTGGTCGGACCAGAACCACGGCACTTCGCGGTAGACGTTGGTCTTGCCGGCCATCTGCAGCGCCGCGTGCTTGGCCTGGTCGATCGCGTTCTGCACGCATTCCAGGCGGAGCGCGGTGCCCTCGCGGCCGATATGCCGGGTGCAGTCGCCGGCCGCGAAGATCGCCGGATCGCCGGTGGCGTTGGATTTCTCGTCGACCACGATGCCGTCATCGCAGCCCAGCCCCGCTTCCTTGGCCAGTTCGTCGTTCGGCACGACGCCGATGCCGACCAGCACGACGTCGGCGGGATAGATATTGCCGCCGGCGCGCACCGCCGCGACCTTGCCGTCGCCTTCGAACGCCGCGACTCCAGTGTTGAGCAGCAGCTTCACCCCGGCGGCGCGGTGGACCTTCTCGTAGAAATCGGAGATCGGGATCGACACGGCGCGGGCCATCAGCCGGTCCATCGCCTCGAACACCGTCACGTCGATGCCGCGCTTGGCAGCGACGGCGGCGACTTCGAGGCCGATATAGCCGCCACCGACGATGGCGAGCTTCTTGTCCGCCGCAAACGACTCCCGCAGCGCATCGACGTCCGCGATGCCGCGCAGGTAGTGCACGCCGGCGAGATCGGCGCCCGGGCAGCGGATCTTGCGCACCCGCGAGCCGGTCGCCAGCAGCAGCTTGTCGTAGGCCAGCATGCGCCCGTCGGCGAGATGGACGGTCTTCGCGGCGCGGTCGAGCTTGGTCGCGGCGACGTTCAGGATCATCTCGCACTTGGCGTCGGCATAGAACGCGTCGGGCTTCAGGAACAGCCGGTCGCGCTCCATCGTGCCCATCAGATAGGCCTTGCTGAGCGGCGGGCGCTGATAGGGCGCATAAGGCTCGTCGCCGACCATGGTGATGGCGCCGGCGTAGCCTTCGGCGCGAAGGGTCGCGACCGCCTGCGCGCCGGACTGGCCGGCGCCGATGATGACAATGTGTTCGGACATTCGCGTTCCCAGCCGGGCACCCACCCGCACACCCGCAACATCGCCCAACACCCCTCTCAGATCAACCGGTTAGGCCGCGTTGAGCGGGGGGTAGGACCGGGCTAGAACGATGCCATGGTGCAGGATTCGCAGACTTTCGAACGCACGTTCGCGCTTTCCGACCTGGACGCAACGGAAGCGCTGGGCGCGCGGATTGCCGCAGCGCTGCGCATCGGCGACGCGGTGGCGCTGGAGGGCGATCTGGGCGCCGGCAAGACCACGCTGGCGCGCGCGATCCTGCGCGCCTTGGGCGTCACCGAGGAGGTGCCGAGCCCCACCTTCACCCTGGTCCAATATTACGAGACGGCGAAGTTGAGTGTGCGGCACTACGATCTCTACCGCATCGAGAACCCACAGGAGATGGACGAACTCGGCCTGGACGAGGCGCTGAACGACGGCGCCGCCCTCATCGAATGGCCGGAGCGGGCGCTGGCCTGGCTGCCGCCGGACCGCCTGCACGTCTCGCTGAGCCACTCGGACGGCGCGCGCCGCGCCCGGATCAGCGGCCCGCCGCGCTGGGCCGACGCGATGAGGAATGCGGCCGCGGATGTCGGCCATGTCTGAGCGCGGCGACGCGATGGACGTATTCCTGACGGCGTCGGGTTGGGGCGATGCCAAGCGCTTCCCGCTGCCCGGCGACGCCTCGACGCGGCGCTATGTGCGGGTGGTGCGCGGCGACCGCACCGCGATGCTGATGGACCAGCCCCAGACCGCCGAGACGCCCGGCGCCCCGGCCGATGCCACGCCCGAACAGCGCCGCGCCCTCGGCTACAACGCGGTGGCGCGGCTGGCCAGCGGCGATGTCGGCCGCTTCATCGCGGTGGCCAACTTTCTGCGCCGCGAAGGGCTGAGCGCGCCGGAGATCCTCGCCGCCGACCCGGCCGCCGGCTTCGCCCTCCTCGAAGACCTCGGAGATGATCTCTACACGGACGTTCTGGCGCAAGGTGGCGACGAGAAGGCGCTCTATGCCGCCGCCGCCGATGTGCTGGCGCGGCTGCACGAAAGCCGCGCGCCCGCCCTGCTGCCGCCGGACAAGCCGCTCTTTGCTTACGACGAGACGGCGCAGCTCGCCGAGATCGACCTGCTGACCGAATGGTTCGTCCCCCTCGCCATGGGCCGCGCCGCGAGCGGCGATGAGGTGCAGGAACATCGCGCGCTGTGGCGCAAGGCGCTCGCCGAGACGTTTGCCAAGCCCGCCGTGTTCGTCCACCGCGACTTCCACGCCCAAAACCTGCTCTGGCTGCCGGCGCGCGACGGCGTGGAACGGGTCGGGCTGATCGATTTCCAGGACGCGGTGGCCGGCTCGCAGGCGCAGGACCTGATGCATCTGCTGGAAGACGCAAGGCGCGACGTCTCGGCCGAATTGGCGCAGGCGACCATTGCCCATTATCTGAGCGCCATGCGCGACCGCGGCATGGCGGTGGACGAGGCGGGCTTCCGCGCCGAGATGGCACGCGCCTCGGCCCAGCGCAATGCCCGCATTGTCGGCATCTTCGCGCGGCTCTACAAACGCGACGGAAAAGCGCGCTACCTTCCCTTCCTGCCGCGGGTATGGGGCTATCTCAATAGAGACCTGGAGCATCCGGCGATGGCCGAGCTGAAGGCATGGTACGACAGGACCATTCCGATGGAGAGCCGTGGCATGCCACAAGGAGTGCCGGCATGAGCGGGCCGACGCGCGCGATGGTGATGGCGGCCGGGCTGGGCACCCGCATGCGGCCCCTGACCGACGACCGGCCCAAGCCGCTGGTGAAAGTCGCCGGCAAGGCGCTGATCGACCATGCGCTGGACAAGCTGGTGCAAGTCGGCGTGACCATGGCGGTGGTCAACGTCCACTACAAGGCGGAGATGCTGAAGCAGCACCTCGCGGGGCGCCGCGACCTCGAGATCCGCTTCTCGGAAGAGACCCATGAGCTGCTCGGCACCGGCGGCGGCATCGTGAAGGCGCTTGCGCAGTTCGAAGGCGAGCCGTTCTTCGTCACCAACACCGACACGGTCTGGGTCGAGGGCGTCGGGCGAGCCCTGGAGCGCATGATCGCGCGCTGGAATCCGGACGAGATGGACGGCTTGCTGCTGCTCGCCTCGATGGTGACCGCGCTGGGCTTCGAGGGTCGGGGCGATTTCTACATGTCCGGCGACGGCCACGTCACCCGCGTGACCGAGCGGCGGCTGACGCCGTTCGCCTATCCCGGCGTGCAGATCGTGCATCCGCGCCTGTTCGACGAGGCGCCCAAGGGCGGCTTCTCGACCAACCGCGTCTGGGACATCGCGATCGAAAAGGGGCGGCTCTACGGCGTCCGCCTCGACGGCGTCTGGATCCATGTCGGCACGCCCGAAGCGGTGCGCGAGGCCGAAGACTTCCTGGCCGACCAGCACCTGGTCCTCTGAGCGGCAATGGCGAATGTCTTCACCATCCCGCCCTCCGCGAACTTTGCCGATACGCTTGCCCGGGGCCTGATCGCCAGGCTCGGAGACGGCCCGCTGGCGCTGGCCGATGCGACCGTCTACCTGCCGACGCGGCGCGCCCAACGCACCTTCGGCGACGCCTTTGCGCGCGTGCTGGGCGGCGCGGCGCTGCTGCCGCGCTTCAAGGCGCTGGGCGACGCCGACGAGGACGAAGCGCTGTTCGAGGACGACGCACTGATCCTGCCGCCCGCTATGCCGCCGATGCGGCGCACCCTGCTGCTTGCGACGATGGTCCGCCAGTGGCACCGCAGCACCAAGGACGAGGAAATGGGCTTTGCCCAGGCCGCAGCCTTGGCCGACGGCCTGGCCCAGGTGATGGACGAGATCGAGACGCAAGGCGCCGATCTCAAGAAGCTCGACGACGCCGTCCCCGCCGCGCTCGCAGCACATTGGGAGCAGGTGCGCGAATTTCTCAAACTGTTGAACACGGAGTGGCCGCAAATCCTCACGGCGGAGCAGCGCATCTCGCCTGCCCTGCGCCGCGATCAGGCGCTGCGCGGACTGGCCGCGCGCCTCGCCGCCCGCCCGCCCAAGGGACCGGTCATCGCCGCCGGCTCGACCGGCTCGATCCCGGCCACGGCCGCGCTGCTGAAAGCGATTGCCGGTCTGCCGGACGGCGCGGTGGTGCTGCCGGGACTCGACCGCGTGCTGGACGAGGCGAGCTGGCGCCATCTGCATCCCGGCCATCCCCAATTCGGCCTGCAGCAATTGCTGGGCCGCCTCGGCATCGGCCGCACCGACGTGAAGGATTGGGCCGCGACCCGCGATGCCGGACGCGAGCGCGTGCTGCGCGAGACGCTGCGGCCGGCGCCGACCACCGACGCCTGGCGCGCCATCGCCGAGGCGAAGCAGGAGCCCACCATCGCCGACGGCCTGCGCGGCGTCTCGCTGATCGAAGCCGGCGACCAGGCGGAGGAAGCCTCCGTCATCGCCGTCGTGCTGCGCGAAGCGCTCGAAACGCCGGGCCAGACCGCCACGCTGGTGACGCCCGACCGCACCTTGGCGCGCCGCGTCGCGGGCGAGTTGCGGCGCTGGGAGATCGAGGTCGACGATTCCGCCGGCCAGCCGCTGGCGCACACCCCGCCGGGCACGTTCCTCTGCCTGCTGGCGGAGGCGGCGGCGGCACAGTTCGCGCCCGTGCCGCTGCTGGCGCTGCTCAAGCATCCGTTGGCAACGCTGGGCGGCGACGGCACCGCCTTCCGCGATAGAGCGCGCCGGCTCGACCGTCTGCTGCGCGGCCCGCGCCCAGATCCCGGCCTGGACGGCATCCGCGCCGCGATCGCGCGGGCGCGCGCCGGCAGTCCCGACGACCGGCCGGGGCTGTCGCAACTGCATTATTGGTTCGCCGACGTCAGCGACGCCTTGCGGCCGCTCGAACAAGCGATGGCGCAGCCTGAAAATACGCTCGCCGCGATCCTGACGGCGCATACGTCCGCCGCCGATACGCTGGCCGGCGACGCGCTGCGGCGCGGCGAGGCCGGCGAGGTCGCGGCGCGCTTCATCGATGAGCTGGCGGAGGCCGCCGCCGCGATCCCGCCGGTCGAGCCGCGCGCCTACGCGCCGCTGTTCCGCAAGCTGGCGCTGACCCAGGCGGTGCGCCTCAATCGTTCCGGCCATCCGCGCGTGTCGATCCTCGGCCCGCTGGAAGCGCGCCTGCAGAGCTTCGACACCGTCGTGCTCGGCGGATTGAACGAAGGCGTGTGGCCGCGCCTGCCCGGCGCCGATCCGTGGTTCTCGCGCCCGATGCGCAAGGCGCTGGGCCTGGAGCAGCCCGAGCGCAGCATCGGCCAGTCGGCGCACGATTTCGCGATGCTGGCCGCCGGCCCGCGCGTGGTGCTCACCCGCGCCCTGAAGGCGCAGGGCGTGCCCGCCATCGCGTCGCGCTGGGTGCAGCGGCTGATCCAGCTCACCGACGGGCTGGGGCTGCACGGCGCGCTGACGCCGCCGACCGACTATGTCGCGCTGGCACGGTCGTTGGACGATGCGGGGCCGCCACTGCGGATCGAGATGCCCCGGCCGCGCCCGCCGGTCGCGGCGCGTCCGATCCGCCTGCCCGTCACCGACATCGAGAAATGGGTGCGCGACCCCTACGCGATCTATGCGCGCCGCGTGCTCGGCCTGAGGGTGCTTGATCCGCTGGACGCGCCGATCGGCCCGCTGGAGCGCGGCAATGCGGTGCACGCCACGCTGGAGCGCTTCGTCAAGGACTATCCCGGCGCCCTGCCCGACGACGCGGCGCTGTGCCTCATCGCCATCGCCGACGAGGTCTTCGCCGCCGAGGGCACGCCGCAAGCCGCGCTGGCCCTGTGGCGCCCGCGCTTCGCCCATGCCGCGACCTGGTTCGTCGCCATGGAGCGCGCGCGGCGCGGGTCGATCAAGGCGTCCCACACCGAGATCCGCGGCGAGACCGAGATCGTGCCCGGCTTTTCGCTCTACGGCATCGCCGACCGCATCGATGAGCTCCAGGGCGGCGGCGCCGCGATCCTCGACTACAAGACCGGCCAGTTGCCGACCAAGCGCCAGATCAAGAGCTTCCTCGCGCCGCAGCTCCTGCTCGAAGCCGCGATGCTGACGGCCGGCGCGTTTTCCGGCGTCGAGACGCAGGAGGCGGCGGAGCTGCTCTATGTGCGCATCGGCGGCGGACGCGAACCGGGCACGATCGAGCCGGTCGACATTACGCTGATCGCCGAGACCCTGGCGCGACTAAAGACGCGCGTGGCGCAATTCGCCGATCCGGCCACCGCTTACCGGCCGCGCGTGCGGCCGCTGCGCGCCGGCCTGTCGGGCGACTACGATCATCTGGCGCGGGTGCGCGAATGGTCGCTGAGCGGCTGGGAGGGCACCGGGGAATGAGCGATCCCTCCATCGCCGCCGCCGATCCCAAGACCTCCGCCTGGGTGGCGGCCAATGCCGGCGCCGGCAAGACTTACACGCTGGCCAACCGCGTGACGCGGCTGCTGCTCGCGAACGTCGAGCCCGAGCGCATCCTGTGCCTCACCTATACCAAGGCCGCGGCTGCCGAAATGCAGGCGCGGCTGTTCAAGCAGCTCGGCGAATGGTCGATGCTGCCCAACCGCGCGCTGGAGGAAAAAGTCCGCGCCATCGGCGCCGATCTCGGCGGGCCGGAGGACATGAAACAGGCGCGGCGTCTGTTCGCCAAGGCGCTGGAGACGCCGGGCGGCCTCAAGATCCTCACCATCCACGCCTTCTGCCAGGGCGTGCTGTCGCGCTTTCCGCTGGAAGCCGACGTGCCCGCCGCGTTCGACGTGCTGGACGAACAGACCGCGCGCGAGCTGATGGCGGAAGCACGTGGTCGCGTCCTCGAACGCACCGGCAGCGGCGACGCACCGCGCGCGGCAGCGCTGGGCTTCCTGCTGACCCAGACCAGCGAAGCAACGCTGAACGATATCCTCGATGCGGCGCTGGGCGCCGACCGGCGCAAGCTGGAGCGCTTCTTCGAGAGCGGCGGCGGCCTGGCAGCGGTCCGCGCGGCGCACGGCGCCGACCCGGATCGCGGCCCCGACCGTATCATGAGCGATTTCTGCACCCGGCTCGCCCAGGAGCGCGTGCGCGCCGTCGCAGGGTGGCTCGCGGGCGGCTCGGAGGCGAATGCCAAGACCGCCGCGCGGCTGCTGGCGGTGCTGGCGCAGGCGCCATCGGCGGCGACCTACGAAGCCTATCGCGCCATCCTGCTGACCAATGATGGCAAGCCGCGCAGCCGCATGGCGATCAAGACGCTTACCCAGGTGCGCCCCGATCTTGACGAAATGCTGACCCAGTTGCAGACCGAGTTGTGCGACGCCGAAGCCGCCCGCCGCGCCGCCCATGCCGCCGCGCTGGCCGAAGCGGCGCTGACGCTGGCCGACGCGGTGCGCGGCGAATATGCGCGCGCCAAGCGCACCCGCGGCGTGCTCGACTATGACGACCTCATCGTCAAGACCCAGATTCTGCTCGAGCGCAGCGACGCCGCCGCCTGGGTGCTGTTCAAGCTCGACGGCGGCATCGAGCATGTGCTGATCGACGAGGCCCAGGACACCAGCCCCGAGCAATGGCGCATCGTGAAGGCGCTGACGGCGGAGTTCTTCGCCGACGAAGGCGTGGGCGCCGACGTCACCCGCACCATTTTCGCGGTAGGCGACGAGAAGCAGTCGATCTTCTCCTTCCAGGGCGCCGATCCGGCGCAGTTCGGCGCGCATCGCAAGGTCTTCCACACCGCTGCGCAGACCGCCGGCCGCGCCTTCATCGAGGCGCCGCTGACCCAGTCGCGCCGCTCCGTGCCCGAAGTGCTGCAATTCGTCGATGCGGTGTTCGAGCCCGAAGCGGCCCACGCCGGCCTCACCTCGGACGGCGGCGCGATCCGCCACGACGCCTTCCGCGCCGGCGCGCGCGGCCGGGTCGAGCTGTGGCCGACCGAGAAGCCGGACGAGGACGAGGAGCCCGATCCATGGGACACGCCGATCGACGTGGCGCCCAAGCATGGCCCGGCGGCACGGCTGGCGCATCGCCTGGCGGCGGCGATCAAGGGCTGGATCGGCCGCACCGTGCTGCCCGGTCACGACGCGCCGGTGAAGGCGGGCGACATTATGATCCTTTTGCCGCGGCGCGAGCCGTTCGGCAGCGCCGTCATCCGCGAACTCAAGCAGCAGGGCGTGCCGGTGGCCGGCGCCGACCGGCTCCAGCTCACCGAGCAGATCGCGGCGATGGACCTGATCGCGCTGGGCCGCTTCGTCCTCCTGCCCGGCGACGACCATACGCTGGCCGTCGTGTTGCGCTCGCCGCTGTGTTCGGTGAGCGAGGACGAATTGTTCGCGCTGGCGCATGGCCGCACCGGCTCGCTGTGGCGCGCGTTGACCGAGCGCAGGCACGAGACCGCGTCGTACCGTGAAGCCTTCGACTTCCTGAGCGAGATGCGCAGCCGTGCGGACTTCGCGCCGCCTTACGAATTCTACGCCCATGCCCTGTCCGCCCGCGGCATGCGGGTGCGCCTGCTGCGGCGGCTGGGGCACGAGGCGAACGACGCGATCGACGAATTCGTCTCGCTCGCCTTCGCCTATGAGGCGGCGAACACGCCGTCGCTCGAAGGCTTCCTGCACTGGATCGGCCGGGGCGGCGCGGAGATCAAGCGCGACATGGAGCGCGCCCGCGACGAAGTCCGCGTCATGACCGTGCACGGCGCCAAGGGGCTGGAGGCCGACATCGTCGTCCTGCCCGACACGACCGGCGTGCCGACGCTTTCGAACAATCGCGGCAATCTTCTCTACACGGAGGATGGCGTCCTCTATCCGGTGGCGAATGACGAGGCGCCGGACGCGGTGCTCGCCGCCAAGGACGCCGCCAAGGCGCGCATGCTGGAGGAGCATCGCCGCCTGCTCTATGTCGCGCTGACCCGCGCCCGCGACCGGCTGATCGTCTGCGGCTTCGAGACCAGGACCGGCGTCAAGGACGGCTCCTGGTACCGGCTGGCGGAGGCCGCGGCGCAAAGCCTGGGCCGCAAGATCGAGCGCGCCGGCGAGACCATCCACATCGTCGGCGAGCCTGACGATCTGTCGGCAGAGCCGACGCCTGTGACCGCGCCGCCCGTGGTGGAAGCCAGACCCTGGCTGCGCATGCCGGCGCCGCGCGACGCGCCCGCGCCGCGCCTGGTGCGGCCCTCGGACGCCGCCGGCCTGGACGAGCCCGCGACGCTGTCCCCGTTCGGCGGCGACAGGCGCTTCCGCCGCGGCCTGCTGGTCCACGCCCTGCTGGCGCACCTGCCCGGGGTGGACCGGGACAACCGCGCCGATCTGGCGCGCCAATTTCTCCGTATGCAGAACATCTGCGGCGACGCGGCCGAAAGCCTGGTGGCGGAAACCCTGAAGGTGCTGGACGATCCGCTGTTTGCGCCCGCCTTCGCGCCGGACAGCCGGGCGGAAGTCGCCATCGTCGCCGATCTGTCGGAGCTCGGCCCCAATGCCCGCGTCAACGGCCGCATCGACCGCCTGGCGCTGTCCGACGGCGCGGTGCTGATCGTCGACTTCAAGACCAACCGGCCGCCGCCGGCGCACGAAGACGACGTCGCCCTGCTCTACAAGACGCAGATGGCGCTTTACCGCGCTGCAGCAGAAAAGATCTTCCCGGGCCGGCGAATCGAATGCGCCCTGGTCTGGACCGAAGGTCCCACACTCATGAAACTGTCCAATGGCCTTCTCGACGCGGAATTGGCGCGCATTCGCCTGCGCCTTGACCCCCTGCCGGTGCGTTCCTAAGTATATGGCCAGCTAGATACCCGAGGACTGCCCCATGACATCTCCCATCAAGGTTTCCGACGCCTCTTTCCAGAACGACGTGCTGAACTCCAAGACGCCCGTCGTGGTGGATTTCTGGGCCGAATGGTGCGGCCCCTGCCGCATGATCGCCCCGGCGCTCGAAGAGCTTGCGGGCGAGTTGACCGGCAAGGTGACCATCGCCAAGATCAACATCGACGAGAACCCGCACGTGCCGCAGAAATACGGCGTGCGCGGCATCCCCACGATGATGATCTTCGCCCAAGGGCAGGTCGCCGCGACCAAGGTCGGCGCGCTGCCCAAGTCCAAGATCAAGGAATGGATCGAATCGTCGGTCTGACGTTTCGCCGCCCACCCAGGCAGAGGCCGCCGCTCCGCCGGCGGCCTTTTGCTTTGGGAAAGAAGTCGGCAGACGGAATTTCCCGCAAACGGCGTTAGTCTTGCGCTGTTCAAGCTGGGGGAAACGCCGATGCGGCGACTTGTACTTTCCGTACTCTTCATCATGGCGACCATGGCCGGCGCGTCCGCGGTCGGCTTCGGCTGGCACGGTCCGGGCTGGTACGTCGTCAAGGATACGCCGCTGAAGAACCAGGCGCTCTATCGCGGTGCCTACAAGACCCGGGACGACTGCATGGCCGACAAGCCGGCCGACACCGCCAACATCCAGTACGAATGCGTGAAATACGACAACGAACCGCTGGACAATTGATCGCGCGAGGCATGGCCGGGCAAAAGGCTGTATCATAAGGCGCAGCCCGCAGCCTGGAACTTTCATGCGCGTTCTTGCCGTGCTGACCGCCGCGTTGCTCCTGTCGGGCTGCGCCTTCGTGCAGCACGAGCTCGCGCCTGCACCGCCGCCGGCAACCACGTCAACGGCACCCGCGCCTGCGCCCAAGCCGCCGGAACCTCCGCTGCACCCACGCCGCCCCGCCGTGCATGTCGAGCCGGCGCCGCCGGCGGTCCAGAGCGTGACCACCACGCCGGCGGCTCCGCCGCCGCCCGACTACGGCGCCCGCTGCCATGCGATGGCCGACAACCGCGCCGACGACGCCAAGCAGCTCGGCGCCAGCCCGGCCGACTTCGCCAAGGTGCAGGCCGACACCTATCGCGACTGCATGGCGCAATCGGTGAAGTGACTTACGAGTTCTCGACCAGGACCTTGCCGGCGAGGTAGAGCGAGCCGCAGATCAGGATGCGCGGCGGCGGCTCCTTCACATGGGCGCGCGACCATGCCTGGAGCTGGAGCATCGCGTCTTCGAGGTCCTCGGCCGGCGCTGCGTCGATCCCGGCGGCGCGCGCCATGTCGTAGAGCGCGCCGGCGCCGAACGCCGCCTCGCCGGGAATGTCGACCGTGACGACGTGGCGGGCCAGCCCGCGAAACGCGGAAAGAAAGCCGCGCGCATCCTTGTTCTTCAGCATGCCGCAGATCAGATAGAGCGGCCGCTCGCCGCGCTCTTCGAGGTCGGCGATGGCGCGCGACACCGCGGCGGCGCAATGCGGATTGTGCCCG
Source organism: Rhizomicrobium sp. (assembly GCA_037355265.1). Lineage (GTDB taxonomy): Bacteria > Pseudomonadota > Alphaproteobacteria > Micropepsales > Micropepsaceae > Rhizomicrobium. Next base: position 1,072,900 of record JBBCIB010000002.1, on the reverse strand, counting down.
CCGTCCAGCCAGATCTCCGCCCGCTTGGGCGCCATGTCGATCAGCGGACCACGCGTCAGCCGCTGCAGCCGCGCCGGCCATTCGACGCTGCGCACGCCCAGCTCCACCGCGCGCTCGGCGCCCCATTGCCGGCCCGCATGGCGCAGGGCGGCGATGGCGACGGCGGCATTCTCGATCTGGTGGCGCCCGATCAGCTTTGGGAGCGGCAGGTCGAGCAGCCCGTGCTCGTCCTGGTAGACCATGCGGCCGTGCTCCTGATGCGCCGAGAAATCCTGGCCGAAGGCATAGACGGGCGCACTGAGCCGATCGGCGGTTTTAAGGATCACCTCCAGCGCCGCGTCCTCCTGCGGCCCGATCACGACCGGAATGCCGGGCTTGATAATGCCCGCCTTCTCCGCCGCGATGACGCGGATGTCGCTGCCGAAGAACTCCAGGTGATCGAGCCCGACCGGCTGGATCACCGTCATCGCGGGTTTCGGTATGACATTGGTCGCGTCGTATTTTCCGCCGAGCCCCACTTCCAGCACCAGCGCATCGGCCGGATGGCGCGAGAAAGCGAGGAACATCGCCGCGTCGGTCGCCTCGAAATAGGTGATGGGCTGGCCGGCATTGATGCGCTCGACCTCCTCCAGCGTCGAAACCAGCTCGTCCTCGGAAATCTCCTTGCCGGCGATGCGGATGCGCTCGTGAAAGCGCACCAGATGCGGCGAGATGTGCATGTGCACGCGAAAGCCCTGCGCCTCCAGCATGGCGCGCGCGAAGGCGCATACCGAGCCCTTGCCATTGGTGCCCGCGACATGGATCGTCGGCGGCATCATCAGTTGCGGGTCGCCGAGATCGTGCAGCAGCCGCTGCATGCGATCCAGCGACAGGTCGATCTTGCGGATGTGCAGCGACAGCAGCCGTTCGAGGACAGCGGTGCTCCGGAAGGCGGCCGCGTCGTTCTGGACGCTCATTCCGCGGCTTTGGCGACCGGCGCGGCGTCGGCCGGCGGCACGCGCGTCGCAGTGGCGCTGACGACCGGCGGCACGGTAACCGCCCGGACGCGCGGGCGGGCCCGCTTCAACATCAGGTGGATCACCCGCGACAGCGTGCTGCGCAGGTCGTGCCGCGGCACCACCATGTCGATCATGCCGTGCTCGAGCAGGTATTCGGCGCGCTGAAAACCTTCGGGCAGGCGCTCGCGGATGGTCTGCGCGATCACGCGCGGTCCGGCAAAACCGATCTGCGCCCCCGGCTCGGCGATCTGCACGTCGCCCAGCATGGCGTAGGAGGCGCTGACGCCGCCATAGGTCGGATCGGTCAGCACGACGACATAGGGCAGCCCCGCCTCGTGCAGGCGGTCGACCATGATGGTCACCCGCGGCATCTGCATCAGCGACAGGATGCCTTCCTGCATGCGCGCGCCGCCCGACGACACGAACAGGATGAATGGCCGCTTCTCCGCCACCGCCGCGTCCATCGCGCGGACCAGTCCTTCGCCGACGCCCATCGACAGCGAGCCGCCGAAGAAATCGAACGGCTGCACCGCGATCATCACGGGGAGGCCCTCGACCGTGCCGCGGGCCGCCGTCAGCGCCTCGTTACGCGTGGTCTTGCCGCGCTGCGCCTTCAACTCGTCGGCATATTTCTTCTCGCCGCGGAATTTCAGGGGGTCGGCCGGCACTTCGGGATAGGGCAGCAGTTCGAACGCGCCGCCGTCGAAGATCGCGGCGAAGCGCTCGACCGGACCGATGCGCATGTGGAAGCCGCATTGCGGGCACACATTCTGCGCCGCGGCGAGGTCGCGGTGGAAGATCATCTCGCCGCAGCTCGGGCACTTCTTCCAGAGATTCTCCGGCGTCTCGGTGCCGCGCGCGGCGGCGCCCATCAGCGACTTGATGCGGGGGCGGACGAAATTGGCGATCCAGTTCATGGCCCGATCATATCACGGTTCAGCCGCGCGCCGCATGCACCGATTTCGCCAGCGCCGCGCAGAATTCGGTCACGTCGGCCACCAATTCGGCACGTTTCGTGCCCTTTAACGAATGCGACTCAATTCTGGCCACGATCGCGGAGCCGACCACGGCGCCATCGGCGAAACGCGCAATGCCCGCCGCCTGTTCCGGCGTCCTGATTCCGAAGCCCACGACCACCGGCAACTTCGTCGCGGCTTGTATGCGCGCCAGCGCCGCCTTCACCTCGTCTTCCGCAAAGCTTTTGGTGCCTGTGATGCCCGCGATCGAGGCGTAATAGAGATAGCCCGCCGCGCCATCGAGCACTGTCGGCAGGCGCGCCGCGTCGGTGGTCGGCGCCAGGAAGCGCACGATGTCGATGCCGTGGCCGCCGGCCGGGATGCGCAGCACCTCGTCCTCTTCGGCCGGCACGTCCACGATCAGCAGCCCGTCGACCCCCGCCTCGGCCGCATCTTTCATGAAACGCGCAGTGCCGTAGGCGTGGATCGGATTGTAGGCGCCCATCAGGACAACCGGCGTCTTGCCGTCGCCCTTGCGGAATTTGCGCACCAGATCGATCAGCTTGGGCAGCGTCATCCCGGCCTTCAGCGCCCGCAGATAGGACGCCTGGTTGGTCGGCCCGTCCGCCATCGGATCGGAGAACGGAATCCCCAGCTCGATGATATCCGCGCCCGCGCCGGGCAGCGCGGCGACGAGGGCGCACGATGTCTCGTAGTCCGGATCGCCGCCGGTGACGAACGGCACGAACGCCGCGCGGTTCATCTTCTTCAACTCGGCGAATTTCGCGGCAATGCGGCTCATATCTTCTCCCCCAACGCCGCCGCGACCGAGTACACATCCTTGTCGCCGCGGCCCGAGAGGCACACCGCGATCGCCTGGTCCTTGCCCATCTGCGGCGCGACGCGCATCACATGGGCGATGGCGTGCGCGCTCTCCAGCGCCGGGATGATGCCCTCCAGCTTCGACAGCAGCACGAACGCCTCGAGCGCCTGGCGGTCGGTGGCGCTGAAATAGCGCACCCGACCCTGGTCCTTCAGCCAGGAATGCTCCGGCCCGACGCCGGGATAGTCGAGCCCGGCGGAGATCGAATGCGCCTCCAGGATCTGCCCGTCGCGGTCCTGCAGCAAATAGGAGCGGGTGCCGTGCAGCACGCCGGGCGTGCCCTTGGTCAGGGTCGCGGCGTGGCGTTCGGTCTCGGTGCCGTCGCCCGCCGCTTCGACGCCGTGGATCTCGACCGTGGGATCGTCGAGGAAGGGATGGAACATGCCGATGGCGTTGGAGCCGCCGCCGACGCAGGCGACGACGAGATCGGGCAGCTTGCCCTCCATCGCCTTCATCTGCTCGCGCGTCTCCGCCCCGATCACGGTCTGGAAATCGCGCACCATCGCCGGATAGGGATGCGGCCCGGCGGCCGAGCCGATGATGTAGAATGTGTCGTAGGGATTGGTCACCCAGTCGCGCAGCGCCTCGTTCATCGCATCCTTCAGCGTCCTCGACCCCGACACCACGGAGCGGACTTCGGCGCCCAGCAGCCGCATGCGGAACACGTTCGGCTTCTGCCGCTCGATGTCGACCTCGCCCATATAAACGACGCAAGGCAGACCGAAGCGCGCGGAAACCGTCGCGGTGGCGACGCCGTGCTGGCCCGCGCCGGTCTCCGCGATGATCCGCGTCTTGCCCATGCGCCGCGCCAGCAGGATCTGGCCGAGGCAGTTGTTGATCTTGTGCGCGCCGGTGTGGTTGAGATCCTCGCGCTTGAGATAGATCTTCGCGCCGCCCAGATGCGCCGTGAGACGCTCGGCGAAATAGAGCGGGCTCTCGCGGCCGACATAATGCTTGAGCAGCCCGCCCAGTTCGGCGTGGAACGCCGGATCGCGCTTGGCGTCTTCGTATGCCTGCTCCAGCGCAATCACGTTGGGCATCAGCGTCTCGGCGACGAAGCGCCCGCCATAGGCGCCGAAATGGCCCTTGGGACCGGGTCCGGTGCGGAAGGAATTGTGCTGGCTCATGCCGCGGCTCCAAACTGCGCATTGCGCGCGGCGCTGACGAACGCAGCAATCATCTCGGGACTCTTCCTTCCGGGCGCGGTCTCCACGCCCGACGACACATCGACGCCCGGCGCCCCGCAGGCGCGGATCGCGCGTGCGACATTCTCCATGTTCAACCCGCCGGCCAGCAGCCAGGGCTTCTGAAACTTCCGTCCACGGAGGATTTGCCAGTCGAACGCCGCACCATGTCCGCCCTCGCGGGCCGCACCCACCGGCGCCTTGGCGTCGAACATCAACATGTCCGCCGCATCCTCATACGCGGCAGCTCGGGCCAGATCGCCAGCATCGGCCACCGAGATCACCTTCATGACCGGCACACCGAAGCGCGAGCGGATCGCCCCCACCCGCGCCGCCGTCTCCACGCCGTGCAGCTGAATGAAGTCGGGCTTCATCGCGCCGATCACCGCACCCAGCGTCTCGTCCGCCGGGTCGCTCATCACCGCCACCAGCCGCACCCGGCCGCGAAGCCGGTGCGACAACGCTGCCGCCTGCGCCATGTCGACGTTGCGCGGCGACTTCGGGTGAAACATCAGCCCCGCAAAATCCGCACCCGCCCGCACCGCCGCGTCGGCAGCGTCGCCTGAAGTGATTCCGCAGATTTTGACCAGCACAGGCATCGTCGACCGGGGTGTGGGGACGCGCCTTATGGCCTGCCCCGCCCCTGGCAATCAAGCAACGGCTAGGCGGGTGCCGTTATGCCCAATTCGGCGGCAATCGCCTTGGCCGCGGCGGCGGGATCGGCAGCGGCGGTGATGGGCCGTCCGATCACCAGGATGTCGGCGCCGGCGCGGTGCGCCTCGGCCGGCGTCATCACCCGGCGCTGGTCGGCCAGGTCGGCGCCTGTGGGCCGGATGCCCGGCACGACGAGAAGGAAGTCGGGTCCGCAGGCGGCGCGAATCGCCGCGATCTCGTGCGCCGAGCACACCACGCCGTCGAGACCGGAAAGCCTGGCCAGCCGCGCCAGCCGCACGACCTGCTCCGCCGCCGGACTGCGCTGGCCGACCGAATCGAGCACCGCATCGTCGATGCTGGTCAGAACGGTGACGCCGATCACCTTCACCTTGGGATCGACGGCGCGCGCCGCCGCCGCCGCGTCGCGCATCATGATCTCGCCGCCGGCGGTGTGGACGTTGAACACCATGGCGCCCAGCCGCGCCAGCTCGCGCGCGGCGGCGGCGACGGTGTTCGGGATGTCGTGGAATTTCACGTCGGCGAACACCGGCAGGCCGAACGCGACGATCCGCTTGACCCCTTCGGGGCCGCAGGCGGTGTAGAATTCCAGGCCGATCTTCAGCCCGCCGACATGGGGCTTCACGGCGCGCGCGATCTCCAGCGCACGGCCCAGGTCGGGCGTGTCGAGCGCGACGAAGACGGGGTTGCGGAATCGGGCAGCGGTCATTCCGCTGGCGTCTTAGTCCGACGCAGCCGCGCGGGCAAGAGGGCTTTGGCGCGGGCCGCCGCGGTATCGATCAGGTCGGCGCCGATCTGCGACATCCGCCGCATGCCGATGGCCGCTCCCCCCAGCAGCACTCCCGCCAGGACGGCCAGGAACAACAGCAGATAAAGCGGCATCTGCACCGTCAGCGCCGGCGCGGACTGGCTGAACGGATCCAGGCTCAGGATCGCCGCCTGGCGGTTGGCCAGCGCGATCCAGATCGCGACCAGCGCCGCGGGAATGCCGATGATCCAGGTGGTGAGCCGCATGCCTTCGCCAAGCTCGGGATTCGGCTATCCTACTCGCGTCCGTCGCCGTTGTTCAGGCGCTCGCGCAATTCCTTGCCGGTGCGGAAGAAGGGCGCGCGTTTTTCCTCCACCGAGACCGGCTCGCCGGTGCGCGGATTGCGGCCCTGGCGTGCCGGCCGCACTTTCACGGAAAACGCGCCGAATCCGCGCAATTCCACGCGATGGCCCTCGGCCAGCGCCTTGGTGATCTCGTCAAGCATCGTGGACACGATCCGCTCGATGTCCCGGTGATACAGGTGCGGATAGCGTGCCGTGAGCCGTGCAACCAGTTCGGACTTGATCATCCCCTGCCCCGCGCCGAACGCAGAATCTCCGTCCGACCGATTAACTGTGACAATTTCGAGGCAGCACGTCAATCGAAGCTACTGAAAAGGCAGCACTTTTTTGAGGGTGATCGCGAGTTCCGTCCCTCCCAAAGCGGGCCTTCGCACGGCAGGACGTCCGATTTAAGCTGGCGGCAGCCGTCCCGTCAGGCCGCTGCCGCCCTGTCGGCTATGGCCAGCGGCAGCGTCACCGTCGCGGTCGTGCCCTGCCCCTCCACCGATTCGATCCGGAAACTGCCGCCATGCAGCTCGGCCAGCGAGCGAACCAGCGCCAGCCCCAGGCCGGTGCCGGGATGGCGGCCGGCATTGTTGGAGAGCTGGACGAAGGGATTGCCGATCCGGCTGAGTTCGCCGGCCGGGATGCCGGTGCCGGTGTCCTCCACCGTCAGCTGGCAGAAGCCGCCCTCGGTGACGGCACGCACGAACACGCTGCCGCCCATCGGGGTGAACTTGACGGCATTGGACAGAAGGTTGAGCAGGATCTGCTTCACGGCGCGCCGGTCGGCCTCGAAGAACGGCGGCGCCTGCCTCAGGTCCGGCGCGATGCGGACATCGGCGGCGGCGGCGCGCTCGGCCAGCAGCTCGACGCATTCACGCACCGTCAGCGCCGTGTCGACGCGCTCGCGGTGCAGCTCCAGCTTGCCGGCCTCGATCTTCGACATGTCGAGAATGTCGCCGATCAGGTCGAGCAGATGCGCGCCGGCGCCGTTGATGAGGCCGGCATATTCCTTGTAGTGCGGATCGCCCGACGGCCCGAACATCTCGGACTTGATCATCTCGGAAAATCCGATCACCGCGTTCAGCGGCGTGCGCAGTTCGTGGCTCATATTGGCGAGGAAGGCCGATTTGGCATGGCTGGCCCGCTCCGCGAGTTCCTTGGCCAGCAGCGCTTCCTCGCGCGAGGACTCGGCGCGGCGCACCGCGCGCGCCAGGCCCTTCTCCAGCGCCCGCCGCTCGTCCAGCGCCGCACCGACCAGGATGACGGTGAAGCCGACCACCGCGTAGAACAGCTGGATCAGCATGATGCGCTCCGCGACCGTGTGCATGAGGACCGACGCGGTCGAATGCCGCACGGCCAGGCCCACCAGCGAAATCGTCAGCGCCAGCAGCACGCCGAGCGCCCCGCCGGCAAAACCGCGGCGGAAGGTGAGCAGCACCAGGAGCGGAAAATACAGGAAGCTCAGCATCCAGTGCGGAAAGGCTGCGCAGAGGGCGCCGACGACCGGCACCGCGGCCAGCAGCGCGATGGTCAAGACCCGATTGCCGGGCGCGAACATCTCCGCAAAAGCGCCCGGCTTCACGCACATGACGAACGGCACGAGCAGGACCAGGCCGAGCGCGTCGGCGCCGAACCAGTTCATGAACGATGCCTGGACCGGCACGCCCGCCGTCGCCAGCAGCGTAGACGCGGCGATCAGCGCCGAGCCGAGGCATGCAGCGACGACGGCGGCATAGAAGGCCAGCAGCGATTCGGTCTGGCTGAAGGCGCGGTCGAAGCCGAGCCAGCGCATCGGCAGTGCCACTGCAAGCACTTCGAAACTGTTGGCGAGCGAAAAGCCCACCGCGTCGAACACGACGTCGCTCAAGATGATATCGGCGGCGAAATTGGCGAGCGCGGTCACGCCGACGATCTCGAACCAGGCGCGGCGGTCGTGCTTGAGCAGGCTGGCGAGGACGACGGCGTTGCCGATCCAGATCGGCGTGATGCGTCCGGCATGGTGGACCAGGAAGACGCAGGCCCAGGTCAGCGCGAACACCGCCAACCCCAGCGTCGCGAGGAACACGGGCGTGCTACGCCCGTTTTCGCGCGCGGCGCGTGCGGATTCCAGGGCGGACACGGTCACGGACGGGCATTCCCCATGCAACCCGGCGAAACTAGCGATTGCCGAGATAATTAGCCGTTAAGCCCTGCCCGCCCCGGCCGAGCCCTTCGGCGCGCTTATGCCCGCCTGCGCGGCGTCTTCGCCGGCGCCGCCGCGGCCTGTGCCGCGCTCACGGCGAGCCAATGGCCAAGCATCTTGCGATCCTTCAGCATCGCGTCGGGCACCACGACATAAGTCTTGCTCGGCGGCGTGGAAGGCTCGTACCGCAGCGGCTGCGCGCCCTCGAGGCGCAACAGTGCTTCACGCTCCGCGCCGGCCAGCTTCACGGCCAGCCCGACATCGGACAGCGACACGCACATCCTGTCGTTTGCATAGACGCCAATGCCGCCGAACATGGCCTTGAAGCGCCAGTCGATATCCGGCGGCATCGCGGCCTCCATCGCCGTCTGCAGATCGGCCGGCTTGTGCGGCATGGCGCGCTCCTATCGTCCGAAGCAGAGAATGGCATAGCCCGGATCGCCCGGCTGCGCCGCCCCGATCGTCATGACCGTCGCCAGCAGGAACCCGAACAGCATCGCCAACCCGCGCATGACCCTCTCCATCCTTGAAAAGGGAGGATACGGCCGGGCTCCTGTCAGCCTTCTGTCAGCAGGGTGACAGGAGAACCACAAAACGAAAAAGGCGCGCCTCGCGGCGCGCCTTTTCCGTATGCGGTGGGGCGAAGGCTACTCGTCGTCCTTCTTGCCGCCGCGCTTCTTGAGCGCCGCGCCGAGGATGTCGCCGAGCGAGGCGCCGGAGTCCGAAGAGCCGTATTGCGCCACGGCCTCCTTCTCTTCCGAAATCTCGCGCGCCTTGATCGAGACCGAGACCCTGCGGCTCGACTTGTCGACCTGGGTGACGAGCACGTCGACCTTGTTGCCGACCTGGAAACGCTCCGGGCGCTGGTCGTTGCGGTCGCGGGCGAGGTCGCTGCGGCGGATGAACGACTTCACGCCGTCCGCCAGTTCGACCTCGATGCCGCCGTCATTGACCTGCGTGACCGTGACGGTCACGACCTGGTTCTTGCGCAGCGCACCGCCGCCGGCACCGGCCTTCTCGATCGGATCGCCGCCGAGCTGCTTGATGCCGAGGCTGACGCGTTCCTTTTCCGCGTCGACGTCGAGCACCTTGGCCGACACGATCTGGCCCTTCTCGTAGTCCTTGACCGCTTCGTCGCCGGACTTCGACCAGGAGAGGTCGGACAGATGCACCATGCCGTCGATGTCGGAATCGAGGCCGACGAACAGGCCGAACTCGGTGATCGACTTGATCTCGCCCTCGATGGCCGAGCCGACCGGATGGTCGCGCAGGAAGGCTTCCCACGGATTGTCCTGGGTCTGCTTGAGGCCGAGGCTGATGCGCCGCTTGTTGGAATCGACTTCCAGCACCTGCACTTCGACCTCGGTGCCCGGATTGACGATCTTGGACGGGGCGACGTTCTTCTTGACCCACGACATCTCGGAGACGTGGACCAGGCCCTCGACGCCCGGCTCCAGCTCCACGAAGGCGCCATAGTCGGTGACGTTGGTGACCTTGCCGGTGAACTTGGCGCCGACCGGGTATTTGACGCTGACGCCTTCCCACGGATCGGTCTGGAGCTGCTTCATGCCCAGGCTGATGCGCTGCGTCTCGTGGTTGATCTTGATGATCTGCACGGTGACGGTCTGGCCGACCGAGAGGACTTCCGTCGGATGGCTGACGCGGCGCCAGGCGATGTCGGTGACGTGCAGCAGGCCGTCGACGCCGCCCAGGTCCACGAACGCGCCGTAGTCGGTGATGTTCTTGACCACGCCCTCGACCACCTGCTTCTCCTGCAGGCTGGCGACCAGCGAGGTACGCTCCTCGGCGCGGCGCTCTTCGAGCACGGCGCGGCGCGAGACGACGATATTGCCGCGCCGGCGGTCCATCTTCAGGATCTGGAAGGGCTGCGGCTGGTTCATCAGCGGGCCGACATCGCGCATCGGGCGGACGTCCACCTGGCTGCCGGGCAGGAACGCCACGGCGCCGTCGAGGTCGACCGTGAAGCCGCCCTTGACGCGGCCGAAGATCACGCCGGTGACGCGGGTCTGCTCGTTGAAGGCGCGCTCGAGCTTGATCCAGCTCTCTTCGCGACGGGCCTTGTCGCGGCTGAGGACGGCTTCGCCCAGCGCGTTCTCGACGCGCTCCAGGTAGACCTCGACCTTGTCGCCGACATTCACGGTGACCGGCATGCCGGGCATCGAGAATTCCTTGAGCGACACGCGCCCTTCGGTCTTCAGGCCGACATCGACGACGGCGAAGTCGTTCTCGACGGCGACGACGGTGCCGGTGATGACGGCGCCTTCCTGGGGGGATTGGGTCTCGAAGGAAGCTTCGAGCATGGCCGCGAAATCATCGCGGCTGGGGGAGGCAAAGGAATTTGCGTGTTCGTGGATCTTGGTTGCGGTCGCGTGGCGAGCCATTCAGGGATTTTCCAGTTCGTTACGTTCGTGCCGAACGGCCGGTGGCCGATGGACTTCCGTTGCGGATTTGAGCCCGCGCGGGCGGTGGTTGGGTTTGTCGAAGTTCGGGTGGCTCGAATAGGCCGCCGGGTCTCCTAACCCCTGTGGCGGTCCTTGAGCGCGCTTTCCACCCCGGGTGAAACCAAGGCAAGAGCAGCCGCGAACGCGGGCTCTATACCCAAAGAGGTGGTGTCGAGCAAGCGGGCGTCAAGCGCCTGGCGCAGCGGCGAGACGGCGCGGCTGCGGTCGGCATGGTCCCGGGCGACGATCTCCGCCAGCAGTTCGGCCTCGTCCCGGACGATGCCCAGGCCCTTGAGTTCCCGCCAGCGCCGCTGCGCCCGCACCGCCGGGTCGGCGTCGACGAAGAGCTTGGCGGTGGCGTCCGGCGCGATCACCGTGCCGATGTCGCGGCCGTCCATCACGGCGCCAGGACTGCCGCCCGGCGGCTTCTCCAGGAAGGATTTCTGGAAGTCGTGCAGCGCCGCCCGCACCGCCGGGACGGCGGCGACCTGGCTGGCCGCCCTGCCCACCACGTCGGTGCGGATCGCCGGGTCGCCGGCGCGCGACAGGTCGATGGCGCGGGCGCCCGCCAGCGCGTCGGCCTCGCGGGACGGATCGCCGCCATGGTCCAGCACCGCCAGCGCCGTCAGCCGGTAGAGCGCGCCGCTGTCCATATGCGCAAAGCCGAAATGCGCCGCCAGCCGCTTGGCCAGCGTCCCCTTGCCCGAAGCAGCGGTCCCGTCGACGGCGACGACGATGCTCATGCATTCACCGCAAGAAAATCCGCGCCCAGGTCGCGCATCAGCCTTTCGAACTCCGGAAAACTCGTCGCGATCATCGCAGTGTCGTCGACCGAGACGGGATTCTGCGATGCCAGGCCCATGGTGAGAAAGCTCATCGCGATGCGGTGGTCCAGGTGCGTGGTCACCCGCGACCCGCCCGGCACGCCGTCGGGCCCGCGGCCCTCGACCGTCAGCGTGTCGTGCGTCTCCGCCGTCGTCAGGCCATTCGCCATCAGCCCCGCGGCGATGGCGGCCAGCCGGTCGCTTTCCTTCACCCGCAATTCGCCCAGGCCCGTCATCACCGTGCGTCCCTCGGCGAAGGACGCGGCCACCGCCAGAATGGGATATTCGTCGATCATCGACGGCGCGCGCTGCGGCGGCACCTCGACGCCCTTGAGGACCGAAGACCGCACGACCAGATCGCCGACCGTTTCGCCGCCGCTGGTCCGCTCGTTCTCGATGACGATCTGCCCGCCCATCTCCAGCAGCGTGGCGATCAGCCCGGTGCGCCGCGGATTGAGCAGCACGCCCGGAATGCGGATGTTGGAGCCCGGCACGATCAGCGCCGCGACCAGCGCGAAGGCGGCCGAGGACGGATCGCGCGGCACGTCGACCGCGCAGGGCTTGAGCTCCGCCTCGCCCGTCACATGCACTGCCTCGCCCTCAGCCAGCGTCTCGACCGCGATCTGCGCCCCGAAAGCGGCCAGCATCTTCTCGGTGTGGTCGCGCGTCAGCGCGCTCTGGGAAATGCGCGAATGGCCGGGCGCGTTCAGCGCCGCCAGCAGCAGCGCCGACTTCACCTGCGCCGAGGCGACGGCGACATGGTGATCGATCCCGATCGGCCGTGCCGCACCGGTCAGCGCCACCGGCATCAATCCGCGCGCGCGAGACACGTAGCTGGCGCCGAATTCGGTCAGCGGCGCCAGCACCCGCGCCATCGGCCGGCCGCGCAGCGAGGCGTCGCCGGTGAACACCGCGGTGACCGGCGTCGTCGCCATCGCCCCCATCACCAGCCGCGAGCCGGTGCCCGAATTGCCGAAATCGAGCACATCGTCCGGTTCGGCCCAGCCGCCGACGCCGCGGCCCTGCACGGTCCAGGCGCCGGCGCCCCGCCGTGTCACGGTCGCGCCGAACCGGCGCATCGCTTGCGCGGTGTTAAGGACGTCTTCGGCCTCCAAAAGCCCGGAAATGGCGGTTTCCCCGACCGCCAACGCACCCAGGATCAGCGCCCGGTGGGAGATGGATTTGTCGCCGGGAATGGCGGCGACGCCCCGCAGTGGTGAAGATTTCAGGGATTTCAAGGGCCTGGCGGCGCCCGATATCTGCATGTTGCGCCTCAGAACGTCTTTGACAGCGGGGTATAAGGCGTGGCACACGACCCGCCTTCCAAATCAACCCCTCTTTCGCGGGAAGCAACAGCTTGGTCAAGGCGGATCTCGGAACGAAGCGCGTGTGCCCCCAGTGCACATCGCGGTTTTACGACCTTCAGAAACGGCCGATCGAATGCCCGAAATGCGGCTTCAGCTTCGAGCCCGAAGCGCTCTACAAGCAGCGCCGTCCGCGCCAGCCTGAGCCCGTCGCCGTTCAGCCCGCCGCCGCCGATGCCGACGACGAGGAGGAGGAGACCGAGGACGAGGAGGAGGAACTCGAGCCCGAGGAGGCCGGAGTCGAGGTCGTCGAAGGCGAGGCGCCGATCCAGGTCGCCGCCACCGGCGAGGACGAGGAAGAAGAGGAAGCCGCCGAGGAGACCGAGACCGAGGGTCCGGGCATGGCGGTGGTGGACGAGGACGACATCGAGGACATCGAGGTCGAGGACGACGAGGAAGAGGAAAACAACTCCCTCCTCGAGGAAGACGAAGACGAAAGCGACGACGTCACCGGCATCATCGATGCGGATATCGAAAAGGACGAACGCTAGACGCGTTCGTTGCGAAAAGGACGAGCGCTGGGATTGCTTTTCGCGCCGGTTGCCCGTAACCGGCGTCACTGGAATGGGGCCATAGCTCAGCTGGGAGAGCGCCTGCATGGCATGCAGGAGGTCAGCGGTTCGATCCCGCTTGGCTCCACCATCCTACACTGCGCAGCAGCGCAGGTTGCCCGCCGAAGACAGCCAGGGCGTAGGCGGACCGGTGAATGGCCGCGCGCCCGTTTACGGCAGCAACGTCGCGGCCGACCATTTCAGACAGTCGGCATAGGTGGCGTCGTAGACCTTCCGCTGCATCTCGAGATCGAAATCCTGGACTGCGGCGTCGCCGCTGCGCTCGCGCGCGGCTCTTTCGCATTTGGTGTTCGCAGCGGAAGATGCCGAAGCCGATCGCAATCCCGCCTCGGCGGGTGCCGCGGTGGCGGCGCCACCGGTCGCGCTCGGAAAGAGCGAGCCATCCCAATCGGCGGATTCACATCCGCACAGCAGCAATGCCGCAGCTACAACCCAGAATTTACGCATTTACGCCCTCAACCTGCCCGCCGCCGACAATCAGCCCTGTCTACATAATAAGCGAGCCTGGCAGATCGGCATAACAATTCCGCTGCGATGCAACGCAAGCTGGGGATGAATTCGTCGAAAGGAACTGCGCCGGCCGACCTTCCTCGGGCATAGGGATTTGGTCCCGCTGCGCTTGCGATCCGGCGACATTTCCGACAAGACAAGGCGATTCAACGTCTCTAGCGTCGCGCGGCGCCCCACCGGACACCGATTTTGAACGCCTTCGTCGACGCCCGCGCCGTTCCGGCAGGCACCATCCTGGAGCCGGACCTGGCGATCGTCGGCGGCGGCCCGGTCGGCATCACCCTGGCGCTGGCGCTGGCCCACACGCCCCTGCGAATCATGCTGTTCGAGAGCGGCGGGATGGATTTCGATCCCGCGACCCAGGCGCTCTATGCCGGCACGAATGCGGGGGTGCGCTATCTTCCGCTGGACGCCTCGCGCATGCGCTATCTGGGCGGCAGCACCAACCATTGGGGCGGCTGGTGCCGGCCGCTCGACCCCATCGACTTCGAGAAGCGGGACTGGGTGGCGCATTCCGGCTGGCCGTTCGGCATCGAGACGCTGAAGCCCTATTTCGCGCGCGCCCAGTCCCTGATCGAGGCTGGCCTGTGGAAGTATGACGGCGCCACGCCGCAGATGGCCGCGCTGGCGCCGCTGCTGAAGCTGGGCGATGGCGGCGTCTATACGAGCTGGTTCCAGTTCTCCAAGACGCGCGGCGACGTGCTGCCGACGCATTTCGGCACACGCTATGCCGACGACCTGAAGCGCATTCCCAATCTCAGGCTCTATCTGCACGCCAATGCGACGGCGCTGAAACTGTCGCCCAACGCGGCCGGCATCGCGGCGATCGAGATCGCGACGCTGAACAAAAAGGCGATCACGGTGCGGCCGCGGATGGCGGTGCTGGCGATGGGCGCGGTCGAGAATGCGCGGCTGATGCTGGCGTCGAACGACGTGGAGGCGGCCGGCGTCGGCAACCGCAACGACCTGGTCGGGCGCTACTTCGCCGATCATCCCATCCCGCGCGACACCGCTACGCTGGTGTCCTTCGCCGGCGACATCCCGGGCTACTATTTCAATCCCGCGGTGTTCGGCGCCACGCTGATCCGCGCCACCTTCGCGCCGACCGACGAATTCAAGCGCACCCACCGCGTGCTGGGCTCGCTGACCACGGTGGAAAGCCCGGTCGAGCTCGGCGAACTGGACAAGGCGGCGGTGGTCACCGCGGCGCTCGCGGTGGGGGCCGATGCCAGCAACGCGAAGGCGTTCTCGCTCGGCTGCGGCCTGGAGCTGGAGCCGGACCCCGAGCGCCGCCTGACCCTGACGGACCAGCGCGACGCGCTCGGCCTGCCGCGGCTCAAGCTCACCAACCGCGTGTCGGATTCGGATTTCCAGCGCTACCGCGACACGATCAAGGAACTCGGCCGGCAATTGCTGACCGCGGGGTCCGGCATGATCCGGCTCAACAACGCGACGCGCGCGGCGTGGGAAGGCGCGCTCGACTGGGGCGACCACCACCTGGGCACGACGCGGATGCATGTCGATCCCAAACAGGGCGTGGTCGACGCCGATCTGCGCGTCCACGGCATGTCGAACCTGTTCGTCGCTGGCAGCGGCGCGTTTCCGACCTACAGCGCGTCGAACCCGACGCTGAACCTGCTGGCGCTGACCCTGCGCCTCGCCGATCATTTGCGGACGGCGCTGCGATGAGCGAGCGAAGAAGCTTCAGCCGCCGCGCCGTGACCATCGGCGGCGGCATCGCGCTGGCGCTGGGGCTGGGCGCGCTGGGCCTCAGCGTGCCGTCGCTGCTGCGCAAGCGCTATCGCGCCAGCGCCTATGACGATCTGCTGGACGACCTGGTCGACCGCGACGCGGCGATCAAGGTCGGCGCCGCGTTCCGCGCCCAGACCGCCGCGAAGCCGGAGCCGCAGGCCTTGGGCAAGGCGCTGCGCCACCGCCTGGAACGCCGCACGCTGGCGGACGTCACCGGCTCCGATCTGGCGCAGAGCCGGATGCTCGAGGTGAAAGGCTGGGTGATGCCCGAGACGCTGGTCCTGCTCAGCGTCCTGGCGTCGGAGGAATCCTAGGTTCGGCGCGGATCAGGCCGCGCAGGGAATTGCCGAGCAGGACCTCCTCCGCGGCGGCGAGATCGTCCGGCCCCAGCACCGCTTCGTCGCACTGCCCCGTCTCCAACAACTCGCGCCGCAGCACGCCGTCGAGCAGGCCGCAGCGCAGCGGCGGCGTCAGCAGGCGGCCGCCGCGGCGGAGGAAGAGCGTGCTGCGGCTGCCCTCCGTCAGTTCGCCGCGCTCGTTGACGAAGAGCGCTTCGTCCGCGCCCGACCGCGCCTGCTCGGCATCGTGGAACATGCGCCAGGTCGTCTTGTGGCGCAGCAGCGTGTCGCCGCTCTGCACGCAATGGGGCGACAGCGCGAAGGTCCAGCGCGCCGGCGCCGGCCCGAGCGGCGCGGCGGAGCAGGCGAACCCGCCCTGCTCGTCCAGCGTCAGCCGCACCCGCAGCGCCCCCTCCCGGTCCGCGACCGCATCGTGCAGCGCCGCCCGCGCCTCGGCTTCGTCGAACCGCAGGCCGAAGAATTCCGCCGACCGCCGCATCCGCGCCAGATGCCGCTCCAGCCGGACGAAGCCCTGCTCGTGGCGCAGCGTCTCGATCAGCCCGATCGGCTCGCGCCCCTCGGTGACATAGCGCGCCTTCAGCAGGCACTCGGCATATTCCGACGCGGCGCTCGAATCCTGCACCACGCCGCCACCGATCCCCAGCGTGCCCCAGCCGTCCTTTATGGTGATGGTACGGATCGCGACGTTGAACATCGCCGAGCCGTCCGGCGCGAACATCCCGATGGCGCCGCAATAGACGTCGCGCGGGCTCTGCTCCAATTCGCGGATGATCTGCATGGCCCGGATCTTGGGCGCGCCGGTGATCGAGCCGCAGGGAAACAGCGCCCGCACGATCTGCTCCACCCGCGTCGCGGGCCGCAGCTGCGCCGTCACCGTCGACACCATGGTGTGCAGGGTCGGATAGGTCTCCACCGCGAACATCTCGCGCGCCTCCACGCTGCCGATCAGCGCCAGCCGCCCGATGTCGTTGCGCACCAGGTCGACGATCATCAGGTTCTCGGCGCGGTCCTTGGCCGAGGCGGCGAGCGCGGCCTTCGCGCGGGCATCGGACGGCGCGTCGGCCCCGCGCGGCGCGGTGCCCTTCATCGGCCGCGCCGTGATGCGGCCCTGGGCGTCGATGGCGAAGAACTGCTCCGGCGACAGGCTCAGGATCTGGCGTTCGCCGTCGTCGATGAAGGCGCCATGCGCCGCCAGCGCCTTCGGCCGCAGCCGCGCATGGAGCGCCAGCGGATCGCCGGCGAAACGGAACCGGGCGCGGAACGACAGATTGGCCTGATAGATGTCGCCGGCCGCGATGTAATCGTGGACCCTGGCGAAGCGCGCCGCATAGGCCGCCGCATCCCATTCGGGCAGCAGCGGCCCGGCATAGGCCCGCAGCGGTGTCGCCAGTTCTTCGCGCCCGGCCGCCTTCGGCGCACCGCAGACGCAGAACCACAGCAGCGGCCCATTGTGCGGCGGCCCCACGCCCAAATGCGGCTCCAGCGCATAGCCCAGCTCGTAGCCGAACCAGCCCGCGACGTGGAAGCCGGCCGCCAGCGCCGCCTCGACCCGCGCCAAGGCGTCCCCCACCTCCTCCGGCCGGCAGGCTTGAATCACCGCAGCAGGCGGCCCAAATCGCAGCAGGCGCTCCGCCCCCGGGGTTGCGTCGTCCAAAATGACCGTCGGGCGTTCGAGCACGCTACAACCTGTTGTCGGGAGTTCCCGCCGTCCCTTGATTTCGGAGCGGCGCACCCCACATCCTATCGTGAACCCGGCGCCCGTCAGGGGCCGCGAAACGCATACCGGCCGCTCGCAGGAGGGCCAGGATCCACCCGAGGCCGCTTGAAGGAGGGCTTTGAGATGAACCGCACAGTCTATTTCAACAGCCCGTTTCTCCTGGGCTTCGAGCACCTGGAAAGGCTGCTGGAGCGCACCGCCAAGAGCGCCGGAGACGGATACCCGCCCTACAATATCGAACAGTCGAGCGAGGACGCGCTGCGCATCACGCTGGCCGTCGCCGGTTTCGGCAAGGACGAGCTCAACGTGACGGTCGAGGGCCGCCAGCTCGTGATTCGGGGCAAGCAGGGGGAACCAAACGGCAAAACGTTCCCTTCACCGCGGCATCGCGGCACGTCAGTTTCAGCGCGCCTTCGTACTTGCCGAAGGGATCGAAGTCATAGGCGCGGAGTTGGAACATGGGTTGCTTACGATCGAGCTCGCCCGGCCCAGAGCCGATAGCGTGATCAGGACGATAGAAATCGGCGCGCCAGCCGCAGACGGAATGGGAAGGGCGAAGGAGATTTGTCATGACGAACGAACCGAAAGACCTCAATGAAGCGCCCGCCTTCGGCGGTGGCCGCATCACCTACATCAAGCCGACCGGCGACGAGGAAGCCCACCGTCTGGGCCTGATCCCTCCGGGGATCAACCTGCCGCCCGGCGTGAAGCTCTACGTCCTGCATGCCGTCGACGGCAGCGTGCTCGGTTACACCGACGCGTATGACAGCGCTTATGGCGCCGCCGTGCAGAACGAACTGACGCCCGTGTCCGTGCATTAGCCCCCCTCCTGCACGGACGGGTTCAACGGGAAAAGCCGGTGGCCGGAAACGGCCGCCGGCTTTTTCTTTGCGCCATCCGGTCCTCTGGACAGAGGTAGCGCCGCGCCGGAAGCTCGGGTTCAACGCGGGAGGCGCCCATGGATCCGGTCAAGAAGCTGAGCCGTTCGGTGCGCGGCCTGTCGGTGCTGGTGACGGGCGCCGCCGGCGGCATGGGCCGCGCCACGGCGCACGCCTTTGCCGACGAAGGCGCCAAGGTCGCGGTGACCGACTGCAACGGCGACGGCGCCCAGGCGGTCGCCCGGGAGATCGCCGACGGCGGCGGCACCGCGAAGGCCTGGATGCTCGACGTCTCCGATGGCGATGCCATCAAGCGCGTGATCGGCGAAATCGCCGCCGAGTTCGGCGGCCTCGACGTCCTGATCAATAATGCCGGCATCCCCGCCGGCCTGCCGCTGGAGCACGCGCGCTACGACGACGTCTGGGACCGTGCCCTGTCCATCCTGCTGACCGCGCACCAGCGCACCGTGCGCGCCGCCCTGCCCCACCTGCGCAAGTCCAGATGCCCGCGTATCGTCAACATCGCCTCCACGGAGGCGCTGGGCGCCACGGGACGCGACAGTCCCTATGCCGCGGCGAAGGCCGGCGTGGTGGGCCTGACGCGCGCCCTGGCGGTCGATCTCGGGCCTGAGGGCATCACGGTGAATTGCGTCTGCCCCGGCCCGGTGCGCACCGGCATGACAGCGCCGATCCGGAGGACGACAAGAACGCCTATGCCCGCCGCCGCACCGCGCTGCGCCGCTACGGCGATCCTGAGGAGGTCGCGCACATCACGCTCGGCCTGTGCCTGCCGGCCGCCAGCTTCCTTACCGGCGCGATCATCCCGGTGGACGGCGGACTGGATGGCACGGAATGCGTGAGCGTCACGCCGCCTGGGCGCCGGACATGCCCGTGGTGTCGGTGAGGATGGCGTAGATCGCCTCGGCGCTCTTGGCGGCGCGCAGCTTCTCGGTGACCTGCTGGTTGCGCAGCAGGCGCGAGACGCGGGCCAGCGCCTTCAGGTGGTCGGCGCCGGCGCCCTCGGGGGCAAGCAGCATGAACACCAGGTCGACCGGCTGGTTGTCGACCGCGTCATAGTCGAGGGCCGCGTCGAGCCGCGCGAACACGCCGACGATCTCTTTCAGGTCGGCGAGGCGGCCGTGCGGGATGGCGATGCCCTGCCCGACGCCCGTCGTGCCCAGGCGTTCGCGCTCCATCAGCGTTTCGAATATCTTGCGTTCGGGCAGGCGCGTCACCTGCGCGGCGCGCGCCGCCAGTTCCTGCAGCAGCTGCTTCTTGCCCTGCGCCTTCGGCGGCATCAGCACGGCCGCAGGCTGTAGCAGATCGGAGATCTTCATGGGCGACCTTCTTGGGCCACGTCAGGCGTCCGGGCGCGTACGCGCGCGGGCCTTGGCGTGATGGTTCTTGAGCTTGCGCTTGTAGCGGCGCAGTTGAGTCTCGATATGGAGGAAGGCGGCGTCGAAGGCGCGGTGCGCGTCGGGACCCTGTCCCTCCGCCGTGAACACGGTGTTGGAATCCAGATGCATCGAACAGTCTGCACGGTAGAACGGACCGTCATGGCTGAACACGACCTTGGCCTCGGCGCCGCCGTCGAACAGCTTGGCCGCGGCCTGTTCGAGCCGCGCACGCACGCCGGCCGGAAGGGTCTCGCCGAGCTGCATCTGTTTACCTGAAACCCGAACCCGCATGGCCTTCTTCTGTGCTGGCCTGAACGCGCTTTGCGTCGCAAATGTTCCGCTCTTCGGACACGCCCGGAAGAAGGCGCGGGTGTGTAGGCCCGCCCAAAAAGAATGTCAATTCTTGCAATCTTCGAAAAGCGGCGGCGCGCGATTCCCCGCCGGCGCTTCGGGCGCGGCGGCGCGGAATGCGGCACACGAACAGGTTAACCGGCCGCCGCAAGCGGAAGGCTGAAGCAGAATCCGGTGCCCTGCGCGAGGCCGTCGACAAGGCGGATGCGGCCGCCATTGGCCCGCACCAGGACGTCGCAGATCGTCAGCCCCATGCCCATGCCCTTGTCCCTGGATGTGACGAAGGGCTGGAACAGCCGCGCCGCGATCTCGTCCGGCAGGCCGGGTCCGTTGTCCTGGATCGTCACGTCGACGAAGCCCGGAGCGCCCGCTTGCGCGATCACCAGCAGGCGGCGATCCTCCTGCGGCCGCATCGCTTCCATGCCGTTGCGGATCAGGTTGATGAGTACCTGCTGGACCTGCACCGCGTCCACCATCACCCGCGGCAGCGATGCGTCCAGGCGCAGCGTCACCGCGATCCCGTCCTTGAGGACGTCGTAATTGACGAGGGTCAGCGTGTGCGCGATCAGGTCCGAAATGTCCTCGGCCTTCCGCGTGCTTTCGCGCTTCTCCACGAATTTGCGCAGGTTCTTGATGACGTCGCCCGCGCGCGCCGTCTGGGCCGTCGCCTTGCGGATCGCATCCAGCACGCGCGGCACGGTGTCCATGTCGGTGCAGCCCGGGCCGAGCAGGCGGCGCATCGCGCCCAGATAGTTGAGGATCGCGGTCAGCGGCTGGTTGAGCTCATGCGCGATGGCCGATGTCATCTCGCCCATCGCGTTCAGCCGGGAGACGTGCAGCAGCTCGGCCTGCACGCCGTGCAGGTGCAGCTCGCGCTTGTCGCGCTCGGCCAGAAGCTCTTCCTTCTGCGCCAGCAAGTGCGCCTTTTGCCCGACGCTGGCCTTCAGGTCGGCGATCTGCGTGGCGGCGGCGACGGCTTCGGCCACGACATTGGCGAAGCCGGTCAGGAAGTCGATGTCGTGGCGGTCGAATTTGCGCCGCACCGGGCTGTCGACCTCCAGCACGCCCCACGGCCCGTTGCGTCCCTTGATCGGCACGCCGACGGTCGCGGCGATGCCGTGCTCCGCGTAGAATGCCGGCAGCGTGAAGGTGTGGTTCTTCGCGACGTCTTCGAGGATCACCGGCTTGCCGGTGACGAAGGCACGGCCTTGCGTCGAACTCTCGTCGGCGGCCGACACGACATAGCCGACGACGCCGTTGTTCCAGCCGCAGCCGGCCGTCACCAGCAGGTCGTTCTTGGTGGCGCGATAGCGGCATATCTTGGCGAAAGGCACGCCCAGTCCCGCGGCGCAGATGCGTGCGGCTTCGTCGAGGATTTTCCGCAGGTCGCTTTCCCCGAAGGCGAAGCTCCGAAATCCGCCAATGCGGACTGCTGCTTCAGAAGCCGTCCGATGGTTTTGGCATGGCTCCTGGCCTCGCGCCGCTCCGGACGCGGGCGATCGTCCGTGGCCGGCGTGCGGCCGGCACTGCGCTCCTCTTGCGCGGACGCCACGCTAAATGTATCGAACAAATGCATGTTCGGCCCTCCTGTAGACGGCAAACGGCGACGCGACACATTTTGTAGATTGACATGTCCGAAACCGGACCTACGATTCCGCATGGTGATCCGCAACGGGACGATTACACCGCCCCTTGACACCGTCAACAACGCATGGTGCCCAGGAAAGTCTCAAGGGACTGTTAGCGGAACGCGGTAGCCTGCGGTTCCGATGCGCCTTTGAGGCGGCGACGTTCCACCGACGACGGGATGCGCATCGCCTCGCGATATTTCGCCACCGTGCGGCGCGCGATGTTCACGCCGTCGGCGGTGAGCAGCGAGACGATGCGGTCGTCGGACAGGATCTCGATCGGCTGCTCGTTCTGGATCATCTCGCGGATGCGGTCGCGCACCGCCTCGGCCGAATGCGCCTCGGCGCCGTTCACCGCCTGGATCGATGCGGTGAAGAAATATTTGAGCTCGAACAGGCCGCGCGGCGTGGCGATGTACTTGTTCGAGGTGACGCGGCTCACCGTCGACTCATGCATGCCGATCGCGTCGGCGACGGTGCGCAGATTGAGCGGCCGCAGATGGCGCACGCCATAGGTCAGGAAGCCGTCCTGCTGGCGCACGATCTCCGACGAGACCTTCAGGATGGTGCGGGCGCGCTGGTCGAGGCTCTTCACCAGCCAGCTCGCATTGTTCAGGCACTCGGTCAGATAGGTCTTGGCATCCTTGTCGCGCGCGCTCTTGCCCACCTGCGCGTAGTAGCGCGCGTTCACCAGCAGCCGCGGCAGCGTGTCGGAATTGAGCTCGATCGCCCAGCCGCCGTCATTGCCGATGCGCACGAACACATCCGGCACCACGGGTTGCACCGGCTCGGTGCCGAAGGCCAGGCCCGGCTTGGGCGTCAGGCCGCGGATCTCGCCGATCATGTCGGCGACGTCGTCGGTGTCGACGCCGCAAAGCTGCGACAGCTGCGCCAGGTCGCGCCGCGCCACGAGGTCGAGCCGCGTCAGGAGCGCGGCGATCGCCGGGTCGTAGCGGTTCTGCGCCTTGAGCTGCAGCGCCAGGCATTCGGCGAGGTCGCGGGCGCCGACGCCGATCGGATCGAAGCCCTGCAGCACGCGCAGGACGTCCTCGACCTCCGGCGTCTCGATGCCCAGGCGGTCCGCGATGTCGGCGATGTCGGCGCGCAGATAGCCCGCCTCGTCGACCGAATCGATCAGTTGCAGGCAGATCAGCCGCCTGGCCGGCGACAGCGCCGCGATGCTGACCTGGTCCAGCAGATGGTCCTTCAGCGAGCCGCCGTCGGCCAGCGTGGATTCCAGCAGATCCTCGTCGCCCTCGAAGGCGTTGCCGGATTTGACGGTGGTCCAGTCGGTCAGCGGCGCGGCCTGCGCCGACGCCGTCGGTTGCGCGGCATCGCTGTCGTACATGTTGTCGTGCGACGACGAATCCAGGTCGGCGACCTTGGAGGAAATCCTCCCGCGCCAATGCGCTGTCCAGCGTCTCGGACGCCTTGGCCGCCTCGCCCGAATCGCGCTCGGCCTCGCCGGCGCTGTCGCGCTCGTCGCGCTCCAGCAGCGGATTGCGCTCGAGTTCCTGCTCGCAATATTCGGCGAGCTCGACATTCGACAATTGCAGCAGCTTGATCGCCTGCTGCAGTTGCGGCGTCATGACAAGGCCCTGGCCCTGCCGTATCTCCAGCCGCTGTCCTATGCCAGCCATGTGCCCGCCCCGAAGATCATGGCTACAACGAGAACCTTTCGCCCAGATAAACGCGCCGCACGTCGCGGTCGCTCACGATGTCGGACGGCGTGCCTTCCTTGAGCACCATGCCGTCATGCAGGATGTAGGCGCGGTCGATGATGTCGAGCGCGTCGCGCACATTGTGGTCGGTGATCAGCACGCCGATGCCGCGGTCCTTCAGGTGCACGACAAGGTCGCGGATCTCGCCCACCGCGATGGGATCGATGCCCGCCAGCGGCTCGTCGAGCAGGATGTAGGAGGGATGGGTCGCCAGCGCACGCGCGATCTCCACCCGGCGGCGCTCGCCGCCCGACAGCGCGATGGCCGGGGTCTGCCGCACATGGGTGATGCCGAACTCGGCCAGCAATTCCTCCACCATCGCGTTGAGGCGGTTGGCGTCCGGCTCGATCAGCTCGGCGGCGGCTCGGATGTTCTGCTCGGCGGTCATGCCGCGGAAGATCGACGCCTCCTGCGGCAGATAGCCGATGCCCAGCCGGGCGCGGCGGTACATCGGCAGGCGCGTGACGTCGGCGCCGTCGACCTCGATCGTGCCGGCATCGGCCGGAATCAGGCCGGAGATCATGTAGAAGCAAGTCGTCTTGCCCGCGCCGTTGGGGCCGAGCAGGCCGACGACTTCGCCGCGCTTCAGGTTCAGGCTGACCGAGCGCACCACGGGGCGCTTGTTATAGGTCTTGGCAATGCGGGTCACGACCAGGCCCTTGCCGCCCTCGATCACCCGGGGACGGCCTGCCATCTCGATCGTGCTGTCGGCGTTGCTCATCGGCTGCTCGCGTTCCGGCAAAAACCATGCCTGTTCGTATTTAAGGATCGATGAATTTCGTGCCGCGGCGCGCGCCCGCTGCCCACTTAATGCCCGCCCGATTGGGGCGGCGGCGTAAACAGGCCCTGAACGCGTCCGCCCCCGCCGGTCGCGGCGCCGCCGGCCGTGCCGCTGACGCGTCCGCCGCCGCCCAGCTGCGCCACGCCGGTGACGAGATTCACCGTCAGCTGCGCGCCGCGCATCACGTTCTTTTCCTTGGTCAGCACGACGTGGCCGGTCAGCGTCACCAGCCGCGGCGCGACGTCGTAGATGCCGGCATCGCCGGTCGCAGTGCCCGACGGCGAAACGATCACGACATTGCCGTTGGCGTAGATCTTGTCCGGCTTGCCGGCGATGACGTTGATGCGCACCGTGTTCGCGCGCATGCGGATCTCGCCCTGGGTGATGATGACGTTGCCCGAATAGGTGCCGGTGATCTGGCCGCCATTGGCCGTGGTGGGGTTCTTTCCGCCACGAAGCGGTCGGCGGAGATCGCGATGGGCTGGTTGGCGTCATGATGCACGGGCGCCGGAGACGATGGCGCCTTCGCCGGCGCGGCCGGTGCCGGTGCCGGTGCCGGTGCCGACGGCACGAGCGCCGGCGCGGCCTTCGCGGTGCCGGCCAGAAGCAGAAGCGACAGGACCAGCGCGCGCGTCATTTGGCGGAGACTCCGACGAGGATCATGTGGACATTGCCGGTCAGCACCAGCCGCTCGGTCTTGCGGTCGATCTCGAACCGGTCGGCCCGCAGCGTGCCGGTAGGCCCCTGGCCGGTCACCAGCGACGGCCCCTTCATCGTTCCCTTCTTCAGGTCGACATCGGCGCTGGCGGTGTGCAGCTCATAGCCGTCGTCGGAGAACACGGCGATGCCGCCGCCCAGCGCCAGCCGCGCCTTGTTCATGTCGATGAAGCCCTTGACCGCGGTGGCGTTCAGCCAGCGCCCCTTGTCCAGCGCCAGATCGGCCTGGACGTTCTTCAGCGTGGCGCGGCGCACATTGGCGCCGTCCTGCACCGCGGCATCGGCGGTGATGACGAAGGGATGGCCCTCATGGTCGGCGCCGGTCAGCCGCGGCTTGAGCATGGCGAGATCGTTGTCGACCATGCCGGTGCGCTCATAGGCGAAGGACATCTTGTCGGACGGGCGCGGGATCAGCGCATAGGCGATCACCACCGCGATCAGCGCCGCCGCGGTCACCGGCAGCGCCCGCTTCATCACGGTCACGAAGCGCGAATAGCGCAGCGCGCTCAGCGCGGTGTCGCGGGTGCGCGCGGTCCAGTCGCGGCCCGTGCGCGCGGCGGCGCGGGACGGCACCGGCGTCAGGGCCTCCTTCGCCGCGCGCGCCATGTCAGGACAGACCGGCGCGGATGATGTCGTGCATGCTCAGATAGCCCACCGGCCGGCGCGGCTCGGCCGCGGGGTCGACCACGAACAGATAGGTGACCTTGGGCTTGCCGGTGTTCATGAAGGTCAGCGCCTCGGCCGCCAGCACTTCGGGCGCGATGGTCTTGGGATCGGCCCGTCATCACGTCGCGCGCCTGGCGGTCGAGCAGGCCGGGGTCCATGTGGCGGCGCAAATCGCCGTCGGTGATGATGCCGATCAGCGCGCCCTTCTTGTCGGTCACGCCGGCATAGCCGGCCACGCCGAACTTGCTGGAGGTCATCACCATCAGCACGTCGCGCATCGCGGTTTCCGGCGCGACCAGCGGCAGCTCTTCGCCGCCATGCATGATGTCGCAGACCCGGATCAGCTTCTTGCCCAGCGAGCCGCCGGGATGGAAATCGCGGTACTGGTCGGCGGAGAAGCCGCGCCGCTCCATCAGCGCTACCGCCAGCGCGTCGCCCAGCGCCAGCATCATGGTGGTCGAGGTCGTCGGCGCCAGCCCCATCGGACAGGCCTCCTGCGCCTTGGGCAGCAGCAGCACGATGTCGGACGCCTGCAGCAGCCGGGACTCGGCATTGTTCGCCATGCCGATCAGCGGAATGGAGAGACGCTTGCCATAGGTGATCAGGTCGGCGAGCTCGGCGGTCTCGCCGGAATTCGACAGCATCAGCAGCGCGTCGGCGCGGGTCACCATGCCGAGGTCGCCATGGCTCGCCTCCGCCGGGTGGAGGAACAGCGCCGGCGTGCCGGTCGAGGCCAGCGTGGCGGCGATCTTGCGCGCAATGTGGCCGGACTTGCCCATGCCGCTGACGATCACGCGGCCGCCGATGCCCAGGATGGCGTCGATGGCGCGGGACAACTCGCCGTTCAGCCCCTCGCCCAGCGCCGTGATGGCATCGGTGGCATGACGCAGCACACGCCGCGCCGCCGCCAGGTCGCGGCTGCGCGTGGCGGCCGGCTTGATGCTCTTGATCCTGGCAGAAGCCATGCAGACCCTTGTTTTTGCTCGCCTAGACAGGTGCGGCGGCGCTTGTAAGCGAAAATCGTGCCAAATGTGTCCCAGCAACGCGGCGCGTTCAAGTTACATTATTGCGCAGGCGTAAGCGGTTCGTTTACCGATCGCGGGGGACAGCCGAAAGCCATGGGTGTAAGATGGCGATGGGTCGCGAGGGCCGGTCATGCGCGCACTTGTCCAGAGACATTCCGAAAAAGCCCAAGATCGGCGCAGCGAAGCGCCACGGCCGAGCCGGCTCGGCACGCTGCTCGGCGGCGCGCCATCGGTGCGGGCGCAGATGGCGCTGGCCGAGACGCTCCATGCGCGGCCCGCCGTCCAGGCCGCGAGCCGGCTTTCCGCAGCGATGTCGCAAAGCGCCGCGCCGGTCCAGCGGACCAAGAACGACGCCAAGGCCTTCATCACCGAGCACAACCTCAACATCAACGCCAACGGCTTCGAAATGGACGATGTCGTGAAATACGCCAAGTCGCGTGGACCGCGCTTCCAGGAATTGCTGGCGCGCTGGAACAAGGGCGGCGGACCCAAGATCGTCGACGACATGCTGAAGCCCAAGCGCGAAAAGGCGCGGCGAAGACCAGGGTTGTCGAACAGGAAGACGAGGATTCGGACGAAGACGACGAAGAAGAGGAAGACAGCTACGCCCATTTCACCAGCGGCGAGAAAGCCGATATCGAATTCAATGGTGGCGGCGCGCTCGTAAATCCCGAGACCGGCAAGACAGCCTCGGCGACCAAGCGCAAAGCGATCTACCGCGGCCTCGGCATCGGCGAACATCTGCTGAGGGGCCATTTCCTGGACGAAGAGACGCTGAAATCGCAGAACGCCGCCGAAAGCGCAGACGGTGCGTCCGGGAATTTCAGTTGGGCGAGCGACAAGGCCGCGCTTGACACCGTCGAAGCGGGCCGGCGCGCCTTCGAGGACAAGAAGGCGTCGACCAAGAAGATCGATGTGGCGATCGCCGAAGACGCCGGCTTCGGCTTCGTCACCGGCACCGACGGCCAGCGCTACAAGGTGTTCCCCCGCAAGGCGCGGGTCATTCGCAAAGCCAAGGGCGACTTCAAGACCGCCTACGGCGTGACCGAGGAAAAAGACCCCGCCAAATTCGACGCGGCGTACCACCGGACCGAAGCGGTGGCCTGACCCGGCGCGTCGCGACGCGTCTTTCTGATAGACTTGCCCGCTGACGGACCGGCTCGGCCACGCATCGGTCCAGGAGCGCGTGCATGCAGCAATGGTTTGGATTTTACTCCGTCATAGGCGGCGCCGCGGTCACGCTGCTGGGACTTTTGTTCGTCGCCGTATCGATAAACGCGGCCGCCGTACTGGGCGAGGCACACGGAAATTCCAGGCGCCTGGCCGAGCAGGCGTTCCAGAACTACCTCGCCGTCATGCTGGTCTCGCTGCTGGCGATCTTCCCGACCCTCGCGATCGCGGAGCTCGGCCTTGCAACGCTTGCCGTCACCGCGCTGTGGAGTGTCTGGGTCCTGATACGCCTGTACCTGGCCCTGACGCGGCCCTATGCGCGCGGCGCGCGGCTGCAATCGCTGCGGCGACAATTCTCGTCGCTTGTCGGCTTCGGGATGCTGATCGTCGCCGCGCTGCGCATGGCGTTTTCCTGGGGAGACAGCCGCAACCTGTTCGCGGCCGCCACCATCGTCCTGCTGTCCTCTGCAACCGCGGTGTCGTGGGAGCTGCTTCTCGGGATCGCGAAGGACAGCGCATCCGGCGCGGCATAGGGATTCTCACGGACGTTCTCAAGCGCGTTCCGCGTTCAGGGTGCGCAGCAGCGTCTCGAGATCGCGCTCGCCGGCGCGGGTCTGGGCGCCGCGCGCAAGACCGCCGCCGATGAGCCCGGCGGCCGCCGGCAGAAACACGAGGCCCGCCCAGGCTTCGCTCTCGCGCGCCAGACCCTCGGTCAGGTCCTGCGCCGGAATCGCCTTCTTGGCGGCGGCGACGACGCCGTCCGGAAGCGCGGCGATATTGCCCGCCAGCCTGTCGACGAAGGCATCGAGCGCCTGCGCCGGAAGCGCCCGGTTTATCCAGCCATAGCGTTCGGCGGTCGCCGCATCGAACAGATCGGCGCCCAGCACGATCTCCAAGGCGCGCGCCCGCCCGGATCGATGGTTGAGGTACTGCGTCGCGCCGCCGCCGGGGACGATGCCCATCAAGGCCTCGCATTGGGCGAGCCCTGCCCGGCCGATCGCGCCAAAGCTCATATCGGCAGCGGCGACGAACTCGGCGCCGCCGCCGCGCGCCAGGCCCGCCAGCTTCAAGATGGTGACCTGGGGTTGGCGGCGCAGCGTCTCGGACAGCGACTGGAACGGATTGAGCCCGGGCAGCGCGATTTCTCCGAGCTTGCCGAGTGCCCCGGGGTCGTCGGCAAGGGCCATGTCGACATGGGCGATGAAGAAATCCGGATCGGCGCTGTCGAAGACGATCACCTTGGTCGATTCGTCGTGTTCCACGCGCTTGAGGAAATGCATCAGCTCCGACATCAGCGGTACGGTGAGGACGTTGACAGGGGATTGTCGATGGTCACGCGCGCGACCCCGGACACGGTGGAGACGCGAAGGGTCGAATAGGTATCCGTCATGGAAGCTCCGGCCGTTGCAGGGATAGAGCTCTGAAAGTATGCATTGCATACCTGGGGTCAATTACGCACCTGAGACATCCCAGGAATGCGCGAGGATACCGATGACCTACGATTTCGATTTGGATTTCCGGACGGATTGCCCGAGCCGGGCGATTCTCGACCAGATCGCCGACAAGTGGTCGATGATGGCGTTGTTCGTCCTGAAGGAGCCCCGCCGCTTCAACGCGATCAAGCGCCGGCTGGGCGGCGTCACGCAGCGGGTGCTCACGCAAACGCTCCGCAAGCTGGAGCGCAATGGCATGGTCTCCCGGCGGGTACTTTCCGGTCCGCCGCTGGGAGTCGAATACGCGCTGACGCCCCTTGGCCGGTCCCTGGAGCAGCCTTTTACCGCGCTCTATCTGTGGACCATCGAAAACATGGGCCCGATCACCGACGCCCAGTCGCACTACGACCGGGCCCATTGACCAGGGTGTTTCGCTAAGCCGTTGGCTGCACTCCCGATTTTTGCCCACTCGCGACAGTTGCAAAAATAGCTCAATGCGCTCTTGACGCATCACGTCCGTTCGCGTCATGTTCTATTAGAAGTTGAGGAGCATCGGATGGACAACCGAACATGGCGTGGGCGTCCAAACAGGGCCTGGCGCGGGTCACGCGCGCCGCGCGCGCCGGAACGGGGCTGACAAACCCGGGTGTCGCAAGGACCGTGGAGATCGAAGCGAGTGCTTGTCGGTCGGGCCTGTTTAGGGCTGCCTGCCGGCTCGGCTTGCGGCAAAGGGCGGACTCCGCCGGCGCCTGCGCTCCGGCGCGGATGACGGACGGGGTCGTCCTGTTTTCGGGGGTTAATGCGCGAAGATGTCGGTGTCTTCCCAGCCGGCAAGATCGAGCTCGGCGCGGGCGGGCAGGAATTCGAAGCAGGCCTTCGCCAGATGCGTGCGGTGCTCCCGCGCCAGCATCCCGTCCAGCGCCTCTTTCAGCCGGTGCAGGAAGGCGACGTCGTTGGCGGCATAGGCGAGCTGCTTCTCGCTCAACTCCGGCGCGCCCCAGTCGGAGCTCTGCTGCTCCTTCGACAGGTCGACGCCGAGCAGCTCCTTCACCAGGTCTTTCAGCCCGTGCTTGTCGGTGTAGGTGCGCACCAGCTTGGAGGCGATCTTGGTGCAGTAGATCGGCGCGGTGTTCACGCCCAGATATTGCCGGAACATGGCGACGTCGAAGCGCGCGAAGTGGAACAGCTTGGTGACCTTGGGATCGGCCAGCATGCGCTTGAGGTTCGGCGCCGCATACTGGCCCGGCGCGAACTGCACCGCGTGGCAGACATTGTCGCCGGCGGAAAGCTGCACCAGGCACAGGCGGTCGCGGAACGGATTGAGCCCCAGCGTCTCGCTGTCGATCGCCACCACAGGGCCGAGGTCGAGTTGGGCGGGAAGGTCGCCCTTGTGCAGCTTGATCTTCATGCCGTGCGGTACAGCCTCCAATACAGAAGTGTGACGGGGATAGTGAGAATCTCGGCGCCAAGCAAGGCAAAACGCGCCCCGATCCGGTCCGCCGCGGCGCCCAGCGCAAACACCGCGACCGCGAAAAGAAGGTTCCCGCCGAGCGAGATCAGCGACGCCATGGTGGCGCGCTGGGCATAGGTGAAGGCGCGCTGCATCAGGCTGCTCTGCGCCACGCTCGCCGGGCCGAAGAAGATCGATGCCAGCGCAATGATGCCCGGACTCGCGATGGTGGGAATCGCCACCGCGGCCGCGCCGAGCACAATGCTGGCAGCGCTGGCGCCGACCAGCACGCGCAGTTCGCCGAAGCGGCGCACCGTGCCGCCGCCGAGGCGAAAGCCCAGCGCCGCCAGCGCATGCACCGCGACGCCCGCCGCGCCCAGCGCCCAGGCCGGCCAGAACAGCGCGAAGAACGCCGGATGGAACATGTGCTTGGCCTCGCCCAGCGCGAAGGCCAGCATCGACGCGAGACTGAGCCGCCGCAGTCTCGCATCGCGCGCAAAGACGGCGACCGCCTCGCCCAGATGCGCGAAGACATTGGCCGGAATCGCGTCGCTGCGGCGCTTCGGCTCGCTGAGGAGCAGCGCGAAGACCACTCCGACCGCCTGTGGCGCCAGCGTCAACACGAACATCCAGCGCAGCGACAGCCATCCCAGCGCCACCGCCGCGCCGGCCGCGGAGATCGCCAGCGCAAGCTGGAACATGGCGCTGACCCGGCCCTGCCATTCGGCGAACTGCGCCGCCGCACCCGCGCCTTGCAGCGTGTCGAACAGGAACGCATCGTTGTTGCCGCTGAACAGCGAGAAAGCCAATCCCTCCACCACCGCGCCGGCCGCCAAGGTCGTGAAGTCATGTCCGAGGGCATAGAGCGCGATCGACACCACCGACGCGGCCTGCCCCAGTACGATGGTCAGCCGCCGGCCGAGAAAGTCGGAGAACACGCCGGTCGGCACTTCGAAGACGGACCACGCGATCTTGGCGATGGAGAACAGCAGCGTCGCCAGCGCCAGCGATCCCGTCACGCCCGCGAAATAGACCACCATGACGGGCGCGTAGAGACGAAAGTCGTTGCAGAAGCTGAAGGCGCTCAGCAAACGGATATTGCGCCGGACGCCGGGGCTCACGGACGAACCAGCACGAATTTCTGCCGCGACCCGCTACCCGGATCGCCCGCCAGCATCGCGCCCGCCGCAAAGCCGAAGCGCTCGTATAGCCGCCGCGCCGGCCGCCCCCCGGCGATGTCCGGCCCGAACGTCGCCAGCGAGACGGTGCAAGGCGCCGGGCAGCGACTTAAGACCGCGTCGAGCAAGGCCGAACCGGTGCCGCGCCGCCGCGCACTGTGGCGCACCGCCAGCCAGCGGATCCAGTGATCCGGCCCCTGCCCGCCGAGCAGCACGCCGCCCTCGACCGCCCCATCAGCGGCGCGCACGCACAGCGCGGCGCCTTCGGCGATCTTGGTCCTGAGCGTGATGTCGAACCTGGCCATCGGCCCGAACAAGGGTTCGACCTCGCGCACGATCGCGAGCCAGGACGGAATGTCGGCTTCGGACGCCGGGACGACCACTCAGCGGTTTTCGCCGGTGACCGGCGTCCAGCTCGGCGGATCGCTGGCGGGGAAGCTTTCCAGCGAGCTTTCGTCGACCGGATCCCGGCGCGGACGCGTCGTCTTCTTCGCCTTGGGCCGGATCTTGGGTGGCGGCGTCCGGCGCCCGATTTTCTTCGTCTTGCCCCGCGCGGGTTTGGCGGCCGCCTTTTTTCCCTTCTTCTTCACCTTCGGCGCGGCGCGCTTTTTGGTCCTGGCAGCCATGACATTCCCCGTGCAATCGATTCCAAAAGGTATGTTAAGACACGCGGGACGGGCAACGGCACATCATGAATTCCCTTCTTCTCGCACCTGCCGCCTTCGGCGCGACCATGCTGGGCGGCCTGGTGGCGCTGCGCCTGCGGGACCGCCTGCACCTGATCCTGGGCTTTTCCGCCGGCGCGGTGGTCGGCGTGGCGTTTTTCGACCTGTTGCCGGAGGCGATGCGGCTGGCCGGCGAACGCGCGCCCACCACGATCCTGTTCGTCGCGCTCGGCTTTCTGTTCTACCTGCTGCTCGATCGCCTCGCGCTGCTGCACGCCGCGGGCGACGGCCACGACCATGGCCACGGCCACGCCGCCTCCCGCGGCCCGCTGGCGGCGATGACGCTGGTGGTGCACAGCGTGTTCGACGGCCTCGCCATCGGCTTCGCGTTCCAGGTCTCGAACGGCATGGGTATCGCCGTCTCCATCGCCGTGCTGACGCACGATTTCTCCGACGGGATCAACACCATGAACGTGGTGCTCAAGAACGGCGGTTCGCGCCGCGACGGCGTGCGCTGGCTGCTGGCCGATTCGATCGCCCCGGCCGTCGGCATCGGGGCGGCGTTCTTCCTGCACCTCCCGGCCGCCGCTTTCGGCACCGTGCTGGCGCTGTTCGCGGGCCTGTTCCTCTACCTCGGCGCCAGCGACCTCGTGCCGGAAAGCCATCACGCCCATCCCAAATTCCTCACCACCGCCATGACGCTGCTGGGCGCCGCACTGGTGTACGGCGTGACGGCGATAACCGGCTGACCGCCGGTACAGTCGGCGCAACGGAACCGGCAAGACCGGCACGTGAGCGCAGGCCGGGCCAGCGCCATCCTCTGGCAGATGCCTGCACGATCTTGAATCCGCCGGCTATCTCGCGCGCAACGACCGTGAGGGCGGCGGCAGGCCCGAGCCGGCTTTGCGGCGCGCCATCGAGACGACGTATGCGGCGGCCCATCTCGGCCTCGCCGGCGTCGCGCCCCGGATGCTGGCAGCCTCGTTGCTTCAAGCCGGTCGTTGACGCCGATCAAACTGCGCCTGCCGCAAGCGACGAGAATGCGGCCGCGGCACGATCCCGCAAGCGGCGAAAAAGACGGCAAGGCGTTCGCGTTGCGCGATATCTGCCCTTCTTGCTCAATCACCGAACCAATGGAGTCATCATGAGAGCGCTTGTCTATCGCGGCCCCGGACAAAAGGCGCTCGAAGAGCGGCCCGTTCCCCGGCTGGCCACATCCACAGATGCCATCGTCAAAGTGTCGAAGACGACGATCTGCGGCACCGATCTGCACATCCTCAAGGGCGACGTGGCGACGTGCGCCCCCGGACGCATCCTGGGGCACGAAGGCGTGGGCGTCGTGAGCGAAGTCGGTGAAGGCGTAACGGTGTTCCGCCCCGGCGACCATGTCCTGATCTCCTGCATATCGTCCTGCGGAAAGTGCGACTATTGCCGCCGCGGCATGTACTCGCACTGCACGACGGGCGGCTGGATACTCGGCAACGCGATCGACGGCACCCAGGCCGACTACGTACGCATCCCGCACGCCGATACCAGCCTCTACCGGATTCCGCCGGGTGCCGATGAAGAAGCGCTGGTGATGCTGAGCGACATCCTGCCGACGGGCTTCGAATGCGGCGTCCTGAACGGCAAGGTGAAGCCGGGCGATGCGGTCGCCATCGTCGGCGCCGGGCCCATCGGCCTGGCGACGCTGCTGACGGCGCAATTCTACTCGCCGGCGCAGATCATCCTGATCGATCTGGACGACAATCGCCTTGCCGTGGCCAAGCGGTTCGGCGCGACGGCGGCGATCAACGCCGCCGACGGCAAGGCGGCGGAGGCCGTGCTGGCGCTGACGGACGGCAGGGGCGTCGATGCGGCGATCGAAGCGGTTGGCACGCCCGCCACCTTCGTGCTGTGCGAAGACATCGTCGCGCCCGGGGGCACCATCGCCAATGTCGGCGTCCATGGCACCAAGGCCGACCTGCACCTGGAGAAGCTGTGGTCGCAGAACATAGCGATCACGACGCGGCTGGTCGACACGGTCTCCACGCCCATGCTGCTCAAGACCGTCCAGTCCGGAAAGATCGACCCGAAGCTTCTGATCACCCACCGCTTCAAGCTCGACGACGTGCTGAAGGCCTATGATACATTCGGCCGCGCGGCCAGCACACAGGCGCTGAAAGTCATCATCGAATCTTAGCCGCGAAGCCAAATACATCGAATCCTGCACCCTTGTGATCGGCCGGCGCGGCCTTCCGGTGGTCGCGCCGGCCGGTCAATCGGGCGGGCGCTACTTTTCGCCGCTCGCAACGACCGATCCATAGGCCAATACAACCGCGAACATCCCGAACACGCCCAGCACAAGGGCGAGGTAAAACAAGTCGTTGGCTGGCATGACGCACATCCCTGTTGGAAACAGGGGCATTTTGCCAAGGTCGACTGTCGCGAAATTGAGCGACGTCAATAAGCGCGGCGACCGGTCATTTTGGCGCACGGCATGCCGGACTGCTATGGCGCAGGGACCGCACGCCAGGACTTCCTCCCGCAGCCATGCGGCAAACGTGCTAATCTCCGCAGCCAGGAGAATTCTTGCGTCATGTCGTCAGCCATCGTCAAAAATCCGGAAGACGATTCGCTGTTCGACGCGCTGATCGCGTTCGCGGTCGACGGAATCATGGTCATCGACGAAGCGGGCCTGGTGCGCGTCTACAACCGCGCCTGCGAGAGGCTGTTCGGCTACGCGGCAGCCGAAATCCTCGGCCGCAACGTCAAGATGCTCATGCCGGCGCCCTACCATGACGAGCATGACGGCTATCTCTCCCACTATGTCGCCACGCGCGAAAAGCACATCATCGGAATCGGTCGCGAGGTTTCGGGCCGGCGCAAGGACGGCTCGACATTTCCGATGAATCTGTCCGTCGGCGAAGGCGTCGTGCGGGGCGAACACATCTTCCTGGGAATCATCACCGACATCTCCGAGCGCCAGGCCAGGGATCGCAAGATCCAGGAACTGCAGTCGGAAATGCTGCATGTCGGCCGCCTGACCGACATGGGTCAGGTCGCAGCCGGTCTGGCCCACGAACTCAACCAGCCCCTGACGGCCATTCTGAACTACACCAATGCCGGACTCGATATTGCCGGGGAAAACGGCGACCCCGACGTTAAATCCGTTTTCGGCAAGATCGGCGAGCAGGCCACCCGCGCCGGAAACATCATCCGGCGGTTGCGGGCGTTCATCGAAAAGCGCGGCCCGAACCGGGCAGCGGAAGACATCGCGCGCACCGTCGACGAAGCCATCCGCCTGGGACAGATAAACCCCGCCGAACGCGGAATAAAGCTCCGCGTCAGCGTCGAGCATGACTTGCCCAACGTCCTCATCGACCGTATCCAGATTCAGCAGGTCCTGATCAATCTTATGAAAAATGCAGCAGAGGCCATGGAAGGTGCGGCGCGGCGCGAGCTGACGATCGCGATCGGTCGCGCCGAGCCGAATCTTGTACAAGTTTCGGTCACGGATAGCGGTCCGGGCATTTCCGACGAGATGGCGGAAAAGCTCTTCCAGCCCTTTGTCACGACCAAGGCGACCGGCATGGGCATGGGCCTCAACATCTGCCGCGGCATCGTCGAAGCACATGGCGGACGCCTGTGGCTCGAATCCAACCCGGCCGGCGGCGCGATCTTCCGCTTCAACGTCCCC
This sequence comes from Rhizomicrobium sp., assembly GCA_037355265.1. GTDB lineage: Bacteria > Pseudomonadota > Alphaproteobacteria > Micropepsales > Micropepsaceae > Rhizomicrobium. The sequence continues at coordinate 1,036,631 of JBBCIB010000002.1, read as the reverse complement.
GTAGCACCGGAGCCTGAGGAATGAGCGCCGGCCGCACGGTATGCATCGTCGACGACGACGCGGACGTGCGCGATTCGCTCGAAATGCTGCTGCGCCGGTCGCACTACCGCACCTTGTGCTTCGAATCCGCGCGCGTCTTCCTGGATGCGGGAATTACCGCCGAGGACACTTGCGTGCTCGCGGACATCCGGATGCCGGAGATGGACGGGTTGACGCTGCAGCGCGAGATCAATCGCACCATTCCGGGCCTGCCGGTGATCATCATGACCGGACATGGCGATGTCCCGATGGCGGTCCAGGCCATGAAGGAGGGCGCCATCGAATTCCTCGAGAAGCCGTTCGAGAAAGCCATCCTGGTCGGCGCGCTCGAGACGGCGTTTGCCAGGACGGCAACGGAGCCTCCGACCGATGCCGCGGGATCGAGACAGTCGCCGCGTAAGTCCCTGACCGAGCGCGAACGCCAGGTTTTCGATCTGCTCGTCGAGGGCCATCAGAACAAGATGATCGCGCACAAGCTCGGCATCTCGGTGCGCACGGTGGAGGTGCATCGCGGGCGGATCATGGACAAGCTTGGCGCGAGAAGCCTGGCCGACCTGGTCAGGCTTTCGCTGGCCGGAAAACCCCGTTAGCCGCATTGGGTTGTTCGGCCGGTTGATTGAAATCAGTCACCGGCACGGCCGGTTGCGGTAATCGGTTGGCATGAGCCCGCCGAAGCCCAGCATCTGCGTCCTCGAAGACGATCCCGCCGTCTGCGACTCGCTGCGGCTTATGCTGGAGCGAAATGGATTCTCGCCGCGCACGTTCTTGTCACCGAACGACTTCCTCATGAGCGGAAAGCTCGATCGCTACGATTGCCTGATCCTGGATGTCGGCCTTCCGGGCATGAGCGGCCTGGAGTTGCTGGAACTCCTGCGCGCACGTGCCTATTCCAGACCGGTCCTCCTGATTGCGGCAGCGACGTTCCCGCACTTGGAGCGGCGGATGCGCAAGGCAGGCGCAAGCGAACTGCTGATGAAACCGATCGCGCCGGACGCGCTGTTGTCGGCATTGCATCGCGCCCTGGAGAACGATTCGACGGATCGGCCGCGATAGCCGGTAAACGGCCCGTTCTTGCTGCGCTCCACGCGAAGCCGGCGCCTGGGAGATTCGCGGAAGAACCGCCCAGACGCTGCGGCGTCTCGATAGGAACGATCCCGTTGCGCGTCGCGTCGTTCCCGTTGCGCGGTAGCGGCCGGATGTTCGACCACCCGCTCGGGCGCACCTTGCAGCGCCCGTTTGCGGCTTTGTACCACCGAACCGTCGATCATCTGCCCGGTATCGAGCGGGTCCGGCAAAATCTTACCGGCTTGCAAAACGCTGGTTGGTCCAAAAGCCGGATGCGTCCGTTCGAAAGCCGATTGCCTTGCGGGCGGCATCGGTCAGGCTCCGGCCGCGCTCGTTGAGGCCGACGCCACCGCCATGGCATGCATTTGCCCTGGACCAACCGGCCGGGGCGTCCGGCGAGGATCGCGCATCCTGCGCGCCGCTCATTTCGGTATCCAATTCCCGGCTGTGAAGAGTTTGAGATAGTCGCCATAGCCGTCCTTCTCAAGATCGCCGATCGGGACAAAGCGAAGCGCGGCGGAATTGATACAATAACGAAGGCCGCCGGCCTCCTCGGGTCCGTCCTCGAAGACGTGGCCCAGATGGCTGTCGGCCGCGCCGGAGCGGACTTCGGTGCGCTGCATGCCCAACGTCGTGTCCGCACGCTCCACGATCTTGCCGCCTGCGATCGGCTTGGTGAAGCTGGGCCAGCCGCAACCGCTGTCGAACTTGTCTGCCGATGCGAACAACGGCTCGCCGGAGACGATGTCGACATAGAGGCCGGGCTCCTTGTTGTCCCAGAATTCGTTTTCGAACGGCTGTTCGGTGCCGTTCTTCTGCGTGACGCGGTATTGTTCGGGCGAAAGACGGGCGATCGCGGCCTCGTCGCACTTGTAGGCTGACATCGTGTTCCTCCTTCAGGCGGCCTTGCGCCCGGCCCGGTCGAGCGCGGCGAATTCCTCATCGCTCAGATGGACATCGACAGCTGCCACATTCTCTTCGAGATGGCTGACCTTGGAAGTGCCGGGAATGGGCAGCATCACAGGACTGCGCTTCAGCACCCAGGCCAGCGCGATCTGGCTTGGCGCCGCCTTATGCGTCTTCGCGATCGCGTCAAGCACCGATCCGGATTTGGCGAGATCGCCGGATGCCAGCGGAAACCACGGAATGAATCCGATGCCGTGCTTCTCGCAATAATCGAGCACCGCCTCGCTGCCGCGATCCACCAGATTGTAGCGGTTCTGGACCGTTGCGACCTTGAACACTTTCGATGCGGCCTCGATATCGGCGACCGAAACTTCGCTCAGGCCGGCATGTTTGATCAGGCCGTCTTTCAATAGCGATTGGATTGCGCCGAACTGCTCGCCGGCCGGTACTTTGGGGTCGATGCGATGGAGCTGCCACAGGCCGATCTGCTCGACGCCGAGCTGCTTGAGACTTTTGTGCGCTTCCTTGATGAGGTAGTCCGGCCGGCCATTGGGATTCCAGATATTCGGGCCGGGCCGTTCGAGGCCGCCCTTGGTCGCGATCAGCATGCCCTTATAAGGATGCAGCGCTTCATGGATGAGCTTCTCCGACACGTCGGGACCGTAGGAATCCGCCGTATCGATGAAATTCACGCCGAGTTCGGGAAGGCGCTTCAGGGTGCGCAGGCTTTCGGCGCGATCCGCCGGCTCGCCCCAGATGCCGTCGCCGGTGATGCGCATGGCGCCGAAGCCGAGCCGATGGACCTCGATATCGCCGCCGATTTTGAAACTGCCGGATTGCGCTGCATTGGCCATGATGGGCTCCTTGCTCATGCGTCGGCGGCCCGCCCCTCATAGGCACAACGCTCGCCGCAACTCTCGCGAAGAATGGTGACGCGCACAAGGCCCGGAACGGCAAGCTGGTCCCAGATCCAGCGCGCAATATTTTCCATCGTCGCCGGCCCCATATCCGCGATGTCGTCAAGGAATTGGTGATCGAGCCGGGCGCGCACCTTGCCCAGAAGCTGCTCAAGCACACCGATATCCATGATCATGCCGGTCGTGCGGTCGGGCTGGCCGGCCACCGTGACCTCGGCCTTGTAGGAGTGGCCGTGAATCCGCTCGCTGGCCTCGCGGTCGATGTCGCGGTGGAGCGTGTGCGCCGCCTCGAAACCGAAGGATTTCGTCAATTCCCACATGATCTGAAAAGCTCCGCAATGCCGATCGGCCGCCAATAGCCTATTTTGCGCAACCTGGCATCGGATCTTTTTGCAAAATTGCCGCTCAGCGATCGACCATGGTGAAGGCGCGTTCGGTATAGCGCGGGCCGGATACCGCCACGCCATCGAGCTTCGTCACGTCCTCCGACGTCAGGGTCAGTGCGGCGGCGCCCAGATTCTCTTCCAGGTATTTGCGCCGTTTGGTGCCGGGGATCGGCACGATATGAGGTCCACGCTGCAGCAGCCAGGCGAGCGCGACCTGCGACGGCTTTGCCGTATGGGCCGCCGCGATCTCGCGCACCAGCTCGGCGATGCGCAGATTGGCGTCGAAATTCCCGCCCTGGAGGCGCGGATCGTTCTGGGCGCGAAAATCGTTCGGCGCATAATCCTCCGCCCGCTTCGCCTCGCCGGTGAGAAAGCCGCGGCCGAGCGGGCTGAACGGCACAAGGCCGATGCCGAGTTCGTCGAGGGCCGGAATGATGTGATCCTCGATGCCGCGCTCCCAGATCGAATATTCGCTTTGCAGCGCCGAGACCGGCTGCACCGCATGGGCGCGGCGGATCGTCTTCTCGCCGGCTTCGGAGAGGCCGAAATGCAGCACCTTGCCCTCGGCGATCAGGTCCTTGACCGTGCCGGCCACGTCCTCGATCGGCACATTGGGATCGACGCGGTGTTGATAAAGCAGATCGATGCGGTCGGTCTGCAGCCGCTTCAGCGACGCCTCCACCACTTCGCGGATATGCGCGGGTTGGCTGTCGGTGCCCTGGAATAGACCGCCGCCGATGACGAAGCCGAATTTGGTGGCGAGCGTCACCCGGTCGCGCCGGCCCTTCAGCGCGCGGCCCAGCAGTTCCTCGTTGGTGAACGGACCATAGACTTCGGCGGTGTCGAGAAAAGTGCAGCCGAGCTCGATGGCGCGGTGGATGGTGGCGATGGATTCCGCATCGTCCGGCGTGCCGTAGGCATGGCTCATGCCCATGCAGCCGAGACCGATGGCGGAGACTTCGAGTTTTCCCAGCATGCGTTTGGGCAGCATGACGATTCTCCCTCAGGCGGCGTTGCGCAGCGAGGCCATGTCGATGACGAAGCGATATTTCACGTCGTTCTTCAGAAGACGCTCATAGGCCTCGTTTACCGCCTGGATCGGCACGATCTCGATATCGCTGACGATGCCGTGCCCGGCACAGAAGTCGATCATTTCCTGCGTCTCCTTCATGCCGCCGATCGCCGAGCCGGCGATCGTCTTGCGGCCCAACATCAGATTCATGCCTTTAAGCGCCGGCTCCAGCTCGGTTAGCGCGCCGACCAAGACCATGGTCCGGTCGCGCTTGAGCAGCTCGGCATAAGGATTGAGGTCATGTCCGACAGGAACGGTATTGAGCAGGAAGTCGAAGCTGGCCTTGTGCGCCTCCATGGCGGCCGCGTCACGCGAGACCAGCACCTCGTCGGCGCCCAGGCGCTTGGCATCCTTGCCCTTCTCCGGCGAGGTCGTGATCATCACGACATGCGCGCCCAGCGCCTTGGCGAATTTCACGCCCATGTGGCCGAGCCCGCCCAAGCCGATGACGCCGACTTTCTGGCCGGGACCGACCTTCCAATGGCGCAGCGGCGACCAGGTGGTGATGCCGGCGCACAGCAGCGGCGCCACGGCCTTGAGGTCCATATTGGCCGGGACCTTCACCACGAAGCGCTCCTCGACCACGATCTGTTCGGAATAGCCGCCGAAGGTGAGCTGTTCGCTGCCCCGCTCCTTGCCGTTATAAGTGACGGTCGGCCCGCCCTCCTCGCAATATTGCTCAAGGTCGTCGTTGCAGGCCGAACAATGGCGGCAGGAATCGACCATGCAGCCGACGCCCGCATAGTCGCCGACCTTCAGCTTCTCGACATGCTCGCCGACAGCTGCCACCCGACCCACGATCTCGTGCCCTGGCACCATGGGATAGAGCGAACCGCCCCAGTCGTCGCGGGCCTGGTGGAGGTCGGAGTGGCAGATGCCGGCATAGAGAATCTCGATCTGGACGTCGTGCGGCCCGGGCTCGCGCCGCTTGAAATTGAACGGAACGAGGGGGGAATGGGGATCGTGCGCCGCATAGCCGCGAACCTGGAGCATGGGATTGCCTCGGATTTGATTAGCCTGGCTGGAAAGTAAGAGCCGGTGTGCGCCGCAACAACGTTGATTTTCGGGACGAGTTGTTGAATAGATTTCAACAATGGCCGTCCAGCCCACCCTTGCCCACCTGACCGTCTTCGCCGCCGTCGCACGCACCACCAGCTTCCAGCGGGCCGGCGCCGAAACCGGCATGTCGACCTCCGCGGTGAGCCACGCCATCCGCGGGCTGGAGGAGCGGCTGGGCGTCAGCCTGTTCAACCGCACCACGCGCAGCGTGGCGCTCACCGAAGCCGGCCAGCGCCTGCTCGAACGGCTGACCCCGGCGCTGCGCGATGTCGGCGAGGCGCTGGAAGAGATGAATAACTTCCGCGATACGCCGACCGGCACGCTCCGGATCAACGCCTCGCGCATCGCGGCGCATCTCCTGCTGGCGCCGCTCATCCCGCAGTTCCTCACCGCCTATCCGGGCCTGCATCTGGAGATCGTCAACGAGGACGGCCTGGTCGACATCGTGGGACAGGGCTTCGATGCCGGCATCCGCTTCGAGGAACAGGTGCCGGAGGACATGGTCGCCGTACATATCGGCGCGCCGCTGCGCATGGTCGTGGTCGGGACGCCGGACTACTTCGACAGCCATCCCGTGCCGCGGCATCCCGACGATCTCCTGGCGCATGACTGCATCCGCTATCGCTTCGCCAGCGGGCGGATCTATCGCTGGGAATTCGAGAAGGGCAACGCCAAGATCGAGATGACGGTGAAGGGCCGCGTCGCGCTCGGCGACCAGGACCTGATGGTGGGCGTGGCGCTCAGCGGCCATTGCCTCGCCTTCGTGTTCGAGGAGGTCGTGGAGCACGCCATCGCCGATGGCCGCCTCGTTCGAGTGCTCGACGACTGGTGCCCGCGTTTCCCCGGGTTCACGCTGTACTATCCGCGGCAGCGGCGCGTGTCGTCCGCCCTGCGGGCCTTTATCGACATGGCCAAGGCCGCCCGTCCGGCCTGAAAACCCTGCTATGGTTGGCTTCATGCTTGTCCGTCATCTTGCCTATTTCGTGACCTTGGCGCGGGAGCGCCATTTCGCCCGCGCCGCGGAGGCCAGCAATGTGGCGCAGCCGACGCTGTCGGCCGCCATCCGAAAGCTGGAAGAAGATCTCGAAGCGCGGCTGGTAATCCGCGATCATCATTTCGTCGGCCTGACGCCGGAGGGCGAGCGGGTGCTGGCCTGGGGGCGGCAGATCCTCACCGACTACAACAGCCTGCGCGAAGACCTGTCGCGGCTGCGTCACGGCATGACGGGCACGCTCCGGCTCGGCGTCATTCCCGCCGCCATGCCGTCGGTGTCGTTCCTCACCGCGCGGTTCTGCAAAGACCATCCCGCTGCCGATGTCGAAATCCAGTCCCTGAACTCGCGCACCATCCAGCGCGGGCTCGACGCGTTCGAACTCGACGGCGGCATCACCTATCTGGAAAACGAGCCGCTGGAGAATGTGCGCCGCATTCCGCTCTATCGCGAACATTATGTGTTCGTCACGCGGCGCGAACACCCGCTGGCGGCGCGGCGCACCGTGACATGGACCGAGGCCGCGGCCGAAAAGCTCTGTCTCCTCAGCGAGGACATGCAGAACCGCCGCGTCATCACCAACCTCCTCGCCTCGATCGGCGTGGCGGTTTCCCCGCCGATCGTCAGCAATTCCTTTCTCGGCATCTATTCGCACCTGCAGCACGGCGAATGGTCGAGCATCGTGCCGCATACCTTCTCTTACATGTTCGGCGGCATGCGCGACTTGGTGGCCGTCGAGCTGGTCGAGCCGGTTCATACCCAATCGGTAGGGCTGGTACTTTCCAGCCGCGAACCGCCATCGCCGATGTCGAACGCGCTGCTCGCCTCGGTGCTGGAAGGCGATCTCGGCTTCACCTTCTCGCAACCGCGAGACACTTGATCGGAATCGCCTATCAAGTGTTCCAAAGCTTTCATTGGATACCCCGGCGCGGGCCGACCAGTATCCCGCCGTTCGATATGAGACGAAGGCGCATGAAGCGCACGCTTCCTTCGAACGAGGAAATGGTCCCGTGCGCGACGCATCGACACAAGACGCGACGACGACAGGCGAAGCCGCCTGCAACGCTGCCGTCTTGCTGCGCCCTCCGCCGAAATTCAGGACATTCCTCCCCCTTAAATTCGAAGCATGAGGAATATCCAAATGGCAAAGGTTGTTTGCGTTCTCTATGACGATCCGGTCGACGGCTATCCCAAATCCTATGCGCGGGACGACCTGCCGAAGATCGCAGGCTATCCGGGCGGCCAGACGCTGCCGACGCCCGAAGCCATCGACTTCAAGCCGGGCACGCTGCTCGGCAGCGTGTCGGGCGAGCTTGGCCTGCGCAAGTTTCTCGAATCGCACGGCCACAAATTCGTCGTCACCTCCGACAAGGACGGTCCCGATTCGGTGTTCGAGCGCGAGCTTGTCGACGCCGATGTCGTGATCTCCCAGCCGTTCTGGCCGGCCTATCTTACCGCCGAGCGCATCGCCAAGGCGAAGAACCTGAAACTTGCGATCACAGCCGGCATCGGCTCGGACCATGTCGACCTCAAGGCCGCGACCGAGCGCGGCGTCACAGTGGCCGAGGTGACCTACAGCAACTCGATCAGCGTTTCCGAGCATGTGGTGATGATGATCCTCGGCCTGGTGCGCAACTACATCCCGTCCTATCAATGGGTGATAAAGGGCGGCTGGAACATCGCCGACTGCGTGGCGCGCTCCTATGACGTCGAAGGCATGCACGTCGGCACCGTGGCCGCGGGACGCATCGGCCTCGCCGTGCTGCGCCGGCTGAAGCCGTTCGACATGCACCTGCACTATTACGATCGCCACCGCCTGCCCGACGCGGTCGAAAAGGAGCTGAACCTCACCTGGCATCCCGATGTCGAGGACATGGTGAAGGTCTGCGATGTCGTCACCATCAACGCGCCGCTGCATCCCGAGACCGAAGGGCTGTTCAACGACAAGCTGCTCGCCAAGATGAAGCGCGGCGCCTATCTGGTGAACACGGCGCGCGGCAAGATCTGCGACCGCGACGCCATCGTGCGCGCGCTGGAAAGCGGCCAGCTTGCCGGCTATGCTGGCGACGTCTGGTTCCCGCAGCCGGCGCCGAAGGACCATCCGTGGCGGACCATGCCGCATCACGGCATGACGCCGCATATCTCGGGCACCTCGCTGTCGGCGCAGGCGCGTTATGCGGCGGGTACGCGCGAGATTCTCGAATGTTTCTTCGAGAGCCGGCCGATCCGCGACGAGTATCTGATCGTCCAGGGCGGCAAGCTCGCCGGCACCGGGGCGCACTCCTATAGCGAAGGCGACGCCACCAAAGGCTCGGAAGAAGCCGCCAAGTTCAAGAAATAAGAACTGGGGCGAAGGGCCGGCGCGCGCCGGCCCTTCGCATTTGGAAAACACCGGGAATGACCGCACAGGATACTTCGAAACCGGGGCCGGAATCACTGCCGTCACCGGCGCGCACGCTCGGCTTCGCGGCGGTCTCCGGCCTTGGCGGTTTCATCGTGATCTTCCTGCTGGCGCAGGCGACCGCGAGCCTGCACGCCGTGCTGCTGATCGCGCCGTTCGGGGCGAGCTGTGTGCTGGTATTCGCATTGCCTCAAAGCCCGTTGGCGCGGCCGCGCAACGTCATCGGCGGTCATCTGATTTCCGCCACGACGGGCGTTTGCGTCTACGCGCTGTTCGGCGCCGTACCGTGGAGCTTCGGGTTTGCGGTCGGGCTTGCCATCGCGCTGATGGAATTGACCGGCACGCTGCATCCGCCGGCCGGCGCCGATCCCATCGTCGTGCTTCTTGCCAAGGCGGGATGGACGTTCATACTTTCGCCCGTCCTGGCAGGCGCCGTGCTGATCGTCGCCATCGCCTTTGCGTATCATCGCGTCCTTTCGCAACGCCCCTATCCAATTCGATAATCGGGAGGAACATTTCATGGCCAGCGCAACAATTTCCCGCACGAGCGGCACCTCGGGTCTCCTGGCGCGCGAACGCACCATCGCCGGGCCCGGCTTCAATCGCTGGCTGGTGCCGCCGGCCGCGCTCGCCATCCATCTGTGCATCGGCATGGCCTATGGCTTCAGCGTGTTCTGGCTGCCGATGAGCAAGATGCTGCCGGGCGCCGCGCTTTGCTCGGGAGGCTTCTTCGCCGCGCTGGTCGCCACGAACTGCAACTGGTCGGTCGCCGACGTCACCCATATCTTCGAGACCTTCATCGCCATGCTGGGCATCTCGGCGGCGATCTGGGGCGGCTGGCTGGAGCGCGCCGGCCCCCGCAAAGCCGGCCTCTATGCCGCGCTGTGCTGGGGCGGCGGACTGATCCTCGGCGGCTACGGCGTGATGATCCATCAATTGTGGCTGGTCTTCCTCGGCTGCGGCTTCATCGGCGGCATCGGCCAGGGGCTGGGCTACATCACGCCGGTGTCGACGCTGATCAAATGGTTTCCCGACCGCCGCGGCATGGCGACCGGCTTCGCCATCATGGGTTATGGCGGCGGCGCGATGATCGGCTCGCCGCTCGCGGTCTGGCTGATGGCGCGCTTTGCGACCGATGGGACGTCCGGCGTGTCGACCACGCTGATGGTGCTGGGCGCGGTCTATTTCATCGTCATGGCACTCGGCGCCTTCGGCTTCCGCGTCGCCCCCGTCGGCTGGAAGCCCGCCGGCTGGACCGCGCCGGTCACCGCAGGCAGCGCGATGATCACCGGCCATCATGTCCATCTGAATGTTGCGTGGAAGACACCGCAATTCTGGCTGATCTGGGGCGTCTTGTGCATGAACGTCACCGCCGGCATCGCCGTGATCTCGATGGCGAGCCCGATGCTTCAGGAAGTCTTCGGCGGCAAGCTGCTCGGTCTCGATGCCCACGCCGCGCTGACCACCGTGCAGAAGGCGGCAATCGTCGCCGCCGCGGCGGGATTGGTCGGGCTGATCAGCCTGTTCAACAGCCTCGGTCGCATCTTCTGGGCGTCGCTGTCGGATTATCTCGGCCGCAAGAACACCTATTTCGTGTTCTTCATCCTCGGCATCGCGCTTTACTGCCTGCTGCCGACCTGGGGCCATATGGGGCTGGCGGTCGCGTTCGTTGCGTCGGTCTGCATCATCATCACGATGTATGGCGGCGGCTTCGCCACCCTGCCCGCCTACCTCGCCGACATCTTCGGCACGCAGATGGTGGGCGCGATCCACGGCCGGCTCATCACCGCCTGGTCGGTGGCGGGCGTCGCCGGCCCGGCCCTGATCGCCGGCCTGCGCGACACGCAGCTTGCGCATGGCGTGCCGAAGAGCCTCGTCTATGACGGGACGCTCTACATCATGGCGGGACTTCTGTTCGTCGGCCTGATCTGCAACTTCTTCGTGCGCCCAGTCGCCCAGAAGAACTACATGACCGAGGAGGAACTGGCGCGCGAGCGCGCGTTGCAACATGAGGACCGTGCGTCGGCCGACGCCGTCACGGCGGCCCGGGGTGGATTCGGCGCGCTGGGCGCCGTCGCTTGGCTCGCGGTAGGCATTCCATTCCTGATCGGCCTTTATATTGCGCTCGCCAAAGCGGCCGCCCTTTTCTGACGGGCGCGGCCCGATTGGTCGAAGGCATGATCGAAACCGGCCCGCCGCGATAAACCGCAATGCCGTGCGGCAGACACCCTGTCGCGGCTGTTGGCGATAAGAGAGCGTGCGGCCTATGTGGCAATACGACTAGCGCGCTGCTGCATCAGCGTCGCCTGCGCCGTCGGCACGTTCAGGTAAGGCACCAGCCCGACCCTGTATTGCGCCTCCGCCAGCCGCGCCGAGGATGCATTGAAAACGGGCCACATGATCGAACCCGGGCCGAGCTCGCCGAGATTGCTGGTCGAGAACAGATTGCTCAGGCGGTTGCTGGCGAAGGAGACGCCGGCGAGCAGGTTGAATTTGGGATAGAGACCGGCCGTGGCGACGCCGATCTGCCGCACGATTTCGGCCTGCAATATCCATTCGCGGTCCTGTGCGGCGCGGAGCGTGCAATAGTCGTTGGCGATCTCGGCAGTGAGCGAGACCTCGCCATCATGCAGCTGCCGCATCGCCGCTTCGATGGCGCGGCGGCCGCCGCCGAAAATGTCGATCTCCCAGCTTGCGTCGAAGCCGACGGAATAGAGCTTGATGTCGGTGCCCCTGCCCAGGCCAGAACAGAGACTGGCGGCTCTTGGGTTTAGGCTTGCGCTTGCGACCCTTGGTTGGTCCGCCGGTAGGTGAGGCGCTTCCCGACGATGCCCCTCAGGGCGCCCTCGGCCCGCATCTCATCGTTCACGCCCACCTTGGCGCGGTTGGAATGGCGGAAGTCGAATTCGTACAGGTAGCGTTGCAGGTGCGCTTCGCTGACGTGGCGATGGATATTGTGGTGTGCTGCTTCGAGTAAATAACGCCCCCACGAGGGGGAGGGGACACCAAGGGCAGGGTGGCTGGCCCAATCGAAAATTTCCGCAAGACCGCCGCCTGCATCGCACATCGTGCGTCTACCGGCATCGTCCGGCGCCGTACGCTTCTTTGCAGCGTGCGAATTGTGGGTATGGGTGGACGCCGCCGTTAACCGGATTGCCCCAGCGGCAGCAATTGGCCTTGAAATCCCTGCCATTTCCGGCCACAGAAAGGATGTTGCGGGCGCATGCCCCAAGGAGCGGCAGGATATGGCGTTGGACGGACTCATGACGGGCAAGCGCGGCCTCATCATGGGCGTGGCCAACAACCGCTCGATCGCCTGGGGCGTTGCCGAGACGCTGCACAAGGCCGGCGCGGAACTGGCCTTCACCTATCAGGGCGACGTGTTCAAGAAGCGCGTCGTGCCGCTGGTCGAACCGCTCAAGCCCGCGGCGCTGATCGACTGCGACGTGAGCAACCAGGGCTCGATCGACGCGGCGTTCGACGAACTGCGCCGGGTGTGGGGCACGCTCGACTTCGTCGTGCACGCCATCGGCTTCTCCGACAAGGAACAGCTCGACGGCCGCTATGTCGACACGACGCCGGAGAATTTCCGGATGACGATGGACATCTCCTGCTACTCCTTCACCGCCGTGGCGCAGCGCGCCGAGAAGATGATGCCGAACGGCGGCTCCATGGTGACGCTGACCTATTACGGCAGCGAAAAGGTCATGCCGCATTACAACGTGATGGGCGTGGCGAAGGCGGCCCTGGAAGCCAGCGTGCGCTACATGGCCGAGGACCTGGGCAAGAAGCAGATCCGCGTGAACGCGATCTCCGCCGGCCCGATCAAGACCCTGGCGGCCAGCGGCATCGGCGATTTCCGCTACATCCTGAAATGGAACGAATACAATTCGCCGCTGCGGCGCAACGTGACCATCGAGGAGGTCGGCAATTCGGCCCTGTTCCTGCTGTCCGACCTGGGCAAGGCGGTGACCGGCGAATGCCTGCATGTCGACGCCGGCTATCACGTCGTCGGCATGAAGGCGGTGGACGCGCCCGACATCGTCGTCGGCAAGAATGACGCTTAGCCTCACAGACGGGCTGACGCTCACCTTCGCGCGCCACGGTCAGACCGTGGCCAATCTGAAAAAGCAATTCTCCGGCATCAAGGACACGCCGCTCACCCCGCTGGGCCGCGAACAGGCCGGTGCGGTGGGCGCGATCCTGCTGCGCGAGCTGGGGCCGCAGCCGCAGTTCGATTTCGTCTCCAGCCCGCTGCCGCGCGCCAAGGCGACGATGGAGATCGTTCGCGCCGCGCTGGACCTGGCGCCGCACGGCTACCACACCGATCCCCGGCTGCAGGAGATCGACCTCGGCATCTGGGACCAGCTCACCGACGACGAGGCCCGGGCGCTCGATCCGGAGATGTTCGCGCGGCGCACCGCCGACAAATGGCATGTGCGCATCCCGGGCGGCGAGAACTATGCCGACGTCGCCAGGCGCATCGAGAGCTTCGTGCGCGATCTGGACCGCGACACCTTCATCATCAGCCACGGCGCCACCACGCGCATCCTGCGCGGGCTGTTCGCCGGCATGGGCTGGCAGCAGATGTCCGCCCTCGACGAGCCGCAGGGCGTGGTGTTCTGCGTCCGCGGCAGCGACGTCATGCGGTGGGACCCGTGACGGATTTTCGGGCGCTGACGATCTATGCGGTGCGCCACGGCCAGACGCAGGACAATGTCAGCCAGACGATCACGGCCCAGGCGGATTCGCCGCTGACCGCGCCGGGCCGGGCGCAGGCCACCGCCAAGGGACCGATCCTGCGCGCGGTCGTGCCCGATCTCGGCAGCGTCGCGTTCATCGCCAGCCCGTTGCACCGCGCCTGCGTGACGATGGAGCTGATGCGCGCGGCCGCCGGCCTGCCCGCCCTGCCCTACGCCACCGATCACCGGCTCCAGGAAATGGATTTCGGCGACTGGACCAAGCTGCATCAGGGCGACGACCGGCTGGTGAAGGGCGGGCCCTCCGCGCACGACCAATGGGATCTCGTCTGCCCGCGCGGCGAGAGCGAAGCGATGGTGCATGCGCGGGTCGGGCGCTTCCTCGACTCGCTGGCGGGCGACTGCGTGATCGTCTGCCATGCGCGGGTGATCGCCATGCTCCGCAGCCACGTGCTCGACCTTTCGCCGGCGCAAACGATGAGCTACGAACCGTCGAACACCGGGCTGCTGCGGCTGGCGCAGGGCGAGGAGACCTTCTTCGGCGACTGACGATGGCGAATGTCCGCGATCTCACCCTCTATGTCGTCCGTCATGGCGAGTGCGAGCACAATCTCGAGCGCCGCATCGGATCGCATGACGACTCGCCGCTGACGGCGCGCGGCCGCGAGCAGGCGCGGGAAAAAGGCCGGCTGCTGCGCGAGATGGTGCGCGATCCGGCCGCGCTCGATTTTCATGCCAGCTCGCTGCATCGCGCCTGCGTGACGATGGAGCTGCTGCGCGAGGCCGCGGGCCTGCCGCCGACCGGCTATCGCGCCGATCACCGGCTGATGGAGATCCACGCGGGCGACCACATCTGGCTCGCCTGGCCGGACATCCCGGCCGAAGACCACGTCCCGTTCGAGGCCGATCCGTGGAACGCCAGGCGGCCTGGCGGCGAGAGCCGCGCCGACCTGTTCGCCCGCGCCGGCCGCTTCCTCGCCACGCTCACGCGCGATGCGGTGATCGTCACCCATGGCGTCACCGCCGCATCGCTCCGCGCGCAGTATCTCGGCCTGTCGCCGGAGGAATGTTTGAGCTATCAAGCTCCGAACGCCGGGCTTTTGCGTCTTAGCCGCGGCACGGAAGCGTATTTCGGCGAGTAGGATGTCGCACAACACGTTCGGCCATCTGTTCCGCGTCACGACCTTCGGCGAGAGCCATGGGCCGGCGATCGGCTGCGTGGTCGACGGCTGCCCGCCGGGCATCGCGCTGAGCGAGGCCGATATCCAGGCCGACCTCGACCGGCGGCGGCCGGGTCAGAGCAAATTCGTCACCCAGCGCCAGGAGCCGGACACGGTGAAGATCCTGTCGGGCGTGTTCCAGGACGAGCGCATGCCGGCGCAGCTCACCACCGGCACGCCGATCGCGCTGCTGATCGAGAATGTCGATCAGCGCAGCAAGGACTATGGCGACATCCGCGACAAGTTCCGCCCCGGCCATGCCGACTACACCTATTTCGCCAAATACGGCGTGCGCGACTATCGCGGCGGCGGGCGGCAGAGTGCGCGCGAGACCGCGACGCGGGTGGCGGCCGGCGCGGTGGCGCGCAAGGTGCTGGCATCGCTCTACCCGAATGTCGGCATTCGCGGTGCGCTGGTGCAGATGGGGACGCAGACCGTCGACCGCGCCCGCTGGGACTGGGCGGCGGTCGCGGACAATCCGTTCTTCTGTCCCGATCCCGGCGCCGTCGCTCCGTGGACGCAATATCTCGAAGGCGTGCGCAAGGCCGGCTCCTCGGTCGGCGCGGTGATCGAAGTCGTGGCGGAGGGCGTGCCCGCCGGCCTCGGCGCGCCGGTCTATGCCAAGCTCGACGGCGACCTCGCCGCGGCGTTGATGAGCATCAACGCGGTCAAGGGCGTGGAGATCGGCGACGGCTTCGGCGCCGCGGCGCTGACCGGCGAGGCGAACGCCGACGAGATGCGCGCCGGCAATGACGGCAAGCCGCGCTTTCTCGCCAACCATGCCGGCGGCATATTGGGCGGCATCTCGACCGGCCAGCCCATCGTCTGCCGCTTCGCGGTCAAGCCGACCTCGTCTATCCTGTCGCCGCGGCTGACGGTGGACGTGAACAATGCCGAGACGCAGATCGTCACCAAGGGCCGCCACGACCCCTGCGTCGGCATCCGTGCCGTGCCGGTGGGCGAAGCGATGATGGCCTGCGTGCTGGCGGATCATGCGCTGCGCCATCGGGCACAGGTCGGCTGAGACCGGAAATCTCGCTCTCGTGAGCGGCATATGCCATGACGCTGATCGCGGCGCACGCGCTGGCGCTCGTCACCGGCAACGCGCGCGAATTCGGTCGCGTTCCGGGCCTCTCGGTCGAAAACTGGCTGCGCTAGCGCAATTCCAGGAAAAGTGCGAAGCGTTGGTACGCTGTCGCTACCAACTCCGTCCGCAATTGCGACCGATCAACGCCTTGGAGCGGATCGCCGATTCCGTGAAGCGGTGATCCGCTCTAGCAGGCTGTTGAAGAAGTGTTCCAGGGTTTGGCGATGAAGTCGGCTTCGTCGCCGTTGTGGAAGCAAATTTGGCCGTTGAGGCTGCCGTTGGGTTGAAGTTCAGCCCATCCCTCGCCGCTGGCCTCGTCCATCTCGTCGTTGCCGGCCCAGGAGAACGCGACGTTGCTGGTGTCGCCGGCTCCGTGGATGGCGCCTGTGACACAACCGAAGGCGAACTCGCCGCCGCCCTCGCCGTCGAACAGGATGTAGGCAGGCTCCATCATGTCGAGGAAGTCGGCCTCATAGTCCGGCATCTTGGTGATGCGCCACTTGCCCCTCACGCCGCGGCTCCCAGAAGCTTGGGAAGCCGGATGAGATTGTAGGCTGCCAGTGCCATGGTGAAGGCGGCGTCGACACGGGCGCGGCCTCGCAGCTTGATCTTGCCAAACCCGGCAGAGGACTTGATCCAGCCGAACACTTCTTCGATCCGCTTGCGGCAGACCTGGCTTACGGCATAGCCGGCATGGCGCAGGGTTCGTCCGTCGATGGCGGTCTTGCGCGCGTTACCGGTCTTGCTCAAATGGCCGTCGATGGCGATGTGCGGCGTGACGCAGCGGCTCTTCAGACCCAGCACGAAGGCTTCGACGTCATAGGCCTTGTCCGCGCCCAGCGTGATCCGCCGCTTGCGCCGTCGCCGCCGGTGGCGGTCGATGAGCGCCAGCGCCTGCTCCCGCTCGGCCGTGCCGGTGGCCTGGCTGACGCTCCCTAAGACCGCCAGACCATGACGGTTCTCCATCAGGGCATGACCCATGTAGCAGAGCTTGGCCGGCTGGCCGTCGCCCTTCTTGTAGAGCTTGGCCTCGGGATCGGTCGTGCTCTCGTGAGTCTCGTTGGAACGCTTCTCCTTGTGGAAGCCGCGCTCGGCGTTGCGCCCGGGACCATCGCTGTCCTGGTCGTCGCCGTCCTTCCTGCGGAAGCTCTTGATCGAGGCCCAGGCCTCGATCAGCGTGCCGTCCACCGAGAAGTGGTCGCTCGACAGCAGCCGCTTAACCGAAGGCTGGTCTAAGATCGCGTTCAGGAACTTCGCCGCGATCTTGCCCTCCAGAAGCCGGTCGCGATTCTTCGAGAACACCGAGTGGTCCCACACCGGATCGTCGATCCCCAGCCCCACGAACCAGCGGAACAGAAGGTCGAACTCCATCCGCTCCATCAATTGCCGCTCCGAGCGCACCCCGTAGAACGCCTGCAGCAGCATCGCCCGCAAGAGCTTCTCCGGTGCAATGCCGGGCCGGCCGAAGTCCGTGTAGAGCTTGGAGAACTCCTTCGACAGATCGCTCAGCGCCGTGTTCGCGATCCGACGGATCGTCCGCAACGGATGGTCCTCGCGAACCCGAGACTCCAAATCCACATAGCTGAACAGTGCTCCAGACCGTTCGTCGCTTCCTCGCATCGCAAATCCCTCAGCACGCTTCACCAAGGGAATCACGATCAAAAGCCGTCCGCTAGGGACTTCTTCAACAGCCTGCTAGCGCCAGCGCGGCATCGCGGCGGCGATCTGGGCGCCGATGGCGAGCTGCGGCTCGGAAGGCAGCGCATGGATCTCGGCCTCCTTGCGGGTGACGCAGGCGCGCACGGCGTTGGCGAGGCTGCCGAAATCGCCCACGCCGCCGACCGAATCCAGCCAGCAATTGTCGAAGAAGGTGTAGCGGTCATTGTCGCCGCAGCCGAAGGATGGCCGGTCCGGCCGCGCCGCCGTCATCACGAAGCGGTTGGGCGCCGACAGCGCCGGCACGAAGACGCCCGAGAAGCACGCCACCACGAACACGATCGTCGGCCGGCTGCCGCAGGCATTGTCGAGCATGCCGGCCAGTTCGGCGGGCGTCAGGTACCCGTCATCCAGCACCATGCCGTCGGGCGAGCCGTGGCTGGTGAGATAGGCCAGGCACCCGCCCGTGGTGCGGTTGGACAGGTCCCACAATTCGTTGGCGATAGTCTGCTTGTCGGCATGGTCCGTACCCGGATGACTGTCCGAGCGGACCGAGAACTGGACCAGGTTGCCCGCGGAGAAACCCAGCCGCAGCAGGTCGGCGGCGACATCGCGGCGGCCATTGTCGAACACCTCCGACGGCGCCCCGGAATGGGAGTGCCAGTCGGCCGAAACCACGATGGCCGCCCAGGTGGAGAAATCGTCGGCCGCCGCCGGCGGCGCGAACAGCACCGCGCACAACGCGGCCAGCACGAAACCCAGTCTCTTCATGTCGTCCCCTACCGCGCTTGTTGGAACGACGCGCCCCTGACGGCGCGCTCGAACGCGGCCACCAGCTCAATATGCGACGACCACAGGAATTGGTCTACCGGGGTGACGCCGCCGATGCGGTAGCCGCCGTCGATCAGGAGCCGGGCGTCGCGGGCGAAGCTGTCGGCGTCGCAGGAGACATAGGCGAGGCGCGGCACCGTGGCGCGGGCAAGAAGGCGCGCCTGCGCCTCGGCCCCGGCGCGCGGCGGGTCGAGCACGACGGCGTCGAAACGGTTCAGTTCGGCGACCGTCAGCGGCAGCTTGAAGAGGTCGCGGCGGGCGGTGGTGACGGGCTTGAGGCCCTGCGTCGCCTTGGCGGCCTCGGCCAGCGCGTCCAGCATCGCCTGCTCGCGCTCCACCGCATGGACGCGCGCCCGCTCCGCCAGCGCCAGCGAGAAGGTGCCGCAGCCGCTGAACAGATCGGCGACGGACTTGGCGCCCGCCACGGCGGCGAGCACCAGGCCGCGCAGCGCCGCCTCGCCCTCGCGCGACGGCTGGAGAAACGAGTCCGGCGGCAGCTTCACGACCGCCTTGCCGAAATGCACAAACGGGGCAGCGTTCTCGAAGGCGAGCGTGCCGTTCCAGGTGATGCGGATGGCACCCAGGGCCGGCGCGGCTGCCGCAAGCGCCGTGGTGAGCGCAGGCGTCAATCCGGCGCTGGCACGCAGGGCGATGTCGAAGCCGTTGTCGGCCTGCGTCACCCGCGCCTCGCCGTGCTGGCCATTGGCGAGCATCCCGTTCATCGCCGCCCGCAGGCGCGCCACCAGCGCGAACAGCGCCGGCGTGAGCAGGCGGCATTCCTGCATGTCGACGATGTCGTGGGTGCGGTGGGCGTGGAAGCCGAGCTCGACCGCGCCGTTGCGCTTGAGCAGCTTGAACACCGCCCGGCGGCGGGTGCCCGGCGTCACGGCGACGAGCGGCGCCACCTCCGCGACGACGCCGTGCCTGTCCAGGGCACGGACGACATCGTCGCGCTTGCGGGCGCGGTACGCCGCCTCATCCATCTCCTGGAGCGCGCAGCCGCCGCAGCTTCCGACATGGCGGCAGAGCGCGCTCACACCTTGCGGGCCGCCAGCAGGTATTCGCGGTTGCCGTCGCCGCCCTCGATCGGGCTTTCCATCCGGCCCTTCACGGTCCAGCCGGCCTGGTCGGCGATCCAGTCGGAGACGTCCTTGACCGCGGCGTCGCGCGCCTCGGCGTCCTTGACGATGCCGCCCTTGCCGACCGCGAAGCGGCCGACCTCGAATTGCGGCTTGACCAGCGCCACCAGCCAGGCGCCGCTGCCGGCCAGCGACAGCGCCGGCGGCAGCGCCAGCTTCAGGCCGATGAAGCTCACATCGATGGTCACCGCCATCGGCACGTCCAGGACCTGGGCGCGACTCAGATCGCGCGCATTGACGCCGTCGCAGGCGACCACGCGCTCCTCGCGCCGCACCTTGGGATGCATCTGGGCGTGGCCGACATCGACGGCGTAGACTTTCCTCGCACCGCGCTCCAGCAGCACTTCGGTGAAGCCGCCGGTCGAGGCGCCGACGTCGAGGCAGACCAGGTCCTTGGGCGACAGCTCGAACGCGTCCAGCGCCGCGATCAGCTTCAGCGCGCCGCGCGACACGTAAGGATGCGGCCGGACATATTCGATCTGCGCGTCGGGATCGAGCGTGTGCGACGGCTTGATCACGATCTCGCCGTTGACGCGCAGGCGTCCGGAACGGATCGCCGATTGCGCCTCGGTGCGGCTCTTGGCATAGCCGGCGCGCACCAGGAAAATATCGGCGCGCAGGTCTTCGGTGGATGGCGTGCTCATAGGGTCTCTCGCATTGGCTGCCGGGCCCCGCCGCCCGCGCGCCGTTCAAGCGGACGCGCAGCCATCCCGGAAAGCGCGAGCGCACAACTTTTCGATTTGCGCCGGCTGCCCAGCCGCTGCGCAACGTCACAATGCCCGGGGCGGGTCGGTCCGTAAAGCCTTAATATAACAAGGGAACTAGGTTCTGTTTGCAAAGCGCGGGAAAACCCTCCTTGAGGGGGCATTTGCGCGCGCCGCTACTCCATCATTCCACCGCTACTCCATCATTCCAATTGTGCGCAGCCACGTCTCGACCAGTCGAGGCCAGCCGGTGATCGGAAACCGCGTCCGCCGCAAGCCGAACGCATGCCCGCCTTCCGCGTACAGATGCATCTCCGCCGGCACGCCGGCTTTCTTCAACGCGGCGTAGTAGACCAGCGATTGATTCACGCCGTCCGTCTTGTCGTTTTCCGCCTGCACCAGGAATGTGGGCGGCGTGTCGGGCGTGACGGGAACGTTCCGATTCAGAGTGCTGCCGTCCGTCCTGCCCGGCGCGAGATGCCCCGGATAGACGAGCACGGCGAAATCCGGCCGGGCGCTCTGCCTGTCGGCATCATCCAGGGGCGCGTATAGCCGTTGCCGATATTTCGTGCTGATTTCCGCCGCGAGGTAGCCGCCGGCCGAGAACCCGAGCACGCCGATCTTGTGCGGATCGACATGCCATTTCCCGGCGTGAAGGCGCACCAGCCCGATGGTTCTTTGCAGATCCTCCAACGATCGCGTCGATGTCGCGAGACCGTCGGGACGGCAATCGCAGTGCCAATCATAAGGCTCGCTCGGAACGCGGTACTTCAGGAGAACGCACGTGACGCCCCTGGATGTCAGCCAGTCGCAGACCTCCGTGCCTTCGAGGTCGATCGCCAGCACCTCGAAGCCGCCGCCGGGAAGCACCACGACCGCGGCCCCGGTGTTCTTCCCATGGGGGAAATAGACCGTCATCGTCGGCTGCGAGACGTTCGAGACCGCCATCCAGGGGCGCCCCGCGACCGGATGGCTGACGGTCACCACGCTTTCCGGACCCGGCATCGGCCTGGCATCGGGCGGTGTTCCCGGCCATATCGGAATTTGACTCGCAGAGGGTTGCCAAGTGCCGGCCGACGCGGCTTCACCGCCGAGCGCGGTCGCGACACAGAGAGCAATGATCAAGGACTTCATCGTCTTGCCGTATGTCTTTGGCGGATCGCGCCCCGGCGCGCCGGCGCGGATTAGGTCACAAAGTTTCGAGACACGCGCCGATCACTTTGCGAACGGCGCCTAGGCCCGCTGCGCCCCGCCCGCCTCCTGCGGACGGCCCAGCGCCGCCAGCGCCTTGGCCACGATGGCCTTGGCATCCAGTCCGGCCGCCTCGTACATCCGGTCGGGCGTGTCGTGGTCCTGGAAACGGTCGGGCAGCACCATGGGGCGGATCTTGAGGCCGCGGTCGAGCAGGCCCTCGGTCGCCAGGAACTGCATCACATGGCTGGCGAAGCCGCCGATCGCGCCTTCCTCGACCGTGATCAGCACTTCGTGGTTCTGCGCCAGGCGGCGGATCAGGTCGGTGTCGAGCGGCTTGGCGAAGCGCGCATCGGCAACGGTCGTCGACAATCCGTAGCCGGACAATTTCTCCGCCGCCAGCAGCGCCTCGGCCAGGCGCGTGCCGTAGGACAGGATGGCGATGGAGGTGCCCTCCTTCCAGATCCTGCCCTTGCCGATCTCCAGCGGCACGCCTTCCAGCGGACGCTCGATGGTGCCCCAGCCTTCGCCGCGCGGGTAGCGCAGCGCGCTGGGCCGGTCGTCGATCTGCGCCGTGGTGGCGACCATGTGGACCAACTCGGCCTCGTTGGCGGCGGCCATCAGCACGAAGTTCGGCAGCGTGCCGAGATAGGCGATGTCGAAGGAGCCCGCATGGGTGGCGCCGTCGGCGCCGACCAGGCCGGCACGGTCCATCGCGAAGCGCACCGGCAGCGACTGGATCGCCACGTCGTGCACCACCTGGTCGTAAGCGCGCTGCAGGAAGGTCGAATAGATCGCGCAATAGGGCTTCATGCCTTCCGCCGCGAGGCCGGCGGCGAAGGTCACCGCATGCTGCTCGGCGATGCCGACGTCGAAAGTGCGCTTGGGGAAGACCTGCTGGAAGAGATCGACGCCGGTGCCCGACGGCATGGCGGCGGTGATGGCGACGATGCGGCTGTCCTTCTTGGCCTCGGCGATCAGCGATTCGCCGAACACCTTCTGGTAGGCCGGCGCCTTGGAGTTCGACTTGTTCTGCTCGCCGGTCAGCACGTTGAACTTGGCGACGCCGTGATATTTATCCGCCGACGCCTCGGCCGGGGCATAGCCCTTGCCCTTCTTGGTCACGACATGGATGAGAACCGGCCCGTTCTTCATGTCGCGCACATTCTCCAGCACCGGGATCAGGTGGTCGAGATTGTGGCCGTCGATCGGGCCGACGTAATAGAAGCCCAATTCCTCGAACAGCGTGCCGCCCGTGACCATGCCGCGGGCATATTCCTCGGCGCGGCCGGCGGCGACCTTCATCGGCCGCGGCAGGATGCCGGCGATCTTCTTGCCGAAGCTGCGCAGGCCGCGATAGGTCTGGCTCGACACCAGCCGCGCCAGATAGGCGCTCATCGCGCCGACCGGCGGTGCGATCGACATGTCGTTGTCGTTCAGGATCACGATCAGCCGCGCATCCATCGCGCCGGCATTGTTCATCGCCTCATAGGCCATGCCGGCGCTCATCGCGCCGTCGCCGATCACGGCCACGACATTGTTCTTCTCGCCCTTGAGGTCGCGCGCCACCGCGAAGCCGAGGCCGGCCGAGATCGAGGTCGAGGAATGCGCCGCGCCGAACGGGTCGTATTCGCTTTCGCTGCGCTTGGTGAAGCCGGAAAGGCCGCCGCCCTGGCGCAGCGTGCGCATGCGGTCGCGGCGGCCGGTGACGATCTTGTGCGGATAGGCCTGGTGGCCGACGTCCCAGATGATCTTGTCCTTCGGCGTATCGAACACATAGTGCAGCGCCGTGGTCAGTTCGACGACGCCCAGGCCCGCGCCGAGATGTCCGCCGGTGACGGAGACGACGTCGATCGTCTCCGCCCGCAATTCGTCGGCGAACTGGCGCAGGTGCTTGCGGTCCAGCGCGCGCAGCTGATGCGGCTCGCTGATCGTGTCGAGAAGCGGCGTCTTGCTGGGCTGCCCCATGGGGGAATGTCTCCGCGTATCATACGCTTGTGTTGCACTGCGAAAATCGGCCTTTTCCGGCTGCAAATCAACGCAAATCAGGACGGGCCGATATCCATCGGCTCCGACCCGGTCGCGCCGCCGGCGCCCTGCACGATCTTTTCCAGCCGGCTTTCCGCCGCCTTCAGCTTGCTTTCGCAGTGAAGCTTGAGGGCCTGCCCTCTTTCGTAGAGCGCGATGGAATCCTCCAGATCCACCTCGCCCTGTTCCAGACGGGAGACGATTCCTTCCAGCTCGCGGAGGGCGAGTTCGAAGCTTAGCTGTCCGACCGGGACGGCATCCGGCTTGCTTTTTGCGGTCATGTCTTGCTCCATCGCGCTGAGCGCGGCCGGTCATATCCGCGTTTGCCGCGGGTGACAATTTCGTACCGCGACCGGCAGGCCGGCCCCCTGGGGCGGCGACCCCATCGCGACAGCGCGCGGCTTGCCTGTTACAGGAATAATAATCACAAATCCGGCGAAATGGCGCGCCGCCCGATCGAGAGTGGAGCCTTAAATATGGCGAAGACCGAAACCAAGTTCGAACTGCCGACCGACGGATTCCCCACCTACAATCCGCGCGCCGCTTCGCCCAAGCTGCTGCAGCAGTTCATGGAGGAAGGCGTCGGCCATCACCGTGCGGGCCGCAAGGAAGAGGCCGAGCGCTGTTACCGCAAGGTGCTGGAACACGCTCCGAATCAGCCCGATGCCCTGAACTTGCTGGGCGTCCTGGCCGCCGACGAGGGGCTTCTCGTCATGGCCGTCGACCTGATGGAGCGCGCGCTCAACACCCGGCCCAGGGACCCGCACATCCTCAACAATTGCGGCCACGCCCTGTACGAATTGCGCCGCTATGACGAGGCGCGGGAACATCTGGAACGCGCCGTCGCGCTCAATCCCGACTTCGACGAAGCCAAATACAATCTCGGCCGGGTGCTGCGCCATCTGGGCGAGGTCGACGCCGCCCTGCAACTCTGGCGCGAAGTCTGGGCCAAGGACGACCGGGTTCACGCCGCGCTCGTGGGCATCACCGGAATCCTGTCGGACCAGGGCAAGTTCGAGGAGGCCGAGCGCGCCGCGCGGCAGGTCATCGAACGCCTGCCCCACCGCCCCGCGGGCTATATCAGCCTCGCCCACGTCCACAAGTTCCGCAAGGACGACGGCACGCTGGCGGAGATCGAGTCGCAGCTCCAGACCGAGGATATCCCGGAGGCCGACAAGGTGTCCCTGCACTACGCCGCCGGTAAAGTCTCGGACGATCTGAAGCTCTACAGCAAGGCTTTCGCGCATTTCGATGCCGCCAACCGGCTTGCCTATAAGGGCTTCGACCACAAGGAGAGCGAGAATTACCGGCGCCAGAAGAAGCTGGTCTTTTCCAAGCGCTTCTTCCGCGAAAGGCAGGGCTGGGGCTTCCCGTCCGATATTCCGGTCTTCATCGTCGGCATGCCGCGATCGGGCACGACGCTGACCGAGCAGATACTTTCGGCCCATCCGGAGGTCCATGGCGCGGGCGAGATCGAGACCTTCGAGCGCATGGCGACGCTCTCGGAGCAGATCAGTCCGTCGCGCGATTCGTTTCCGCTGAGCGCGTTGAAGATCACGCCGTTCGGCGCACAGCTGCTCGGGCAGCGCTATGTCAGGGATCTGGTGCAGCGGGCGGGCGGCAAGGCGCGGCGCATCACCAACAAGATGCCGCATAATTTCGAGCTTCTAGGGCTCATCGCGCTGGCGCTGCCGAATGCCAGGATCATCCATTGCCGGCGCGATCCGGTCGATACCTGCCTGTCCTGCTGGACCAAGAATTTCAGCGACGCGCATGGCTATAACCGCTCGCTGACCGACATCGGACGCTATTACCGCGGCTATCACGACCTGATGCAGCATTGGCGCGAGAACCTGCCGCTTCCGATCCTCGATGTTGACTATGAAAACTACACGACCGATCTTGAAGGTTCCGCGCGGCGCCTCGTTGAATTTGTGGGGCTGGACTGGGATGCGCGGTGCCTGGAATTCTACAACGTCGATCGCGCCGTGCGCACCGCGAGTCAGTGGCAGGTTCGCCAGCCGATCTATCAAACGTCGGTGCAAAAATGGCGCAACTACATGCCCGAATTGCAACCGCTCGTCGACGCACTCGGACCGCTCGCAAACGTCGAGTCATAATCGTTCGGAAAACGGCGGCAAAACCTTATGCACAAATGTTGCAGGCCATGGTCCCAGACATAATCTTGTCGAACCTTATCGATATGTGTCGAACGTGTCAGAATTGCAACTGATGACTTTAGAATGAAGTCTCAAGGTCATACTGCGTTGCGGCGCAAAGTCTCTGAGGCATAAGATTTCCCCAGATCGGTTCCGCGCCTGGTTGCGGCAACCGCGTTCATCATAGCGGGGAAAACATGAAAGTTCGCAATCTTCTGCTGATTTCCGCGTCTGTGGCTTCGCTTGCAACGATGACTTGCACTGCCGAAGCGGCATCGACCT
The DNA here is from genome assembly GCA_037355265.1 of Rhizomicrobium sp. Lineage (GTDB taxonomy): Bacteria > Pseudomonadota > Alphaproteobacteria > Micropepsales > Micropepsaceae > Rhizomicrobium. Next base: position 1,010,798 of record JBBCIB010000002.1, on the reverse strand, counting down.
ATGTCAGCATCTTCGGGGGCGCGAGCCTCCTTCAAAAGCCGGGCCTCAAGGGCGTTTCGCACACCCACACCACGACAGACACCTTCATTTCGCATCAGTCCGTCGACACCAGCTTCAAGACCGGTTTCGTCGTCGGCGGCAACTGGGGCATCGACTGGGGAACCTTCCGAACCGAACTGGAAGCCGCCTATCACGGCAACACGTCCAAAAAGGTCGCTCACGTCTCGACCTTGTACCAGGCCGCGACCATCGGCAGCCCGCTGTCGACCTTCGGGTCGAAATCGGTCGACGAGCCGGCGAGCATCAATCTCAACGCCTACTCGCTGATGGCGAACGTCTGGTACGACTTCCACAGTGTCGGGGACGCGATCGGAATCACGCCTTATGTCGGCGGCGGCATCGGCCTTGCCCAAATCCAGATCGGCGGCAAGCTCGGCGGAATCAATCTGATCGAAAAGAACGACTTCACCTTCGCCTGGCAGTTGGGCGCTGGCGCCAGCGTTCCGATCTCGGACGATGTCAGCTTCTTCGCCGACTACCGCTACTTCGCGGCGGACGGTGCGAAGCTGAGGATCGCGCCGGGTCTGCATGGCGGCGACGTCGACGCGGATTTCGACAGCCACGAGATCCTTCTCGGCTTCCGACTGACGCTCTGATTCGGTCATCAACTTTTCTAGGGGGCAACAGTGCTCAACTCTCCTAAATTCCAGACTTCCCTTCGCATGTTCCTGCTTGCCGGTGCGGCGACCGCTGCGCTCTCGAGCAGCGCGATCGCCGACGACCAGGTCGAAACCGTCGTCGTTACCGGCTCGCTGATCCAGCATCCCGCCGGCGACGCGCCGACGCCGACCGTGATCATCGATTCCGACACGATCATGAAGACCGGCCAGCCCAACATCGCCAACGTCCTGACCCAGCTTCCGCAGGTGCAGAATGCCGGCGGGCTCGGCGACCTGTCGCCGACGAACTCCAACTTCCTGACGTCGGGATTTGGCATTTCGAACGTCGACCTTCGTTCGCTGGGCAGCTCGCGCACCCTTGTCCTGGTCAACGGACGCCGCCAGGTGTCCGGTTCGCCGACTGCCAGCGCCGTCGACCTGAACACCATCCCGACCCAGCTCATCAGCCGGGTCGACGTGATCACCGGCGGTTCGTCGGCGATCTACGGTTCGGATGCGGTCGCGGGCGTGGTCAACATCATCCTGAAGGACGACTTCGAAGGCCTGCTCGCCAACGCGCAGGTCGGTTCGAGCTCGCGCGGCGATGGCGGCGACGTCTATGGCGCCATGACCCTCGGCACCAACTTCGCCAACGATCGCGGCAACGTCACGATCTCGGCGACGGTCGAGCACAGCGGTGCGGTCCATTCGAGCAATCGTGACCTGACGGCGACGGATGAAACCTACCTGCCGGGCGTTTTCCCGATCTATGGCAAAATCCCCACCGTCTTTCTCGGCGCTGCCGCCTACAGCTCGTTCGGCCTTGGCGGTCGTTTCCAGGTTGCTCCCGCAGGCGCCGCCGGCAACGGCATCGGCACCAGCTTCAATCCCGACGGCACGGTGTTCAACACAGCCACCGACGGTTTCGACCGCAATCCGAACCGCTATATCGAGGTTCCGCTGTCCCGCCGCGTGATCGCCGAGACGGCGCATTACGACATCGCGAAGTGGTTGACCTTCTTCGTCGAATCCACCTATTCGGAATCGCATTCGGCGCAGCAGCTCGAGCCCTATCCCGGCGCGTCGACCGACGGCCTCAGCGCCCCGACTTCGTCCGGCGGCACGGGTATCGTGATTCCGTTCACCAACCCGTTCCTCCCACCTGCGCTGCTCGCGGCAGAAGGGCCGACGATTGCATCGGCAGCGGCGGCGGGGTCTCCGGGCCTCTTCTTCTCCCGCCGCTTCGGCGATCTGGGCGACCGCACCGGCGTGGTCGATCGCACCATGGCGAAGGTGACGCTCGGGTTGAAAGGCCCACTGCCGGTCGGCGACTGGACCTGGAATTCGTACTATGAGTGGGGCCGCACCTCGGAAGGCCAGTTCAGCGGCGGCTATTACGACAAGATCAAGCTGCAGAACGCGCTGAACGCGCGTGCGCCGCTTCCCGGCGAAGTCGCGCCGGCCGGCGGCGGCGGCTTTGTCTGCTCCGATCCGATCGCAAGGGCGGCAGGCTGCGTTCCGATCAACCTGTTCGGCGCCGGCGCGATCACGCCGCAGGCGTCCGCCTATGTGGCCTCGCCGCTGTCGCTGCAGAGCCAGGCGGTCGAGCAGGTCGGTCAGGTCACGGCCAACGGTTCGCTGATCGATCTGCCGGCCGGCGCGGTGAAGCTCGCCATCGGCGGCGAGTATCGCGACGAGACGGCGGCCTTCGTTCCGGACGCCGCCACCCAGGCGGGTACGGTCGCGGGCAACCAGCAATCGGCGATCCGCGGCAGCTTCAACGTCAAGGAAGTCTTCGCGGAAGGCCTGATTCCGGTTCTCAAGGACCTGCCCTTCGCCAAGTACCTCGAAATCACCGGTGCCGTGCGCTTCGCCCATTACAGCACGGCCGGCGATGCGACGAGCTGGAACTACGGCGCGACCTATCAGCCGATCGACGACCTGAAGTTCCGGGTCGAAGAAGCCTCCGCGACGCGCGCGCCGAATATCGGCGAGCTCTTTGCGCCGAATGCCCAGACCTTCCCGAGCATTTCGGTCGACCCCTGCTCGCATCCGACTCCGGGCAATGTGGCGGCGAACTGCGCGACGCAGATCGCGGCGCTTGGACCGGGCTTTGCCGGCGAACCGGCGGCACCGAACTACGCTCTGCCGGGCGGCCAGGCCGCGCTGCAGGGCGTGGGCGGCAACGTCTCCGGCAATCCCAACCTGAAGCCGGAAACCGCGCATACCTTCACGGCCGGCTTCGTCTACACGCCGAGCTGGGTTGCGGGTCTGCAGGCGACGGTCGATTTCTACGACATCCGCCTGACCGGTGCGATCGGCGGGCTTGCTGCGAACGACACGCTGAACGCGTGCTACGAGGCGAGCCCGGCGCTGTTCGCGACGAACATCTTCTGCCAGCAGATCATCCGGCAGCATGACTCGACGCTCGGCCCGATCATCAAGCAGCTCAACTTCCCGACCTTCAACCTGGGTTCGGTCAAGACCTCGGGTGTCGACGGCACGCTGACCTATGCCTTCGACATGGGTGACCTGGATCCCACGCTGGCCAATGACGGCAGCTGGACCGTGTCGCTCAACACGACCTATCTCGACTCCTACACGACGGATCCGGGCGTTGCCGGCACGTCGCCGATCGTGGGCGCCGGGACGGTCGGGCTCGAGCACTGGAAGGCCCTGCTGCGGACGACCTACAACACCGGTCCGCTCGCGGTCACGACGACGATCCACTTCGTGGGCCCGGCGCTGGTCGACAAGTCCGGTACGGTTCCGATCGACGATCCGGCCAACCGCGTTCCGACCTTCTACTATCTCGATTTGAATGCGACCTACGACCTGAACAAGTGGGCCCAGATCTACGCCGGCGCCAACAACCTGTTCGACACGCGTCCGCCGGAAATCTTCCCCGGTTCGGGCCTGGATACGACGGGTACCGGCACGGACGCCGACGTCTACGACCCGATCGGTCTGTTCCTGTATGCCGGCGTGAACTTCAAGCTGTAAGTTCGACCGGTCCCGACAAGCAAAAACGGCGGCCCGCCCGGGCTGCCGTTTTTTTTTGCGCCGCGCAATGCGCAGTGCTTGCCGCTCCACGCTTCGTCCGGCACGCCAGCGCCCGGCCTGGATTCCGTCCCGAAGGGTCCGTTTCGCCTCTGTGGCGCAGCTCGGAACGACCGGTGCTCCGGTGCGATCAAATGGCTTGAGACCTGTCGGACCGGATGCACGCGGTCTCGGCCAGCGACCGCTTGCGCCCGTTGCGGCAAGGCGCCCGGCCCAACGCCGGCTAAGGGCGGACGCCCCACGGCGCCGCACTTCATCCGGGTCCAAGGTCTCGGCCTCAAAAAATCCTCTCCGCCGCCGAACAAGATCGGCCAGACGTTGCGCGCAGGCCGCAACGGTGGACGCGCCATCAAAGCCGACTCGATCCGCGCCGCCGCTCTTCATCGACGAAACTTGTGCCAGGCCGGCATGGCCGCATGCGCGGCCGGACGCCCGGAGGCGGACGCCTCGTCGCCAAGGCACTCCCTTCGAGCAAAACCGCTCGGCTGCCTGGCGGCGTTGCGTCATGACCGGTCGACGCGCCCATCCTGTTCGGCGGACCGATCAACGAAAGCCCGTTTGCGCAGCCGTTTCGAGGAGGCGCTCATCCCGACGCCGACGCCGGGCGACATCGCAATCATCGACAACCTCGGCAGCCGCAAGGGGCACCGGTCGTGCCGCGATCCGCAAAGCAGGTGCACGCCTCGCTTTCCTGCCGGTCGCCGACCTCGATCCGATCCGGACAGGCCAAGCCCAAGACCCTGCTGCGCGAACCGCTGCTCGGACCGAACCGGCGATCCTCGACACCCCGGCCCAAAGCACCGGCTCCGCCGGCACCAGCATGGCCCGCCGAAGGCCGCTGCCGGCGATATCGAGGATTTTCGATCCCGCTGAGCGGTGATTCGTCTTGGGCGGATCATGTGGTTCGGAGCGGATCGATGGTCAAACGAGACGAGCTGGCGGGCGCATGGTGGCACCGGATTTGCGGGCTTTGCCCGGCAAGAGTCCGGTCCCGGCCGCAGGACGTCAGGCAACCGGCTGTTCATGACCGGCTGTTTTCGGGTGCTACGTTCTGGGGCGTTCGCGAAAAGGCCCGATCATCAAGATCCACGTGCTGGCGGATGCGATCGCCGCTGCACGCCAAGCTTGCGCCCGGTCGGCAGCACGATCTCATCCAGACGGCAGCGATGATCGCGGCAAAGCCGAGGCGCTCCTTGCCGATAGCGCTTGCGACAGCCGCGCCTTCCGCGAAGCGGGCCAGGCGATCGGCGCCAAGCCCGTCATCCCCTCAAATCCACCCGCAAGCATCCTTTCAGGCACGACCGAACAACCCAGGAACCGCATCGAACGCTGTTTCGACAGATTCAAGCACTCCGACGCTTCGCCATTCGATACGGCCGGCGCGACGACTTCCGGTGTTCATTGCGACAGTTCTTCTCTCGACTTGACACTGAAATATTCCCCATGCCTGGCGAAAGACACCAAGAATGCAATCCTTGCGTGTGTCGCTTAGTCGTGACGTTCCGCCGGCTGTCGCAATATGTCGTCAGGATGAACTTTACTTTAGAATCCCATTATGTTGCTGGGTGCATGCGTTCCTCGCAACAAATGTTGACACTAAAATACAACATCCGCCCCCCGAATTTCGCAATGCAGCATTTCGTTTTTGACCCTTGCTTCGGGCAGACGTAGCGTGACTGCAATTGGGGTCGCCGCCTGCTGGGGAGTATAGGTAGGCGGAGCTTGGCGTGAGCCAAGTAATTGGCCCTGTGCAATGTCGTCTTCGACAAGCCAAAAGGGGGCACCATAAATGTTTCGGAAAATGAAAGCGGAACTATACACGGCCAGTATGGCCGGAGCCGCCATCTTGACTTTATTGGGACTTTCGGCGCCTGCGGCCGCTGCCGACACCGAAACCGTCGTGGTCACCGGCTCGCGCATCCCGCAGAGCAACCTGACCAATCCGAGCCCGCTCTCGGTCAAGGACGCGGACGCGATCCAGCTGACCAGCGCCTACAGCCTGGAGGACGTGCTCAAGACCATGACCGGTGCGGACTCGCTCGGTCTCAGCAACAACTCCAACAATGGCGGCAACGGCCTTTCGGAGATCAGCTTGCGCGGCCTCGGACCGGCACGCACCCTGGTGCTGATCGACGGCCAGCGCCTGATTCCCGTCTTCGCGGGCAGCATCTCGGTGCCGGACATCAATTCGGTTCCGATCTCGATGATCGACCGCGTCGAAGTCCTGCGCGACGGCGCATCCTCCGTCTACGGCGCCGACGCCGTCGGCGGCGTTGTCAACATCATCACAAAAAGGGACTTCTCCGGCCTGCAGTTCGACGGCGAGGCCGGCGGTAGCGAGCATGGCGGCGGCGACACCTACAGCATCGGCGCAACGCTCGGCATCAACATGGATCGCGGCAATGTCACGATCTCGGTGCTGAACCAGAACGAAGGCGCCATCGGGCAATGGCAGCGCGACTGGGCGAGCGATCCCCACGCCACCGATCCGAACTTCCCGGGCGGCTCGATCGCCCGCAGCCAGCCGGCGACACTCAAAGACGAGACCGGCTCGGAGATATGGGTGCACGGCGTCGCGGGCACCACCCATGACCCGGCCCTCGCGGCACAGGTTCCCTGCTCCTTCTTCATCGGCGGCACCCTCAAACTGAACGCGGGCTGCGACACGGCGGAAGGCGGCTGGAACACGCTCCAGGGCTCGCTGGGACGCACCCAGCTTGCGCTGAACGGGCATTACGACATCACGCCCGACGTCACCTTCATCGTGCAAGGCAGCTTCAACGACCGCCGCTCCGGCCAGCAGCTCCGGCCCGAGCCGCTGCTCGGCGATTCGATCGCGACGACGGATCCCGCCACGGGCAACATCATCTATCCCGGCTTCTACGTTCCGGCCGACCCGCATTGGGGTTATCCGGGCGGCGGCAACGTCCAGCCCGGCGGCACCCAGGCCTGTCCCGACCCGACGGGCTGCATCCTGGCCTTCGATACGCCGGTCCAGTTCGGCCCGCGCACCTATCGCCAGACCTCGGAGACCTACCGCATCCGCGTCGGCCTGGAAGGCAACCTCTTCAGCGACTATCACTGGGAGGCCGGCTATGTTCAGCAGCGCAACGAAGACACCAACCGCGTCTACAACACGGGCAATTTCTATCATCTGGCCCAGGCGATGGGTCAGATCCCCTGCGTCGACGTTCCCGGCGGCTGCGTCTTCAATCCCGCCATCGGATTCGCCGTGCCGGTCGCGCCGCCGAACTTCTACGACGAGCCGAACGGCCTGACCCCGGCGCAGCTCGCCTATCTCAAATACACCCAGGTCGACACCAACCGCTCGATCGAAAACTACGCCTATGCGGACATCCATGGGCCGGTCATCGACCTGCCCTATGGCACAATGCAGGGCGCACTGGGCGTCGAGCGGCGCTTCGAATCGCTGTCGGACACGCCGGACGCGCTGGTGCAGGCGAGCTATGCGCCGAACCAGACCTTCCCGACCTCGGGCGGCTATGGCGTCTATTCGGCCTATGGCGAATTGCAGATCCCGGTTCTCGCCGGCCTGCCCTTCGCACGGGCCTTGGACGTCACGCCGAGCGTTCGCTACGACCACTACTCGACCTTCGGCAACGCCACCACCTACAAGGTGGGCGCCAACTGGACCGTCATCGACGACCTGCGGTTCCGCGGCACCTACTCCACGGGCTTCCGCGCCCCCAACGTGTCGGAGCTGTTCGGCGGGCATGCCGTCAGCGACAATACGCTGGACGGCGACCCGTGCGACGTGCGCGGCGTGGTCAACGGCAATTCGAACATGGGCCAGGCCAGCCTGGCGCCGGGTTCGACCTGCTACGCCGCCCTGACGGCGCAGGGGCTCACCCCGGCGCAGATCGCCACGCACCAGTCGCCGGAAAACGACCTGGCGTCCGACCAGCGCGGCATCATCATCGGCGGCAACCCCGCGCTCCTGCCCGAGAAATCGCATGGCTGGAACGTTGGCACCGTGATCACGCCCAGCTTCGTGCCCGGCTTCAGCTTCGGTGGCGACTATTACGAGACGACGGTTACCAATGCGATCCAGGGCGGCGGCGGCATCCCGGCGGCGGTGGGGCTCGATTCCTTCGTGCTCCAATGCTACGGCCCGCTGCAATCCGCAGCGGCATGCTCGAAGATCACGCGCAACGCCAACGGCATCTTCCAGATCAGTGCCCTCAACGCCAATTTCGGCGCCAACAAGGTCACGGGCATGGAACTGCAGTTGAACTACGACACCGACGCGGCCGACATCGAATTGCCGGTTCCGGGCTCGTTCGTGTTCAACGCGGAGATGACGCGCGAGTTCTCGAACGTGCAGATCCTGCCGACCGGCGACATCCACAACACCGGTCATTTCAATGCCGGCGTGGAGCTGAACTATCCGGCCTATCGCAGCACGCTCAACCTCGACTGGAAGCTGATGGCCTGGACGTTCCACTGGGACACGGAGTTCGCATCCCATACGACCAACCTCGACGGTTCGGCGCCGATCTTCGGCAACGTCCTCAGCGACAACTGGAACAACAATGTCAGCGTGGCCTACGACCTCAACGACTGGGTCGGCGACCAGACGTTCCTGAAATCGAGCCGCATCATCTTCGGCGTCAACAACCTGTTCGACCAGGACGCGCCGTTCCTGGGCGGCGACAGCATCTGCAAGTGCAACAGCTTCGCCGGCGGCGGATACGACTTCGTCGGCCGCTTCTTCTACATGCGGCTTACCGCGAAGATGTAACGTTCCGTCTTGGGAAGAAATCGGGGCCGCGGAGAGATCCGCGGCCCTTTTTTTCCGGCCGCGATCAGCGCGGCAGGCCGGTCGCCCGCATCTCCACGCCGCCGCGCGGCAGCTCGCCGACCGCACCGACCAGCGCGCGCACCGGCGCCGCGTTCATCAGCGTCACCACCCCTTGCGCCGCGCGCACCGCGTCGGAGGAGCCGCCGAACAGCGCACCGACCGCCTCGAAGAAACCCTTCTGCCGCGGGTAGAAGCGGAACACGACGCGCGCGTCCGGCGCGATGCCGGCCAGCTTCTTGGCGGCGTCGGTCGCGGCCCAGAAGCCGCCGAGCTGGTCGACCAGGCCGCGCGGCAGCGCGTCGGCGCCCGACCACACCCGCCCCTTGGCGATGTCGAGCACCTTGGCCAGCGGCAGGTGGCGGCCGGCGGCAACCTTGGCCGTGAAGTCGGCATAGATCGCGTCCGCCTCGCGGTTCAGGCCGGCAAGCTGGTCCGGCGTGTAAGGCTGGAATTCCGAATTGTAGAGCGCGTTGCGGCCCACGCCGACCGTGTCGACGCCGATGCCGGCGAGCGCCAGGCTGCGGTCGATCGAGACCTTGCCGGTCAGCACGCCGATCGAACCCGTGATGGTGCCGGGCTCCGCCACGATGCGGTTGGCGGACAGCGAGATGTAATAGCCGCCCGACGCCGCGAGGCCGGCCATGCTGACGACCACCGGCTTGCCGGCGGCCTGCGCCATCTTCACCGCGTGCAGGATCTGGTCCGACGCGCTGACCGAGCCGCCAGGCGAGTCGACGCGCAGGATGATCGCCTTGATATCCTTGTCGGCGGCGGCGGCGCGGATCGCCTTGGACAGGTCGTCGCCCGCGATGACGTTGGAATCGCCGAACAGCCCGCCGCGTCCGGCCGTGCCGTCCTGGATCTCGCCCGCGGCCTGGATCAGCGCGATGCGCGGCCCGACGCCGAATTCCTGCGCCGGCTTGCGGGCGCGCACGAAGCGGCTCATCGCCACCAGCTTGGCGCCGTCGCCGGCCCGCGCCAGCGCCGCGGCCTGGGCCTCGTCGTCATAGCCGATCCTGTCGACCAGGCCGGCGGCACGCGCGTTCTCGGTGAATTGCGGGCTGGCCTCGAAGGCGGCGGCGATGCGGTCGTGGCTCAGATGCCGCCCCGCGGCGGCGCCGGCGGTGGCCGCGTCGTACCAGGACTGCATCAGCCGCGTCAGCTGCTCGCGGTCGGCCGGCGTCATGGTCTTTTCCATGAACTGGTCGGCGGCGCTTTTGTAGTCTGAGCGTTTGACGATCTGCGGATCGGCATTCACCTTGTCGAGCAGGCCGCGCAGGAAGAAGGCCCCGCCGCCCTCGCCCGCCGCGGTGAACGGCGATTTGGGCTGCATCCAGATCTCGTTGGCATCGGCCACGGTGAGATAGTCGCCCAGCCCCGAGGCCAGGAAGCCCTGGCTGTGGGCGACGACGAACTTGCCGCTGGCGCGGAATTTCCGGAACGCGGCATCGAGTTCCTCGGCCTGCGCGATGGATAGGTTCGCGGTGCCGATGCGGATCAGCGCGCCCTTGACGCGGTCGTCGCGCTCGGCCGCATCGAGCGCCAGGACGATATCCATCACCGTCACCGGCGAACTGCCGAAGCTGAAATCGACGTTGAAGAATCCTGCAGCGAATCGCGCAGGTCGAGCGCCAGCACCATGTTGCGCGGCAGACCGTCGCCCTGGACCAGGCCGATCACCAGCACCACGACGAACAGCAGGACGAGGAACACGACGAATTTGGCGACGCCGTTGAGGACGCCCAGGCCGATGTTCCCGGCCCAGCGAAGAAATCCATCATCCGACGTCCCTCCAATACCAGACCGATATATGGCGGGCCGGTGCGACAAGGCCAATGGCCGCGCGAAGAAAACCCGGCGGTGGCGTTAAACTGTTGATATTCATGGCTAATAACTCGCCATACGGCTCGTTCGATGCAGGTCCGAGGCGGATCGCGGCGGCGGAACGGCCGAAGGTGCGGCAGTTCCGGTCACGCCGCCGGAGCGGACGGGGCGATATCCCGCACGGCACAATTGTCGCGTGGCGACTTTGTCCGCCGCGACCGGTCCTTTGCTCTGGCACCGGCCGAACCGCGTTCGTACAATCGGCGGAATCACAATGATAAGCGCGTCGCGGCCCGTCCGCGACGTTCAGGGAAGCGGCGCCATCGCGCCGTCGATCGATTGAGCGTCTCCCAGGCACCGCCGCCGGCCAAGCGCCGCAGCCCATTGTGGCGGCTGCTGCCGCTCATCCGGCCGCACGGCTGGGCGTTCTGGGGCGGACTGGCGTCCATCTGCCTCGGCCGCGCCTTCGAGGCCGGCATGCCGCTGTTCGTGCGCCTGGCGGTGAACCGCGTGACGGCGCAGGACTGGCATCTGCTGGCGCCGGTTCTCGGCATTCTCGGGCTGGCGGTGCTGCGCTACTTCGTCGTCGCCTATGGCCGCAAGCTGGTGCGGCAGGTCGGTGTCACCGTGACCTACGACATGCGCGAGCGGCTCTACTGGCATTTCGAGCTGCAGGGTCCGCGCTTCTTCGCGCGCTTTCCCACCGGCGACCTGATGGCGCGCGCCATCAACGACCTCAACCTGGTGCGCCAGCTGATCGGCGTCGGCAGCCGCACCCTGATCGTGCTGGGCTTCTCGGGCCTCGTCGCCTTCGCCTTCATGCTGGTGCTGTCGCCGATGCTGACCCTGTGGCTGGTGCCGGTGATGCCGTTCATCGCGTTCATGGGCTATTTCCTGTCGCGCCGCCTGTTCGAGCAATCGACGGTGGTGCAGGAAGGCTTCGCGTCGCTGTCGGAATCGGTGCAGGAGAACCTCAACGGCATCCGCACCATCCAGACCCATGCCCAGGAAGACCGTGAGGTCGCGCGCTTCAAGGCGGTGTCGGCGCCTATGCCGACAACTATTTCAAGCTGATGGTGCTGAACGCCGCGCTCAACGCCTGGATGGTGGTGTTCACCGGCATCGCGGTCGTCATCATCATGGGCTTCGGCGGCTATGCCGTGCTGCACGGCCAGATGAGCGTCGGCACTTTCACCGCCTTCACGCTCTATCTCGGCATGGCGGTGGCGCCGATCCAGCAATCGGGCCAGATCGTGTCGATGTTCCAGCGCGGCTCGTCCGGCGCGGCGCGGCTGTTCGAGATCCTGGACTACGAGCCGGAGATCCGCGACGCCGCCGAGGCCGCGCCGCTCGACAGGATCGGCGGCGACATCACGCTGCAGCACCTGTCCTACACCTATCCGCGCCGCGCCAGCGCCAGGGAGGCGCGCGCCGTCGATGCCAAGGCGGCCGCCACCGGCACCGCGGCGCTGAACGACGTGTCGCTGCACATCGCGGCCGGCGAGACGATCGCGATCCTCGGCCGCGTCGGCTCGGGCAAATCCACGCTGCTGCGCGCGATCGTGCGGCTGCTCGATCCGCCGCCGGGGACGGTCTATCTCGACGGGCGCGACATCCGCCTGCTGCCGATCGCGCAGGTGCGCGGCCAGATCGCGCTGGTGCCGCAGGACCCGTTCCTGTTCGCCGACGAGCTCGGCCGCAACATCGCCTATGACAATCCGGGCCGCTCGCCGGACGAGATCTGGCAGGCCGCCGAAGCCGCCGACCTCGAAGACACCATCCAGCGCTTTCCCGATCACCTGCGCACCCTGGTCGGCGAGCGCGGCGTCACGCTGTCGGGCGGCCAGAAGCAGCCACCAGCCTGGCGCGCGGCCTGATCCGCGACACGCCGGTGCTGCTGCTGGACGATTGCTTCTCCAGCGTCGACACCGAGACCGAGGAGCACATCCTGTCGCGCCTGAAGACGCTGCGCGCCGGTCGCACACACGCTCCTCGTCTCGCACCGCGTCTCCACCGCGCGTCACGCCGACCGCATCGTCGTGCTGGACGCCGGCCGCGTGGTCGAGGCCGGCAGCCATGCCGAGCTGATGGCGCAGGACGGCGCCTATGCCCATTTCGCCAAGGTGCAAGGGCGCCGCGAGGAGCTGGTGCACGAACTGGAACGCGAGAAGATCGGGGCGGCGAAATGACCGACGCGGCGATCGACAGCGCACCGCGCCGTCCGAAGGGCGCGTTCGACGACGACGTCTACGGCAAGAGCCTGGACGTCTCCCAGGTCTCGCGCCTGCTGCACTGGATGAAGCCCTATCGGCTGCAGGCCTGGTCGTCGCTGGTGCTGGTGCTGCTGTCGGCGGTCGCCTCGATCATGGCGCCGACGGTGATGAGCCGCGTGCTGGTCGACGGCATCGTGCTGAACCACCAGGGCCCGGCGCTGGCCGATCTCGGCCAGGAGGCGTTCAACCGCTGGATCGCGCTCGGCCTGGGTGTCAGCCCGCTGCTGGCGGCGTGCATCCAGTACATGATCTGGATCCTGCTCGCCGCCGCCTTTGGGCGCGGCTTCGGCATCCTGTTCGGCCGCGCCACGCTGAACACGCTGCGCGATCTGCGCTGCGATCTGTTCGAACATCTGGAGCACCTGCCGTCCAGCTTCTACGACCGCGTCGCCGTCGGCCGGGTGATGACGCGCGTCGCCAACGACGTGGAGACGCTGTTCGAGCTGTTCGCGGGCTTCGGCCAGCTCGCCGGCCAGTTCGTGCCGTTCTTCGTCGCCATCACCATCATGCTGGCGCTGTCGCCGGTCATGACCTTCGAACTCCTGCCCGTGCTGCCGGTCGCGGCGCTGTTCACCTGGATGTTCCGGCGCATGTCGCGGCCGCTCTACCGCGCCATCCGCATGACGGTGTCGCGCCTCAACGAGAATCTGCAGGAGAACCTGTCCGGCATCGAGGTCGTCCAGCTTTACGGACGCGAAAGGATCAATTTCGACCGCTACAGCGGCATCAACGACGAGAACCGCATCAGCGAGACCAGGGCGCTCACCATCGAGAGCTATTACGGCCCGTTCATCGACGGCATGAACTATATCGGCATCGCGGTGATCGTGTGGTTCGGCGGCCATCTCGTGCTCGGTCAGGCGATGACGGTCGGCACGCTGCTGCTGTTCACCCAGTTCCTCGACATGCTGTTCCGCCCCATCGTCGCGATGGGCGAGCAGTGGAACGTCGTGTTCCGCGCCATGGCGAGCGGCGAGCGCATCTTCCAGGCGCTCGACTGGAACGAGGCGCTGAAGGAGCCGGCGCATCCGGTTCCGCTGCCGCCCGACATCCACGGCAAGGTGGAATTCCGTCACCTCGACTTCGCCTATATCCCCGAGCATCCGATCCTCAAGGATGTGAGCTTCACCATCCATCCGGGCGAGCGCATCGCCATCGTCGGGCCGACGGGTTCGGGCAAGACCACGCTGATCCGCCTGCTCTGCCGCTTCTACGACGTGCCGGACGCCTCGGTCTTCCTGGACGGCATCGACATCATGCAGATCCGGCCATCCGACATCCGCACCCGCATCGGCGTGGTGCTGCAGGACTTCCACATCTTCTCCGGCACGGTCTACGACAACATCGCGCTCAACGATCCGCGCATCACGCGCGACGTCGCCGAACGCGCCGCCAAGCTGGTGCATGCCGATCCGTTCATCCGCGCCCTGCCGTTAGGCTACGACACGCCGCTCAACGAGCGCGGCCGCAATCTGAGTCACGGCCAGCGCCAGCTCCTCGCCTTCGCGCGGGTGCTGGCGATGAATCCCGAAGTGCTTGTGCTCGACGAGGCGACCGCCAGCATCGACACCGAGACCGAGCTGGTCATCCAGGACGCGCTGAAGACGCTCACCGAAGGCCGCACCTCGGTCATCATCGCTCACCGCCTGCAGACGATCAAGACGCCCACCGCATCGTGGTGCTGACCGAAGGCCGCGTGCGCGAAGTCGGCACGCATGAAGAGTTGATCGCACGGGGCGGCCTCTATCGCACCCTGTACGAATTGCAATTCCAGGAAGCGCTGTAGGATAACCTCTCCCGCCGGCGGGAGAGGTAAGCCACCCTCGAAAAAATTATTTCCGCGCAACATAATATCGTGCGTGCCGATGGAAGTTCCCGTCTATCCACCCCCGCGCAAAAAATTCCCGCGCCTTTTCCGTGACTTGACCGACACGGGTGGTGGATAGAAGCCGTGCGGAAAAATTTTCTCGACCCTCTTGAACCGAGTCGGTCCAAACGCCATTTCTGCTACATCCCCATCGTTGCGTTCCGACCTTTGCCGCGCTTTTGGCAAAGAAAAAGCCCGACCTCGCGGCCGGGCTCTTTCCGTCGTTACGCGCGAACGATCTATTCGTCGGCCGCGTCGCGGATGGCGTCTTTCGCGCCGCCGACGGCGCTCTGGATCTTGCCCTTCAGCTTGTCGCCGGCGCCTTCGGCCTGGAGCTTCGAGTCGCCCGTGACCTTGCCGACAGCTTCCTTGACGGCGCCCTTGGCCTGGTTGGCCGAGCCGTTGATGCGATCCTTATCCATAGGTTTTCTCCGTTTTTTTGCGAATTACCCGGAGAGAACGCCTCGCCCTGGGCACCGTTCCGGCCCTTATTTTCGCCCGCGGCGGGAACCGTTTGAAATGTAACCGAAATCCATCGGCCCCGAATTGGCGTATGAAGAGACGTCGTTCGAGGTCCTGCCATGAATTCCCGCCGCAATCTTCTGGAACTGCTGCTCCTGGGCAGCGCCGCCGCCGCCTTCGGCGCCTTTCCCGCAGCGGCGAAAACGTTCGAGGTCACCCACACCGACGCCGAATGGCGCAAGATGCTGACGCCGGCCGCCTACAACATCCTGCGCCAGCAGGGCACGGAGGCGCCGTTCACCAGTCCGTTGCTGAACGAGCACCGCAAGGGAACTTTCACCTGCGCCGGCTGCGCCCTGCCGGTGTTTTCCTCGACCACCAAGTTCGACAGCGGCACCGGCTGGCCGAGCTTCTGGGCGCCGCTGCCGCATGCCGTCGAGACGACCACGGACAATTCCTGGATCGAGAGCCGCGTCGAGGTCCATTGCCGCCGCTGCGGCGGACATCTGGGGCATGTGTTCAGCGACGGGCCGCAGCCCACCGGCCTGCGCTATTGCCTTGACGGCGTCGCGCTGGGCTTTAAGCCGGGCTGACTTGCGCCGCCCGCGCCGCCGCCGGACAATATCCGCATGGCGACGTTCCAATTCGGCGGCTTCACCATCGCCTATGACGATATTCCGGCGCGCGGCGAAGGCCGGCCGATGATCCTCGTCCATGGCTTTACCTCCAATCGCCGGGAGAACTGGAGGCGCCTCGGCTGGTATGGCGCGCTGGAGCGCCGCGGCACGCGGGTCATCGCGCTCGACGTCAGGGGCCATGGCGAAAGCGCCAGGCCGCACGATCCCGCCGCCTATGGCCGCGCGGCCATGGCGGGCGACATCCTGGCGCTGATGGACCACCTCGACGTGCCGCGTGCGCACATCCTGGGCTTCTCGATAGGCTCGCGCCTGGCGCTCACCGCGGCGCTGCGCGCGCCGGAGCGTTTCGCGACGCTGACGCTCGGCGGCGTCGGCGATAAACTGTTCGAGCGCCGCGAGACGACCGGCAATCCGATGGCCGAAGCGATGGAGGAGCCGGACGTCGAAAAAATCGCCGAGCCGATGCTGAAAAGCTTCCGCCAGTTCGCCGACGACCAGAAGGAGGACCGCCTCGCCCTCGCGGCGCTCACCCGCGCCGGGGATGAACCGTTTACGCGGGCCGAGGTCGAGACGCTTTCCGTCCCCGTCCTGGTCGTTGCCGGCGCGCGCGACGAACTGGCTGGCGATCCGGCGCCGCTTGCCGCCGCTTTTCCCGACGGCCGCGCGGTGCGCGTTCCGGGCGTCGACCACTTCTCGATCATCGGCCACGCGCTGTTCAAGGCCAGCGTGTTCGATTTTCTGGATGGCAGCCTCTAAGCCGCCTGCCTTATCGCAACCGTCCCACCAGAAACCGATAAATCGCAGCCTCCTCGGCCGACAGCGCGAATTTGCGGGCGGCGCTGCGGATGTGAAGAACAAGTTCGCCGCCGTCATACGCGGTCAGCACTTCGGGATGGATATAGCATTTGCGGCAGATCGTCGGCGTGTTGCCGAGCCGGGCGGCGACTTCGCAGATCACCGCGCGTGCCGTCTTCTTCAACGCCGGCAGGCCGCGCGCATGCAGCGCGACCGCAGCGGCGACGGTGCCGAACCAGGTGCGGAAATCCTTGGCGGTGATTTCGAGGCCGGTGATGTCCTTGAGATAGGCGTTCACGTCGGCGGAATCGATGCCGCACACCGCGCCCTCGGCGTCGCGATATTCGAAGAGCTGCTGGCCGGGAAGCTCCTGGCAGGCGCGCACCACCTTGGCGACGCGGCGGTCGGTGACTTTCAGATTCCAGGCCTTGCCGCTCTTGCCCTTGAAATGGAAATGCAGCGTTCCGCCCGTCACGTCGACGTGCGGGTCGCGCAACGTCGTCAGGCCGTAGGAGCCGTTCTGCCTGGCGTAGTCCTTGTTGCCGACGCGGACCAGCGTGGTCTCCAGCAGATGCACGACGGTCGCCAGCACCTTTTCGCGCGGCAGGCCGTGACGTGCCATGTCCCTCGCCACCGCTTCGCGGATCTTCGGCAGCGCCTGTGCGAAGACCAGAATGTGCTCGAACTTCGCGGTCTCGCGCAGGGCACGGAAATCGGCGTTGTAGCGGTATTGCTTGCGTCCGCGCGCATCCAGGCCGGTCGCCTGCAGATGGCCGTTCGCGGTCGGGCAGATCCACACGTCGGTCCAGGCCGGCGGGATGGCGAGCTTGGCGATGCGCGCCAAGCTCGCCTTGTCGCGCACGATCCTGCCGTCGGCGCCGATATAGGAAAAGCCTTTGCCGGCACGCCGCCGCCGGATGCCATCCGACTCGGCCGATACATAGCGCAGTCCGGCCGAGCCCGCCGCGACCTGCGCATCCAGCATCCGCCCGGTGTCTTCGACCAATTGCATGGCGTGATAAGCATTATGCGCGGCCGGTAGTTCCGCCACGAGCCGTGCCGGCGTAAGCTCGGCGATGGGAGGGCGTCATGGGCAGGTTGCACGAGGACACCGCCGTCACCGGGCGGGACGGGAAATTGTTCGTCGATCTGAGGCGCGACTGGGACATCTGGGGCCCCAATGGCGGCTATGTCGCGGCCATCGCGCTGCGCGCCGCGGGCAAGCTCGCGCCGCCCGACCACCGGCCGGCGACGCTGTCGGTGCAGTACCTGTCGGCCGGCAAATACGAAGAGGCCGAGGCCGTCGTCGAGCCGGTCAAGCAGGGCCGCTCGGCCTGGTGCATCAATGTCGCGCTGGTGCAGGCCGGCAAGCGCTTCCTGCAGGCGCAGGTCTGGACCACGAACCGGCAGATTGGTCCAAGATCGAACGAGCTGACG
Organism: Rhizomicrobium sp.; assembly: GCA_037355265.1. Taxonomy (GTDB): domain Bacteria; phylum Pseudomonadota; class Alphaproteobacteria; order Micropepsales; family Micropepsaceae; genus Rhizomicrobium. The sequence continues at coordinate 992,961 of JBBCIB010000002.1, read as the reverse complement.
ATGCCGATAGTGCCCCGGCCCGCGATGCTCAAGATCTATGGCGAGATCTATCCGCGCGAGTCCGAAACGTTCATGTTCTGGGACAATTTCGAGGTGAAGCCGACCAGGATCCATAATCGCGATGATCCGCCGGGCGCGCCCGTGGTCCAGGAGTGGTATCGCTATCCGGGCTTCGAGGCGGGCGGCGATATCTTCGCGGATTTCACGCGGCCGGTGATCCTGATCGACACGCTGCAATGGCCGGCGCATCATCGCGGGCTTGCGGCCTATCCCAACTACATCGCGCCCAGCCTGGACCTGTCGGTGTGGTTTCACGAGGCGCCGGGCGACGCCGACTGGCTGTTCGCCGACGTCCACACGCCCACCGCCGGCCACGGACTGATCCATGGCGTCGCGCGGGTATGGTCGGAGGACGGGCGCCTGCTCGCCACCGGCTCCAGCAACATGCTGGTGACGCCGCGCGGCTGACGGCTGCTTTACGCGGATTCCAGCCACTGCATGCTGAACAGTGCTGCCTGGTCGGTCCAGACATGGCGCTGCGCATAGCCCGCTTCGGCGGCCAGGGCGCGGAAACCGTCGAGCGTGTATTTGTGCGAGTCCTCGGTGTGGATCGCCTCGCCTTGCGCGAAATCCACCGTCTCGCCGCAGACGCGTACGCGCTGGCGGGCGCGAGAGACCAGGTACATCTCGATCTTCTGCGCCACGGGGTTGTAGCAGGCATAGTGCGCGAAATCGCCGACAGCGAAATCCGCGCCGAGCTCGCGGTTGGCGCGGACCAGGAGGTTCTTGTTGAACGCCTCGGTTACGCCCTCCGCGTCATTGTACGCGGCATGCAGCACGGCCGGGTCTTTCACCAGGTCGACGCCGATCAGCAGCGGTCCGCCGTCCAGCGTCGCCTTGGCGTTGCGCAGGAAGGCGACCGCCTCGGGCCGGGTGAAATTGCCGATGGTCGAGCCGGGGAAGAACCCGACGCGGTGCATCGCCTTGCATTCGAGCGGGCCCAACGCGATCGGCTGGGTGAAATCCGCCACGATCGGATTGACGCAGATGTTGGGATATTCGCTTTCCAGCGTCGTGGCGACGTCGAGAAGGTATTCGCCCGCGATGTCGATCGGCACGTAGGTGCGAGGCTTCTCCAGCGCGTTCAACAGGATGCGCACCTTGCGCAACGAGCCGGCGCCGAATTCGACCAGTTCGACATCGCTGCCCATCAGCGCCGCGAACTCATCGGCACGGGATTTGAGGATCGAGAGCTCCGTGCGCGTCGGGTAATATTCCGGCAATTGCGTGATGCGCTCGAACAGCTGCGAGCCGGCGGCATCGTAGAAATACTTCGCCGGGATGCGCTTTGGCGTGCGGCTCAGGCCGTTCAGCAGCGCGCGGGCGAAGTCGCCCATGCGGGCCCGTTCGACGATGGCCAGGGCAGCTGGGCTCATAGATCACCTGCGAGACGGATGCCGCTGAACTGCCAGCGCGCCGAAGGAGGAAAGAAATTGCGGTAGCTCGGGCGGATATGGCCCGACGGCGTGGCAACCGAACCGCCGCGCAGGACCTGCTGGCCGACCATGAACTTGCCGTTGTACTCGGCGGCGTCGCCTTCGAACGGGCGGTAGCCGGGATAGGGATCGTAGGACGAGCGGGTCCACTCCCAGACCTCGCCCTGCCCGTCCAGTTGCGGCGCCATCGTTTCCCACTCGAACTCCGTCGGCAGCCGCGCACCGGCCCAGGCGGCATAGGCCGACGCCTCGTAGAAGCTCACATGGGCGACCGGCGCGGACTCTTCAAGGGCGGCGGCACCGTGCAGGGTGAAGGCGCGCCAGCCGGACGGCTCGCCGATCCAGTAGAGCGGTGCGTTGAGGTTCTCGCGCCGTACGAAGGCCCAGCCGTCGCTCAACCAGAACTCCGGCCGGCGATAGCCGCCGTCGGCGATGAAGGCGAGATATTCGCCATTGGTCACCGGACGCGATGCGATGCGGAAGGGATGCAGCAGCGCGTCGTGGCGCGGGCTCTCATTGTCGAAGGCGAAGCCGTTGCCGTCATGGCCGACCTGCACGATGCCGCCGCCGTGCGAGATCCAGGAGAGGGGCGCGGCTTCGCGCGCGGGTACGGGCCGTGCCGGCGCATAGGCGGGCAGCATCGGATTGGCGAACAGCGCATGCTTGATGTCGGTGAGAACCAGCTCCTGATGCTGCTGCTCGTGATGCAGGCCCAGCGTCACCAGCGGCGCGACCGCCGCGGCGCGTTCCTCGATCAGCAAGGCCATCGCTTCGTCGACATGCAGGCGATATTCGACGATGTCGGCCAGCGGCGGACGGCTCAGCATGCCACGCAACGGCCGCGGATGCCGCGGCCCCAGGCCCTCGTAATAGGAGTTGAACAGATAGGCGAAGGCCGGATCGTAGGGCCCGTAGTCGCCCGCGAACCTGGCCAGGATCACCGCCTCGAAGAACCAGGTCGTGTGCGCCAGGTGCCATTTGGTCGGGCTGGCATCCGGCATGGACTGGATGACCTGGTCTTCGGCGCTCAGTGGCGCGGCAAGCGCCTCGGTGTGGCGGCGCACGGCGGCGTAGTCGGCGAGCAAGGCTGACGGCGCGTCACCCGCGCCCGCGGGAAGTGTCGCTTCTCTGGCCATGACGGGTTGCCTGCGCTGCGTTCGGTCAACGGCAAGGATAGCAGGAAAGTTCCCCGATTATGTCAGCTACCGCGCCGCCGCCAGCATGACGGGTTTGTCCCGATACATTGTGGGGAATACCCGCCTGAGTGCACCGATCTTGGGCAGATCATTGTAGACGATATAAGGATAAGTCGGATTGTGGATCAGGAAGTCCTGGTGATAGGCCTCGGCGGGATAGAATCCGTCGGCCTTCTCGATTTTCGTCACGATGGGCGAATCGAAAATGTGGACGGCGGTCAGCTGCGCCACATAGGCGCGCGCGATTCTCTCCTGCACCGGCGAGGTGAAGAAAATCTCGGACCGATAGCTCGTGCCGCTGTCGGGACCCTGGCGGTTCAGTTCCGTCGGGTCGTGCGCCACGGAGAAATAAACACGCAGGATCTCGCCGAAGGAAACCACGCGCGGATCGAACATGACCTGTATCGACTCGGCGTGCCCGGTCGTCTCCGTGCTGACGAGTTCGTAGGTCGCAGTCGCCCTGGCGCCGCCGGAATAGCCGGCGACGACCTTGCTCACGCCGCGCACATGCTCGAACACGCCCTGCATGCCCCAGAAGCAGCCGCCGGCGAGAACGGCCGTCTCGCTTGCCGTCGCGCCGGCCTTGGGCGCGTCGACCGCTGCGGCGGGAACGGCCTTGTCGATGGCATCGCCGCAGGCGGCCGAAAGGCTGCACCCCAGGCTGACGGTCGCGGCCAATATCACTTTGCGGAGCATGGGCGTTTCCTCGGGTCTCGAACCTTACTTCGTCCCGCAAGACCCTACGGTTACAAACGAGCGCCGGATCACCAGCGCAGCAGGACCCGGCCCAGCAGCGCGCCGAGCACGCCCATCGCGGCGATCCCCAGCGTGTACCAGATCGCCACGAAGGGCGCGGCGCTCTCGATGCAGTGGAACGCGTAGACGACGGTGCCCGCCCCGCCGGCGAGCAGACCGGCCACGCCCCCCGCCAGAACCAGCCGCGTCGGCGCCAGGGCCCTGAGGCCCCAGAACAGGCCGGCAAAGACCGGCAGGGAGAGCACGACGATGTTGCGCACGCACACCCGGTAGGAGATGCCCATCATCATGTGCATGCGGTCCGCCGGCGACGCGCCGGTCAGTTGCCAGGTCGCCAGCGCGATCATCACGCCCAGCGGTACCAGAATGAGAGGACCGAACATGCCCCCCTCGCCGTCCGGGCGTGCCAGGCGGTCGACCAGGCCGAAGCCCAGGACCGCGACGCTGAAGGCATAGGCGACCTTCATCCAGAACGGCCCGGTGGCCATCGCAGCCATCAGGTCGGCCCGCACGCCGAGCCAAAGGACCAGCACCGCGGCCGACAGCACGATCCCGATGCCAAGCCCCAGGGCCAGCCGCTGCGCGACGGCTCGCGCCGGCACGGGTTCGAGTTCGGTGGAGAGCGCACCGATCAGATCGTCGGTCCTCATGACCCGTCCTCTCCGATCTGCGAGGCCAGGGTCTTCAGGCCGCGATGGACGCCGACCTTGACGGCGGATTCGGACATTCCATGCCGGGCGGCGGCCTCGGCGGTCGAGAGGCCCTCGATCTTCACGTCGCGGATCAGCCGCCGCGTCTTTTCGGGCACCCGGTCCAGCAGGCGCTCGACATCGAGCTGCGCCTCGGCGGCGTCGGCATCCTCGGAGCCGAACAGGATGTCCGGATCGTCCAGCGGATCCTCTGCCCGGCGCTTGATGCGCCGGTAATAGTCGATCAGCTTGTAGCGCGCGATGGCATGCACCCAGGCCGTGAAGGGCCGCGTCGGATCGTAGGTGGAACGACGGGTATGCATGGCAATCAGCATTTCCTGCAGCAGATCCTCCGCATCGACGGCACGTCCGACGCGGCGGCGATAGTAGGCGCGCAGATAGTTCTGCAGCTTGCGCAACAGCACGGCGTAGGCCGCGCCGTCGCCCTTCAGCGACCGGACCATCAGCGCCTTCAGCTCCGCTTCCGCGGCAATCAAGCGGGCGCCTCCGTCATCGATTTCGCGAGAGCCATGCGAAAGGTTACATCGCCACCGGCGGGCGCGCAAAAATCGCCCCAGCGCCTGTAACCGGCGGTGCCCGGCAGCGAACTAGCTTGCGCATCCACCTGCCAACGCCCTTGGGCGGCAGGGTCCGCAACCCCCTGCCGCTCGCGTGGGCGGGGCGCCGTCTCCCTCCCGGCGCCCCGTTCACGACTCTTTCCGCAGATGCGAGAGCATTGACGATGCCGTGCCTGCGCTTAGCATGCGGTCATGCTCCAGCGCATCGGCGGCAATCTTCGCGTGCGAAAACAACCGGCGCCGGCCGCGTCCGAGCACCTGGAACGCGAAGGCTATGCGCATATAGGCGGCGTGCTGACGGCGGACGAAGTCGCCGCGCTCGGCGCCGAGATCGCGGCGGTGTTCGATGCTTCCGGCACCGACCGCGAACGCGATCTGCACAACGAGTTCCGTTACGGGATGCTGAATCGCTCGGCCCTGACGCAAGGAGCGATCGCCAGCCGAGCCCTGCTCGACGTCATCGAGCCGCTGCTGGGCGAGGATTGCCACGTCATCGCCAATACCGCCTGGCGCAACGCGCCGGGGCACGAGGGCGGGCGGTGGCATTGCGATGCCGGCCCGCATGTGCCGCGGCCGGAAAACGTGTCCTGGCCCGACGCCATTCCCTATCCGGTGTTTGCCATCGGCGTGCACCTGTTCCTGGTCGATTGTCCGATGGAGGCGGGACCGACTGCCGTGCTGCCGGGATCGCATCGCTCCGGCCGACTGCCGCCGAAGGAGCGCCTTTTCGACCTCGACCTGACTTTCGAGAACAAGACGCCGGTCTATCTGCCGGCCAAGGCGGGCGACGCGATCCTGTTCGTTTCGGATCTCTGGCATCGCGGCACGCCGGCGCAGGCGCGCCATGGCCGGTTCTTCCTGCAGTGCCATTATGGCCGCCGCGACCTGGCACAGCGCATCGACACGACGGCGAACGCGAACCACCTGACGCCTGACGCCATCGCACGCGCCCGGACTGACCGCGAGCGCACGCTGATCGGCCTGCACCCGCCTCATTTCTACGACGGCTGAAACCCGCAGCGATCAGATATGGATGAGTTCGGAGCTGATACGCGGCCGCTGCGCCGTCTTGCCCGGCTTGAAATCGAAATCGAGGAACGCGTGCAGCTTGGCGACGAGGCGCCGGAACTGCTCGCCGCCGATGATGTCGTCCAGTGCGAGATAGATGTCGAGCGCGCGATGGTCCGGTGCGCCGTCGGCGACGACGCTCATTTCGCGGATCGCGTCGTCCTCGCCCAGCCCGGCCGCCAGGTCGTTCTGAAGCGACGCTAGCCGGACATTGTCGAGTTCTTCGACCTTCACGCGATAGAGGAACATGCGTTGCCCGCCTCGAATGCGACCACGCCGCCATCTTGATCCGCAACTGCTAAGTCGCGCCTAGGACAACACGTCGAATTTTAACGATTGCCTCCGGGTAACTACGTAAAGCGTGTCCCGGCCGAATCGCGCGAGAAGCTTTTCCACGCCGCAGCCGCGGGGAACTCTTTCGCCTAACCGATTCAAATTGCGTAGAGATTTGAATCCCTTGGCGCGAAATTTACGAAGGTTAACGGTTAACCATGTCGCTCCCCCCAAATGGGGGGTATCCATCTGATTGATTCCGCTGACTCTTTCGGCTATTAAGACATTGTTAACTAAATTTCGGTGTACGGACGAATCAACGTCCGGCGCCCGTTTTGGGTGGAGGCGTCCGACGAAGAGGGCGCCGCTGGGGTGCCTTCAGGAGCGGGACGTTCGTTGTTCTCCACGAGGTACCGACATGCTTGCGTATGAAGAGTTGAAGGGTTCGAGCGGACGCCAGATCCGATTCCGTCCGCCGCGCTACGATGCCCGCCGCATCTTTCCGAGCCTTGCGCCGCGCGTGCGCGTGCGATCGTCCGCATACAGATTGCACGACATCTCGCTGGGCGGCCTCGCCGCGCTGTCCAAGCAGGCCCATGACGACCTGCCCGAGATCGGCGAGACGGTCGCGCTCAGCATCCAGCAAAGCGGATTGCCCATCTTCGAAAGCTCGGCCCGGGTGTGCCGCGCGGAGAACACCGTCTTCGGCTCCAAGATCGCGTTCAGCTTCATCGACCGCTACATCGAGTTCGACAAGCTCCTGACGCGCAACACTCAGGCGCAGATCGCGGCGCGCGCGCCGGCCTTCGCCGCGGATTCGAGTCAGTTGGTCCCGCTCGAATACCGTGCCTTCTGCGCCGACGTGCTCAAGCTGCTGCGCGCTTATCGCGAGGTGCTGGACCAGAACTCGGCCGTCGCCAGCGCGTTCAAGCAGGGCGTCGACCAGGTCGAGGCCTTCGAGACCTGCGAGCCGCGCCTGATCCAGCAATGGCGCGCGCTGTGGCGCATGGGCAACGACCTGACCCACGCCATGATCGGCGAGCGCGACGTGCGCGAGGCGGCCAAGGAGTTCACCGAACTCGTGCTCACGCCGGAACTGCGTCACGGCGCGATCTGGGACCGCTCCTATGCCAAGCCGCTGGGCTATCCCGGCGACTTCGAGATCATGAACCAGGTCTATGACTGGGAGCGCGTCGGCAAGACGGCCTATGACATGCTGATGCATCGCGTCGGCCTGGAAGTGGCCGAGTGCATTCGCACCCGCATGGAGGTCGTGCGCAGCCATATCGCCGATGTCGTGCGCGAGCGCGGCCATGACCGCCCTGCCCGCATCGTCAGCCTGGGCAGCGGGCCGGCGCGCGAGGTCGAGGCCTATCTCGGCAGCCATGCCTCGTCGGGCAATCGCGCCGAGTTCTCGTTGATCGACCAGGAGGAGGTCGCGCTGAACTATGCGCATGAGAAGACCTATCCCTATGTGCTGAACTCCGACGGCCGCATCAAGGTGCAGGGACTGAACATTTCGTTCACCGACATCCTGCGCGGCACCGAGGGCCTCGCCGGACTGCCGCCGCAGGACTTGGCATACTCGGTCGGCTTGCTCGATTACCTCACCGATCATCGCGCCAAGGCGCTGGTCAAGCGGCTGTTCGACCTGCTGACGCCGGGCGGGCTGTTGATCATCGGCAACATGAACGATTGCAGCCTCAGCAATTACTGGCCGATGGAGTACATCACCGACTGGACGCTCCACTACCGCAACGACGCGGAAATGGTCGCCTGGGCCGACGGGCTCAACGCGGCCAGGGCATGGACCGAAACCGAGCGCACCGGCCGCGTGCGGATGCTCTTTGTGCGCAAGGCGTGAGGCGTCAGACGGCCTTCTGAAGGCGGACCACCGGAGCGGCGCGCAACCGCTCCGGCGGCAGCCATACGGTGACCGTCGTGCCCTGCGCCACCTGGCTTTCGATCGTCAGCTCGCCGCCGTGAATCTCGGTGAGCTTGGCCGTCAGCGGCAGGCCCAGCCCGGTGCCGCCATGGCTGCGCGACAGCACGGTCTCCACCTGCTCGAACGGGCGGACGATGCGGCCGATATCCTCCGGCGCGATGCCGATGCCGGTGTCGGTCACCCGGATGAAGATGCCGCGCGCGGCATCGGCGCTGAGGCCGAGCGTGACCCTGCCGCCCTCGCGGGTGAACTTGATCGCGTTGGTCAGCAGGTTGAGCACGATCTGGCGCATCAGCCGCTCGTCGACCTTGGCATAGAGCGAATGGCCGCCGTTCGGGAACACCAGCTCGACGCCGGCCATCGCGGCGCGGCCGCGGCACATGCGCATCGCGTCGTCGAGGCAGCGCGACAGGTCGACGTCGTCCTCCTGCAGGGTCAGCTTGCCCGCCTCGGCCTTGGCGAGATCCAGGATGTCGTTGATGATCGCCAGCAGGTGATGGCCGCTGTCGTTGATGTCGCGGACATACTCGGCGTATTTGTCGTTCGCCATCGAGCCGAACAGCTCTTTGCGCAGGATGTCGGAAAAGCCGATGATGGCGTTCAGCGGCGTGCGCAGCTCGTGGCTCATATTCGCCAGGAACTCGCTCTTGGCGCGATTCGCCTTGTCGGCCTCGAGCAGCAGCACATTGGCGGCGGCGTTCTTGGCCTCGATCACCTTCTGCGCCCGGTAGGAGCGGCGGATGTACATCTCCTGGATATAGCCGGAGAACAGGCCGACGCAGGTCGCCATGACGAGGAAGAAATTGTTGTTCAGGTAGTCCTTGAACGGGATCGGGTTGATGAGCGTCGAAACGATCTGGTAGAGCACGACCAGCAGCAGCGACACGATCACGGAATTGACGAAGCGCAGGCGCACCAGCGAACTGCCGTAGATTACCACCATGATCAGGCCGGCATAGTAGAGGCTGTTGAACGGCGGCGGCATGATGGCCGTCATCGTCACCACGCCCAGGCCGGGCGCGATCATCGCCACCGACAGGACGCCCTGGGCGAACTTCTCGAACGACGGAACATAGGTGAGCATCGCGGCGCCGATCAGCACCGGACACACCACCGCATAGCGGATGAACAACAGCGTGTGCGCCATCGTCCCGCCGACGACGCTGTCAAGCACGCCGAAAGTGAGGTAGAGGAACGACGCGGCGATCAGATAGGTGCGGATCAGGACCCGCGACTCGTGGAGACTCTCGACGCGGTAGCGTTCTTCCACGGCCGGATCGCGGAACCTCAGCTGCAGACGATCGAGATCGAAGCCCCGTTCGGCCGATCTCGGCGTGGTGTCGAATGACGTCTGCATCCGGGTGGCCAACGGGTTCCGCTGAAAGTGTCCCGCCGCATCATCGCCGGTGCCGGGTAAAGAATTACATAGCGTGCAAGGTTAATGGGTTTTTGCGCATGTTCATGCAATTCCAATGTGTTGGAGTACGCCGATGCGCTATCTAACCTCGCGTCCCTATGTCGATTCGGAACAGGTCATGCGCCGCTCCTCCGCCGCTCTTTGCCTCTTGTTCATCTTTGCCGCGACACCGGCCGTGGCGGCGGGCTATGGCCTGAAGGAGGAAAGCGCCGATGCGATGGCCGCGGCGTATGCCGGATCGGCGGCCACGAGCAGCGATGCGAGCTATCTCGCCTACAACCCGGCATCGCTCGCAGGCGTCGAGGGCACCGATTTCGCGGTGAGCGGCACGGCGATCCTGCCCGGTTCGCGCGGGCATTACACAACGGCGACAACTTCGGCAGGCAATCCGACCGGCGGCGGCACCAAACCCAGCGGCTTCATCAGCGATGCGCTGGTACCGGCCTTCGCCGTCCGCCACAGGCTCGACGACCAATGGGCGGTCGGGCTCGACATCTCGGCGCCCTGGGGTTTGCGGACGGATTATCCGGCGGGCTGGGCCGGCCGCTACTACGCGCAGAAGACCGAACTGCTGACGATCAACGCGACGCCGTCGGTTTCCTGGCAGCCGCTGCCGGGCGTGGCGCTCGGCGCCGGACTCCAGATCGAATATGCCCAGGCCACGCTGGACGAAGCCATCGATACCGGCACGCTGGGGGCGTCGGCCGGGATCCCCGGCTCCATTCCGGGTCACCAGGACAGTTTCGCGCATCTGAGCGGCAAGAGCTGGACGTTCGGCTTCACCGCCGGCGCCATCGTCAACCTGACCGACGACCTGACCGCCGGCCTGTCCTACCGCTCGTCGCTGCAGCACGACCTGAAGGGACCGATCCGCTTCACGCTCGACGGCGCCGGCATCGGCGCCACCATCCGCACGCTGACCGGCGCATTCCAGGACAGCCGCGGCGTGGCGCCGCTGACCATGCCCGACATGATCACCGGCGGCCTCACCGACCGCCTCTCCGACGACTGGAGCGTGATGGCCGAACTCGACTGGACGCATTGGAGCCGCTTCCGCGCCCTGACCATCACCGTGGCCAATCCAGCGCAGCCGCCGGACGTAACCAGCATACGCTGGAACGACGCGGTGTTCGCCTCGCTCGGCGCCGAATACCGCTTCGATCCGTCCTGGACGTTCCGCGCCGGCGTCGCCTATGACGAAAGTCCGACGCCCGATGCGACGCGCGAGCCCCGCATCCCGGATGCCGACCGGTTCTGGCTGTCGGCCGGCGTGCGCTACAAGGTCAACGATAGGCTCGACCTGAACATCACCGCCGCGCGCCTGATCGTCCCGGCAAGCGATGTCACGCTCAATCCGGCCATTCCCGGCGCCGCGGCGCGCGGCACGCTGGTCGGGTCGACGGATTCCTACGTCAACGTGGTGGGCTTCCAGATGTCCTACCGGGCCGACTAACCCAGCACGATCAGCACGCGGTGGGTTTGACCGTCGTCGGCGAGTGGGATCAGGTTCTTCTGCTCACCGGTCATGGTCTCGCCGTCGATCTTGACGGCCAGCACGCCGCCGCAGACCGCCAGCGGATTCTCAATGGTGACCTGATAGGTCGCCGAACGATGGCGATAGGTGATCTGGAACGCCGGCCAGCCCTTCGGGATGCAGGGATCGATCAGAAGCTTGTCGCCCTGCAGGCGGAAGCCGAGCAGCCGCTCCAGCGCCACGCGATAAATCCACGCCGCCGAGCCCGTATACCAGGTCCAGCCGCCGCGCCCGACATTGGGCGGCACCGAATAGATGTCGGCGCTGACGACATAGGGTTCGACGCGATAGCGATGGATCGCCGCCGGGTTGTCGGCATGGCTGATGGGATTGAGCATCGCCAGAAGCTCATGCGTACGGTCGCCGTCGCCCAGCAATGCTGTGGCATAGGCCGCCCAGGCGGCCCCATGGGTATACTGCCCGCCATTCTCGCGGATGCCGGGTGGATAGCCCTTGATGTAGCCCGGATCCTGCGCCGGATTGTCGAAGGGCGGCGTGAAGAGCAGTGAGAGCTTCTGGTCTCGCTGCACCAGGTATTTGTCGACCGCCGCCATGGCACGCGCCGCGCGCGCCGGATCGGCGCCGCGCGAGATCACCGCCCAGGATTGCGCAATCGAATCGATGCGGCATTCGGTGTTCACCACCGAGCCCAGCGGTGTTCCGTCGTCGAAGAAGGCGCGGCGATACCAGTCGCCGTCCCACGCCTCCGTCTCCAGCGCCTTGCGCAGGTCCTCCGCGTGTTGGCGCCAGGTTGCGGCGCTGTCGGCGGCGCCACGGCGGTCGGCGAGCTTAGCAAAGGATGTCAGCGTCAGCAGCAGGAACCAGCCAAGCCATACGCTCTCGCCCTTGCCGCCCGCGCCCACGCGGTCCATGCCGTCGTTCCAGTCGCCGGCTCCCATCAGCGGCAGGCCGTGAACGCCGGTTGCCAGGCTCGCATCCAGCGCCAGCGCACAGTGGTCGAACAGGCTGGCGGCCTTGGCCGCGATTTCGGGCTGGAAGAACGCGTCGTGCTGGTCCGGCTGCAGAACCGGCCCCTGGAGATAGGGCACCATCTCGTCCAGCACGCCGGCGTCGCCCGTGGTCTGCACATAATGGTGCGCGCAATAGGCGAGCCAGACGCGGTCGTCGGAGATGCGCGTGCGGATGCCGCGCCCGCTCTCGGCCAGCCACCAATGCTGCATGTCGCCTTCGACGAATTGCCGCGCCGCGGCGCGCAGCAGATGTGCCCGCGCGAGATCGGGCCGCGAGACACAGAGGGCCATGACGTCCTGCAGCTGGTCGCGGAAGCCATAGGCGCCGCTGACCTGGTAGAAGCCGGCACGCGCCCAGACGCGGCTGCTGAGCGACTGATAGAGCACCCAGCGGTTGAGCAGGATGTCGAGCGCGTTGTCCGGCGTCTTCACCTGCACGGTGCCGAGCACGTCGTCCCATTGCTTGGTCACCGCGCCGAACACCGCATCGAGATCGGCCCTGCGGTACTTGGCGACCAGCGCCTCGGACGCCTCCTTCGACTCGGTCTGGCCGAGATAGACCACGATCTCCGCCGAGCCGATCGCGCCCAGCCGGATATGGGTCTGCAGCGCGCCGCAGGGATCGAGACCGGCGCCGGTCCGGCCCGAGAGCACCATGCCCGGCGCCAATGCCGCCGGGCGATCCAGTGCGCCGTCGCGGCCGAGAAACTCGGTGCGGTCCGCCGTCCAGGCCGTCTGCTGACCCTTCATGTCCAGGAAGGCAACGCGGTCGCCGAAATCGTTGCTCCACGGGTTTTGCGCCAGCAAGGCGCCGGTCAGCGCTCCGATCTCGGTGACGATCATGGTGCGGCCGGCGCGCTGCGGCGTCGACAGGGCCCATTCGACGAAGGCGGTGACGGACAGTTTGCGCTCGCGGCCCGATTGGTTGGTGATCTTCAGCCGCATGATCTTGATCGGATCGTCGACGGCGACGAACTGCACCAATTCCAGCGCCAGCCCGCGCGTGGCATGCTCGTAGCGGCTGTAGCCCTGCCCGTGGCGGACGATGTAGCGCGAGGTTTTTTCGCGGATCGGCGAGGCGGTCGGCGTCGACAGAAGGCCACTGTCCTCGTCGCGGATATAGATCACCTCGCCCGGCGCGTCGCTGACCGGATCGTTCGACCAGGGCGTAAGCTGGTTCTGCTGGCTGTTGACCGACCAGGTGAAGCCGCCGCCGTCGGCCGAAGCGATGAAGCCGAACTGCGGATTGGCGATCACGTTGTTCCACGGCGCCGGCGTGCGCTCGCCGCCTTCCAGCACGGTGACGTATTCGCGGCCGTTGTCGGCAAAGCCGCCGAGCCCGTTGAAGAAAGCCATATCGGGACGCGGCAGCGGCGCCTCCGGTACGGCAGGCGCGGCGGCGCGGACCGGCGGCGGCGCGATGCCGGAACGACGGTCGCGGGCCTGGTTGATCTGGTCGGCCAGCGTTCCGCGCTGACCGTGCAGCACCGCCCGCGCGACCGATTGGAGCAGATTGCCGACCTCCGGCGAGACCAGATCGGTGCGCAGCACGAACACGCCGCCGCGCACGTCCTCGCGCGCGATGCGCGGCATCGACTGGTTCATGCGCACCAGCGCATCGATGCTGTTCTGAAAATCCTGTGCGTAGGAGGAGGCGCGCTCGTTCAGGATCACCAGGTCGACGCTGAGCTGCTTGAGCCGCCAATATTCGTGGGCGCGCAGCACCTGGCGGATCAGCGGCAGATCGTCGTCATTCTCCACCCGCACCAGCACGATGGGCAGGTCGCCGGAGATGCCGTGCGCCCAGAGGGTCGAGGCCTTGCGACCGCTGCGGCGCATCAGGTCCGGCGACGGCCGCAGCGTGCTGTCGGAATAGAGAACATGGTTGGCGAGCCGCTGATAGAGATGAGCTTCGTCGGTGCTGATGCCGAGGTGATGCAATTGCATCTGCGCCTGGGTCCAGGCGAGCGTGGTGGCGCGCTCGAAGGCGGCGGGATCCTGATACTTCTCGACCAGCTCGATCACCGCATCGCGCGTGTCGGCGACCACCGTGCAGAAGGAGACATGCACCGTCGCGCCATGCGGCACGCGCAGGCGGCGGCGCAGGCTGAAGATCGGGTCGAGCACGGCACCGGCGGTGTTGGACAGCGGCCAGCCCTCGCTGATCGCGATCGGGTTGCGGATGGTCTGGCCGCGGCCAAGGAAGCGCCCGCGATCGGTCTCGAACTGGACTTCGCCGAGCGCGTAGCTCTCCACCACCGCTACATGCGCCGCCCAAACGATCGGGTCCGCGTCGGAGCGCCGCCGCCGCGTCGCGAGCAGCGCGCCCAGATGCGGCACGAACTCGGTCTGTACGAACAGCTTGGCAAAGGCGGGATGCGCCACGTCATCGGCTTGGCGCGCCAGGGCCAGCTCGGCATAGGAGGTCAGCTCGATCTCCCGCGCGCGCGTGCCGTGATTGGTCACCGCGATGCGGCGGACCTCGGCATTGTCTTCCGGCGAGACCACGACTTCGAGCGTCGTGGTGATCGAGCCGTCCTCCCGGATGATCTCGGCGCGGTCTTCGGTGAAGCCGGCGGAATAGCCCTCCGGCGGCTTCGCGGTGGGCTGATAGCCGGCCGACCACACCTCGCCGCTCTGCACGTCGCGCAGGAAGCAATAGGTTCCCCAGTTGTCGCAGGTCACGTCTTCGCGCCAGCGCGTGATCGCGATGTCGCGCCAGCGGCTGTAGCCCGAGCCGGCGGTTGTCACCATCACCGAATAGGCGCCGTTCGACAGCATCTGCGTGCGCGGCAGGCGGCTATAGGGCGACGTGTAACGGCGCTGGATCTCGGGAACGAGGTTGCCGACCTCCACGGCTTCAGCCACCAGTTCCGGCGGCGGACGCGCCACCGCGACGTCGCGCGGCATGCGCTCCTGCAGCAGGAGTTCGGCCGCCTGCACGATCGGTTCGGCGTGGAAGCGCGAGCACATCAGCCGGTCGTGCAGCGCATTGGCGATGGCCAGCAGGCCCATCGCCTGGTGATGCGCCATGTAGCAGCGTACGATGACGACGCTCTGGCCCTCGGGAAGCCGCGCCGGCGTGTAGTCGAGGGCCTCGTACCAGCCATAGGCGCCGCGTCCGCCGATCGCGGCGAGGCGCTTCAGATTGCGGTTCGCACCGGCCGGATCGATCATCGCGGCCAACGCGGTCGCGTAGGGCGCGATCACGAGATTCTCGCCCAGGCCGCGCTTGTAGCCGAGGTCCGGCACGCCGAAGCTCGAATACTGATAGGTGTGCTCCATGTCGCGGGCGCTGAAGGCGGATTCGGAGATGCCCCAGGGCACGCCGTGCTGGGCGCCGTAGGATTCCTGGCGGCGCACCACCAGGCGGTTGGTTTCGGCCAGAAGGCTTCCGGCCGGCGCGCGCATCACCAGCGCCGGCATGAGATATTCGAACATCGATCCCGACCAGGAGATCAGCGCCGAGCCGCCGGGCAGCGGCGTCAGGGTGCGGCCCAGCCGGAACCAGTGCTTGGCCTCGATGTCGCCCTTGGCGATGGCGATGAAGCTCGCAAGACGCGCCTCCGAAGCAAGCATGTCGTAAACGTTCGGATCGAGCGTGCCGTCCGTGGGACGATAGCCGATGGACAGGAGCTGGCGGCCCTGGTCCAGCAGGAAGCCGAACTCCATCTCCTTGAACATGGCCTCCGCCTTGTCGGCCAGCGCCAGGAGACGGTGCCGGATCAGCATCTCGTTCGCCTCGACGTCACGCCGGTGCGAGGCAATGGTTTCGCGCAACGCGTCGGTCCAGACGTGCAGGCCGCTGTCCTCGGGTTGTCCGCGCACCGCGTCGCAGAGCATTTCGGTCTCGAGCGCCGGCGGCGCCGTCGCGTCGGTCGCGAGATATTTGGTAAGCGATTCGAGGGCCGCCTTGAGCGGCGCCGCGTGCTCTTCGGCGAGCCTGGATGGAATGGACTCCCAGATCAGGTGCAGCGCGTCTTCGAGGCCTTCCTTCCATTCCGGCGCCGCGATCGGGCCGCCGGCGATCTCGCGCGCCGCATTGGCGAGCGCGATCAGGTGGCCGGCGAGATTGCCACTGTCGACGGACGAGATATAGCGCGGCTCGAGCGGCCGCAGGTCTTCCGTCGCATACCAGTTGAACAGATGGCCGCGAAACCGCTCCAGCCTGTCCATCGTCGCAAAAGTCTGCTCGAGCCGATCCAGCATGTCCGCCGTGCCGATCCAGCCGAAATCGCGCGCCGAGACCGTCGCCAGCAGGTAGAGGCCGATATTGGTGGGCGAGGTGCGATGCGCCACCACCGGCACCGGGTCCTCCTGGAAATTGTCTGGCGGAAGGAAGCTGTCGGCAGCGGTCACGAACGTCTCGAAGAACCGCCAGGTGCGGCGCGCCGCAAGCCGCAGCGCCCGCCGGTCGTCTGGCGCGATGACCAGATGACCAAGCGCCGGCGGCGGCCGGCTCGCCCAGCGCGCGACGGCCGGCGACAGGACCCACAACACGCCCAGGGGCGCCGCCAGCGGCCACGTCCCGGTATCGGCCCAAGCGATCAACGCGCCGACCACGACCGCAAAGGCGAGGCTCGCGGAGATCTGCACCGCCAGGCCGCGGCCGTCATGTCCGCTGCGCGTACTGGTCTGCGCGGTGGTGACCCATTCGAGCAGCCGGCGCCGCGTGATGAGGCGGAAAATGGTCCGTGCAATCGCATCGACCATCAACCAGGCGGTATGCGCCAAGAAGGTCAGCATGAACACGCTCTGCACGACGCCGATTTCGATGTCGCGCACCACGCCGCGCCAATGGCTGCGCAGCGAGACGCCGGTGCGCTTCGGAATCAATCCGGCAATGGCGGGAATAAGGGTTGGCAGCAGGACCATGGCCAGGACGAAGATCGTCCAGGCCGCAGCGGCCGGCAGCGGCATCAGCCAGCCCACCAGCATGGACAGCAGGGTCGACGGCGCAGAGAGCGACCGGCGCAGATTGTCGATCAGCTTCCAGCGCCCCATCAGCGGCATGTGGGTGCGCCGCCCCGAGGCCGACGGGCCGTTGCCGAAGATCCAGGGCAGAAGCTGCCAGTCGCCGCGCACCCAGCGGTGCTGCCGCGACGCGGCGACGTCGTAGCGCGAGGGATATTCCTCGACGACCTCGATGTCCGACGCCAGGCCGGCGCGCGCGAAAATGCCTTCCAGCAGATCGTGGCTCAGCACCGCATTGGCCGGCACACGCGAGTCGAGCGCTGCCTCGAACGCATCGATGTCGTAGATGCCCTTGCCGAAGAACGAGCCTTCCTCGTAGAGGTCCTGGTAGACGTCCGACACGACGATGGCATAGGGATCGAGCCCGGTCGGGCCCGAGAACACGCGCTGGAACAGCGATCCATCCTCGCCCGTGGGCAGCGACGGCGTCACGCGCGGCTGCAGGATGGCATGACCGCGCACGATGCGCCCCGCCTTGGGATCGAAACGCGGCCGGTTGAGCGGATGGGCGATCTTGCCGACCAGGCGCTTGCCGGCCGAGATCGGCAGGCGCGTGTCGGCGTCGAGGGTGATCACATAGTTGACGCCTTGCGGCACTTCAGGCGCCTTGCCGCCGGTCGCGATGAAGGTCGTGTCCTTGTCGCCGCGCAGCGACCGGTTGAGCTCGGCAAGCTTGCCCCGCTTGCGCTCCCAGCCCATCCATTTGCCCTCGCCGGCGTTCCAGGTGCGGCGGCGGTGCAGCAGCAGGAAGCGGTTGCCGCCGGATTTGCGCGGATGGCGTGCGTTCAGTCCGGAAACGGCGTTTGCGGCGGCGGCGACCAGCGCGTCGTCGTCCGGCATGTGTTCGGAGGCCGCGTCCGTCCAGTCGGACAGCAGCGCAAAGGAGAAATTGTCGTCGAGATTGGCGAGATAGTGGACTTCGAGGCGCTCGACCTGTTCGGCGACGGTCTTCTCGTTGGTCAGCAGCGTCGGCACGACGACGAGCGTGCGCAGGTCGTCCGGAAGGCCGTCGCGCAGCTCCAGCCCGGGAAGCCGCATGGCGCCGATGCGGTGGGTGATCACGCGGTTGACGATGCCGATCGCGAGGTCGGAGGCCGGAACGATCCCCGTGAACGCCAGCGCCGCGAGCAGCCAGCCGGTCACGCCGCCCCACGCAGCGGCGAGAAGGCCGGCCGAGACGATCAGCGCCGTGATGAGGGCGATCATTGCGATATAGCTGGCCACGCCCGCGTCGGAGAAGGCGCGATAGAGACCGGTCTTGGGATGGACGGCGCAGTCCAGCTCCGTCTCGAACGCGCGGCGGCCTTCGGCGATCAGGTAGTAGCCCAGGTCGCATTCGCGGCGCGTATTGCGCTCCGCCCGCGGCAGGTCCTTTGCCGCCCGTTGCGCTGCGGCGACGACACGCGTGGCGACGTCGACCTCGTCGTGGCCGGATTCGTGCGCCAGCGTTTCGATGGCCCGGCGATAGAGGTCGCGGGTGGGGAAATCCATCGCCGCATAGTTGCTGCCGGCACGCATCGTCCGGTCGACCAGGCTGACGCTCTCGAAGAATTCCGGCCAGTTGATCGCGGAGATCAGGCGCATGCTGGTGATGATGTTGCGCACCGTCACGTTCATCGCGCTCTGGCGCTGTACCTCGCTGCGCACGATCTGGTCGGTGGTGGTCTTTTCCGCCGCCAGGCGCTCGTTCAGCCAACGCAAGGCCGGCGTGATGGCCGGATCGCGATCGCGCAGGCGCTGCGCCAGTTGCACGGCGAAAGCGGAGGACCATTGCGCCTTGTCCAGGCTGCTGATCAGGGTCGCGACCGGGTCCTTGCTGTCCGAAGCCAGCAGCTTGTCGGCCAGCGCATCGGCCTGGCGGCTGGCGTCGAGGCGGTCGGCGATGCCTTCAGCGATGCGGCGCAGATTCTCGACCAGCGTGATCCGCAGGGTGATCGCGATCGCCCACAATTCGCCGATCGTCAGCGGCTGCACGCGCTGATAGGCCTCCACGAAGCGGGTGAGCTTCGGCATGTCGAGCGCGCTGTCGGTATGGGCGACCACCGCCCAAGCGATGCCGAACACGCGCGGATAGCCCTGCAGCGGCCCGTCGATCAGCTTGGGCAGCTTGCGGTAATAGCCCGGCGGCATGTCGTCCTTGATCTCGCGGATCTGCTCTTCGACCACGTGGTAGTTGTCGAGCAGCCATTCTGCGGCCGGCGGAATCGACTGATGCGCGCGTGTCGCGGCCACGATGGAACGGTATGTTTCGGCGAGCAGCTTCGCGTTCTGCGCCAGCCTTGCCGCCAGCGGACGGCCCCTGTCCGGCTCTGGGGAGACCCGCTGCGCCGCCGCCAGGCTGGCGGCATGCATTTCGAGCCGCTCAAGGCTGAAAAGCTCGGCGCGGATCGGGCCTTCGCCCGGACCAAGTGCGCTTCGCCACGCCGCGCGGCTGCCGATTTCGGAATAATTCATGCTTCAAAAGCCCCACTTTGGCCATCGCTTGGCTGATCGCGTGCAACGGGCACAGCGGGCTCCAGCCGCCTACGTCCAAGCGGGGCGAAAAGATGTATATGGTGCTGAAAACGCGGGCCGCCCCGCGAAGTTCCGCAAGTTCCCGCGCATTTGCACAATCCCGCCGTCTGATTTACCCACAAACCCGACCTTCACCAGCCGGATTGCCCCCCTTGAGCGACACCCCTCCTGCCGATCCCCCGTTCAGCCTGGATGTCAGCCGGGGCTTCGAATCGTGGCTCGCCGAGCAGCGATGCAGCATCGCGTTCAGCACCTATCAGGTCGGAAAAATCTTCTTCGTCGGGCTCAAGCCAGATGGGAGGATATGGGTGTTCAACCGCGACGTCGGCCGCTGCCTGGGGCTGGCGGTTTCCGGCGCCGATCTCTGGTCGACTGGCGGCGGCCAGATCTACCGCTTCGTGGACGCGATGGCGGCCGCGCGGCCGGTAAACGGACCCGACGCGCTTTATGTGCCGCAGACCGGATACTTCACCGGCGACCTCGATGCGCATGACGTGGCGGTCGATGCGGATGGCAGCGTGATCTTCGTCAACACGCGCTTCAACTGCCTGGCGACAGTCTCGCTCACGCACAGCTTCCGCCCGCTCTGGCGGCCGCCCTTCATCAGCCGCCTCGCGGCGGAGGATCGCTGCCATCTCAACGGCCTCGCGCTTGAAAAGGGCCGGGCCCGGTACGTCACCTGCGTGGCGCAAAGCGACACATTCGACGGCTGGCGCGATCATCGCGCCAACGGCGGCATCGTCGTCGACGTCGACGGCGGCCAGACCGTATGCAGCGGCCTGAGCATGCCGCATTCCCCGCGCGTGCACGACGCAAGGCTCTGGGTGCTGAATTCGGGCACCGGCGAACTCGGCTGGGTAGACGGGACGAAAGGCCGGTTCGAGCCGCTGTGCTTCTGCCCCGGCTATCTTCGCGGCCTTGCCTTCGTCGGCGAGCACTTCGCACTCGTCGGCCTCTCCAAGCCGCGCGACAAGACGTTCGCCGGCCTGCCGCTCGACCGGACGCTGGAAGACCGCAAAATCGCGCCACGCTGCGGCATCTATGTGATCGATCTGCGCTCCGGCGACATCCTGCATTCGCTGAGCATCGGCGGCATCGTCACGGAACTCTACGATGTCGCCGTCCTGCCCGGCGTGCGCCAGCCGTCGATGGTGGGGCTCGATAGCGAAGAGCAGAAACGCACCATCTCGGTCGAGTAGAATTCCGCATACGGACGCAACCCGCAGTAGCCCGCCGCATATACGCCGCATTAACCATCGCGCGGCACCGGCAAATAATTGTTCGTCAAGACAATTCGGGCAGGCTCCGCGAAGGAGTACCCGGATGTCGAAGGCGCCGTTCGCCGCCATAGTTGTGCTTTGCGTGCTGTGCAGCACGGCGATCGGCGTTCCCGCGCCTGCCGTGCGGCAGAGCATGGCGATGGAGCGCAGCCAGTTCGACCGGCTCGTGACGGACGCCAAGTCATCGATGATGGCCGACCCGAAGGCGGCACTCGACAAGGCGCGCCAGGCGATCGTGCTTGCACAGGACGAGGCGATTTCTCCGCGCCAATCCGAAGCGCTCGCGACCGGCCTGTGGCTGGAAGCGGAGGCGCTGACGCGCATCAACCAGGTCGCCCAGGCGCAGCCGGTGATCGACCGGGCGTTCAAGATCGCATCCGGCGACGGCAAGATCACGAGGCTGGACGGCGATATCGCGCTCACCCGCGCCCGTCTTGCCGAAGCCAGCGGCGACTTCGCCCTTTCGCTCAAGAGCTATCAGCGCGCGCACGACATCTTCGCCGGCCTCGGCGCCGCGCGCTATCAATCGATCGCACTGCAGGGCCTGGGAAGCATCTACGACAAGGCGCACGATTTCGACCACGAGATCACCTATTACCGCCGCGCCTCGCAGGTCTATTCCGAGGATCCGGCCCTGGCGCTCACGGCCGCGAACAATGTCGGCTTTGCCCTGCAGCAGCTCGGCCGCTACGACGAAGCACTGACGGATTTCAACAGCGCGTTGCAATTCGCCGTCAAACTCGACAGCCCGCTGCTGCAGGCCCGCATCCTGACGAACATCGCCCAGGTCCATGCCAAGCGGCACCAATTCGCCGATGCGCACAAGGCCGCCGACCGCGCCCTGGCGCTTCTGGGCAAGAACGACGAGAGCGGCTGGGGACCCTTCGTCTGGGGCGTGAAGGCCGAAACCGAATATGAGCGCGGTCGGCTCGATGCCGCCGCCGCGGATCTCGAGCGGGCCTTTCACGGCATCGACCTGAAGACGACGATCTCGCCGTTCCGCGACATGCACGAGATCGCCTACAAGGTCTATCAGGCCGAGGGGAACTATCCTCTGGCCCTGGCGCATCTCGAGGCGTTCAAGCGGCTGGACGATCAGGGCCGCTCGCTTTCGGCATCGGCGAATCTCGCGCTGATGAGCGCACAGTTCGATTTCGCGACCCAGCAGTTCGAGATCGAGCATCTGCAGTCCGAGCAGCTCAAGCGCGACATCAGCCTGCGCGAATCACGCGCCGCCATGCAGACCGTGATCCTGATCGCGCTGCTGCTCGCTGGACTCCTGGTGATCCTGTGGATCGGCTGGCAGAACATCCAGGCACGCCGCCACCGCAGGGAGCTGACCCGCACTCTCCATGAGCGCGACGTCGAGATCGAGCGGCGCATCAAGACCGAAGCGCAGCTCCGCCTGGCCATGGAAGCCGCCGAGCAGGCCAATCGCGCCAAGAGCCACTTCCTGGCGAACATGAGCCACGAACTGCGCACGCCGCTCAACGCGATCATCGGATTTTCGGAGATCATGGCCCTCGGCGCGCTGTCGGCGGCCAAGAACCGGGAATACGCCTCGGACATCAACAGCGGCGGCCGGCGACTTCTCGTCATCCTGAACGACATCCTCGACATGGCGCGCATCGACGCCGGCACGGTCGAACTCGATGACGACGAGGTCTGCCTCGGCGAGGTGATCGACGGCGCCATCGCCGGCGTGCGCGGCGAAGTGAATGTGGGCGGACGGACGATCCGGGTCGGCGGCGAAGACCTCGATATTCGCGTGCGCTGCGACGGGCACAGGCTGCGGCAGGTCATCACGCATCTGCTGTCGAATGCCGTGAAATTCACGATCGCGGACGGTCATATCGCGGTCCATGTCGAACCGGTGGCGGACGGCATCGACGTGGTGGTCCGCGACGACGGCATCGGCATCGCGCCGGAGAAGCTTGCTTTCGTCATGGAGCCCTTCGGCCAGGCGGAGAGCGCCTATGCCCGCATCCATGGCGGCATCGGCCTCGGCCTTCCCATCGTCCGGTCGCTGGTCGAACTGCATGGCGGTCTGTTCACCATCACCAGCGAGGTCGACGGCGGAACCGTCGCGCGCGTCCACCTGCCGGCGGACCGCGTCGTCGGGCGGGGCAAGGCCGTCCCTGCCCTGGCGGCGCAGCGTGGTTAAAGCGCCGTTTGCCGCCGCGCAATTCTAAACGGAATATTTACCGCGCCTTTGCGATCGGTTTCCGTCTACGGATCAATTAACTCCCGTTTAAGGCCGCAGGCGCAGATTTCCTCCAAGAACGCGATCTTGCGCGGTGGGGTGTGTCATGAGTCGTGCGGTATGGCTGGCAGGCGCCGCGCTGGGCTTTCTGTTGGCGGCGAACGGAGCTCTGGCGTCGTCCGGCACCGATGTGCGCCTGGTCCTGGACGCACCGGCTCCGGCCCGCAGCCAGTCCGTTTCGCCCTTCTACGGCAGCATCAATCCCTTTTACGGCTCCATCAATCCGTTCTACGGCTCGATCAACCCGTTCTATGGCGACATCAGCCCGTTCTGGGGCGACATCACGCCGTTCTACGGAGACATCAATCCGTTCTACGGCAGCATCGATCCGTTCTATGGCGACATCGACCCGTTCTGGGGCGACATCACGCCGTTCTTCGGCAACAACAAGATGTGGCCGACCGTCATGCCGTTCTGGCGGGATGCCGGCCCGCAATGGGGCGACATCAACACGTCCTGGACGCAGCTCCAGTCCACCGACGCGACCAACTATTCCGGCCTGCAGTCGCAGCTCAAGACCTTCCTGAACCAGAACGCGGCCTTCTGGGGCGCCGCGGTGCAGAAGTACACGCACAAGAACTTCTACGACGGCTTCGCCAATGCGATGCTCGCGCAATACGGCATCAATCCCAACGATCCCTCGTCGCTCGCCAATGTGAGCGTCGAGACCCGCTCCGCGTTCTTCCTGAACTGGTACGACGGACTGATGTCGTTCACCGGCGCCGACCACGTCGACTGGTGGATGCCGGCAGTCAACTGGACGCCGGAGCTGACGCAGACCCAGGGCGCGGCAGGCCGCTCGGTCATCGGCGTGCTGGATTCGACCTTCAAGGGCACCGACACCGACGTCGACAACCTGACCTTCGTCGGCGGCTTCAAGGCCTATGTGAACGATCATGGCGGCGCGGTCGCGAGCCTGATCGCCGCCCAGCATGACGGCCAGGGCGTCATGGGCATCGCGCCCAATTCCGACATCCTGCTCTACAATCCGTTCGACCAGACCGGCACCGCCGGCTGGAGCGACGTGGCGCAAGGCATCTCGACACTTTATGCCGGCGGTGCGCACGTCGTGAACGCCTCGCTCGGCGTTCCCGGCTGGACGCTGTCCAAGGAATGGTCCGACATCCTGACCGGACCGGCCCTCAGCAACCGGCAGAACGACCTGATCATCGTGAAGGCCGCCGGCAATGAAGGCGTCCGCCAGACGGCCAATGTGCCGTGGAGCGCGCCTCAGGCGCCCGACAATCTCCTGATCGTCGGCTCGGTCGGACCGACCGGCCAGATCTCGTCCTTTTCCAACACGCCGGGCGAGGCCTGCATCACCATCCAGGGCTATTGCGCCGAGCAGAACAAGCTCAAATACCGCTACCTCGTGGCGCCGGGCGAACTGATCCTGGTGTCGGACGGCAATGGCGGCGTCACGCGCATGTCGGGCACATCCTTCGCGGCGCCGCTGGTGACGGGCGCGGTCGCCCTGCTCCAGGACCGCTGGCCGTGGCTGCAGAGCCACGCCGCCGAGACGGTGCAGATCATCCTGCGCTCGGCCAAGGATCTGGGCGCACCGGGCGTCGACCCGGTCTATGGCTGGGGCGAACTCGACGTCGAGGCGTCGCAATCGCCGCTCGATTTCAACAACCTCGTCGTCTACCAGCCGTTCAACTACAGCGCCAGACAGCAGCCGGCGACCGGTCTCTTCGGCACCGGCATCATGTCCAACAGCCCGCTGTTCGCCAACTGGTCGCCGCGACAGCTGAAGCAATCGGTCCTCAATCCGGGCCAGCTCAACCTATGGCAGAAACAGAGCGCCTACATCGTCGCGTTCGAGAACATCGGATCGACCTATCGCGACTTCACCATTCCGCTGAGCTCGATGCTGGTCGGCAAGAGCCAGAAGACGGGCGACGGCACCAACCCGTTCCAGTCCTATCTCTACCACCGCCTGATCGACTGGGCGCACGGCAACACGCTGGACTTCAATGCGCAGTCCGTGCCGATGAGCGAGGGCACGTGGAATCTGAGCATGGTCGCGACGGAATCGACCGACGACGAGACACGCAGCGGCGCCGGGCCGTTCCATTCCGAACTGGTCGCCAGCAACCGCGACGCCGGCCTGACGGTGCGGCTGGGCGAAGGCAACGGCGCACACAGCTTGATGGACGATAGCGGTTTCGCCTTCCGCTCCGATTTCGATCCCTCGACCGGCGGCGTCAATCCGGTGCTGGGCTTTGCGTCCGGCGGCGCCTATGCGCAAGGCGACATCGCGATCGGCGCAAGGGTGCGGCTGAGCGTCGGGATCACGCAGAAGTCCGATGGCCATTCCTATGTCGATCCGACCTTCGGCAAGCTCCAGGTGCTGCCGCTCGACGCGAGCCGGGCCTCGGCCTCCGTGATGGGGCTCGAATACACGGTGGCGAAAGGCATCACGCTCACCACGTCCTACACCAGCCTCGATGAGGACAATGGCCTGCTGGGCGCACAAGGCAGCGGCCTGTTCGCCATCGACGGAGCACGGACCGCGGCGACGACCGTCGGCGCCAAATTCGCGCTGGGCGGCGGCCTGGAACTGTCTGGCTCGGCCACGACGGCGCATACCTCCTCGGTCGGCTTCGACAGCCCGGCGCTCGCGCTGTCCAAGGGCGGTCTCGACTCCACCGCCTACGAACTCGTCGCGACCAAGACCGGCGTGGTGGGCGATGGCGATCAGCTCCGCATTTCCCTGGCCCAGCCGCTGCACGTCGAAAGCGGCGCGCTCGAATACAGCTCCCTGCAGGTCGTCGACCGCACGACCGGCGCGGTCGGACCGCTGACGCAGTCCTGGAGCATCTCCGGCGCCCGCGAATACCGCGCCGAGATGCTGTATCAGACCGCGATCCTGGACGGCCGCGCCGAGATCGCCGGTTTCGGCGTGCTGGATGTCAACCCGCCGCAGATCGACAGCGCGCCCCTTGCCGTGACGGTCGGCGGGCAGTTCAAGATCGATCTGTAGACGGAAAGCGCGGAATGGTGCCCGGGGACAGAATCGAACTGCCGACACGTGGATTTTCAATCCACTGCTCTACCGACTGAGCTACCCGGGCGACTGGGATTTGCCGGAAAGGCCGCGTGTTTTAGGCGACGGCCGCTGCCCTGTCCAGCAGGGAAAAATCAATGCAATTCAGGGTCTTCGCCCCGGTCGGCCGGTCCATGCTCCTCGTCGAGCGGGGCGCCGGGGATGGTGTATTCGCCCTTCAGCCATTTGGCGAGGTCGAGATCGGCGCAGCGCTTGGAGCAGAACGGCCGGAACCTCTCCTCGCGCGGCTTGCCGCAGATCGGGCAGGAGCCGCCCTCACGTGCCGACATCGAACCCCTCGCGGGCATAGGCCTCGGTGGCCTCGAACGACACGCGCGCCGCGCCGCGCCGGGCGAGCGCCGCACGCACCTCCTCGCCGTGATCTTCCAGCCAGCGCACCACTTCGGCCGAGGCGCGGACCGCGATCGGCTTGCCCGGCGCAGCGGCGGCGGCGTGCTCGACGCTGCGGATGATCTCGAGCGCCACGCTCTCGCGCGTGCGCTTGCGGCCGTGGCCGGAGCAGGAGCGGCAGCACTCGCTCATCAGCTTGACCAGCGGATCGCGCACACCGCTTGCGCGTGATCTCGACCAGGCCGAACTCCGACATCGGCGAGATCTGCGTCGGCGTGTGGTCTTTCGACAGGCTTTCGGCCAGCGTATCGAGAACCCTTTCGATGTTCGCGGCTTCGCCCAGATGGATGAAGTCCACCACGATCAGCCCGCCGATGCCGCGCAAGCGCACCTGCCGGCCGATCTCGTCGGCAGCTTCGAGATTGACGTGAAAGCTGGTTTCTTCGAGGCCGGTCGAGGCGGTGAAGCTGCCCGAATTCACGTCCACGGCGGTCAGCGCCTCGGTCCCCTCGATGGTGATCCAGCCGCCGGAGGGCAGCGGCACTTTGGGGATCGTCAGCCGCGCGATCTCGTCCTCGATCGCGTCGAACAGCATGCCCGGGCCGGCGAAGAGTTCGACCTTGCTTTCCGCTTCCGGCATCGCACGCCGGCAATAGGCCTTCGCCGCCGCCACCGAAGCGGCGTCGTCGATCACGACGCGGCCCGTGTCGCTGCGCACCGTGTCGCGCATGGTGCGCTCGACCGGATCCAAGTCGTGATAGAGCGTCGCCGGCGGCCTGGCGCTTTGCCGCCGCGCCAGGACCGGGCGCCATGCTTCCGCCAGCCGCTCGGCGTCTTCCTTCAGGTCCGCCAGCGTCGCCTCGCTGGCCGCGGTGCGCAGGATGTAGCCGGCGCCCGGCACCAGGCGGTCGCCGCCCTCGGCGATCATCGCCTCGCCCAGCGCCAGCATGCGGGCGCGCTCGTCCTCGTCTTCGATCCGCCGCGACAGCGCGATGCCGGGCGTGTTGGGCACCATCACCGCCAGCCGTCCGGGGATGGTGATGTTGGCCGACAGCCGCGCACCCTTGTCTCCGATCGGGTCTTTGACCACCTGGACCAGGACTTCCTCGCCCTCGTGCACGCACTCGCTGATCTTCGGCGCGCGGTCCTCGTCATAGCCCGGCAGGTCGGCGAGACAGCGGGCCTCGCGCGCGCCCAGGAAGCCGGCCCGCTCCAACCCGACATCGACGAACGCCGCCTGCATGCCGGGCAGCACGCGCTGCACCCGGCCGAGCATGATGTTGCCGATCAGGCTGTGGCCGCTGCGCCCGTCGCTTTTGCGGCGCGGACCGTCGTCCAGACCGATGGTCCGCTCGAGCATGAGGTCCTGCAGCCGGCGGTCCTCGACGACGGCTACGCGGATCTCCCCCGCCCCCACATTGATCAGGACGTCCTTCGACATGCGGTACTCAGGCAATGGCAGCGGTGAACGCTAACACGGATATTTGCAGGCCCGAAGGAGGGAGATCGTTTCCCGCAGCGGCAGCCCGACCACATTGGAATAGGAACCGCCGATGCGGCGCACGAAGATTTCCGCCCGTCCCTGTACCGCATAGCCGCCGGCCTTGCCGACGCCCTCGCGGCACTGCACATAGGTTTCGATGGCATCGGCGTCGAGCCGGTCGAAGATCAGCCGCGTCTCGACCGTCCGTGTGCGGAGCGCCCCACCCGGATCCAGCGCCGCAACCGCCGTCAGCACGCGGTGGGCGCGGCCCGACAGCAGCTTCAGGCACGCCCGCACCTCCTCGCCGTCCGCCGCCTTGGGCAGGATGCGGCGGCCGACCGCGACCACCGTATCGGCGGCCAGGATGGTGGCCGGCGCGCCGTCCCAGCCCAGCGCGGCGACGCGCGCCTTCTGCGCCGCCAGCCGTTCGGCGTAGGGGCGCGGCTCCTCTTTCCTGTGGATGCTTTCGTCGATATGGGCGGCGCGGACGGCGTCGGGCACGATCCCGGCCTGCGCCAGCAGGGCAAGCCGCCGCGGGCTCTCGCTCGCCAGGACGAGCAAGGGCTTACTTGAAGCGATAGGTGATGCGTCCCTTGGTGAGGTCATAAGGCGTCATTTCCACCATGACCTTGTCGCCGGTCAGCACGCTGATGCGGTTCTTGCGCATCTTGCCGGCCGTGTGCGCGATGATCTCGTGGCCGTTCTGCAGCATGACGCGAAACGTGGCATTGGGCAGCCGCTCGCTGACCGTGCCTTCGAATTCCAGCAGTTCTTCCTTCGCCATTCGTCCTCGTAAAATCTAGCTGGCCGGGGAAATGCCACCGAAACCGGCCAAAAGCAAGGTATTCCGGGACCCTTTCGCGGGGCCGCCTAGGTATCGGAGCCCCGTTTCTGCGCGAACCGGTCCTTGATCCGCTTCATCAGGCCGTCCCGCGCGGCGCGGTAGGCCTCCAGGCGCTGGTCCCGGCTGCCTTCGACGAGGGTGGGGTCGAGCGTCGGCCAGTACTCGATCTCGATGGCCGAGGTGTGGGCGAGGTCGACGGCGCGGTGCTGCGCCTCGGGCGACAGGGTCACGCAGAGGTCGAACATGGAATCCGCCATGTCCTCGAAGGTCTTGGGATGGTATTTGCCGATCTCGATCCCGATTTCGTCCATCACCTCGACCGCCATCGGGTCCAGCGCTCCGGCGCGCACCCCCGCGGCGTCGACATAGACGAACTTGCCGTACAGGTATTTCATGATCGCGAAGGCCATCACGCTGCGCACCGAATTCATCGTGCAGGCGAACAGGATGGCGCCCGGCAGTTCCTCGCCATTCGGCCCCCGCATCGCGCGTCAGCCTTTCAGGTGCAGGACGCAGATCAGGGTGAAGATGCGCCGCGCCGTGTCGTGGTCGACCTCGACCTTGCCCTTCAGCCGCTCCTGCAGCAGCGCCGAGCCCTCGTCGTGCAGCGCGCGCCGTCCCATGTCGAGCGCCTCGATCTGCGACGGCGGGGCGGTGCGGATCGCCTTGTAATAGCTGTCGCAGATCATGAAATAGTCCTTGATCACGCGCCGGAACGGGGTCAGCGACAGCATGATCTTGCCGTGCGCCGTGCCGTCCTCGAGATGGATCTCGAAGACCAGCCGGCTCTCCTCGATGCCGAGCACCAGCCGGTACGGCCCGCCATGCGAACCTTCCGGCCTGAAGCTGTTCGCCTCCAGCAGGTCGTAGATCGCGATGTCGCGCTCCTGCTCGATCTCGCGGGTGCGGCGTACGATGGAGCGTTCGTCCAGCGTGATGGCGCACAGGCGAAACGGGTTTTGCGCCATATCTCAGCGGCCGCGGTTCAGCCGCGCGGCGATGGAGCGGGCATGCGCATCCAGCCCCTCGGCCTCGGCCAGCGCGATCGCGTCCGGGCCGATCTGCGCGATGGTGCCGGGCGCGCATTGCAGCAGCGTCGTGCGCTTCAAAAAGTCGAGCACCGACAGGCCGGACGAAAATCGCGCCGTGCGCGAGGTCGGCAGGACGTGGTTCGGCCCGGCGATGTAATCGCCCATCGCTTCGGGCGTGTAGCGGCCGAGGAAAATCGCTCCCGCATGCCGCACCAGGCCGGCGAAGGACTGCGGATCGGCGGTCGCAATCTCCAGATGCTCGGGCGCGATGGCGTCCACCAAGGACGCGGCATCGGCCAGCTTCTGCACCGTGATGACGGCGCCGTAGCCCTCCCAGCTGGCGCGGGCGATCTTCTCGCGCGGCAGCAGCGCCAGCGCCCGTTCAACCGCCTCTTCCACCTTCGTCGCGAACGCCGCGTCGTCCGTGATCAGAATGCTTTGCGACGACGCATCGTGTTCCGCCTGGCTGAGCAGGTCGGCGGCGATCCAGTCGGGATCGTTCGCGCCGTCGGCGACGACCAGGATTTCCGACGGCCCCGCGACCGAGTCGATACCGACCTTGCCGAACACTTCGCGTTTGGCGGCGGCGACATAGGCGTTACCGGGCCCGACGATTTTATCCGCCGGCGCAATGGTCGCGGTGCCGTAGGCCAGCGCCGCCACCGCCTGCGCGCCGCCCACACGGTAGATTTCGCTCACGCCCGCCAGCCTGGCCGCCGCCAGCACCAGCGGGTTGATCGTGCCGCCGCTCGCCGGCGTGACCATGACGATGCGCCTGACCCCCGCCACCCGTGCCGGCACCGCGTTCATCAGCACCGAACTCGGATAGGCCGCGGTGCCCCCGGGCACGTAGAGGCCGACACTGTCCAGCGCGGTCCAGCGCCAGCCCAGCTGCGCGCCGGTGCCGTCCTCGAACCACGCATCCTCGGGCAATTGCCGGCGGTGGTAATCCTCGATCCGCTTGGCCGCGACGGCGAGGCCGGCCAGGGCCGTCTTGCCGCATTGCGCCTCCGCCGCGTCGATCTCGCCTTGCGCCAGGCGCAGCGTCGCCGCCGTGACCGCCGACCTGTCGAACTTGTTGGTCAGTTCGATCAGCGCCGCATCGCCGCGCTGGCGCACATCGGCGATGATGCCGCGCACCACCGCCGCGACGTCTTCCTCCTCTTCGCGCTTGGCGTTCAGCAGCGCGTCGAACTGCGCCGCAAAACCGGGCGCGGTGGCATCGAGACGGCGCGGCATGTCAGGTTTCTTCGTGCTCGGGCCGGCCCATCGCCGCCCATGGGCCGGCGAGATCGGTCAGCCCGGCATCGATCGCCTCGACCTCCAGCCGGACGGCGCCGCCGCCGGCGAACACCAGCTCCACCGTGCCGCCGGGATCCTCGGCGCCCTTGGGCGTGAAGCGGATGGCGAGCAGGGACACCACCGCCTCCGGCGCGCCGCGCTTGAGCTTCGACGATTTCACCGCCAGCACGCCATCGAAATGCAGGCCGGAGCGCACCCGCAGGTCGCCCTTTTTCTGGTCCGCTTCCCACTGGAAACGGTTGAACATCGCCGCAAAGCGCCGCTTCCTGGGCAGGTAAACGAGGTCCTTCATCTGCGCCACTGCGTCCTGCAGCCGCGCCGAGATCACTTCGAGGTCGGCCGCGTCCTCCGCCGCCAAGGTCAAGCCGGTGTTCATGCCGAAATACGTTCCACATCTGCGCCGACGCCGGAGAGCTTCTCCTCCAGCCGTTCGAAGCCGCGGTCCAGATGATAGACGCGGTTCACCAGCGTGTCGCCCTCCGCCACCAGGCCGGCGAGCACCAGGCTGACCGAGGCGCGCAGATCCGTCGCCATCACCTGCGCCCCGTGCAGGCGGCCGACGCCGGTGACCGTCGCGGTGTCGCCGTTGATCTTGATGTTCGCGCCCATGCGCATGAGTTCGGGGACGTGCATGAAGCGGTTCTCGAACACCGTCTCCTTGATGTGCGAGACGCCGTCGGCGACCGCCATCAGCGCCATGAACTGCGCCTGCAGGTCGGTCGGAAACGCCGGATACACGTCGGTCACGACGTCGATTCCAATCGGGCGGACGCCGTTGCGGTGCACCGCGATGCCGCGATTGGTCTCGGCGACCTCGGTGCCGACATTGCGCAGCAGGTGATAGAGCGCCCGGTTGGACTCCAGGCGCGCTCCGACCAGTTCGACTTCGCCGCCCGCCAGCGCGGTCGCGATGGCATAGGTGCCGGTCTCGATGCGGTCGGGCATGACGCTGTAGTCGGTACCGTTCAGCCGCTCGACGCCCTCGATCGTGATCTCCGACGTACCGAGACCCGATATCTGCGCGCCCATGGTGATGAGGAACTGGCCGAGATCCAGGACCTCCGGCTCGCGCGCCACGTTCTTCAGCACGGTCCGGCCCTTGGCCAGGGTCGCCGCCATCATCACGGTCTCCGTGGCGCCGACCGAGGCGCGCGGGACGGTAAAGGTGGTCCCCTTCAGCCCGTCCTTTGCGCTGGCGATGACATAGCCGTCTTCGAGCACGATCTTCGCGCCCAGCGCTTCGAGCCCCTGGATGTGGAAGTCCACCGGCCGCGCCCCGATGGCGCAGCCGCCGGGCAGCGAGACCTTCGCCTCGCCGTGCCGCGCCAGCAGCGGGCCCGTGACCTGGAAGCTCGCGCGCATCTTGCGCACGATGTCGTAGGGCGCAAGCGCCGAATCGATCGTGCCGGCCTGCAGGCGCATCGTGTCGCTGTGGCCGAGCCCGGCGCCGCGCCGGATGTTCATGGTGACGCCGAACTGCATCACCAGGTCGGCCATGGCGTCGACATCGGCCAGGCGCGGCACATTGCGGATGGTCACCGGCTGGCTGGTGAGCAGCGATGCCGCCATCAGCTTGAGCGCCGAATTCTTGGCGCCGCCGATCGGAATCTCGCCCTTGAGGCGGTTGCCGCTGCGTATGCGAATCCTGTCCATGAACCCTCGTATGGCCGCCAACCGTCCCTTGTAGCGCGGGTCCCGGCCCCGGAACAGGCGTGCTCTGCGCTTGGCGTTAATCCGTCTTCTTGGCCATTTTCGGGCCGTCTGGCGGCGGCGGCGCCACTTGCATGGGCGCGGGCCGATTCCGCGTCCGGGCGTCCTGCTTGCGCCGCTTCAGGTTCGCCCGCAGGGCCGCGGCCAGGCGCTCCACGCGGGTCTGGGACTTCTTTGCCATGACGCGGATGCGGGTCTTTCCCTTTGGCTTCGGGTTGGCTATAGCAGCCGTCCCTCCGGGTCGTTTCGGATCGGAAATTACCATGTGTGCCGCAGTAGCGTAGTGGTAGCGCAATCCCTTGGTAAGGGATAGGTCGTGAGTTCGATTCTCACCTGCGGCACCAGTCTCGATCGCAAGAACGCCCGGCCCGGCGGCCGATAAAATCACCTTGCTTCGACAAAGCGCCGGGCCAAGAGTTGTGGCCGCTGTGGACGCAACCGGCAACAGGGGCAAGCCGTGCGAAAATACAATCTCGACATGTTTCCCGAGCCGGACGTGCAGAAGCTCTATGCGCCGGTCGGCGTCCTGGTGATCAATCCGCTCGTCAATGAGCCGTTCGGCGTGTTCGAGGCAAAGGCGGTCCGGGCCAAGGGTCTCTATCACCGCTGGGGGCGCATCGGGATCGTGCTGGTGGTGCTGAGCACGCTGTTCACGGTGGCGGAAGCGCTGGTCATTCCGAGGATCGACGGACTGCGCCTGATGAGCGCCGGCATGATCCTGCTGGGCGTTTTCGGCATCGCGATCCAACTTTATCTGCTGTCCGCCCGGGTCAAGCAGACCTGGCTGCTCAACCGGTTCGGCGCGGAACGCGTCCGCAGCATCAAGTTCCAGGCCTTCCCCCTGGCGGCGACTGCTGCAAGCGCAGACGATCTGACGGCCAGGGTGAACGCGTTCTACACCGCCGAAATCACCCGACTGAACATGGAGTTGAACGGGGGCGAAGCGGCCCTTTCGACCTTCTCGTCGATTTCCGCGGTGAAGCATCTCGCCGCTTCGCCGGCAGCGGCCAACGCGGCGATCTTCGGGGCCGCCGAGGAGGCTTATCGCGATTTGCGCTTCAAGTACCAGATCAGCTTCGCCCAGGGCGAGATCCAGGCGCTCAAGGACGCCGCCCGGATCGTCTACACCTCGTCCGACCTGCTCTACCTGCTGGGTGCGGTCCTCACCGTCGCGGCATTGGCGTCGAAGGTTGCCTTTGGACATGACGCCGAACATCTTTCGCACTGGATCGATTTCCTGGCCGTGGCGTCCTTCATCGGCGGCCTGTCCAAGACGATTCTCGACAATGCCTCGCTGTCCGAGACCTCGCAGACGCGCTACGAGAACTACGTGCAGCGCCTTGAAGAGGGCGACGCCGAGCTGAAGGCCGACGGCGCCGGCTTTTCCATGGTTGTGCGCCGGATCGAGCGCACCGCACTCGAGGAATTGAGCGAGTTCTGCCAGCAGGCACTGCGGATCAGCTATCGGCTCTAGCGCCCCGCGGGGCCTAGGTTTTCCGGCGCCCGGGATGATACTGTAGCGCCGCGAACCGACGGAGGATCACGATCATGACCGCAACGACCGAACGGGCCGTCCTGGCCGGCGGCTGCTTCTGGGGCGTGCAGGACCTCATCCGCAAGAGGCCGGGCGTGGTATCGACCCGCGTCGGCTATAGCGGCGGCGACGTGCCCAACGCGACCTACCGCAATCACGGCACCCATGCCGAGGCGATCGAGATCGTGTTCGATCCGGCAAAGCTCAGCTACCGCAAGCTGCTGGCGTTCTTCTTCCAGATCCACGATCCCACGACGCTCAACCGCCAGGGCAATGACCGCGGCCTGAGCTACCGTTCGGCGATCTACTACACCAGCGAGGCCCAGCGGCTGACGGCCGAGGACACCATCGCCGATGTCGAGGCCTCAGGCCTGTGGCCCGGCAAGGTCGTGACGGAAGTCAAACCCGCCGGGCCGTTCTGGGAAGCCGAGCCGGAGCACCAGGACTACCTCGAGCGCATCCCGAACGGCTACACCTGCCACTTCGTGCGGCCCAATTGGGTGCTGCCGCACCGCGCGAAAGACGCCGCCGAATAACAACGCGGATCAGGCGCCGCGGCACGCCTCTTCCATGGCTTCCATGTGCCCGCAACCTGTTGCGGCCTCGGCGCCCGTCGGCGCGGGGGCGATCGTCGTCTGGACCTCCGAGCCGCGGGTCAGCGTGAGATGCACCGGGCAGCGCTCCGCGATAGCGAGGATGCGGGCCCGCTGCGCTTCGTCGAGCGGGCCTTCCAGCACGATCTCCTTGGCGAACAGGTCCTTCGCGGTGAGCGCGGCGCGGTGGTGCGTGACCTTCACCTGCACGCGCTCCAGCGGCCATTTCTTCTGGTCGGCATAGAGGCGCACCGTCATCAGCGTGCAGGCGCCCAGCGCCGCGCTCAGCAGGTCGTAAGGGTTCGGCCCCGAGCCCAGGCCGCCGGCCACGGCGGGTTCGTCGACCAGGAAGGTCGACGAGCCGGACGTCACCCGGGCTTGGAATTTGCCGGCCTTGGTCTCGTCGATGACGATCGTTTCGCCGATCAGGTCTGCCACGCCGTTCCCCTTCCCATGATCGTCAGCCGAAGCTCGCAAGCGCCGCCTCGGCGATCGGGCCGCCCCATTCCTGGACGAAATGCCCGCCCTCGGCCACCACCATGGCGGGCGGGCAGCCCCGAATGCCGGCGCGCAGGCGCTCCATCTGCTCGGGCCGGAACACCGGATCGGCGGCGCCGTAAGCCATGAAGCTCTTGCCGGTCCATTCGTTCGCCCAGAAATCCCGCGCCGCTTTCGACTCCGCGACGCCCTCCATGCCCGGATCGGTCATCACGCGCTGCGGGAAGGCGCGCACGCCGGCCTTGTAGCGCCGATCGGGGAACGGCGCGTCATAGGCAGCGGCCTCCGCATCGCTCAGCACCGACGTGCCGCGCTTCATCAGCGCCCCGACCGCCAGGTCGGGACTGCGCGCGACGTAAGCGCGCCAGGCCGTGAAGCCCTCGCCGGCGCCCTCCCCCGTCGCGAGGGCCGTGTTCATCACCAGCAGGCGGGTGATGCGTTTGCGGGCGCCATCATCGACCGGCAGGGTGAGGCCGAGCAGGCCGCCCCAGTCCTGCACCACCAGCGTGATGGCCTGAAGATCGAGCCGCTCGACCAGCCGCAGCAGGAAATTGCGGTGGAAGTGAAAGCTGTAGTCGCCGTCCTGCACCGGCTTGTCCGAGCGGCCGAAGCCGAAGAAATCCGGCGCCACGACGCGCGCGCCGCTCTTGAGGAACACCGGGATCATCTTGCGATAGAGAAAGCTCCAACTCGGCTCGCCATGCAGGCAGAGGAAGGTGTGGGCGGCGTTGCGGGCACCTTCGTCGACATAGGCGGCGCGCAGCCCCGCATAGCCGGGCAGGTCGTCGAGATAATGCGGCCCCCAGGGAAAGTCGGGAAGATCGGCGAAGCGTTCGTCCGGCGTTCTCAGGGCATCCATGGCGGCTCCATCGGTTGGCAGACCATAGCATAGACGCTGCGTGCCATCGGCCAGCAGCTCACAATCAGGATCGTTTCGATCCAAAGCCAAGACCGGCTTCGGCGAACAACTCCTTCATATCCTCCTCCAGATAGCCGAACTGGTCCCACCAGCGCTCGGACACTTTGAGAAGGACCTTGGCGTAATAGGAATCGCCCCCGACCAAGTCCACGACGGACATCGCTTGCGGGCTTCGGTCGATGAAGTCGTTCGCCAAATCGCGTAGCGCAAAGCCGCCCAAGCTCGTTCCGGCGCCGATGCGCTTGGCGCACAGATACAGTCCATAACCTGCATGGACGAACAGTTGCTCGAGCACCCTGGCATGCTCGAGCCAAACAGTCTTCGCCAATGACCATTCCCGGTCTTTCGACGGGTCCTGCACGTGAAGGGGACTTTTCGGGTCCAACAACGGCAGGACGACGGCGCCGGCCTTCTCGAATTCGGACTGATAGGCGTCCATCAACGCTCGCAGGACGTTCGGATTGCCGCATTCCAGAGCTAGGACAAATGCGTCGGCGGCTTTTCCCGGCGCCGCGTTTTTGACGGAATAGGTTCCGTTCATGCCAAGCTCCCGATACAGCAGCCGGGCGCGAATTTCAGCGTTCCGAAGGGCCTCCAATGCCAAATCCGGGGTTCGGGAGCGGAACGCATGTTCCAGGAATCTATCGACGGCGTATGAGCCGCCGGCACTTTGCGCGATGCCCTGAAGCGCCGAAAAACAGGCCCGCGCCAGTTCGAGATGCCGCTGGTCCAGCGCGATGCGATAGCGCCCGCGGGTCTCGCGCAGCCAGTCGGACAACGATCGATGAAAAAAGCGCAGATAGTTGCCGTTGTCGTTCTGCCAAAGAGGCCCCATCGACACATAATGCTCGAACTCCGCCAGGAAGTCCGCCAGTCCATCGCGGCTGAGGCCGGTGACATCCCGCGCGAATTGCTCCGGCAGCGGCGCGTCCGCGGCGACCATGAGGCCAAGCACGGGCAGATAGCGATTATCGGGCTTGACGCCGGAACCGCAGACCCGATCAAAGAACGAGACGAACTGTCCTTCCAGTCCCGGTGGCAGCTTGCCGATCTCGGCCGCGGAAATACGCCCGCGTTCAAGATCCGAGATCAACTGCGCCGCGTACAGAAAGCTTCCATTGGCCAACTCGCAGACCTTGTCGACGGACCCGCCGCGCTCCGGCGATTCGGTTTCGGTGCCGCCGAGCCCGATTTTCGCGAGTTTCGCCTCGGCATAGAGTCTGATGTCGCGGCGGTTGGGCTCCCCACCTGCTTCCATCTGCGTGGCGCGCAGGGCCGAAAGCCGTTCGATGACCAGACTGTCCTTTCTGGAGGTGCAAACGACCCTCACCCAGGACGGCAACATCGAGACCGTCCTACCGAGCAATTCAACAATTGAGCCGCTGGCCGGCGAACGAAGCAGAGCCTCGTCAAGCGCATCGACCAGCAGCAGATGTGTCCGATCTGTCGGCGGTTCGATCCGGTTCAGCGGCTCGACCACCACTTCTTCCCAAAATTGGGGCGCGGCTGCGTCGCGGTCGCGGGTCTTCATCGCGACACGCTCCCGATAAGCCGGCAGGCGGTCTGCGAGGCTTCCGGCGACATGCATCGCGAACTTCAAAGGATCGCACGTGTCCTGCCTGTCCGTGCGGCAGAAATGCGCCGCCAATATCGGGCCACAGCGCTCATCGAAGGCGAGCTGCGCCATGATGGCGGTCTTGCCAACTCCCGGATCGCCGAGCACAAGAAGCGCGCGTTCATCGTCGTGATCGGCAAGCCAAGCGTCGATCCGCCCGAAAAGCCAGGTACGTCCGACGAAATCCTTTCGTCGCTGCATGATGAGCGGATCGAAATCGAACACGGGGAAGAACAATGCTCGTCTTTCCACCGAGACGCCCCTGGCGACGGCGGCGATGGCGGCCGAAATTGCCGTTTTGGCGGCTTGATATTTCTGCTCGTCGCCTTCGGCGCCTGTTGCGTCGATGAATTGCAGCCGGAAAATCGCCAGCGGTGGCGTACACGCGATGAGCAACACCGGCACGATCGGCGTCGGCGGGGCGGAAAATCGCGCGAACGCGATCTCGTCGAGGCTGACACTGGTATCGTCGGCGGCGTGGCCTGCCCCTCGCACGGCATGGGGCGTGATGACAGCGAGCATCGCCTCCGCAGACCTGATCCCGTCCTGAATCTGGTTCTGCCAGTCCAACCCGATCTTGGCCGGCATTTGCTCGTAATCCACCCAGGCGTCGTGGCCCTCGGCCTTGAGATCCCGCAGCAATTTCCTTACGAAATCCGAAGCGTCGCGCCTCCCATAGCTGACGAAAACCTTCATCGTGTCCGCCTCCTTCGCGCCGTCCACGCCGATCGGGAATTTTTTCGAGCGCCGGTGCGGTGTCAATAGCCTGCGCCGGTCCTGCGCGTTGACGGAGGGGGCCGCGCTTGTTAGCACTCCCCATCTTGAAACCGCTCCTCAAAGCCCTGCGCGGCGAAGCCCTGGACCGCCCGCCGATCTGGCTGATGCGCCAGGCCGGCCGCTACCTGCCCGAATATCGCGCGCTGCGCGCCAACGCCGAGAACTTCATCGCATTCTGCCTCAACCCCGAGCTCGCGGTCGAAGTCACGCTGCAGCCGGTCCGCCGCTTCGGCATCGACGCAGCGATCGTGTTCGCCGACATCCTGCTGCTGCCGCATGCGCTGGGCCAGACGGTCGAATTCCTCGAAGGCGAGGGCCCGCTTCTGGCGCCGATCCGCGACGCCGCCGCGCTGGCCAGGCTGTCCGACCGCCGCGCCGCGGAGATTCTCTCACCGGTGATGCAGACGATCAAAGGCGTGCGCGCCGCGCTGCCGCCGCAGGTCGCGCTGATCGGCTTCGCCGGCGCGCCGTGGACGGTGGCGACTTACATGATCGAGGGCCGCGGCAAGACAGACTACGAAAACTGCCGGCGCATGATGTGGACCGAACCGAAGCTGTTCGCCGGCCTGATGGACAAGATCGTTCCCGCGACCATCGACTATCTGAATGCCCAGGTCGAAGCCGGCGCCGAGGTGCTGCAACTGTTCGACACCTGGGCCGGCAGCGTGCCGGCGCCGCTGTTCGAGACCGCGGTGCTCGCGCCGACCGCGCGCATCGTCAAGGCGGTCAAGGCCAGGCATCCGCATGTGCCGATCATCGGCTTTCCGCGCGCCGCCGCATCGCATTTGAGCGTCTATGCCGGGCTGACCGGCGTGAACGCGGTGGGTGTCGACCACTTCACCGATTTGACCTTCGCGGCGGACGAGATGCCGGACGGGGTCGCCGTTCAGGGCAATCTCGATCCCATGCTGCTGCTGGCCGGCGGCGAAGCGATGGACGCCGAGGCGCGGCGCATCATCGCCTCGATGAAAGGCCATCCCTTCATCTTCAACCTCGGCCACGGCGTGCTGCAGCCGACGCCGCCCGATCACGTGGCGCGGCTAGTTGACGTCGTCAAAGACCGGTAGCACGCGGCGGACGCCCGGCGTTTCGCCGTCGCGCGGCACCAGCTTGCGGTAGAGGTGCCAGGTGGCGTGGCCGAGCACCGGGATCACCACGATCAGGCCGACGAACAGCGGCGCCGAGCCGATCGCCAGCCCGCCGGCCACGATCGCTCCCCACAGCGCCATCGGCCCCGGATTGGCGAGCACCGCGCGCACCGAGGTGCGGATCGCGGTGTCGAGCCCGACGTCGCGGTCGAGCAGCAGCGGGAACGACACGATGCCGACCGCCATCGCCGCCAGCGCGAAGACGAAGCCGACGCCGATGCCGATCACGGTCATCGACTGGCCGCCCGGCGTGCGCAGCACGTCGTGCGCGAACTGCCCGAGCGACACGATGGGCGCGTCGCCAAACGTGTTCAGATAGATCATCCAGGCCGTTCCCAGCCACAGCGCGAACAGCGCGATCAGCATCGTGCCGAGCACCGCGATGGCGCCGACCGCCGGCGCCTTGAAGACGTCGAACGCGTTGGTCCAGCGCAATTCGGCGCCCTGCTCCCGCATCCGGCTCATCTCGTAGAGGCCGACGGCCGCGAAAGGTCCGATCAGCGCGAAGCCCGAGGCCAGCGGGAACAGCAGCGGCAGCAGGTCCATGCCGAATG
Source organism: Rhizomicrobium sp. (assembly GCA_037355265.1). Classification (GTDB taxonomy): domain Bacteria; phylum Pseudomonadota; class Alphaproteobacteria; order Micropepsales; family Micropepsaceae; genus Rhizomicrobium. Next base: position 952,599 of record JBBCIB010000002.1, on the reverse strand, counting down.
CCGCCCGCGCCAGCACCAGGCCGACGCCCGCATAGACCAGGCCGACGAACAGCACGTCGCTGCGATAGGCCTCGAAGTCGGCAAAGCCTTTCGCCAGCGCGTCACGCAGGTCGGCGACGCCGATATGCGCCACCGCCGGCGCGGGCGAGCGGATGGTGTCCTGGATGTGCTGCAGCGACCGGCCGGCGACGCCGAACACATGCGCCGCCTGGACGAATTGCGCCCCGCTCCACTCAATCGGATTGCGAATAGTCATTAAGCGATCCTCCCGAATTTTTGGTTCGAGGCTGGGGATCGCCGATGGCCTGGCGGCCTAACGCGCCGTCGGTCACGGAAGAACCGCAACCTTCGATGCGGGAATCATACACTTTTTTGCGGCTTCGTCCTCCCCCTGAAAGGGGGAGGTGCCGAGCGTCAGCGAGGCGGAGGGGGGGTGTCGATGACACACCTCCCCCTCCGGCCCTTCGGGCCACCTCCCCCTCTTCGAGGGGGAGGACTCTGCTTTTCAGTTTCCCTGGGCCAGGACCGAGACGTCGTTCCATTTTTCCCAGGTGGCCAGGCGCTCGGCGTATTCGTGGCGGATCATCGGCAGGCCGCCGTCGCCGAAGAAGACGCGCAGCGGCGGCTCGGCGGCGTCGACGATGCGGAACAGCGCCGCCGCGGTCGCCTTCGGATCGCCCGGCTTGGACGCGGTGCGGATGCCGGACAGCGAGGCGCGGGCCTCGTCATAGGCGGCGAGCGGCGTGGCGCGGGTGGCGGAGGTGGTGCCCCATTCGGTGGCGAAGCCGCCGGGCTCGACGATGGTGACCTTGATGCCGAGCGGCCCCACCTCGGCCGCCAGCGCCTGGCTGAAGCCTTCGAGGCCCCATTTGGAGGCGTGGTAGAGGCCGACCGTCGGCACCGCGAAGACGCCGCCGATGGAGGAGATCTGGACGATATGGCCGGATTTCTGCGCCCGCATGATGGGCAGCGCGGCCTGCGTCACCCACAGCGCGCCGAACAGGTTGGTTTCGATCTGGGCGCGCGCCTCGGCCTCGGACACTTCCTCGATGGCGCCGAACAGGCCGTAGCCGGCATTGTTCACGACCACGTCGAGGCGGCCGAACTGCTGGTGCGCCGCCGCGACCGCGGCCTCGACCGCGTCCTTGCGGCCGACATCGAGCGGCAGGACCAGCAGCCGGTCGCCATACTGCGCCTTGAGGGCGTCGAGCGAGCCGACGCTGCGGGACGCGGCCGCGACGCTGTCGCCGCGGGCAAGCGCCGCCTCGGTCCAGACATGGCCGAAGCCCTTGGACGCGCCGGTGATGAACCAGACCTTGTGAGACATGGAATTTCTCCTTCGCAAGACTATATTGGGAGAAGCGGAGGCTGCTCCGCTTCGCGACTCATATACGGAGGACCCTCCGTTTTACAAGGGGACGCATGATCGATTCCGCCGCCGCCCGTTCGCCCCGCGCCGATGCCATGCGCAACCGCGAGCGCCTGCTCGCCGCGGCGCTGGCGCTGTTCGCGAACGCCAGGCAGGACGTGACGCTGTCCGCGGTGGCGGAGCGCGCCGGCGTCGGCATCGGCACGCTCTATCGCCATTTCCCGACCCGCGACGCGCTGGTCGAGGCGGTCTACCGCAGCGAGGTCGAACGCCTCAGCGACGCCGCGCCGGCGCTGCTGGCGCAGATGCCGCCCGAGCAGGCGCTGGAGACCTGGCTGACGCGCTACGCGGCGCTGATCGCCGCCAAGCGCGGCCTGAAAGAGGCGCTGGCGTCGATCTTCGAGCCGGGCTCGGACGCCTATGCCTATTCGCGCGACCGCATGAAGGATGCCGCGACCCTGTTGCTGGACGCCGCCGCGAAGAGCGGCGCCATCCGCAGCGACGCCGATCCGCAGGACGTGCTGCTGGCGGTGGCGGCCAGCACCTGGGCGTTCGCGAATGACGGCGACTGGCAGGACCGCGCCCGCCGCGTCCTGCGCCTGGTGATGGACGGCCTGCGCTACCAGCCGGGCGCGCGCTGAAACACGGCGCGCTACGGACGAGATGCACTTGTCGGGATTTGGCTGAATTGGGGTTTCGACCGACTCGGTTCAAGGGGCCGCCGAAAATAATTCCGGGCTTGGTCTATGCACCACCCGCCGAGTCTAACCGCTCGATTCGAAACGACAATTTTTCTGCCAGTGGTGGATAGACGGGAACTTCCGGGCGGCGCGACGATATAATCTTTCACGAAAAAATATTTTTGGAGCTCAACAAGGGCTCACGCCGAGGCGCGGAGGACGCGGAGTTCTTTGCCAATGCCGCTCCGCGTCTCCGCGTGCCAATCATCAATGCACCGTGCCGGACAGGATGTCCTCGCTCACCAGCGCCGCTTCCGCCGCGCAGGTCTTGGCGTCGGGTGCGGTGTGGCGGAGGGCGTCGAGTTCGGCGCGGGCGGCGGCGACGTCGGCCTGGTAGGCCGGCGTGGCGCGCACCGCCGCCAAGGTCGCGGAGGCCGACAGCCAGCCCCCCTGCACGGCGCTGTAATTGTGCGCGCCGCAGACGGCGCGGCTTTCGCCATAGGCGCGACCGCGCGCCAGGATGGCGGCGGCATGGTCGGGGATCAGCTCGGCCAGGATGGTCGCCCAGGTCCAGCCCCAGGTGGTGTGGCCGGAGGGATAGTCGTAGCTGCCGTCGAGCTCCGCTTCCGGCTCGCAGACCTTCGCGGGGTCGACCGGATCGACCTTGTAGGGCCGCAGGCGCTTGTAGTGATCCTTGGCGACATTGGTCGCGGCGCCGGTGTCGCGCCCCGCCCTGGCGACGAGCGCGGCGAGCTTGCGCGCATTGTCCGGCGTCAGTGCGATGCCGGCGGCGCAACTGAAATCCCGCAGCATGTCGGGCACGCCGGTCTTCACATCGTCCGTCGCCATCTGCCAGCGCGGCGTTCCGACGAGCGCGCGCGTGGCCAGGAAGATGCTGCGATCGGCGGCATCGCGCGCGCCGCCGACAGCCGGCGCCGGCGGCAGCACGGCGAGGATGTCGAACGATCCCGGCGCCAGGTAGCCGGCCTGACCGGCGCTCCACACCGGCGCCGCCAGCGCGACCGCCGCGACGAGGACCAGCAGCGCGCGCGTCAGACCGCGGCGCACGACTATTCCGCCGCGATCGAGATGCTGCGCGCCTGGTCCTTGAAGTTGATCGCCTGGAGATAGCGGATGCCCTCCTCCGCGATGTCGTCGCCGACCATGCGGCTGCTTTCCGCCGACAGCTCGTCCATGTCGAGATACATCGCATAGAAGCCGCGCGTGCGCGCCGTGATCAGGCCGGCGTTGAGCAGCGTCTTGATCAGCACACGGAAGACATTGGTCTCGCCCTTGAAGCGCTTTTTCGGGTCCCGGTTCCTGCGCCGCTCGACGATGTCGGCAATGACTTTCTGCGGGTCGAGGCCGAATTCGCCGTAGATCACCTGCTGCTGCTCGGGCGAGCCGTTGTTGAAGAGCAGCGACTGGGCGCAATGCGCCGCCCAGTCCTCCACCATGTTGCGCTCGGCTTCCGTCAGCTTGGGGATGGTGCGGTCGGCCCAGATCTTGCCGAATTTGTGATGGAACGCCTCGTCGGTCATCACCAGCTGGAACAGCTTGCGCGCGACCGGATCGCGGTTGTAGCGGTAGCCGTTGGCGAAGGCGCCCATGGCGAGACCCTCCACCAGCATCTGCATGCCGATGATCTTCTTGTAGACGGCCGGGCTCTCGATGATCTCGATCAGCAGCGCCTTCAGCGCCGCGCCGCAGGCCACCGGCCGGCCCCAGCGCGACTTGATGTATTTCGCGAAGGCGGTGACGTGGCGCGCCTCCTCGCGGGTCTGGTTGGCGGCGTATTCCTGCGCCCCCTGGTCCTTGAGCACATGGCAGAGCGAGGCGGACAGGTTCAGCGCCCCCTGCTCGCCATGCAGGATCGAGGAGAAATTCCAGAGCTGCATGTAGTTGATGAAGCGCACGCGCTCGGCGCAGTCCTTCAGCTTCTCGGCGATATAGGGAAGCCGCAGCAGGGGCTGCATCTCCTCCGGCATCATCGGCTCGTTCGCCATGTCGAACGGCTCGTCGAAGTCGATGTAGCGGGTGTCGAGCGGATCCCAGAAATGATCGTGTGTGGCGCTGATGATCTTGTCGAAGGCGGTCGAGCGCTGCTCGTAGCGGTCGAGCTCGATCATCGACTCGAAATCGTCCGGCGCCACCGCGCCGTACATCGCATCCTTGGTGATGTTGGTATCGGTCATGGCGTTCTCCCTTTTGTTGTCGATCTTATGCGATGATCAGCCCAGCAGGAACCCGTCCTTGCCGAGCATGAGGGTGTTGAACCGCTCGCCCATGCGGCGGTAGCCGTCGGGATTGGGGTGGAGCGCGTCGGGCAGGTCGTCGCGGTCGGCGGGGCCGAACAGCTCCAGGCCCGACAGGTAGCGGATGCGGTCGTCGCCGCTGCCCTGCCGCGCGGTCACGGCCTCGGTCAGCAATTCGCGCATGCGCTTGAGCATAGAGGGCCGCCGGCGCTGCCTCATCCTCGCGCGGCGGCGACCCAGCTCGGCGAGACGACCGACGATCGGCGTGCGCGCCTGCTTCTCGCGGCATCGATCGAGAGCATGCATGCACCGAGTCGACGAAGGTGCGCTCCTTGAGCTGGCCTTCGCCGTGCACGATGATGCCGAGCTTGAGCACGATGCCGTCGAGCGGCCGGTCGCGGATGATGCGCGCCGCCAGGCCGCTGATCAGGCAGGAGCCGGCCCAGCCGAGATTGACGAGGTCGATATCCGCCAGCCCGGCCGCGACCGCGGGCCAGGCGCCGGCCGGCGTGTCCGCTTCCATGCAATGGGTGATCGAGCTGCCATGGAACAGGACGCGCTTGCGCGTGTCGGGCCATGGCGCCCAGCGGCGGCCGTCGGCGATGGCGAGCTCGGTGAGCGAGACGGTCGCGGTCTGCGGCAGCCAGACCTCTACCGCGTTGTCGCCGGCCGGCAGGTCGACGGTCACGGCGGCATTCTCGTCGCCCTTGAGAACGCCGTCGGCGCCGATCGCCGCGCCGCCCACGACCGTGGCGGCGCCGTGTGGCTTGCCGTTAACGAAGACGGGCCAGGCGGCCGGGCGCGGCGTGCCGTCGAAGGCGGCGACGCGCTGCTTGACCGTCAGGCGCAGGACGCCGCTGTCGGTGCGCAGCCGCAAGCGCACGCCGGCGGGCGCGGACGCGACCCAGCGGGTGAAGACGTCGTAATAGGCGTGCTCGGCCGCCGGATAGCGCAGCGGCTGAAGGCTGCCCGGCCGCCGCCGGACGTCGATATGGCCGTGCAGCAGGTGTTCGACGTCGGCGAGATCGACCACCGGCATCGGATCACAGACGCCTGGGGATCACGACGTCGAGCTGCTCGTAGCCCTTGACGAAGGTCGAGTAGGTCCGTTTCGGTTCGCTCACCACCTCGATCTCGGAAAGCGCTTGAAGATTTCTTCCCAGATGATCTGGAGCTGCAATTCCGCCAGGCGGTTGCCGACGCAGCGGTGGATGCCGAAGCCGAACGAAATGTGGCGGCGCGGATTCTCGCGGTCGACGATGTAGTCGTCCGGCCGCTCGATCACGGTGTCGTCGCGGTTGCCCGAGACGTACCACATCACGACCTTGTCGCCCTTTTTGATCTGCTTGCCCTGGAACTCGATATCGGCGACCGCGGTGCGGCGCATATGGGCGAGCGGCGTCTGCCAGCGGATCGTCTCCGACACCATCGACGAGATCAGCTCGGGGTTGGCGCGCAGCTTGGCGTACTGGTCCGGGTTCTGATTCAGGGCCAGCACGCTGCCGGTGATGGTGTTGCGCGTCGTGTCGTTGCCGCCGACGGTGAGCAGCACGACATTGCCGAAATATTCGCGCGGCTCCATGTTCCGCGTCGCCGGATTGTGCGCCAGCATCGAGATCAAATCGCCCCTGGCCTCGGTGGCGTTGACCCGCTCGTTCCACAAATTCGTGAAATAGGCGTGGAATTCCTGCAGCTCGGCCATCTTCTGCTCGAGCGTGTCGACGATGCCGAAGCCCGGCACCGCGGTCGTCACGTCGGACCAGCGCGTCAGCTTGCGCCGCTCCTCGAACGGGAAGTCGAACAGGGTGGCCAGCGTCATCGTGGTCAGCTCGATCGACACCTTGTCGACCCAGTCGAAGGGCTGGCCGATCGGCAGCGAGTCGAGGATCTTGCCGGCGCGCTCGCGGATGATCGGCCCCAGATAGTGCAGGTTGGCGGGCGACACCACCGGCGTCACCACCTTGCGCTGGATGTCGTGGCGCGGCGGGTCCATCGCGATGAACATCGGCAGCGGCTCCTGGTTCGCGGCGCCGCCCGCGATGGTGATGCCGCCATAGGTGAAGTCGGAGGAGAACACCTGGTGGTTGGTGTCGACCGCCATGATGTCGTTGTACTTGGTGATCGACCAGTAGGACCCGAACTCGCTGTCGGCGCAGTAATGCACCGGATCCTCGCGCCGCAGCCGCTCGAAATAGGGCCACATCGTATCGGTCTGGAACAGGATGGGCTGCGCGACATTGATCCGGTCGAGCGGCAGGGCATAGGCCGCGTCGCGCGCGTCCTTCTCGTGGGCGTTCACTGCGATGTTCATGGCTATCCTCGCTAGTGCTGGCTGTGGGGCATGCGGACGATCAGGCCGTCCAGGTCCTTGGTGACCTTGATCTGGCACGACAGGCGGCTGTTCGGGCCGGTCTCCGGCGCGAAGTCGAGCATGGTCTCCTCCATGTCGGTCTTGGGCGGGATCTTGTCGGCGAAGGCGGGGTCGACGAAGACGTGGCAGGTGGCGCAGGCGCAGGCGCCGCCGCAATCGGCGTCGATGCCGGGGATGAGGTTCTTCACCGCGCCTTCCATGACGGACCAGCCCTCCGGCACCTCCGCGTCGTGTTCCTTGCCGTTGTGCTCGATGTATTTGATCTTGGGCATGATATCCGTTTCTCGTTGTGCCGGTGCTGCGTCGTCCTCCGAGGCTCGCTGACGCTCGCGCTTCAGGATGACGCTTTCATTTCCAAACCCGTCACCCTGAGGCGCTCCGCGCGTCTTCCGCGCGGAGCCTCGAAGGGTGCCTGCACTACTCCGCGGCGATGCGGATCGCGGCGGCGTTGCTGCGGTCCTTGAAGTTGATCTCCTGGAGGTACTTGATGCCCTCCTCGGCGATGTCGTCGCCGACCATGCGCTCGCCCTCGGCCTTCAGTTCGTCCATGTCGACATAGGTCGCGTAGAACGGCCTGGTGCGGTCGGTGATCAGGCCGGATTTCAGCAGCGTCTTGATCAGCACACGGAAGATATTGGTGGATTCGCGCAGGCGCTCGCGCTGGCGGCCGCTGGAGCGCAGTTCGAGCAGCCCCTCCATCACCTTCTGCGGATCGAGGCCGAACTCCAGGTACATCTGGGCCTGCTGCTGCGGCGAGCCCATGTTCATGATCAGCGACTGGAAGCAATGCGCCGCCCAGTCCTCGACCACGTTGCGCTCTTCCTCGCTCATCTTCGGGATCGTCTTGTCGGCCCAGATCTTCCCGAATTTGTGGTGGAACGCCTCGTCGGTCATCACCAGCTGGAACAGCTTCTTGGCCAGCGGGTCCTGGTTGTATTTGTAGCCGGTGGCAAAGGCGCCCATGGCGAGCCCCTCGACCAGCATCTGCATGCCGATGATCTTCTTGTAGACCTCGGGCGCGGCGATGATGTCGACCAGCAGCGCCTTGAGCACCGAGCCGCAGGGACGCGGCCGGCCCCAGCGCGCCTTGACGTATTTCGCGAAGGCGGTGACGTGGCGGGCTTCCTCGCGCGTCTGGTTGGCGGCGTATTCCTGCGCCCCCTGGTCCTTTGGTCCTTCAGCACATGGCAGAGCGAGGCGGAGAGGTTCAGCGCCCCCTGCTCGCCGTGCAGGATGGAGGAGAAGCTCCACAGCTGCATCTCGTTGGCGAAGCGGACCTTCTGGCCGGTCTTCTCCAGATGATCCAGCACATAGGGAATCTGGAGCTGGAAGATCTGGTCGTCGGGCATCATCTGCACATGCTCGATGTCGAACGGCTCGTCGAAATCGATGTATTTCTTGTCCAGCGGGTCCCAGAAATGATCGTGCGTCGCGCTGATGATCTTGTCGAAGGCGGTCGAGCGCTTCTCGTAGCGGTCGAGCTCGATCATCGACTCGAAATCGTCCGGCGCCACGGCGTCGTACATGATGTCCTTGGTGATGTTCCCGTCGGCCATGCCGTCCTCCTGCCCTGTCTCGCGTTGCGTTAGTTGTCCACCAGCGACTGCAACAAACCCGCGGTGCGTTCGATGAAGATTTCGCGCTCCTCGCCCTGCAAAGGCTCGTCGCGCACCAGCCGCTCGACCAGCAGGCCGATGAAGACCGCCGCCAGCAGCCGCGCGCGGGCCGGGGCGCCCTCGCCGCCGATCCATTCGCGGATCGGGCCCATGAAGCGCGCCTGTACCGCCTCGTTCAGCAGCGGCGCCGTCGCCGGCGAGGTGGCGGCGCGCAGCAGGAACTGGAAGACATGGGTGCGGTCGCTGTGCTCATGGGCGTGGTTGGCCATCATCCGCGCGATCTCGCGGCCGAAGCTCTTGCGGTCCCATTGGTAGATGCCGTCGGGGCTGATCGAATCCTTCAGCGCGGCGGCGAACAAGCCGTCCTTGCCGCCGAAATAGCGGTTGATCAGCGCCGCGTCGGCGCCGGCATCGGCCGCGATGTCGCGCAGGAAGGCGCCGTCATAGCCCGAGCGCGCGAAATGGATCTTGGCGGCGGCGAGAATCGCGGCACGAGTCGCGTCCGCATCCCGCTTGCGCGGGCGCTCCGGTGCGAGGGCAGCGACATTTGTCATTCTGGGATGACATCGTGCCGGGCTTCTACGGCGATGTCAACGGGGAATGACATGGTGTAATCCGGAGCCGGCAGCCATCGAGGGAACGCGGCGTGGACGATTTGCAGGAGCGGCGCATCAAGGTCGTGCGCGACCACATGTATCTGGAGACCGTCCACGACTGGGACGGCGTGCTCGCGACGTTCGAGCACCCGCACTACGACATCAATGACGGCGGCGCGGTGTTCGACGGCGAGGCGGCGGTGCGCCGCTACTTCGCCGCGTCGCGGACGCCCTTTCCCGACCAGGGCAACGAGGTCATCGCCATCGCCGCCGCGGGCGACACCGTGCTGGTCGAATTCTGGCTGACCGGCACGCATCTGGGCCCGCTGCGCCGCGCCGGCCGCACCATCGCGCCGACCGGCAAGACGTTCCGTGTACGGATGGCCGCGACGTTCGCGTTCAAGCCGGGGTCCGACAGGATCCTGTGCGAGCGGCCCTATATCGATCCCGGCGCGGTCGATCGCGCGCTGGGGATTTAGTACACCACCACGCTGCGGATCGACTGGCCCGTCTCCATCAGGTGGAACGCGTCGTTGATGCGCTCCAGCGGCAGCACATGGGTGATCATCGGGTCGATCTGGATCAGGCCCTGCATGTACCAGTCGACGATCTTCGGCGTGTCGGTGCGGCCGCGGGCGCCGCCGAAGGCGGTGCCGCGCCAGACGCGTCCGGTGACGAGCTGGAACGGCCGCGTCGAAATCTCCGCCCCCGCGGGCGCCACGCCGATGACGATGCTTGTCCCCCAGCCGCGGTGGCAGGCCTCCAGCGCCTGGCGCATCACGCCGACATTGCCGGTGCAGTCGAAGGTGTAGTCCGCGCCGCCATCGGTCAGCGCCACCAGATGCGCGACCAGGTCGCCGTCGACCGCCTTGGGGTTGACGAAATGGGTCATGCCGAAGCGCCGGCCCCAATCCTCGCGCGCCGGGTTGAGGTCGACGCCGACGATCATCTGCGCCCCCGACCAGCTTCAGCCCCTGGAGCACGTTGAGCCCGATGCCGCCCAGGCCGAACACGATGGCGGTGCTGCCCGGCCCCGCCTTGGCGGTGTTGATCACCGCGCCGACGCCGGTGGTGACGCCGCAGCCGCAATAGCAGGCCTTGTCGAACGGCGCGTCCGCGCGGATCTTCGCCACCGCGATCTCGGGCAGCACGGTGAAGTTCGAGAAGGTCGAGCAGCCCATATAGTGGAAGATCGGCTGGCCCTTGTAGGAGAACCGCGTCGTGCCGTCCGGCATCAGTCCCTTGCCCTGGGTGGCGCGGATCGCGGTGCAGAGGTTGGTCTTGCCCGAGAGGCACGACTTACATTGGCGGCATTCGGGCGTGTAGAGCGGGATGACGTGGTCGCCGGGCTTCACGCTGGTCACGCCGGCGCCGACCTCGCGCACGATGCCGGCGCCTTCATGGCCGAGGATCGCGGGGAACAATCCTTCCGAATCCAGCCCCGACAGCGTGTACTGGTCGGTGTGGCAGATGCCGGTGGCCTTGAGCTCGACCAGCACTTCGCCGGCTTTGGGCCCCTCCAGGTCGAGCTCGACGATCTCGAGCGGTTTCTTCGCCTCGAAGGCGACGGCGGCACGGGTCTTCACGGTCATCTCCAGATTTCCCTCGACCCGCTTTAGCGGGGGAGAGGGAACGACGACAATAGGCTGCGGCCTGTTGACCATATGCCGCGAATAATCGCCCGCCCGGCGTCTTTGGCCTTGATTTTGTCACAGGATCAAACCATGTCGGGCGCGTCCCGCCGCGCGTCAGCGCCCCGGGGCAGCCAAAACCAGGTCACCGCCATGCATCCGTCCCAAACGGCGCCGCATCCCGTGGTCGTTGCGCTCCCGGAAGCCAGGCTCGGCACGGCGGCCGCGGCCGCCATCGACAAGATGATCGTCTGGGTGGGCTCGCCGACCTCGCTGGTGGTGCACACCCTCGCCTTCATCGCCTTTTTCGCCACCGCGATCCTGCGCATCGTGAACTGGGACACGATGCTGCTGGTCCTGACGACGCTGGTGTCGCTGGAGGCGATCTACCTGGCGATCTTCATCCAGTTCAGCGTCAACCGGCAGGCTGCGAGCCTGAAGGAGGTCGAGGAGGACGTCGAAAGCATCCAGGTCGACGTCGAGGAGCTGGGCGAGCACGTCGAGGGCATCAAGGAGGACGTCGAGGAGATCCAGGAGGAGATCGAGGAGATCAACGAGGACGAGCCCGAAGAGGCGGCCGAGGAAATCCGCAAGCAGAAGCAGACCGAAACGCTCGAAATGCTGACCAACGACGTCAAGATCCTGCTCAGGCACCTGGAGGAGCTCAAGGCCCGCTGAGCCCCTGCCGCAATAGTGCTACGATAATGTCATGCACCGAAATGGCACTCTGTGCGTTAATGCGCGGAACAGAGGGAACCTGCCCATGCACATCGACATCGTCACCCTCCAGCCGCTGATCGCGCTGGTCTTCGGCATCCTGATTCCTCATCGTGCCGCGCATCCTGAACTACCTCATCGCCATCTATTTGATCCTGAATCGGCATTATGGGGCTGTTCCCCCACCCTCCTGACCCGCCTGACGCACTAAGGGCAACCAAACCCCGCGGCGAGCCGTTTTCACCGTTCGAGGCGGGCGCATCACCGTGCCCGCCGCCAACGGAGGACACCCATGTCCGTCGATACCGGCAAGAAGGCCCCCGAGACCAAGAAACAGCGCAAGCTGGACGAAAAGGTCGACCAGCAGAGCGACGAATCCTTCCCCGCCAGCGATCCGCCGTCCTATTCCGGCGGCAAGCACATCATCGGCGCGCCGGTCGAGCGCGAAAGCGACTCGGCCCACGGCCGACAGCCACGCGGTGAAGGAAAGCCGAGAAGAAGGTGAAGAGCGGCGACGCCGCGGTGCCGCACACCTATTGAGAGCGCCAAGACAGATTCAGTTAAAAACCCCCGTCTTCGCAGGCGGGGGGTTTTCTTTTGCGGTTGAGGAAGGCCTGCGCGTTGTCCTCTCCCGCGGGCGGGAGAGGTGAAATGGGGCTAAGCGTGGCCGGTGATCAGCCACAGCAGGATGATGATCGGGATCGGCACGCCGAGCAGCCAGAGACATCCGGAGCGCATCGCTATGCCACCGACTCGACCGGGGTGCCCTGCTCCATCTTGTGGCCGGTGAAGCTGCGCGTTTCCGGCGGCGGCAGGCCGTTCTGCTTGATCTGCGCCAGCAGTTCCTGTTTGCGCGCCGCGAGCTGTTCGCCCAGCGCGTCCATGTCGAGCCCGCCCTTGCGGGGCCTGGGCGAAATAGCCGTCGCCGGGCTTTTCTTCTTCCTTGACGTGATGCTTTATCTGCTCGGACAGCACCGTCATCTTGGCGTCGTAGAATTCGTCGTCGGGACCGCCTTGCGCCAGTTCCGCGACCAGCACCTTGGCGCCGTCGTGCTCGACATAGGCCTCGTCATGCAGGTCTTCCTCGACCGCGCCTTCGCAGGCAGGGTAGAAAATTTCCTCCTCGATGATCGTATGGACGGTCAGTTCGGTGCAGATCTCCTGCGCCAGCGCCTGCTTGGTGCGCGAATCCTTCGCCTTTTCGAACTTCGCGAACAGGCCCTCGACCTTGCGGTGATCGGCCTTCAGCAGGGCGATGGCGTCTTGTACGGTTCTGGACGGCATGGTGTCTCCCTCGGGACCGGAAGGGTCCGTTTCGCGGGTGATAACCGCCTGAACCGATGCTGGTTCCCGGGCTTATTCCGCCGCCTTCGCGGGAGCCTTGGCGCGGGCGATGCGTTCTTCGGCCATGCGGTCGGCGACGGCGCTGGTCGGTTCGCCGTCCCGGGCGGCGCGGGCGAAGATCGCGGCCAGCGTGTCGGCGATGCCGAGCACGCGGCGCTCGACCTCCCGCGTCGGACCAGTTCTCGATCTGCGCCGCGACGCGGATGATGCCGCCCCCATTGATGACGTAGTCCGGCGCGTAAAGGATGTCCCGGTCGCGCAGCATGGCGCCGTGATGGTCGCGCGCGAGCTGGTTGTTGGCGCCGCCGGCGACGACCTTGGCCGACAGGCGCGGGATCGACTGGTCGTTGAGAATCGCGCCCAGGGCGTTGGGCGAAAGCACGTCGCATTCGACGGTGACGATCTGGTCCGGCGTCGCCGCGACGGCGTGCAGCGTCTCGACCGCCTCGCGCACCGCCGCCATATTTGGTGTCCGCCACGATTCAGCCGCGCGCCCTCTTCGTGCAGGCGCCTGGCCACGCCCATGCCGACCTTGCCGAGGCCCTGGATCGCGACGCGCAGGCCCTTGGTGGTGTCGGTGCCGAGGCGATGCTTCACGGCCGCCTTCAGCCCTGCGAACACGCCCAGCGCCGTCGCGGGGCCGCTGTCGCCGCCCGCCTTGCCCGGCTGGTCGTAGCCCGCGATGTATTTCGTGCCGCGCGCGATCGCCGGCATGTCGGCCGGCACGATGCCGACATCCATCGCGGTCACATAGCGGCCGCCCCAGCGTGTTGACCGCTTCGGCATAGGCGGCGAATTTCGCGTCGGACTTGTCGGTGGCGGGATTGCCGACGATCACCGCCTTGCCGCCGCCCAAAGGCAGGTCGGCGATCGCGTTCTTGTAGGACATGCCCTTGGACAGCCGCAGCGCGTCGGTCAGCGCCGCGTCGGGCGTGGCATAGGGATACATCCGCGTGCCGCCGCAGGCCGGCCCCAGCGCGGTCGAGTGGATCGCGATGATGGCCCTGAACCCCGTCGCCTTGTCGTCGAAGAAGGCGACCGTCTCGTGATGGTCGAAGTCCGGGGATTCGAAGACGTTCATGGTGCCGCGGCCTCCATGCCCGGTGGCGTCACCCTAGCGTCTGCGCACCGCAATGGGTTGCGTTTTTCGCAGGGCAGACCGCAACACTGGTGCGACGCGGGCGCAGGGCGCGCAACAAAAAACGGCTGCACGCGCCCGGCGCTTTACAGGACGGCCGCCACGTCCTTAAGTCCCGGCATGCCAAGCCTCGACCAGTTGCGCACCAAGCATCCGGATATCGCACCGGACTTCACCATCGCCCAGCATTGGGAGCGCTACAGCGCGGCGGAGCACGCCGTGTGGCGCACGCTGTTCGAGCGCCAGACCAAGGTGCTGCGCGGCCGCGCCTGCGACGAATTCCTCGCCGGCCTGGACAAGCTGCAGCTTGCCGCCGACCGCATTCCGGACTTCGAGCGGCTGTCGGAGACGCTGCACCGGCAAACCGGCTGGCGCGTCGTCGCGGTGCCGTCGCTGGTGCCGGACGAGATCTTCTTCGACCATCTCGCCAACCGGCGCTTCCCGGCCGGCCAGTTCATCCGCGGCGCCGGCCAGCTCGACTATCTGGAGGAGCCCGATGTCTTCCACGACGTGTTCGGCCATGTGCCGATGCTGGCCCACCCGGTCTTCGCCGATTACATGGAAGCCTATGGCAAGGGCGGCCAGCGGGCGCTGAACGAGTTCGGGGCGCTCGAGAACCTGGCGCGGCTCTACTGGTACACGGTCGAGTTCGGGCTGATCAAAGGCGTCGATGGCATGCGCCTCTACGGCTCGGGCATCGCGTCCAGCCGGACGGAATCGATCTACGCGGTCGAGAGCCCCCTCGCCCAACCGCATCGGCTTCGACCTCGAGCGGGTGATGCGCACCCAGTACCGGATCGACGATTTCCAGGAGAGCTATTTCGTCATCGACAGCTTCGACGCGCTGTTCCGGGAGACCTACAAGGACTTCGCGGCGCTCTATGCCAAGCTGGAGCGCGGTCCGACCTACAAGCCCGGCGACATCCTGCCCGCCGACCGGCTGTTCACCCGCGGCACCCACACCTATGTCGGCGGCAGCCACGCGGCGTAGCACCTCCGTCATCCACCCGGCGCCGTTCGCGCGCCCGCGCAGCAGCATCACCGCCCGGGTCCCCCTTCCTTCGCGCCGCATGCGCGTCGCCAGCCGGGGATGACAGTTGTGCTCGAATCCAACGCAACCAATAGGCTCAGAGCAGATCGGGGATGAGTCGGCGGTAGTCGGTCATGGCGCGCAGGTAATCCACCAACCCGGCCTCGGGCACGAACACCGGCGCGGCCATCTCGTCGTCCTCGCGGTCGGCGAAGGCAGCTTCCAGTCCGGCGCGGCTCAGCGACGTCTGCGCATGCGCGATGATCAGCACATTGGACACTGTCGACAGCACGATCCCCAAGCCCGCCAGCGCCGTCACCGCGTCGCGCGGCAGGCCGACTTCCTCGCGCATCTCCTTGTGGAGATTGGCCTCCAGGTCGGCGCCGGACGCGACGGCAAGCTCGTCGGGCTGCACCCCGCCGCCGATCAGGTCGACCGTGCCGCGCCCGGTGCGCCGGCCGAACAGATAGAACCCGTCGGCGCTGCGGACCAGCGCCGCGGTCGACAGGTGATGCAGCGGCTCCAGCCCCGCCGCCGCGTGCGCCTCATGCAGCGGGCGGAACGTGGCGACATGGCGATAGGCGACGGTGCCCAGGTGTAGCGGATCGCCCTCGCCGCGCGTGTCGCAATTGGCGACGCGGTACAGCGTGCCGTCCCACAGACCCCAGCCTTCCGCCTCCGCCTGCGCCAAGCGCTTTTCCCACGCCGCATCGACCAGCGCGTCATAGGCGGCATCGCAGCGCCACGGCGCATCGACGATCGCGACGCCGAGCTCGGCGAGCCGGCGGGGTCCTTTCGACAGGATGCGGGGCGCGTACACGGCGCCAGTGTCGGCCGCGCCCGCCTGCCGATCAATGCGGCTCAAACGCCGTCACAGGATCGGCAGCGGCGCCTGGGGAACGGTCTGCCAGAACTCGGGGTCGTGGCCGTAGAAAATGCGCGCGCCCTCCGCCTCCAGGCGGCCGATCGCGGCCAGGCTCGCGCGGAACTGGGCCCAGTCATAGGCGTGCGCCGGCATGTGCTGCGCCTCCAGCGTGCGGCGCAGATAGCAGCAATCGGACGCCAGCACGATGGTACCCGAGTCCAGGCGCAGGCGCAGCGACTGGTGCCCCGGCGTATGGCCCGGCGTCGGGAACACGATCACGCTTCCGTCGCCGAACAGGTCGGTCTCGCCGCTCAGCTCGCACACCTGCGCCATATGGGCGAAGTCGAGCGGATTGTAGAGGCCGGTCGCCTGCACCTTCTTGCGCTGGCCGGCATACCATTCGCGCGCATGCACGATCAGCGTCGCCCGGGGAAAGAACGAATTGCCGCCGCAATGGTCGTAATGCAGGTGCGAGTTGATCACATAGCGGATGTCGGCCGGCGCGACGCCCAGACGCGCCAGGTGCGAGGCGATGTCGGCGCCCTCGGGCAGGTCGATCTCCTGCGTCGCGGCGAGCGGACCGAGCAGCAGCGCCTTCTCCTGCCGCAGGCGGACGTTCATGCCGGTGTCGAACAGCACGTTGCCCTGCGCGTGCGCGATCAGATAGGCCGGCACCGGCACGGTGATCGTGCCGGTCTCGCCCGCGAGGTAGTCGCCGCGCGGGCCGGTGATGCGGCCGCAGGTGAAGGCGAAGACTTTCATGGCGCCGCCAGCGCGGCGAGGACCTCGCCCTCGGTCAGGATCTGCGGCAGCACTTTGGGCGCGGCGGCGCCGGGGGCGTAGTAGAGATAGAGCGGCACGCCGGATCGTCCGTGGGCGGACAGAAGCGCGGTGATCGCCGGATCGCGCCGCGTCCAGTCCGCCACCAGATAGGCGATGTGGCGCGCGGCGAAGGCGTCGCGCACCCCGGCGCCGGACAAGGCCGCCTCGTCATTGACCAGGCAGGTGATGCACCAGGCCGCGGTGGCGTTGACGAAGACCGGCCGGTTGGCGGCGCGCAGGGCGGCCAGCCGGGCCTCGGAATAGGGCTCGCCCGGCAGGCCGGTGACGTTCACCGCCGAGGCGGACGCCGCCGCGGCGGCGCCGGGCCTTACGAACCACAGGAAGGACAGCGCCACCAGCAGCGCCATCAGCGTGGCGAGCGCGCCGATGCCGCGGCCGCGCGGCGAAAAATGGCGCGACAGGCCCCAGATCCAGGCGCCGAAGCCGGCCGCCACCATCGCCGCCAGCACCGCCGCCACCGCGTTGGCGCCGGCCTGCTGCGCCAGCACCCAGACCAGCCACACCGCGGTGCCGTACATCGCAAAGGCGAGCGCCTGCTTGAAGAAGATCATCCAGGCGCCGGGCTTCGGCAGCGCGCGCATCAACATCGGCGACACGCCTACAGCCACGAAGGGCAGCGCGAAGCCGAGGCCCAGCCCGAAGAAGATCGATAGCGCCGCGACAGCGCCCTGCGTCAGCGCATAGCCCAGGGCCGCGGCCATGAACGGCGCAGTGCAGGGCGCCGCCACCGCGACCGCCAGCACGCCGGTGAAGAACGAACCTGCGACGCCGCCGGAGCGCGTCAGCGCATCGCCGCCGCCGAAGCCCGCGATCTCGAACACGCCCGACAGGTTGAGGCCGACGCCGAACATCAGCAGCGCGAAGCCGGCAACGACGATCGGCTCCTGGAGCTGGAAGCCCCAGCCGATCGCCTGTCCGCCCGCGCGCAGCGTCAGCAGCAGGCCGCCCAGCGCCAGGAAGGACAGGATCGCGCCCACGCCATAGGCCAGGCTCTCGCGCACCGCCTCGGCCCGGTCGCGGCCCGCCAGCGACGACAGCGCGAACGCCTTCATCGCCAGGATCGGCAGCACGCAGGGCATCAGGTTGAGGATCAGCCCGCCGAGAAAGGCGAACAGCAGCGCCAGCGCGATTCCGGTGTCGGCGCCGTCCGCCGCGGCGAAATCCGCCTGCGGCACCGCGCCGGGATAGGCCTTGACCAGCAGCGCCTGGGTCGAGCCGTCGGACGAGGCCAGCACCAGCACGCCTTCGAGCGCGCCGCCCGCCTTGGCCATTGTCTTGCCCGGCGCCAAGCGCAGGACCAGGCCGCTGTCGGCGAAACCCATCGTCTGCGGCGCCATGCCGTTCACGCGCCCATCGGCGAGCGGGAAGAATTGCGCCGAGACCGGATGCGCCTGCGCCAGCGATCTGGCAGCGACATAGAGATCGAGCGTGCCGCCCAGCCGGTAGCGCATGGTCCAGGGCGACGGCACCGGCAGGCGCGCGCGTGCCGCGGCGAAGGCCGAGGCGATGCCAGCATCGCCTTTCGACGGCGTGCCGATCTTCACCGGCAGGGCGAGCGCCGCCTCTTCCGGCACGCAGACCTCCTTGCACACCAGCCAGGTCGCCGCGGCGTGCAAGGTCACGACATCGCCAGGCTTTGCGGCGGCGGGTGCCGTGAGACTGCTCAGCAGCCAGACCTTGCCCTCATAGCCGAAATCCATGAACGGGCCGACCGGCAGGCGCTTCGGGTACGGCCATTGCAGCGCGCCGGCCCGCCATCCCGCCGGCAGCGTCCAGGCGAGCGTCGTCGCCTGGCCGACATCGCCGGGATTAAGCCAATAGGTGTGCCAGCCGTCGCGGATGTCCTGTACGAACGCGACGCTCAGCGTGCCGCCGGGCGCCACCGCGTCCTGCTCGCCGACCAGCCGTGCATGCACCTTGGGCAGGTCGTCGATCTGCGCCGCGGCGGGGCCGGCGAAAAGCATTGCCAGCAGCAGGGTCAGGACCGCTCTCATGAACAGCGTCATAGCTGCGTCCGCGTGCCTCCGCCAGCGCCCTCGCGCAGCCGTGACCGCGTGATTAAGATCGCACCATGAGCGAGCGTTTCACCATCGCCACCGAACCGCACGATCCGGCGGTGCAGCAAGCCCTGGTCGATGCCCTCGTAGCATTCAGCCGCGCCAAGGTCGGCCGGCCCGAACCGATCCGGTTCCAGGTCGTGGCGCGCAACGGCGACGGCACGCTGCTCGGCGGCGCGAGCGCGAAATTCCATTTCGACGTGCTCTTCCTGGACGATCTGTGGGTGGCGGACTCGTTGCGCGGCGCCGGCCTCGGCACCGCGCTGATGCGGGCGTTCGAAACACGCGGCCGCGAGCTCGGCGCCAGGCTCGCCTGGCTCGACACGATGAGCTGGCAGGCGCGCCCGTTCTACGAAAAGCTCGGCTACACGGTGTTCGGCGAACTGCCCTATTCCGGCGGTGCGCACACCCAGTTCTTCCTGCGGAAATTCCTGTGAGGATCACCGGCGGGCGGTTTCGCGGCCGGGCGCTGGCCGAGCCGCCGGACGACCGGGTGCGGCCGACCTCCGACAAGGTGCGCCAGGCGATCTTCAACATCCTGGCGCACAACGCGTTCGGCTTCGAGCTCGACGGCGCCCTTGTGGTCGACCTGTTCGCGGGCACCGGCGCGCTGGGGCTCGAAGCGCTCAGCCGCGGCGCCGCCTATGCGCTGTTCATCGACGACAGCGCCGAAAGCCGGGCGCTGATCCGCACCAGCGTCGAGGCGCTGAGCCTGACCGGCGCGACCAAAATCTGGCGCCGCGACGCGACCGCGCTGGGACCGCTGGGCGCCGGCGCGGGCGGACCGTTCACCCTCGCCTTCCTCGACGCGCCTTACGCCAAGGACCTGACGGCGCCGGCGCTGGCGGCGCTGCGCGGCGGCTGGCTGGCGCCGGGCGCCATCGCGGTCGCGGAGACGCATGTGGACGAGACCGTCGCGGCGGCGGGTTTCGCGCTGCTCGACCGGCGCACCTATGGCGAGACCGCGGTTCATATCTTGGCGTCCTCCGGCTGATCCAGCGCCGCGTCGACCGTCTCGCCGTCATGCGCCGCATAGTAGCGCAGCAGCAGCAATCCCACCGCCGCCGCGCCCGCCAGCGCGATCAGGATGGCGTAGGCGATGGAATGGCCCAGCCATACCAGCAGCGCCGCTGCGGCCAGGCCGGACGACACGCCGACGTCCCAGCCGCCCTCCGCCGCGATGTGGAAGCGCATCACGCAGGGCGAACGCTGGGCGCTGTTGTACACCGCGGTCATCATCGTCGGCACATAGAGGCAGGCGACCAGCGCGCCCAGCGCATTGGCGGTGATCGCCAGCACCGGATAGTGCTGCACCGCGGCGCGCAGCGCGATCACCACCATCAGGATGCCGACGGACAGCCACACCGCCCGCGTGCCGCGCCCTGAGTCGATCAGCCGGCCGAGGAACAAGCCGCCGACCGCGCCCACCAGCGCCGCCACCGCCAGCGCGCCGCCATAGGCCATCACGTCCTGGCCCAGCGACAGGTAGAGCGCGATCTGCCAGACGATGAAATAGCCCGCCGCCACCCAGCCGTCGCCGACGAACAGCATCACGCCCGACAGCGCCGCACGGAAGGCGCCCGGCGCGTGGCGGGCGACCTTCACGTCGGGCGTCCACAGGATCGGGATCGCCGACAGCGCCTGGATCGCGCCGGTGGCGTAGAACGCGGCGCGCGGCCCGAAGCTGATCAGCAGCCAGCCGGCGGCCAGCGGGCTGACGATGCCGACCGCCGCGGCGATGCCCTCGCGGATGCCGAGCTGCTGGCCGCGATGTTCCGAATCGCCCAGCGCCGCGAAATAGGCGTGGTAGCTCGGCCAGTAGAGGCAGTCGGCCGCCGCCGAGACCAGCACCAGCCAGAACAGGCTCCAGTCGACGCCGGTGACATTGGCCAGGAACACATAGCTGAGGCCCATGGCGACGGCGCCGACCATCACCGTGCGGCGCAGCCCGATGCGGATCGCCAGCGGCAGCAGGAAGGTGCGGATCGCCAGCCGCGACGCGAACACCACCGCCAGCGTCGCCAGCACGCCGGGCACCGAAATGCCGGCCCGCAGCAGATAGATGCTGTAGAACGCGCCGCCCCCGCCGATGGCGACGGCGCCGATGATGTAATGCAGGTTGAGAAGATTGACGGTGCGATTGTGGAAGAAGGCCATGGCTGTCCCGGAAGCAGAGTGGATCGAATCGCGGAAGGCGTGAATCATCGACCGGGCGGGCCACGCGGACCTGCACGACGGCGACGGAGCTACCTTCTGAGACGACCGATCAACACAGCGGGACGAACCCTCTTGAACGGCCGCACGCTAGGCCGCCTTGCAGCAGCAATCAACCTGTCCTTGAGAGAGGGTTGAAGTATCCTCGTGCCATGACCACAACCATCCGCCCCGCCACGCCCGACGATGCCGACTTTCTCGGCTGGGCGTCCGTCATGGCCTCGCGCAGCCAGCTCAAGCGCGGCTGGTTCGAGATCGTGCTGCAGCGCGACGACGCGTTCTGCCTGGAATTCGCCAAGCACCTCACCATCGCCAGGGCGCGGTCGTGGTGGCACTGGTCGCTGTTCCTGGTGGCGGAGGTCGATGGCGAGCCCGCCGCCGCGCTGTGCGGCTTCGGCGACGAGAGCGTCTACTACCAGTCGAACGCCGCGATGGCGGAGGCCGGCGACAAGATGGGCATCGCCAAAAGCGAGCAGGCGCAGTTCTGGCCGCGCGGCGCCTTCATCATCTCGCCGGCGACGGGCGAGGACGGCGCCTGGACGATCGAGAACGTCGCGACACGGCCGCAATTCCGCGGCCGCGGCGTCGTCGGCGCGCTGCTGGCGCGGGAACTGGACATCGCGCGCGCCGCCGGCTTCGCCCGCGCCCAGATCAGCTTCTTCATGGGCAATGACGCGGCCGAGCGCGCCTATGCCAAGGCCGGGTTCAGCTTCGCCGAAGAGAAGACCGCGCCCGATTTCGAGGCGGCGCTGGGCATCCCCGGCATCCGGCGCTTCGCGCGGGACATCTGACGATGCTCTACCTGGTGCGCCACGGCGAGACGGAATGGAACGCGCAAGGCCGCTACCAGGGCGCGAGCGATTCGCCGCTGACGCCGCGCGGCCGCGACCAGGCGCAGGCTGTCGGCGCGCTGCTGGCGCGCGAGATCGGCGGGCCGATCCGCGCCTATGTCAGCCCGCTCGGCCGCACCCGCCAGACCGCGGCGCTGATCGGCGCGCATGTCGCACTGGAGATCGTGCCCGAACCGCGCATCGCCGAGGTCTCGATGGGATCGTGGGATGGGCTGACGCGGCCCCAGATCGAGCAGCGCCATCCCGGCGCGCTCGGCGCCTCCCACGACTGGTATTTCCGCTCCCTCGACGGCGAGACGCTGGCCGCCGCGCTGGCGCGGATCGGCGGCTGGCTGCAGGCGGCGGAGCGGCCGGCGGTCGTCGTCAGCCACGGCCTCGCGGGGCGGCTGATCCGCGGCCTCTATCTGGGCCTGTCCGAGCCCGACATGCTGGCGCTGCCGGTGCCGCAGGACGGCTTCTTCGTGCTGACCGACGGCCGGGTCGAATTCCGCGGCGCGTAACGCGCGCTCAGGCCGCTTTGGCGGTGAGGCCGAGGGCGGCGAGCGGGCCTTCGAGCAGGGCGCCGAAGAATTGCTCGCGCGTCGCCTCGGCGCCGGACAGGTCGGGCGCCAGCACCGCGCCGTCGGGCAGCGTCAGGCTGCCGAAATTGGCCTTGTCGAAGCGGGCATGGGCGAGCCTGGCGTCCTTGAACGAGGCGCCGCGCAGATCGGCATGCGAGAAATCGCATTCGCGCAGATCGGCGCCGTCGAACCGCGCGCCCTGGAGCTGGCTGTACGAGAAATCCGCGCCGATGGCATTGGCGCGGCGCAGCGACAGGCCGGTAAGCTTGCGCCCCGCCAGCCGGTCGCACAGCGGACGCAGATCCTCGCCGTCGAGCACGCCCTGCGTGCCGCGGGCCGCGCCGCTCGCGACGCAGAGCTCGTGGACGTCGAGCATCGCCTGCAGCGTCGCCGCGCGGGCCGCGGCGGCCGGCGTGACGTCCAGCACGCAGCCTTCCAGCGCCTCCGGCGGCAGGTCGTGACCGCTGAGATTCGCGCCGGTCAGCACCGCGTTGCGGAACGAGACGTTCGAGAGCTGCGCGTTCTTGAAATTGGCGCCCTGCAGCAGCGCGCCGGAAAAGTCGACGCCGTCCAGCTTGGCATTGCCGAACGACGCGCCGCGCAGCGACGCGTTGGAGAAATCGACGGTGACGCTCCGGCCCTCGGCGGCAAGGGCGGCACCGGGGCCGCGATAGGCCACGGTTGCGGCCCGCAAATCGGCACCGTCGAGCTTGGCATAGGCGAGCCTGGCGCCGCAGATCGAGGCGCCGCGCAGATCGGTCCTGGTCAGATGAGCGGAGGACAGGTCGCTGTCGCGCAGGTCGGCGCAATGCAGGTTGGCGCGCTCCAGATTGGTGCCGAACAGGATCGCGCCGACCAGCGAGGCGAAGGAGAAGTCGGCCTCGGCCAGGTTGCGGTTGGCGAGGTTGAGACGGTCCAGCTTGGTGCGCGCCAGCTCGGCCCGCGCCGCGCCGTGCTGATAGGCGAGCGAGCGCTCATGCGCGAGCATGACGGCGTTCAGCGCCTGCTGCGTCAGCACCCGCCGCGGTTCGCTGTAAAGACTCTTGAGCATGCCCCACGGATTCCGTTCCAGGCTCATCCCGAGCCGCGCATCCACTCTGGAGGCAAGTCTTAAAGAAACGATTGGCGCGCGGTCGCCGCCCGCGATCCGGATGGCGGCAGGATTAACGGGCGGTTGATGCCGGCGTGAAAATTGCGCGCAATCCGCTGCGCAGCGGCGAGCCGGACGAATATCGGGCGCTGCCGCTGGTCTAGAGTCGTGAAACAGAAGTTCATCCCATTTTGTCATCCGCCGCGAATGCGGCGGACCCAGGTGAAATCCTGCACAAACAGTGCAGACGTCACCTGTACCTGCTTCGATAGAAGACGAGCCATTCCTCTTGCCGATGTCGTGCAGAACCCAACTGGGCGGCCCGCTTTCGCGGCCATGACACCGGATTGAGGTTGCATCAACTTGAAAACAGCCCGCTCTGACGCAGCGCGTGGATCGCGGTATCGACGATCCGGCCCATCTGGGTGTTGATCGCGGCGGTGTTCCGGAACGGTTCGGCCGCGCGGGTGAAGATCGCCGCGGCATAAGCCTGGCCTCCGGGATAAACGATCAGCGCGATCTCGTTGCGCACCACGCCGAACAGCCCGCCGCTCTTCGCCATCAGCCCGCCGCCGTCCGGCACCGCGGTTTCCAGGCGGCGCGTCACCTGCTGGCGCATGGTGGCCATCAGGTCGCCGCACGCCGGCCGCGCCGCGCCGGTGCCGGCCCATACGGCGGCCAGGAAGGTCGTCATGTCGCGCGCCGTCGTCGCCGAAGCGCGCGCCGGGTCGAGCGCCGACAGCCGCATCAGGCACGCGCGGTCCGTGCCCTGCCGGAACGCCACCTCGCCGAGCGCACCGCTCTGCGCGTCCAGAAGCTGGGCATAGGAGGCGAAGCCGACGTCGCGGCCGACGCCATCGAGCATCGTCTGCAGATCGCTCACAACGCGCGTGGCGCGGCAGCCGCAAGCGGCCGCGCGGGCGTTGACCGCGTCCAGGCCGATTTCGCGGACGAGGGCGTCGGTGGCGGCGTTGTCGCTGACCGCCAGCATGAGCTGGCAGAGATCGGCCAGCGAAACGCGCGCGCCGTGCCGGAACAGCGAAAGGCCCGTCGGGCCGGGCGTTGCCGCTCCGGGCAGGAGGTCGATCGGCCGGGCGGGATCGATCCTGCCGGCATGGACGCGGTCATAGAACTCCAATCCGACGACGGCCTTGAAGACCGAGGCCGTGACGGCCGGTGCGTCGGCGTTGCAGGCGATTTCGGCGCCAGAAGAAAGATCGACGACATGGAGTGCGCCAGCGCACTCCACCGCGCGGAACATCGCTTCGATATCGCTCATCGCGCCAACCTTACCACATCCGGCGCGCCGGTCAGAGAAGCACCGTCTCCTGCTCGCGCTGCGGCACGGCCAGGCCGAGCGCCGCGGCGGTGTTGTCGAGGATGGCGCCGAAGAACTGGTCCGCCTGGGCGTCGGCGCCGGTGAGGTCGGGCGCCAGCAGCGTGCCGTTCGCCAGCCGCAGATGGCCGAGATTGGCCTTGTCGAAGCGGGCATGGGCGAGCCTGGTATCGCGCAGGCAGATGCCGCGCAGATCGGCGCCGGAGAAATCCACGTCGCGCAGATCGGCGCCGTCGAACTTCGCCGCCTGGAACTGGCCGGTCGAGAAGTCGAGCCCGATGGCGACCGTGTTGCGCGCCGACAGGCCGGCGAGCGGACGGCCGACCAGGAGATCGCGCAGCGGACGCAGATCCGCGCCGTCGACCGTGGCGGGCGCGCCCTCGGCGCCGCCGGTCTCGATCCAGCGCTGATGCGCGTCGAGCTTGCCGCGCAGCGCGTCCAGCGCCTCCGGAGAGAGCGGCGCGGCATCGGTCACGCAGCCTTCGAGCGCCGCCGCGGGCACGGCAAGCTCCTTCAGGTTCACCCCGGTCAGCACCGCGCCCTTGAAGACGACATTGGTCAGGCGCGCGCCCTTGAAGGTGGCGCCCTGCAGCAGCGCGCCGCTGAAATTGGCGCCGTCGAGCTTGGCGTTGCCGAACGACGCGCTCTTGAGCGAGCAGTTGGAGAAGTCGACGCTCGGGCCGCCCTTGCTCTTGTCGCGGCTGATGACGGAGATGCCGCCCGGCCCGACATACATCATCGTCGCGGCGCGCAGATCGGCCCCGTCCAGCACGGCGAAGGCGAGCCGCGCGCCGCCGAACGAGGCGCCGCGCAGGTCGGCGCGCGGCAGGCGGGCGGATTGCAGATTGCAGTTGCGCAGGTCGGCGCAGTAGAGGCTGGCGCGTTCGAGGTTCGAGCCGCTGACATTGGCGCCCACCAGCGAGGCGTCGGAAAAATCGGCTTCGGCGAGATTGCGGCAGGCGAGGTTGAGGCCGTCGAGCCTGGCGTGCTTGAGGCAGGCGCGGACGCCGCCGCCGAGGCGGGTCAGATAGCGCTCATGCGACAGGAGAACGGCGTTGAGCTCCTTCTGCGTCAGCGCGACGCGTCTTTCTTCGTAGAGTTTTCCCAGCACCTGCGGACTCGCCTTACTCATTCTGGGGGAAATGCATCGTCCAGAATGGCGGACAAATCTTAAAAACGGGTTGGGAATGCGACGCGCCGCCGCAATAAGCGTCCGGTATCGCACAATTCGGCGCGACACGGCAGGAAGGCCGTCGCGACGAGCAACACAGGAAAGATGGCCGGGCCGCGGCCCGCATAACGGAACTCATCGAAAATCTATACACAATATTTTCGACGAATATTTTCAATCACTTCAAGTGGTCGAGAAAAACTTCAACTTGCACGTCTGTTCCGCCAAAGGAAAATAACGACTCGAAGCGGCGGGGGCCACGGGATGATTTCTTCGATCAGCAGGATATTGCTTGTCATGGCGGCGGCATCGGCGCTCGGCGCCTGCTCGACATCGCTCGTCGAGCCCGGCGGCATCCTGCAGTCGACGCCCAGCCATCCCGTTTTCGCGGGGCAGATACCGGGCTTCAATCCGACTCCCGGCGAACGTTTGGGCGAGATCTTCGTGACCTCGGACATGACCGACAGCGACAGCTTCGCGACGACGGTCTGCGGATCGAGCACCACCGACTTGACCGGGCCCAGCTCGTTCGTCCTGAAGATTTCCGGAGGCGCGAGCAGTTCCGCGGGGAGCGCCGGAGGCGGGAATACCGCCGCCAGCAGCGCGGCCGGCAGCTCCGGCGGCGGCACTCCGTCCTCTCAAGGCGGCGGCCAAGGCGGAGCATTCGCCTTCACGCTGGCGCTGGCGGATCATAAAACGGATACCGGCGATACGACGGCGACCTCCTCGACCACGACCACCACCACGACCACGCCGACGACGACCACTACCAAGACGACCACCGCCAGCACGAGCACGACCACCACAGTCGAGGCGAAGACTGATCCGACGGCGGACGAGGCGAACACCGATCTGGATACGGGCAAGACCGGCGGGGCCGGCGGCTCGCTGCCCGTATCAAAGTGCTCGATGAAGGTCATCGCGACGGCCGTGAATGTCTGCGTCTACCGGACCCTCGACCGCAATGCGCTGGATCGGGCGCTGAATCTGGGGATCGGCGAGGTCCTTGCGGTCGCGGGGACGGCGGCGACGATCGGATCGCTGACGCGCACCACGGGCACCAATCTGGGATGGGTTACCGGCGGCGCTGCGATCCTGACCGCATTGGGGCAGGCCGGACAGAGCAGCATGCCGTCCGCGGCCTCGGCGCAGATCCCGGCGATCGTGAATGCCGGTCTGGCCTATCTGGTGCTCGACAATCCCGGAGACGCAAAAACGGCGGCCGAGCTTCTGAAAAACGATCCGCCAGCCGGCACCGAGTTAAAGGCGTTCAAGACAAAATTCGAAAGCGACGAGACAAAGCGCACATGGACGGACAAACAGTATGAGGAGCTGTGGGCGGCGACCCAAGCGAGATCCGCAACGCTCGGGACTTACGCCTCGCTATTCAACGCATCGATCTCGCAATGCGCGCTCTACACCCAATAGCGCCGGCGCTCACCGCCGCCCGAACAACCGTTCGATGTCGGACAGTTTCAACTCCACATAGGTCGGCCGGCCGTGGTTGCACTGGCCGCTGTGCGGCGTGGCTTCCATCTCGCGCAGCAGCGCGTTCATCTCCTCGCCCGAGAGGCGGCGGCCGGCGCGCACCGAAGTGTGGCAGGCGAGCGTGCCGGCGACCTCCTCCAGCCGCTCCTTGAGCGACAGCGCATTGCCGGTCTCGGCGATATCGTCGGCAAGGTCGCGGACCAGGGCCTTGATGTCGGCCTTGCCCAGCATCGCGGGCATCTCGCGCACCAGCACCGCGTCGGGACCGAACGGCTCGACGACGAGGCCGAGCTCGGCCAGCTCGCCGGCGCGCGCGGCGATGCGGGCGACCTCGGCGGGATCGAGCTCGACCACTTCGGGGATCAGCAGGGGCTGGCGCGCGATGCCGCCATTGGCCAGCGCCGTCTTCATCCGCTCATAGACCAGGCGCTCATGCGCCGCGTGCTGGTCGACGATGACGATGCCGTCGCCGGTCTGCGCCACGATATAGGTCTCGTGCAATTGGCCGCGCGCGACGCCAAGCGGCAGGTCGGGTGCGGACGGCGCCGGCGCGTCCTCGACCCGCGCCTGGGGCGGCGTGTCGAGCAGCGGCGCGTAGAAGCTGCGGCCGGGATCGCGCAGGCCCGGCGTGCGCCCGTAATCCTGCTGGTAAGGCTGCGGCCGCAGCGCCGCCAGCGCGGCGCCCCCGCGACGGTGGTGGAGGCGCGGTGGCCGGCCTCCGCCAAGGCATGCTTGAGCGAGGAGACAATCAGTCCACGGACCAATCCGGCGTCGCGGAAGCGCACCTCGGTCTTGGCCGGGTGGACGTTGACGTCGACGAAGGCCGGATCGCATTCCAGGAACAGCGCCAGCGCCGGATGGCGGTCGCGCGCCAGGAAATCGGCATAGGCGCCCGCGCACCGCGCCGATCAAAAGCTTGTCGCGCACCGGCCGGCCGTTGACGAACAGGAACTGCATCTGCGCGTTGGCGCGGTTGTAGGTGGGAAGCCCCGCGAAGCCGCGATGGTGACGCCCTCGCGGCTGACGTTCACCGGCGCGGCATTGTCGCCGAAATCCCTGCCCATAATTTTGGCCAAGCGCTTGAGCTGCGGACCGATGAGATCGGTCTCCGCGGGAAGATCGAGCGCGCGGCGCCCATCCACGGTCAGGGCAAAGCCGACATCGGGCCGCGCCATGGCGAGGCGCTTGACCACGTCGAGCGTCGCCAGATCCTCGGAGCGCGCCGATTTGAGGAATTTGAGCCGCGCCGGCGTGGCGAAGAACAGCGCGCGCACCTCCACCCGCGTGCCGTGCTGGCCCCTGGCGCGGAAGCCGGCCGGCGCGGGACCGGCGAGGATGCCGCCATCGACCTTGATCGCATGCGCCTCGCCCGACGCGGTGCGGCTGGCGATGGTGAGGCGTCCGACCGCGCCGATCGACGGCAGCGCCTCGCGCGGAAACCCATCGTGACGATGTGCGAAAGATCGTCGTCGCCCAGCTTGGAGGTCGCGTGGCGCTCGACCGCCAGCGCCAGGTCGCCGGCGTCCATGCCGTCGCCGTCGTCCTCCACCAGGATGAGATCGGCGCCGCCATTCGAGACCGCGATGTCGATCCGCGTTGCGCCGGCATCCAGCGCGTTCTCGATCAGCTCCTTCGCCGCCGCGGCCGGCCGCTCCACCACCTCGCCGGCGGCGATGCGGTTCACGGTCCCTTCCGAGAGGCGGCGAATCTTCATGGGGGGGGACTATACACGCGCCGTCACCGCGGACGCAAAACCCTGTGGATGAAGGGGTTCTAGCCCTCGCCGAGATATTTCCGCGTCAGCACCTTGCTCTCCTCGACGCCGCGGGCTGGTCGAACGGATCGACGCCCATCAGGCGGCCCATCAGGATGGTCTCCAGCATGAAATGCATCATCAGCGCGCCGATCGAGAATTCGTCGATCTTCGCCAGCGCGATCTGGCGCACCGGGCGCTTGTTGCGGCTGAGCGTCTCGGCGCTGGCGCGCGCCTCGGCGGCGACCAGGTCGCCCATGGACTTGCCCGCGAGATAGTCGAGGCCGAGCGCCTTGACGCGTTCGACCGGCGCGACCAGGCCCTGCCCCTTCGTATCGGGCGCGACGATGGTGTAGAGCGCGTCGTTCGGCCCGTCGCGGAACAGCTGGAGCTGGCTGTGCTGGTCGACCGGGCCGACCGCGCCGACCGGGGTCGAGCCCTTGCCGTCCTTGCCCAGGCTCTCGGCCCAGAGCTGGCGCCACCAGCCGCTGAATGTCGCGAGGCGGTCGGCGTAGTTCCACAGCACGGTGTGATGCAGCTTGCCCGCCTTGGCCAGCGCATGATGCAGCGCCGCGCCGGCGGCCGCGGTGGCGTGCCTCCGCCGAGGCCCGCGCCCAGCACCGCGTCGCGCGCGGCCTTGGCGCCGGCCCGCAGTGCGGACACGTCCATCCCCATCAGCAGCCCGGCAGCACGCCGACCATGCTGAGCACCGAATAGCGCCCGCCGATGCCGAGCGGATGATCGAGCACCGGCGCGCCGATCGCGTGCGCGAAATCGACCAGCACGCTCTTCTTCGGCTCGGTGATGGCGATGAAATGATCCATGAGATACTTGCCGCCGCCCGCCTTCTCGATCGCCTCGGCCGCGGTCAGCGCCTGCATCAGCGTCTCGGCGGTGCCGCCGGACTTGCTGATCACCACGAAGCGCGTGGTCTTGAGGTCGAAGCCGGCCAGCGCCTCCTGCCAGCTCCAGGGATCGGGATTGTCGTGAAGGCGACGCGCGGCGTACCGCCGGCCTTGGCGATGGCCTTGAGCGCCTGGCCGCCCAGGCTGGAGCCGCCGATGCCCAGCACCGCGACGTCCGTCGTGTCCTTGCGCCAGGGCGCCACGGCGGCCTTGGCGGCCTCGATGTCGTCGGTGCGCTCCACGATGTCGAGCAGCTCGATGGCGCCGGCCGCCTTCTGCGCCTTCAGCCAGGCGAGCGCGGTGTCCGCCTCCTTCAGCGCGGCGTCGAAATCGGCGCGCGGCACGGCGCCGGGGCCGGACAGGGCAAGATCGAGGGAGACGGTGAAGGGCAAGGAGCTCATCGGACGATCCTACGGTTTGGCGTCCCGGGAAGGGAGCGCCGATCCAACCACAACTCAACTGTGCGAGACAGGTTTCCGCTTGTGACGCTCCGCCACAAGCACGATCGAGCCGCCGACCACGACTGTCATGTTCCTGGATCGAACAGCCGGGCCGCGGCACGGCGCACATCGGCCAGCGTCAGCGCATTGATGCGGGCGTTGCGGCTGGTCACATAACTGATCGGCAGGCCGGCGCGCTGGAAGGCGTTGAGCTGCGACGCGATGCCGGTGTCCGAAGCGAAGGCCAGCGGATAGGAGCCGGTGAGATAGGTCTTGGCGTCCGTCAGCTCCGCCTGGGTCGGGCCGTGCGCGGCATAGTCGGCGAGCACCCGACCGGATGACGTCCAGCGACTGGCCCATGCTGTCGCGCCGCGTCGCGACCTGGCGATGACATAACCCGCGGCGCTGAAATCGCCGAAGCTGGTGGAGATGCCGTAGGTCAGCCCGCGCTTCTCGCGTACCTCGTCGGTCAGCCGCGAGGAGAAATCGCCGCCGCCGACGATATGGTTGGCGCATAGCCCGCCAGATATTGCGGATCGGCGCGCAGCATGCCGGGTAGCCCGAACACCGCGGTCGGCTGCGGCACGTCCATCGCGACCACGGCGATGCCGGGCGAGCCCGCATGCCGCACCGGCGGCGGCGGCGGCGGCGGCTTGGCGGGCAGCGGATCGAACACCGTTCTGAGCAGCGCGGTCAGCGTCGCGGTGTCGATGTCGCCCGCGACGGAGATTTTCACGCCGGCCCTCACCCAATGGCTGCGGGCGAACGCCTTGAGGTCGGCGGCGGTGATCGCGTTCAGCCCCGCCGCGGTGCGTTGACCGGATGGGCATAGGGATGGCTGCCGAAATAGACCTGGTAGAAGCGGTTGAGCGCGACGGTCGGCGGGTCCTGCGCGTCGGACAGCAGGCTCTGCTGCATCTGCGCCCGCACCCGCGCCACCGCGTCGGCGTCGAAGCGCGGCCTTCTGCAGCGCCAGCGCCAGCAGGCGGAAGGCTTCGCGT
The DNA here is from genome assembly GCA_037355265.1 of Rhizomicrobium sp. Lineage (GTDB taxonomy): Bacteria > Pseudomonadota > Alphaproteobacteria > Micropepsales > Micropepsaceae > Rhizomicrobium. Next base: position 921,278 of record JBBCIB010000002.1, on the reverse strand, counting down.
GCATTGGACGACAGGGTCGAGATCGACACGACCAGCGCGTCGCGGTCGGGCGCCCACGGAAAGCTGGATGGCGCGGTCGGCGAGCGCGGCCTGGTAGGCCCTCGGACGACAGCGCGCCGGCGCCTTCGTTTCAGCGTGTAGGCGGCGAAGGCGGCGAGGCCCGGCTTGCCTCGCCGGGTCGTAGACCGATCCCGCCGGCAGCGCGATGGTCACCGCCACCATCGGCACGGTGTGATCCTCCTCGAACCACACCTGTTCGTTCGGGCCGATGTCGACCGCCCTGGGCGCCGCCGCCGCGAAGACGGGCGCCGCGAACAGGACGAAGGCCAGCGAGAGGAGAAGCCTGTTCATGCGTGCGCCGGGGTCAGGTAGAGCGTGACCGCCTCGCGGCGGATGAGGAACGCGGCGGCGGCCTCGCGCAATTGCGCCGCGGTCACCGCCGCGATGCGGCGCGGCCAGTCCTGCACATCGGCGACGCTGGCGGCCGACCACCAGCGCCTGGCCATAGGCGGTGGCCATCGCGATCTGGCTGTCGCGCTTGTACACCCTCGCCGGCGACGAGCCCGGTCTTCACCCGCGCCAGATCGGCGGCGGGCGGCACCAGCACGACCTGTGCCAGCACCGCATCGACCGCGCGCTCCACCGTCTCCAGCGACACGCCGGGACGCGGCACGGCGTAGACCGAGAACTCGCCCGAATCGCGCGCATCGCCGTCATAGGCTGGCGCCCGCGTCGGTCGCGAGATTCTGCTCGATCACCAGCCGGCGATAGAGCAGCGCATTGGCGTCGCCGCCGACCGCGGCGGCCAGCACCTCCAGCGCCTCGGCCTGGCCCGGCCTGGCGGTGACATAGCTCGGCACCCGCCAGGTGCGGCCGAAGCTGGCGATCTTGGCGTCGGCGCGCGCGATCGACAGCCGCGTCTCGCCAGCGCACCGGCTCGGCATAGGCAAGGCGCGGCTCCAGCGGGCGCGCGGGGACACGCGCCAGCGTGCCGGAGGCGTCGGCCCTGACCTCGTCCGGCGTGACGTCGCCGGCGACCACCAGGATCGCATTGTTGGGCGCGTAAATGGCGGTCGTAGAACAGCTGCGCCTCGGCGCGGTCCAGCCCGCTCGACCTCCTGTGGCCAGCCGATCACCGGGCGGCCATAGGGATGCGAGAGATAAAGCGCCGCCGCGACCTGCTCGTTGGCCAGCGATTGCGGGTTGTCGTCGATCCGCATGCGGCGCTCCTCCAGCACGACCGCGCGCTCGGTGCGCACGCCGGCATCGGTGAGCGCCAGGTGCTGCATGCGGTCGGCTTCGAGGCCCATCGCGAGCTTCAGCCGGTCGCGCGCGATCTGCTCGTAGAAGGCGGTGTAGTCCTGCGTGGTGAAGGCGTTGTCGTCGCCGCCCATTGCGCGCCAGCGTGCGCGAGAAGCTGTCGCCGGGCGCCACGCTTGTGCCGCGAAACATCATGTGCTCGAAGAAATGGGCGAGGCCCGAATGGCTCGGCGGATCGTCCATCGCGCCGACCCTGTACCAGATCATCTGCGTGACCACCGGCGCCCGGTGATCGGGGATCACCACGACCTGCATCCCGTTGGCCAGCGCGAACTGCGAGACGACGGAATCGGCGGCGCGGGCGGGGGCGGCGGGAAGCAGAACCGCGGCGGTCGCGACAAGCAGGCGCTTCAAGTTCGACATTGATTTCACCTCCCCCTTGCGGGGAGGTGAACCGGGCGCCGTCAGAACGGCCACCAGCTGCTGTCGTTGTCCTTCGGCGGTGGCGTTTCGGCCCAGGCGCGCTGCCGCCGGCGGAGGGCGGCGGCGGCGCGGTGGTCGCGCCGGCGGCGCGGGCGGCCTCGATGCGGCGCGCTTCGGCGTCGGCGTCGAGCGGGCCGGATTGACCGGCGTACTGCCGGTGAACAGCAGGCTGTCGGTGAAGCTGTCGTCGGAGCCGCGCATGTTGGTGGCGTCGGCGGCGATCTGCTGGCGGATGGCGGGATCGGCGTCCTGCACCCGCGCATTGGCGAGCAGGAAGCGCTCGCCCGTGCTCATGGTCGGCGGCAGCGAGGCGGCGACGGTGGCGGCATCGGCGGTGAACAGCGCGGACTGCGCCGCATTGGTCGGCTCGACCTGGTTGGCGGCGGCAGCGCCCGGCGCCGGCGGGCGCAGGTTGAAGTCCGGCGGGATGACCAGCGGCGCCTTGGTGACGACGGCGAACTCGTCCGGGCGAATCCTTGCCCTGGCCCGCGGCGGAGCGGATCGATTCGCAGCCGGAAAGCCCGGCCGCGAGGGCGCCGAGAAGCGCGAGGGCAAAAACGCTGCGCGAAGACATCGAGTACTCCTAAACTAACCTGTTTCCTGGCCCGGCTTGGTCTCGGGCCGTATCAGCGCATCGTACAGCAGCGCGATGACGCCGAAGGTTATGGCGGCGTCCGCCACGTTGAACACATACCAGTCATAGCCGAGCGCGTAAAAGTGGAAAAAGTCGGCGACTTGGCCGTAGATCAGCCGGTCGATGAGATTGTTGCCGATGGCGCCGCCGATCACCAGGCCGAGGCCGACCGCCAGGGCCCGCCGCGTCGCGTTCCACAGCCACCAGGAAAGCCCGGCAACCGCGGCCAAAGACAGCAGAATCAGCGCCGCGGTGCCCAGCGGACTGTGCGACGGAAACAGTCCATAGGACACGCGCGCGTTCCACAGCATCACAGATTAAAGAACGGCAATACTTGCACCGCCTGCCCGGGCCCCATGTCGCGGAAGTCGAAGCCGTAGAGCAGGACCAGCTTGCTGATCTGGTCCAGCAGCAGCGCCGCCGCCGCCGCCCCCAGCCCCCAGTCGCGCGGCGTCATGTCGATTTCATGGCGCGGCACCGAAAATCGTTTCACGCGGAGACGCGGAGGCGCGGAGTGCAGAATAAGGCGCAATAACAATATCGGCGATTTGCTGGCGCGCCTTTGGCGCGCCAAGACGCCTCCGCGTCCTCCGCGCCCTCCGCGTGAATCTGCTTCATCCGTCTCACGCGCTTTGTCCATCGAGCGCATCGACGGCTTCGCTGCAGCGGTTGCACAGGTCGGGGTGCGCCGGGTTGCTGCCGACCTCGGGCAGGATCATCCAGCAGCGGGCGCATTTGTCGCCCTCGGCATGATGAAATTCCGCCGCCACGCCCGGCAGGTCGGACAGGCGGAACGCATCGGCCGGCGGCTCGTGCGTCGAGACGCGGGCGCCGAAGTGATCGCGATCTCGCCCAGGTCGAGCCCGTCGAACAGCGCCGCGTCCTTCGCCTCGGTCACATAGAGCACCGGCCGCGCTTCGAGACTGGCGCCGATCACCTTGTCCTTGCGCTTGAGCTCCAGCGCGCCGGTGACGACGCGGCGCAGGGTGCGGATGCGGGTCCATTTCGCGATCAGCGCGTCGTCCCGCCACGCCGCCGGCGTCTGCGGAAAGGTCTGCAGATGCACGCTCTCGCCCGCGCCGGGGGAAGCGCAGCAGCCAGGCCTCCTCCATGGTGAAGCACAGGATCGGCGCCAGCCAGGTGACGACGCGGCGGAAGGTCTCGTCGATCACCGTGCGCGCGGCGCGGCGGCGCAGCGTCGCCTTGGCGTCGCAATAGAGCGCGTCCTTGCGGATGTCGAAATAGAACGCCGACAGCTCGTTGGTGCAGAAGGCGAAGACGGTGCTGTAGACGCGGTTGAAGTCGAACGCGCCATAGCCCTCGCGCACCAGCCCGTCGAGCTCGGCCAGCAGGGCGAGCACATAGCGCTCCAGTTCCGGCATCTGCGCGGCATCCAGCCGCTCGGCCGCGTCGAAGCCGTCGAGATTGGCCAGCATGAAGCGGATGGTGTTGCGCAGGCGGCGATAGGCGTCGGCATTGGCCTGGACGATGTCGTTGGCCATGCGGGTGTCTTCGGTGAAATCCGACGCGGCGATGCCCAGACGCAGGATGTCGGCGCCGTTCTTGTCGGCGACGGTCTGCGGCAGGATCACATTGCCGACCGATTTCGACATCTTGTCGCCCTCGCGGTCGAGCACGAAGCCGTGCGTCAAGACGGCGTCGTAAGGCGCGCGGCCGCGTGTGCCGCAGCTCTCCAGCAGCGAGGACTGGAACCAGCCGCGATGCTGGTCGGAGCCTTCGAGATAAAGATCGGCGTGGTCCTTCTGCGGCCAGGACGGATCGATCGGGTTCTCGACCGTGAAGACATGCGTCGAGCCGGAATCGAACCAGACGTCCAGGATGTCGCGCACCTGCTCGTAATCGGCCGCGTCGTAGTCGTTGCCGAGGAAGCGCGCCGCCGAGCCGGGCGCGAACCAGGCGTCGGCGCCTTCGGCTTCGAACGCCTGACCGATGCGGTCGTTGACGGCGGCGTCGTTCAGCACCTTGGCGGTGGCCTTGTTGACGAAGATCGCGATCGGCACGCCCCAGGCGCGCTGGCGCGACATCACCCAGTCGGGCCGGTCCTTGACCATGCCGCCCAGCCGGCGGTTCTCGCCCGACTTCGGATACCATTTGGTGTCGTGGATCGCCTGCAGGGCGCGGGCGCGCAGCGTGTCGGCGGGATCGGCCGTGATCGGCTTGTCCATGCCGATGAACCATTGCGGCGTGGCGCGATAGATCACCGGCGCCTTGGAGCGCCACGAATGCGGATAGGAATGGCGCAGCGTGCCCTGCGCCAGCAGCGCGCCGGCCTCCTTCAGCGCCTCGATCACCGCCTTGTTGGCCTCGCCGTCCTTCTTGCCGTCGCGCGACAGGATGAACTTGCCCGCGAACAGCGGACGTGCGGCGCGAAGGAGCCGTCTTCCTGCACGACATTGAAGGCATCGGATTGTCGCGCGTGTAGTTCTTGAACGCCGACAGCATCAGCTCGAAGTCTTCCTCGCCGTGCCCCGGCGCGGTGTGAACGAAGCCGGTGCCGGTGTCGGCGGTGACGTGCTCGCCGGCAGCAGCGGCACGTCGAACTCGTAGCCCTTGCCGCGGAACGGATGCGCCGCGACCGCGCCGTTCGGATCGGCGGCGCCGAGGCGGGTTCAGCGTGACCTTCGCGTGCCTGCCGTCTGGCCGGCCAGCGCATCGGCCAGCGCGAGCTTTTCGCCGACCGCGGCGAGCGCGCCCTCCTCCGCGTCGACGACCTCGTAGAGGCCGTATTCCATCGTCGGCGAATAGGCGATGGCGCGGTTGCCCGGGATCGTCCACGGCGTCGTCGTCCAGATGACGATGCTGGCGCCCTTGAGCGCGCCCGACACCACCGGAAATTTCACATAGATCGTCGAACTCGTCTTCTCGTGATACTCGACCTCGGCCTCGGCGAGCGCCGTCTTCTCCACCGGCGACCACATCACCGGGCGGAAGCCGCGATAGAGCAGATCGTTGCCGACGAATTTGTGCAACTCGCGCGCGATCACCGCCTCGGCGCGGAAATCCATCGTCGTGTAGGGCCGGTCCCACTGGCCCATGCAGCCCAGCCGCTTGAACTGGGTGCGCTGCACGTCGATCCAGTGATTGGCGAAGTCGCGGCAGTCCTTGCGCAGCTGCTCGATCGGCACGCTGTCCTTGGACTTGCCTTCCTTGCGGTACTTCTCCTCGATCTTCCATTCGATCGGCAGGCCGTGGCAGTCCCAGCCTGGCACGTAGGGCGCGTCGAAGCCCAGCATGTTGCGCGAGCGGGTGACGAAATCCTTCAGCACCTTGTTCTGCGCCGTGCCCATATGGATCTCGCCATTGGCGTAGGGCGGGCCGTCATGCAGGATGAAGAGCGGCCGGCCCTTCGCCGCGGCGCGGATGCGGCCGTAGAGGTCCATCGCCTCCCAGCGCGCCAGCCATTTCGGCTCGGCCTCGGGCAGGCCGGCGCGCATCGGGAACGCGGTCTCGGGCAGGAACAGGGTGGCGCGGTAGTCGCGCGCCTCGGTCGTCGGATCGGTCTTGGACATGTCTCTCAGGGCTTTCGCGGGCAAGGCTTTCGCGGGTTGATTGGGCGTGGCATTCGCAGCCCGGCCTCCGCGCAACAGGGCGTCACCCCCGGCGCGAAGCCGGGTGGCGAATTCGCGATTTCCCCGCGAAATCAAGCATCTACGTCAAGCCCGCCAAATCAGCAGAGCGGTTCTAACAGCGGGCGGGTCAAGGGTCCAGCCATGGGATGAAACGCCCCACCCGAAGCGCTTCGCGATTCGACCACCCCATGCTGGGGAGGTGCAAAAATAAGATACTTCACCTCCCCAGCATGGGGAGGTCGTCCCGCGCAGCGGGACGGGTGGGGACGAGGGCCCGGAGAATGCTCTCCACGACGCCCTCGCGATTGCGGAAAACCTCGTCGTTCCAGAACCGCAATACCCGATAGCCGCGCGACTCCAGATATGCCGTCCGCACCCGATCATAGGCGGCGCTGTCGGCCTCCCCATGCTGCGCGCCATCAAGTTCGACGACGAGCCGTGAGCCTTTGCAGGCAAAGTCGGCGATGTAAGACCCGACCCGCGACTGGCGCCGGAAGTGAAACCCCTGCGCCTTCAACAGCCGCAGCGATGCCCACAGCATTCGTTCGGCGTCGGTCGCGTCGGCACGCAGAACACGAGCGCGGGCGATGGCGGTATCAGGCTGACCGGTTCGCGGATGCGGCGCGAGCGAAACCGCACGCGCATTAGGTGTCTGGAAAGGCCCGCGGTTGATCGGCGGCATGCGCGGCATGGACGTCCCCACCCGAAGCGCTTCGCGCTTCGACCTCCCCATGCTGGGGAGGTGAAGTATGGCTCACACCTGTCGCAAGACTTTCCTTGCTTCTTCGCTGTCCTTGTTCATCTGCGTGACGAGGCTGTCCAGGCCGTCGAACTTCGCTTCGGGGCGCAGATAGGCCACCAGCTCCACCATCATGTGCTTGCCGTAGAGGTCGCCGGCGAAGTCGAACAGATAGGTCTCCAGCAGCGGCAGGTCGGTCTCGAACATCGGGCGGATGCCGAAATTGGCGACGCCGTCATGGACCGATACGACGCAATCGTCCTCGAGGATCTTGGCGCGCACGGCATAGACGCCGAAGGCGGGCTTCAGGCAGTCCGCCAGGCGCATATTGGCGGTGGGAAAGCCGATGGTGCGGCCGCGCTTGTCGCCGTGCTCGACCCGCGCCTCGACGCTCCAGGGACGCCCGAGCAGCTTCGCCGCGACCTCGGGCCGGCCCGCCTTCAGCGCGTCGCGGATCTCGGTCGAGGAGATCTTGTCGTGGCCGTGCGCGATCACCGGATCGAAGATGGTGACGCCGAAGCCCTCCATCTCGCCCATATAGGCCAGCATCGTGGTGTTGCCCGCGCGGCCCTTGCCGAACTGGAAATCGGCGCCGATCACGATGGCGCCGACGCCGAGCCCGCCGATCAGCACATCCGTCACGAAATCCTCCGCCGCCATCGCCGCCATCTCGGCGTCGAAGGCGAGCGCGTAGAGCACGTCGGCGCCGAGCTCGGCGATCAGCCGCGCCTTGGTGCGGAACGGCGTCAGGCGGAACGAGTCCGGCGACGGGCGGAAGAATTCCTGCGGATGCGGCTCGAAGGCGAGCACGCCCAGCGGCGCGCCGCGCTCCCGCGCCATGTCGCGCGCCGCCGCGATCAGCGCCTGATGGCCGCGATGGACGCCGTCGAAATTGCCGACCGCCACCACCGCGCCTTTATAAGCGTCGGGCACGTCCCGGAAGTGGCGGAAGATGCGCATTCAGGGCTTCGGACGCGCCGGCGCCATCACCAGTGCTTCGCCGTCGACCACGATGGTGTCGCCGACCTTGGCGGTGCAGTCGAACAGCACGCGGCGCTTGTCGGCGATCACCTCGCGCACCGTGCAGGTCGCCACCACCGTGTCGCCGATGCGCACCGGCGCCTTGAAACGGGTGGTCAGCGACAGGAAGATCGTGCCCGGCCCCGGCATCTTCATGCCCAGCACGGTGGAGATATAGCTCGCCGACAGGATGCCGTGGGCGATGCGGCCCTTGAACGGCGTCGTCCTGGCCCAGTCCTCGTCGAAATGCGCCGGGTTCATGTCGCCGGAGACTTCGCCGAATTTCTGGATGTCCGCCTCGGTGACGGTCCGGCTATAGCTCTCGGACATGCCGGGCTTCAGCGCGTCGATGTAATAGGGCATGGCGGTCATCCGGGATGGCGTGCCGCCTATCTAGCGGTGCCGCCCCTACCAGACAAGCGCGCGCGTCGCGTAGCGGGAATGGGCGCCATAGCGGACGAACAGCTCGGCCATGTGCGCCGTGGTGAATTCCTTGACGTCCTCGCCGTGCACGCCGTCGGCGATGAACAGCGCGTCGAGGCCGGCGGCATTGGCGCCCCTGATGTCGGTGGCGAGGCCGTCGCCGATCGCCAGGATGCGGCGCGCCCCGCCGGCCACGGCGCGGACGTGATCGTAGATCGGCAGGTGCGGCTTGCCGTAGTAAACGACCGTGCCGCCGATCTTCTCGTAAGCCTGCGCCAGCGCGCCGGCGCAGTAGACCAGCCTGCCGCCGCGCTGCACCTGGTAGTCGGGATTGGCGCACAGCATCGGAAGGTTCCGCGCCCGCATGTCCGCCAGCAGCTTGCCGTAATCGTCCGGCCCCTCGGTCTCGTCGTCGTAAGGGCCGGTGCACAGCACCAGTTCCGCCTGTCGAACGTCGACGCATTCGATGTTCAGGCCGTGGAACACGTTGCCGTCGCGTTCCGGCCCCAGATGCAGCATGGCGAGCCCGCCTTGTCCCGCGCGGCGCGCCAGATCCTCGCGCGCCGCGCCGCCGGAGGTGACGATGGTGTCGTAGCAGTCCAGCGGCACGCCGAAGCGCTCGAACTGGGCCTCGATGTCGCTGGGCGGCCGCGGCGCGTTGGACAGCAGGATGACGCGGCCATGGCTGTCGCGGAAATTCTTCAACGCGGCGCAGGCGGCGGGAAACGCCGTGGCGCCGTTGTGCAGCACGCCCCACACGTCGCAGATCAGCGCGTCATAGCCGTCGGCGACGGCGGAGAGATTGGTGAGAAGTTGCGGCGCGCTCATGCCCGACCCGTCGCATGCAGCCGCGCCGCGGTCAATAAGACCACCTAAGGCAGTTTCGCGACCGCGCTGACATTGGCGGCATGGCGCGCCCGCGTCACTTTGTATCCCCGCATCGCGGCCGCCGAGGCGATGCCCAGCACGATCAGCACCGGCGCATAGGTCAGCGCCAGGCCGTGCAGCACCGGCGCCGCGACATGGCCCGGCTGCGCCTCGGCGGGAAAGCCGATCCAGGCCAGCGCCAGGCCGGAGACGAAGATGCCCAGCCCCGACACCGCCTTCTGCGCGAAGATGCGCAGCGCGAACAGCGTGCCTTCGGTGCGGCGCTGCGTGTGGCGCTGGTTGTCCTCGACCAGGTCGGCGACCATCGATGTGCTGACGATCGAGAACATCACCCAGACGAAGGTCTCGAAGGCGGAATGCGCCGTCAGCAGCGGCAGCAGCCATGCGCTGCCCGGCGCCGGGAACAGACCGGCCAGGCGCAGCAGCATCGGCAGCGGCTGGCCGATCACCGCGACGACCACCAGCGCGATGGCGACGTCGCGCTTCTCGCGGCCCCGGCCCGCCCAGGGCGCCGCGGCAAGCGCCAGCGCCGCGGAGACGAACGGCGCCAGCGACAGCACGCCGATCTGCGACGACGTCAGTCCCCAGAAGAACAGCTGGATGTAGTTGTACAGCGCATTGCCGAAGCCCTGCGAGGTCGACAGCAGCAGCACCGAGATCAGCAGCGCCGTAACCGACCGGTTGGCGAACAGCGCGCGCAGATCGGCGAAGGCGGTGGCGAGATTGTTCTGCGACGCCGCCGGCCGCGCCAGATGCGGGATCTCGCCTTGCGTGCCCAGCCCGGCGATCAGCATCGACGCCGCCAGCACCAGCGAGGCGACGAGGCCGTAGGTGGCGAAGCCGTGGCGGCCCAGCATGCCCGACGGATCGCCCGCCTCGGGACGGAAGAACAGCGCATAGGCCGCGACCGCCAGCGACAGCCCGCCCCACCAGCCGAACACGAAGAGATAGGTCAGCAGCGAGGTGCGGTCGTCGTAGTCGGTGGTGAACTCCGCCACCAGCGCCGCGTAAGGCACCTCGAACAGGCTGATGCAGAACCGCACCGCGATGGCGATCGCCAGCAGGTACCAGAACACGGCGTTGCCGCTCAGCGCCGCGGGCGGATTCCACAGAAAGTAATGCGCCAGCGCCGCGGGCAGGATCGCGGCATAGAGGAAGGGATGGCGCCGCCCCCAGCGCGAGCGCCAGCCATCCGACACCAGCCCGATCAGCGGGTCGAGCACCGCATCGGCCACCAGCGTCAGCGCCAAGGCAAGGCCCGCCATCGCCGCGGGCAGGCCCAGCACCTGGTTGTAGAACAGCAGCACGAAGGAGCCGAAGCTGGTATCGCGCACGCCATAGGCGACGGCGCCCAGGCCGTAGAAAAACTTGGTCCGCCGTGGCATCCGTCGGCGCGGCGCCGCGACCGCCTCAGGCGGCGGCGTGAACACCACGGGCACGATCAGGCTGGTGTCGCTCACGGCGCAACCGGCAGGGTTTCGAGGCCGCGGAAGATCGGCACGTCGCGCCACTTCGGCGGCGCCGCCGGATCGGCCAGGTGCAGGCCCGGAAACCGCGCATAGAGTCCCGCCAGCGCGGTCTGCGCCTCCAGCCTGGCCAGCGGCGCGCCGATGCACAGATGCGCGCCGCCGCCGAAGGTGACATGCGGCGCGTCCTTGCGCCCGATGTCGAAGCGGTGCGGATCGGGGAACGCGTCCGGATCGCGGTTGGCGGCGTGCAGCAGCGCGGCGACGACCTGGCCCTGCCGCACCGGGCAGCCCGCGATCGCCATGTCGCGCGAGGCGACGCGCTGCGCCCCCTGCCCCGGCGGCTCGAAGCGCAGGGCCTCCTCCACCGCCGACGCGACCAGCGACGGATCGGCCACCAGCCGCGCCTGCTCGCCCGGATGCTGCGCCAGCAGCAGCACTGCGCTGGCGATCAGGTCGGCGGTCGTGACGTTGCCGCCCAGCATCAGGTTCATGCAGTTGACGCGGATCTCGCTGTCCGACAGCGCCGCGCCCGCCGCCTGGGCGCTCAGCAGGTCGGCGATCAGATCGTCCCGCCTGTCGCGCCGGCGCAGCGCCATCGCGGCGTCGAGATAGTCGCTGATCGCCTCGCTCGCCTCTTTGGTCGCGGCGCGCATTTGCGGCGAGGGATCGGGATGGAACACGCCGATCGCCGCTTCGGACCATTCGCGGAAGCGCGGCAGGTCGGCGGTCTCCACGCCCAACAGGCGGCCGATCACCGCGATGGGAATCGGCACCGCGAAGTCGGCCACGATGTCGAACGCCGCGCGGCCGTCCAGGGCGTCGAGCCGGCGGCGCACGATCTCTTCCATCGCGGGCCGGAACGCGGCGACGCGGCGGTTGAGCGCCTGGGCGATGGGCGTGCGCACGCGGGCATGGTCCGGCGGGTCCATCCAGCCGATGCCGCTGTCGCGGTCGCCGGGGCGGTTCATGTCGGCCGGCTTGAAGCGGCGCACCAGCGCCCCCTCCTCCGCCCGGTCGGCGTCCTTCCACAGCGTGTTGTCGGACAGCAGCGCGCGGGCATCCGCCAGCCGCGTCAGCACGAAGGTCTTGGAGGCTTCGTCGCGGAACACCGGCGCCGCGGCGCGCAGCGCATCCAGCTTGGCGTGGCGGTCGTCGGGCGGGGTTGGCATGGCCGTTCGTCCCTCGGGGCGAACGACAGATAGGGCGCGGCCGCGCCGGCCGCCAACGCTATCGCTGCATCGGCGATATCGACGCGGTCGATATCGCGTCAGGCGCTCTTGCGCAGCGGCAGCACGGTGGCGGTCGGGCCGGCGTCGACGGCTTTGAGGGTTTCCTCGCGCACCGCGCGGGGCTCGCCGAACAGGTAGCCTTGGGCGAAATCGACGCCGTAGTCGAGCAGCTGCACCACCGTCTTCTCGTCCTCGACCCGCTCGGCGATGAGGTTGAGGCCGTTGCGCTCCAGGAGCTTCTTGAGGTCTTCCGCGGTGACGGCGGCGTTGGCGCCGCTCATCCCGCTGGTCAGCGTATGCGCCCGCACCTTCAGGTGGCGGAAGCCCATCTTCTTCAGCTTGAGGAAATCGAGCGCCAGGCTCGAGACATGGTCCATCGACAGCGCGAAGCCCAGGCTCGACAGATAGGCGAGGTTGGTTTCGCCCGACGCCCCCGCCATCGCCACCGCCTCCTGCGAGAACTCGAACACGATATGCCCGGCGAGATCGCGGTTGTGGTGCATATATTCGAGGAATTGCGGGAAGAACTCGCCATCGGCCAGCGTGTCGCCCGAGATGTTGCAGAACACGCCGATGTCGCGCTGCTTCTGCGTCAGCCGGCGCACGATCTGCACGCAGCGGAACAGCAGCAGGTTGTCGACCACCGACATCAGCCCGGCGGGGGCGGCGACCTTGATGTATTGCTCGGGCATGATGACCTTGCCGTCCGCCGAGCGCAGCCGCGACAGCGCCTCGTAGAAGCGCAGCTTGCGCTGCGGCAGCGATACGATCGGCTGCAGGTAGAGATCGACGCGGTTCTGCTCCAGCGAGGCGCGGATGGTCTCGAGCAGGCCGGTGTCGCCCATTGCGTGGACATAGGCGCCGACCGGGCCCTGGCGCGGCGTGGCGGGGCGCGCCTCGGCGGGCTGCACCTTGGCGCTGTCGGACACTTTGGAGGCGAAATCGCGCATCAGGCTTTCCAGCACCTGCAGCTCGGCAACGATCTTCTTGTTCTGCGCGCTGGTCTTGGCCTCGATCGCCTTGGACAGGTCGTCCATCCGGGCGCGGGTGTCGGTCAGCGCCTGCTCGAACTGGAAGCTGACGCGCTTGAGGCCGGAAATCTCGCGGTCGGCGATGCGCTTGTCGCGGCGGCGGCGGACGGCGGCATGGACCTGGGTCGCGGCCAGCGCCAGCATGGCGAAGCAGAGCACGCCGATCACCGGGCCCGAGACCATGAGCATGGCGGTGCCGACGGTGGCGGCGGCCAGGAGATAGGTCGCGACGACAAGGGCGCGGATCATGGGCACGATCTTTGGAATTTGCCCGGCAAATTTGCACAGCCGTCATTTCGAAATGCTTAACCATGGCGGGCGCCGCTCTGTGGCCTTGCGGGCGTTAACAAGCGGTAAATGTGCTAGGCTGCCCGTTCATCATCGGAAGGACGACCATGACCACGGCGCACGACTTCTCGTTCCAATCGATCGACGGCGGCGTGCTGCCGATGGCGCAGTTCGACGGCAAGGCGGTGCTGCTGGTCAATGTCGCCAGCCAGTGCGGGCTGACGCCGCAATATGCCGGCCTCGAAGCCCTGTGGCGGGACAGGAAGGACAAGGGCCTGGTCGTGCTCGGCGTGCCGGCCAACAATTTCGGCGCCCAGGAACCCGGCACGGAGGGCGAGATCAAGACCTTCTGCGAGACCCGCTTCGGGATCGACTTCCCGATGACCGCCAAGGCGGACGTGATCGGCGCGACCGCCCATCCGCTCTACAAATGGCTGGCCGGCGAGCTCGGCGAGGACGCCGCGCCCAAGTGGAACTTCCACAAATACCTGATCAACAGGGACGGCACGATCGCCGCCGTGTTCGGCCCGCGTACCACGCCCGACGATCCGGCGCTGAGCGCCGAGATCGACAGGGCGCTGGCGCGTTAAGCGTCACACCGGCATCAGGCGGATCACGACGCGGCGGTTGCGCGGCTCGGACACCTGATCGGGGGTCGGCACGGCGAGATGGGTCTCGCCGAAGCCGTGCGTCTCGATGCGGTGGTCGCTGATGCCTTCCTGGCGCAGCGCCTCGGCCACGGTGTCCGCCCGCGCCCGGCTGAGATCCAGATTGTGCTCCGGCGTGCCGGTCGTATCGGTATAGCCGTCGACCACGACGAGGGTGCGGTGCTGGTGGCGCGCCTCGTCCGCCAGCGCCGCGATCACCCGGCTGGCGTGGTCGGACAGGTCGGCCGAATCGTTGCGGAACAGCACCTGGTCGAGCAATTCGTAGTCGATCTCGTTGCCGTTGCGCGTCATCCGCCACGGCGCCTGGCCGTCGGGATAGGCTTCGTAATTGTAGCGGTCCGCGCAGCCGCCGAGCAGCAGGAGGGACGCGGCCGAGGCCAACACCATACGCGACATGTTCGTTTCCTTGCGTTGAGGGAACCCCCGCCCGCGACGGAAACGAACAAAAGGCCGAAAGGTGGCAGGTTCCCTGCGCCGGCGCCTGCCACCCTCTTTTCAGGACGGAAAGTAGTTCGGCTGGCCGATATCGGCGATGAGGCCGATCTCGTTGGGCTTCCATCCCAGAAGCTGCTGCGTCAGGGCGCTGGACGCCGGCATGTCGAGACCGGCGAACATCGCGAGCGGGCCGTAATAGTCGCCGGCGTCTTCGGGCTTGATCGAGACCACGGGCACGTTCAGGGCCCGGCCGATCACCTCGATGATCTGGCGCATGGGCACGCCCTCTTCGCCGACGGCATGATAGATCCCGTCCGCGGCGCCGTTCTCCAGCGCGAGCCGGTAGAGCCGGACGACATCCAGCCTGTGCGCCGCCGCCCAGCGCTGACTGCCATCGCCGACATAGGCGGCGGCGCCTTTCCGGCGCGCGCCGTCGAGCAGATAATTGATCAAGCCGGCCTTGCCGTCGCCGCCATGCACCTGCGGCAGGCGTATCGCCATCGCACGCACGCCGCGCTTCGCATAGGCCAGGCCGGCCTGTTCCGACACGCGGGGCGTAAATCCGGTGTCGTCGCGCCGCATATCTTCGGTGATCGTCACGCCCGGCGCGATGAGGCCGGTTCCCGAAGTGACGATGAAGGGCTTGCCGGTGCCGTCCAGCACGTCGCCCATCGCCTCGATGGCGCGCCTGTCGACCTGCCCGTTCTCGGCGAATTTCGCAAAATCGTGGATGAAGGCAAGATGGATCGTGCCGTCGGCCTGCTTGGCGCCCTTGCGCAAGCTGTCGAGATCCTCCAGCGAGCCGCGATGCACGTCCGCACCCAATTTCTCGAGCGCCTCGGCGTTGGCGTCGGAGCGCGCGAGGCCCACCACCTGGTGGCCGTTGGCGATCAACTCCTTGGTCGTGGCGGTGCCGATGAATCCGGCCGCGCCGGTGATGAATACACGCATGATATTCTCCTTTGTCATGGGAACGAGCGATCAGTTGGCGATCGCGATGCCGCCCTCGATCTGGAGGACCTGTCCGGTCATGAAGGTGTTGCGCATGCAGGTGAGATACGCTTCCGCGGCTTCGGCCGGGGTGCCGGGACGCGGGATCAACTGTCGCTGCGACAGCGCCATCAGCATTTCGCGGCGGCCGGCGCCAAAGCGGTCGAACAATTCGGTTTCGATCAGGCCCGGGCACACGCAATTCACGCGCACCGGCGCCAGATCGAGCGCAAGGCCGCGCGTCAGACCTTCTGCGGCCATGGCGCTTGCCGTCACGATGGGCATGCCCTTGAGCGGCCGATGCGCGAGCATGCCGTTGGTGAGGGTAAAGGATCCGCCGGGCGGCAGATGAATCGCACCGTGCTTGGCGACCGCGACCACGCCCCAGAACCGCGTGTTGAACCGGTGCGCCGCCTGCTTCAAATCCAGATCGCCAAGCATGCCGGGACTGAGGCCGTCGGTGTCGCCCGCGGTGAACGCGATATGGTCGAAGCCGGTATGCTCCTTGAAGAACGTCGCGATGTTCGCTTCTTCGCTGACGTCGAGGACGGCGGATGTTCCGCCGATGCGCTTCGCCGCCTCGGCGATCTTCTCGGCCCGGCGCGAGGCGATCATCACCCTTGCGCCTTCGGTCGCCGCGCCCTGCGCGATGCCAAATCCGATGCCCGAGCCGCCGCCGATCACCAGCACGCGTTTGTCTTTCAGTGTCATTGCAGGACGCCTTTCCAGATTGGACATGCACTTCTTCAGCAATATGCTATGCTGGTAAAGTAGTGAGATTATACTGGTATGATCGCTAACAGGCTGCCCATGTCCGTTGCAAACGACAATCTATTGGGAACGTATCTGAAGGACCGGCGCGCGAAGCTCGATCCGGCGTCGTTCGGCCTGCCGCTGACGCGCCGGCGGACACCGGGCCTTCGGCGTGAAGAAGTGGCGCAGCGCGCCAATGTCAGCGCCACCTGGTACACATGGCTGGAGCAGGGACGCGGCGGCGCGCCGTCCGCCGATGTGCTGGACCGCATCTCGCGCGCCATGATGCTGACGGATGCCGAGCGCGAGCATCTGTTTCTGCTTGGGTTGGGCCGCCCGCCCGAGGTCCGCTATCACGCGCCCGAAGGCATCACGCCCCGCCTGCAACGCCTGCTCGACACGCTGGAATACAGTCCCGCGTTCATCCGCACGGCGACGTGGGACGTGATCGCGTGGAATAGAGCCGCTGCCGCGGTGCTGACCGACTACGGCATGCTGCCGGAAGGGCAACGCAATGTGCTGCGCCTGATATTCCAGGACAGCCGCGTCCGCGCGGCGCAGGCCAACTGGCAAAGCGTCGCGCGGTTCGTCGTGGCGTCGTTCCGCGCCGACGTGGCGCGCGCCGGCGCGGCGCGCAATGTGCAATCGCTGGTCGATGAGTTGTGCGCGACCAGTCCCGAATTCGCGGCGATGTGGCGTGACAACGATGTGCAATCCCACGGCGACGGCAAAAAAATCCTGCACCATCCCACTGCCGGGCCGCTCGCGATGGAATTTTCGGCCTTCGCCGTCGACGGCCGGCCCGATCTCAACATGGTGGTCTACAATCCCGCAACGCCGGCGGATGCGGACAAGGTCCGATCGCTGGTCCGAGCCCAGGCCGAAGCGCGCCCGGCTTCTCCTACATCGGCGGCTTGATACCGTTCTTTTCCAGCACCAGCGAGCCGACCACGGTCTTGCCGTCGGGGCCGTTCGCCATGTTGGCGAACACGGTGAGGCCGGCTTTCGCATCCGCCGGCTTGGCCGGCACGATGGCGACGATCGGCGTGGTCGGCGACACCGTGACATTGGCGACGCCGATGCAGGGGCTGGCGCCGCCCGCCGGGGCGTGGCCGACGCATTTGCCGTCGACCACCTGCGCGCCGTGATAGGTCACCGTCAGGGTCATGGCGCCCGATGTCGTCACCGTTCCGTTGGTCATGCTGCCGGCCTTGGCGGGACCGGCCGACGCGACGGTGCCGTTGGTCATGCTGCCGGCGCGGGTCGCGCCGCCGCCCGGATGATGGTCCCAGGGATAGGAGCCCTCGCCGACATGGATCGGCAGGATGTGGATCTCTTCGGCGACCAGCGTGCCGTTCGGGCCGGGCGACGAGGTGATGCCGACGAAATCGGTCGCCTTGATCTGGTCGAAGCGGCGCGGCTCGACCGCGGCGAAGAAGGTCATCGGCGCGATGGCGCCGGTGACGCTCGTGCCGTCGGTCTTGGTGACGGTGACGGATTTCGCATCGATGCCGGCGATCACGCCGCGCACCAGCATGGGCGGCGGCGCATCGGCCGCGACCGCGGCGCCGGCCGCCAGCGCGGCGGATATGATCAGTGCACGGATTTTCATGGCGCGTTCCTCGCGTTTCCCGGGCGGCAGGGGATACGAGTTCCGGCGGACTGGCAAGCCATTTACGGCGTACTTGCCTTCTCCGGCCCGGGACGGGCTGTTTCTCACCCCGGCCGGGCCTTCACCACGATCTCGATCCGGCGGTTGCGGGCGTCCTTCCGGTTGTCGCCGGTGGCGACGCGCAGATGCGTCTCGCCGAAGCCCTGGGCAAAGAGCCGCGCCGGCGGCACGCCCTCATGCGCCAGCGCGTCGGCGACGGCGCGGGCGCGCTTCTGCGACACCGCCAGGTTCTGCGCCGGCGTGCCCGACGTATCGGTGAATCCGTTCACCGCGACGGTGGTGTGCACATAGCCGCGCAGCACCGCGCCCAGCGGCTCCAGCACGTCGTCGCCGCCGACGCCGCCATCGGCGCTGAACAGCCTGTCGTTCGCAATGACCAGATTGATGCTGTTGCCCTGGCGCGCAATGATCGCGCCGTGGACATGGCGGCGCAAATCGGTCTCCAGCGCATCCATGTAGGATTCGACCTTGGCGAGCGTCAGCGGTCCCGGCGGGCCGTTGGGCGCGACGGTGCGGGGCGGCTGCGGCGGCAGGCGCCGCATGGTCGGCGGCGGCCGCGGCGCCGCGCGGCTTTCGCGCGGCAGGGGCGGCGGCGGCCCGAACATCGGCCTCGGCTCGCCGCCGCAGGCCGCCAGGCCGAGCGCGACGAGCGGAAGGGCGAATTTGGCAAGCGCGAAGGACAGTTTCATGGAGTGGATTGGCGTCCCGAATGGTGGCGGATATTTGGCCGATCCCGGCCCGCCTGCTAAACAGGCGCATCGACATTCCATAACGCAAAAGGTGGGGAAATGACTCTGTTCGATCTGTCGGGAAAAGTGGCGCTGATCACCGGCTCGACCAAGGGCATCGGCGAGGCCGTCGCGCATCGCATGGCCGAGCACGGCGCGAAGGTCGTGATCTCGAGCCGCAAGGCGGATGCCTGCGAAAAGGTGGCGGACGCCATCAACACGGAACGCGGCGCCAAGGTCGCGGTGCCGATCGCGGCCAACATCAACTACAAGGAACAGCTCCAGATGCTGGTGGACGAGACCCGCCGCCAACTCGGGCCGGTCGACATCCTGGTGTGCAACGCGGCGCTCAATCCCGCCTACGGACCGATGTCGCAGATCGACGACGCGGCGTTCGACAAGATCCTCGGCGCCAACATCAAGTCCAACCACTGGCTGGCCCAGATGGTGCTGCCCGACATGAAGGCGAAGAAGGACGGCGCGATCATCCTCGTCTCCTCGATCGGCGGCTATCGCGGCTCGACCGTGATCGGCACCTATTGCATCTCCAAGGCGGCGGACCTGCAGCTCGCGCGCAACCTGGCGCTGGAGAACGGGCCGGACAATATCCGCGTCAACTGCATCGCGCCGGGCCTGGTCAAGACCGACTTCGCCAAGGCGCTGTGGGACACGCCCGAAGGCGAGAAGCGCGCCAGCGCCGGCACGCCGCTGCGCCGCCTGGGCGAGCCGGACGACATCGCGGGTGCTGCCGTGTTCCTGGCGAGCAAGGCGGGATCGTGGATGACCGGCCAGTCCATCATCGTGGACGGCGGCACGCTGGCGTGACGGCGGCGGCGTTCACGCACCGCCTCGCGCGCACCGACGACGTGGCGGTGCTGAAGCCGCTGATGGAATCGGCGATCCGGCAATTGCAGAAGGACTTCCTGCCGCCGGACGCCATCGCCGCCTCGTTCGAGGTGATGGGCCTGGACAGCCAGCTCATCGCCGACGGCACCTATTATGTCGTCGAGAGCGGCGCCGCCGTCGCGGGCTGCGGCGGCTGGAGCCGGCGCGCCACGCTGTTCGGCGGCGACCATTCGGCCGGGCGCGACGCCGCGCTGCTGGACCCTGCGACCGACGCGGCGCGGGTACGCGCGATGTACACCAGCCCGGCCTTTGCGCGCCGCGGCGTCGGGCGGACGATCCTGGCGCTGTGCGAGGCCGCGGCCGCCGCCGAAGGCTTCGCCAAGGTCGAGCTCGGCGCCACGCTGGCGGGCGAGCCGCTCTACCGCGCCTGCGGCTACCGGCCGATCGAACGCATCGCCGTGCCGACCTCCTCCGGCATCGCCATCCCCATCCTGCGGATGGGAAAAGCGCTCGCCGCCCGCTAGGCT
Organism: Rhizomicrobium sp.; assembly: GCA_037355265.1. Taxonomy (GTDB): domain Bacteria; phylum Pseudomonadota; class Alphaproteobacteria; order Micropepsales; family Micropepsaceae; genus Rhizomicrobium. The sequence goes on along the minus strand of JBBCIB010000002.1, from coordinate 901,605 downwards.
TCCACAGATCATTCAGGGGAACGACATGAAATTGGTACGCGCCGCGTCCTTGGCAACCGCAGCCCTCCTGGCCTTCGCGGCACCCGCCGGGGCGGCAAAGCTCGACTGCAACAATCCGAACACCACCATCGACATCGACCAGTGCGCCGGCAAGGACTACACCGCCGCCGACACGGTGCTGAACGCGCTCTACCGCCAGCTCATGGCCAAATACGACGCCGGCAACAAGACGCTGCTGCAGGCGGCGCAGCGCTCCTGGATCAAATATCGCGACGACCAATGCGCCTACGAGACCAACATGACGGTGGGCGGCGCGATCCACCCCGCCATGGAAACCAATTGCCGCGCCGACCTCACCCGCGCCCAGATCAAGCGCCTCAAGGCCCAGCGCGACTGCGAGGAAGGCGATTTGAGCTGCAATCACCCCTAACAGGCTGTTGAAGAAGTGTTCCAGGGTTTGGCGATGAAGTCGGCTTCGTCGCCGTTGTGGAAGCAAATTTGGCCGTTGAGGCTGCCGTTGGGTTGAAGTTCAGCCCATCCCTCGCCGCTGGCCTCGTCCATCTCGTCGTTGCCGGCCCAGGAGAACGCGACGTTGCTGGTGTCGCCTGCTCCGTGGATGGCGCCGGTGACGCAACCAAAGGCGAACTCGCCGCCGCCCTCGCCGTCGAACAGGATATAGGCAGGCTCCATCATGTCGAGGAAGTCGGCCTCATAGTCCGGTATCTTGGTGATGCGCCACTTGCCCCTCACGCCGCGGCTCCCAGCAGCTTGGGAAGGCGGATGAGATTGTAGGCGGCCAGTGCCATGGTGAAGGCGGCGTCGACACGGGCGCGGCCTCGCAGCTTGATCTTGGCGAGACCGGCGGACGACTTGATCCAGCCGAACACCTCCTCGATCCGCTTGCGGCAGACTTGGCTTACGGCATAGCCGGGATGACGCAGGGTTCGTGCGTCGATGGCGGTCCTGCGCGCCTTGCCGGTCTTGCTCAGATGGCCGTCGATGGCGATGTGCGGCGTGACGCGGCGGCTCTTCAGGCCCAGCACGAAGGCTTCCACGTCATAGGCCTTGTCCGCGCCCAGCGTGATCCGCCGCTTGCGCCGGCGCCGCCGGTGGCGGTCGATGAGCGCCAGCGCCTGCTCCCGCTCGGCCGTGCCGGTGGCCTGGCTGACGCTCCCTAAGACCGCCAGACCATGACGGTTCTCCATCAGGGCATGACCCATGTAGCAGAGCTTGGCCGGCTGGCCGTCGCCCTTCTTGTAGAGCCTGGCATCGGGATCGGTCGTGCTCTCATGGGTCTGGTTGGAACGCTTCTCCTTGTGGAAGCTGCGTTCGGCGTTGCGGCCGGGGCCGTCGCTGTCCTGGTCGTCGCCGTCCTTCCTGCGGAAGCTCTTGATCGAGGCCCAGGCCTCGATCAGCGTGCCGTCCACCGAGAAGTGGTCGCTCGACAGCAGCCGCTTAACCGAAGGCTGGTCTAAGATCGCGTTCAGGAACTTCGCCGCGATCTTGCCCTCCAGAAGCCGGTCGCGATTCTTCGAGAACACCGAGTGGTCCCACACCGGATCGTCGATCCCCAGCCCCACGAACCAGCGGAACAGAAGGTCGAACTCCATCCGCTCCATCAATTGCCGCTCCGAGCGCACCCCGTAGAACGCCTGCAGCAGCATCGCCCGCAAGAGCTTCTCCGGTGCAATGCCGGGCCGGCCGAAGTCCGTGTAGAGCTTGGAGAACTCCTTCGACAGATCGCTCAGCGCCGTGTTCGCGATCCGACGGATCGTCCGCAACGGATGGTCCTCGCGAACCCGAGACTCCAAATCCACATAGCTGAACAGTGCTCCAGACCGTTCGTCGCTTCCTCGCATCGCAAATCCCTCAGCACGCTTCACCAAGGGAATCACGATCAAAAGCCGTCCGCTAGGGACTTCTTCAACAGCCTGCTAAAGGCGGGCCGCCGGAACGGCCGCGTCGGCCGGCGCCCTGCGTGAATAATAGTTGACGAGGAAACCATCGGCATATAGTTTCCATGGAAACCAATGGAGCCGCCGTGCCCCGTCCCGCCGCCCTCGAAGACCATCTCGGCTACTGGCTTCGCTTCGTGTCGAACCATGTCAGCCATGCCTTCGCGCGCAAGCTGCTGGCGCGCGGCGCGACGGTGGCGGAATGGGTGTTCCTGCGCGAGCTCTACGGCCTGGGCGGCGCGGCGCCCAGCGCGCTGGCCGAACGCATGGGCATGACGCGCGGCGCGATCTCGAAACTGGCCGACCGGCTCGCCGCCAGGGGCCTGATCACGCGCCGGAGCGAGACGTCCGACCGGCGCTACCAGGCGCTGGCGCTGACGGCGGCGGGGCGCGCCCTCGTCCCGGCGCTGGCGGCGCTGGCCGACCGCAACGACGACGAATTCTTCGGGCACCTGCCCGCGAAAACGCGCGCGGCCCTCGCTGCGGCGATGAAAGCGGTCGTGCGCCGGCACGACCTCAAGGAAATCCCCATCGATTGACGAAAGGAAAGCCCATGGATACGCAGACGAAAAACATCGTCGAAGACTGCACGCGCGGCTCGGACGAAGGCCGCGCGACGTTCCCGCAGGTCGTCGCCAGGCTGATGGAGGCCGGGGTCGAGCGCTACCACGCCGACCTGCTGCGGGCGGAGAAGACCTATTACATGCCGGACGGCAGCTCGCATGTCACGGCCGGCCGCGCGCTCTCCGGCGTGCCGGCCAACGACTTCGCGCCCGCGCTGGTGGAAGCGGCGATCCGCGCCGTCCAGCGCCGCGAGACCGGCTATGCCGAGTTCTGCGAAGGCATCGCGTCCGCCGGATGCGTCGCCTACATCGTGTCGCTGGCCGGCCGCCGCGCCGTCTATTACGGGCGCCGCGGCGAGTTGTTCGTCGAGCCGTTTCCCGGCGCGGCGTGACTACATCCCCAGCACGCTCTGCGCCGTCTTGAACGGCAAGCCCTGCGCGTCGGCGACGGCCTGGTAGGTCAGCGTGTTCTTGTAGACGTTGAGGCCGGCGAGCAGATGCTTGTCGGCCTTCATCGCGCCTTCCGCGCCCTTCTGCGCCAGCGCGATGGTGAAGGGCAGCGTCGCGTTGTTGAGCGCGAAGGTCGAGGTCCGCGCCACCGCGCCCGGCATGTTGGCGACGCAGTAATGCACCACGTCGTCGACCACATAGGTCGGCGCGGCGTGCGTCGTGGGATGGGACGTCTCGGCGCAGCCGCCCTGGTCGATCGCGACGTCGACGATCACCGAGCCCTTCTTCATCTGGCCGACCATGGCGCGGGTGATCAGCTTGGGCGCCGCGGCGCCGGGCAGGAGCACGCCGCCGATCACGAGGTCGGCGCTCAGCACCTGCTCCTCGATCGCGTCCAGCGTCGAGAACAGCGTGTGCATGCGCGAGCCGAACTGCTCGTCCAATTCCTTCAGGCGGGCAAGGGAAACGTCGAGGATGATGACATGCGCTTCCAGCCCCATCGCCATGCGCGCCGCATTGGTGCCGACCACGCCGCCGCCCAGCACCACCACCTTGGCCGCCGGCACCCCCGGCACGCCGCCGAGCAGCTGGCCGCGGCCGCCCTGCGCGATCTCCAGGCAGTGCGCCCCGGCCTGGATCGACATCCGTCCCGCCACTTCGCTCATCGGCGCCAGCAGGGGCAACCCGCCGCGCGAATCGGTGACGGTCTCGTAGGCGATGCAGATCGCGCCCGAATCGAGCAGCCCCTTGGTCTGTTCCGGATCGGGCGCCAAGTGCAGATAGGTGAACAGCACCTGGCCGGGCCGCAGCCGCCTGATCTCTTCCGGCTGCGGCTCCTTGACCTTCACGATCATGTCGACGGCGCCGAACACCTCGTCGGCGGTCCCCAGGATCTTGGCCCCGACCCGCTCATACATCTCGTCGTCCAGCCCGATGCCGTCGCCGGCCAGGGTCTCGACGAACACCTCGTGCCCGCGCGCCGTCAGCTCGCGCACCGCGGGCGGCGTCATGCCGACGCGATATTCGTGGTTCTTGATCTCCTTGGGCACGCCGATGCGCATGACAGAATCCTTGTGTGCAGGACCGGCAACCTACTCGTCCTGCACCGTGGGATTCAATCGAGCGGCATTGCGTGTGCGCGGGCCATCCCGACCGAAAATTTCAGGCATATCCGGTATGCGGAGGAATATTGTCGCTGCCCCCAAAGCGAAACGGGCGGCCCCGCAAGGAGCCGCCCGCTTTCGATCCCGTGCCGGGAGCGGTCAGTGGTGGTGACCGCCGCCGCCATGGCCGCCGAAGCCGCCGCCGTGACCGCCGCCAAAGCCGCCGTGGCCGCCGCCATGGCCGCCGAAGCCGCCGCCGTGGAAGCCCGAACCGCCGTGCCAGCCGCCATGGTAGTAGAACTGGCGGTGGCCGCCATAATAGCGCGAACGGAAGCCGCCGTTCAGCCAGATGCCGTCGATGAAGACCGGACCGTTGTAGTAGCCGTCGTCATCGTAATCGTCGCAGCGGTACGGATCGTACCAGCGGCTATAGGGGTCGCACACCGGGCCGGGTCCGTAGCCGCCGTAATAGCCCGGGCCGTAACCGCCGAAGCCAATGCCGACCGACACATGCGCCGCGGCCGGGGCCGCCGTCGCGACCGCTGCGCCCGCCAGCATGGCGAGACCCAGCGCTGCTTTCTTCACGATATTCATGTTTTACCTCATGCTGTTTCAATGCCGAGGCTGACCATGACTCCCGGCGCCTGAACCGCACATGAATGGCGCTGTCAGGAATGCGCCAGGATTGTCAGGCCGACCGCCCCCGCGCATCGACCGGCCAGATCGCCTCCAGCACATCGCCGCGCACGCAATGATAGCGGTCGTAGAGGTTCACCGTCGGATCGCAATGCGGCACGACGCAGGCGACGACGTCGCGCGGCTTTAGCTGTACGCCGTCACGCGGATAGACAAGGCCGCCCTGCTCGTCGCCGAAGAAGAAATAGGCCGCTCCCGCCGGCGCGCCGCTCGCCGGCAGCGGCATCCCCGCATCGGTGGCGAAGGACTTGAACCCGCCATCGGTGGTGGCGAGGCCGGCGCGGTTGGCGCTGATGATGGTGGTCTGCACGGTCAGCGAGGTCTCGAACGGCGGACGCTCGCCGGGCTTCTCCCACACATCGTTGTACTGCTTGTCCATGAAGATGTAGGAGCCGACCTGCAGCTCGGTCAGCACATGCGCGTCGGGATCGATATCGAACGTGCCGGTGCCGCCGCCGGAGATGATGGCGGGCGCAAGGCCGCCCTTCGCCAGAACATCGCGCAGCGCGCCCAGATCCTTCATCGCCTGCAGCGAGGCGGAACGCCGCTCGTTCGGCGATTCCATGTGCTGCACCTGGCCCGCGTAACATTGCAGGCCGCGATATTCGAGGCCGCGCGCCGCGGCGACCTGCGCCACCAGCGCCGGCGCATCGGCGGGCCGGATGCCGGTGCGGCCGAGATTGGGATCGATATCGACCAGCACCTTCAGCCGCTTGCCCGCGGCGATCGCCGCCGCGTCCAGCCGCGAAGCGATCTCGGCATTGTCGGTGACGACCATCAGCGCGCCCATCCGCGCATTCAGCGCCATCAGCCGCGCGATGCCGGCGTCCGTCACCACCGGCGAGGTCAGCAGGATCGTTTCGATGCCGCAATCCGCCAGCGCCTCCGCCTCGCCCAGCTTGGCGCAGCAGATGCCGTTCGCCCCCGCCGCGATCTGGCGCCGGGCGATTTCCGCCGATTTGTGCGTCTTGGCGTGCGGCCGCAGCCCGACGCCGACGCGCTGCGCATGCGCCACCATCGCGGCGAGGTTGCGCTCGAAGGCATCGAGATCGAGCACCAGCGCCGGCGTCTGCAGCCTGGCACGCCCGCCCGGCACGCCGATCAGGTTTTCGTTGAGAGAGGTCATGCGTTCCGCGTCCCGTGGATTGATCGTCGCACCGTCCGCGCGGTGCGTCCGCAGTATTGCAGGGGCGCGCGGGCATTATAAGGTCGGGCGTGACCTTCGCGCTCGTCCTGATCTTCCTCTCCGCCGCCGTCCATGCCGTCGTCAACGTGCTGACCAAGCGCGCCGACGACAAATACGCCATGCGGCTGCTGATCGGGGTGTTCTCCAGCGTGCTGGTGACGCCGGCGCTGTTCTTCGTGCCGCTGCCGCAGGGCCGCGCCGTGTGGCTACTGATCGCCACCGCCATGGTGCACGCGGTCTACGAGCTGCTGCTGGTGCGCTCCTACGAGAGCGCGGCGTTCTCCGCCGTCTATCCGGTGGCGCGCGGCACGGGGCCGCTGTTCACCGCGCTGGGCGCGATCCTGCTGCTGGGCGAGCATCCCGCCGCCTTGCAGTTCGCCGGCATCGCCCTGGTCTGCGGCGGCGTCGTCGCCATCGGCCTGTCGCATCGCGCCAGCGCCGGTGCGCCGAAGGGGCTCGCCTATGCGCTGGGCACCGGGCTGACCATCGGCCTCTATACCCTGATCGACGCGACCGGGGTGCGTTCCGTCGCCGAGCCGCTGACCTATGTGCTGTGGTTCTTCGTGGCGCATGGCGCCTGCGTGCTGGCGACGGCGCCGGGCATCCGCGGCCGTGCCGTGGTGATCGAGGCGCGGCGGCAGTGGAAGCTCGGCGTCGGCGTCGCCGCGCTGTCGATCGTCACCTATGGCTCGGCCATGCTGGCCTACCGCTTCGGCGCCACGGCCCAGCTCGCGGCGCTGCGCGAGACCTCGGTGCTGTTCGGCACCGTGCTGGCGATGGCGTTCCTGGGGGAGCACATGACCTGGCGCCGCTGGCTCGCCGCCGGCGCCATCGCCACCGGCGCGATCCTGCTTCAGATGGGCTAGAGCAGAAGTATTGATCGGCGTGCGCCAGAGAAATGTGGCGCATCATGCCGTGTCGACTATATTGCGATGGGGCCGGACCAGAATAGCGAACGTGAATATTGTCGAGATCGACCATTCAGAGTCGGAAGTCCGGCTGCACCGCGCATATTATTTGCTCGTTTTCATCAGAGTCACACTGCTGAATCTCGTCCTGGTCGTCCTGGCGCTGGTGGCGGGCCTGGCCTTCGGTCTCCACGGCGTCTATCCGGCGGCCGACTCGTTCTTGGCGAGCTACAATGCCGTCCGTCAGCAGGTCCTGGCCGGCGGCGACTCATTGGAGGCGGATTGGTTCCAGCCGATCGAGTGGGGCATTCAATTCGCGATCACCATCGCGGTATCCTGGTGGATATACACGTCGATAACCGATGTCCGACCGAGATCCTTGCGCACCATCGCGTCGCTGACATTTGCCGGCGTCTTCTTCTTTCCGGGACTCGTCCTGTTCACCTTCGTCCCGTTCTTCCGCCAGGTGCCCGAGCCGTTCATCATCGCCTTGGGGATCGGCTGGCTCATCCTCCTGCTGACGGCAAGCGTCGATCTGGCGCGCAACTTTCGAAAAATCGCCGACCTTCGCGAAACCTACAGCCTGAATGCGGCTCTCGACCGCAAGCTCGCGCCGACATTTTGGACGTATTGCAACAAGCTTTTGGATCTTCCCCGATCGCCGCTTTCCAACTGGCGATCCGTTCTCTCCTATCTCGTGTCGCTGGCCTCCGCGGTGCTGTTCGTCGTCTGCCTACTCTACGTCACGTCGTTCGGCAGCATTTACGCTGAGATGACGCGCATCGGTGTGTCCTGCAAGCTGATCGTCAGATGCTATGCGATGTCCGAGCAGCTCGCATTCGACATCGCGGTCTGGCTGGTGATCGCGCTGGCCGGCCTGCGGGTCGCGGCGCTGCTGCGGTCCGGCGCGCGATATTTCGGGGCGCTGTCCATTCCGGAAGTTCTGTCCGACCGGAACAAGCCGTTCGTTCTCTATCTGCGGCCTTTCGATACGGACGGCATCGTCCTGCCGAAGCCCTCCATGCCCTTCTTCACGCGGTTCGTGACCTTCAGGCCATTTCCCGCCAGCATCGAAGAAGAGCTCTTTGACGTCGCCGATGGATATCGGCCCCTGGTTGCCATCGGTAAACCCGGCGCCACCGCCGACGCCGCCCGGCGCGATCTCGCGCACCGCGTCTTCCTGACGGGGGAGGAATGGCGTCCCTATGTCCGCGATCTGATTCAACGGTCGACGAGCATCGCCATGGTGCTTCGCGCCACCAGCGGCGTGATCTGGGAACTGGAGCGGATCCTGGAAAGCGATGCGGTCCGCAAGACCCTGTTCTTCTTCGATCCGTCGGCACGCGATCCGGCGCGGGCCCGGGAAATAGAGGACGTGGTGCTGCCGCATTTTCGCGCGCACGGCATCGTTCCGCCGGACTTCACCTTCGCGGTCCAACCCATCGCCTTCGCCATCCGCAAGACCGGCCTTGTGGTCTTCACCAATCGCCACTGGACCGCGTCGTCCTACCGGACGGCATTCTCCACATTCCTGTCGGAGCGGGATGTCGCTGCATCGGTATTGGACGAGCCGAGCGCCTCTGCTCGCCCATCATTGCAGTCCTCTACCGGCCAGCGATGACGGGAGCGCTTCCGGACGCTAACGTCTTGAATCCACTCTTATTAAGATCCGAGCGGAATAAATTTGCAACGCATGGTTGCATTTCGGCCGCATGTTCCTTATTTGTTCCAGAGACGCAAGGAACGCGAGTCATGACGACCTGAAGACGCCGTGGGGACATAGACCGATGATGGGTGCGCTCACGGGCATCCGTTTGGACCGGGACGGACTGCGCAAGGCGTTGCGCGTGCCGTCCCATCAGTCCGCTAGGATCGGGCGGTCGGGCGTGGTGCCTGTTGGTTGGCTTTTGACTAAGCTGGCTGCTGGCTGGCCGCGCCGGGCCAGAACGGGCGAAAGACGGGACGCGCATCCCGCTTGCGCCCTTTCTTGTTTGGGCATGTTGGGAAGACGGGCATGAAGACGTTCTATTCCCCGATCCATCGGGACCATGCGCCGCCGCTGGAATTCGAGCGCGGCCGCCTGGCGCCCGCCGTCGAAGTGCCGGCGCGGGTCGAAAACGTCCGCGCCGAGGTCGAACGCCGGAAGCTGGGCCCGATCCTGGCGCCGGCCGATTTCGGCATGGCGCCGATCGCGCGGGTCCACGACGCGGGGCTGGTGACGTTTCTCGGCGAGGCCAGCGCGCTGTGGCGCAAGGCCTATGGCGAGGAGGCGCCGCCCGCCTTGCCCTCGGCCTGGCCGGCGCGCGGCATGCGCAGCCGGTTCGACGGCGATGTCGAAGCCCGGCTCGGCGCTTATTCCTTCGACACCGCGACGGGGATCGTGAAAGGCACCTGGCCGGCGGCGCTGGCGGCGGTGAACGCGGCGCTGGCCGCGGCGCAGACGGTGGCCGGCGGCGAACGCGCCGCTTTCGCGCTCGCCCGGCCGCCCGGCCATCACGCCGCCGCCGATGTGTTCGGCGGTTACTGCTATCTCAACAACATCGCCATCGCGGCGCAGTGGCTGTGCGACAAGGGCCTGAGGCTTGCCATCCTCGACGTCGACTATCACCACGGCAACGGCACGCAGAGCATCTTCTACGGCCGCGCCGACGTGCTGTTCGTCTCGCTGCACGGCGATCCGGTGTTCGCCTATCCGCATTTCCTGGGCTTCGCCGACGAGACCGGCGCCGGGGCAGGCGCCGGCGCCAACCTCAACCTGCCGCTGCCGATGTACACGGCGTGGGACGGCTACGCGGCGGCACTCGACATTGCGCTGAAGCGCATTTCGGCGTTCGGCCCCGATGTGCTGCTGGTGTCGCTGGGCCTCGACACCTTCGAGGCCGATCCGATCTCCCGCTTCAGGCTGCGCGCCGAGGATTACCTGCGCCTCGGCGAGACGATCGCGACGCTGAAGCTGCCGACGCTGTTCCAGTTCGAGGGCGGCTACAACCTGGACGCCCTCGCCGCGATCACCGTCAACGTGCTGGAGGGATTCGAGAGCGCCTGACTTCGCGGCGATCGGCCATCGGTATATACCCTGAGTCACCTCTCAAGTTGTATTCTTATTTTCCTGTATCTGAAAATAAACCGGCCCAGCCGTTGCAATATTCACCGAGTAGAACAGCAGAAATTGTGGAATGGATATTCGGTTGAATCAATTGCGACGCTGTTCGTTAGCCTCCGCATAAGCCGCGCCCCCTATAAAACCCAACGTTCCAGCCGATCCAGCGCCCAAGGGCAAATCGGAGGGACCCCCGAATGCCGCCAAGTCGATAAGCCGCGGAAATGCGGCCGCTCCCATCTGCGATGGCGCGGAACAACGTGCGTGGGAGATTTCTCCCAACAGACGGGTGCTACCCGTTCTGGCCAGTATCAAAGGAACAGTCAGATGAAGCGTCTTCTCCTTGCGACTACAACCCTCCTCAGCCTCGCGACGCTTCAGGGCGCCCTGGCTGCCACGACCGCCGGCATGGGCGTGACCGCGACCGTCTCGACGGTGTGCGATGTGACCGCCGAACCGATCGATTTCAGCGAAATCGCCCTCACCGGCACGACCGGCAGCCAGACCACCGTGTCCGCGACCTGCACCAATGGCGGTACCTACAATATCGGTCTGAGCGATGGCGCCAACGCGACGGGCGGCCAGCGCCGGCTCGCCAGTGGAACCAATTTCCTCACTTACGACTTATACAGCAACACGGAGCGCACCACCCATTGGGGTCACGCCGTCGGCACCGACACGGTCGCAGGGACGGGAAACGGCCTGGCACAGTCGCTGGACGTGTTCGGTGCGGTCACGGCCGGCCAGGCGCTGACCACGGGTGCCTATACCGACACGGTCCAGGTGAGCGTGACGTTCTAACGGAGGCCGTAACGGGGACGGCGATGTATGCGGAAAATCTGCGGACTAGCCGTTTTCCTCACCAGTCTCTTGCTGGCGGATAGGTTGCAGGCAGCCTCACTTGAGGTCTCGCCGGTGATCGTCAACCTTTCATCCGGCCGGACCAATGCGACGATCGAGGTCCTGAACCGCAGCGCGACGCCCGTCGCGGTTCAGGCCCGCGCCTTTTCCTGGTCGCAGCCGTCCGATACCGATGTGCTGACGCCGACCGACGATTTCATCATCTCGCCGCCGATCTTCACGGTCCCGGCGGGGGCGACGCAGACCATGCGGCTGCTCCTGCGCCGCGGCACCGATGCGGCGGAGCGCTCCTACCGGCTGCTGATCGACGAAGTGCCGGCGGCCACCGACCGGCAGCAGGTCGCGATCTCGCTGCGCCTGTCGCTGCCGGTGATGTCCAGCCCGGCCACGCCCGGCCTTCCGCTCCTGACATGGACGATCGATCCGTCCGCCGCGGGCGGCCACACCACCCTGTCCGTCAGCAACACCGGCGCGACCCACACCAAGGTCAACGCGATTGCCGTGACGCTGTCCGACGGCGGCCGCCGCACAGTCGCCCCGGTCGCGGCCAATCCCTATGTCCTGGCCGGCGCGCAGCGGCTTTGGACCGTCGACGGCGCGCCGATGGCGCACGGCGTGCCGTTTCGCCTGACCGTCACGACTCCGCAAGGCAAGACAGAGCAGACCCTGACACCATGAGCCGATGGCGCCTCGGGCTTGCGGGCGTGCTTATCGCGTCGCTGTCCGGTTCGGGCGCCTGGGCGGAGGAACGCCAATTGCTGCTGGAAGTCATCCTGAACGGTCGCGCCACCGGCCAGGTGGGCCGCTTCATCGACCGCAACGGCAAGCTCTATGCGACCCCCGCCGATCTGCGCGATCTGGGTTTTGTCGTCGCCAGGGGGCCGCCGGAAAACGAGCCGATCCTGCTGTCCTCGCTTCCCGGCGTCCAGGCCGCGCCCGACGAGGCCAGACAGACGCTCACCGTCACGGCGCCGGACGCCGCATTGGCGCCGACCCAGATCAGCCATAGCCGTTCGGCCGCACTGGCGCCGCTGACGCCGTCCGCGTATGGCGCGCTCCTCAACTACGACATCCTCGGCACCTTCACCGGCCAGGAGAACACCGCCTCGGCCTATCTCGGCGGGCGGGTCTTCAGCCCCTACGGCCTGCTCGAAGGCACCGCGATCGTCAACGCCACGCCGCTGGACGGCGAGAGCCATGTCGTGCGGCTCGACACGACCTACACCTATACCGAGGCCGACGCGATGCGCCGCTGGCGCGCCGGCGACGTGATTACCGGCGCCCTGCCCTGGAGCCGCGCGGTGCGCCTGCTGGGCGTGCAGGTGGCGAGCGATTTCAGCATCCGGCCCGATCTCATCACCTATCCGCTGCCGGCCATCAGTTCCTCGGCCGCCGTGCCGTCGACCGTCAACGTGCTGGTCGACGGCGTCCGCCAATACAGCGAGGCGGTGCAGCCGGGCCCGTTCACGGCGCAGGCGCTGCCGGTGGTGACGGGTGCCGGCGAAGTGGTGGTGGCGGTGCAGGACGCGCTCGGCCGCCAGACGCTGGTCAGCCTGCCGTTCTATGTGACGGCGGCGCTGCTCAAGCCCGGTCTCGCCAGCTATTCGTTCGAAGCCGGCACGGTTCGCCGCAACTATGGCCTGGCCAACGATGCTTATATCGGCTGGGCCTCGAACGGCACGCTCCGCTACGGCCTGACCGACTGGCTGACGCTGGAAGCCCATGGCGAAGCGACGGGCGGCCTGGGGCTGCTGGGCGCCGGTGCCACGGTGCAGCTCGGCACGATCGGCGTCGCCACCGCCGCCCTGGCCGCCAGCAGCGGACATGGCGGCCTTTCGCCGATCGGCGACCGGGTCGATAGCGGTGCGCTGGTGTCGCTCGGCTTCCAGCGCATCTCGCGCGATGTCAGCGTCAGCCTCAGCGCCACCCTGACCTCGCCGGGCTATCGCGACCTCGCCGCGGTGAACGGCGCGTCCGAGCCGAGCTCGACGGTGACCGCCAGCGTCGGCTACCAGGCCGGCGATTGGGGCAATATCAACGTGGCCTATGTGCGCCAGCGCTCGCGCGCGCAACAACCGGGGTTCGGCCTCCTGGGCAGCCTCGAGACGCCGCAGGCCGATCTGGCCACCATCAGCTACAGCGTGCCGATCGCCGGCCGGTTCACGCTCTATGCGACCGGGTTCGACGACCTGGTAAGGCGCGACAATTTCGGCGCCGGCATCGGCATCAGCTTCCAGCTCGGCACGACGACATCCGCCGCGGTGGGAGCGACGATGGACAATGACCGCTACAGCGGCACCGCCGACATTTCGAAGCCCGCCCTGGTGCCCGACGATTGGGGCTATCGGCTTCAGGACAGCGAAGGCGCGTCGCAGTCCCGGACGGCGGAGGGCGAATATCTCGGCAGTTTCGGCCGGCTGTCCGCCGGCATCAGCCAGACGCCCGGCGAGGTCGCCGGCCGCGTCGGCGCCAGGGGCGCCCTCACCCTGATAAATGGCGGCCTGTTCGCCAGCGACCGGATCGACGACAGCTTCGCCGTCGTGCAGACCGGCGATGTCGCGGACGTACCGGTGCTCTACGAGAACCGCTTCGTCGGCAAGACCGATTCGAGCGGACAGATCCTGGTGCCGTTCCTGCTGTCCTACCAGAACAACCGGCTGGCGCTGGACGTCAGCCACCTGCCGGCCGACGTCGCGGTCGGCGAGACGGCCCGTCTGGTGCGGCCGCCCGACCGTTCCGGCGTGGTCGTGAATTTCGGCGTGAAGAACGCGCACGCCGCCCTGCTGAAGATCCAGGACGGTGCGGGCCAGCCCATTCCGATCGGCTCGATCGCGCGGCTTGCCGGTACGCCGGACGGACCGGTGGGTTTCGGCGGCGAGGCCTATCTCATGGACCTGAAGCCGACCAACGAGGTCGATGTCGAACGGCCGGACGGAACGCATTGCAAGACGCGGTTCGACTACCGGCCGGTGGCGGGCGACATTCCCGTGATCGGCCCCCTGGTGTGCCGATGATCCGCCGCCTTTGTCCGGCCGCTGCCTTGCTGGTGCTTCTCGCCGCGCCGCTGCCGGTCTTCGCACAGAGCGCGGGGGCGGTCTATTGCGCGCTCAGCGTCACGCCGCTGGCGTTCGGCAATTACGTTCCGTCGTCCGGCGCGCCGGCGGATTTCAGCGCGTCAATCACGGTGACCTGCACCGCGTCGGCAGCCGTCCCCGTCGATGTCCGCGGCACGATCGCGCTGCTCAGCGGCGGCGCTTCCGGACGCGTGCTGACGACGGGCTCCCAGACGCTGCGCTACCAGCTGTTCAGCGATCCGGCGCGAAGCCTGCCCTGGGGCGACGGCAGCGGCGACGGCGCGACGGTCGCCGTATCCGGCGTGGTCGGGATGAATGCCGAATTTCGCCAGATCTATACGGTGTATGGCCGCATTCTCGCGCGACAGTCCAGTGCGGCAACAGGAAATTATGCGAGCCTGATCACCGTCGAATTGAACTATTGAGGCCCCGCCGGGCGATCGCGGTTATCGCCTTCCATCTTCTGCATCTTCTCGTGCAGCTTCTCCGCGGCGGACCTGACCGCGTCGCCGAACTTGCCGGCGTGCTCGCCGGTTTTGGCCTGCATCCCGTCGATCGCCTTGTCGACCGCCTGCTTCACGCCGGCCGCGGTGCCGCCCTTCTCGTATTCGCGCAGGATCACGGCCTCCAGCTTGCCGAGCATCGCATCGACCGTGTAGTCGCGATTCAGGCTGCGCTCGCGATGGGCGACGATGGAATAGATGTCGATCGAATCGTCGATCGTGCGCCCCATCTCGACCAGCTTGTAGAAGCGCCCGCCCTCCTCCTCGCCCTTCACCACCAGGTCGAACGCCGCCACCGCCAGCGTCAGCGGGATCTGAAAGAAATTGTGCAGGTTGTTGAGCGCCAGCTTCATCTCGAACACCGCCACGTCGCGCAGGAAACGCCAGCGCCGGTCGGCGTTCGAGGCGGGCGGCAGGGCCGGCGCTGGTGCCGGCGGCGATGCTTCGGGAACAGGATCGGACATGGGCGGAGCTTAGCCCAAGGCGAAACGCGATTCACGCATCGCCGAACATCGTCTCCGGCGTCGGCACGGCGCCCATCGGCGCGGTGACCTTGAAGATCGCGCTGGCCCGCAGGCACAGCACGCCGTCGGCGGTGGCGAGGCCCTGGGCGAAGAACAGGTTCTTGCCGGCGCGCAGGCTTTCCGCCGTCCCCTCGACCCACGCCCCCAGCCTGGCCGGCGTGATGTAATCGAGGGTCAGGTTCACGGTCGGGGCGAAGCCGACATCGGCCTTGCTCTGCATCCGCGCCGCGATGGGGATGAACATGTCGGCGAAGGTCGCCAGCATGCCGCCATGCGCGACCTGGCCGGGATTGCAGTGCCGCATCTCGACCCGGAAGCCCATCAGCAGCCGGCTGCCGTCCCATTTGCCGTAGAGCGGCCCGATATTCTCGATGAAGCCGACATTGAATTTGAGCGGCCGGAAGCCGTCTGGGATATTCGCGGACATGGAAACCTTGAGAATAGCGAATGGCCACTGTGGCGGCGTTTGTAAGCGCGCACAACATCGCATCTCACATTTGCGTCACCGTGCCGGTACGGCCCTGCCGGTGCGGCTTGTCAGGCACGGGCGCGGCCCATACGCTCCCTCGCGTCACCAAACCATCCGATCCAACCCGGTGCGAAGATTTCTCCTGCTTCTGCCGCTGCTCCTTATCGTCCTTGCCGGAGCCAGCCATGCCGAAGAGCACAAGGACCGCGAATTCCAGGAATGCACCGACTGTCCCGTGATGGTCGGCATTCCGGCGGGGCGTTTCGTCATGGGCAGCGCGGCAAGCGAGGCCGGCCATTTCGACAATGAAGGCCCGCAGCACACGGTGAGCGTGCGCGCCTTCGCGATGGCCAAATACGACGTCACCAGCGAGCAGTTCCTGCAATTCCTGCAGGACACCGGCTACAAGCCGGCGCTGTGCAACTCCATCCTGGATTTCGGCTGGAAGGGAAAAGACAGCGGCTTCGCGCGGCCGCCCGTCGAGGTCGAGCCGCCGCAATGGCCGGCGGTGTGCCTGACCTGGAAGGACGCCCAGGCCTATGTCGACTGGCTGAACGCCAAAGTGCGGGCGGCGCGGCCGGGCGCGAACATGCGCGGCGGTCCCTATCGCCTGCCGACCGAAGCGGAATGGGAATATGCCGCCCGCGGCGGCACGGCGACGGCGCGCTGGTGGGGCGACGACCTCGGCACCAACAATGCCAATTGCAATGGCTGCGGCAGCCCCTACGACGCCCGCGTGCTGGCCGACGTGACCGCCTTCGCCGCCAACCCGTTCGGCCTCTACGGCGTGCTCGGCAATGCCTGGCAATGGACGGCGGATTGCTGGCATCCGAGCTACCAGGGCGCACCCCAGGACGGCAGCGCCTGGGCGACCGGCGGCGACTGCACCCGCCACGTGCTGCGCGGCGGCTCGTGGGACAACACGCCGATCTTCGTGCGCTCGGCCACGCGCAGCGGCGCGCCGGCGGTGAAGGGCGAATACGACTATTCCAGCCTTGCCGGAATCCGTCTGGCCAGGACGCTGCCGTGACCGTGCCGGCGATCTGAAACCGCCTGCGACACCTGACCGTGCGGCACGCGCGCCGCAGCCATTGTCCCTCGGGCAGGCCGGGCATACATCCGAAGACATGACCACGTTGACCGCCAAATTCGACAGATTCCTGGCGCAGCCCGTCGTCCGCGGCTTCTTCGGCCGTTGCCCGAATTGCGGCCAAGGCCACATGTTCCGCGCCTTCCTGAAAGTCGCCGATAGCTGTCCCGCCTGCGGCGAGGAGCTGCACCACCACCGCGCCGACGACTTCCCCGCCTATCTCGTGATCGTGATCGTGGGCCACATCGTGGTGGCGCTGACGCTGGCCGTCGAAGTGGCGTTCGCGCCGCCGCTATGGCTGCATGCGCTGATCTGGCTGCCGGTGACGGCGGCGATGGCGCTGGCGCTGATCCAGCCCGTCAAGGGCGCCGTCGTGGCGCTGCAGTGGCAGCACGGCATGGAAGGCTTCGGCGCCGCCAAGCGGGCGCGCGAGGCGCTAGCGTAGCGTATCGCGCGGGTTGAGGTTCAGCGTCACGGTGATCTCGTCGCCGAACGCACCGTCCGGCAAGGTCAGCGGCGAAGACAGCAGCACCGCGTTGCGCGCGCTGAGGGCGATGTCGCGATAAAGCGCGTCGCGGGTGTAGCGCTCCCGGTCCAGGATCTCCGCCCGCGCCACCCGCCCATTCCGCAGCACCACCACGCGCAGCGCGATGTTGAAGCTGCCGGCGCCCAGCGCGGTCACGTTGAACGCCCATTTGCGCTCGACCTGGGCGCGGATGAGATCGCGCACCGCGTAAGCCGTGAGCGCGCCCGGCGCAGCCGCGTCCGATGACGCCGGTGTGGTCGCCGCCGGCGTGTCCAGCGGCTTCGCGTTGCTCTCCGGCGCCTTCAGATTGGCCAGGGCGTGCAGCCTGGTCTCCAGATCGTCGACCGGCTTGGTGCCGTGGGGTGACGTTCCGACGGGACGATTGGCAGAGGCCGGCTCGTGCGCCGTGACATGCCGCGTGACCGGCTGCGGGATTTTCGCCTTCAGCGGTTCGGGCGGCGACGTCGTCTCCTGTCCCAGCCGGATCACCTCCACCGGCACGAAGCGGGTGGCCGGCGGCGGCGGTCTCTCCGTCGCGCCGCGCAGCATCAGGAACAGGACGAGAAGCGCAAACGTCCCGTGCAGGGCGAGCGAGCCGGCAAGCCCGCGGCCGTCGCCTTCCAGATAAGCGATGCCGGCGCGGACGACCGCCTGGCCGTCCTGGAGATGAAAGCGGGTGCGCATGTCCAAGCGATCTCAGCCTTCGCGCTCCCCCTTTTCCGATGCTGCCCGTTCGCGGCCGCGCCCGCAAGCACTCGGCAAATGCGAGTGCTGCCGCACGACGTCCTCGACAACGGCAACCGACGCGCTTCATGCTGCGTTCAATAATTTTGGGAGAGAATGACAGGTCGGGGCGAACGAAACGGAGTCGTATCGAAGGAGATTTCATGAGCACGCTTGCGCACAAGCTTCAGGGCTATCGCCTCACCACGGCGGAGATCGTCTACCGCATGCCCGATCATCCGGTGATGTTGCAGAGCTTCATCTGGCAGGATCTCGACCTCGCGCCGCAATTCCCGGTCCTCAACAAATTCCTGCGCTTCTGGGAGACCAGCATCGAAGGCAAGCTCCATTCGGTGCGGGTCGCGGCGCGCGGCCTGATCTCGGATGCCGAATTGAAGCTGGTCGGAAGCGAATTCTCGCTGCACTGATCGGGGCGGAGCACCGGATCGCCATAGCCGACTCTCCGTTCGAATTATTCGAACATCGGCACCAGGAATGTCCGCTCGTAACTCAAGAAGCACGGCGCTTCGTTGAACCGCGCCGTGGCGGCCCTGCAGCCTTCGTCTTCGGCAACCTCGCGACGATATTTCTCGTAAGTGTCGACGGAGGGAAAGCTGAACAAGGCGACGCCGACGTCCGGCGGGCCGTCCTTGCCGAGACCTGGAAAGCTGAACGCCGCATGGGGCAGCGTGTCACCGTCGGCGCCGGGCACGAAATAGCCGTGATGCGTGCCGCCATGCTTGCGGATCAAGGCGATCCAGGCGCGCGCGTAATCCTTGAACGCCTCCAGCCGGCCGGGTGCGATCTGGTAGCGGATAAAGCATGTGAACATCGTAATCTCCGTCTGCGGCCGCCGGACTATAAGCCCAGCCGGTCGCGACTGGGCGCGGGGCACCCGTATTCAACTGCACCAGCCTGCGCACTTGACGCCCAGCTCCCTTCTACCTAAATAGCCGCACAACTGGCTTGGCACTCCCTATGCCGGAGTGCTGCTGGTTACAGATTTTCTGGTATTTCAACAACTTAGGGAGCATGACGCATGAAATTCCGTCCGCTTGGCGACCGCGTGGTCGTCCGTCGCGTGAAAGAGGAACAGAAGACCGCCGGCGGGATCATCATTCCCGAAACCGCGCAGGAAAAGCCCCAGGAAGGCGAAGTCATTTCGGTAGGCCCGGGCGCCCTGGACGAGCAGGGCAAGCGCGTCGTCCCCGAAGTGAAGGCCGGCGACTTCGTGCTGTTCGGCAAGTGGTCGGGCACCGAGGTGAAGGTCGAAGGCGAGGATCTCCTGATCATGAAGGAGTCCGACATCATGGGCATTCTCGAGGGGCGCAAGAGCTCCACGAAGAAGGCCGCCTAAGCGCGCTCGAGTAGCGAACGCGTTAACGAATCAATCAGGAGAACACAACATATGGCAGCCAAGGACGTAAAATTCGGCGCCGACGCGCGTGAGCGTCTGCTCCGCGGCGTCGACATCCTCGCCGACGCAGTGCAGGTGACGCTGGGCCCCAAGGGCCGCAACGTCGTGATCGAGAAGAGCTTCGGCGCCCCGCGCACGACCAAGGACGGCGTGACGGTGGCCAAGGAGATCGAGCTCGCCGACAAGTTCGAGAACATGGGCGCCCAGATGGTGCGCGAAGTCGCCAGCAAGACCAACGATGCGGCCGGCGACGGCACGACGACGGCCACGGTACTGGCCCGCGCCATCGTGCGCGAGGGTTCCAAGGCGGTGTCCGCCGGCATGAACCCGATGGACCTGAAGCGCGGCATCGAGAAGGCGGTCGAGATCGTCGTCGCCGACCTCAAGAAGCGCTCCAAGAAGGTCAAGTCGAACGAGGAAATCGGCCAGGTCGGCACGATTTCGGCGAACGGCGACAAGGAAGTCGGCCAGATGATCGCCCAGGCGATGGCCAAGGTCGGCAATGAAGGCGTGATCACGGTCGAGGAAGCCAAGGCGCTGCTGACCGAGCTCGACGTCGTCGAAGGCATGCAGTTCGACCGCGGCTACATCTCGCCCTACTTCATCACCAATGCCGAGAAGATGGTCGCCGAGCTCGACGAGCCGCACATCCTGATCCACGAGAAGAAGCTGACCACGCTGCAGCCGCTCCTCCCGATCCTGGAAGCGGTGGTGCAGTCGGGCCGTCCGCTGCTCATCATCGCCGAGGAAATCGAGGGCGAAGCCCTGGCGACCCTCGTCGTCAACAAGCTGCGCGGCGGCCTCAAGGTCGCGGCGGTGAAGGCACCGGGCTTCGGCGACCGCCGCAAGGCCATGCTGGAAGACATCGCCATCGTGACCGGCGGCCAGGTGATCTCGGAAGACCTCGGCATCAAGCTTGAGAACGTCAAGCTGAACATGCTGGGCACCTCCAAGAAGGTCCGCATCGACAAGGACAACACCACGATCATCGACGGCGCCGGCCAGAAGAAGGACATCCAGGCCCGCGTTGCGCAGATCAAGGCGCAGATCGAGGAGACCACGTCGGACTACGACAAGGAGAAGCTGCAGGAGCGTCTCGCCAAGCTGGCGGGCGGCGTCGCGGTGATCCGCGTCGGCGGCGCGACCGAGGTCGAGGTCAAGGAGAAGAAGGACCGCGTCGACGACGCGCTCAACGCCACCAAGGCGGCGGTTGAGGAAGGCATCGTCCCCGGCGGCGGCACGGCCCTGCTGTATGCCACCAAGGCGCTGAACGGCGTCACCGGCGACAATGAGGACCAGACCCAGGGCATCGCGATCGTGCGCAAGGCGATCCAGTCGCCGATCCGCCAGATCGTCGAGAACGCCGGCGTCGAAGCCTCCATCGTGGTCGGCAAGCTGCTCGAGCAGAAGTCGTCCACCTTCGGCTTCAACGCGCAGACCGAGACCTATGGCGACCTGATCGACCTCGGCATCGTGGACCCGACCAAGGTCGTGCGCACCGCGCTGCAGAACGCCTCGTCGGTGGCTTCGCTGCTGATCACCACCGAAGCCATGGTGGCCGACCGTCCGAAGAAGGACAGCGGCGCCGGCGGCGGCATGGGCGGCGGCGGCGGCATGGGCGGCGGCATGGGCGACATGGACTTCTAAGTCCGTCGCTCGCGTCACGCGAGAAACACGGAAAGGCCCGGTGGCGACACCGGGCCTTTTTGTTGCGTGGCGTTCAGGGAAAACCGTCCTGCTTCTCCGGGTCGGGCTTCTTCTGCGCGTCCGGATTGGGTGTCTCGTCCGCATCCGGCTTATCCAGATTCCACGCCACCTTGACCGTCATCGGTGCGTCGACCAGTTGGCTGTCCTTGACCGCCGGTCGGTAGTGCCATTTCGCCACGCAGTGCAAGGCGGCATCGTCGAGGCCGTCGGAGCCGCTGGACTTGGCGACCTTGACGTCGCGGACCGTGCCGTCCGCCGATACCGTGAAGGCGAGTTCGGTGGTACCCTCGCGGCCGAACACGCGTGCGAAGAACGGATAGTCGTCGCGGCAGTTCTCCTGCTTGGATAGCGCCGGCGGCTGCGAGACGTGCTGCACGACGGGCACGCGCACGACCTGTCTCACCACTTTGACCGGGGCTTCGGTGCGGACCTCAAGCTTTTCGTAGAGATCGTAAAGGAACAGGAGCGAGGATCCCGTGGCGATGGCGCCCGCGATCAGCACCGCCCAGAGATGGTGGCGAAACCGCCCGCTGTAGAACAGCCCGGACGACACGACGAAAATCATGAACTCGACAACGATCACTTCTGCTCCTGCCCTGAAACCGCCGGCATTCTAGTCCCAATGCCGCAACGCGAAAGCGGCGATACTTGCGCCGGTGCCCAGACCGCGATCCGACACGATCGACACCGGCATCGACCAAGGTGGTGCGCATGGCGCTGCGGAATGCCCGTCGGTTGCTTCTCCGCTGATCACGACCGAAGTCGAAGTCGCGGATCGTCCGAAGAAGGGATCGGCCGTGGCGGCATGGACTTCCAAGGTCCGTCGCTCGCGTCCGGCGAGACTTTGTTGCTTGGCGATGATCAGCCCGCTTTCGCGGGATAGCTTCCCAGCAGGAGCGCGCCCACCCGGTCCGTACCGTCGGACAGGGGCAACGCAAGGTCGGCATGCGTCTCAAGTTCACGGCCCAGCGCGACGTAGGACATGGCGGCGACCGGGGCACGCGCCGCACACGCGGCCTCAAGGATCGTGCCGAGCGGCTGGGCGATGTCGGCGGCGAGCGAACTGGCCAGCATGCCGGTGGCCTCGCGACCGAAGCGCACGATCAGGTTCGGACCGCAGATCCGAAAGCGGAAATCGCCGTGGACCGTGACGTCGATCAGAGCGCAGTGACCGAGCCAGGGCCGCAGATCCTGCACCGGAAGCGCGGCGCGCGGCGGCACACGGTTCGTGCCACGCTTGTCCAGCCAATGCACCAGGAGCGTATCGAGTTGCGACGGCAGTCCCTGATCGCCCGTGCCTTTGGCCGATCGCAGGTCCAGAGCCCGATACTTGCCCGCCAAGGCCGGCCTCAGTCGAGGATATCTTGATCGATTCATCGTCCGCTATTGTTGGCAGGCGGCGCGCGCACTCGGAGCAATACGCACGCCGCCGTGTTCGCCACAGCTTGACCTGTGCCGCACGCCAACCTGATAAAGGCTTAGGCTTCCGTGCTTTCACGCGCGCGCATACTCACGCGAGCCCGTGTTTTCGCGGCAGTCCTGACGTTTTGTTTAGTTTTCCCGGACGCAACACAGACGAGACGACCAATAGCAAGCCAAACGGGCGGGCGTCAAGACTATACTTTAGGAACGACGATGTGAGTGGCGAGGAACCAAAAGGAAAGCAAAGGAGCCGCGACTTTCTTCGGGAGGAACAGGCCTCGTTCCGCATCACACTCGGCGAACGGGTGCGCTGGCTGCTCGATCTGTTCGAATCGCGGGCGGAAGCGGCGCAAATCGCCGGGGTCACGCCGGAGCACCTTGCCTCCTATATCGCCGGACGCGCCAAGCCGCCGTTCGAATTGATGGGCCGGCTCGCCCAGGCAAAAGGCGCTTCGCTGGACTGGATCGCCACCGGCGCCGGCGCGCGGCTGCTGGCCGATACGGAGCCGGAAGGCTACGGCTTCATCGCGCTGCGCGACAGCGAGCCCACGCGCGACCAGGCCCGCTACGGCGCGCCGGAGCCGCTCGCGCCGCTCGCCTTCTCGCTCGCCTGGCTCAGCGTCGCGTTCGATGCGGCGCCCGGCGACCTGCGCGCCGTGCTTCATCGCGGCACGGCGAACGAGCCCGTTATCCGCGACGGCGACCTGATGCTGGTGGACGTTCGGGTCCGTGCCATCGCCGACGACGCCTTCTACGTTTTCGAGCGCGACGAAAGACTGCAGACCAAGCTGGTCGAGACCTATCTCGACGGCCGCGTCGCCCTCAAGGCGGCCAATCCGCAGGTTGGGCCGCAGATCCTCTCGCGGGACGACGCCGCGCGCCTCAGCCTGTTCGGACAGGTGCGCTGGCGCGGCGGGAGCGTGACGTAGGCCCGGCGGCAGCGGCTTTCAAGTCTTGCGGCTGCGCGGCAATCGGCGTCTTGTCCGCGCGACCAATCGTTCCCAGAAGGAAATCCGCATGGCATTCACGATCTACGACGCATCGGTGCCGGTCATGATCCGCGCGCTCGGCAATCTCGAAAAGATCCTCGACAAGGCGGTGGCGCAGGCCAAGACCGAGGACAGGCCGCTGTCCGACCTGCTCGAAGCCCGGCTGGCGCCCGACATGCACGCCCTGCCGCAGCAGATCCAGCTTGCGAGCGACGCGGCCAAGGGCGCCATCGCGCGGCTGGCCGGCATCGTGCCGCCCGCCATGCCCGACACCGAGACCACCTTTCCCGAACTGCACCAGCGCTCGCCAAGACCATCGACTTCCTCAAGACCGTCACGCCGGAGAAACTTGCCGGCGCCGAGGATCGCGAGATCGTGATGAAATTCCCCAGCGGCGAGATGAAGTTCACCGGCCGCG
Organism: Rhizomicrobium sp.; assembly: GCA_037355265.1. GTDB lineage: Bacteria > Pseudomonadota > Alphaproteobacteria > Micropepsales > Micropepsaceae > Rhizomicrobium. The sequence continues at coordinate 877,921 of JBBCIB010000002.1, read as the reverse complement.
ACTTCCTCCAGGGCTTCGGCTGCCCAACTTCTTCTTCCACGTCACCACCACTTATGACCTGCTGCGTCACAAGGGCATCACCATCGGCAAGATGGATTTCCTGGGCGGCGCCTGACGCCAAGGCATCCGGCGTCAAGGCACATGGCGCCACTCATGAAGAACGGGCGGAAACGGGGTGTGCATCCCCGCTTTCGCCCGTTCTGGTCTGCTGCGCGGCCAGCCCGCAGACGGCCCGATCAAAGCCGACCAACACGCACCACGCTTCAACCGCCTCGTCCTAGCGGACGACGGGAAGGCCGCGCAGAAGCGGCCCTTTCCACGTCCAAACGGGTGTCCGGGAGCACACCCTCACCTGTATGTTCTCTCGGTAGTGTTAGGTCACGCATGTTCCTTAAAGTTGTATAAGAACAAATAAGGAACAAACTGCACATGTCAAGGTCCGCCAGGGAGATTATTTTCTTTCGGCTTTGGGGGGCGCCTTTGTTCTTTTCAGCGCTTCGTTCAGCCTGCGGGATACGGCCGGCCATCCTTGTGTACGAAGCGGCCGTCGGCGTTGGCGCTCATCATGTCGATGTCGGAGCAGGTGGTCAGGTCGGCGGGCTGGCGCGAGCCGATCTCGAGATAGACCGCCGCCGTGTCCGACCGGTTGATCAGGTGGTGGCCGTTGCCGGTGCCTTTCGGAAAGGCGGCGCAGTCGCCGGCGCACAGCACCGTCTCGCCGCCGCCCTCGACCAGTATCAACTCGCCTTCCAGCACATAGACGAACTCGTCTTCGTGGCTGTGCCAATGGCGCTGGCTCGACCAATTGCCCGGCGGCAGACGCATCAGGTTGACGCCGAAATCGGTGAGCCCGCCGGCATTGCCCAGCCGCTGCCGCACGCGTTCGGCACAAGGCGCATCGAAGGGCGGCGGATATCCCGAGCCTTTGCGCTCCGGCACGGCGGCGATGTCGATTTTGGGCATGGCGGTCTTCGTGGCTGCGGCGGGGAGTTTTACCACGGCTTCCGCTGCGCTATGACGGGTTTCTTCTGCGCCTCGATCGCCTGGCGGATTTGTGCGACCACGATGTCGAGGTTATAGGGCTTGACCAGGAAAGGCTCGGAGGCACACAGCTCGTGTGCAATCTCCGATTTCCTGGCGTCCCCGGAGGTCAGGATCACCGGCAGGTCCGGGCGGTTCTGGCGGACCCATCGGGCCAGGCCGAAGCCGTCGATCTCGCCGGGCATCCGCACGTCGCTGAACACCAGGTGGATTTCCCTGTGCCCGGACTGGATCATCGCCAGCGCCTCGGCCGCATGTGCCGCTTCCAGCACCTTGAAGCCGCATTCCTGCAGGAAGTCGGAGACTGCCATGCGGATCAGGGGCTCGTCGTCGACCACGAGGATGGTGGGCGTGCGCCGCCCTGGGGTCCGGAAGCGGTATTTCGGCTTTAGCTCTTCTGCCATCCGCGACGCCCAACGCAACCCGCCGATGACAATGGCGAACTCCGGTTCGCGTTCCGCGGAGCGGCCAGCCCCGTTGTCGCGGGTGCTATTCGCTCGCCGGGCCGTCTGACGCGGCCGGGCTCTGGAGATAGGGCTCGACCGTGCCCTTGTACTTGATGGTCATCGCCCGGCCGTGGCGGTCGACGGTCTTGCCGACCGCGAGGCGGACCCAGCCCTCGCTGACACAATATTCCTCGACATTGGTCTTTTCCTGCCCGTTGAAGCGGATGCCGACGCCGCGTTCGAGCAGTTCGCGGTTGTAGAACTTGCTGGTCGGATCGGTCGAAAGGCGGTCGGGCGGTGTGTCGGTCATGGCGCTGGTCCAAAAGGCGGTGGCGAGGAATACAGGTCCGGCCCGCCTCCTTGCAACCGGCGGGCGCGAAACGCCATGTCCGCATCATGAGCGAGACACGGATAGTTCCCTGCCCCCATTGCGATACGCTGAACCGCGTGCCCGCCGGGCGCGCCGCGGCCGGCGGCAAGTGCGGCCATTGCCACCAAGCGCTGTTCGAGGCCATCCGCTGGCGCTGACGGCGGCGCGCTTCGACCGCCACGCCGATGCCGAGTTGCCGCTGCTGGTGGATTTCTGGGCCGAATGGTGCGGACCGTGCCGGACGATGGCGCCGACCTTCGAAAAGGCGGCCGCCGCGTTCGAGCCGCGTGCCCGGTTCGCCAAGGTGGATTCGGACGCGGAAGCCGCACTGTCGGCGCGCTTCAATATCCGCTCGATCCCGACCCTGGTGCTGCTGCAGCGCGGCAAGGAGATCGCGCGGATGTCCGGCGCCCTGCCGCCGGCCGAGCTCAACCGCTGGATCGAGGCGCACCTGCCGCGATAGCGCCCTCGTTTGCGGCATTGAATTGAGATCGGCACGCGGAGTCGCGGAGGACGCGGAGGATCAAAGGGCTGAATCAGAGAACGCATAGGCGCGTCCCGCGCCGGTTCGATGCTCGCTCCGCGTCCTCCGCGACTCCGCGTGATTCCGACGGCGCGTTACTGCCAGTGGTCCAGCTCGATCCACCAATCGCCTTCGATGTTCTTCTCGAAGGAAGCAATGGCGACGCGTTTGTCGAGATAGTCGTTGGTGTCCTTGCCGGCGGCTCGCCGGCGAGCGGCGGCTTGATCTCGATGATGCGGAACATGGGCGGGCCGTAGCGGTATTTCTTGCGCGCGGTCTCGCGGCCGGGACCGGACGACCACATCTCGATCCAGAGCTGGCAGCCACGCACATATTTGACGCCCTTGGCACCTATCCGTTCGAGCTGGGCGCGCAGGCGCTTCTCGTCGGCGAGGGGAAGCTGCGGCTGGGTCCAGGGCGGATCGCGCATGACCCGTCTGGTCGAATTTCAGCTTGCACAGATCGGTGCGCAGCGCCTCGAAGACGGGCCGCTTGGCCTCGAAGGCCGCGATCATATCCTTGTCGGTGGGAGGCGCCTTGCCGCAGGCCGCCAGGAGTGAACGCGGCGCCGGCCAGCACCGCCAGACGCCACAGCCTCATCGCGCCTCCCGGTCGGCGAGGGCGGCGACGGTGATGATGACGAACAGCGCCAGCAGCATGCTGCCGGCGAGGCCAAGGATGTCGTCGGGCGGCACCGTGTTGAACGCGCCGTATACGGTCAGCGCCGCGACCAGCAGGGTGAGCCCCGCGATCGCGCCGCGCCGCGCCGGGCTGAGCCGCGAGCGCCAGAGGAACACGCCGAGGCCGAGCGCGGCGATGGCAAGCTCCACGATCAGCGCCGCCGGCTGGCCGAGGCCAAGGCCCACATCGGGCGAGCCCGGTCCCCATAGCGGCAGCTCGACGGGATGGACCAGGAAATCCAGAATCCAGTGCGAGAACGCAGTCGCGGCGATCACCGCCGGCGCGAAGGCGAAATATTCCCCCTCGCCGCCCGACCAGCTCCAGATGAAGGCCGCCGCCGCCGACCACAACAGCGCGCCCACCAGGCTGTGCGACCAGGGAAAGCTGAAGACCAGCATATGCCGTGTCGCGTAATCGCCGGAACCGCGGCGCCTTCGATATGCAGGATCACGAACAGCCACAACAGGATATCGAGCAGGAAAGCGGCCGCGACCAGCGTGCCCAGGCCGACCCGCGGCGCGACGGCTTTCGCCGCCAATCCTGCCCCCAAATGCCCCACCAGCATGCCGCCGCCCTTGGTCGAAGATACACCTTATATCAGCAGCCAAAAAAGCGACGGATTGGAGGCGGGACTGTTTTCAGTCTGTAATTGGTCTAAGGTAGCGTAACCCGCGCGGCCGCGCCGGCGACACCGCCGCGGACCCGCAAACGATACGCCCATTTTCATCGAGGACAATCATGGCAAAGCCCAACAAGGCGAAAAACAAGGCCCCCGCCCGGCTGGAGACCCAGACCGATCTTTCCGGCAACGCGATTCCCGAACTGGCCGAGGCGCTGAACGCGCTGGTCGCCGATTCCTACGTGCTCTATCTGAAGACGAAGAATTTTCACTGGCACGTCTCGGGGCCGCATTTCCGCGACTATCACCTGCTGTTCGACGAGCAGGCCGACCAGATCTTCGCCTCGACCGATGCCCTGGCCGAGCGCGTCCGCCGGCTCGGCGCCGAGACCGTGCACTCCCTGGCACAGATGTTAACGCTGACCTCGCTGAAGGAGAACGAGGCGAGCTACGTGTCGCCGGTCGCCATGCTGCACGAGCTGATGGAGGACAACAAAACCGTGATCCGGAACATGCGCGAGGCGCACGAGCTGTGCGACAAGCACGGCGACGTCGCATCGGCCAGCGTGCTCGAGGTCTTCATCGACGAGGCCGAGAAGCGCAACTGGTTCCTGTTCGAGACCAGCCGCAACGCCGAAGGCGGCGGGCACTGACGTCCAAACCGATCGTCATGGCCGCCCGATGGCGGCCATGACGTGTCGGGTATCAGCCCTTGCCGGGCGCGTTGGGCACGAACCGGCCCAGCAGGCAGACCTCGCCGGAGTTCAGTACACGGATCGACTGGGCGCCGCCGCAGATCTCGTCGAAATGCGTCACATAGACGAAGCCGTTGAACCGCAGCCCGTTGCAGGCCGTGCGCAGATCGCTGCGCCACACCTTGCCGTCCTTCATGCGGAACAGGATGGTCTTGGGATTGACCACCGTGGTGCGGTCGATCCATTCGGTCTTCAGGCAAACCGGCGCTGCGGCGATAGCGGGGGCCGCAAGGGCTGCCGTGCCGACCGCCAGCACGGCGGCGAGGGATGCAATCTTCTTCATCGTCTGACCTTTCGCAATGTGGCCCTCTCCGGCGGCATTTTTGCGCAGTTCCGGGCCGGCGCATAGCCACAATCGGCGGCCATTCCTTGACTTACGCCGTCACTTCGACTCATGGTCCGCCCGCTCTTCCGTATGGAGATAACACCATGTCCGCCGCCGCCGATCCGATCCATATCACCCTGCCCGACGGCAAGACGCTGGACTTTCCGAAGGGCGTGACCGGGGCGCAGATCGCCGCCTCCATCGGCCCCGGCCTCGCCAAGGCGGCCCTCATCGTCGAAGTGAACGGCAGGCAATGGGACCTGTTCCGGCCCATCGAAGCCGATGCGAAGATCCGTATCGTCACCAAGAAAGACCCCGAGGCACTGGAGCTGATCCGCCACGATGCGGCGCATGTGCTGGCGATGGCGGTGCAGGACCTCTATCCCGGCACCCAGGTGACGATCGGCCCGGCGATCGAGGACGGGTTCTATTACGACTTCGCGCGCAACGAGCCGTTCACGCTCGACGACCTGCCGAAGATCGAAGCCAAGATGCACGAGATCGTGAAGGCGGGCCTGCCGACCGCGCGCGAAGTGTGGCCGCGCGACAAGGCCATCCAGCACTTCAAGGACATCGGCGAGACCTACAAGGCGGAGCTGATCGAGAGCATCCCGTCCGACGAGGACGTGTCGATCTATTATCACGGCAACTGGCACGATTTGTGCCGCGGGCCGCACTTCGCGACGACGGCGCAGGTCGGCGACGCGTTCAAGCTGACCAAGCTCGCCGGCGCCTATTGGCGCGGCGATTCGAACAACGCGCAGCTCCAGCGCATCTACGGCACCGCCTGGCGCGACAGGAAGGAGCTCGACGACTACCTGCACCGCATCGAGGAGGCGGAGAAGCGCGACCACCGCAAGCTCGGCAAGGAGCTCGACCTCTTCCACATGCAGGAGGAGGCGTCGGGCCAGGTGTTCTGGCATCCCAAGGGCCTGGCGCTGTACCGCGCGCTGGAAGCCTATGCGCGCCGCAAGTTCCAGCGCCACGACTACACCGAGGTGAAGACGCCGCTGCTGATGGACCACAAGTTCTGGCAGCAATCGGGCCATTGGGACTGGTACCGCGAGCACATGTTCGCGGTGGAGATCGGCGACGAGGAGAAGCTGCTCGCCTTGAAGCCGATGAACTGCCCCGGCCACATCCAGATCTTCAACCAGGGCATGCGCTCCTACCGCGACCTGCCGATCCGCATGGCGGAGTTCGGCTCCTGCCACCGCTACGAGCCGAGCGGCGCGCTGCACGGCCTGATGCGGGTGCGCGGCTTCACCCAGGACGACGCGCACATCTTCTGCACGCCCGAGCAGATGGTGGGCGAAGCGGCCGCCGCCTCGCGGCTGATCTTCGAGGTCTACAAGGAGCTGGGCTTCGAGAATGTCGACGTCAAGCTGTCGACCCGTCCCGACAAGCGCATCGGCACCGACGCGGTGTGGGACCTGGCGGAATCCGATCTGGCCAAGGCCTGCGACGCGGTCGGCGTGCCCTATACGCTCAATCCCGGCGAGGGCGCGTTCTACGGACCCAAGCTCGAATTCACCCTCACCGACGCGATCGGCCGGCCGTGGCAGTGCGGCACGGTGCAGGTCGACTTCAACCTGCCCGGACGGCTCGGCGCGGAGTACGTCGCCGAGGACGGGTCGCGCCGGCGCCCCGCGATGCTGCACCGCGCGGTGCTGGGCTCGATGGAGCGCTTCATCGGCGTGTTGATCGAGCACTATGCCGGCGCGTTCCCGCTGTGGCTGGCGCCGGTCCAGGCGCGGGTGATCCCGATCAGCGAGAAGGCCAACGCCTATGCCGACACGGTGCGGCTGGCGCTGGCGGAAACCGCGATCGCCGATTCGGGCGGCGGCCTGCGGGTCGACGCCGATTTCGGCAATGAGCGCATGCAGAAGAAGATCCGCGAGGCGCAGCTGCAGAAGATCCCCTACATGCTGGTGGTCGGCGAGCGTGAGGCGGCGGAGGGGAAAGTCGCGGTCCGCCTGCGCTCGGGCAAGGATCTGGGGCCGATGCCCCTCGAAACCGTCATCGAACGGCTCAAAAAGGAGGCGGAATCCCGCGCCGATGTTGCCGATTAGCACTTGCGCAAACGGATTCGCATCCTATTCTTAAGAGATCAACCGCCGCCCTCGCGGCGCGCAGTGAGGACCCACGCCATCGCCAACACACGAACACCGTTTCGCGGGGCTGAAGGCAAGGGGCTCGCGGAAGGCGCGGACGCGCGGGCCTTGCACAGGAGAGAGTCATAGTACCCAGACGTTTTCAGCAGCCCGACAAGGCGCCAGCCAAGGACGGGCCCAGAATCAACGAGGAGATCTTCTCGCGCACCATCCTTCTGATCGGAGACGACGGCCATAAATACGGCGAGATCGGCCTCGACGAGGGCCGCGCGATCGCCGAGGAAAAAGGCTTCGACCTGGTCGAGGTGTCGCCGGAAGCCAAGCCGCCCGTGGTCAAGCTGATGGACTACGGCAAGTTCAAATACGAACAGCAGAAGAAGGCCGCCGAGGCGCGCAAGAAGCAGAAGGTCATCGAGATCAAGGAGATCAAGATGCGCCCGACCATCGACGACCACGACTACGACACCAAGATGAAGCAGATGCGCCGGTTCTTCGACGAGGGCGACAAGGTCAAGGTGACGCTGCGCTTTCGCGGCCGCGAGATGGCGCACCAGAATCTCGGCATGGACCTGCTCAACCGCGTGCACAAGGACGTCGAGCCCGTCGCCAAGATGGAACAATGGCCGAAGATGGAAGGCCGCCAGATGATGATGGTCCTGGCACCCAGGTGATTTTGCGGGTGCGCCGTCGCGTCCTGCCCTAATTGCCGATCCGGTAGGCGACAGGCGTCGCTTCGGCGGTGATGCTGCGCGCGATGGCGGGGGCGGCGACCGGGCGCTGCTGCGGGATGCCGCTGATCGTCTTGTAGGCGACGCGGCCGTCCTGCACGAGCAGCGTCACGACCGGATCGCTGGCGGCCGCCTGGGCGGCGCCGAGCCCGAACATCGAGAACATGCCGGCGGCGCGGACCTTGAAGGCGCTACCGGGCTTGAATACCAGGGCGGTGCAGCGGTCGCGGGCCTCGATGCAGGTCTGAAGCCGCGGGTCGAGCCGGTCGAACTGCGCCGAATCGCGCGGCATGAAGCGCTCGATCATGCCCAGATAGGAGAGCACTTCGACGTTCGGCGTCGTGCTGTCGAAGCCGAGCCGTCCGAGCTGCGAGGCGCGGGTCTGCCCCGGAAGCACCCTGGCATAGGCGCTGGCGAGGTCCCTGAGGGAGCGGAAGCCGACGGCGGCGGTGTCGGATTGCCGGGGCAGGACGGTCAGGATTCCGAGGCCGACCACGGCCAGCGCGGCAACCAACACGACCACCGAAGTGGCATAGCGGCGCACGCCGCCATGCTGTGCCTCGACCATATGTAACCCCAACGCGCCCGTATTATGGTTGCGTCAATCCTAACCAGCTTCCCGGCGACAAGAAAAGTAGCGAATGTCCCGGATGGTAAACCGGCAGGGTTAAGGATCGGTGATGATGTCGCAGCAGCGGGCGACGGTTGCGCTGTCGCAGTTCCCGCCGGTCAGCACAACGGCGACGGTCTTGCCCGCCACATCGATTTTTCCCGCCAAAAGCGCCGCCAGGCCCGCCGCGCCGCCCGGCTCGACCACCAGTTTGAGGCGCCGGAAGGCGTAGCTCACGGCCCGTTCGAGGTCCGCATCCGTCACCGTCAGCACGCGGGCCAGCTTGTCCCGGGCGATGGCGAACGGGATATGGCCGGGGGCCGGCGCCATCAGTGCGTCGGCGATGGACAGGGCGCCGCCGGCGGCCTGGATGCGCCGGCCGGCGGCGAGGGAGGCCCGCATGCCGTCGAAGCGCTCGGGCTCGACCCCGACGACCTTGGCCTCCGGACGGCGGCCGGCGATGGCCAGCGCGACGCCGGTGACCAGGCCGCCGCCGCCGCAAGGCGCCAGCACGGCGTCCAAGCCAAGGCCCAGCGCCGCCATGTCGGCCGCGATCTCCAGGCCGATCGTGCCTTGCCCGGCCACGACCTGGGCATTGTCGAACGGCTCGATCAGGGTCGCGCCGCTGCGGCCGACGATCTCCCGCGCGATGGCTTCGCGGTCGTCGATAAGCCGGTCGTAGAACACGACCTGCGCCCCCAGCCGGCGCGTGCCCTCGATCTTCGGTGCCGGCGCGTCCTTGGGCATCACAATGGTGGCCGGCAGGCCGAAGAGATGCGCCGCCGCGGCGACGCCCTGGGCGTGATTGCCCGACGAGAAGGCGACGACGCCGGCGGCGCGCCGCGCGTCCGGGATCTGCAACACCGTGTTGACTGCGCCGCGGAACTTGAACGAGCCGGTCCGCTGCAGCATCTCGGGCTTCAGGAAAATGCGCCCGCCCAGCCGCGCGTTGAGGTCGGCACTCTCCAGCAGCGGCGTGCGCACGGCATAGGGCGCGATCCGCACGGCGGCGGCTTCGACGTCGGCGAAGGTGGGGATGGAGACGGACATGGCGGGGTCCCTGGAGGATGCGGGCCTTTCTACCCTGTCCTTGAGCGAGGATGATCAGCAATAAAGAGTTGGCAGGTCCGCTCGTGGCGGGCATACAGGCCCGGCATCGGCGAGACCTTGCATGCTCCTGCCCGCTATATGGTTCGCGTACCGGAGCCGGCTGTAGGCATGCAGCATTCCTCGCGCGGCATCGCGCTCAAGATCGGCGCCACGCTGGCCTTCGGCCTGCAATATGTCGGCATCAAGCTGGCCGGCAATGTGCCGGTCGGCGAGGTCGTGTTCTTCCGCGCCTTCTTCGCGCTGATCCCGCTGGCCCTGCTGGCGACGCAGACTGTGGGCGTGGCGGCGATGGTGCGCACGACGCGGCCCGGGCTGCACCTCGTGCGGGCCGCGGTGGGGTCGAGCGGGATGTTCCTGAACTTCGCGGCGCTCAAGCTGCTGCCGCTGGCCGACATCACGGCGTTCGGCTTCGTGCAGCCGATCTTCGCGGTGGTGCTGGCGGCGGCGGTGCTGAAGGAGACGGTGGGGCCCTATCGCGGCGGCGCGGTGGCGATCGGCTTCGCCGGCGTGCTGCTGATGGTCGCGCCGCAGGACGGGATCGCCGGGATCGCGGCCCACGGCCTGTCGGCCGGCGCCGGGCTGGCGTTGACCGGCGCGCTGGCCTCGGCCTTCGTGGTCGTCTACATCCGCCAGATGAGCGCGACGGAGAAGAGCGAGACCATCGTGTTCTATTTCATGTCGTTCTGCGCCGCGCTCGGCGCGCTGACCATGCTGGCCTGGCGGGTGCCGCTGAGCGTCGGCCAGGCGGCATGGCTGACCGCAGCCGGGGTGATCGGCGGGATCGGGCAGATCGCGATGACATTCAGCTATCGGTATGCGGAGCCGTCGCTGCTGGCGCCGTTCGACTACAGCGCGATGATCTGGGCGGTGGCGTTCGGCTTTGCGATCTTCGGCGAGGCACCGGCGCTCCTGGTGCTGGCGGGCGCGGCGGTGGTGACGGCAGCCGGGGTGTTCATCGCCGTGCGCGAGCACCGCATCGGCCGCGAACTCGCGAGCCGGATCGAAGCGGTTTAGAGTCGGTTGCGAACTGAACGAAATACCCCGTTGTCATGGCCCGCGAAAGCGGGCCATCCAGTTGGGTTCTGCACATACGGACAGGTTCGCGCGAGCGTCAGCTGCCACACCGGCGCGCTACGATCACCTGGGTGGCCCGCTTTCGCGGGCCATGACAGTTGTAGCTTGGATATCGAGCCGAACGTTTCAGGCCGCGTTCGCGACCGCGAGGCCGTCCAGCTCGGCGACGAAAGCGGCGCCGAAATAATAGGCGAGCTCGTCGCGGGCGCCCTGGTAGAGGCTGGGGCCGTGGCCGCCGCAGGCCAGGCTCTTGTCATGGACCTCGCCGCTGGCGACCAGCACGCCATAGTCGAAGGTCACCGGGAACAGGGTCGAGACGATGGGCTTCAGCTCGTGATAGTCGATGCCCTTCTCCACCGCATAGGCGTGGATGGTGCAGCCGCGGCCGGCCTGGCTGCGGAAGACGCAGCGTCCGCCGCGCTCCTGGGTGCGGACATAGCGGCCGGAGGGGAATTCTGCGTCCTCCACCACTTCGGCGGTGAACCATTCGCTGCGCGGCGCGGCGATGCGGGACGAGAAATCCTCGCCCAGCGCCGCCAGGCGCACGACGTTGCCGACATCGATGTCGACGCCGTAGGAGCAGCACTGGTCGTCGCAGAAATCGCATGCCATGCAGCGCGCGAAATAGCGTAGCGAGAAGATCGCGGTGTCGACGGAATGGATGCGCGGCGCGCCCTGGACGCACAGATAGTCGCGGCTGAGCCGGACGACGCTCATCCCCGCGCGCCCGCCACCGCGCTGTCGACCAGCCGGGCGATGAGCTGATCGTAAGGGATGCCGGCCTGCTCGCCGGCGGCGGCGAAACCGGCATCGGGCGCGATGCAGGGATTGGTGTTGATCTCCAGCACCAGCGGCTCGCCATCGGACGTGACGCGGAAATCGACCCGGACATAGCCGGTGAAGCCGAACAGCCGCCACACCCGCTCGCAGGCGCTCTTGAGCTTGGCGGCGAGGACCGGATCGGTCTGCGCCGTGCCGAAATCGCGCACCATCAGGTCGTTGACGTCGAGCTCGATCCATTTGGCGTCGTAGCCGACGATGCGCGGCTTGGCCGACGGCCAGCCCTCGAAGCGCATCTCGGCCAGCGGCATGACGATGGGCTCGCCGTCGGCGCCCTGCATCATCGAGATATTGTATTCGCGGCCGTCGATGTACTGCTCGGCGAACCATTTGCCGCCGTGCTTGTGCGCGCTTTCCGCGGCGCGGCGCTTGACGGCCTCGGCGCCGGTGACGATGCAGCCGTCGTCGAGGCCGACCGAGGCGTCCTCCAGGGTCGATTTGACGATATAGGTGCCCTCGCCCAGGCCGTGCCAGTCCGGCGGCTCGCACCAGTCGGGCGTGGCGATGCCGGCCTCGCGCATGCGGCGTTTGGCGAGCGGCTTGTCGGAGGTCACCGCCATGGCGACGGCGCCGGCGCCGGTGTAGATCGCGCCGGCCTCGTCCAGCATGCGCGGCGCCACGGGGGCGAACGCGCCGATGCCGTCGATGCCCTCGACCAGGTTGAACACCACGTCGGCCCGGTGCGCCGCCAGCAGGCGCGCGAAGCGGTCGGGATCGGTGGTGAACGGCGCCTTGGCGACGTCATGGCCGTGTCTGAGCAGCGCCTGCGCCACCGCCTCGGCCGAGGTCAACGTGTCGATCTCCTCCGGCGGCGCGTCGGGGGGCACGTCCGAATGCAGAACCAGGATGCGCATGTCAGCCCCCTTGCAGCGACGGATAACGTTTGAGGAACGAGGCCATGATCTTGCCGATCAGCGCCTGGTAGGAGACGCCTTCGCGTGTGGCGATGAAGCACATGTCGGAATACTCCGGCCGCAGGCCTGCCAGCGGATTGACCTCGATGAAGTGCGGCCGGCCTTCCGCATCGCAGCGTATGTCGATTCGCCCGCCGTCGCGGCAGCGCAGTACGCGCCAGGCGGCGAGCGCGACGTCGCCGGCGCTCTTCGCCTCCGCCGGCGGCGCGGCGACGATGTCGAGCCTTCCCTGCCAATCCTCCTTGTTCACGAGGCCGTAGCCGTCGCCGAAATAGCCTTCCTTGGGAACGATCTCGCTGACGCCCAGCACGGAGGCGTCGTCGCCGGTGCCGGTGATCGCGACGGTGAACTCGCGGCCGGAGAGGAACGGCTCGACCAGCACGGGCTGCCGGAACCGCGCCAGCAGGTCGGCAGCGGTGGCCGCCATCGCGCCGGCGTCGCTCACCTTGTTGTTGCGGCCGATGCCCTTGCCCGAGCCTTCGGCGATGGGCTTGAGGAACAGCGGGAACGGCAGCGCGACCTTCGCCACGTCTTCAAGGCGCTCGATGACCGCGAAGTCGGTGGTCGGCACGCCGCAATCGCGCGCCACCCGCTTGCACATGCCCTTGTCCAGGGTCAACGCCATGGTGAGCGGGTCGGAGAAGACGTAAGGGATGTCGTAGGCTTCGAGCAGCGCGGGAACCTGCGCCTCGCGCGAAATGCCCTTGAGGCCTTCGCAGAAATTGAACACGCCGTCCCAGCGGTCGCCGGCGGCCAGGCGTTCGGTAAGCTTCTTCACCCCGCCGATGCGGTCGGGCGCGAAGCCGAGGCCGGCGAGCGCGTCGCACAGCGCGGCGATGGTGACCTCGGCGTCGAACTCGGCCGTCTCCTCCTCGCCATAGCCCATGGCGAGGTAGTCGGCCCGCAGGTCATAGGTGACACCGATGCGGAGCATGGTTTACCTCCCCAGCATGGGGAGGTCGAAAAATCGCGTGGCGATTTTTCGGGTGGGGCAATGGCGCGGGCGGAGAGGTCTCCCCCACCCGACGCGCTGCACGCGTCGACCTCCCCCCAAGGAGAGGTGAATCCTTCTCATATGGTCTCTCGACTGTGTTACTCGGCGGCGAGCCGGAGCTTGTCCCGGCCCAGCGTGCCGCCCGGGTCGGGGTAGCGGTACACCTTGCCTTCGAAGTTCCGCAGCAGCAGGTCGTCGCCGTCGCGGCCGACGATGAAGTCCGGCGCGAGCTGGATCTTGCCGCCGCCGCCCGGCGCATCGACCGCGAAGATCGGCGTCGCATAGCCGGTGGTGTGGCCGCGCAGGCCCTCGATGATCTCGAGCCCCTTCTCGACCGTGGTGCGGAAATGGGCCGAACCGCTGATCGGATCGCACTGATAGAGGTAATAGGGCCGCACCCGGCGCTTGAGCAGGCCCTGCATCAGGGGCTTCATCACGGCGATGTCGTCGTTGATGCCCTTCATCAGCACGGTCTGGCTGCCCAGCGGAATGCCGGCGTCGGCGAGGCGGGCGGTCGATTCGGTGGTCTCGTCGGTCAGCTCGTTGGGATGGGTGGTGTGGATGCTCATCCACAAGGGATGATGCTTCTTGAGGATCGCGACCAGGTTCTTGGTGATGCGCTGGGGCAGGACCATCGGGATCTTGGTGCCGATGCGCAGGAACTCGATATGCTTGATGGCGCGCAGGCGGCCGAGCAGCCAGTCCAGCTTGTCGTCGCCGATGGTCAGCGGGTCGCCGCCGGACAGAAGCACGTCGCGGACCTCGGTGTGGGCTTCGAGATAGGTCAGCGCCTGTTCCCACTGCTTCAGGGAGAAATTGTATTCGCCGCCCGGATTGCCGACGACGCGGGCGCGGGTGCAGTAGCGGCAATAGGTCGAGCAGGTGCCGGTGGTCAGGAACAGCACGCGGTCGGGATAGCGGTGGACGATGCCGGGCACGACCGTGTCGTGGTCTTCGCTCAAGGGATCGTTGTCTTCGCCGGCGGTACGGACGTATTCGCCGCCGGTGGTGATGTGGGTCCGGCGCAGCGGCTCGCGCGGGTCCTTCAGGTCCATCAGGCTGGCGTAATAAGGCGTGATGCCGACCGGCAGCGAGCCCTTGTGGCGGGCGACCGCATCGTGCTCGTCGGCCGAGAGGCGGAAGATGCGGCCCAGCTCTTCGAGGGTGCGGATGCGGGTGCGCATCTGCCATCGCCAGTCGTTCCACTCGACGGTCGATGTGCCGGGATAGAACGCTTTGTAAAAGGCACGGGTGTCGGGACTGACGGGGAAGCGAAGGGCGGCCTTCTTCGCGGTTGCCGCGGCGGCCGGCGCCTCGGTCGCGGAAGCCCCTGACGCCAGGGCTTCGGTCGCGTCCTTGAGAAGGGGTCGGAGGTCCGTCTTTGGGCGGACTGACCGGAGCGGAGGCTTGGCTTCGCGCCCCCGCGCTATCTGGAGACTCATCGTCTTATAAGACGCTCCGACGGTTGCCCTGCGCGAAAGCCCCAACGACTCCCCGTCAGCAGGTGCAACAACAAAAAAGATATTTAGAGTCTTGCATTCGCCCGTCAAGTGTACCGGGCGCGACCCTCCCCCCTCGATGTCCATCGCGAAGCATCGTCGGAGGCCGGCGACGGGTGCGATCACCATGTCGAGGCATACGCCGCGATGCATCGCGCGCGCAAGCGGGCGCCATCGCACGCACATGCGTCTAAGCATTGGAAAACGGGCATTAGACGAATCGCGCGCGGCCATAAAAGCAGTCGCCGAAGATGCCTGCGACCCCGGATGGACGGCGTCGCGCGGCACGGCGTGCGGCGGCCGGCCCCCGCTCAACATACCTGTGAATGTTTCTTCAGGTTTGTGGCCGGTCGGCCTCACTCGGCCGGGGGCACGGTGACGTCGTGAGTCGCGGTCACGCGATAGACCGTGATGTGGACGGGCTTGCCGCGCGAATAGTTGAGGCCGTCGAGCGCGTCGACGGCGGCCGCATCGGCCTCCAGCTCGGCCAGATGGGCGAGGAAGGCGGGGCGCTCCTTGTCTTCGACGAGCGCGAGACCGCCCTGGAACGCGCCGGCCTCGGCCGCGCCGATGCCGTCGGTCAGTCGCGTCTCCGTTCCCAGGAGGAACATGAGACTCGGTTCGGTGTAGCCGGCCAGTGCCGGCGGCGGATCGCCAGGTCGGGTGTCCTTCGCGACCAGCGCCGCGGCGCGCGGACTGATCCACAGCCGGTCGAGGCGTGGCGCGGCGCCCGCGGTGATCGCGGGATAGAACACCAGCACCGCGAGGGCCGCGAAGGCGGCGCTGAGGATCTGCGACCGGCGCAGATGGAGGATCAGCGCGGTCAGGCCGAACGCCGCGCCCGCTGCCGCCGCCGCGATCAGCCACCAAGTCGTGCCGGCGCCATATATCTTGGGAACGAGGATGAGGGCGGCCGCAAGGGCGGCGGCGCCGAGGGCGAACTGGATCGCGGCCAGCCAGAACAGGATCGGCTGCCAGCGCGGCGCCGTCGCGTCCTTCGGGGTCAGCAGCCACAGCGCCGCCAGCATCGCCAGCGCCGGATAGGCCGGCAGCACATAGTGCGGCAGCTTGGTCGGTACGATCTCGAACATCAGCCAGCTCGCGCCCGCCCAGGCGAGCAGGAAGTGGACTGCGGGATCGGCACGGCGGCGGATCGCGGCGCCCAGCCCCGGGACCGCGAACAGGATCGCGGGCCAGAAGGTCAGCGTGACCAGCGCGAGATAGTAGCCGGGCCAGGCGCCGTGACTCTCCTGCCCGCCGGCGAGCTTGGCGGCGAAGTCGTCGCCCAGCGACTGCTGATAGAACGCACCGTGGCTCTCCAGGCTGATCGCGATCGCCCAGGGCGCCACGATCAGCAATGTGATGCCGAGGCCGTAGAGCGGCTTGAGGCCCTTCAGCCAGCGCCATGCACCGCGGTCCCAGGCGACCAGCGCGATCACCGTGACGGCACAGACGGCCGGCACGACCGGTCCCTTGATCAGGATGCCGGCGGCGAACGCAGCCCAGCCCAAAAGGACGGTGCGCGTCGACGCCGCGGCGCAATGGGGATCGCGCGACGCGAGATAGACCCGCAGCAGCACGCCCATCGCGCCCATGGCACAGGCAAGCTGCACCGCGTCGGTGGTGGCGATGGTCGCTTCGGCGGCGAGCAGCAGCGAGGTCGCCATCAGCGCCGCGCCCAGCCACGCGACCTCGGGCAGCGCGAAGGCGCGGGCGCACCAGAAACATAGAAGCACTGCGAGCAGCCCGCCGAACAGCGACGGCAGGCGGTAGGTCCAGATATGGCTGCGGTCGCCCCGGCCGGCGACCGCGGTTGCCCCGGCCTGGAGCCAGTAGATGCCGACCGGCTTCTTGTAGCGCGGCACATGGCCGAAGCGGATGTCGACGAGATTGCCGGTCTCCAGCATCTGGCGGGAGGATTGCGCAAAGCGGCTCTCGTCGCGGTCGAGCGGCGGCAGGCTGAGCACGCCGGGCGTCCACAGCGCTAGGCACAGCAGCGACAGGGTGATCCACCAATGCCGTGCCATCCAGCTCAAGGCGCGCCCGGCACGCGTCGCCGGGACCGCCGGCACGGCCAAGGGCGGCGGCGGTACGGCCGGTCCGGCGTCCGGATCGCTCATCGCGGCGCGCCCCGGCGGGGGAAAAACGGCAATCGGATCATGCTGGAACAAGCCTGTTTCTTGCAGGGCCGGCCCTGTATAAGGCGCCCCGGCCGCGCTGCGGCCCCGTACCCACTCTATATTCTACGTCAGGATCGAACGGAACATCATGGCAGTGGCGCTTTCCGTGGTCGTGCCGGTGAAGGACGAGGCCGAGAATGTCGGCCCGCTGGCCCGCGAGATCGCCGCCGCGGTGAAAAGCGAGGACGCCGAGATCATCTTCGTCGACGACGGCTCGACCGACGGCACCGGCGCGGCGCTGACGGCGCTGAAAAGCGAGATCCCGTCGCTGCGCGTGCTGCAGCACAGCCGCAATCTGGGCCAGAGCCGCGGCATCCGCACCGGGGTGCGCGCCGCGCGCGCGGACGTCATCGTCACGCTGGACGGCGACGGGCAGAACGATCCGGCCGACATCCCTGCCCTGCTCGCGGTGCTGCGCGGGCCCGGCAGCGAGCGGCTCGGCGTCGTCTCCGGCGTGCGGGCCCGGCGCAAGGACACGTTCAGCCGCCGGATGGCCTCGCGAATCGGCAACGGCATCCGCGCCGCGCTGCTGAACGACGGCGTGGCCGACACCGGCTGCGGCCTGAAAGTGTTCCGCCGCGACGCGTTTCTCGCGCTTCCCTATTTCGACCACATCCACCGCTTCCTGATGACCTTGATGATCCGCGAAGGCTATGAGGTGCGCTTCGTGCCGGTGAACCACCGCCCGCGCGCCCATGGACGGTCGAAATACACCAATCTGGGGCGGATGATGGTGAGCGTGAACGATCTTCTGGGCGTGCGCTGGCTGCAGCGCCGCTACCGCGCGCAAGGCGAAACCAGGGAAATCGGATGAATTTTCTGACCCATCTCTATGCGCTGGCCGCCCAGCATCCGCTGGACACGGCATGGACCGGCATCGGCTTCCTGGGCCAGGCGGTGTTCGGGGTGCGCTTCCTGATCCAGTGGCTGCGCAGCGAGCAGGAGGGCCACAGCGTCGTGCCGCTCGCCTTCTGGTATTTCAGCCTGGTCGGCGGCCTGATCAGCTTCGCCTATGCGGTGCACATCCAGGCTTGGCCGCTGCTGATCGGACAGGCCATGCCGATCCCGATCTATGCGCGCAACCTCTACATGATCTACCGCGACCGGGCGCGGCGCGCTTAACCAAGCCGTCACAAAGGCCGGCCGCCGGGTCGTCGTTTTTCCGCCCCGATATGGTACAAGCCTTTCGGGGTGCCGATGCCCGGCCCGGGAGGATTTGCATGCTTCGCGCGTTTCCGCTGCTTCTGTTGTCCGTCATTCTCTACAATCTCGTCGCGCTCGGCGGCGGCCTGGTCCTGCACATGAACATCCAGGATGCACTGAGCTACGACCATGCGCTCAACATCCACCTGTTCTCCGGCGACGACTGGAAGTTCAGCTTCGGCGACTTCATGGTGCTGCTGACGCTGGGGCTGCTGTTCGTCGAGGTCGTCAAGGCGACGCGCACCACCTCGCGCCAGATCGTCAATCACGGCCTGTCGATGCTGACCTTCGTGGTCGCATTGATCGAATTCATCACCCTGAAGGGCTTCGGCACGACGCCGTTCTTCCTGATCATGATGATGTGCGTGTTCGACGTGGTGGCCGGCTACACGATCTCGATCGTGGCGGCGGAGCACGACCTGGGCCTGGGCCGCGCCGGCACGGACTGAGCGGCGGCGTCTTTCGATGCGGCGGGCGGTCCGGCGGGCCGCCCGTCTACGTGTGCGCTCCCCGTCACGCCGGGCAGATGGGCGGCTTCGGCCACACCCGCATGGCGATCCTCGCCAGTCCCAAAAGATGGTCCGTCGACTTGCCGTCACGAGCCTGGACCGCCATGCCACGGAATACGGTTCCGAAATAGCCGGCCAACTCCGTTATGTCCGTGTCCGGAGCCAGATCACCGGCGTCCACGCCGCGTCGCAAGCGATCCGCCAGCATGCGCTCGAAATTGGCGCGGAACGCGATCATCGTGTCGCGCACTGACTGCTGCTCCCGCGGAACATGGGTCCCAGCCAGCGAGATCATGCACCCCGCGGGATAATTCGCGCTGGTGAAATCGTCGGCCGCCGCTTCGAGCAGGCGCTCGAAGGCGGTGCGGGTGTCGCCGGGAGCAGACAGTATCTTCGTCACCCGCTCGCCGCCGGGACCGGTCATGTAGTGCTGAACCGCTTCTATGAAGAGCTGCTCCTTGCCGCCGAAGGAATTGTAGAAGGTCGAAGCGCTGATCCCCATCGCGGCGATCAGGTCGGCAAAAGACGTTCCCTCATAGCCGTGCCGCCAACCCGACGGAAGCCGGCTCTTCATCATCGACCACGCCGCCGGCGCAAGCGTTCCATCGGTGTGGGACAATGCGGTCGGCAAGGACGGCCGCAGCGCCGCGCTTCGGATGCAGCAGGCCCATTTACGCGAGCGACTCCGCCACATGCCGTCCGTCGGCGGCGCTTCGATGCAACGGCTATAGGCGCTACCTGCCGGACGGGCGGGGAAGCCCCGGGCCGTTCTGATGGAGCGCGAAGCCGGCGGTGCCCGGATCGCCCAGGCCGGCTTTGAGTTGCAGGCTCGGAATCTCGTAGTCCCCGCCATTCTGCCGCCGATAGGGGAGGGGCATGGTGGTCGCGAGCGTCCGCATCCTTTCACGCAAGCGCGCGGCCACGCGCTCGAAGCCGGCCTCATCGAGACGATCCACCCGATAGGCCACGAATGGCGGCAGCACGTCGAAGCCCGGATAATAGAGAATGCCGTGATTGATCGGGAACAGCAGGTCGTCGATCGGCCCGTTGATCCCGCGCGCGGCGTAGTGCTCCTCCCAGCCGCCGGTGGTCACAATCAGCATCGCGCACTTGCCCGCGAAGATGCCTTCGCCGAAGCGGTCGCCCCAGTGCGTATCGCTGTGCTCGCCGACGCCATAGGCGAAGCCGTAGGCATATACCCGGTCGACCCAGCCCTTGAGGATCGCCGGCATTGCGTACCACCACAGGGGAAACTGGAGGATCAGGGCATCCGCCCACAGGAGCTTCTCCTGCTCGGCTTTGACGTCTTCGGTAAGCGCGCCGGCAGCGAACGCTTCGGCTGACGCCGCTGCCGGTCTGAGCCGTGCATCCGGCGGCACCGCGGGGAAATCCGCCCCATCGACCTCGGACTTCCATCTCTGACTGTAAAGGTCGGACACCCGCACTTCGTGACCTTGGAGCTTGAGTTCCTCGACGGCGACATCGCGGAGCGCGCCGTTGAGCGAGCGCGATTCGGGATGGGCAAAGACAAGCAGGATTTTCATGGGCGCAGCGATCCGTGGTGGACGTCGGCGCTCGAAGTAGCCAATACCGGCGCGATCCGGTAGAAGGTGATAATGTATATGATAATGCCGGATAATGGATAGATCGGATGTCACGCTCGAACGGATGCGGACCTTCGTCCGTGTCGCCGAGCGCGGCAGTCTGTCGGCGGTCGCGCGCGAGCTCGGGATCGGGCAGTCGACGGTGACGCGGCATTTGCGCGAACTCGAAGACGCCCTCGGCGTGCCTTTGCTCAGCAGGACCACGCGGCGTGTCGCGATGACCAGCGAGGGCAGCCGCTATTATGCCGAAAGCGTCCAGATCTTGCGCCTTGTCGAGCAGGCCGGCGACGAGCTGCGGGGCACGCGCGGCGCGCCCGCCGGCACCATCCGGATTTCCTGCACCGCGGCTTTCGGTGTCCTGCACGCCAGCCGGCTGATCTTCGCGTTTCAGGATCGCTATCCCGACATCGGGATCGATCTCGGCCTTACCGACGAGCGCGTCGACCTCGTGCGAGAAGGCATCGATGTCGCACTTCGCCTGGGTCCGCTCGGCGACAGCTCCATGAAACTGCGCGCCCTCGGCCGGTCCCGGCGCCTGCTGGTGGCGGCGCCGCACTATCTTGCGGCACACGGCAGGCCGGCCGTCCCGAAGGATCTGTCCGGCCACGAGGGCATCCGGATGTCGAATGTCGCAGGGAGCGACACGCTCGCTTTGCAGGGGCCGGACGGCGAGCGCCATGCGGTGCCGTTCGCGGGACGCCTTCGCGTCGACCACGGGCTTGCGGCGCGCGAGGCGCTGGTCGCCGGGCGCGGCATCGCGCCGGCCCATCGATGGCTCGTCGACGACCTGCTGGCCGCCGGCCGGCTCGAGACCATCCTGCCGGATTATGTGTTGCCCTCCGTCCCCCTGAGCATGCTGATCGTCCCGGCGCGGGCCGGCATCGCCCGGGTCCGGCTGCTGATCGACGTCCTTGCCGCGCAGATCGGCGACATCCCCGGGATCGAGAACCAGCGCCCGCCGCGCCAGCGACGCCAGGCCATGACCGATACGGCTGGCGGACGGGGGGGTACCCTAAGTCAAACCCGGCAAGGTCTTGCTTCGTCAAACCCAGTCCCGGTGCGCCGTTGACGCAAACGGGCTTTCGAGCGGCTTGTCAAACCAAGCCGGCACAGGACACCAGATTTCGCCGACATCACTCTCACCCCGGGCAGCTTCGCATGGGGTGGGCGACACCGGCCGGGTGGGGTATCGGACGCCACGGCAAGTCCGTTTCTCCCGCCGATTCAGAGACAAAGGTCTGACGCGGGTGAATATCCTGCGGCCGTCGCGGCGCCGACACGACGTTCTCGCCGGCGAAACGGCAATCGCGCCAAAGCTCAAAAAACGCGCAAGGCGGGTATCGCGTCCATCACCGAGCGCAGAAGATCTGCCTGGCGCCGCGTGCCCGTCTTGTCGAACAACTTTTGCAGATGCGCCTTGACGGTGCGCGCCGAGATGCCGAACGCACCGGCGATGTCCGCGATGCTGCGCCCGCTCGCCAAGGCGGCCAGCACGCGCGCTTCGGCTGCGGTGAGGCCAAACGCCTTCATGAGGATGGGCACCGGCATGGACGGCGCTTGGCCCGGCATCACCACGACCACCAGCCCGCCATCGCCTTCGGAAAGCGGCACAAGCCACATCAGCCGTTCGCCGCATTTCTTTGCGACCGGATGCGTCCAGCGCTGCCGGGCGATCTCATCGAATAAATGGCACGCCTCGGGATGCTGGGGCACGAGGACGCGGTCGTGGGCGCGCAACAAGGTTCCCTCGGCCAGGAGCATCCGCGCTTCAGTGTTGGCGCCGGCGATTGCGCGGGTCCGGTCCGCGAAGATTACGGCGCCGTTAATCAACTCCAGGACGGATTGCAATCCGCCGACCGCGCGTCCGACGTGTCCCGCCATCGGGAAAGCGTCAAGACCGGGCGCTATGTCGGACTTGTCGGCATGACAGCTCATGAGCCCATCCCATGACCGCAGCGGGATGCACGCGATCTATCAGTGGCAGCGGCGCGGCGTTAGACTGACGATGGGATTCATGGAGGCTTTCGGGCAGGAACTCCTCAAAATGCCTCTCAAAAATTCTCAAGGCTGACGGAATATGGACCAGCGGGCACCCGGCGAAGGGCAATACGATTTCGGCTCGTTCCGGCTCGATCCGGCCGGACGCGCCCTGACGCGCAACGGCACGCCCGTCGCACTGACGTATAGAGTGTTCGAGACGTTGCTTTTCCTGGTCCGCAATCCCGGCCGGCTGCTGACCAAGGACGAGATCATGGACGCGGTCTGGCCCGGCCGGATCGTTGACGAGGGCAGCCTGACGCAAGCCGTCTTCACGCTCAGGAAGGCGCTGGGCGCGAGCGACGAGGACAAGCGCTACATCGCGACGGTGCCGGGGCGCGGCTACTGTTTCACCGCGCCTGTACAAAATGTAGCCAAAGTCGTGCCGGTTGCGACCCCTGCGGATGCAGTTCCACCGGCACGGCGGCGGTCGGATGTGCTCCGCATGGCCGCCGGGGCGGTGATCGGCGTGCTGGCACTGGCGGCGACCGGCACTGGCGTGGTGCTCTGGCGTCACGGTGACAAGCCGTCTGCACCCGCCAAACCCGTCAGCATGGTGGTCGCCGATTTCCGGAACCTCACCCGCGATCCGCTGCTGGCGGCGACCTTCACCGCCGCGACGAAGGCGGACCTGCAACAGCCGCCATCGCTGGTCGTCGCGCCGGACAGCGTGATCGCGGACATCTTCGAGATGATGACGCGCCCGCGCAGCACCGCGCTGACGCCGGCGCTCGCCCCCGAAGTGTGCGCGCGCAACAACGGGCAGGTGGCGATCGAGGGCGCCGTGGCGCAGGCGGGTGCGAACTATTTTCTCACCCTGACGGCCGTATCCTGCGTCAACGAACAGACAATCTGGACCGAAAAGAGCGAAGTGACGACGCGCGACGCGCTGCTGCCCGCGCTCGATCGGCTTTCGGCGAACATGCGGCAGCGTCTGCTCGCGGTCGCCGACACTATCCCGGTGTTCGAGGCGCCGCTGCCGAAAAAGCGCACGGTGTCGCTCGATGCGCTGAAGGTTTATGCGCAAGCCCGCGACGTCTACAGCCACGGCAAGATGATCGAGGCGGTCGGCCTGTTCCAGCGCGCCATCGAGCTCGATCCCGATTTCGCGGTCGCCTATGCCGATCTCTCGGCGGTCTACGGCAATTTGCGCGACACCAAGCAGGACCTTGCGAACATCACCAGGGCCTATGACCTGCGCGACAATGCCACCGAAAAGGACAGCCTCTTCATCTCGGTGCGCTATGGCGAGAGCGTCACCAAGGATGTGTATGCGACCCTCCATGTCCTGAAGACCTGGACGGAGCTCTATCCGGAGGACGCGGCGGGGTGGGGCGAGCTGTCGAACCAGGAGAACTGGATCGGCGAATATCCCGAAGCCGTGCGCGACGGCAGGCAGGGGGTCGCGCTCGAGCCCGGCCAGGAGGGTCCCTATGTCGTGCTTGCGCGGGCCTATATCCACTCCGGTGCGTTCGATCAGGCGGCCGCGGTGCTGGCACAGGCGGTCCGGCGGCATCTGGACGGCGCCGACACGCATCGGCTGCTGCTGCAAATCGCATTCGTGCGGCAGGGCATGGCCGGCGTGGAGCGGGAGATGCAATGGGCGGCGGGCAAGCCGGCCGAGCGCATCATGCTTATCGAAGCCGGGCAGGCCGCCTTCGCCGCCGGCCAGGTGCATCGCGGACTTGAGATATTCACGCGCGTGCTCGAGCTTGGAAAAAGCCAAGGGCTTGCCAACTATATGGCCGCAGCCAATGCGCGACTGCTGTACGATCTGGGCGCCGTCGATTTGGCGCGCGAAAGCCTGGCGCAGGTCCCGCCCGGGCCGGCCAGCGCCGATACACGCATCATGGACATGCGGATCGGCGACGCCGCTCGGACCACGGCGGGTTTGCGCGCCGATCTCGCCGCGGCGCCGTCCGATACGCTGCTCAACGAATCCTTTGCGCCGCAAGCCTACGCCGCGCTCGACCTGCGCAACGGCAAGCCGTTGGCGGCGGTCGATGCGCTGAAGCCGGCGCTGCCGATCGAGCTGCGCACCTTCGACGTTCCCTATCTGCGCGGGCTCGCCTATCTCGCCGCACATGACGGCGCCGATGCGGCGGCGGAATTCCGCAAGGTCCTCGACAATCGCGGCGTCGAAGCGGTGTCCTCGACCTATCCCCTCGCGGAACTGGGCCTCGCGCGCGCGCTACGCCTCGAAGGCGATCTCAAGGGCAGCGGCGCAGCGTATCGCAGGCTGTTCGTCCTCTGGAAGGCCGCGGATGCGAATCTGCCGCCGCTCAGGGATGCGCAGCGCGAGTACCGCGCACTCGCCGAGCCGAGCGGCTGAGGCGTCAGAACGCCAGCCGGATGCCGCCTGTGACGAACTGGTCGTCCCAGTTGCCGGCGAAGTTGCCGCGATAGCGCACATAAAGCGACCACTTGCCCCACTGCGCCGTGACGCCGGCGCCGGCGAAACCGCTGCTCGGGTCGAGCGACAGGCGGTTGCCGTCGAACGGCGTGCCGTCGGAGGCCGTCAACAGCAGTTTGGCGCCGTCGAGGCCGCCATTGGCGCGATAGCCGAGCTGGATGTCGGGCGTGATCTTGCCGCCGCCGCCCAGCGCGAAATCCTGCGACAGGGCGAGCAGCACATAGGGCGAGGCGACGGTCGCGTTGGTGCTGCGCCCGGACACGGCAAAGGCCGCCACCGGCGCGATCTCGCCGAACGCACCGGTGCCGATGCTCGATACCAGCACGCCGGCTGCCGGCGTCAGCGTCGCGCCACGCAGGTCGAATGGCATGGCGGCCTGGATGCCGCCGGTGAACTCGTTGTCGCTGTGGGATTCCAGCGCCAGCCCGGCGCCGGTGTCTCGCGCCGTGCGGTCGGTGCCGTGAGCGTAGGACAGTGCGCCGCTCAGACCCACCGGACCCGCGAGCACCGATCCGTAGAGTGCCACGTTGAGGACGTTCTGGTCCGCCGCGCCGCCTATGCTGTCGCGCAGCGTATCGTGGCTGTAGCCGACGGCGATGCCGCCACGGCCGGTCTCGCCGACGACGAAATCCGCGCCCGCCTGGACCGTGAAGGTGTCGGACTGGAAGCCATAATCCGCCGCGCCGCGGTCGGCGACCAGGATGTCGCCGCCCGCCGCGATCCAGGCGCGGCCCTGCGGCGTCAGGGATGAATCGAAATTGAACAGCGTGTTGCCGCCGCCGTCGGCGCGGGTGCGGTCGAGCAAGGCAAGGGTCGCGTCGCGGTTCAGCGTCGTGAACCCGGCGGTCTGCGCGTTGAACAGCTCGGCATCGACCGGCGCCACGATCACCGGGGGCGGTGGAGGCGGCGGCGGGGGCGGCGGAGGCGCCGCCGCCGTCAGCACCAGGTCGGCATCGGTCGCGCTGTAGGTGACGCTTTGCGTGAAGCCGGTCGGCACCGGCTGGGCCGGATTGGCCGTCACCGTGCCGAACGTGCCGGTCAGGCCCGACGAGGTGAGGAAGGGAACCGTCGAGGCCGTATAGGTGCCGGGCGCATAGGCGAACGTGACCGTGCTTGCCGCGCTCAGCGTGGCCTTGCCCGTCACCGCCAGCACCTGCGCGCCGGCAGGCGTCACATCGACCAGCAGATCGGCGCCGTCGCCCTGCGTATAGGCGCCCTGGACGCGCAGGCCGCGCGATTCCACCGTGCCGTTGTTCGTGACGCCGCCGAGCACGCTGCCGGCGCCGCCCAGCATGCCGCCCGCCTCGACCTGCACGTCGCCGCCGACCTGCGCCGCGGCATGGCTGACGTCGCCGATGACGAGTCTGCCGCCCTGGATGTCCGTGAGCCCGGCATAGGTGTTCACGCCGTTCAGCGTGACCGTGCCCGGCCCCTGCTGCGTGACCGCACCGCTCGGCCCGTCGCCGTGATCGTCGAAGATGATGCTGCCGACGGTGACGTCGCTGCCTTCCTTGAAGATCAGCGTCGTGTAGTCCCGGATGTCGCCGCTGCCCAGCGTGCCGGTCTTGGTGCCGTCGCCGAGCTCGACGGTGCCCGCATCGATGTTCGTACCCCCGGTGTAGGTGTTGTTGCCGGTCAGGATCAGGTTGCCGGGGCCGCCCTGGATCAGCTCAATGTCGCCGCCGATGTCGTTGACGACGGTGACGGTGCTCGGCTCCTCGAACGTCACCCGCCCGAAAGTGCCGGCCGCCGTCGTGATCGGTCCCGTGCCCGCCGTGCCGACCAGGGTGCCGTTGCCGAGCACCAGGTCGTTGTTGAGATTGTCGCCGGACAGGACGGTGCCGCCCGAATAGGTATTGATGCCGTCCAACGCGAGGCCTTCGCTGTTGGCGGCCGCAGTGGCTTCGACGGTGAGCGAACCGGTGCCGGCCAGCACGGTGTCGATCTCCGACCTGTCCGCACCGGCGGCGTTGGAGGGCAGCACGGTCAGGTTCTGGTCGAACGTCAGCGTGCCGCCGGTGAGCAGGCCGCGAAATCCGGATGCCTGCGAGCCGTTGCCGATGGTCAGCGAGCCGCCGCCCGTCGGGTCGTAGACAGGCAGGGTGGCACCGGTGAGATCGACGGTCTGTCCCGAAGGAACGTCCAACGTGACCGTGCCGCCTCCATTGGCGGCGTTGATCGCGTTGATGACATCGGCGGGCGTCGTCGCCTGGATGTCCTGGGCGCCAGCCGCTGCGACACCGGCGCACCAGGCCGCGGAGGACAGCAGCAGCCCCATCTTCCAGCGCCGTTTCCCCATGTCACCCTCCGCGCGAGCACAACCGGGACGAAACTAGCGAAGCGATCCGGACACGCTATTGTCCGAACGGACGATGAGGCGCACGGCCCCATATGCCCGCCATTGGCTCAAGCCATCACCGCATCATGGGTAGACGACCCGATGTGAACGCGCGCGCCCGATGCACCAAACCGGGTTCAACCCGATGGCTTTCCCCAATAATAAAAAATGTAACGATTTCAATGCGTTTGGCGGACAGGGAGGGATTCGAACCCTCGAACGGCTATTAACCGTTACACACTTTCCAGGCGTGCGCCTTAAACCACTCGGCCACCTGTCCGGGGATACCATCCGCGCCCTACAGCCCAGCGGAAGGCAGGAGCGCGGGATATCCCGCCTCCGCGGCAAATGCAAACGCTTCGAATCCGGGCGGGGAAAAGCCCCGGTCCGCCTCGCCGCAGCGGGCATGGCGCGGACGATACGGTTACCGCCCGTTAGCCGTGCCGCGGCGCACGGCGTTAACCGGGAGTGAATGTCTGCGGCGCTATCGTCGCCCGGTAAGCCGAGGTGCGTAGCGCATGCAACGCCAGCGTAAAGCCGCGCTGCGGGACACATTGCTGAACAGGTATTCGGAATCGCTCGGCGAGATGATGATGCGCCGGCGCACCGAACAGGCGATCCGCGCCGCGAAAGTCGAATCCGATCTGGCCAGCCGCAGCAAGTCGGCGTTCCTGGCGACGATGAGCCATGAGCTGCGCACGCCGCTCAACTCGATCATCGGCTTCTCCGACGTGATCGTGGCCAACAAGGACAATCCGTCCTCCGCGTCGCAGAGCGCCGAATATGCCACCCATATCGCCAAGTCGGGGCGCCGCCTGCTCGACGTCGTGTCCGACATCCTGGACATCTCCAAGATCGAGGCCGGCAGCTTCACCCTGAACAGCCAGCCCAGCGAGCTGGGCGACATCATCGATGCCAGCGTCGAGGTCATGCGCGCGTCGATCGCCGAAAAGCACCAGGTGCTGGACGTGCGCGTGCCGCCGGACCTGCCGATGCTGAGCGTCGATTACAAGCGCGTCCGCCAGATCCTGGTGAACCTGCTGTCCAACGCCAGCAAGTTCACGCCGGAGCGCGGCCGCATCGTGCTGCTGGCCAAGCGGCTGCCCAATGGCGGCGCGACCATCGCCGTCGCCGACACCGGCGTGGGGATGGCGCCGGACCAGATCGCCGTCGCGCTCAAGCCCTTCGGCCAGGTGCAGGGCCACCTGTCGCGCAGCCAGGAAGGCGCCGGCCTCGGCCTTCCCATCGCGCGCGGCCTGGCGCGCAAGCATGGCGGCGATCTTGCCATCGAGAGCGAGCCCGGCGCCGGCACCACCGTATTCCTCACCCTGCCGCCCGAGACGAGCCCCCAGCGATGAACCAGGTCTTCCGTCCGCCGCCGCCCCCGCCGCCCGCCGCCCCTTTCAAGGAGCGCCGCGGCGTTCCCGCCGCCCCGCCGGTGCAGATCGCCCATATCGTGTCGGTCGCCGGCTCGCACTGCGTCGCGGTGCTGGAGCGCGCCGCGCAGGGCGCCATCGCGGCGCAGGACCCGCGGGTGCAGATCGGCGCGCTGGTCAAGATCGTCACCCCGGCCTCGACGGTGATGGGGCTGGTCTCGGCCGTGACCTCGCCGATGCCCAATGCCGAAGGCGCCGAGGAAATGGGCCTGATCGAGATCAACCTGTCGGGCGAGGTCGGCCTCGACGACCATACCAAGCGCCTGACCTTCCGCCGCGGCGTGACCCAGCTGCCCTCGATCGGCGACCGGGTGCTGTTCGCCGACCGCCACGACCTGACGCGCGTCTACGCCCCGCCGGCGCTGGCCAGCATCAAGGTCGGCAGCCTGTTCCAGGACCCCAGCGTGCCGGCGCGGCTGCTGACCGACGACCTGCTGGCCAAGCATTTCATCGTGGTGGGGTCGACCGGCTCGGGCAAATCCTGCGCCCTCACCGCGATCCTGCAGCGGCTGCTCTACGAGCATGCCGGCGCCCATGTCGTGATCCTGGACGTCCACAACGAATATTCCACCGCCTTCGACGGCATGGTGGAGCGCATCACGCTGAACAATTTCAACCTGCCGTTCTGGCTGCTCAACTTCACCGAGCTGTCGGCGGCGCTGGCGTCGCGCGACCAGCATTACGACGCCGAGATCGAGATCCTCAGCGAGGGCGTGGTCTACGCCAAGAAACGCTATTCCGAGGCTGCGGCGGGCCGGGCGCGGCGGCCGAGCGAGCAGACCCATGTCATCAGCGTCGACACGCCGACGCCGTTCCGCCTGTCCGACGTCACCGCCTATATCGACGACCAGCTCGGCAAGCTCGACCGCACCCGCCTGACCCTGCCCTATCGCCGGCTGAAGACGCAGATCGACAGCCTGGTCGCCGACCAGCGCTATGCCTTCATGTTCGGCAGCCTGACGGTGCAGGACACGATGACCGACGTGCTGAGCCGGCTGTTCCGCATCCCGAACGAAGGACGGCCGATCACCGTGGTGGACCTGTCCACCGCGCCGCCGGAGATCCTGGACGTGATCATCTCGGTGATCTCGCGCCTGGCCTTCGACCTGGCGGTGTGGAGCAACGGCGCGGTGCCGATGCTGCTGGTCTGCGAGGAGGCGCACCGCTATGCCCCGGCCGGCGCCGACAAGACCTTCGTGCCGACGCGCCAGGCGCTGTCGCGCATCGCCAAAGAGGGCCGCAAATACGCGCTGTCGCTGGCGCTGGTGACGCAGCGGCCGTCCGACCTCGATCCCAACATCCTGTCGCAATGCGGCACCGCCGTGGCGCTCAGGCTTTCGAGCGAGCGCGACCAGCAATGCATCCGCGCCAACACCTATGAGGGCATGATCGACCTGCTCGATTTCCTGCCGCTGCTGGGCGACCGCGAGGCCATCGTGCTGGGCCAGGGCGTCTCGATGCCGATGCGCATCAAGTTCGACGTGCTGGGCAAGGGCAATGTGCCCAAGAACATGAATGCCGGCTTCTCCAAGGCGTGGAAGACGCAGAAGCTGGAGCGCCACTCGCTCGACGCCATCGTCACCCGCTGGCGCATGGGCGGGCGCGAGAAGGACCAGGGTTGATCACAGCGCCGCGAGGCGCCCGGCCAGCGTGTCGATGAAGATGCGCGCCTTGGTCGGCATGTGCCGCGTGGCGGTGACGAGGGCGTAGATCGGCGCCGCGGCGCTCTGCCAGCCGGGAAGCACGCGTTCGAGGCGGCCCGCGCTCAGCTCGGCGACGACGTCGACATGCGATTTCAGCGTGATGCCCTGCCCCGCCAGCGCCCAGTCGAGCACCGCGTCGCCGCTGTCGGCGCGCAGCCGGCACGCGGTCTCGATCTCGGCGACGGCGCCGCCCGGACCTTCCAGCCGCCACGGCACGATGTTGTCGTCGTAGCGCACGAAGCGGTGGCCGGCGAGACCGTCCGGATGGCGCGGACGGCCGAAGGCGTCGAGGTAGGACGGCGCGGCGACCAGGATGCGGGTGCTGTCGGCCAGCTTGCGCATGATCGCGGTGCTGTCGCGCGGCGGACCGATGCGGACCGCGACGTCGATGCGCTCCTCCACCAGGTCGATCAGCCGGTCGTGCAGCTTGAGCTCGATGTTCAAATGCGGATAGCGGTCGATCAGTTCGGCGGTGACCGGCACCAGGTGAATCCGCCCGAACGCGATCGGCGCGCTCACCCGCAGCAGGCCGTGCGGCTCTTCGGTGCCGCTGGCAAGCTGCGCCTCGGCGTCGGCCAGCTCGTCCAGCACGCGCTCGACATGCAGCAGCAGCGCGGCGCCCTCCTCGGTCGGCGACAGCTTGCGGGTGGTGCGGTTGACCAGCCGCGTGCCGGCGCGGCGTTCCAGCGTCGCCAGGCGCTTGCTGACCACCGCCAGTCCGACGCCGAGATCGCGCGCCGCCGCCGACAGGCTGCCCAGCGCGAGAATGCGGCCGAAGGTGCGCAGTTCGTTGAGATCTTCGAGCATTATCAACCCAAAATCCATAATCCATCCGCTTATCGGCCGATTATCACATTGCAGGCAAGACCTCATCTTGAGAGGACCAAGATGAGGAGCCCGCCATGTCGCACCCGCTGTCCCAATCCCTGACCCTGCC
This sequence comes from Rhizomicrobium sp., assembly GCA_037355265.1. Classification (GTDB taxonomy): domain Bacteria; phylum Pseudomonadota; class Alphaproteobacteria; order Micropepsales; family Micropepsaceae; genus Rhizomicrobium. The sequence goes on along the minus strand of JBBCIB010000002.1, from coordinate 846,918 downwards.
ATCCGGTGCGGTCCTGCCCAACCGGATCGTCAAGGCGGCGATGAGCGAGGGCATGGCCGATGCCGACAATCACGCGACGCCGCGGTTGGAGACTCTCTATCGGCGCTGGGCGCATTCGGGCGCGGGGTTGCTGCTCAGCGGCAACATCCAGGTGGACCGCTGGCACCTGGAACGGCCGGGCAATGTCGTGCTGGAGGATGCGCGGGGGCTGGACGCGCTGGCGGCGATGGCAAAGGCCGGCGCGTCGGGCGGCGCGCAGTTCTGGGCGCAGCTCAGCCATACCGGGCGCCAGGTCTCCGACGCGATCAATCCGCAGCCGCTGTCCTCGTCGGACGTCGAGTTGGACGCAGCGGTGCGCGCGGCGGGCTTTTCCTTCGCGCGGCCGCGGGCGATGACGCAGGCGGAGATCGACCACGCCATCGCGCAATTCGCCACCGCCGCGCGCCTGGCCGGGCAGGCCGGCTTCACCGGCGTGCAATTCCACGGCGCGCACGGCTATCTGATCTCGCAATTCCTCAGTCCACTGACCAATACGCGCACCGATCGCTGGGGCGGCACGCTGGAGAACCGCGCGCGCTTTCTTCTGGCGATCGTCGCGGCGGTGCGCGACGCGATCGGGCCGCGCTTTCCCATCGGCCTGAAGCTGAACTCGTCGGACTTTCAGAAGGGCGGCTTCAGTTTCGACGAATGCCTCGCAGTGGTGAAGATGCTGAACGCCTCGACGCTCGACCTGCTGGAGCTTTCGGGCGGCTCGCTGGAGCAGCCCAAGGTGGTCGGCGTCGCCCTGAAGGACGAGGGCGAGGACGGCCAGCGCACCAGCACGGCCAAGCGCGAGGCCTATTTCGTGGCGCTGGCGGGCGCCGTGCGCGCCATCGCCACGATGCCGGTGATGGTGACGGGCGGCTTCCGCACCGCGCGCGCCATGATCGCGGCGCTGGAGGCCGGCGAGCTGGATCTCATCGGCATCGGGCGGCCGCTGATCGCCGATCCGAAAGCGGCGGAGAAGCTGCTGTCGGGCGCGGCCGACCATGTGCCTGCGGCGGAGGCCGAGGTTGCTCTCTTCCACATCATCCCGTGGTTCACGATGCAGATGGAGCGCATGGCGGACGGCCACGATCCCGACCTCGCCATGACCGGCGCGCAGGCCGCCGCGGCGTTCGGCCCGCTGGAAGCGCGCATCACGCAGCAGCTCCTGGCGCGGCGGGCGGCGGAAAACTGACCGGCGTTGGGGCTTGAAATTCGACATCCATCTAATTAGACAGATGTCGAAGGAATGCCCCGATGACCGAAACCCTGCTCGAATTCTTCAAGGCGATGGCGCATGAGAGCCGTCTGCGGCTGGTCGGCCTGCTGGCGCAGCGCGAATGGTCGGTGCAGGAGCTGGCCGCGGCGCTGGACCTCAAGGAACCGACGGTCTCGCACCACTTGGCGATGCTGAAGGCGCAGGGACTGGTCACCGTGCGCGCCGAGGGCACGACACGCTGGCATGCGCTCGACCGCGACGCGCTGGAGCGGCTATCCAAGCGGGTGCTGCAGCAATCGCCGGCGCAGACGGCGGCGAAGGCCGCGCCCGAGGATTGGGACGCCAAGGTGCTGCGCGGCTTCGTCGCCGCCGATGGCACGCTGAAATCGATCCCCGCCAGCCGCAAGAAGCGCGGCGCCGTGCTGCGCTGGCTGATGCGCGACTTCGAGGCGGACCGGCGCTATCCCGAAGCCCGGGTCAACGATCTGATCCAGGCGCATCACTGGGACAGCGCGATGCTGCGCCGCGAGCTGGTCGGCCACCACATGCTGGCGCGCAAGGACCGCGTCTACTGGCGCCTGCCGGAGAAGGAATGGAAAGCGGGCGGGGAAGCGTGAGCTAGTGACCTTGGTTCCGCGTCGCCCGTAGCAAATCTTCGAGCAACTCCACAAATCTCGCCACCTCGGCTTCCGTCACCTTGACCGAGAGCCCGCCATGAACAAATTCGTTCCTGTCATGTACGCGATCTCTCAAAAACTGAGCTTCGCTGGGCACGATATAGGCGAGTGACGCAAGCTGTTCGACAATTCTGCCGGGGGTCTGAGGTCGAGCAAAGTTCGAGGGCTCGATGATCCGCGCAAGCGCTTCCAAAGCGGCCCAACACATGAGCAGCGCAGCACGCGTGTCTTTGGAGGCAACCTCAGCCACCTCGCCTAGCAATTGCTCTATACTGTCGAGCGTTTCCTGCGCCAGCGGACTTGACGCGTCGCTTCGATCAAAAATTACATGCAGTTCCCACGATGGATTTGTTGCAAGAACCTGCCTCATTTTTTTGATCGTATCGCCGTTCTTTCCTTCACGCGCAATCTCGATCACGAGATTTGGAATCTTCCCGATTGCAATGCCATCTGGACGAAACGGGACAAGCTCCTTCGGAAGTTCCGAAACATCGGGCTGAAGTAGAACGCGATACCCCTCGCTGACCAGCTTGCTTGTGGCCAGTTCCAAGAGATCGGATTCGTAGTCGTGTGTTTCAACCATTAAACCAGACCCTCATGCGGATCGGACAACCGAATGTATAATGCCGGCTTCGGTCCGGTGATGCAATTTAGCAGCGTTTCGCTGGGATTCGAGAACGAAAACAATCGGCCCGGCTCGAATTTCTGGACAACAACGCGCTCAATCTGAGCGTCGTCGATGTAGATATACGCCGACATCGCATCCAACGTTAGCTTGATGATGTTATCGACGTCGCCCTGCATCTTGTCGTTGGGAAAATAGAACAGCGTCGCAGAAAGGCGCTTGTTGGTCGCAAATTGAAATTGCTCGGACAAAAGCGTGCGAGCCGCCGTTCTGACCAACTCTTTCCATTCGAGCCTGGCTTTTGGATTTTCCCTCTGATGCGAAACAGGCGTGCCGTACACGATAAACTCGAACGGAAAAACTGGCTCGAATTCCGACATCGTCTACCGGGATCATTGGCGCGACGAGCACAATACAGACTTTTGGCCTTGTGCCCGCCAGCTAGCGCAGGCCCATGCGCGCCGCATTGGCTTTAAAACCTCTCCCCCACCATCGCCTCGCTCTTCGCCCACAAGGCTCTTGCGTGCTCCGGATCCAGCGCGTAGGGGCGGACGCCGCCTCTCACATCGGTGCTTTCGACGATTTCGGCGACGTGGCAGTCCTCGCAGTATTTGCCGCCTACCTCGTCGGCAGCCGCGACGAAACCGGCCCATACGCTGGTCGCGGCGCCTTGCGGGATCGACTTCCAGGAGAAGGCCGGCGCGGCGGCGCCGGCCGCCTTGTTGGCCTCTTCGATGCTCTTGATCATCTGCTGCGTGACCTCCGGCGTCATATAGCGGCCAAGCTCGGTCTGGATGACGCCGGGATGCACCGCCGCGGCGCGGATGCCTTGCGCTTCATGGCGGCGGTCGAACTCCACCGCGAACAGCACGTTGGCGGTCTTGGAGCGGCCATAGGCGACGAACGGCGCGTATTCCGTATGCGCGAAGCCTGGGTCGTCGAGGTCGACGTCGGAGAAGCGGTGGCCGGCCGAGGACAGGTTGACGAGGCGCGAACCGGCATGGAGCAGCGACGCGATGCGGTTGACCAGCACGAAATGGCCCAGATGGTTGGTGCCGAACTGGGTCTCGAAGCCGTCGGCGGTCTTGCCCTGGGGCGTCGCCATCACGCCGGCATTGCAGATCACCACGTCGAACGGCTTGCCCGCCGCGACCAGCGCATCGGCGCAGGCACGCACGCTTTTCAGCGAGGCAAGGTCGAGTTCGACGAGCTCGAGGCTGCCGCCCTTTGCGGCGTCCTTGCGCACCGGTTCGGTGGCGCGGTGCGCCTTGTCCAGGTCGCGTGCGGCGCCGACCACGGTGGCGCCATGCGCCGCCAGCGTCCGCGCCGTCTCGACCCCGAGGCCGGCGGATGCGCCCGTCACCAATACGCGTTTGCCGGAGAGATCGAGGCCGTCGAGCACCTCGTCGGTGGTGGATTGCGCGCCAAAGGGCTTTGTCATGGTCCGCTCCGATGTCCGGGGTCCGGTCAAGCAGACGCCGCCGCAGCGGCCAAAGCAAGGCCCGTCATCCCCGCCCACCTCGCCCTTTTGGCGATTCCGGAACCCAGCCGGCGCGCCTATCCTGGTGTCGCGATTCCACACTGGGAGAACAGGTATGCGCTTTGTCTCGTTCGCCGTGCTTGCCTTTACCGCCTGCGCCGTTCCGGCGGCCGCGGCGACCCTTCCCGACGGAACCTACACCTGCAAGAGCAGCTTCGGCACCAGCATGACGACGCCGGGCTATGTCGAGATCCGCGGCGGCACCTACCGCTTCCACGAATCCGGCAAGCCGGACGACCAGCCGTTCGCGCCCTATGCGCTGAGCGGCGGGACGATCGTGTGGCACGGGCCGATGGGGTTCATGACCGCGCCCGGCTTCTCGATGGGTCCGACCCGGCTGCAGGCGGGCAGCGAAGACGATTTCTATTTCGACCTCAACACCGGCAGTCACGTCACGCCGGTCAATTGCGGCCGTTAGCGCCGCTCACGGGCTCTTCGGCGGTGGCGCGTCGCGTTCGACGGTGACGGCGACGGCGACCAGCGTGCCGCCCGCGTCGGGCGCCGCGGCAGCGGTGATCGTGGCACCGGGCAGCAGCAGCGAGACGTCGCCGGCCTGGATGGCGACGATGGGCACACCGCGGGCGAACTGGATCTGCGCCGTGCCGGTGCAGCCGCCGGCCACGGCGCGGCCGCCGCACTCGGCACCGGCCACCGGCAGGGCGCCATGGAAGCTCAGGGTGAGCGTGCCGCCGATCCCGCCGGGCGCGACCGCCGCGACGGTGCCGTTGATGACGAGGCGCTCCGGCTTGGTGGGATCGGGCGGATAGGCGCCCTCGCCCGCGCCGCGTGCGTTGGCCGGATAGACGCGAATGCCTTGGGCGCGCAGCGTCTTGCCGTCGGCACTCTTGAGCGCGGCGACGCCGATATACCAGCCGGGCTGCAGCTCTGCGAGCTGCAGCAGGCGATTGTGAATGATGCGCGTCGCCGTGGTCATGCCCAGGGTGACGACCTTGCGGTCGGCGGTCTTGAGCGTCAGGAACGGACCGTCGAATTCCTGCAGCGTGCCGCGAAAGCGCTGCTGCGCGGCGCCGGGCGCGGCCATGGGCATCGTGCTGGAAGGGGGCGGCGCGGCGGGTGGCGTGCCGACGGGCGGACGCAGCACCACGGATGGCTCCGCCGGCAGCGTGCCGGGCAGCGGCGCGGTCTGCGCGCCGGCGGCGGTGACGGTCAGGAGCGCGCCCACAAGCAACGCGGCGGTGAAATTTCGAGCGCGCATCCGTATCCGCTCAATGTCTCGGCTTCATGAATTTGAGGAGGAATTGGTCGGTATGATGGCGGATCGAGGGATCGAACACGTTCCTGTCGCGCGGATCCTTCGGGTTGCGCAGCACGGTGCTCTCGGCGACCAGCTTGAACCCCGCCGCCTCGACCTCCTGCTTCACCGCCGCTTCGTCGATGCGATGCAGCGTGTCGGTGGCGGAAAGGCCCGAGCCGTCGGCCGCGGCGTGGTCGAGAATGACGTAGACGCCGCCGGGCTTCAGCGCATCGAACACCGCCTTGTTCACGACCGCCAGGTCGGCCGGCCCCATGAACTTGTCGTGCAGGTCGTGGTAGTTCTGCGAAATCCACACCACGTCGAGCGGCTCGGGCGCGAACAGCTTGTCGATCGGCTGGTGCAGCACGGTCACATTGGGATAGGCGGCGAAGGCCTTGGTGACGTCGGTGCCCGGCGCCTTCTTCTGGAGGAACGGGTCGATCTCGCTGGGCGAGAAGGCATAGACCCAGCCCTTGTCGCCGACGACCTTGGAGAAGATGCGCGTGAAATAGCCCTGCCCCGGCAAGATATCCATCACCCGGGCGCCGGACCTGACGCCGGCGAAGGCGATCATCTGCGCCGGCAGGCGCTCGGCATCGGCATCGACCTGGTCCTTTGGGCGGCCGGGATCGGCGAGCGCGGCGGCGACATCGGCGGGCGGCGCGGCGAGCGCGGCACCGCCGGCCAGGATGGCGGCGAGCGCCGCGGCCAGTGCGAGTGAGCGTTTCATCCGGATCCCTCGGTTCGTGCGCCGGAAGACTAGCGGGCTCCCGGTCGCAATGCACGGACCGGATCCCTCACGGTCCGGTGATGGCGTCTGCTAAGGTGTCCGAAACGGTGAAGACCATGGACGACGACAACGATATCGCCGCGTCGCTGGCCGCGATGGCCCTGCTGGCGCCGGGCGGGGAGGCGCTGGTCTCGCAGCTTTCGGGTGGGGTGTCGTGCGACGTCTACCGCGTCGACGTGCCGGGCCGCCCCACGGTGGTGGTCAAGCGCGCCCTGCCGCAGCTGCGCGTCGCCGCCGAGTGGCGCGCGCCGCCGCAGCGCGCCGCGACGGAGGTGGCGTGGCTGCGGCTGGTGGCCGGAATCGATCCGCGCTGGGTACCCGCGGTGCTGGGCGAAGACCAGGCGCGGCACCTGTTCGCGATGACGTTCTTTCCGCCCGAAACCCATCCGGTGTGGAAGGCCGAGCTCGCGGCGGGGCGGATCGACATCCGTTTCGCGGACGCGGTCGGCGCGGCGCTCGTCCGCATCCATGCCGCGACGGCGGGCGCGGCGGAGATCGCGGCGTCGTTCGCCAACGATGCGCAGTTTGCGGCACTGCGGCTGGAGCCCTATCTGCTGTTCACCGCGGCGCGCCATCCCGGCATCGCATCGGCGATCCGCGACGAGGCCGCACGCATCGCGGCGGCGCGCATCGCGCTGATGCAGGGCGACGTCAGCCCGAAGAACATCCTGTGCGGGCCGGACGCGCCGGTGTTCCTGGACGCGGAGACCGCCTGTTACGGCGATCCGGCGTTCGACCTCGCCTTCTGCATGAACCACGTCCTGCTGAAGGCGGTGTGGCATCCCGAATGGGCAGCCGAATATGCCCGCAGCTTCGCGGCGATGAAGGCGGCCTATCTGGCCGGCGTGACGTGGGAGACGGCGGCGGCGATCGACCGGCGCACCGCGCGGCTGCTGCCGATGCTGTTCCTCGCCCGCGTCGACGGCAAGTCGCCGGTCGAATACCTGACCGACGAAGCCGACCGCGCCTTCGTCCGCGGCGCCGCACTTCAGATGATCGTCGAGCCGCCCTACAGCCTCGATGTGCTGGCAGAAACGTATTTCAACGCGGCGGGGCAGCGGTAAGAACCGTCCTTCCCCGCAAGGGGGGAGGACAAAGGCCGCCGGCCCGACATCCGCCCAACTTGAGAAGCAGGCTCGCCTCCTTTAGTGCTTGGCGAGGGGAGGCCTCTGCATGGCCGAAAGACAGCCGCGCGCGCCGCGGATGGGACTGGTGCTGTCCGCGTCCGCGGCCGGCACGGTGTTCGAGTGGTACGACTTCTTCATCTTCGGCTCGCTGCTGTCGATCGTGTCGAAGCACTTCTTCGCCGGCGCGGGCGAGACCCAGGGCTATATCTTCGCGCTGCTGACCTTCGCGGTCGGCTTCGCGGCGCGTCCGTTCGGCGGGCTGGTGTTCGGCTATTTCGGCGACCGCAAGGGACGCAAGCGGGCGTTCCTGTTCACCATCACCATCATGGGACTGGCGACCTTCGCCATCGGCCTGCTGCCGGACACCGCTACGATCGGCAACCTGGCGCCCTATCTGCTGATCGGCCTGCGCATCTGCCAGGGCTTCGCGGTGGGCGGCGAATATGGCGGGGCGGCGATCTATGTCGCCGAGCATGCGCAGCCCGACAAGCGCGGCGCGGCGACGGGGTGGATCCAGGTCGCCGCGACGGCGGGGCTGTTCCTGGCGCTGTGCGTGATCCTTGGCGTGCGGACCTGGCTGGGCGAGGACGCCTTCGCGGCCTGGGGCTGGCGCCTGCCGTTCCTGTTCTCGCTGGGGCTTCTGGTCATCTCGATCTGGATCCGTCTCAAGCTCGACGAATCGCCGGCGTTCAAGCAATTGGTGGCGGACGGCACCACGGCGCGGGCGCCGCTGTCGGAGGCGTTCCTGCGCTGGACCAATCTGCGCCGGGTGCTGGTGGTGCTGGTCGGCCTGCTGACCGGCCAGGGCGCGGTCTGGTACACGGCGCAGTTCTACACCCAGTTCTTCCTGGAACGCGTGACCAAGGTCGAGCCGCGCATGGTCAACATGCTGATCCTGAGCGTCACGGTGCTGAGCGCGATCCTGCACATCTTCTTCGCGCGCCTGTCGGACCGGGTCGGGCGCAAGCCGGTCATGCTGTTCGGCCTGGGCCTGGCGACGCTGTTCTTCATTCCGGGCTTCCACTGGCTGACCGCGGCGGTCAATCCGGGCCTCACCGAGGCCATCGCGCGCGCGCCGGTGACGGTGTTCGCCGCCCCCGCCGAGTGCTCGTTCCAGTTCGATCCGGTCGGAACCAAGAAATTCGCCAGCTCCTGCGACATCGCCAAGAGCACGCTGGCCAATCTCGGCGTGCCCTATCGCAACGAGCCGGCCGAGCCGGGCACGCTGGCGCGCATCCGCATCGGCACCGCGACGGTCAGCAGCATCGACGGCACCGTGCTGGCGCCGTCGGCGCTGGCCGTTGCGCAGAACAATTTCCGCGCCGAGCTGAAGCCGGCGCTCGCTGCGGCGGGCTATCCGGCCAAGGCCGATCCGGCACGGATCAATGCACCGCTGGCGATCCTGGTGCTGACGATCATCGTGCTGGCCTCCGCCGCGCTCTACGGCCCGCAGGCGGCGGCGCTGGTCGAGCTGTTCCCGACGCGCATCCGCTACTCCGCCCTGTCGCTGCCCTATCATCTGGGCGTCGGCTGGTTCGGCGGCTTCCTGCCCGCCATCGCCTTCGCCATCGTGGCGGCGACCGGCAATCTCTATGCCGGCCTGTGGTATCCGGTGAGCATCGCCGCGGTCGGCTTCGTCGTGACCCTGCTGTTCCTGCCGGAGACGAGAGGGCGGGATATCAATGTTTGAAGGCCGCCGCTATTCCGCAGCCTGGGGCTCATCGAGGATCAGGCGCGCTATGAAGTCGGTCTTCGTCGAGGCGTGCTGGATGTCGTAGCCGACGGGCCTGCCGTCGTCGCCAAGATCGACCATGATGTCGTTCTGAACCTCTACGGTGCGGCAAGACGGCAGCGGGCGCACTTCGACATACAGGCTGTCGGTCGACTTGTCGTAGCGTGTCTTCATGGCGCAAAGCCTTCCTCGGCGAAGGCATTGCGGACGGTCTCTCCATCCGAGAGTAGCACGACTCGCAGATGGCGGCCCAGACTCTCCGAATAGCCATAGAGCCTGATGCGGCCATCGCTCTGCACCGATCGCCGCTCGGGCTGCGCGATGATCCGGCGAATTTCCAGCATGTCGAGATAGGGCCGACGCGGCAGAACATCGAAGGCGAAATATCGCGTGCGCCAGAATGGCGGCGGCGTCAGGCGTTCGGGTTCGTCGACAGGCATGCCGGAGGCCGACGCCCTACCCCCGCACGTCCAGCGGCACGCCGGGTTCGCTTTTGCTGCTGTGGATCACCAGCGAGCTTTTCACGCTGGCGACGTTTTTTTCCGAGGTCAGGGTCTCGGTGATGAAGCGCTGGAAGCTGGAGAGATCGGTGGCGACGCATTTGAGCAGGAAGTCGACCTCGCCCGAAAGCATGTAGCACTCGCGCACAGCGGGCCAGGAGCGCACCCGTTCCTCGAAATGCTTGAGGTCGGCGTCGTTCTGGCTGGCGAGGCCGACGAAGACATAAGCCGTCACCTCGAAGCCCAGCGCCTTGGCGTCGAGATCGGCGTGATAGCCCTGGATGAAGCCGGTCTTCTCCAGCGCGCGCATGCGGCGCAGGCAGGGCGGCGCGGTGATCTTGGCCCGCCGGGACAACTCCACATTGGTGATGCGCCCATTGGCCTGAAGTTCGGCCAGAATGCGCAAATCGATGGAATCGAGCTTGTGATGCTCCACGACGGGACCTTCATACTGAGAGGAAACGGGTGGTATTTAACCCTTCCGGGGGTTCCAGCGCAATAATATTTCTACACCCTCAAAGTTCCCAAATCCGATTCGCCGCCGCTTATCCCCAAAGCTGCGCGCCGGCCGCCCAAGCCTCTGTCGCAGAAGTGCAAAACGGCTGCTTGACGTTCCCGGCCGCCACTCCGATATGAGAAGCATCAAGCCAAGGGCATGGGGCTTTTGCGGGCAGGGCCGCGGACGCGGTCGGCACGCCAAGGGTGTCTTGTCCTCCCGCGTCGGAGCCCGCATGCATTCCAAGGTCATCATTCTGGGCAGCGGACCGGCCGGTTGCACCGCGGCGGTCTATGCCGCGCGCGCCATGCTGGAGCCGACGCTGATCGCCGGCATCCAGCCGGGCGGCCAGCTCACCATCACAACCGAGGTCGAGAACTATCCCGGCTTCGCGGACGCCATCCAAGGCCCCTGGCTGATGGAGCAGATGCAGGAGCAGGCCGCCAAGCTCGGCACCAGGATGGTGCAGGACACGATCACCGGCGTCGACCTGACGCGGCGGCCCTTCACGCTCACCGCCGACAGCGGCGCGGTCTATACGGCGGACACGCTGATCGTCGCGACCGGCGCGTCGGCCAATTGGCTGGGTCTGCCCTCGGAGAACAAATTCCAGGGCTTCGGCGTCAGCGCCTGCGCCACCTGCGACGGCTTCTTCTTCCGCGGCAAGAACGTGGCGGTGGTCGGCGGCGGCAATACCGCGGCCGAGGAGGCACTGTTCCTGACCAATTTTGCCGAGAAGGTGACGCTGATCCACCGCCGCGACAGCCTGCGCGCCGACAAGACCAACCAGATGCGGCTGGCCGCGAACCGGAAGGTCGACATCCTCTACGACACCGAAGTCGTCGAGGTGACGGGCGAGGAGAATCCGAAGGGCGTCACCGGCGTCATGCTGCGCAACACGGTGACGGGCTCGACGCACGCGCTTGCGGTCGACGGGCTGTTCATCGCGATCGGCCACTCGCCGGCGACGGCGCTGTTCGAGGACAAGCTCGAGATGGACGAGACCGGTTACATCAAGACGGCACCCGATTCGACCCATACCAGCGTGGCGGGCGTGTTCGCAGCCGGCGACGTGAAGGACAAGATCTATCGCCAGGCGGTGACGGCAGCGGGCATGGGCTGCATGGCGGCGCTGGAAGCCGAGCGCTTCCTCGCGGGAGGGCACGGCTCGTAAGGCGGGCGGGCGCCGCGGTGAAATGATCGGTCACGAAGATTGCATTGCAGGACGGGGATAGGGACCGCATGACAGCGTCCCGAATTAGGTAACGAGAATGGACTGGGACAAGCTGCGCATCTTTCACGCCGTCGCGTCGGCGGGAAGCTTCACCCATGCCGGGCAGATGCTGACGCTCAGCCAGTCCGCCGTCAGCCGCCAGATCAGCGCGCTGGAGGAAGAGATCACCACGCCGCTGTTCCAGCGCCATGCCCGCGGCCTGACGCTGACCGACGAGGGCGAGATGCTCTACGCCGCGGTGACCGACGTGCTGGCGCGCCTGGCCCAGGCGGAAGAGGCGCTGAAGAACGTGCGCGAGGCGCCGCGCGGCGCGCTCAAGATCACCTCCAGCCACGGCATCGGCACCTATTGGCTGGTGCCCAAGCTCGACGACTTCCTGAAGGAATATCCCGAGGTCGAGGTTCACCTGGTGATGGAAGACCGCGAACTCGACCTGGCGCAGCGCGAGGCCGACCTCGCCATCCGCATGCGCGCGCCGGTGCAGGCCGACCTGATCCAGCGCAAGCTCTTCACCGTGCACTATCACATGTACGCGACGAAGGATTATCTCGAGACGTACGGCACGCCGCGCACGCTGGACGAGATCGCCGACCACACGATCATCGCCTATGGCGAGACCGCGGCGCCGGAGATCCGCGAGATCAACTGGCTGCTGGAACAGACGCGCCGGCGCATGAACGGCAAGGGCCGCACGATACGCATCAACAACGTCACCGGCATCCTGTGCGCGACGGAAGCGGGGCTCGGCATCTCCGCCGTGCCGGATTATGTCGCCGTCGATCGGCCGCACCTGGTTCGCGTGCTGCCCGACGTGCCGGGACCGAGCTTCGATGTGCATCTGGTCTATGCCGATGCCCTGCGCCAGTCCAAACGTGTCGCCGCCTTCCGCGACTTCCTGGTCAAGGCGTCGAAGGATTGGAAGTTCTGAACGACGGCTTCCGACCGCCGCCGCAAGACATTGTGCGAATTTCGCGAGAATTTAAGTCCGACGATCCCTTGAACTGCGGGAACCCGGCCCTACGTGCTTATGGTCGGCAGCCGTCCCCCCATTTGGCCGCCGGCGCGGCCCGGTGCCCCAAAGCACCCGACCGGCGCGGGTTTCGACCTGCGCATCCCAAGCAAGCAAGACTGACGCCGGGGCGCGAATCGTGCTCCGGCGTTTTTTTGCCGCTTTTCCGGGCTGTTCTGCGTACTATCTTCTGTGCCGACAGCAGCGGAAACGACGCCATGCGCCTGGACGATCTTCGCCCGACCGAGAACGTGGACGACCGGCGCGGCAGCAGCTTCGGCGGCTATGGCCCGCACATCGCAGTCGGCGGCGGCGGGCTGGGGCTGGTCGCCATCGTGGTGCTGTCGCTGCTGTTCGGGGTCGATCCGAGCCAGTTGCTGAACGGCACCGATACGGGCGGCACGCCGGCCCAGCAGACCGACGGCGCGGCCGGCCCGCGCGCCGACGACGCCGCGTTCCAGTTCGCCCGCAAGATCGTCGGCTCGGCGGAGGATGTGTGGACGCCGATCCTGAAGGCGAAGGGCGTCACCTTCACGCCGGCGACCTTCACCGCCTATGACAGCGAGACGCCGACCGGCTGCGGCGAGGGGCAATCCTCGGCCGGGCCGTTCTATTGTCCGGCGGACAGCCGCATCTATCTCGACCTGTCCTTCTTCAACGAACTGGCCGACCGGTTCGGCGCGCCCGGGCAATTCGCGCAGGCTTATGTCATCGCGCACGAATACGGCCACCACGTCCAGAACCTGCTGGGGACGATGAGCCAACATGACACGTCGTCGACCGGCGCCAACGGCGACTCGGTGCGGACCGAGCTCCAGGCCGACTGCTATGCCGGCGTCTGGGCCTATCACGCCAATGCCCAGTTCCACATCCTGCAGGCCGGCGACGTCGACGCCGGCCTGCGCGCCGCCAGCGCGGTCGGCGACGACACGCTGGAGAAGCAGGCGCAGGGCTATGTCGTGCCGGACTCCTTCACCCACGGCACGTCGGAGCAGCGCGTGCGCTGGTTCCGCCGCGGCCTGGCGAACGGCGACATGGACCGGTGCGACACCTTCGGCGCCAGCACGCTGTAGGCCGCGGGTTACGCCGTGGCGCGCGAGACGAAGATGTAGCCGAGGCCGGTGGTGATGAAGTTCACGCCGAGCAGGATGCCCAGCAGGAACACCGACACGCCCGGCCAGCCCGCCGCGATCAGGATCGCCATCACGACACTGGCCAGGCCCGACAGGAGCATGCCCTGCCAGCCGGCATGCGGGCGCAGCTCGAAGGCGAAGAAGATCTCGAACGCGCCCTGCAGCATGAAGATGACGCCCAGGATCAGCGTCAGCGCGACCGCGCCGCCCAGCGGGTTGAACAGCAGGAAGGCGCCGGCGGCGAGCGAGATCAGGCCGGTGAGCAGCGCGCCGAAGAACGGCCCAGTGCCGTGGATGGAGAACGATCCGGCAAAGGTGAAAGCGCCGGCGAACAGCAGCGTCCAGCCGACCAGAAGCGCCGCCACCAGGGTCGAGACGATCGGAAAGACCAGCGCCGCGACGCCCAGCACGGTCAGCGCGATGCCGAGCCACAACAGGCGGCCGGACGAGGCCCGCACGCGTCCGTGAAAAAGATTGTCCGAAACATTGCTCATGGAATTCCCCAAAATGTGCGCTCCGGCGAATGCCGGAACGACTGGCTCTCGCGCAACAATACCATGGCGCGGCGGCCGGGTGATGACGATCGAGCGAAAATCCGCCCGGCCCCCCGAGTGACAGCGCCGCCCGTCCGCGACATTGATCCTGAGCAAAGTCGGACGCGCCGGTCCGCCTATCGTTCTCGGAAATTTCCGCTGGAGACCGGGATGGCCACGAGCACATTGGAAAAGATTCGCCGCATCATCGCCGAGGGCAACGACATGACCATCGCCACAATCCGCGAGGACGGCTTTCCGCAGGCGACGACCGTCTCCTATATCGGCGACGGGATCGACATCTGCTTCGGCACCGGCGCGGATTCGCAAAAGGCAAAGAACATCGGGCGCTGCAACAAGGTCTCGCTGACCATCAACCTGCCCTATGCCGATTGGGAGCACATCGCCGGGATCTCGGCCGCCGGCATCGCGCAGCGCGTGACGGACGCGGCCGAACTCGGGCGTTTCGGCGCGCTCACCTTCGCGAAATTCCCGCAAGTGCTGAAATACGTTCCGCAAGGCGGCAACGCGGCGCTGGCGGTCTTCCGCATCCGGCTCAGCGTGGCCTCGCTGCTCGACTACACCCAGGGCTTCGGCCACACCGAATTCGCCGACCTGCGCCAGAGCGCGCACGCGGCCTGACGGGAACCGGCGAGACCGCTGCCTGCGATCCCGCCTTTCCCCTCTATGCCGCCTTCATCGTCGCCACCACCTGGTCGGCCAGCCGGCCGGTGAGCTCGGCCAGGTGGTCGAACGCCATCTCGTAGGTGCCCACGCCTTGCGTCAGCGAGCGCAACTCGATGATCAGGTCGGAGAGTTCGGCCAGCGGCATCTGCGCCTCGACCGTGTCCCAGCCCTTCCAGCCGTCGCGCGCGTCGAAGCCCATGAGCTGGCCGCGGCGGCCGCTGACCACCGCGTTGACCTTGGCCGTCGCCTCGCTCGGCACATGAACGCGCACATGCATGATGGATTCCAGCAGCACGGGGGCGCAGTTCGGCATGCCCTCGGTCATGGCCAGACGCGCCGCGGTCTGGAACGCCGCGTCCGACGAATCCACCGTGTGGTACGAGCCGTCGGTGAGCGTTACCGCGAGATCGACCACGGGAAAGCCGAGCGGGCCGCGCTTGAGAAATTCGACCACGCCCTTCTCGACCGAGGGTATCCATTGCCGCGGCACGACGCCGCCGACGATCTCGTCCTCGAAGGCGAAGCCGGTGCCGCGCGGCAGCGGGCGGATGTCGATCACCACGTCGCCGAACTGGCCGTGGCCGCCGGACTGGCGGCGGTGGCGGCCGCGCTGGGTGGTGGTCTTGCGGATGGTCTCCTTGTAGGGGATGCGCGGCGGATGGGTGTTGAGCTTGAGGCCGTATTTGCTTTGCAATTTCTCCACCGCGACCTTGAGATGAATTTCGCCCTGCCCGGCTAGGCTCATCTCGTGCAGCTCGGCGTTCTGCTCGAACTGCAGCGAGGGGTCTTCCTCGCGCAGCTTGGCGATGGCGGCGGTGAGCTTGACCTCGTCCTTGCGGTCGGCAGCCTCGATGCCAAGGCGGTAGACAGGCACGAGCTGCTCTATCGCCGCGCGCGGCGGCGCGGTCTTGCCCGTCGTCAGCGTCTCGCCGGTCGCGACGCCTTCGAGGCGGCCAAGCGCCACGGTCTCGCCGGCGGCGGCCTCGGCGAGCTTGGTCTGCGCCTCGCCGCGCTGCAGGAAGATGCCGCCGACCCGCGCCTCGCCGCCGTCCTGGCGCTTCAGCAGCGTTCCGTCCTTGAGCGTGCCGGATAGCACGCGCACCAGGCTGAGCTTGCCGCCATGGCTGGAGTGATAGGTCTTGAGCACCTGCACCAGCGTATCGCCATTGGTCGTCACGCCGAGGCGGGCGGCGGCGGCACCGACATCCGGCACTTCGTGGCGCAGCGCCTTGAGCAGGCGGCGGATGCCGTTGTCGCCTTCCGCCGAGCCGATCAGCACCGGCACGACGAGGCCCTGCGCCAGCTCCTTGGCGAGATCGGTGAAAACCTCGTCCTTGGGCGGCTCGATGTCGGAGAGCAGCTCCTCCATCAGGTGCTCGTCGTAATCGGCGAGCTTCTCCAGCATCGCGAAGCGCGCCTCCTTCTCGCGATCGCGGTCGGCGATGTCGACGATCTCGCTCGGGGCATGGCTGCGGTAGATGTAGGCGCGCTCCAGCGCCAGATCGACATAGCCGGTGACGACGTCGTCCTCCCAGATCGGGACCTGGCGCAGCAGCAGCGGCGTGCCGCTGGCGTCCTGCAGCATGGTGAGCAGCGCGCGCAGGCTGCCGCTCGCCTTGTCGATCTTGTTGACGAACAGGAAATGCGGCAGGCGCAGGTCCGACAGCCGCTTGAGATAGGGCTGCAGCATCTGCAGCTTCGCCGGCTCGGGCTCGCATACCACGATGGCGGCGTCGACGCCCGCCAGCACGTTCAGCGTGTCCTGGAGAAATTCGATCGAGCCGGGGCAATCCAGGAAGGTCAGGCTCTGGTCGAGATAGCGCGTCGTCGCGACGTTCACCTCGACGCTCATCTGGCGGGCGCGCGCCTCCGGGCTCGCATCGCCGGCCGTGTTCTTCTGCGCCACGGCGCCTTTTCTTTGCACCGCGCCGGTGATGGCAAGAATGCTCTCCAGCAGCGTGGTCTTGCCGCTGCCATAAGGTCCCACCAGGGCGACGGTGCGTGGTCCTCTGCCGTCTTTGATTTGTCCTGTTTTGGGTTCAGACATTGAGCGCCTCCTGCGGACTCCGGCGATGCGGAGTCCCTTGGGTTGGTCGCGCAATTTGCGATCAAGCGAAGCCGCTTGACCTCTTGCGCTCCTGGGCGCGGCGGGCGTGTATCCCGGTTCATCGGGTCGCGTCACGCGCCCCTCTTCGATACGCCATCTTCGCGCCGACCGGCGGGGAAAGGCAATGGGGCCGGCGCATGGCACCGACCGTGAATTAACCTACCGCTTCACGATCTTTCCGGCGGTGTCGTAGAAGACGATACGGGCCAGGTTGCCGTCCGGCGTGTAGGTGGCATGGGCGCGGGCGAAGGTGCCGGCCTGGCCGTGCGCCATCACCGGCCTGCCATCGGTGCCGAGGAATTCGAAATCGGTCATGTTGCCCACCGCGTCGAAGGTCTCGCGCATGACGGCATAGCCGCCGGCAATGGCGATCGGCCTGCCGTCGGCGCCGTAATAGGCGGCCTCGACCTTGTTGCCGCGCGGATCGTAGGTATCGTGCGAGCGGGCATAGCCGAGCGAGCTCACCGCCGGCCTGCCGTCCGCGCCGAAGGTCGCGAAATCGGTCTGGTTGCCGTGCCGGTCATAGCCCATCCGCAGGATCGCGAAGCCGAAGATGCCGGGCGTGAGCCTGCCGTCCGTGTCGTAGAAGCGCTGCTCGATCAGCTTGTGCCGGGAATCGTAGACGTAATCCATCCGCGCCAGCCCGTGCCGGGTCAGGACCGGCTTGCCGTCGATGCCGAGATAAAGGTCCTGGATGTCGTTGCCATGCGCATCGTAGCGGCTGACTGCAGCGGCATAGCCCTTGGCGTTGAGCACGGGCTTGTCGTCGGGCCCGAAGAAATGCTGCGCGACCATGTTGTCGTCGGCGTCGTAGCCCTGCGCCAGGCGCGAATAGCCGGCGGCGGAATTGACCCGCTCGCCGTTCACGCCGAACACGATCTCCTCCACCACATTGCCGCGCGTGTCGTAGGAGAAATCGTAGCGCGCCGCGCCGTCCTTGTTCAGTCCCGGCAGACCGTCGGTCCCGAAGAAGGCCAGCCGCGACCAGTAGCCTTCCTCGGTGTAGAAGAACTTCAGATGCGCGATGCCCAGCCTGTTCGGCGCCGGCCGGCCGTCGGGACCGAAATAGGCTTCGTCGGTGGCATCGCCGCGGTCGTCATAGGCGCGCGTCACGCGGGCATAGCCGGCAAAGCGCGGATCGGCGCCGGCGGTCGCGTCCAGGATCGCGTTCACCGGGCGGCCCGTGACGCCGAAATAGCGCTCGTCCACCAGATTGCCGCGCGAGTCGTAGGCGTCGGTCAGGCTGGCGATGCGGTCGGGCTTGGCGATGGGTTTGCCGTCGGCGCCGAACCAGTGCGTCTCGACCGGCCGGCCGGCGGCATTGAACCTGACGGTCTTGCGCGCATAGCCGTCTGTGCTCATCTTGGGCTTACCGTCAAGGTCGAGCGCGACAAGTTCGACGACATTGCCGGCAGCGTCGAAGGTGAGCCTTGCGCCCGCGACCCCGTTGCGGCCGAACACTTTGCGGCCCTGCAGGTCGCGGTAGTCGGTGCGGACGACCCGGCCGAGCGAATCGTATTCGTCCGTATACTGTGCATAGCCTGCGAGGCCCGGCGCCGGTTGCAGCGTCTCGTCGAAGAAGGTGGCGCGGATCAAATTGCCGTGCGCGTCGTATTCGCTCACCTGCCGGGCGATGCCGTCCGCCGCGTTCAGCAGCGGCTTGCCGTCCGGCCCGGTCCAGAGCTGCTCGACCGGATTGCCATAGGCGTCGTATGTCGCGGCAATGGCGAGAATGCGCCCGCCATGGGCGTCGCGCAGGTCGTAGAGCGCCAGATCGCCGGCCGGCGTATAGGCGCGCCGTTCCTCCGCCGCGCCGTCCTTCGACACCAGGACGTTGCCGGTCGCGCTCAGGTTGCGCAGCACCGCGACCTGGCCGCGCCCGGTATAGGTGTAGACGCGCGCCGCGATGCCGTTCTCGTCGCGCGCCGGCGTGCCCCACACGGTTTCGAAAGCGCGGCGCGCGAGGAGGCCATCCGGCGTGAAGGTCAGCCGGTGCTGGGTGACCTCCGGATGGCGCTCGGTCAGGCTGGCGCTGACGCGGGTCTGGAATTCCGAGACGTTCGAGGCCAGCGCCGTCGCGGTGCCGGTCGCCTCGGTGAAGGCGACGAGGCCGGTCTGGCCGTCGGGGAAGAAGCGATAGGTTTCGGTGCGCAGCAGGAGGCCGGTGCCGCCATAGAGTTCGACGGTGCCGACGCGGTCGCCTTCGTAACGCACGCGCCATTCGGCGACGCCCTTGTTCCAGGGATCGGAGTCGATCTCGTCGCCCTTGAGCGGCTTCGGCCCGCCGGAGCCGTTGACGCGGCGGACGCGGATGACGTGGCCGCGCCGGCTGTCGATCTCATAGCGCACGGCGCGGTGCGCGGCGTCGCTGTCGCCGAGCGCGCCGATGCCGAACGGCTCGGCCCAGCGCGTGCCGATATCGGCGAAGTAGGCGGTCTTGAGGCGGGTGTAGTCCCAGCGCCACAACCCCAGCGCGACGGCGATCAGCACGGCGGCCGCGATGGCGCCGCCGATCAGCCGCTGGCGGCGCACCGTGCGATGGTGGTCGCGCTGCGCCAGGTCGTCGAAGGCGCAGCCCAAAAGGGTCGCGGCGATGCGCAGAAGCGCGCGGCGCTCGGTCCGGCGCCTGGACTCGTCGCTGCGCGGACGGATGTCGGCGGCGATCGGCTCCTCGTCGCGCAGCTCGATCCGTCTGGAGCCGTCGGGCGCGGCGACCTCGTAGGGGACGTGCAGCAATTCGGGCGGGAAGGAATCGGTGGGCTCGCCCTCGACCAGCAGCGCCAGGATGCGGCCGCCTTTGCCGAGCTTGCGGAAGAAGTCGATCTCGTGCCGCACCCACAGCGATTGCGGCGTATCGGGCGAGCACACCACGATCAGATACTGGCTGGCCTTCAGCGCCTCCTCGATCTGGCCGGAGAGGTTGCTGGAGGCCGGGATCTCGTCGTCGTCGCGGAACAGATGACCGATATGCGACGGCACACCATGCGCCAGCAGCGGGCGCGGGGTGCGGAAGGTCTCAAGTCCGTCGATCAGCCACTTGGCCCAGCGGCGGTCGCGGTCGACATGGCGATAGGAGATGAACGCCTTGTAGCGATAGATCTGCTCCGCCATGCGCCCCCCGCGTGCCGGCGACGACTTTCGCGGGGATCAGGCCCGTGCGCAAGCCGCGCGGAAAGCTCTCCAAAATCGTTCGGGCCGCGGCTAAACTGAAACCGATCTGAGGGGATTCTCGACATGTGCGAACATCACAACCAACCGCGGCTGTCGCGGCGCGGCTTCGCTTCGCTGGCGCTGGGCGCAGCGGGCGTCGCCGCACTGCCGCTGCGCGCCAATGCGGCCGGCCATGCCGAGGCGCTGGCGCTGACCTGCATCGACTACCGCCTGGTCGACGATTCGGTGCGCTTCTTCGACGGCATGCACCTGACCGACGAATACGACATCGTCGCCCTGGCCGGCGCCTCGCTGGCGGCGGTGTCGCCCAAATTCCCCTCGTCCAACGCGGCGTTCTGGGACCATGTCGGCATCGCCAAGCAGCTTCACGACATCCAGAAGGTGATCGTGGTCGATCACCGCGACTGCGGCGCCTACAAGGTCGCTTTCGGCCCCGACTATGCCGGCACCCGCGACGCCGAGACGGCACAGCACAAGGGCGTCATGCTGAAGGCCCAGGCGGAGCTGAAGCAGAAATTCCCCAGCCTCGGATCGGAATTCTATCTCATGGCGCTGGACGGAAAGGCCGAGCGAATCCTCTGACGACGGCTGGCATCGGCGCCCGATTGCGGGCATGTTTACACCACACTCAACGATGCTTTTGGGGAACGCTATGAGAAACCTGGGATTGGCCGTTTTGGCCCTTGTTGCCTTGCTCGCCACCATCGCCGCGGCGCCGCCCGCGGATGCCGCCTGGGCGCCGTCCGGCTCCTATCAGGCGACCTGCCGCCGCATCCAGTTCGACGGCGAGATGCTCACCGCCTCCTGCCAGCGGCGCGACGGGTCGTGGCGCAACACCTATCTCGACAATGCCGACGACTGCGACGCCAACATCACCAACACCAACGGCCAGCTTGAATGCGGTTATCGCGGCTGGCGCCGTCCGGACTATCGCGACGGCGGACCGTCGGGACCGTATGAGCGGACCTGCAGCAATATCCGCATGGACGGCTACACCCTGCGCGCCACCTGCCAGCGGCGCGACGGAAGCTGGAAGTGGACGTCGCTCGACGACGCCTATGAATGCGACGGCCGCATCCAGAACTGGAACGGCAACCTGGCCTGCAACCGGCGGTGACGGCTAACGGGGCATCGGCTCGAACCGGTGCCCCTTCGCCGCCCGGAGCAGGCTTGCGAGCGCGCCACCCAGCGCGGCCGGCGGCGCACCGTGCAGTTTTTCGTTCAGCGATACCCGCGCGGGATAGCGGCCCACAGGCCCCGGCACCGCGACGAAGACCGGCGTGCCGCTGGCAAGCAGCTTCGCCAGCAGCGCGGTGAAGGCCGGCCAGCGGATCGCCGCCTCGCCGCCCAGCACCAGGAATTCGATGCCGTCGCCCTGCGGCGAAATCAGGACGCCGCTCCGGTCGGGGCGCCAGTCCTCATCGAGTTCGTCCAGCCCGAACCAGCCGCAGAAATAAGTCCGGCAGATCGCAAAGCGCGTCTCATAGATGCCGCAGCCCTTGGCGGCGAGATACGCGCAGGCGACGCCCGGCTGCTTGCGCAGCGCGCGCGTCTCGATCGCCAGCGCGGTGCAGCACAGGGTGCAGTCGCCGCAGGACTTCGGGGCCGTCATGCCCCGAGCATAGCGCGTCCGGGAAAAGCGCGCGCCGTCCTCGCGCCAGAGCTATCGCAACGCGCCGCAGAAGCGCTGGATGCGGCGGCAGGCCTCTTCCAGCGCGTGGTTCGAGGTCGCGTAGGAGATGCGGAAGAAGGGCGACAGGCCGAACGCCGCGCCGTGGACGACCGCGACGCCCTCCGCCTCCAGCAGCGCGGCGGCGAAATCCTCGTCGGTCGCGATCACCTTGCCGCTCGGCGCCGTCTTGCCGATCAGCTTGCGGATCGTCGGATAGACATAAAACGCGCCTTCCGGCTTGGGGCATTCGATACCGTGTGCCTGGTTGAGCATCGAGACCACCAGATCGCGCCGCTCCTCGAAGATCTTCTGGAATTTCGGGATGAAATCCTGCGGCCCGTTCAGCGCCTCGACGCTGGCCCATTGCGCGATCGACGAAGCGTTCGACACCGACTGCGATTGCAGCTTGGCCATCGCCTTGATCAGGGCTTCCGGCCCGGCGCAATAGCCGATGCGCCAGCCGGTCATGGCATAGGCCTTGGACACGCCGTTCATCGTCAGGGTGCGGTCGTAGAGACGCGGCTCGACCTCGGCGATGGTGGAGAACTCGAACCCGCCATAGACCAGATGCTCGTACATGTCGTCGGTCAGCACCCAGACCTGCGGATGCCTCAGCAGCACGTCGGTCAGTGCCTTGAGCTGCTCGCGCGTATAGCAGGCGCCGGATGGGTTGCCGGGCTGGTTGAAGACGATCCATTTGGTCTTCGGCGTGATCGCGGCCTCGAGCGCCTCCGGCGTCAGGCGGAAGCCGTCCTCGATCTTCGCCGTGACGATCACCGGCGTCCCGCCGCCCAGCAGCACGATGTCGGGATAGGACACCCAATAGGGCGCGACGCAGATCACCTCGTCGCCCGGATTCAGCGTGGCGAGCAGCGCGTTGTAGACGATCATCTTGCCGCCGGGCGACACGAAGGTCTGCGCCGGCGTGTAGTCGAGATTGTTCTCGCGCTTGAATTTCTTCGCGATCGCGGCGCGCAGCTCGGGGATGCCTTCCACCGCGGTGTACTTGGTCTCGCCGCGCCTGATGGCGGCGATGGCGGCGTCCTTGATGTTGTCCGGCGTGTCGAAGTCCGGCTCGCCGGCGCCCAGCCCGATCACGTCGCGGCCCGCGGCCTTGAGGTCGCGCGCCTTCTGCGTCACCGCGATGGTCGGCGAGGGCTGGATGCGGCCCAGGGACTCCGCGAGGAACCCCTTCGGCAGGGACTTGGGCGATTGCGACATGGCACCGGTCTTTCAGCGACGCAGCGATGTATCGGGAAGAAGCCCGCCCGCGACAAGAGCAAAAACCGCCGAGGCGGCGGGCGAATGGCCGCTATGACCGATCGGCGGCGCAAAATGGCGTATCGTGGCCTGCCGATTCGAGGATCGCGTGAGGATGCGCAAGCTTGTTGCGCTGCTGTTCGGCCTGGTTCTGCTGGCCGCCTGCTCCAGGCCGGTGCCGCCGGCGGGACGCTGGGAAGGCGCCTTCGACGACGGCGACACCTTCATCGCCGCGCGCCTGGAGATCGGCAGTTCCGGCCAGGTGCGGGTGAGTGCGCCGGACGTGACCGACGTCTCGGCAACCTCCGAGGACGACCGCGCCCAGATGCGCGCCAACATGGCGGCGCGGCTGGCCGGCGCCTGGGGCGAAATCGCGCCGCGGCCGATGGATTTCGACGGCACCACCTTGCGCAGGCCCGGCGGCATCGCGCCCCAGGCGGACTGGGACAAGGCCGGCAACACGATGACGCTCTACGTCTATCTGGGCACGCGGCCGGCGATCAAAGTCCCGCTGAAGCCCGTCGGCGATTTCAGCGACGATCCCTGGACGCACTGAACCGCCGTCACTTCAGGAAGGCCAGATAGGCCGCCAGAACCAGACAGCCGAACGCCGCGACGTGATTCCAGCGGATCGCCTCGCCCAGATAGAGCACCGAGAAGAAGGCGAACACGGTCAGTGTGATCACCTCCTGCATGGTCTTGAGCTGCACCGGCGAATAGACCCGCTGTCCGTAATGGTTGGCCGGCACGGCGAAGCAATATTCGAAGAAGGCGATGCCCCACCCCACCAGAATCAGCAGCCAGACCGGCGCCGACGGGTATTTGAGCTGGCCGTACCAAGCGAACGTCATGAAAATGTTGGAGACGCACAGCATCAGGATCGGAAAGATCATCGGCCAAGTCATGAATTTACCCCGTAGCGCGTCGCGGACGCTCAACGCTTTATGATTTCTACCGTTCCCGGCGTGGCGGCGCGGGCACGAAAGTGACATGATAACCGCGTTCACAGCGTGGAGGCTGCCTTGAACATCCGTTTTCTTCCGGGCCTGGCCGCCGCGCTCGTCGCGACGTCGGCCCAGGCGGCGGTGTCGGTGATCGGTCCGGGACCGGCGCAGATCTGCTACCAGGCCGCCGATATCGGCGGCTCTCCCGCCGATTACCTCACCTATTGCGACCAGGCGCTGGCCGGCACGCTGACCGATGCCGACCGTGCCGCGACGCTGGTCAATCGCGGCGTGCTCAAGCTCGGCGAAAACGACTACGATTCCGCGGCGGCCGATTTCCACGCCGGCCTCGCGATCGATGCCGATCTGGGCGAGGCCTATATCGACCTCGGCGCGGTGCAGATCGCGCACAAGCAGTACGCTGCCGCGCTGCTCGACATCGACAAGGGGATGAAGCTGGGCAGCAAGAAATTGCAACTGGCCTATTACGACCGCGCCATGGCGAACGAAGGCGTCGGCAATCTGCTGGCAGCCTATGACGATTATCGGCAGGCGCTGCGGATCGCGCCCGATTTCACGCGCGCCAGCGACGAGTTGAAGCGCTTCAAGGTCGTCGGCAAGCCCGACGGTATCTGAGCGCCTGCGGCAAAGGCGGCCGCCGGCGGTTCATCGATTCATTACAGATATTTGTATCGCGAGGCCGCTTTGCGCGCCGTCCGCGGCGACAGTTGGTTACAAGTGCGGCCTTCCCGCTCCCACCCGCCCGGTCCTAGATACCCAGGCGCAGTTCGCTGCGTGACCGATTTGCCCGTACCTCTCTTGGCGCTCCACCTCTGGGTACGGTCGAAAGGGCGGCTGGGCTGGCTGAGACGCCCCCAAGTCGAAGCATCTGGCCCGGCCGCCCACTTCGCCCTCTTTTGGGGCATCATGCAGAGGCAATACCCATTCAGAGATAAGGATTGTTGCGGCGCCGCATGGATTTATGCTGGGCCTTGTGTTCGCCCTTCCAGCCGCTATGTAAGGCGCGCCGGGGGCCGCCTGAGAGAGAATCTTTCATGAAATTCCTGCTGCGTTCGACCTCGCTGACTGCGCTTGTGCTTGGCCTTGCCGCCTGCACGACTCCTCCGCCGGAGGCGCTTCACGCCGGCGACATGCCGGCCGCCTTCACGGCGCCGACCACCCCCGAGACGGCGAGCGCGCCCCTGTGGCCGACCCTGGCCTGGTGGAACGGCTTCAACGCCGCCGAGCTGCCGCCGCTGGAGACCACGGCGCTGACGCAGAATCTCGACCTGCTCGCCGCCGCGGCGCGGGTGCAGCAGGCGCATGCCAATACCGGCATCGCCGGCTCGTCCCTGTTCCCGAGCCTCAGCGGCACGGGCACGGCGGAGCGCGACGGCAGCAATGCCGGCACCACCTTCATCGGCGGCGTTCCGGTCTCGGCGGGCGGCACGCGCAATACTTTCGGCATCGGCGCCCAGGCGAGCTATGAGGTCGATCTGTGGGGCCTGAACCGCGATCAGTTGCGGGCGGCGGAGCAGAACGAACTCGGCGCGCGCTATGCCGAGCAGACGGTGCGGCTGACGATCACGTCCGACGTCGCCAACACCTATCTCGACGTGCTGGCGCTGCGCCAGCGCATCACCATCGCCAACCAGAACATCGATGCCGCCAAGCGCATCCTCGCCATCACCGAGGCCAAGGTGACCAATGGCGTGTCGTCCAACCTCGAACTGGCGCAGCAACGCGCCCAGGTGGCAGGCGAAGAGGCCGCGGTCCCGGCACTGGAAGAGCAGGAGCGCGAGGCCCGCTACGCGCTCGCCATCCTGCTCGGCCGTGCCCCGGAGGGCTTCGACGTCACCGCCGTGAAGCTCGACGGCATCGTCGCGCCCGCGGTGCGCGCCGGCATTCCCACCGAGCTTCTGACCCGCCGTCCCGACGTGGCGCAGGCCGAGGCGCAGCTTCTGGCCGCGCATGCCAATGTCGACGCAGCACGCGCCGCGTTCTTCCCCCAGATCAACCTTTCGGCCGGCGTGACCCAGGCGTTCAATCCGTCCAGCCTCGCCTGGAGCATCGGCGCATCGTTGCTGCAGGCGGTGTTCGACGGCGGCCTGTTGTCGTCCGAGAGCGATCTCGCCAAGGCACAGCAGACCGAATTGCTGGTGGACTACCGCAAGGCGGTGTTCAGCGCGCTCAGCGACAGCGAAAGCGCGATGGGACAGGTGACCTCGCTGCAGGAACAGGAACGGCTGCTGGCGGAAGAGGAGCGCAACGCCGCCGAGGCCTACCGCATCGCCGAGCTGCAATACCGCGAAGGCGTGACCGACCTGCTCAACGTGCTGCAGACGCAGCAGACGCTGTTCACCGCGCAGGACCAGCTGGTGCAGACCCGCCTGGCCCGCCTGCAGGCCAGCGTCTCGCTCTACCGCGCCCTGGGCGGCGGCTGGACGGTCGCCACCGACCCGAATGCGGCGCCGGACAAGGGCTTCAGCCCGCTCGACTACTTCCCCATCGCCACCGCGATCACTGGTGGCCCATGATGCGGCGGGTCTGGTAGCCCTTCGATAGCGCCTTCACCTCGTCCTCGCTGAGCTTCACGCCGACGGCGGCGATGGCGTCGTCCAGGTGCTTCATCTTGGAAGCGCCGACGATCGGCGCGCTGACCACGGGCTGGTGCAGCAGCCAGGCGAGCGCGATCTGCGCGGCGCCGACGCCCTTCGCCTGCGCGATCTCGCCCACCTTGTCGCGGATCGCGTAGTCGCTGTCGCGGAACGCCTCCGGCGTCAGGATGTTCGCGTCGGATTTGGCGCGCGTCGTCTGCGCCTCGCCGTCGCGCGAGCGGTTGCCGGCGAGAAAGCCGCGCGCCAGCGGGCTCCACGGGATGACGCCGATGCCCTGGTCGCGGCACAGCGGCAGCATTTCGCGCTCCTCCTCGCGGTAGACGAGATTGTAGAAGTCCTGCATCGAGACGAACTTCGCGGCGCCGAGCTTCTCCTGGGTGTGGAGATATTTGGAGAACTGCCAGGCGAACATCGACGAGGCGCCGACATAGCGCGCCTTGCCGGAGCGCACGACATCGTTCAGCGCCTCCACGGTCTCCTCGACCGGCGTGGTCGGGTCGAAGCGGTGGATCTGGTAGAGGTCGACATAGTCGGTCTGCAGCCGGCGCAGCGACGCGTCGATCGAGGCCAGGATATGCTTGCGCGACAGGCCGCGGTCGTTGACGTCGTCGCTCATCTGGCCGCAAACCTTGGTCGCGAGCACGACATTGTCGCGCCTGGCGAAATCCTTCAGCGCCTTGCCGACAATCTCTTCGCTGCGACCGACCGAATAGACGTCGGCGGTGTCGAAGAAATTGATGCCCGCTTCGAGCGCGCGGCTGATGAAGGGCCGCGCCTCCTCCTCGCCCAGCACCCAGTCGCGCCAATTGGGCGAGCCATAGGTCATCGTTCCGAGGCAGATGCGCGAGACCTTCAGGCCGGTCTTGCCGAGACGCGTCATTTCCATGGGAATTCTCCGGTGTCGCCGGGAGAAGCTTAGCCCCTTGCCCTCCCCTTGCGGAAATCCGAATTCCTAAAACCCGTGAAATCTCGCCAGCAGGTTCGGAAGAAACCCCTTGAAGCGCAGGGGCGCGTCGGTGACGGCGAGGTTGATGCAGACGGGGCCGGGATTCGCCGTCGGCTCGTGGCTGACGTCCGGCGTCGTCGTCTGTACGTCGCCAGCGGCATAGCGGCCGGTCGCATCGGAATAGCTGCCGGTCAGCACCAGCGTCCATTCCTCGCCGCGATGGGTATGCTCGAAGACGCCTGAGCCGGGCTCGGCACGGATCAGCCGCGCGCGCATCGCGCCGCCGGTGCGGATCGGCAGATGCGAGATGCCGCCGGCAACATGGCGCCAGGGCAGTGCGTCGTAATCGGCGCCGATATAGGCCTGCAGCGGCGCCGGGATGGCGCTGGCGAGATTGGCGCTGCGCACGATCGCGGCGGACGGCGCGTCGAGGCGCGACAGCACGGCTTGATAGGCCCGCTCGTTCAGCGACACCGGCAGCACCGCGGCCAGCAGCGTGCCGCCGGCCACCTCGGCCCGCCGGACATCGGCGCGGCACCAGGCGCACAGCGCCAGATGCGACGCGACCAGAAGTGCGGCCGCCTCGCTCGTCGCGCCGGAGGCATAGGAGAGCAGAAGCTCTTCGCCGGGATGATGGGTGATGCTCATGACGTGTCTCCCAACGCCGTGCGCAGCCGCGCCATGGCGAGACGTATACGGGACTTTACCGTACCCAGCGGCAGTCCCAACTCGATTGCGATGATGCTGTGCGGTTTTTCGCTCAGGAAGGACAGTTCGATGATCTGCGCCTGCTCGCGGGGCAGATCTGCAAGTGCCGCACGCAGGCGGACTTCCGCCTTCGACCAGTCCATCGTCTCGTCCGCCTGGCGCTCGGCCTCCGGCTGCAGCGCCGGCTCGTGCGGATCGAGCTCCGGGCGCCGCTCCCTGCGGATCGCGTCGATGCGCAGATTGCGCGCGATGGTGAATATCCAGGTCGAGGCCGATGCCTTGGCCGGGTCGAACAAGGCCGCCTTGCGCCACAAGGTCAGCATCGCCTCCTGCGCCAGGTCCTCCGCCACCGAATTGGCGGTGCCCAGGCGCATCAGATAGCCCTTCACCCGCGGCGCGAAATGGTCGAACAGGGTCTTGAACGCAGCCCGGTCGCGCGCCCGTCCGACCGCGACCACCAGCGCGTTCATCCGGGCCGCCTCGGCTGGGTCCATCAGCAGATTCCGCGCCGGCAGCCCCACATGCACCTTGACCGTCCGCGCAGGACGGAAGGACCAAGGTTCGGAGAGGGCCGCCGCATACGCCATCATACTCCGATTTACGGCAGCGAGTTGCAGGCGGATCAGTTCCGCAACCGCTTGGTAAGGCCTGATCGCCACTGTGGGGCCATGGCTGGGCGAAAATTCGAGATGTTGGACGGGCTGAGAGGCGTGGCCGCGCTGGCGGTGCTGCTGTACCACCTGCCGCATCCGCTGCATCGTCTGGCGCCGCACGGCTATCTGGCGGTCGATCTGTTCTTTCTGATGAGCGGTTTCGTGGTCGCCGGCGCCTATGAGGAGCGGCTGCGCAGCGGCGGGCTGACCGCGGGCGCATTCCTGCTGGTGCGCCTGAAGCGGCTGTGGCCGCTTTATGCGTTGGGGTTGGTACTCGGCGTCGCCATGTTCCTGGCCCTGCGCTGGCTGAGGCCGGACGCCGGCTTCGCGTTCCCGGCCATGCCGGTGGCGGTCGCCGCGCTGCTGAGCCTGCTGTTCCTGCCGCAATTCGCCGCCTATGGCGGCCCGGCCTTCCCGTTCAATTCGGCGGCGTGGTCCCTGTCGGTCGAGCTGGCCGGCAATCTCGCCTATGCCGTGCTTGCAAGGAGGCTGAGGACCGGTTTGCTGGCCATTTTGTGCCTGACCGGCTTGGGCGGTCTGATCCTCATCGCCGCGCGGACCGGCGGACTCGATGTCGGCGTTGCGCCGACCAGCCTTGCGGGCGGCTATGTCCGTTTCCTGTTCTCGTTTCCCCTGGGGGTGCTGCTGTGGCGGCTGCACGCCGCCGGCAAGCTGCCCCTGTTTCGCGTGCCGCCGCTGCTCCTGCTTGCGGCGGCGGGCGCGGCGTTTGCCGGGGCGCTTCCCGACACCGTAGCGGTTGCCCTGCTGTTCCCGCTGCTCGCGATCGCCGCACGCTGTCCGGTGACGTCGCCGGGGCTGGCACGCGGCTTCGCCTGGGCCGGCGCAGTGAGCTATCCGCTTTATGTCCTGCACCGCCCGCTGGTGGATGCGCTGTATGTGCTGGATGGGCGGATTTTCGGAGCGCTGGCGGTGCTGGCGGGCGCGGTCGCCGCAGCCGCCGCGGCCGAGCGCTGGTTCGACCGGCCGATCCGGTCGTTGATCCGGCAGGCCGGCGCCAACGTAGGGATACCGTGGAAGCGAGCGCAATTTACCAAGGTTTTGTGATGCACCGCCGGCTGCGGCCGCTTCGTCACGCCTTTCGCTATCGCGTCTTCTGCCTGCTGCTCGATCTCGACGACGTGCCGGCGTTGCGCGCAAGGCTGTGGCTGTTCCGCCTGGGCGTCGTCGGATTCAAGGCAGGCGATCATGGCCAAGGCGGCGATCTGCACGCCTGGCTCGACGGCCTGCTGGCGCGCGAGGGCATCGCCGCCGGCGGCGCCCGGCGCGTGCTCTGCTATCCGCGGCTGTTCGGCTATGTGTTCAATCCGATCAGCACCTGGTTCTGCCACGCGGCGGACGGGCGCCTCGCCGCCATCGTCTACGAGGTCCACAACACGTATGGCGAGCGGCATGCCTATGTGCTGCCCGCCGGTGAAGACGCAACGGTCATCCGCCAGCAGACGAAGAAGTCCTTCTTCGTCTCGCCCTTCCTGTCGATGGACTGCGCCTATGCCTTCAAGATCCGTCCGCCGGGCGACGATGTGCTGGTCGCAATCGCGCAGAGCGAGACCGGCCAGCCGACCCTGACGGCCAGCTTCGCCGGCAAGCGCAAACCGCTGACCGATGCGGTGCTGCTCGGCGTACTGCTGCGCCATCCGCTGATGACGCTGAAGGTCGTTGCCGCCATCCACTACGAGGCGGTACGCCTGATGTGGAAGGGCGTGGCGCGCCACGCGCACGCCGCTTCGCCGCGCGGTTGACCCTGCGACAATCGCGGCGCGCGGCAGTGCCGATTGATTCATCCCCGCCCGGCTTGTAGAGCCTTGGGTATCGATATCCAGCGGACGGCACGATGAGCATCAAGGACAAGGCCTATGTCATGGGCGCGTTCGAGCATCCGACGCGCGAAGCGCCCGACAAATCCACGCCGCAGCTTCACGCCGAATGCGCCCGCGGCGCGCTGGAGGATGCGGGCCTCGGCAAGGACGACATCGACGGCTATTTCTGCGCCGGCGACGCGCCCGGCTTCGGCGCGCTGTCGATGGCGGACTATATGGGCCTGCGCAAGCTCAGGCACATGGATTCCACCGAGACCGGCGGCTCGTCCTACATCCTGCATGTCGGCCACGCGGCGGAAGCGATCGCGGCGGGCAAGTGTTCGGTGGCGCTGATCACGCTGGCCGGCAAGCCGCGCACCTCGCCGCCCGGCGGCGGGCCGCGCGGCAGCGGCGGCTTCGCGGCGGCGCCCGAAGCGGCGTTCGAGATGCCCTACGGCGGCACGACGCATAACCAATACGCGATGTGCGCCATGCGCCACATGCACGAATTCGGCACGACTTCCGAACAGCTCGCCTGGATCAAGGTCGCGGCCAGCCATCACGCACAATACAATCCGAACGCGTTCCTCAAGAACGTGGTGACGGTCGAGGAGGTGCTGGCCTCGCCGATGATCGCGACGCCGCTGCGCCGCCTGGATTGCTGCGTCGTCACCGACGGCGGCGGCGCGCTGATCGTCACCGGCCCCGAGGTCGCCCGGCAGCTGAAGCGCCCGAAGGTCAGGATCATCGGCGCCGGCGAAGCGCCCAAGGGCACCTATGGCGGCAAGGTCGACCTCACCTTCTCCGGCGCGGCCTGGAGCGGACCGAAGGCCTTTGCCGAGGCCGGCGTCGCGCCGTCCGACATCAAATACGCCTCGATCTACGACAGCTTCACCATCACCGTGCTGATGCAGCTGGAAGACCTCGGCTTCTGCGAGAAGGGCCGGGGCGGCAAATTCGTCGCCGACGGCAACCTGATCTCCGGCGTCGGCAAGCTGCCGTTCAACACCGATGGCGGCGGGCTCTGCAACAACCATCCGACCAACCGCGGCGGCATCACCAAGGTGATCGAGGCGGTGCGGCAGCTGCGCGGCGAGGCGCACCCCAGGGTGCAGGTGCCGAACTGCGATCTCGCCATCGCGCACGGCACCGGCGGCTCGCTCGGCACGCGCCACGGTTCGGCCACGCTGATCATGGAACGGGAGTAAGCGATGTCCGAACAGGGTGAAAAAAAGGCCCCCGCCGGCCGCAAGATCGTCCCGCCGCCGGTGAACGAGGAGACCGCGAAATTCTGGAAGGCGGCCGAAGAGGGCAGGCTGCTCTACGGCTTCTGCCTCGCCTGCAACGAGCCGCACTATTTCCCGCGCCTGTTCTGCCCATTCTGCTTCTCGCAGCGGGTCGAATGGCGGCAGGCAAACGGCACGGCGACGGTCTACAGCTATTCGACCATGCTGCGCTCGCCGACCGGCTCCTACACCATCGCCTATGTCGAGCTGGAAGAAGGACCGCGCGTCCTGACCAATCTGGTCGACTGCGACGCCGCCAAGATCGCGATCGGCGCGCCCGCGAGGCTGGTGTGGAAGCCGTCAGAAGGCGGGCCGCCAGTGCCGTTCTTCACGCTGGCCTAGCGCACTGCTACGCTCGCGGCGCACGCTGCGAAGGATGACGGACGCATGAAAATCCTCTCCGTCCTTCTCGTTCTCGGCGCGGCCGTCACCGTCGCCTATTGGACCAGCTACTATGTCGGCGGCGACGTGCGGGTGCTGCCGGACTATTGGTACGGCGCGTTCGAGGACTCGTTCCCGGTGGCCGATGGCTGGATGGCGCTCACCATGCTGCTGGCCGGGATCGGGCTGTGGCGCGGCTCGCGGACCGGCGCCCTGTTCGGGCTGATGGCGGGGAGCGCCCTGCTCTACCTCGCCGCGATGGACATCACCTTCAACATCGAACACGGGCTCTACGGGCTGCTGTTCAAATCGGCCGCCATGACCACGGAAGCGGCCATCAATGCCGCGTCGCTCGGGCTCGGCATCGCCACGCTGCTGGCGAGCTGGCCGCGCGCGGCAAGGCGTTCGTCTTTCGGATGATCGAGAGGTGAGATTTCAGAACAGGCTTCCCTGCGGCGAGTCCGGCTTCGGCGGCGGCGGCGGCTTGCCGGCCTTCTGCAGGTCCATCGCGATGTCCGACGGCTTCAGCATCGCTTTCAATTCGTCGACAGTCGCCGGCTCCTCGCCCAGCCATTTGGGCCAGTCCGCCTCGTCGAGGACCGCCGGCATGCGGTCGGTGATGGTCCCGACCACTGCATTGGGCGGCGTCGTCACCATCGCGAAGGTCTCCAGCGCCACCGGGCCCGGACCCTGCCAGCGCTCCCATATCACCGCGATGGCGACCATCGCGCGGTCGCGCGGCGTGATGACATACTGCTCGGTCCGGCTCGGCGTGATCTCCTTGCCTTCGTTGAACGAGTTCACCGCGACGAGGCCGCGGCGATTGAAGAACGCATCGCGGAAGGTCGGCTTCCGTTCGATGGTCTCGGCGCGGGCATGGATGAATTTGGTGCCGTCGAGATCGCTGCGCGCATCGGCGGGGACGAGGCCCCAGCGCATCCGCCGCACCACGCGCTTTCCCTCCGCATCGCGGCAGACGACGCCGGCGAAGCGCATCGGCGTGACGGTCTCTTCGGCATCGTCCGGCGCATCGTCGAAGGCGCGCGGCGTCACCGCGTCCTGCCAACGCACCTTCTGGGTGAACTTGCCGCACATTTGCGCGCGCTCCTGGAATCGTCCTTTCCTTATTACATGGTAAGCCGGAAGGAATGGGACAGCCTCGCGGACGACTTCGAGCGCGAGGTCTGCGACATTACCCGCGAGACCAGGAGCGGGTTGATCGCGCGGCTGGTGCGCGGACTGGCGCCGTCGCCGCAATCCTCGGTGCTGGTCGATCTCGGCTGCGGCCTCGGCACCTTCGTCGGCCGCTATGGCCGGCAGTTCCGCGAGAGCTATGCGGTCGAGCATGCGCCGCGGATCATCGCGCGCGCCAGGCAGCGGCTGAAGGGCCGGGACGGCATCACCTGGATGACCTCCGACATTCCGTCGGCGGTGCGGCGGATCGGGCGATGCGCCGACCTCACCGTCTGCATGAACGTCATCACGATGCCGCAGGCGCGGCTGCGCGAGCGGATGTGGGCGGGCCTGGCCGGCGTGACGAAACGGAACGGCCATGCGCTGATCGTGGTGCCGTCGATCGAGTCCGACCGCATGGTCGAACGCATCGCCTATGGCACCAGCCTGGCCGAGGCGAAGGCGGGCGCGCCGGACGGCCTGGTCGACCGCGGCGGCGCGCGGCAGAAGCATTTCGCCAAGGACGAGCTGCGCGACCTGCTCGCGCGGCACGGCTTCCGCACCAGGCGGCTGCTGCGCGTCACCTATCCCTGGACGAAGGAGGGCCTGCGCAAGCCGCGCAACGCCGGCGCCCGCAAGCCCTGGGACTGGCTGGTCCTGGCGCAGCGGATGTGACGCCGATATGACGACGAAGCCGCCCGGCCGACGAATGTCCAAAACGACGCCAAGGCGTACAAGACGACCGGCTTGAGCAGTTTCTAGAATTGAGGTCTGTTACGGCCGGGCCGCCAGGAGCAATCCGCATGGCCGGTTTGGGGGTGTGCATGCCGGACGATCCGCAAGGGACTGCAGCGACACGGCGCGATGTTCTCGCCGGCGCAGCCGGAACGGCCATGGCCGGTGTTTTCATGGCAGCACTACCGGAGTTCGCCGCGGCCGCCGCGGCACCCGTCACCGATGGAGAAACCATGTCTACCGATACCGTCACGACGCAGGATGGAACGACGATCTTCTTCAAGGATTGGGGTCCGCGCGACGGACAGCCCATCGTGTTCAGCCATGGCTGGCCGCTTTCGGCCGACGACTGGGACGCGCAATTGCTGTTCTTCCTCGGCCACGGCTATCGCGTGATCGCGCATGACCGCCGCGGCCATGGACGCTCGACGCAGACCGGCGGCGGCCATGACATGGACCACTACGCCGACGACCTCGCCGCGGTGACCGCCCATCTCGACCTCAAGAAAGCGGTGCATGTCGGTCACTCGACCGGCGGCGGCGAAGTCGCCCGTTACCTGGGCCGGCACGGCGAGAGCCGCGTCGCCAAGGCGGTGTTCATCAGCTCCGTGCCGCCCCTGATGGTGAAGACCGCGGCCAATCCCGGCGGCCTGCCCAAGGAGGTGTTCGACGGCCTTCAGGCGCAGCTCGCGGCCAATCGCGCCCAGTTCTACCTCGACCTGCCGACCGGTCCGTTCTACGGCTTCAACCGGCCGGGCGCGAAAATCTCGCAGGGCGTGATCACGAACTGGTGGCGCCAGGGCATGATGGGCGGCGCCAAGGCGCATTACGACGGCATCGTCGCCTTCTCGCAGACCGACTTCACCGACGACCTCAGGAAGATCGCGGTGCCGGTGCTGGTGATGCACGGCGACGACGACCAGATCGTGCCCTATGCCGATTCCGGCCCGCTGACCGCCAAGCTGGTGAAGAACGGGACGCTGAAGACCTACAAGGGCTTCCCGCACGGCATGTGCACGACCGAAGCCGACACGATCAACGCCGACCTGCTGGCGTTCATCAAGGCGTAGAGCAATTCCAGGAAAAGTGCGAAGCGGTTTTCCGTCCGGGAATTGCGACCAAACAACAGCTTAGAGGCGGATCACCGATTCCATGAAGCGGTGATCCGCTCTAGCGGCGCCTCAGCGGCCGATCCGGCCGGTGACAGGCATCGAGCTCGTCAACCCGCCATCCACCGCGAGGTGCTGGCCGTTGACGTAGCTCGCCTCGTCGCTGGCCAGGAACAGCGCGGTGTAGGCGATCTCTTCGGGATGGCCGTAGCGCTTGAGCGGATTGAGCTGGCCGATGCGGTCTTCGGTGCCGCGCTGCTTGGCATAGTCGAAGATCGGCTTGGTCATGCCGGTCTCGATGATGCCCGGGCAGATCGCGTTGATGCGCACATTGGTGCCGGTCAGGTAGTTCGCGGCCGTGGTGACGAGGTTGATCACGCCCGCCTTCGACGCCGAATAGGGCCCCCCGCCGGCGCCCGAGCGGATGCCGGCGACCGAGGCGGTGCAGACGATCGCGCCCTTCTTGTTGGGGATCATCACCCGCGCGGCGTGCTTGATGGCCAGGAACACGCCGATCAGGTTGACGTCCAGCACCTGGCGCCAATGCTCGGCCGTCAGCTCGAAGAACGGCGGCTGGCCGCCGCCCGAGATGCCGGCATTGGCATAGATCGCGTCGAGCCGGCCGAACTCGCGCACCGCGGTGTCCACGTAATTGGCGACGTCCTCCTCCTTCGACACGTCGGCGATCAGCGACAGCGCCATGCCGCCCGCGTCCTGGATCGCCTTGACCGTCTCGTCGACCTCTTTGGCGCGGTCCACCGCGAGGACCTTGGCGCCCTCGGCGGCGAACAGCTTGGCGCTGGCGCGGCCGATGCCGCTGGCGGCGCCGGTGACGATGGCGACCTTGTCCTTCAGGCGGTCCATGGCGTTCTCCCGTTGTTGTCCGGCGGGCAGCATGGCGGCAAAGCACGCCTCGTCAAGGCGGCGATTTGGCGGGATGCGGACGATGTGCGAAAATCGCGGCGCAACTCTCACCTTGCGTGCCATGGCTGCGCGGCAGGCCGTGCTCGGCATCGACCGCGGCGGCTTTCAATACGGCGTCACCACGATCTTCGACAACGTGTCGTTCCTGCTGGACGATGCGCGCACCGCGCTGGTCGGCGAGAACGGCGCCGGGCAAGTCGACCCTGCTCAAATGCCTGGCGGGCGAGCTGGTGCTGGGCAGCGGGCAGATCGTGCGTTCGCGCGGCCTGCGCGTCGGCATCGTGCCGCAGGAGATTCCGCCCGATCTCGCCGAAGTCCCGGTGCGCGCCTTCCTCGAACGCGCCCTGCCCCCCGATGCGCGGGACGACCTCTGGCGCATCGACGTGCTGATCGACGACCTGAAGATTCCGCCGGACATCGCGGAAAAGGCTTTCGGCGCGCTCAGCGGCGGCTGGCAGCGGCTGATGCTGATCGCCGCCGCCAGGCTCGGCGATCCCGACATCGTGATCCTGGACGAGCCGACCAACCATCTCGACATCGAGAACATCAACCGGCTGGAGGCGTGGCTGGAAGAAGACCGCATGCCGATGCTGATCGTCAGCCACGACCGCGAATTCCTCGAGCGCACCACGACCCGCACCATCTTCCTGCGCAGGGACGGCGCCCACACCTTTCGCCTGCCCTTCGCGCAAGCGCGCGAGGAACTGCTGCACAAGGACGCGCTCGACGCCAGGCGCCGCACGCTGGAGGACAAGGAAGTCGCGCGGCTGGAAAAGGTCGCGGCGCGCTACAAGGCGTGGGCGTGCTGAACAGCAAATTCCACAAGAAGCAGCGCGCCACCGAAAAGCGTATCGCCCGCATCGAGGAAACCGCGACCGAGGTGTGGCGCCCGAAGAACCGCAAGCTGGAGCTGAACGACGACGCGATCGACGCCAAGGTGGCGCTGCGGCTGTCCAACTTCGTGGTCAAGACGCCGGACGGCGCACGCACGCTGATTCACCATCGATCGCCTGGTGATCGCGGCGGGCGAGCGCGTCGCCCTGCTGGGGCCGAACGGCAGCGGCAAGTCCACGCTGCTGAGCCTCCTGGCGCGCTCCTACGATCCCGACCGGGAGCACTACGATGGCCGCGCCCGGTGCGCTACAATCCGGCCACGAACCTGGTCAATTTCGACCAGCGCATGGCCGATCTGCCGCTCAGGATGTCGCTGCGCGATTACATCTGCCAGGTGAAGACGGTGAACAATGCCAATGCGGTTGCGATCCTGGCCAAGGCGGGCTTTCCGTTCGAGCGGCTGGACGACCGGATCGCCAAGCTCTCCTATGGCGAGCAGTCGCGGCTGGTGTTCCTTTACATGAAACTGCTCAAGCCCAATTTCTACCTGCTGGACGAGCCGACCAACCATCTCGACATCGAAGGCCTAGGAAGACCTCGAGGACCAGCTCGAACAGTCGGAGGTCTCCTGCATCTTCGTCAGCCATGACCGCTTCTTCACCCGCACCGCCGCGACCCGCGACCTGGAGATCCAGCGCGGCCGCTGGTCGAGGTGGAGAACGCCGACGCATTTTTCGATGGACAGCGCGATGGGACGTAAGAGCGCCGCGGAAGGAGTTTTTCCATGAACCTCGCCAAGCCGCGCGTCGATATCGGGCTCAACACCAACAAGCTCGATGCCATGCTCGCTTTCTGGCAGGGCGAGATGGGCGTGCCGTTCGACCACGTGCTGCCGATCCGCAAGGGCCAGGGCGCAGCACCGCCACGACCTGCTGGGCTCGGTGCTCAAGATCAACCATTTCGAGGATCCGCTGCCGGACACGCCGCCCTCGGTTATGCCAAAGTCCAGATCGCGCGGCCGGGACATTCGGACATGCGCATTTGCGTCGATACCGGACGGCACGGTCGCGGCCGTGGTGCCGCCGGGCACGCTCGGCATCGGACAGATCGGCATCAAGCTGAAAGTGCGGGACCTCGAAACGCACCGTCGGTTCTATGCCGAAGCCCTCGGCCTCGCCGAAGTCCCGCACGCGCGCGGCGCGGCATTCCAGGCCGGCGAGACCGTGCTGCTGCTCGAAGAATCCGACGACGCGCCCGCCGACGCGCAGTTCCAGGGCAAGGGCTTCCGCTACATCACCTACCAGGTCTTCCACTGCGACATGGAGCACGCCCATATCCTGGCACATGGCGGGCGCGAGGCGATGAAGCCACCACGCTGGGCACGACCGCCCGCATCTCGATGGTGCGCGACCCGGACGGCAACTGGATCGAGATTTCCCAGCGCGCCTCGATCACCGGCTCGCTGGCGGTGCGTTGACGCGATGGCGGGTTTCGGATCTCTTTGCTATGACACCGGCCATGGCGCTTGATCCGATCGCGACGCTCGACGTGGCCCGCTGGGCCGGTCCCTATGACGATTCCACCCGGACCGCGGCGCAGGACGCGCTCGAAAGCGGCAAGGTGCTCTATTTCCCGAAGCTGCCCTTCGTCGTCGGCAACAGCGAGAACGTCCTTTTGACCGACGCGCTGTCCAACGGCCGGGCCAAGAACATCAGCCGCGATCCCGACGGGCGCATCCAGGGCGATGCCGCCGCGCCCGGGGAATCGGCGCTGCTGTCGGCGATGATGGCCCGCTTCGCCGAACGGGCGCGGGTCGCTGGTGCTGGACCTGTTCCCCGGCTACACGGCGGCGATCGAGCAGGCCCGCACCTCCTATCGCCCGGTCGAGATCGCCGGGCGCTCCTACAGCCCCCCCGCAACGACGACAAGCGGCTGCATGTCGACGCCTTCCGTCGCGGCCGCAGCGCGGGCGCGCATCCTGCGGTTGTGTTCGCCAACATTCACCCGATGGGCGGCGGGTCGCGTCTGGCATGTCGGCGAGCCGTTCGAGGACGTGGCCCGCAAGTTCCTGTCCAAGGCACGCCGGCCGCTGCCGCTGGAGCCCTGGCTGTTCGAAAGGCTGGGTGTCACCCGCGCCGCCGCAGCGCCTACGACTATCTGATGCTGGGCCTGCATGACGGCGCCAAGCTGGACGCCGCCTACCAGAGGGACGCGCCCCAGATCGCGTTCGGCCTTCCCCGCCGGCACGAGCTGGATGTGCTTCACCGACCAGGCGATGCACGCGGCGCTGCGCGGCCAGTTCGCGCTGGAGCAGACCTTCCACCTGCGGTCGAGGCCCTGGCGCACCCGAACGCTCGCCGCTGAAGGTGCTGGAGCGGATGACGGAACGGGCGCTGGTCTAGGCCCCGGCGATCCCCTGCCCGTTTTGGCGGCTGGAAGGGCGAATCTTATTGCTTTATGTTGGCTGGCGCAGTGGCGTTAACGCCCCGGCCAGTTAGAGTTTTTCCGGGATGAGCACAGCACACGACGCCACGCTTTCGGACGCGCGCGCCCGCTTCCGCTTGGAGCGCAAGCCGCGGCTGCTTCGGCTTGTCGCGGAGGGCGAATGGACGACCAAGGACGCGGCCAAGCTGGACGCGGCCCTGAAGGCCATCGACGTCGGCGACGCGGTCGACGCCGAGATCGATGGCATGAACCTGACCCGCATCGATAGCGCCGGCGCCTGGCTGCTGGTGCGCACCAAGCGCAACTGGGAAGAGCGCGGCAAGCGGGTGGCACCCATCACGCTGCCGCCGGTCTACGATTCGCTGCTGCACACGGTCGAGCATGAGCACACCGCGCCGCCGGTGGTGATCCAGAACCGCCATACGCTGAGCGCGTTCACCGAGCGGGTCGGCCGCGCCACCGTCCACGGCGTCAGCCAGGGCCTCGGCATCATGGGCTATGTCGGCCGGGTGACGGTCGAAGCCACGGAGGCGATCTATCATCCGCGCGGCAATCTGCGCATCGCGGCGCTGATCCACCAGGTCGAGGAGACCGGATCAACTCGCTGCCGATCGTCGGCCTGCTGTCCTTCCTGATCGGCATCGTGCTGGCCTATCAGGGCGCCGACCAGCTCCGGCGCTTCGGCGCGGGAGATCTTCACCATCAACCTCCTGGGCGTCGGCCTTCTGCGCGAGATCGCGGGCCTGATCACCGCCATCATCATCGCCGGCCGCTCCGGCTCTGCGTTCACCGCGCAGATCGGCACATGCGGGTGAACGAGGAAATCGACGCGATGCAGACCATCGGCATCAACATCGTCGACGCGCTGGTGCTGCCGCGCGTGCTGGGGCTGGCCATCGCGCTGCCGTTCCTGACCTTCTTCGCCGACATCATGGGCATGATCGCGGGCGCGGTGATGTGCTATTTCGACCTCGGCATCACCGTGCCGGTGTTTCTGCGCCAGCTCCAGGAGGCGATCTCGATCAACACCTTCCTGGTCGGCATGATCAAGGCGCCGGTGTTCGCGCTGATCATCGGCCTGGTCGGCTTGCTACGAGGGCCTGCAGGTCGAGCGCAACGCGCCAGCGTCGGCCGGCTGACCACGCGCTCGGTCGTCGAATCGGTCTTCCTGGTGATCGTCCTGGACGCCGCCTTCTCCATCATCTTCTCGATCGTGGGGATATGACGTGAGCGCCGCCGGCGAGAGGGAAACCGTCATCAAGATCCGCGGCCTGGTGAACGGCTTCGGCGACCAGATCCTGCACGACCATCTGGACCTCGACGTCTATCGCGGCGAAGTCCTGGGCGTGGTCGGCGGCTCGGGCACCGGCAAATCGTGCTGCTGCGCTCCATCATCGGCCTCAACCAGATCCGCGAGGGCACCATCGAGGTGTTCGGCCGCACACCGAGCATCTCTCCGAAGCCGAATGGCGCGAGATCGAGCAGCCGCTGGGGCGTGCTGTTCCAGGAAGGCGCCCTGTTCTCCTCCCAGACCATCGCGGAGAACATCCAGGTCCCGTTGCGCGAATACCTGCACATGCCGCAGGACCTGATGAACGAGATCGCCTCGATGAAGCTGTCGATGGTGGGCCTGGACGAGAGCGTCCGCCCCCAAGCACCCGTCCGAGCTGTCCGGCGGCATGAAGAAGCGCGCCGGCCTCGCCCGCGCCCTGGCGGCTCGATCCGGAGATCGTGTTCCTCGACGAGCCGACCGCCGGCCTCGACCCGATCTCGGCCAACATGTTCGACAAGCTGGTCAAGGACCTGCAGAAAAAGCCTGAAACTGACCGTGTTCATGGTCACCCACGACCTCGACACGCTGCGTGCGACCACCGACCGCATCGCGGTGCTGGTCGACCTCAAGATCGTGGTGGGGACGATGGACGAGCTGCGGAAGAATCCACATCCTTGGATCCAAGAGTATTTTTCCGGACCGCGCGGACGCGCGGCGGCCTGAGGGGGACGATAGACGAATGGAGGACAAAGGCAAACTACGTCGCGGTCGGCGCCTTCGTCCTCGCCTGCATGGTCGGCCTCGTCGTCACCGTGCTGTGGCTGGCGAACACCGGCAATGCGGAATATTCCTACTACGTCGTCAAGGTGCAGGGCTCGGTCACCGGCCTCGGCAAGGGCACGCTGGTGCGCTACAGCGGCATCGAATCGGGCCGCGTCGTCGACTTCGCGATCGATCCGCTGGACCACAAGAAGGTGCTGGTCTCCATCACCATCGACCGCAAATACGACATCGCGCCCGACGCCACCGCCTCGATCGCCAGCCAGGGCCTGACCGGCGGCTCCTATGTCGAGGTGCTGGGCGGCTCGGTCATCGATCCCAAGCTCGCCCTGCCGCATGACGGTTCCGAGCAGATGCTGCCCAGCGGCAGCACCCGCGCCAATCCCGAGATCAAATGGATACCGGGCACTTTCGAGGACCTCACCAACCGGGTGAAGGCGATCAGCGTCAAGCTCGACAGGATCCTGACCGACGAGAACATCAGGAAGTTCTCGCAGATCCTCGACCACACCGAAGTGATCACCGGCACGATCGCGGCCGCGCCGGCGATATCGACCAGACGCTGCGCAACGCCACGGTGCTGACCGCCAATGCCGCCAGCGCCGCGCACAATATCGACCTCGCGTCGCGCGACCGCATCCGACCTTCATGCAGGCCGATGCCACGCTGAAGCGGCTGGACAAGCTGTCCGCCGACGCCGACGCGGTGGTGACCGGCGCCGGCGTCGCCCAGCTTTCCGCGTTGCTGACGATGCCCGGCGCCTAGTCGGGAGCCTGACCACGCTGACCGACCAACTCAACCGCGAGCCGACACGCGTGATCTTCGGCGACAGGCGCAAGGGATACACCACCCAAATGAGCAAGCTCCTTCTCGACCGCCGCGCCCTGCTGGTCACCGGCATTTCCGCCGTGACGCTGGGCGCCTGCAGCGATGTGATCGGCCCGCCGGCAGCGGCGCCGATGTATCTGCTGCGGCCGCAATTCCCGCCCGCGACGCACGGTCCGCGCGTCAACTGGCAGGTCTCCGTCACCTTGCCGAGCGCGCCGGAGAGCCTGGACACCGACCGCATCGCCCTGGTGCAGCCGGGCAATGTGATGGACTATTACGCCAACGCGCAGTGGTCCGACCGCCTGCCCTTCCTGGTGCAGAACGCGCTGGTCGATGCATTCGAGGCGGACAACCGGATCACCGCGGTGGGCCGCGACAGCGACGTGCTGCGCTCCGACTACCTGCTGCAGACCGACATCCGCGATTTCGAGGCGCGCTATGACGTACCGGACGGCATCCCGACCGCCGTCATCCGCATCTCCGCCAAGCTGATCGCCGCCAAGGGCCGCACCATCGCGCAGATCACCATGGCCCATGCCGAAGTGCCCGCGAGCGCCAACAGCGTCCCGGCCGCCGCGGCCGCGTTCAACGAGGCGCTGTCGTCCGTTATCGGACAGATCGTGACCTGGGCCCTGACCGCGCCGCTCCCGCCGCGCGTCGCGACGTAAGTTGGGAACTTTCTCTGCAAGTCGCCGTTAATTAAGACGATTTTGAGCGGAGTTTCCCATGCTGCGTTGGGCCTTGATATTCCTGGTGATCGGGCTGATCGCCGGCCTGCTCGGCTTCACCGGCATTGCCGGCGCGTCCTTCGCCATCGCCAAGATCCTGTTCTTCGTGTTCATGCTGATCTTCCTGGTGCTGCTGATCGCCGGGCTGACCTTCGCGCGACGGGTCGGCGGCGGATAACGCTCGATGAGCGTCAGCTATCGCCTCGGCTTCGAGTTCGCATCGCCGGACGACACGCGCAGCATCGACGATGCCCGCTGGTCGCTGGCGGCGCTCGACCCCGCGACGCGTGTGTTCACCGGCAGCTTCTTCGCCTCCGACGGCGCCGACATTCCCTATCGGCTGTGGCCGGCCGCGGCCCCCCGCGCCCTGGTTGTGCTGCTGCACGGCGCGACCGATTATTCGGGCGCGTTCGACGAGATCGGGCCGGCCTTCGCGGCCCGCGGCCTGAGCGCGCTCGCCATCGACCAGCGCGGCTTCGGCGCCACCGCGACGCGCGGCAAATGGGGCGGCAAGGACCGCATGATCCGCGACGCGGCCGAGGCGGTGATCTATCTGCGCAAGCGCTTCGGCGACGCGCTGCCGGTGTTCCTGGTCGGCGAGAGCATGGGCGCGGCGCTGGCGGTGCATGTCGCGGCGCGTGCGCCCGAACTCGGCCTCGCCGGGGTCGTGCTGGCGGCGCCGGGTGCGATCTCCGGCCTGTGGCGGCGGCTGTTCGGCTCGGCGCTGACCCGCGTGCTGCGCTTCTTCATGCCGCGATCGGGCATTGTCATCGAGCGCATCAGTG
Source organism: Rhizomicrobium sp. (assembly GCA_037355265.1). Classification (GTDB taxonomy): domain Bacteria; phylum Pseudomonadota; class Alphaproteobacteria; order Micropepsales; family Micropepsaceae; genus Rhizomicrobium. The sequence continues at coordinate 803,160 of JBBCIB010000002.1, read as the reverse complement.
CCTGGGAGTTCACGCCGGGCGCGGCGATAAGGCTGCTCAGCGATCCGATGGTGCTGCGCCGGGTGCGCCCCGCCACCCTGTTCGGCCTGTTCGAATTGTCGCAAAGCGCCGTCGACGAGGCCCGGCGGGGTGCGCATTCCCACGCTGACCATGATCGGCGGCAAGGAGGACCTGCTGCGCGAGGACTGCATCAAGCGGCTCCACAACGGCCTCGGCGGCGACAAGCAATGGGCGCGGTTCAAGAACGGGCCGCACCTGCTTCTGCACTGGAAGAACCGCGACAAGGTGCTCTCGCGGGTGTTTTCCTGGATCGACCAGCGCCTGACGCCGGCAGCGGCACCGTATAAGATGGAGACGAGAAAGGGCGCGATTCGCGTCCTCGGGAGTCCGTAATGCGCGTTGTGACCGGTGCGGCGGCGGCGTTTCTTCTGTGCGCGACGCCGGCGTTCGCCGCCTGCGATCTCGCCGCCCCGGATGCGCGGGCCGCGGGCGCGGACTGCGCCCGCGCCTGGATGGACGCCAATTTGCATCTCAACGACATCGTCACCGTCGGCACGCACAACAGCTACAAGCAGGCCGTCCCCGACAAGATCATGTCGCTGATAAGGGCGGTGGCGGCGTCGCAGGCCGCGGGCATCGACTATTCCCACATCGCGCTGGCCGACCAGCTCGACGACGGCGCCCGCGCCATCGAACTCGACGTGGTCTACGACCCCGAGGGCGGCCTCTACGCCCATCCCGGCGGCGCCGCGATGGTCGGCGACACGATGCCCGACGACTGGACGGCCGAGATGATGAAGCCCGGCTTCAAGGTGCTGCACATCCAGGACATCGATTTCCATGCCGTGTGCGTGACCTTCATCGACTGCCTGCGCGAGCTCAAGGCCTGGTCCAAGGCGCACCCCGACCATGTGCCGATCCTGGTGACGCTGAACGCCAAGGACGACGAGATCCCGATGCCCAATTCGGTGACGCCGCTGAAATTCGACACCGCCGCGTTCGATGCGCTGGACGACGAGGTGCTGTCGGTGTTCTCGCGCGACGAGCTGGTGACGCCGGACGAGGTGCAGGGCGACGCGCCCACTTTGCGCGACGGCGTGCTGGCCCATGGCTGGCCGACGCTGGGCGCCACCCGCGGCAAATTCGTCTTCGCGCTCGACGAGGACGGCGACAAGGTCAAGGCCTATATCGGCGGACGCAAATCGCTCGAAGGCCGCGTCATGTTCGTCAACACCGACGAGACCGCGCCGCAGGCCGCCTATCTCACGCTCAACGAGACCGGCGACATTCCGCGCATCACCGCCGACGTGCAGAAGAACTTCCTGGTGCGCACCCCGCGCCGACGCCGATACGGTGGAGGCCCGCCGCAACGACACGACGCGCCGCGACAAGGCGCTGGCCTCGGGCGCGCAATATGTCTCGACCGACTACATGCGTCCCGACACGCGCTTCGGCCCCTACCAGGCGCGCATGCCCGAAGGCGTCGTCGCCGCCTGCAACCCGCAGCGCCGCCCCGAGCGCTGCGCCGGCATCGCGGTGGAAGCGGCGACGATCCGCTGAGCCGCCGGACTCAGGGCAGCATCGCGCGCAGCGCCAGCGCATTCGCCGTCGCATGGCCGAGCGCGGTATTGTCGAAGATGCACCAGACAGCGGCCCGCGTCGTGCGCAGTTTCTGCGCCAGTCCGGCGAGCCGCGCCGCGTCGTAGTCCGCATAATAGATCCGCGGCGTGCCGTGCCAGCGGAAATAGACAAGGCCCGGATCGCCGCCCGGCGATGCCGCCGCCGGCACGCGCGCGGGATCGGCGGCGACGCGGGCGATCTTCGCGGCCTTCAGCATTGCGTCTGCTTCGCCACCGAACCAGGTGGGATGGCGCGGCTCGCAGACCACCGCGCCGTCGAACCGCCGGCGCAAATCCCTGAAGAAGGTTTCGGCGACCTTGCCGTCGAATCGCAGGCTCGGCGGCAATTGCACGAGCAGCGGCCCGAGCTTTTCGCCCAGCGCGGTGCATTCGGCCAGGAAGGAACCGAGCGGCGCGCTGGCGTCGGCCAGGCGGCGCTCATGCGTGACCGCCTTCGGCACCTTGACCGCGAAGCGGAAATCCTCCGGCACCGACGCGGCCCAGCGCGCATAGGTCGCCGGGCGATGCGGCCGGTAGAACGACGAGTTGATCTCGACCGCGTTCAGCCGCGTGGCATAGCGCGTCAATATGCTTGCGCCGCCGCCGAAACGACCGCGATGCTCCTTAGGCAGGCTCCAGCCCGCCGTGCCGATGCGCGCGAACATCTTCAGCCAGCGCGCGCCACACGCTTTCGTTCCAGGCGTTCTGTGCCGCCGGCGAAGGTGACGGCAATATCCAGATGCCGGTTTCGCCGATGGTCTGGGCCTGCTTGCCGTGCCGCGCCTTCGCTCCGAGAAATTTGCGCCCGCCCGCCAGGCTGGTGAAAGCGAGCAGTTTCGGCCGCGCCGCCGCGATGCGCGCCCGCAGATCGTCGAGCGCCGCGCGGCCCAGCGCATCCTTCGGCAATTGATGGTCCATGCCCGACGCATGCTTGGCGATGTCCGTCGCGCCGATTCCCAGGTCCGGCAGCAGCGGATATTCGTGCGGCGCGAACAGCCGCGGCGTCAGACCGACCGCATGGAGCGTGCGCCAGAAACGGTTCTGCGGATGGGCATAGTATTGACCCCGCGCGGCCGACAGCCGCCCCGCCGCCGTGCCGCAGAACACCACCGTCAAACCGGGCCGCAGCAGGTCGGGCAGGACCGGTTCAGGCAACCTTGCGCGCCATCGCCTCGCGATAGGGCGTCAGGTCCCAGCCGGGATAGCGGGCCTGGGCGCGCGCGAGCGTGGTCTCGGTCCAGAACGGATCGCCCGGCCGCTGCACGCCGAAACAGGCGAGCTGCTCGGGCGTCGCATGGTCGAAGATCATCGCCCAGGGCTTGGTGTGGTGGAACTGCCAGGCGGTGAACGCGATGCTGTCGTCATGCGCCTTGCGGAAGCAGGTCATCAGCGCATAGCGGTGGCCCTGCGGCGCCGACAGGTTGGTGCCGCGGTGATAGACGTCGATCGTATAGGGAATCGCCGTGCCGGCGGGCGAGGCGCTGGAACGCGCGACCTTCTGCAGCCCGTCCTGCAGCGCGGCCTGCACCTCGGCATCGCGGCTGAGCGAGGCTTCCGGCCCCGCGATCTTCTCCGCATCGGGCCGGGTCACATAGTGCATCGGGCCGTGCGCATCGCTGACGTCGCTGAAATAGCACAGGATCGTCACCGAGTTCTTCGTCACGTCTTCCGACGGCGCCACCAGCGTGTGGTTGGAGAAGTCGGTATGGAATGGCTGGTCGTAATCGGCGTCGCCGGTGAACTTCGCCCAGGACTGGCACTGATAGCAGCGCACGTCGTCGGTGTTCAGCGCCTGCTTGGCGAAGGCGATCAGCGCCGGATGCACGCCGATCAGGTTCAGCGCCGGCGAGCAGTCGATCGGCACTGGCAGGATGTCCTTGAACTGCGCCGGATGGAAGCGGCCGATCTGGCCGTCGCCCTTCTTGTTCAGCTCTTCGCCGCCATGCGCCGGCCGGCCGAACACCGCCGCGAAATCGGCCTGCACGGCGGCGACTTCCTCCGGCGTGAAGAAGTTGCGGATCGGCACTGCGCCGTCGCGGCGCCAGGTCTCGACGTCTTCGTCGGTGAAGCGTGCGTTCCTGCCGTCCACGGTCAGCGCTTGCCCTTTTGGCGGCCCTTGCGCGCGGCATAGCGCGCGTCGCGGGCGGCCTTCTGTTCGGCCAGGAGCTGCACCAGCTTGTCGGCTTCGGCGCGCTTGGCCCGCTCGGACTCTTCGGCGGCATAGCGCTCGGCTTCGAGCTTGGCCGCTTCCTCCGCCGCCTTGCGCTCGGCTTCGGCGCGCAGCGCGGCGGCCTTCTCCTCGGCGCGGGCGGCGAGGCGCGCTTCGCGCTCGTCGGCGATGCGCTTGCGCTCGGCCTGGCGCGCGGCAAATTCGGGATCGTTCTGCGGCGCCTTGGCACGTGCCCGGTCGAGCAGCGCCTGACGCGCTTTCGCCTGATCCTGAAGCCGGTCGTTGAAGCCCTTTTCCTTGAAACCGCGCATGCCTGTCAATCCAAAGTCCTTTAAGCTGGGGAGGACCGGAAACTATGCCAAAGCCGCCGATTTTCAAGCCGGAAATGCGCTGCATCCGGCTTAAAATGTGACATAAGGCGCCTCATGGCCGCTCCGCTCCTGCTCCTGCAAGACATTCACGTGACGTTCGGCAACACCGCGCTGCTGGACGGCGCGGAACTGTCGGTCGCCGCGGGCGAGCGGCTGTGCCTGGTCGGGCGCACGGCTCGGGCAAGTCGACCCTGCTCAAGATCGCCGCCGGGCTGATGGAGGCCGACAGCGGCGCGCGTTTCGCCCAGCCCGGCGCCACCATCCGCTACCTCGCCCAGGAGCCGTCGCTGGCGGCTATGCCGACACCCATGCCTATGTCGAGCCGGATTGATGCCGGGCGACGACCCGGCGCGCGCCTATTACCTCTTGGGCAAGCTCGCCTCTCCGGCGCGGAGAAGCCCGACCAATTGTCGGGTGGCGAGGCCCGCCGCGCTGCACTGGCCCCGCACCCTGGCCCCCCGGCCCCGACATCTCTTGCTCGACGAGCCGACCAACCATCTGGACCTGCCCGCGATCGAATGGCTGGAAGGCGAGCTGACCGCGCTGCGGTCCGCGCTGGTGCTGATCAGCCATGACCGCCGCTTCCTGGAGAACCTGTCGCGCGCGACCGTGTGGCTCGACCGCGGCCGCACCCGCCGGCTGGAAAAGAGCTTCGCGCATTTCGAGCCGTGGCGCGACGAGGTGCTGGCGCAGGAAGAGATCGAGCGCCACAAGCTCGACCGCAAGATCGCCCATGGAAGAAGACTGGATGCGCTATGGCGTCACCGCCCGGCGCAAGCGCAACCAGGGGCGCCTCGCCAAGCTGCGGGGCCTGCGCACCGGCCGGCGCGGAGCAGGTCCCAGGTCGCCGGCAGCGTCAGGATGACGGTGAGCGAGGCCGACGAAGGCGGCACCCGCGTGATCGACGCCAAGCGCATCTCCAAGAGCTGGAGCGACGCCATGGTGGTGCGCGACCTCTCGCTGCGCGTCCATCGCGGCGAGCGCGTCGGCCGTCGTCGGCCCCAACGCGCGGGGCAAGACGACCCTGCTGAACATGCTGACGGGACGGCTGGTGCCCGACAGCGGCAATGTGAAGATCGGCGTTGCCGTGAAGATGCGCGGCTGGACCAGACCCGCACCGTGCTGGAGCCCAACGATACGCTGGCGAACGTGCTGACCGGCGGCCGCGGCGACTATATCGAGGTCGGCGGCGAGCAGCGCCACGTCGTCAGCTACATGAAGGACTTCCTGTTCGCCCGCCGCCCAGGCGCGCACACGCCGGTCAAGGTTGCTGTCGGGCGGCGAGCGGGCGCGGCTGCTGCTCGCCAAGGTGCTGGCGCAGCCCTCGAACCTTTTGGTGCTGGACGAGCCGACCAACGACCTCGACCTCGAAACCCTCGACCTTCTCGAAGAATGATCGACGACTATCCTGGCACGGCGCTGATCGTGAGCCACGACCGCGATTTCCTCGACCGCGTCGCCAGCTCGATCCTGATGGCGGAGGGCGACGGCGTGTTCGTCCAATATGCCGGCGGCTACAGCGACATGGTCGCCCAGCGCGGCGCCGGCGTGGAAGCGGCGAAGGCCGCGCCGCGCGCCGACAAGGCCGAAGCGGCAAAGGAGCGCCCGCCCCGCGCCCGCAAGATGAATTTTTCCGACCGCCATGCGCTGGAAAAGCTCCCGGCGCGGCTGGCGGAACTCGAGCGCCAGATCGCCGACCTGCAAGCCCAGCTCGCCGCACCGACCTTTATGTGCGCGACGCGAAGAAATTCGCGGCGCTGTCGCAAAAACTGGCGGAGGCGCAGCATGGACACGCGCAGGGCGAGGAACGCTGGCTGGAACTCGAAATGCTGCGTGAAGAACTGGAGCGCGGTTGAGCACCGGCCGTACGCATTCATACGGAGGCCCATTTTAAGGCCTCGTAAAACACCCGAAATCCAATGTCCGCCGGATCGGAGAAAGCGGCGGGCACGCATGCCTTTGGGGATGGACATCAAGGTCGTCGCGGCGCCCGCGCTCGTCCAGCGCGGCAGCGTCAACGTCATCGACCTGGAGGTGGTCCGGGAACGAACCGGGACACGCTGGGGCCGGCTGCGCAACGCGATCTATACGCGCCTCGAAGCGCTGCTGGGCCACAGCCTCGGCCCGACCGATTTCTACGTCCGGCTGGACGAGACCGCCTATGTCGTGGTCATGCCGTCCTGCGACAGCGCCGATGCGCAGCTCTGCTGCCTGAAGGTCGCGCACGACCTGCACCGCAATCTCCTGGGCAATTGCGCGATCGGCGACCTGCGCCTCTCCCGCGTCCTGGGCGAACGCGACGGCGCTTTGGAATTGCACCAACTCGATCTGGCCGAGTTGTACGCGCTGGCTTCAAGGGGTGGAGTCGAAGAACTGTGCCGGGACATACCCGTGCCGCCGGGCGGCGACCGGGAGGCTGCAAAGCCCCCGGTCGCCGCCCGGATCGACAAGCCGGTCTTCCGCTTCGCGCCCGTATGGGACGCGCAGCACGAAGCCGTCATGGCCTATCGTCTCGAAACCGAGGGCGACACAAGGCGCATGGGCGGGCCGCTGGAGCGGCACGAATTCAAGGCCGCGCTCAAGACGTTCCTGGCCGGGATGGTCTATGCGAACCGCATCCTCTCCAGCGCGCTGGCCGCCAGCAACCGCTATGTCGTCATGATCCCCGTTCCCTTCGATCTTCTGAGCGCGCCGGCGGGGCGCATGGCGATCGGTTCGGCCTGCCGCGGTCTCGCCGCCGGATTGCGGCCGTTCCTCGTTTTCGAGATCGTCGGCGCGCCGCAGGGCGTGCCGCAGAGCCGGATGAGCGATCTGGTCGGCGCCCTGCGCCCGTTCGGCCGCGCCGTGACCGTCACCTTCCCGCTGGGCGACATCGAGCAGTTGATCCATCACAGCGCCGGCCAGCAGGGCATCGGCCTGGCCCTGCCCGCGACCGCCGCGTCGCAGGCGGCACGCGACGAAATCGGCAAGCTCGGCGCCGCGGCGAAGCGGCTGGGCATGACCTCGACGCTCGAAGGCGTCGCCACGCCCGACATCGCCGACGTCGCGCGCCAGTCGGGCATCCGCTACCTGTCGGGCCCGTTCCTCGGCCCCAAGGTCGACGTCCCCCAAACCATGAGCCGCCTGCGCTGGCGCAGCCTCGCCCAACGCGGCGCCGCGGCGGGTTGAGCGGCTATCGCGGAGCCTGATCGGCCTTTCCCGGGCAAGCGGGAAATGGCTGCGCCGTCAGCCGGCCTCCGCATCGATGACCGCCTGGCAGATGCGCGCCAGCAGCTTCGACAGCGCGGCGGCATTCGCTTGTGCGAGAGCCGGAACGCCGATCACCTGCCGCATCATCTGGAATCCAGACACGAGCGCCAGAAGCAGCGCGGCGCGCTCGGGCGCCATCGCTCCCGGAAGCATATCCGTCAGCGTCTTCTGATAGTGCCGCTCGATCTGTTCACGCCAGATTGCCGCCGCCCGTTCGTTCGACGCCGACCGTAGCATGATGAGAAATCCGTCCAGCGGCGTGTCTCCGGGCGCCGTCTTCGCCATCAGCTCGGCTGCGATATCCGCGCCAAGACTGGCGACGTCCTGTCTCTGCTTCGTCACCCGATCGGTCAGGATGCCCGGCTCCGCCATCGTCGCCGCAACGACGTCGGCGAAGAGCCGCTCTTTCGAGCCGAAATACCGATTGACCAGCATGGCAGTGACGCCGGCCCCTTCGGCGATCTCGCGCACCCCCACGCCGTCATAGCCGAAGCGCGTGAAGGCGCGCCGGGCCGATACCAGAATCGCGGCGCGGGTGTCGCGCGCATTCCGCCGCCGCCCCGGCCGCATGATTGTTCCTGCCGTCATCCTTCCCAACTCTACGACTGTAGACATCCGCACACAAGAAGTATACAGTCGTAGACATAGCACGGTGACGGCCGTGGAATGACGAGGCAGACATGGATTTGAGATTGGCGGGCCGGCGCGCCTTGGTGACGGGCAGCAGTTCCGGCATCGGCGCGGAGATCGCCCGGATGCTGGCGGCAGAAGGCGTGAAAGTGGTCGTACACGGACGCGACCCGGCGCGGGTGCAGAGCGTGGTCTCGGACATCGCGGCGAAGGGTGGTTCGGCGACGATGGCGCTCGGCGATCTGACCACGGACGACGGCGCTGCCGCCGTCATCGAGGACGCGCGCCGCGCCTTCGACGGCATCGACATCCTTGTGAACAATGTCGGCGGCTCGGCCAGCGTCGCGCATCCGACCTGGTTCGATGCTCCGCTGGAGGAATGGGCCGAGAATTATCGCCACAACGCTCTTGTGGCGGTCCGGCTGATCCATGCATTCGTCCCAGGCATGCGGGAACGGAGCTGGGGCCGCGTGATTCAGATTTCATCGCGCAACGCCATCTCGCCGCACGCCCAGTTCGGCGGCTATGGCGCCGCCAAGGCGGCGATGAACAACCTGACGCTCAGCCTCTCCAAGGCCCTCGCGGGAACGGGCGTCACGTCCAACGGCATCATGCCGGGGCTGATCTATACGCCGCAACTCGATTCCTGGTTTCTGGAGACGGCCCGCAAATTGGAAGGCAGCGACGATCCTGCAGTCGGCCGGGACCATATCCTGAAAAACATCGTCCACCAGACCGTCGGCCGCCTGGGGCAGCCGGGCGACATCGCCGCGGCGGTCGTGTTTCTGGCCAGCCCGCTGACGGATTTCATGACCGGAACGACATTCAGGATCGATGGCGGCGCCACGCCCACCGTCTGATGACGGCGGCGTCGACGGTTCCGGCATCCCGGGAAAGGAAAGCGATGCTCAAATTGTCCTGGAGGCGCGTTCTCGTTTGGGCGCTTGCAGCGTTCTTCCTCTTCGGCGGCTTCGGCAACCTGTTCGCCCCACCCGCGATCATCGCGGAATATCGAGGCTGGGGGTATCCGGCATGGTTTCATTTCGCCACCGCCACGCTGGAATTCGCGACGGCCCTGCTCCTGGTTCTGCCGGCGGCACGCCTGATGGGCATTGCACTCGGCGGCACCGTAATGTTCGCAGCGTCGATCACGGTCTTGTTCCGCGGCGAACTGGGACATGCCGCCGCCCCGCTCATCGTGCTCGCCCTGCTGGCGCTCAGCGGCTGGGCGGCGCTGCGCTTTCGATGAGACGACGGAGCCAGGCGCAGGGTTGGCGTGGCCGGCTGCGCGCAAATAAAGCTGGCGGACAGGGTGAGATTCGAACTCACGAAACCCGTAAAGGTTCTCCGCATTTCGAGTGCGGTGCCATCAACCACTCGACCACCTGTCCGCGGAAGGCGATCCAATACTGAAGCGGCGGGCCGATGGCAAGTCAGGGCCGGTAGGTGCGCTCGCGGTATTCGAACCAGTCGAAATCGGCCGGCAGCGCGGTGCCGGCCATGTCCTGCGCCGCCATGCCGACGAAGGCGCCGGTGAAATTGGGAGTGCCGGGCGCCGCCGCCTCGTCGGAGAGGATGCTGGCATCGAACACCTCCGGCAGCACGCGCCAGTCGCCGCCGTCCGGCCGCCACGAAAAGCGCAGCCGCTCGTAATCGACCTCGACCCGCAACTCGACCGGACCGGGCACCAGCGGCACCGGCGCGGTGAAGGCGTCGGCCTGCGGCGAATCGGGGTAGCGCCGACATCACCCGCAGATGGCGGCCATGGGTGTCGTCATGGGTGACGTGCAGATAGTGGAATTTCGCGCCGCCGTAGTAGCAGACCAGGCCCGCCGCCTGCTGGTAGTGCGTCGGCGCGACGTCGAGCCGCGTCGCTGCGGTGTAGCAGAAATCCTGCTGCCGCCGCGCCACCAGCGCCTGCTCGAACACGCTGCCGATGCTCTCGCGGCCGTAGAGGCGCAAGTGCCCCGGCCGCGCCGCCAGGCTGAACAGCCGGTCGGGATAAGGCGTGCGCAGCCATTGAAAGTCGATCGGCAGCTCCGGCGCATCGAACTGGGCGCGCGCCGGCGCCGGCGCAAAGGGATGCGGTGGCAGGGCGGGCGCCGTCGCCTTGATCTGCGGCACCGCGTCGTTGCCGGCGGTGCGCAGCCAGCCATCGGCGCCCCACACCATCGGCTGGATCGCGGTCTCGCGCCCCAGCACGCAGCGGCCGCGATTGCGCAGCGGCCGGCCGCACAGATAGGCCATCCAGGTCTCGCCGGCCTGGGTCTCGACCAGGTCGCCATGGCCGGCGCGCTGCAGCTCCGCATCGGGGCGGGTGCGTGCGCTCAAGATGTAGGTATCGGGATGCAGCTCGTACGGTCCCCACAGGTCGCGCGACCGCGCCATCGTCACCGCGTGGTTCCAGCCGGTGCCGCCTTCCGCCGTGACCAGATAGTACCAGCCGTTCCGCTTGTAGAGATGCGGCGCCTCGGTGAGGCCCAGCGCGGTGCCTTCGAAGATCACCTGGCGCGCGCCGACGAGGCGGCGCTCGTCGTGTGAATACTCTTGGGCCACGATGCCCGCGAAGCGGTTGCGGCCGGGGCGGTGGTCCCACAGCATGTTGACGAAATATCTGCGCCCGTCCTCGTCGTGGAACAGCGACGGATCGAAGCCGCTGGAATTCATGAACACCGGATCGGACCAATCGCCGTCGATCGCTTCGGCCGTCACCAGGTAATTGTGGAAGTCGCGCAGCGAGGCGCCGCCGGCGCCGCCCACCGTGGTGCGGCCATAGCGTTTGACGTCGGTGTAGATCAGCCAGAACCGGCCGTCGGCATGCGTCAGGCACGGCGCCCACACGCCGCAGGAATCCGGATCGCCGCGCAGGTCGAGCTGGCTGGCGCGCCGCAGCGGCCGCGTCAGCAGCCGCCAATGCACCAGGTCGCGCGAGTGGTGGATCTGCACGCCGGGAAACCACTCGAAGGTCGACGTCGCGATGTAATAGTCGTCGCCGACCCGCAGGATCGACGGATCGGGATTGAAGCCGCGCAGGATCGGATTGCGAATCTCAGCCATGCGCCATTTCCTCTTCCGGCCGGCGCACCAGCGCCCACAGCAGCACCGCCCCGGCAAGATCGAACACGCCCAGCGCGACGAAGAACGGCGTGTAGCCGACCTGGTGCACCAACCCGCCGATCAGCAGCGAGAACCCCAGCACGCCCCCATTGCCGCAGGTCCCCGCCATGCCCGCGACGGTCGCCACTTCGCTGCGCTTGAACAGGTCCGACGCCATGGTGATCACCGTGATCGACAAGGTCTGGTGCGCGAAGCCCGCGACGCAGATCAGCGCCACCGCCGCGACCGGGCTTTCCACGAAGCCGGTGAACATCACGCCGATCATCATCAGCGCCCCCAGCGTGAAGGTGCCGCGCCGCGCGTCGATCAGGTGCCAGCCGCGCCGCTCCAGGAACACCACCGCCGCCGGCCCGAACAGGCAGCCGAGATCGGCGGCGAGGAAGGGCAGCCAGGCGAACATCGCGATCTGCTGCAAGTCGAAATGGCGCACCGTGGTGAGATAGAGCGGCAGCCAGAAGGACAGCGTGCCCCAGGTCGGATCGGCCAGCAGCCGCGGCAGCGCGATGCCCCAGAAATTGCGCCGCTGCACCAGCGCCAGGATCGACGGGCGTGCGCCGTCGGCGGCCAGGTGTGTCTCCTGCCCGCGCACGATCAGCGCCCGTTCCTCCACCGACATCAGGCGTTGGCGCTCCGGCGGCTGATAGAACAGCAGCCACAGCAGCACCCACACCGCGCCCAGTGCGCCGGTGAGCACGAACGCCGCCTGCCAGTTCCAGATCAGAATCGCCCCGGCCACCAGCGGCGGCGCCAGCAGCGATCCCATCGAGGCGCCGATATTGTAGATACCCCCCGCGAAGCCGCGCTCGCGCGCGGGAAACCATTCCGACACCACCTTCATGCCCGCCGGGTTGGCGGTGCCTTCCGCAAAGCCCATCAGCCCGCGCAGCGCCGCCAGCCCCTGCCAGTTGTGCGCCAGCCCATGCGCCGCGCTGAACACCGACCACGCCAGCGCGAAGATCGCCATGCCCCATTTGAGCCCGATCACGTCCAGCGCATAGCCGACTGCGGGCTGCAGCATGATCGCGCCCTGGAACGCGCCGGTGATGTAGCCGTATTGCTGCGTCGAGATGTGGAGCTGCGCCATCAGCGTCGGCGCCGCGACCGACAGCGCGCTGCGCGTCAGGAAATTCAGGACCGCGCCCAGCATGATCAGGCCGATCGTCCACCATCGTATGCCGGGGATCGTGCGCATAGGTCCTTCCGCCCTCGGCCGCTGATGGTAGCGTTACCGTTGCTAGCGAGTCGTAACCCGTCCCCGGCGCTGCCGCAATCGGTGTAATAAGAAGCCGATGAACATCGACCAGCCGCCCTCTGCGACGACCGACCGGCGGCAATTCCTGGCGGCGACGGGCGCGGCGATGTTGCTGCCGCCGATCGCACACGCCGCAAGCGGCGCCGATGCGAAATTCTATGCGCTGCTGGACACGCTGAAGGAAACCACGCCGGACGAGACCGTCGCCGGCGCGGCAACGGCGCGCGCCAGACAAGTTGCCGGCCTCGCCGCCCTGCGCGGCCTCGATCCCGGGCTGCTCTCGTTCGACGCGCGGCTGGACTATGACGGCATCCTCGAAGGCCTTGGCCTGGAAGCAATCCTGCGCAGCCGTTTTCCTTTCGGCACCGTCGGCCAGACCATCTCGCCCCATGTCGTGAGCCCGCGCGTCGGCACCTATCTGACGGTCAAGGACGGCCCGCCCGAAATTCTCGCGCGCACCGCCGCAAACATCGACGGCGAGACCGAGCGGCTGAACGCCGACGCCGCGGCGGGGATCGTGCCGCCCGATTTCATCCTCGCCGCGACGCTGGCGAAACTCGCCGACACGCGCGTGACGGCCGGGCCGATCTCCGCTGCACTGGACCGCCAGGCCGCCGCGCTGAAAGCGCTCCGGGCACAGGCGACGCCCGAAGCGGGCGTGTGGCGGCTGAAGGACGGCGATGCCTATTATGCGCTGGCGCTGAAGGCCGGCACCTCGTTGAGCATCGATCCGGAGGCGGCGCACCAGGCCGGGCTCGATCTGGTCGCGCATCTCTCCGCCGAAGCCGACGCGGCGTTCCGGCGGCTGGGGATGACGGACGGCACAGTTGTGGCCCGCTTCGCGGCGCTGATCGACCGCGCCGTCGGCCGCTATGACGACAGCGATGCCGGCCGCGCCAAGGCCGTCGCCGACATGACCGCGACGCTCGCTCGCGCCCGCGCCGCCATCGCGCCCTGTTTCGACGAAATCCCCAAAAGCGCCATCGCCATCGGCCTCGCGCCGCCGGGCCGGATCGGCTACCGCGTCGCGCCGTCCTATGACGGCAGCAGGCCCGGCGCCTATTACGTCGACCTCGCCGATCCCGTTCAGGGCATCCGCTATCGCCCCGCCTGGACGCTGCCCACCGTCGTGCATCACGAGACGCTGCCCGGCCATCTGCTGCAATTGCCGTTGCAGGAGAAGGCGAAGCCGCATCCGCTGCGCCTGCGCTACACGCCCAACGCCTTCTTCGAAGGCTGGGGCATCTATGCCGAGCGCCTCGCGTCCGAGATCGGCCTGCTCGACGGTGATTTCGTGCAGCTCGGCGTCCTGCAATCGCTGCTGGTGCGCGCCGCGCGGCTGGTCGTGGACACCGGCCTCCATCACAAGCGCTGGACGCGCGCCGAAGCGATCGCGAAATTCCGCGCCATCGCGCTCTTCGCGCTCAACCCGGTCGACAGCGAGGTCGACCGCATCGTCGTCGAGCCCGGCGCCGCCTCCGGTCCCGCGCTCGGCTACACCACGATCCTGAATCTGCGCGGCGGCACAGCCTTGCCGCGCTTCCACACCGCGCTGCTCAAGCGCGGTCCGCTGCGCCTCAGCTTGCTGGCGCGCGCCGTCGCAGCCTAACCGTGCGCCGTCGGCGTCGAGACGTGGAATTTCGGGTCGTCGAAATGGGCGCGCTTGTCGGCGTAGTAGCGCGCGTACCAATCGCCCTCGCGCGCCGCGTTGAAGGTCAGGAACATGGCGCGGCGCGACGCATCGGTGCCGTTCGGCGCCGAGCGGTGCGGCACGAAGGAGTCGAACAGCACCAGGTCGGCCGGCGTCGTCTCGACCGCCAGCCAGTCGAAGCGTGCCGCGATCTCCTCCAGCACGTCGCCGTTGCAGGCGCCGCCCTTGTGGAAGCGCAAGAGCGGCCGGCCGTCGACCCGCGCCTCGACCGCCGCATCGTCGCTGCGTGCTTTCCAATCGGATGCGAATTCCAGGCAGCCATTGGCGCGCGTCGCCGCATCGATCGAGAGCATCGCGGTGACGTTATAGCGCGGGCCGAATGACTGGTAGGCGGCGAAGTCCTGGTGCGGCCGGAAGGCGCCGCCGCCGGGATGCTTCTCGTTCTCCTTGTCCTTGAACGGCAGGTAAGGCTCGCCCGCCAGCGCCGCGATCACCGGCGCGATGCGGCGCTCGGCCAGCGACCGGAATTCCGCGTCCGACCCCAGCAGATATTCGAAGCGGCAGACTTGGCGCGGATCGGCCGCCTCCGGCACCACGATCAGGCTGCCCTCTTGCTGCGCCAGCGCCGACGGCGCCGCGCTCTCGCGCGCCGCGCGAGCCAGCGTCGCAGCGGCCGTCGCACCCATCGCGCGCGAGATCGCGTCCAGTTCCGCCACCTCGTCCGCGCTGAAGAAATCCGGCACGACGACGAAGCCGTCGCGGGCGAACCGCGCCCGCTCGCCGCCGCCGATATGCGCCGCCGCCAGATGGCGCAGGAAATGCGCGGCGTCGGGCGTCTGCATCTGTGGGTCCTTGGCCGCCTCGTCGAAGCGGCGTAGCGCGATGGCTTCCGTCGCATAGGGCTGGGCGATGAAGGCCTGCGCCTCCGCCGCCGTCATCGGCCCGCCCTGCAATTTCAGGCTCAGCACCGAATCCGGCGCCAGATTCTCGGCATAGCCCGGCTCGACGGCGCACAGATAGCGTTTGGCGGAAACGTGCAGGCGCACCGGCTCCGACACCGCGCGCGGCAGGCGACGTGCCAGCCATTTGGCGCCCAGCGCTTCGTGGCGGTCGTCGATCCCCTCTTCCGCCGGAGCGTGGCCGAGCTTGTGGATCATGTGCCCGACATCGTGCAGCATCGCCGCCAGCACCAGCGCGGGCGGCGCCTCCGCCGCCTCCGCATGCGCCGCGGCCTGCAGCGCGTGCTGGAGCTGGCTCACATCCTCCAGCCCGTAACGGGCATGCGCCCGCGTGGCGTAGATGTCTTCGATCTCGTGCAGAAGGTCGATCATGGCTTAAGACTACCAATTACACCGCGTTTGCGACAGAACCATCACCGGCCAGCACGCGCACTTGCACGGCGGCCGACAGCGCCGGCGCGACGCGGGCGAGCGCGTCCCGCATCTCCGCCGCAAAACCGAAGGGCGGGTTGACCACGATCAGCCCGGCCGCCGCCAGCCGATCCGCCGCGACGCCGCCGCGCGCGATGTCGATGCGCAGCACCTTGCGCGCGCCGGCCGCCAGCACTTCGCCGCCCAGCGCATCGGCCTCGCCCGCCGACTTGATCGGAAACCACAGAAGGTAGATGCCGGTTGCAAACCGCCGGAACGCCGCCGCGAAGGCGCGCGCCTGCCGGGCGAACTCGTCCGGCGCCTCGAACGGCGGATCGATCAGCACCAGCCCGCGCCGCTCGGGCGGCGGCAGCAGCGCGGCGAGGCGCGCATAGCCGTCCGCCTCTTCCGCGCGCGCATTGCGGATGCCGGCCAGCGCCGCCTTCAGCGCCGCGAACTCCGCGGGCTGCTTCTCGACCGCCACCAGCCGGTCCTGCGGCCGCAGCAGCGCGGCGGCGATCAGCGGCGAGCCCGGATAGAACGCCCCGCCCCGTGCCAGCCGCAGATAATCGCCGAGCGCGCCATCGGCCGCGATGTCCGCCAGCCGCGCGATGCCGTCCGCCGCCTCGCCGGTGCGCCCCGCCTCGGCGCCACCGAGGTCGTAGCGCCCGCGTCCCGCATGGCTGTCGATCACCGCGAAGGGCGCGTCCTTGTTGCGCAGATGACGGAGGATCGCGACCAGCGCGATGTGCTTGACGACATCCGCGAAATTGCCGGCGTGGAAGGCATGGCGATAGTTCATCGCGCTACTCGCAGAACACCCGCACCTTGGCCCTTTCATTGTCGACGCCGACCTCCAGGTCGCGGAGCTGCTCGAGAATGTCTTCCAAGCTTTCGGGCGTGAGCTTGGCGATGTCGACGTCGATGCCCTGCTTGCGCAGCGCCTCGTTGACCTCGGTGCGGGCGCGGGCCGGGATGATCGAGGTCAGCTTCACGCCGGCGCGCAGCAGCTGCATCGGCACGCGGACATTGACCTTGGTCGGCCCGTCATGGCCGTCGAGCGCGTCGACCACCACGCGCAGATATTTGATCCTGTCGGCGCGGCGCGGCTCCGCCGCCGGGCCGGCGACCAGCGTCTCGGGCGCACGCTCCAGCGCGGCCAGCAGGCGCTCGGCCTCGTTCGCGGTGATCCTGCCCGAGGCCAGCATCTCCAGGACCTGGCGGCGGTTCTCGCTCATCGTTCGTGCTCCTAATAGACGTGAATGAAGACGGCGGCGTCGGGACTCTCGACCTCGACATGAGTGCCGTTCAGGCTGCCCAGCACCGCGAAGAACGCAGCCAGGGTCTCGAACGGATGCAGGTCGATCGCGGCGCAGATCACGAAGAACACCGGCAGCAGCACCAGCAGGAACGGCGCCAGCAGGATCCAGATCAGGAACACCGGCACCCACAGGCGCAGGCCGCGGCGCGCGCGCGTCGGCAGGATATGCACGATCATGAACAGGGGCGGCATCAGGCTCATGACTTTCCCTCCAGTTCGGCGACGGCCTGTTCGGCGGTGATCTCGCCGCGCGCGAGGCGGTCCAGCACGTCGCTGCGCGCCGGCGCGGGATTGGTGTCGACGAATTCGAGCTGCGCGGCGATGCGGTTCAGCCGCGCCTTCACGGTGGGGTAGCTGACGCCGAACACCGCCTCCATCTCCTTGATGGAGCCATGGCTGCGCAGGAAGGCGGCGACGAAGACCTGGTCCTCGACCGACAGCCGCGCCAGCTGCGGCAGCTCGAACGCACCTTCGACGACAATGTCGCGGTCCGCCAGCCGCACCCGCTCGACCACCAGCGGCGCGTCCCGCGTCAGCGCCGTCAGCTCCTGCCAGTCCTTGGCCTTGGCCATCGAAGGGAACACCTACGAGTTCCCACCCGATATGGATCAAGAAAATCAATTTTTCAAGCGGTAGGAATTGATTTTATCAATATTCTTCTAAGCTGCCGTCGGCTATTCCGCCGCCGCTCGCTCGCCCACCTGCACCCGCATGCTGCCGCAGGCGCGGCATTTGCCGCGGGCGCGGCGCGGCAGCGAGAGCAGCGCCTCGCGGCCGATGAAGCCGATCCACTCAACGCCCCAATGGCCGTCCTCGTCGCGCCAGAAGGTCAGCGTGCCGGTGTTGTCGCATTCGCGGCAGTTCAGGGGATAGATGTCGGTCTCGCGCTCGGCCATCTCAGCACAGCGCGCCGTACCGGCACGAGCCCCAGAAATAGAGGACGACGAAGGTCATGCCGACGACGAAGACGATCCAGCCGCGCCAGTCGCCGAAGGCACGCAGGAACGATCCACCCCGTCGCTTGGCCACCGCTGGATATCCGTCGCCCATTCGCGATTTCACCGCGAACGATGCCGGGTGTCATGCGAATACTCAGTACGAAAATGAACACTGCTACTCAGCGTGAAATCTCTTCCAGCGACAGGTCCTTCACTTTCGGTCCCAGCAATCCGATCGCCAGCACCACCACGCCCATCGCGCCCGCAATCAGCGTGAACACGCCCGGCACGCCGGCCTTGCGCAGCACGAAGGCGATGACGAAGGCGCTGAGCACGGTCGACAACCGGCTGAAGGAGTAGACGAAACCCACCGCCAGGGCGCGGATGCGCGTCGGGTAAAGTTCCGCCTGATAGGCGTGGAAGGAGAAGCTCATGATGTTGTTGGCCAGCGTCACCGCGGCGCCGAACAGCACCAGCGGCACCGCATCGCGCACCTGTCCGAAGCCCAGGCCGAACAGCGCGACGCCGACCGCGGCGCCGACGATCACCCATTTGCGCTCGATCCGGTCGGTGAACAGCACCGCCAGCAGCGGGCCGAACGGCGCGGCGATGGCGATCAGGAAGGTGTAGCCCAGCGACTTGGTCACCTCGATGCCCTGGCTGACCAGGAAGCTCGGCACCCAGTTGGAGAAGCCGTAGAAGCCGATCGTCTGCACCAGGTTGAACAGGATCAGCATCAGCGTGCGCGTCAGATATGGCGCACGCCAGATCTCCGCGAAGCCTCCCTGCGGCGACTCGAACGCGGCCGGCGCCGGCGCGGGCAGCGGCCCGCTCTCGGCTTGCGCCTGCGCCTCGAAGCCGCGCAGGATGCGGTCGGCATCGTCCGTGCGTCCACGCTGCGCCAGCCAGCGCGGGCTCTCGGGCACCGCCCGGCGGATGAACCACACGACCAGCGCGCCGGCCGATCCCGCCAGCACCACAAAGCGCCAGCCGTCCAGCCCGAAGAGCGCGCGCGGCACCAGCAGGAAGGCCAGCAGCGCCACCACCGGGATGGCGCTGAACGTCACCACCTGGTTGACGGCGAAGGCGCGGCCCCGCACCGCCTTGGGCACCAGCTCGGCGATATAGGTATCGATGGTGACCAGCTCCACGCCGATGCCGATGCCGGCGATGAAGCGCCACAGGTCGAGCCCGAACGCGGTACTCTGGAACGCCATCACCGTCGCGGCCACGGTGTACCACAGCAGCGAGAAAGTGAAGATCGCGCGCCGCCCGAAACGGTCGGCGACGAAGCCGAACAGCGCCGTGCCGACGAACAGGCCGGCGAAGAAGGCCGCGACGAAGCCGGCCAGGCCTTGCGTGCCGAACAGGCCCGGCGTTGTCGGCGTCAGGATGCCGGCGCGCACCAGCCCCGGCCCGACATAGGCCGACATGAACATGTCGTAGAACTCGAAGAAGCCGCCCAGCGACAGCAGCACGACGCGCGTCCACATCGCGCGCCCGGCCGGCAGTCTTTCCAGTCGCGCGGCGATGTCCGCTGCGGTGATGCTCATGTTTCCCCTTTTTCCGGGCAGTCTTCCCCATCGCGCGCCGGATGCAAAGCGTCGCGCGCGGCATGTTCGCGACCACCGGGTCTTGTGACATAGTCCGGCCGACGCGGTGGACGAATGGCGGACGAGTCTTTCCTGAGCGACGATCTGAGAACGCGCTCCGCGGCCGCGCGCGCGGCGGGCAGGCCGTTCATCGTCGGCGTCGCGGGCAGCGTCGCGGTCGGCAAGAGCACTTTCGCCGCGAGCCTGACGCGGACCGTCGCGGCATGGCCCGAACGGCCCGCCGTCGCGAACATCGCGACCGACGGGTTCCTGTTTCCCAACCGCGTGCTGGCCGAGCGCGGCCTGTCGCTGCGCAAGGGCTTTCCCGAATCCTACGACGTCGACGCGCTGCGTGCCGCCATCGCCGCGGTGAAGGCCGGCGCCCGCGTCGCCCTGCCCCGCTACAGCCATGTGACCTATGACGTCGATCCGGACGATAAGCTGGTCGTCGAAAAGCCCGCCGTGCTGATCCTCGACGGCCTGCATCTGGCGCAGGTCGAGCGCGCCGGCACGCCGCGCCTGATCGACTGCCTGATCTATCTGGATGCGGCGGAGGAGCAGGTCGAAGCCTGGTTCGCGGCCCGGCTGCTGCCGCTGATGCGGGCCGGCCGCGACGATCCCAAATCGTTCTATTACGCCTTCCGCGACATGGACGAGGCGGCGCGGCGCGACTTCGCCGCCCGGGTCTGGGCGACCATCAACCGGCCGAACCTGCGCGACCACATCGTCAAAGACCGCGCCGCCGCCGACATCGTGATCGCCAAGAACCCCGACCACGGCATCGCCGCGATCCGGACATGACCTGGCCATCGCCGGTCAGGACGGCGACGGAAGCTCCTCGTCCGCGACCATCTCGCGCAGCTTGGCGAGACCGGGCTCGCTGACCACGGCAGCGCGGTCGACACCGGTGTAGCGGGCCTTGACGATCCAGCGCCCCTCGATGATCAGGTAGTCCTTGTCCTGACCGTTCGACGGACCGAGGCCGTCCATGTCGCCGCCGGCTTTGGCGGCATCGCTCAGGGATATGCACTGCTCGCGATGCTGCTTCAGGACCAGGTAGAGCAAAGTGCCGTCGGAATCGAAGAAGCAGTCCGACAGGACGCCCTCGATGGCGATGGCGGAATTTCCCGCGTCGCGGGCAGTCGGAAAGTACGGCGAAAGCAGGACCCGAACATAGATGATGTGCGTCCGCTGCATCCGGATCAGCTCGAGCATCCAGGGATGCTTTGCGAAGAATTTGAGCCTGCACAGCCGCACGAAGAATCCGAGCGCTATGCCCGGAATGGCCCCCGCGAAGGAAGACATGACGAAATAGAACAACGTTCCGACGAGCGCCTGACGCATCTGCTCGACCGTCACGGCAGGTGCGTTCGACGCCTGTGTTTCCAGGTGCTGGAAATCCAGGATGACGCTCGCGACGTTGAAGCGGGAAAAGAGCCACGCGAACAGCAGATGGACGACGAGCGAGACCGCGATGACGTATCCGATTTCAGCCGGCGTGTTGCGGAAGACGATTTCGCGGACGTTCTTGTCGGTGAAGTTCACGCCGACGATGAAGCCGACGCCCGGCAGCAGCAGCAGCAACGCGGTGATCGTCCCGAGGCTGAAGGACATGGCGCCGTCCTGGCGTTAAGCGGTTGCTAGGCGCTTCGCAGCGAACTTGCCTGCGCGCCGCGCGGCGGCGGCGACTTCTGACGCGCGCGGATATAGGCCACGACCTCTTCCACGCTCTTGTTGCCGAATTTCGCCAGGGCATCGCGCACCAAGGCGACATCGCCATGGGCGATCTTGGTGAGTAGCGACACGGCTTCTTCGCCTCGCCGATCCAGCAACTGCATGACCTGGCAACCCCTAGTAGCGCGCGCCCCAGGCACCACCATATAGTGATTCGCGATGTCGGGCTGCAAACAAGCAACTGCAGGCGAGCCCTGGGAGGCCGCGCTTATACGAAGCTCGATTCGGCTAGGCAAGACGGAACCGGCGACCGTGTCGCCGCGGCCGCACGGCACTATCGCTGCGCGCCCGCGCCGTAAAGCGTGTCGCGAATATCGTCCAGCGTCGCTTCGGCCGCCAACGCCGGGCAGTTGAGAGCGTGGCCGGCGGCGTAGCGGATATTGGCGGCGCGCACCGCTTCGAGCTCGGCGCCGCTGTCGACATGGTCCATGCAGGCCAGCGCGCTCTGCCGCTGCGCCACGCGCGACAGCCAGCGCGCCTCCACCGCCATGCCGGTCGCCGGCAGCCGCGCCGGCATCGACAGCACCACGCCGGCGGCGTGCAGCACGTCCTGGCCGCTCAGCGGTAGATGGCTGCCCGGCAGATGCGCCCAGACCCGCGGCACCAGCGGACGCACCGACGAGACGATCTCGCCGATGCGCTGGCCGCCGATCCGGTCGGGGATGTCCTCGATTTTCAGCACAAGCGCGGCATGGTTGCGGGCGTTGGCGCCGCGCAGGGCGTCGCGGTACATCATCCGGCCCCTGGGATCGCTCAGCGTCGCGAAGCTCACCGAGGCGCCGATGCCGACCACGACGCCGGCGGTCGCCAGCCGTTCGGCAAAGGCCAGCGCGTGCTCCAGGATGGCGCAGTCGATCGCCGACCATTCCTCCGCCAACAGGTCGTGGAACGCCTTGTGGCCGTAGATCGCCTCGGCGCCGGCGCGGGCATACATCGGCGTGCAGAACAGCGCCGCCACGGCCTGGCGCTGGAAATCGAACACCGGGAAAAAGCGCAGGACGAAATCGGCCTCCTCCCATTCGCCGCGCATGACAAGGCTGGCGGCGACGGCATCCAGTGCCGGCGCGGGGGCCGGCCGGACCGACGCGGTGCCCGAAGTCAAAAATGCCATGGCGGCCCCTTGGATGGTTGCAGAGGGACTACGCGCGGGCAACGCTTTCGTTTACCAGTTGAAACGGATTGCTGCGATCGCGGTAAACAAAGCGTTGCGCGGCGGGAACCCGGCGGGGTGCGAAGGACGAAAGATGATGATCGAATCGCCGCTGGGCGTGCTGCGCCTCCGGCCCGAGCGGCCCGACGACGAGGCGTTCCGTTTCGCGCTGTTCTGCGAGTCGCGGCCCGACCTCGCGCTGCTGCCGGAGCCGGCGCGCGGCCGGATCCTGCCGATGCAGTTTCGCGCCCAGGCGCTCGGCTATCGCGCCCAGTTCCCGCAGGCGCGCTACGACATCGTCGAACTGGCCGGCCTGTCCGCCGGACGCATCGCGCGCGACGACGCGGGCGGGGTACTGCATCTCATCGATATCGCGCTGGCGGCGCCGCTGCGCGGCCGCGGGCTCGGCATCCTGCTGATGCGCGCCCTGATGGACGAGGCGAAGGCGGCGGGCCGCCCGATGCGCCTGGCCGTCGCCGACCGCAATCCGGCGGTACGGCTCTATCTGCGCCTGGGCTTCGTCGCGGTGGACCGCCGCGACGCGGACACCGTGATGGAATGGCGCGCCCCCGGTTGAATTGCGCGCCGGTGCCGGCATGATGGCGGCTGGCGGCCGCCCCGCCGGGAGTGCGACGTGTCCGAGTCAACCGCCATCCGCGCCTCCCAGGTTCCGCCGCCGCTCGATCTGCGTGCCGGCGAGACCGAGAAGTTCGACGAATTGTCTGCCATGACGCGCGCGCTGCTCGATATCCTGCGCGGCGACGCGCCGACCCGCGCCGGCGACATGGCGATGGTGGCGCACGAAGCGCTCGACCGCTCGATCGCGCACAATCCGCCGCCGCAGAAACCAGCCTGCGCCAAGGGCTGCGGCTTCTGTTGCCGCGTCTATGTGTCGGCCAGCGCGCCGGAGGTCTTCGCCCTCATGCGGGCCATGCGGGGGCTCCCGCCGGAACATTTCGCGCGGATGCGCGAACGCGTCCGCGCCGCCGCAAGGGCGGTGACGGCGCATTGGAGCGGCAATTACGCCGTTACGCAGCAATGCCCGATCCTGGAGGACAATGCCTGCGCGCTCTACGCGGCGCGCCCCGACCCGTGCCGCGGGGTGAGTTCCTATTCCGCCAGATCCTGCGAGATCTCGATGGCGGCCCTGTCGGAGGGGCGCGACGAGCCGGTGCCCCAGGTGCAGGAGCACGGCATCCTGCGGGCGCTGCACACCCATACGTTCTGGGCGGCGCTCAAGGCGGCGAAGCTGCCCTATGCCACCTACAGCCTCAACCACGCGCTCGACCGCGCACTCGACACGAACGATGCGGAGGCGCGCTGGCTGGCCGGCGAGGACGTCTTCGCCGGCGTGCAGCAGGACACCAGCCTGACCGGCCGCAATCTCCAGATGGTCGAAGCGACGATGGACGTGCTGATCGGCGGCGCCACCGGTACGCTTGAGGCGCCGGCGGTGTGAGCGGCGACGGAGTGGCGCGATGGGCGCGCGCGCGTTAGGCTGTGCCGCACAGCCAAGCTCAAGAAACGCCCAAGACAACCATGGAAGACACGTTCACAGCCGAGCATTTCCGGCCCCATATCGGAAAGCTGGTCCGCTTCGCCGCCATCCGCGATCCGCTGACCATCGACAGCGTCGAAGGCGGCGGCGAGCCGCCCAAGGGCTGGCCGCGCGCGCCGTTCGTCGTGATCTTCCGCGGCCCGCCGGGCCGCGATGCCCTGGTGCCGGAGGGCGCCTACGATTGCGAGATCGAGGGCGGCCCGACGCTGAACATCTATGTGATGCCGATCCACACGCCCGCCCCGGGGCGGCAGGACTACCAGGCGGCGTTCAGCTAAACCCAAAAACGAAACGCAGCCCGATCCGTGCCGCGACCGTCGCTAGTTCTGCGACGGGAAGATGCCCTGCAGTGCAATGCAGAAATTCAGCGTCAGATAAGGCTGCATATTGAGGTGCGCCACGCTGCCGCCATTGTTCGCAACCACCTGCGGCGCCAGCGTCGTACCGGGAGTCGCGGAACTGTAGATATCCACGTTGAAGCTGCCGGACGGCGTGATCGCGCCCTTGCCGATGCCCAGAACGGACGATCCCGTCGCCAGGGCCGTTGTGTTCGTCGAGACGGCATCGGCCATCAGGAGATGGTTGTGCTGCGGCATCTCCGCGAGGACCAGCGTATGGTTGATCTCGCCCGCGATCTGACCAAGGACATAGCCGCCATTGTAGCTGATCGGCACCCGTCCCTGGAGATTGGGCAGCCCGAAGTTCACCCGTCCGTCGCCGCCATAGGTCGTGCCCAGCAGCGAGAACAAGGGCTGGTTCTGGTTGATCGGCAGCAATTGGCCATTGCACAGCGCCCAGCCCCTCGGCGCGAAATTGAACGACATGAGTCTGATTTCGGAAAGGAAGGGCGTGCTCATGTCCTGCTCCTCGGTGAGGGTAAGCGTATGTCGGACCGCATGGACTAACCGCGCGGCGGGAAGACGCCCTGCAACGCGATGCAGAAGTTCAGCGCCATGTAGGGCATCATATTGTTGTGCGCAGCGGTGCTGCCAGCCTGGCTGAGCGACTGTACCGCCATCGTCGTCGTCGCCTGCGCCGCATTGGGGCTGTAGATGTTGGCGACGAACGAATTCTGCTTGTTTCCGGCCATGCCTTGCGCAAGCTGGTTGTTGGTCGCCGTCGTGGTCAGGTTGGTCTTGTCCGTCGACACGTTGAAGCGGTGATTGTGCTGCGGCATCTCCGACTGGAGCAGCTGGACGGTCGACGTCCCGGCTTCCTGCCCGATGTCGTAGTAGGAGAGGCCCGGCCCCTGCCCCCAGAACATCGGCGCACTGCCCTGCAGGTTCGGCAGCCCGAAGGTCGACTTGCCGTCGCCGCCGTAAGTGGTTCCGAGCAGCGAGAACAGCGCCGTGTTCTGCGATAGCGGCAGCAACTGGCCGGCGCACATGGCCCAGCCCTTGGGCGCAAAGTTGAACGGGAAGATGCGGATTTCGGCGACGAACGGATCGGACATGGTCTGCTCCCGAATATTGGATAGAGCGTGCGGCGAGCCGCGTCAGTTCGGGCTCGGATAGACGCCGAACAGCGAGATGATGAAGCTGACGCATAGATAGGGCTGCATATTGTCGTGCGCCAGGCTGCTGCCGGTGTTCTGGATCGTGTTGTTCGCGAGCTGGACCTGACTGGCGCCGGTAAAGGGCTGGTAGGTGCCCACCTGGACGCCGCTGGGCCCTTCGGTCGACAGGTACGTCGAAGCGGTCGGCTTGGCGTCGGTGCCGGCATTGGCCGAGGCCAAGACGAGGTGGCTGTGGATCGGGATCTGGGTCGTGTTGAGCTGCACCGTCTCCGCACCGCCGGTCTGCGAGATCGAATAGGAGCCGCCGCCGCCGGTGCCCATATGGATCGGTACGCGCCCCCTCAAATCGGGCAACCCGAAGGTGCTCTGCCCGTCGCCGCCATAGGTCGTGCCGATCAGGTTGAAGAGCGTGTCGTTTTCGGAGATCGCCATGAGCTGGCCGGCGCAGAATGCCCATCCGGCCGGCGCGAAGTTTCCGCCGAACATGCGAATTTCGCCGATATATGGCTGAACCATTGTCTCCCCCGCCCATGCCAACGGGACAGCGGACGCACAATACGCAAAGCGCTGCAGGCGCGCTTTGGATCGCGGACAGCAATCCCAATCGGTCAACGCTCAATCGAACCGGAACCGGCGTTACGCAACCAATTCCGCGCAAAAGCTACTGTGAGGATCGATACCGGTCAACGCAGTCCGGCTTGGAAATCACGTTAAATGTACCGGCGGAAAGAATTTCCGCAGCGCAACACAGGCGATGCCCCGAACGATCTCTGCGCTTCAATTCCTGCAAGTGCCGCGCGGACGGCCGGTCGACTTCAACTGTGTACGGAACTTCCACAATCGCCTTGCTGTTAATCGCGATGGCAAATAATCGGGGGCGCACAACTTGTTGGCGCCATATACGGCTGTTAGCATTGCTCCGGCAAAGCCGAAATTGCCGCCCCTGTAGCGTTGCATTTCGACGGCCGGGATCGCCGGTCGCAAGGGTGAGTGGCCGGCTTTGCGTTTGGGCGAGGGGTAGATTCTGCAATGACGATCCAATTCTCAGACGACTTGGCGACCACGCGCGACGACGACGCCCCGGCGGGCGGCGGCCGCGGTTCGCAGCTTCTGCCCCCGGGTGCGGGGCTTTCGGCCAGCCCGCTGCAAGTGGGCGGCGACTTCGTCTTCATCGACTCGCGGGTGCCGGACATCCAGGATCTGGTCAACGGCGTCCAGCCCGGCAACCACGTCTTCGTCATCAATCCCGACGGCGACGGACTGCAGCAAATCGCCGACATCCTGGCGGCGAACGGCGCCCACGGGCTTTCGGGCATCTCGATCGTCAGCCACGGCTCGGCCGGCGAGATCGAGATCGGCTCCACCATCCTCAACGACGCCACGCTCGCCGACCATGCCGGCGCGCTTTCGGCCATCGGCGCGGCGCTGAAGAGCGGCGGCGATCTCAGCCTCTTCTCCTGCAACACCGCGAGCGGGATTGTGGGTCAGCAGTTCATCGGCGACCTGTCGTCCTATGTCGGCGGCGCCGACGTCGCGGCGGCGACCCACACGGTGGGCGGCGCGGCGGAAGGCGGCAGCTTCCTGCTCGACGCGGCGACCGGCGCGATCGACGACGTCTCGCCCTTCACCGCCGCGGCGACCGACGATTTCGACGGCAGCCTGGCCGGCACGATCAGCGGCCAGTTGTGGTACGGCGCCAATGGCGGCGGCGTCCGTTCCACTGTCGGCCACGTAAACTCCGACACCACCAGTCCGACGCAGCAGGGCAACGAATCCGATTCGGGCGAAGTGCAGGCGAAATCGGTCGGCATCGACCTGGCGGCCGGCCTCTATTTCCAGACCGACGACACCAACAACGCCACGATCAGTTCCTACAATTACAGCACCGGCAACGTGATCAGCACGTTGCAGCTGGGCAGCATAAGCGACGGCGACATCGTCAATGCGCTGGCGGTCGATCCGCTGCACAACACCATCTATGTCGGCCGCTGGGGCGCCGACCTCGCGCATAGCGGCCTGATCAAGCTCACCTACAATCCGGCCACCGGCGTGATGGACTCCACCGCCGCCTTCAATGGAACGCCGAACTTCATCGTCCACAACAATGCCGGGGTGGACGACATCCGCGGCATCGCGGTCGACGACGTCAACCAGGTCATCTATTTCAGCGTCGACAATGACAGCTTCAACACCGGCGGCTTCAACTACACCAACGGCCTGTGGCGCGTGAATGCGGACGGGACCGGCCTGACCGAACTGACCACGGCCGGCCAGTTCGCGGCTTCGAACAACGACACCAGGGCGATCGGGCCGGTCGCCTTCGACGCGGCCAAGGGCCTGGTCTATTTCGAGACCAGCGACGTCTCCTCGGGCGGCACCGGCGCGGCGACGCTGTGGGAGATCTCCGCCTCCGCCTCGGGCGGCACCGCGAACCAGGTGACGCTGCCCGGCGGCACTCTGCTCGCCTATGGCGACACGCCGCAAGGCGGCCTGGCGATCGATCCGCAGACCCAGCAGATCTATATCACGGTGCAGTCCGGCACCAACGCCAATGCCACCGATCAGGTGCTGGTCGGGCAGCTCGCCTCCAACGGCCTGTCCGTCACCAGCATCGTGAACACCTATTCCTACGCCACGCTCGACGGCCAGACCCATGCCGCCAACGAGCATATCACCGGCACCGCCTTCGACACCCTGCCGGTCCTCAGCATCGCCGGCACGACCACCCATGCGGTCGAACAAAGCAGCTCTCTGGTGCTGCGGTCGTCCGAATCGTCGGCCGACGCCGATTCGAACCATTATGCCGGCGCCACGGTGCAGATCACCGGCGGTACCTTCACCTCGAACGAGAACAGCACCGCCGACGATCATCTCTTCGTGCAGGACGGCGCCACGCAGCGGGTCACCGGCACCATCTCGGGCACCAACATCACGGTGGCCTACAATTCGGCGACCGAGACGCTGACCCTGTCGGGCTACGACACGATCGCACATTACGACGCGGCGCTGGCGGCGGTGACCTACAACACCACCGGCGACAACCCGACCAATTACGGCAGCAACACCACCCGCACGATCACCTGGACGATCAATGACGGCGCCCTCAACGTGCCCACCGGCCAGCAGAACAGCGGCACCACCACGCTGACCGTCGACGGCGTCAACGACGCCCCGGTGCTCGCCAATAGCGGCACCGTCACTTACACGGAGCAGAGCGCCCCCGTCGCGATCGACAGCACCATCACCGTCAGCGATGTGGACAATCTCAACGAGACGAGCGCCACCATCACGATCTCGGCGGGCTATCAGAGCGGCGACATGCTGATCCCGAGCGTCATGGGCAACATATCCGGCGTTTATAACACCAGCACCCACGTGCTGACGCTGAGCGGCTCGGACACGCTGGCAGACTATCAGCAGGTGCTGCGCAGCATCAGCTTCCAGAACACCTCGAACAACGATCCGACCGCGGGCGGCACCGACACGTCGCGCACCGTCACCTTCACCGTCAACGACGGGTCGGCGACGTCCAACACGGTCACCGCGACGATCAACATCACCGCGGTCGACGACGCGCCGACCGCGACCGCCCCCGGCACGCATTATGCGGCGACCGAACAGACCCCGCTCAACCTGAAAGGCACCGGCCTGTCGGTGGGCGACGTCGACGGCGGCTCGGGCTCCGAGACGCTGACGATCTCCGTCGGCGAGGGCACGCTGACGGCCACCGCCGGCACCAGCGGCGCCACACTCGGCGGCAGCGGCACCGGCTCGCTCACCATCAGCGGCTCCATCGCCCAGATCAACGCGTTCCTGAACACCGACGGCACGTCCGCCCTGTCCTACTCCGACGGCAGCGACACGCCGGCGGCGAGCACCACCCTGTCGCTCTCGATCAACGACGGCAGCAATACCGGGACCGGCGGCCCGCTCACCGGCACGGCCTCGTCCACCATCGACATCACCGCGGTCAACGATGCGCCGACGATCTCGCCGTTCGGCTACACGGCCACCGAGCAGACGGCGCTCAATCTCAAGAATACGGGCGTCACGGTCGGCGACGTGGACGCCGGCAGCGGCAGCGAGACCCTGACCGTCAATGTCGGCGAAGGCACGCTGACGGGAACCGCCGGCGGCTCGGGCGCCACGGTCGCCGGCAGCGGCAGCGGCACGCTGACGATCTCCGGGACCATCGCCCAGATCAATGCCTTCCTGTCGACCGACGCGACCTCGACGTTCTCCTATATCGACAACACCGATACGCCGTCCGCCAGCACCGGGCTGTCGATGTCGCTCAACGACCACGGCAACACCGGCACCGGCGGCCCGATCATCACGGCCATCTCCTCCACCATCACCATCATCCCGGTCAACGACCCGCCGACGCTGACCGCCACCGGCGCCAATACGACCTTCGTCGAGAACGGCGCGGTGGCGCACCTGTTCTCGTCGGCCGCCGTGTCGGCCATCGAACCCGGCGACAATATCGCCGACGTCGTGCTGACGGTGAGCGGCCTCGCCGACGGCGCGAACGAAGTGCTGGGCATCGACGACACCAACAGCATCCCGCTGACCGACGGAACCACGCGGACGACGCTGACGAACGGGCTCAGCGTCGCCGTCTCCGTCTCGGGCGGCATCGCGACCGTCACGCTGTCGAAGGCCGGCGGCATCGCGCCCAGCGTCCTCGCGGGCATCGTCGACGGGCTGATCTATGCCGACAATGGCGACGCGCCGACGCCCGGCAACCGCGTCTTCACGCTCACCTCGATCCAGGACACCGGCGGCACCGCCCATGGCGGCCAGGACACGACGGCGCTGTCGGTCCACGCCACCATCGGCGTGGTGGCGGCCAACGATGCGCCGACCGCCACGGCGCCCGGAACGCATTATGCGGCGGTCGAGCAGACCGCGCTCAGCCTGAAGGCCACCGGCCTGTCGGTCGGCGACGTCGACGGCGGCTCCGGCAGCGAGACGCTGACGATCTCGGTCGGCGAAGGCACGCTGACCGGAACGGCCGGCGGCAGCGGCGCCACCATCGGCGGCAGCGGGACCGGGACGCTCACCGTCAGCGGCTCCATCGCCCAGATCGACGCCTTCCTGGCCAGCGACGGCACCAGCGCGCTCAGCTATATCGACAACACCGACACCCCGTCCGCCAGCACCACCCTGTCGCTGTCGATCAACGACAACGGCAATAGCCACGGCGCCCCGCTGACCGGCGCCGCCTCCGCCACCATCGACATCACGCCGGTCAACGACGCGCCGACGCTGACGGCCGCCGCATCCAATCCGAGCTTCCGGGAGGCGCCGGGCGTCGGCACCCAGGCGGCGGCGGTGACGCTGTTCTCCGGCGCGGCGGCCGGCACGATCGAATCCGGCCAGACCGTCGTCAGCCTGACCTTCACCGTCAGCGGCCTGCACGACGGGGCCAGCGAGAAGGCGGTGGTCGACGGCACCACGTTCGCGCTGACCAGCGGCGCTACGGGCACCACCACGGGCGGCAACGGCCTGACCTATGCGGTGTCGGGAACGGCGGGCGCCGTCACCGTCACGCTGACCAGCGCGTCCGGCCTCTCGGCAGCGAACGCCGCCGCGGTCATCGACGCCATCGCCTACCAGGACACCAACACGGACGCGCCCACCGCGGGCGGCCGGGTCTTCACCCTGACCTCGATCCAGGACAGCGGCGGCACGGCCAATGGCGGCCACGACACGACTACGCTGTCGATCGCCTCGACCGTCACCGTGGCGACGGTGAACGACCCGCCGACGGGCACGAGCAGCACAATCACCACGCTGGAGGACACGTCGCATGTGTTCGGCACGGCGGAGTTCGGCTTCAGCGATCCGACCGACAACGGGGCCAACACGCTGCTGGCGGTGAAGATCGTCACCCTGCCGTCGGCCGGCACGCTGACCGACAATGGCGTGGCGGTGACCGCCGGCCAGTTCATTCCCGTCGCGGACATCGCCGGCGGCCTTCTGGCGTTCACGCCGGCGGCGAACGCCAACGGCACCGGCTACGCTTCGTTCACCTTCCAGGTGCAGGACAATGGCGGCACCGCCAATGGCGGCGGCGACCTCGATCCCACCCCCAAGACCATCACCGTCGACGTCACGCCGGTGAACGACGCGCCGACGGGCACGAGCGCCACGGTCACGACGCTCGAGGACACGGCGCATGCGTTCTCGGCGGCGGAGTTCGGCTTCAGCGATCCGGCCGACAGCCCCGCCAACACGCTGCTGGCGGTGAAGATCGTCACCCTGCCGTCGGCCGGCACGCTGACCGACAACGGCGTGGCGGTGACCGCCGGCCAGTTCATACCCGTCGCGGACATCGCCGGCGGCCATCTGGTGTTCACGCCGGCGGCGAACGCCAACGGCACCGGCTACGCTTCGTTCACCTTCCAGGTGCAGGACAATGGCGGCACCGCCAATGGCGGCAGCGACCTCGATCCCGTCCCCAAGACCATCACCGTCGACGTCACGCCGGTGAACGATGCGCCGGTCCTGGCCGGTGCCGGCAACACCATCGGCTATACCGAACAGGCGGCGGCGGTGGCGCTGGATCCGGCGATCACGGTCGGCGACGTCGACAACACGACGCTGGCCAGCGCGACGGTGACGATCTCCGCCGGCCTGCAGGCGGGCGACACGCTGCATCTCGACAGCAATCCCGCGACGATGGGCAACATCGCCGCCAGCTATTCGGGCGGCGTGCTGACGCTGACCTCGGCGGGCGACACCGCGTCGCTGGCGCAGTGGCAGGCGGCGCTGCGATCGGTGACCTTCAACAACGCCAGCAACGACGATCCGACCGCCGGCGGCACGGCGCTCACCCGCACGATCACCTGGCAGGTGGACGACGGCCAGGGCGTCAACCACGCCAGCGACACGACAACGACCACGATCGACGTCACCGCCGTCGACGACCCGGCGGTGGCTGCCAGTGACGACTTCACCACCACGGCGGCGGCGGCGATCGGCGCGGGTCTGAGCCTGTTGGCGGACAACGGCCATGGCGCGGACGGCGACGTGGACGGTCCCTTGCCGCTGACCATCGCGGCGGTGAACGGCGCGGCCGGCAATGTCGGCACCCCGTTCACCCTGGCCTCGGGGGCGCATCTGACCGTCAACGCCGACGGCACCTTCGCTTACGATCCCAACCACGCCTTCGATACGCTGGCCTCGGCGAGTTCGGGCGCCGCCAACAGCGCGGCCGCCGACAGCTTCACCTACACCCTGACCGGGGGCGGCACTGCCGCCGTGACGGTGACGGTCACCGGCGCCGACACGGCGTCCACCGTCTATATCGGCGATGCCGCGCATACCCACATCACCGGCGGCGACGGCGGGCACCTGTTCGACCTGACCGCGGCGGCGGACTACACCGCCACCGGCGGGGCCGGCGACGACGGCTTCGCGTTCGGCGCCACCTTCGACGGCAACGATGCGGTCAATGGCGGCGGCGGCGGCAACAACCAGATGCAGCTCGACGGCAACTATGCCGCGGCGTCATCCTGGACCCCGCCAAGGTGCAGAACATCCAGGTCCTGGCGATGCAGCCGGGCAACGACTACACGGTGACCACCGCGCCCGGCTTCGTCGGCGCCGGCCACAGCTTCACCTTCTGGTCGGTCAGCATGGGCGCGGCCAACCACGTCGCGCTCGACGGCAGCGCCGAGACCGACGGCGGCACGTTCAACTTCTATCTCGGCCAGGGCAACGACACCGCCCGGGGCGGCAGCGGCAACGACGTGTTCTACGGCGAGGGCGGCGCCGACACCCTGACCGGCGGCGGCGGCGCGGACGTCTTCGCCTATCTGGCGCCGTCCGATTCCACCGGCAACAGCACCGGCACCGCCTACGACACCGTCACCGACTTCACCGCCGGCACCGACAAGTTCCAGTTCGTCGGCAACCCGGTGACCGGGGTCGACGCCACGGTCGCCGGCGCGCTGGATTCGGCCAATTTCGACACCGAGCTCGGCGGCCTGGTCGGCACCGGCCAGCTCGCCGCCCACCATGCCGTGCTGGTCACCGCCACCTCCGGCACGCTGGTCAACCACACCTTCCTCGTCGTCGACGCCAACGGCATCGCAGGCTACCAGACCGGCGGCGCCGACTACGTCATCGACGTCGGAACCCTCGCCGGAATATCGGCGACAGACTTCGTGTGACGGCGCACCTCCCGGCCCAGCCGGGAGGGTCCGCACACCGCAAACCGCCGGCATCGCGGTCCGATCCGCAACGCGGAATTTGCGCGCTTTCGCCGCGCGGTGCGGATGTTTGCGCGCTTTGCACGCGTACCCCCCCAGGGTATACAGGCCGGGCACGGAATTCGACGATGTCTCATGAGAACAGGGCGAAACCTTCGGCGGAATGATGCGCGCGCCGAACGCGAACCGCGGCCGGGCGCGCGACCCCCCGCGCCGCCGCCCCTTGCAGCGGTCTGCCTGGCGCTGTCCGCCGCCCTGCTCTCCACGGGCGCCGGCGCGCAAAACGGCACGCCGGCGACCGCCGCCAAGCCCGGCGACCCGGACATGGCCGGGATGGACATGGCCGGGACGGACATGAGCGGCATGGGCGCGATGATGATGGGCGCGGCCGGCGGCTATCCGATGATGCGCGACGCTTCGGGCACCGCCTGGCAGCCGGACTCGACGCCGATGGACGGGCTGCAGGGCACGCTGTGGGGATGGTCCACCATGCTGCACGGCTTCGTGTCCGGCATCTACGACAACCAGGGCGGGCCGCGCGGCGGCGAGATGACCTTCAGCGAAAGCATGCTGATGGGCATGGCGCAGAAGCCGGTCGGCATCGGCACGCTGACGCTGCGCACGATGCTGTCGCTCGATCCGCTGATGGGCAAGGCCGGCTATCCGCTGCTGCTGCAGACCGGCGAGACCGCCGACGGCGTCAACAACCTGGTCGACCGCCAGCACCCGCACGACCTGTTCATGGAGCTTGCCGCCCTCTACAGCGTACCGGTCGGCCGCGACATGTCGGTGTTCGGCTATGTCGGCTATCCCGGCGAGCCGGCGCTCGCCCGCCGACCTTCATGCACCGCTTCTCCGGCCTGGACGATCCGGCCGCGCCGATCAGCCATCACTGGCTCGACTCCACGCACATCACCTATGGCGTCGTGACGGCGGGCTTCGTCGACGGCGACTGGAAGGTCGAAGGCTCCGTCTTTCGCGGCCGCCGAGCCGGACCAGTTCCGCTGGAATTTCGATCCGCCGTCGCTGGACTCGGCGTCGGCGCGGCTGAGCTGGAATCCGACGCCCAACTGGGCGCTGCAGGTCAGCTACGGCTACATCAAGAGCCCCGAGCAGCTCGAGCCGGCGGTCGACCAGCACCGGACCACCGCTCGGCCAGCTACAACCTGCCCTACGCGAACGGCAACTGGCAGACCACGCTGGCCTGGGGCCGCAACGTCAACCAGCCGGGCAACACGCTCGACGCCGTCCTGCTGGAATCGGCGGCATCGTGGCACAACCACACCGTCTTCGCCCGCGCCGAGAATGCGCAGAAGGACGAGCTGTTCGCGGCCCCCAGCCCGCTGGCCGGACGTGTGTTCGACGTCTCGAGCGTCTCGCTCGGCTATGTCTACGACATCCCCTTCGTCGACCACCTGAAGCTGGGCCTGGGCGCCGTCGGCACGGTCTACGACCTGCCCGCCGCGATACAGCCGGCCTATGGCAGCGGCCCGGTGTCCTACATGCTGTTCACGCGCCTGAAGCTCGAATAGGCCGGCATGGTGCGGGTGGTCGGAGTCGAACCGACACGCCTTGTGGGCGTGGCATTTTGAGTGCCGTGCGTCTACCAGTTCCGCCACACCCGCGCGGGCGAACCGGTAACATTTTTCCGTCCGCCGCGTCTACTGTTCGGCCGTCGGTTGCGGCGGCGCCCCTCCGGCTTCTAGGCTCCGCGCAGCAGGAACCGGGGGAAACGATCATGAAGCTCTACACCGAGAACTATCCCGCGCCGAATCCGCGCAAGGTGCACATCTATCTCGCCGAGAAGGGGATCGAGGGCGTCGAGCGCGTCCACACCCGCATGATGGAGCGCATGCACAAGGCGCCGGATTTCCTCGCCAGGAACAGCCTCGGCCAGGTACCCGTGCTGGAGACCGACGACGGCCGCTTCCTCAGCGAATCCGTCGCGATCTGCCGCTATTTCGAGGCACTCCATCCGGCGCGGCCGCTGTTCGGCCGCAGCCCGTTCGAGATCGCGCAGGTCGAGATGTGGATCCGCCGCGGCGAATTCCGCCTGTGGACGCCGATGGGCCAAGTCTGGATCAACGATGATCCGCGCACCGCGGTCGTCAACCCGAACCAGTTCAAGGACTACGGCGCCCATATGCGCAAGGCCGTGGGCAATGCGATGAAATGGCTGGACAAGGAGCTGTCCGGCGGCGGCCCGTTCCTGGTGCACGACTATTTCTCGATGGCGGACATCGTCCTTCTATGCGGCCTGGACTTCGCCAAATTCGTCAACATGCCGATCCCCGCCGAGCTGACGCATCTGAGCGCCTGGCACGCCCGCGTCTCCGCCCGGCCCAGCGCCCGCGCCGACGGTGTCAAGGCGGCGGCATAGGCACGCCAGGCAGGGTATAAAGGCGGCAGACTCGCGAAGGATGCGCCATGCGCTGGCTGATCTATCTGGGTTTCATCGTGATCGGCGTGGTGCTGTTCAGCCTGTCTCTGAGCATGATGGACCTGCCGGACATGCCCGGCGACATCGCCTATGACCGCGGCGCCTGGCATATCCATGTTCCGCTGCTGTTTTCCCTGGGGGCTGTGGCAATCGCGGGCCTTATCTTTTGGATGGTCAAGCGCTAAGACCCGCCGGTGCCCGCTGCCCCCCGAGTCGCCATGACGCACCGCACCATCCGCCGCGCGATCCTGTCGGTGTTCGACAAGACCGGCCTGGTCGGCTTCGCGCGCGGCCTTGACCGCCACGGCGTGACGCTGATCTCCACCGGCGGCTCGGCCAAGGCGCTGCGCGACGCGGGCCTCAACGTCCTCGACATTTCCGACGTCACCGGCTTTCCCGAGATGATGGACGGGCGGGTCAAGACGCTGCATCCCAAGGTCCATGGCGGCCTGCTGGCGCTGCGCGACAAGGCGGACCATGCCGACGCGATGGCGGCGCACGGCATCGACGGCATCGATCTTCTGGTCTCCAACCTCTATCCGTTCGAGGCGACGGTCGCCAAGGGCGCCGGCTTCGAGGACACGATCGAGCAGATCGACATCGGCGGCCCCGCCATGACGCGCTCGGCGGCCAAGAACCACGACTGGGTGACGGTGGTGGTCGACCCGCAGGATTACGAGTCCGTGCTGGCCGAGATGGACGCGCATGGCGGCGCGACCACCGGCGCGCTGCGCCGCCGCCTCGCCCAGACCGCCTTCGCGCGCACCGCCGCCTATGACGCCGCGGTGTCGAACTGGTTCGCGGGCGAACTCGCCAAAGACGGCGAGACCGCGCCGCCGCGCTATCGCAGCTTCGCGGGCACGCTGCGTCAGCCTTTGCGCTATGGCGAGAATCCGCACCAGCAGGCGGCATTCTACGTCACCGGCGAGCGGCGCTTCGGCGTCTCGACCGCGCAGCAGCTCCAGGGCAAGGCGCTCTCCTACAACAACATCGCCGACACCGACGCGGCCTATGAGCTGGTGGCCGAATTCGCGCCGGCCGCGCACGCCGCCTGCGCCATCATCAAGCACGCCAATCCCTGCGGCGTCGCCCTCGCCGCCTCGCCGGCCCTGGCCTATCGCAATGCGCTGGCCTGCGATCCGGTCAGCGCCTTCGGCGGCGTGCTCGCCTTCAACCGCCCGCTCGACGGCGCCACGGCGGAGGAGATCGCCAAGCTCTTCACCGAAGTCATCATCGCGCCCGATGCCGACGAAGACGCACGCAAAATCCTCGCCAAGCGCCGCAATCTGCGCCTGCTGATCGCGGGCGGCCTGCCCGATCCCGACGCGGCGGGGCTCACCTTTCGCGCGGTGTCGGGCGGCCTGCTGGTGCAGACGCGCGACAACGGCCATGTCGGCGCTGCCGATCTCAAGGTCGTGACCAGGCGCCAGCCGACCGCACAGGAAATCGCCGACATGCTGCTCGCCTTCACCATCGGCAAGCATGTGAAGTCCAACGCCGTCGTCTATGTAAAGGACAACGCCACCGCCGCGATCGGCGCCGGCCAGATGAGCCGCGTCGATTCGGCCCGCATCGCGGCGCTGAAGGCCAAGGACGCGGCGCGCGCCGCCAGCTGGCCGGAGCCCCGCACGGTCGGCTCCGCCGCCGCGTCGGAAGCGTTCTTCCCCTTCCCCGACGGGCTGCTGGCGGTGGCCGAGGCGGGCGCCACCGCGGTGATCCAGCCCGGCGGCTCGATCGGCGACCAGAAGGTGATCGACGCCGCCGACGAGGCCGGTCTCGCCATGGTCTTCACCGGCATGCGCCACTTCCGGCACTGAAAAGCAAAAAATTCACGCGCCGGGCGTCGCGCGGCGGCCCACCGGAGTCGCTCCGGCCTTCGCTTTCTGTTAACCTTGATGCGCCGCGCTCCTGTCTTGCGGCGATTTCAACCGGTGTATCGACGGTCAGAAGGCTCGATGGGTGTCTTGAGCATTCACACCGCTTTGAGGCGTGCCGTGGCGGCGCTGTGCCTGGCGATTGCCGGCGCGCTCCTGCCGGCGGCCGCGTCCGGCGACTATGCCGACGGCATCTATGCCCTCAATCACATCAGCCTCGAAGCGGCCGTGCGCGCCTGGCGAAAGGCGGGCTGGCGCGCCGATTTCCTGGCGGACGTCAAGCTCGGCGACATCTATGCCAATTCGGCGGACAGCCGCTTCTACGATCCCGTCGAAGCCTATGTGTGGTTCTACCTTGCAGGCCGCGACCGCGCCGGACGCAGCTTTGACGAGGCCGCCGGCGACGTGATCCGCGACCGTCGCCGGCATGCGTTCGACAAGCAGCAGGAGATATTCCTCGGCCTGTCGACGGAGGAGCGCGGCCAGGCGCGCGATCGCATCGTCTATATCCTCGCCTGCCGCGGGGCGGCCGGATTTCTCGAACTCGGCCGCCTCAGCCGCGTGCACGGCCGCGCCGACGACGGCGATGACGACGAAGACGGTGGCGGACGCGGCCGGCGCGATTCGCCGCCGTCGGTGATGGCGGCCAACGATGCGGACGCCCTCACCTATTTCCACATCGCCGACAGCCTGGGCAGCCCGCTCGGCGGACCGTATCTGAGCGCGCTCGAGCACGACATGCGCAGCTCCTGGCTCGGCCAGCGCATCATCGAGCGCCAAGCGAAGACCTTTCATTACTGGTTTCCGCCGTTCGAATTCTATCCCACCGGCAACGCGCCCGGCGGCGTGCCGCTGACCGACGAATGCGAGCCCAACCTGGAGCACCTGCGCGCGCTGGCGCTCGTGCCCGCGGTCCCGCCCGAGGCCGTGCGCCACGCGCTCGCCTTCCTCGGCTGGAAAGGGGCTTCGCCCGTCCGGGACTACCAGGCCTCGCTGTCGGAAGACGTGACCGGCCTGCTCACCGCGGGCCAGCTCGTCCGGGCGATCCAGCTCGCCGCGTATAATGGCGACGCGGCCTCGCAGAACACGCTCGGCGTGATGTACGCCAAGGGGCTGGGCGTCCTCACCAACTATGCCCGCGCGGAATACTGGTTCGCCAAGGCGGCGGACCAGCGCTATCCCGCCGCGCTCTATCATCTGGGCGTGCTCTACAAGGTCGGCCCGCTGGGCGTCGACCAGGACCTGCACAAGGCCAACGACTTCATGACCAGCTCCGCCATCGCCGGTTTCCGTCCGACGATGAACCAGCTCGGCGCGCTGCTGAACGCCGCGGCAAGCGAACCGCCGCATCCCGGCCAGAACTGAAAGGCCAGAACCGAAAGGTACGTCGATGAAAACCGCACCCCACCACTGGCTCGGCCGAATCGGACTCCTTGCCTCGTTCGCGGCGCTTTTCCTTGCGCTGGTGCCGCTCGGCGCGCGGGCCGGCGTCGCGGTCACCGGCAGCATCCTGCTCGACCCCTACGATCCCGTGCCCGGGATCTGGTTTCGCCACAATGCGGGCTATGGCTGCGCCAATTCCTGCGGCGACGACGGATGCCGCGACGGCTGTTATCGTCACCGCCATCACCATTGCGACGACGGTTGCCGGCGCCCGGCCTGCCGCGATGCGTGCGACGAGCGCGATGGGCGCGATGGGCGCGATGGGCGCGATGGGCGCGATGAACCGGATGTGCGCCGCACCGATTACGTTCCCTGCGAAGAAGGCCGCTGCTCCGACACCGAACATTGGGAGCATAGCTGGCGCAACGGCGATCGCGTCGGCGAGGAATGGTCCGCGCGCGGCCGCCGCGAACGCGACATCTCCCATGACAGCGCCCCGCCCCGCTGGTACGGCCACAGCCGCGATTGGCATGATGACGACGACCGGGACGATTCGCCGCCGCGGTGATTGAGCCCGGCGGCGCGATCGGCGACCGGAAAGAGGCTTTCATGAAACGTATCGTTCTCGCCGCCCTCGCTTTCGCGCTCGCTGCCGGCGCCGCCGAAGCCAAGACCGTGACCAAGCCGTGCAAGAAGAACCTGTCGATCGGCGCCTACGATTTCGACATGGCGGGTATCTCCGAGGACTGGACGTTCAACGTCGTCAAATTCGTCGAGAAATCCCGCGACGCAAGCTTCGCCTACGGCACCTGCACCATCGTGCTGAAATACCAGCCGCCGGACTGAACGCACGCCATCCTGCGAGCAACCATGAAAGCGTCACCTTAAGGTGCTCTGCGCAGCGGCGCCTCGGAGGGCGACGCGTCTCCCCAAAAATATTTCGCTGAAATATAATATCGTGCGCAGCCGCCATACCCGTTCTTCTATCCACCAGCGTGCAAAAAAATCTCCAGCCGCATCAACGTGTTATGCGCGCGAGGTGGTGGATGGACAGGAACCATTTTTATTTTCGGGCGCCCCTTGAACCGAGTCGGTCCAAACGCCATTTCAGATAAATCGCCGCAGTTGCATCCCGCTCACACCGCGACCGCGCGTTCTTCCTTCACGAACGCCATCAGGATCAGTCCCGCGATCAGGAATCCGATGATCGCGAGCAACCCGCCGCGCTGGCTCATGGTCCACGCCGTCATGATCGTCACCGACAGGTTGGCGAACGGCGTCGCCGCGGTGCCGGACAGCGACATCAGGCCGAAGAACTCGGTCATCTTCTCGGGCGGCGCCAGCCTCGCCATCATGGTGCGCGCATTGGCGTAGCCCGCGGTGATCAGCACCGCCACGCCGTTGACGATCGACAGGAAGATCACCTCCGGCCAGGTGTTGAAGAACGGCAGCGAATTTATGTGCGGCGCCGCCGTGTCGTAGGGGATGAACCACAGGATCCGGTCGGGCGCCATGGTCAGGCTGAGCGAAAAGAACACCAGCGTGCCGCCGACGCTGATGAAGATGGCGCGCCTGGAACCCAGGCGGTTGTCGAGCCAGCCGCCGAAGAAGCCGCCCACCACCGCGAACACGCTGAGCTCCAGGCCGTACAGGATCATCGTCAGTGCGTGCCAGTGGAACGTGGTCGCCGCATAGATGCCGCCGAACAGCAGCACCGCGCCCATGCCGTCGTTGAAGAATATCCGCGCGATCAGGTACATCGCGATGTTCTTGTAGTGCCTCAGGCTCCTGATCGTGCCGATCACCGCACGCACGCCCTGGCGCACCTGCGCCACGATCGGCACGCCGGTGCTCGGCTTGTCGGGCGTGAACAGGAACAGGGGCAGCGCGAAGACCGCCAGCCAGATGCCCGAGATCGGGCCCGACAGGCGCTCGGGGTCGTGCGCCGCCTGGCTGACGCCGAACAGCGGATGCGCCGGCACGAACGGCCAGTCGACCTGCCCCGGCAGCGCGAAGGCGATCATCATGAAGGCGAGCAGGACGATGCCTGCCAGATTGCCGAGCGACAGGCCGAGGCCCGACAGCGGCCCGACGCGGTCATGCGGCGCGATGGTCGGCAGCATGGCGTTGTGGAACACGCTGGAGAATTCGTAGGAGAAATTGGCCGCGATGATGGCGATGCCGAGGACGACGAGCTGGCCGTTCGAGGCGTGCGGCACGCCGTACCACATCGCCAGCATCGCGCCGACCATGATCACCGTATAGGCGAAGATCCATGGCTTGCGGCGCCCGCCGATGTCGGCGATGGCACCCAGGAACGGCGCCGCCAGCGCCGTGGCGATGCCGCCCCAGGACGAGATCGCCGACCAGATGATCTGCCCGCGCACCGGATCGCCCACCACGGTCGTCGTGAAATAGGGCGCAAAGAGATAAATCGTCACCAGAAGGACATAGGGAATGCGCGCACATTCGAACATCGCCCAGGAGATCTGCCCCAGCCGGCTCGCAATTGGTCCGCCGGTGGCGGACGGCCCGCCGGGCCGGTACAGCCAGGCGGCCAGGCCGGTCGCCGCTACGCCGGCGGAGGCGGCGGGATCGGTCGGCTCGCCGGCGGTTGCGGCCTCGGAGTCGGCCACCGGCTTGTCATGGGAATATCTCGCCAGCGTCCACTCCCCAGATGTTTCTCTTGTCGACCCAGCCGTCGGCGCCCGAGGCGTCCACCTCGCAGGCGGAAGGCTTGCATGCCTTGAGCCGCGCCACAACGCCGGGCTGGGCGAAGGCGACGATCTTGGACTTGGGATCGTCGGCTTCCCGCAGCGGCGACCTGGTGAAACCGATGAACAACACGGTACGCCGGTCGCTCAATTGCGTGTGATGCATCCAGCCGGTCGTGCCGTCGACGTCGCGGACGCGGCGCCAGGCGTCGAAGCCGCCCACGATCTTCACCGGATAATCCTTGTGCTGATAAATCCACAATATCCGGTGCGCATAGGACGGCCCCTCGCGCAGATTGGCCTGGTCGCGGCGCAGGCTGGCATAGTGCGGCGCGAACGGCGCGTCCGCCGCGCGGGCCTGCGGCGACAGCGCCGCGCACAGCAGAACCGCGCGGATCAGACGGGAATCAACAAACATCATGGCGCCGATGATAGGGGTGTCCCGCCACTTTACGAGCGGCAATTGACGCGGCCGCGGACTTGTAACGGCCGGACATCATGGCAGAGTCCGGGGACGCTATCCCGGACTCCGCCATGACCTTCAAGAGCATATTGATCGCCAACCGCGGCGAGATCGCGGTGCGCGTCGCGCGCGCCATCGCCGATCTGGGCTTACGCAGCGTCGCCGTCTACTCCGATGACGACGCCGCCTCCGCCCATGTGGGGGCGGCCGACGCCGCGCAGGCGCTCGGCGGCAGCGGGCCGGCGGCCTATCTCGACATCGCGCGGGTCGTTGCCGCGGCCAAGGCCGCCGGCTGCGATGCGGTGCATCCGGGTTATGGCTTCCTGTCGGAGAATGCCGACTTTGCGGCCGCCTGCGAGGCGGCGGGGCTGCACTTCGTCGGGCCGTCGCCGCAGGTGCTGGCGATCTTCGGCGACAAGGCCCGCGCCCGCGCGCTGGCCGAACGCTTCGGCGTTCCCGTGCTGGCGGGCACGCAAGGCCCGGCGACGCTGGAACAGGCGCGTACGTTCCTCAAGGCACGCGGCGCCATCATCATCAAGGCGATCGCCGGCGGGGGCGGCCGCGGCATGCGCATCGTGACCAAGGAAGACGAATTGGAATCCGCCTACACGCGCTGCCGCTCGGAAGCCAAGGCTTCGTTCGGCAACGACCAGGTCTATGCCGAAGCGCTCATGACGGGCGCCCGCCACATCGAGATCCAGGTCGCGGGCGACGGCAAGTCCGCCAGCCATATCTGGGAGCGCGATTGCACGCTGCAGCGCCGCCACCAGAAGATCGTGGAGATCGCGCCCGGTCCCGGCCTCGACGCCGGCCTGCGCAAGCAGCTTTGCGATGCCGCCGTGTGGCTGGCCGACGACGTGAACCTCAGGGGCCTCGCT
Source organism: Rhizomicrobium sp. (assembly GCA_037355265.1). Lineage (GTDB taxonomy): Bacteria > Pseudomonadota > Alphaproteobacteria > Micropepsales > Micropepsaceae > Rhizomicrobium. The sequence continues at coordinate 759,948 of JBBCIB010000002.1, read as the reverse complement.
ACGTTCGAATTCCTGATCGATCCTGATCCGCCGCGCCACGCCCCGGCCTTCGCCTTCATCGAGGCCAATCCGCGGCTCCAAGTCGAGCACACCGTAACCGAGGAAGTGACCGGCGTCGACCTCGTCGGCGTGCAGATCGAACTGGCGCGCGGCCGCACCTTGCGCGAGATCGGTCTGCACCAGGAGGACGTGCCCCAACCGCGCGGCACGGCGGTGCAACTGCGCATCAACATGGAGACGATCGCGGCCGACGGCACGATCAAGCCATCCGGCGGCACGCTGACGCGCTTTGCGCCGCCGTCCGGCCCCGGCATCCGCGTCGACACCTATGGCTACGAAGGCTATCGCACCAACCCGGCCTTCGATCCGCTGCTCGCCAAGCTGATCGTGCACGGTCCGGACTACGCGGCCGCAATGAGCCGCGCCCGCCGCGCGCTGGCCGAATTCGCGATCGCGGGCGTGGCGACCAACATCGCCTTCCTGCACGAACTGATCTCGCGCGAAGACGTGTTGAATGGCCGGACCCACACGCGTTACGTCGAGGAACACACCGCCGACCTCGTCGCGGACGCCGCGACATGGAAGCCTTCGGTGACAGTCGCCGCTGTGCCGCAGGCGGCCGCACCGGTTGCCGCCTCTGCTGCCGCGCCCGCCGGCACCGTCGCCGTCGCCGCGCCGATGCAGGGCAAGATCGTCGCCATCGACGTCAAGCCGGGCGACACGGTGCGCAAGGGCGCCGCGGTCGCGGTGCTGGAGGCGATGAAGATGGAGCATCTGGTCGCCGCCACGATATCCGGCCGCGTCCACAGCCTCGCGCAGGCGCCGGGCACGGTGCTGTTCGAAGGCGACGCCCTGCTCTATCTCGCGCCGGAAGAGGTCGCGGGCGAAGATGCGGGCGCGGAGCAGACCGCCGATCCCGATCTCATCCGCCCTGATCTCCAGGAGTCGAACGACCGCCACGCCATCGGCTTCGACGCCAACCGTCCCGACGCCATCGCCCGCCGCCGCAAGACCAATCAGCGCACCGCGCGGGAGAATGTCGAGCAACTCGTCGATCCCGGCAGCTTCATCGAATACGGCGCGCTGGCCTTCGCCGCCCAGCGCCGCCGCCGCACGCTGGAAGACCTGATCCGGAACACGCCCGGCGACGGCATCGTCACCGGCATCGGCACGGTGAACGCCGCCGCGTTCGGCGAGGAAAAAGCCCGCTGCGCCGTAATGGCCTATGACTACACCGTTCTGGCCGGCACCCAGGGCGCGATGAACCACCGCAAGAAGGACCGCCTGCTCAAGATCGCGGAGGAGTGGAAGCTGCCGATCGTCTGCTTCGCCGAGGGCGGCGGCGGCCGTCCGGGCGACACGGACTTTCCCGGCGTGGCCGGCCTCGACACGCCGACCTTCCGGCAATACGCCAAGCTCTCCGGCGTGGTGCCGCGCATCGGCATCAATTCGGGCCGCTGCTTCGCCGGCAATGCGGCGCTGCTCGGCTGCTCCGACGTCATCATCGCCGCCGCCAATTCCAACATCGGCATGGGCGGCCCCGCGATGATCGAAGGCGGCGGCCTGGGCGTCTACCGCCCCGAAGAGGTCGGCCCGATGTCGGTGCAGGTGCCCAACGGCGTCGTCGACATCGCTGTCGCCGACGAGATCGAAGCGGTCGACGTCGCGAAGAAATATCTCGCCTACTTCCAAGGCCCGCTCGCCGCCTGGGACGCCGCCAACCAGAAGGAGCTGCGCCACCTCATCCCGGAGAACCGCCTGCGCGTCTACGAGAGCCGCAAGGTGATCGCGACGCTGGCCGACACCGGTTCGGTGCTCGAGCTGCGGCCCGATTTCGCGCCCGGCATGATCACCGCGCTGATCCGCATCGAAGGCGTGCCCTTCGGCCTGATCGCCAACAACCCGATGTTCACGGCTGGCGCGATCGACGGTCCCTGCGCCGACAAGGCCGCGCGCTTTATGCAGCTGTGCGACGCCTTCGGCCTGCCCATCGTCTCGCTGTGCGACACGCCGGGCTTCATGGTGGGGCCGGAGGCGGAGAAGACCGCGCTGGTGCGTCGCGTCAGCCGCATGTTCGTGGTCGGCGGCGCACTTTCCGTGCCGATCTTCACCGTCGTGCTGCGCAAGGGCTATGGCCTCGGCGCCCAGGCGATGGCGGGCGGCAGTTTCCACGCGCCGTTCTTCATCGTCTCCTGGCCAACCGGCGAGTTCGGCGGCATGGGCCTCGAAGGCGCCGCCCGCCTCGGCTACCGCAAGGAACTCGAAGCCGAACCGACCGAGGAGGCGCGCGAGGCGCTGTTCCAGAAGCTGGTGGCGCAGAGCTACGCCCGCGGCAAGGCGATCAATATGGCCGCCTATCTGGAGATCGACGACGTCATCGACCCCGCCGACACGCGGCGCTGGATTCTGCGCGGCTGCAAATCCCTGCCGCCACGCGATCCCGGCAAGCGGCGGACCTTCATCGATACGTGGTGAATTGGCTCAACCCGCCGCCGCCAGACGCTGCGCCGCGATCCTGCCTTTGACGTAGAGGCTCGGTGCGTGGTCGACGCCGAGGAAGACGTTCGACAGACCGCTCGCCGTTTCGGCATGGCCGAGCAGCAGCGCGCCGTCCGGCATCAGCATCTCGGCGATCTTGTCGAGCACCTGGCTTTTGGTTTTCTGGTCGAAATAGATCAGCACGTTGCGGCAGAACACGACGTCGAGATCGTCGAGCCAGCCATAAGAGTCGAGCAGGTTGAATTGGCGGAACGTCACCATGCGGCGCAGGTTCTCATGAATGCGCCAATTGCCGCCCTCCTGGGAGAAGTGCGCAACGAGGCGGCGTATGGCGAGGCCGCGCTGGACTTCGAAATGCGAATAGACGCCATCTTCGGCGCGCGCCACCATCTCGGCGCTGACGTCGGTCGCGATCAGGTCGATGCTCCAGCCATTGGCGGCGAGCTTGCGGTCGTCCAGCAGCATGGCGATGGAATAAGGCTCCTGCCCCGCGGCACAGGCCGCCGACCAGATGCGCAGGCGCCTGCTATCGCTGCGCGCCTCGATCAGGTGCGGCAGCACAAGGTCGCGGAACTGCTCGAACGCGGCGCGGTCGCGGAAGAACGAGGATTCATTGGTCGTCATCGCCTCGGTCACCGCGCGCGCCAGCGTGTCGCGGCCGTGGCGCAGCTCCTTGACGAGCGCGTCGACGCTGCGAAAGCCGAAGCGCCGCATCACCGTGGAGAGCCGCCCCTCGATCAGATTCGTCTTGGGCGCGGTCAGGACCAGGCCGGCCCGCCGCCGCACCAATTGCGCAAGGAAGTTGAAGTCGTCCGGCGCCATCGTGCTGCTTACATCAAGCCGACTTCGACCAGCTTCGCCTCGATGATGCCGCGGTCGAACGGCTTCATGATGTATTCGTTGGCGCCGGCGTTCAGTGCCTCGGTGATATGCGCGACGTCGTTCTCGGTGGTGCAGAACACCACGACCGGGCGCATGCCCTCGCGCTCCTTGCGCAACGTCTTGAGGAATTCGATGCCGTTCATGTTCGGCATGTTCCAGTCGAGCAGGATGAGCTGGGGCATCCTGGCGCGGCACGCAGCGAGCGCGCTGATGCCGTCCTCCGCCTCGTCGGTCTCGAAGTCGAGTTCCTGCAGGATGCGGCACGCGACCTTGCGGATCACGCGGCTGTCGTCGACGACCAGGCAATTTTTCATGGGGCCACGCGCGGGATTTCCGCCGGAACCCTAAACCCGGAAGGTAAAGGCGGCGTTTAACCCGCCGCGATCTCGACCACGCCCTCGTGCTGCGTCAGCGTCAGCCCCGCGTTCAGGTCGCGCGACAGCTTGTGGGTGAGATAGGGCTGGATGCCGCGGGCGTCGAGATGGCTGGCCACCGCCTCGCCGCGCGCCGCGTTGCCGACCTCCTCCAGCACCCTGGCATGGGGGCTGGTGGCGACGATCCGGAACGACGGCGCCGCCGGATCGGTGCTGACGGTCACGTCCAGCTTGCCGCCGCGCGGCAGGCAATCGGCACCCAGCATGGCCGCGTTCATCAGCAATTTGGCCCAGTTCTTGGGCCAGTTCAGATGCGGCGCCTGCCAGTTGAGCTGCACCTTGCCGCCTTCGAGGAGACCGGCGACGAGGCGCCCGACCTCGCCGACATCGAGTTCCGCACCGGCCGAGCCGGCGGCACCGAAGGCGATGCGCAGGAACTGAAGTCGCGCCAAGGCCTGGAGTGCGCTCGACGTGACGATCTTCAGGGCGTCGGCGCGCATCGCGGCGTCGCGCTCGTCTTCCATCACCTCCAGGCCGTTGACCACGGCGCCCAGGGGGCCGACCAGATCGTGGCACACCCGGCTGACCAGGAAGGCGGCGAATTCGATGTCATCCATGGTCGGGCGGCCTCCGGACGGGACGGAATGGTTTGCAAGCGGTAACCATGCGGGTTGCGTCTTAAGGAATGCTTAAGGGGCGCGCAACCGCCTCAACCGCCGAATTTGGCGCGCAATTCGTCCAGATGGGCGATCAGGGAGGGGATGCTGCCATTGTTGCGGTCCAGGAATGCCACGAACTGGTCGCGCTCCTCCGGCGCCAGCCATATGCCGGCGACGCTGAAATCCACGATGGTCGGGGCATCGGCGTTCGAGCGGACACGAAAATCGACCTCCATGGTGCGGCCGTGCTCGGCGGGGTCGGTCAGTGCCGTCATCACGACCGCATCGTCCGCCGCGTGCTGCGTCGAGCCCGTCACGGTCAGCGTCTGGCCGGCATATTTGGAGAAATAGGACCGGTAGACGGCCAGCGCATAATTCTGGAACGCCGCCGCGAAAGCCGCCTTGTCGGTATCCGACGCCCTGGCGCCATAGGAGCCGAGCGTGAAAGTCGCGACGCGCTTCAGATCGGTGACGCCGAGCAGGAACTGTCGGAACTGCTCCCCGCGTTGCGCTGCGGTGAGGTGGCTGTCATCCAGGATCGAGAGACTCTTCTGGATGTTGCCGGAAACGAAAACCTCCGCCGGCGTGGCGGCGGCGGCGGGCGCGCCGGCGATAAGTCCGGCAAATGCAAGTGCCAGTGCGGCCCGGCGCGCGAAATGCAAGAATACGATCATGGACCCGTTGTCTGGAAGACGGCCGGACTTGTACAGCACATTATGTTAGTTGGATCGCAGAAGGGCGCGGGAACCCACATTTTTCGCGGGGAACGAGGATGAGCAGCATACCATCGGCGCGTCTTGCGGCGCTTGCGATCATCGCGCATGAAGCGGGCCGCATCGTCATGCGCCATTACGACGCCGGCGTCGAGGCGCGGCGGAAAGCCGACCATTCGCCCGTCACCGTCGCCGACGAAGAAGCAGAGGCTTTCATCCTGGAACGCCTGCGTGCGCTCGCGCCGGACATAGCGGTCGTTGCGGAAGAAGAGGTTGCAGCGGGGCGGCGGCCGCAGATCGGCCGGCGCTTCTTCCTGGTCGACCCGCTCGACGGCACCAAGGAGTTCGTCAACCGCAACGGCGAATTCACCGTGAACATCGCGGAAATCGACGACGGCGTCGCGACGCGCGGCGTCGTCTACGCGCCGGCCAAGCACCGTCTGTTCCTCGGCGAGACGCCGGGCGGCGCATGGGAGATCGAGACGCAGGTCGCGGCTCCGCCCGACCTTGCCGCGGCGCATGCCATTCACATCCGCAGGGCGCCGCCGGACGGACTGATCGCCGTCGCCAGCCGCTCGCATCGCGACAAGCTGACGGATGAATATCTCGCGCACTATCCGGTCAGGGATTTCATCACCGCCGGATCGTCGCTGAAATTCTGCCTGGTCGCCGCCGGCGAGGCCGATATCTATCCTCGCCACGGCACGACGATGGAATGGGACACGGCGGCGGGCCACGCCGTGCTCAGCGCAGCCGGCGGAACCGTAACGAAGGTGGACGGCTCGCCGTTTCTCTACGGAAGGGTCGCGGAGAATTTCACCAATCCGCACTTCGTGGCGCGCGGCGGGGTGTGATCAGCGGTCGTAGTCGTGGCGGCTCGAATAGAAGATCAGCGCCATCAAGCCGCCGCCCACTGCAATGGTGACCAGCGAACCGGCGATGAGCGCGAACCAGCCGAACGCGCTCATCTGCGTCTGGCCGATCGCACCCCAGGCATAGACCGCGTACCAGATCGAGACGGCGAGGAACCCGATCAGGATGGCGAGCGCGAGCCAGCCGCCGCGCGAGAGGTGGGCGCGGTCCTGATCGTCGTCGTTGCTCATGTAGCTGCCACTCATATCAGCACGGTAACGCGGAAGCTCGCCCAACGTTCATAAAGGGTTCGCCGTCGCGACGATGCGATCTTCTTACGCGGCGCTGCCCAGCATCAGGGAACCGGTCGCAAGCTGCACTTTCAGAATAGTCCCGTCCGCACCGGATATCCGCAGCATGTCGCCCTTGATCGGCGCGGAACCGTCGGTCACGGCGGCCGGCCAGCGCGAATCGTCGACCCGCACTGCGCCGCGGCCGTTGATGAAATTCTCCTCGGCCTTCACCACACGGCCGACATATTGGGCGCAGCGGTCGTTCAGGTTGGTGTGCGTCGTGCGCTCGGCCCGGCCCAGCGGCGAGCGCTTCCACACGACCGTCGCCACCACGGCGACCACCGCGAACAGGAAGACCGAAAGACGGCCATCAAGCGAGGGAACCAGGAATTTGAGAACGCCGACCAGCAGCGCCGCAACGCCGGGCCACAACAGATATTGCGTCGTGCTGGCGATCTCGATCGCGAGCAGTACCGCGCCCAGCGCCCACCAATGCCAATCGGGCTGCGCATTCAGGAAGGCGGTCAGGGATTCCATCGGATCCTCCTCAGGTTCCGGCCGGGCGCCCCGGCGGCGGCGCGTTCGGCGTGGTTCCCGCGGCCCGGCCCGGCTGCACGTTCGGCACGGTGCCGGCGGCCGGGCGCACGGTGCGGGTCGCGGCGGTGGCGACCTGTTCGGTGATCGCCTCGCGCGTCATCTCGGCGATGCCGGCGATCGAGCCGAGCAGGCCGGCCGATTCCATCGGCAGGATGACGAATTTCTGGTTCGGCCCGCTGGCGAGCTGGGCGAAGGCGTCGATGTATTTCTGGCCGAGGAAGTAGTTCAGCGCGTTGACGTTGCCGGCTTCGATCGAGTCCGACACCATCTGTGTCGCCTTCGCCTCGGCCTGTGCCGAACGCTCGCGCGCTTCGGCGTCGCGGAACGCGGCTTCCTTGCGGCCTTCGGCCTGCAGGATCGCAGACTGCTTGGCACCTTCGGCACGCAGGATGGCGCCCTGCTTCTCGCCGTCGGCCTGGGTAACCTCGGCGCGGCGGAAGCGCTCGGCCTTCATCTGGCGCGCCATGGCTTCGGTGATGTCGGTCGGTGGCGACAGGTCCTTGATCTCGATCCGCGTGACCTTCACCCCCCAGGGGCTCGTCGCCTGGTCGACGACCGCCAGCAGGCGCTGGTTGATCTCGTCGCGCTTGGACAGCACCTCGTCCAAGTCCATGGCGCCGATCACGGTGCGCGCATTGGTCAGGCACAGATTGGTGATGCCGGCCTGCAAGTTGGCGACCTCATACGCCGCCTTGGCGGTATCGACGACCTGGTAGAAGGCGATGGCGTCGGCGGTCACCGTCGCGTTGTCGCGGGTGATGACCACCTGGCTCGGGATCGGCAGCACCTCTTCCATGACCGAGAGCTTGCGCCCGATACGGTCGAAATAAGGGACGATGATGTTGAGGCCCGGCTTGAGCACCTTGGTGAAACGGCCGAACCGCTCGACCGTCCATTCGCGGCCCTGGGGCACGCTTTTCACGCCGGCGAAGATGGTGACGAATGCGAGCAACAGGACGGCCAGGACGAATATGGTGGCGCCTTCCATGGACTTTCTCTCCCCTGCCGGGCCGCAGCCTAACCGCCATCAGGTAGGCACGCCAGCGGTCATCAAAAGGCCTTGAAGGCGCGGGATTGGTTCCTATGCCCCATTTGTGGCGGAAACGCGATTTCGGCAAGGATACGCCGGCGGGGGCACAAGTGATTCGAAAGGAAACGAGGATGAAGCCGCTTCGGATTCTAAGCGCCCTGTTCGCCTGTTTTGCGGCACTGGCGCTCGGCACGCTGCCGACCGCCGCGAGCGATACGCCCAGCTCCGGCGACGACACGTTCACGCCGGACGAGGTCGTGCAGGCGGGCTCGGATTTCTTCGGCACCACGACCGAGGTCATGGCCAAGGCGGTGCAGCGGGTGACCGAGGATCTCGGCCTGCCGGACGGCTACATCAAGGGCGACGAAGGCTCCGGCGCCTTCATCCTCGGCCTGCGTTACGGCTCCGGCTGGCTGATCCGCAAGAACCAGGAACCGGTGCGCGTCTACTGGCGCGGACCGTCGGTCGGTTTCGACGTCGGCGGCAACGGCTCGAAAGTGTTCACGCTGGTCTACAATCTGAAGGAAGAGCGCCGGCTCTACCAGCGCTTTCCCGGCGTCGAGGGCAGCATCTATTTCATCGCCGGCATCGGCGTGAACTATCTACGCTCGGGCGGGGTGACGCTGGCGCCGATGCGCACCGGCATCGGCTGGCGCGCCGGCGTCAACGCGCATTACCAGATCTACAGCGACCACCGCGACTGGTTCCCGCTTTAAGCGCTGGCCTCGGCCGGGCTGCTGCTGTCGATGCCGCCCGCCGGCGCCGGCAGGTAGAGCAGCAGCGCCGCCGCGACATAGATCGACGAGAAGGTGCCGACGACGATGCCGAACAGGATCGCGGCCGAGAAGTCGAACAGCGACGGGCCGCCGAAGATCAGCAGCGGTATCAGCGAAACCGCGGTGGCGACGCTGGTCAGGATGGTCCGCGTCAGCATCTGGTTGGTCGACAGGTTGATCAGCTCGGCCAGACCGGTGCGCTTGTACTTGCGGCGGTTTTCCCGGATGCGGTCGAACACCACCACGGTGTCGTTGATCGAATAGCCGGCCAAGGTCAGCAGCGCCGCGATGGAGGTGAGCGTGAAGTCCAGGTGCAGGATGGAGAAGAGTCCCGCCGTCACCAGCACGTCGTGGCCGGTCGCCAGGGCGGCGCTGATGCCGTATTGCCACTCGAAGCGCACGGCCACCCAGCCGCCGATGGCGAGCACGGCGAGCAGCGTCGCGAGCACGCCGGCATGAAGCAGCTCGCCCGAGACTTTGGGACCGACCACTTCGGCGCGGCGGTAGACATAGGTCGGGCCGAGGCGCGCCTTGATCTTCTGAGCCGTCGCCTGGTCGGCGGTGTCGCTGTCGGGCTGCACGCGGATCAGGACGCAGGAATCGGCGGGCTTATCGCATTCGCCACCGCCGAAATACTGGATCTGGGATTCCTTGAACCCCAGGCTGTTCACCTCCGAGCGCAGCTTGCCGATGTCGATCACCTGCGCCGACTTGACCTCCATCAGGACGCCGCCGGTGAAATCGATGCCCAGGTTGAAGCCATGGACGGCGATCGAGACGATCGAGGCCAGCAACAGCAGCCCGTCGATGGCGAACGCCACATAGCGGGCGCCGACGAAGTTGATCTTGGTGGCTTCGGGCAGGAAACGGAGCAGAGGCATGCAAACGTCCGGAAAAGGCCCGGCAGACATATAGGCTGAGGGCCTTTGGGACAAGACAAAGGGCCGATTTGCATAATTCCCTGTATTTGCGATGCTTTCGGACACAGATGGAGAACCGACCATGGCCGCGCCCGGCCTGACCGAGACGCCCAAGGTAGCGCCCAGCAAGAGCGGGCTGCAGGACGCCGCCTACGCCTCGGTGATCTTCGTGGTCGTCGTGGCGCTGATCTATTTCGGCCGCCCGCTGCTGGTGCCGCTGGCGCTGTCGATCCTAATGGCCTTTGCGCTGGCGCCGGTGGTGGAGTTCCTGCGGCGGCTCAAATTCGGCCGCATCCTGGGCGTGATCCTGACCGTCACCATGGCGGTCCTGCTGATCGGCGGCATCATGGCGTTCATCGGCACGCAGCTCGCATGGCTCGCCGTCAGCCTGCCGCAATACCAGACCAACGTCGTCGCCAAGATCCGCTCGGTCGAAGGCTCGGCGACAAACAACGGCGTGGTGCAGGGCGCGCTCAAGATGTTCAACAATCTGAGCGACCAGATTTCCAATACGCCCGCCCCGCCGGGCGCCGACAAGGACCTGCAGTCCAAGACGACGTCGCAGGTCAGCCATCCCGCGATGCCGGTGGTGATCCAGGACCCGCCACCCGGACCAGTCGACGTCATCCAGAAATTCGGCGGTCCGCTGCTTGAGCCGCTGGCGGACCTCACCATCATCGTGATCTTCGTCATCTTCATCCTGTTGCAGAAGGAGGACCTGCGCGACCGCTTCATCATGCTGGCCGGCGGTCGCGATCTTCAACGAACGACGCTGGCGCTCGACGACGGCGCCGAACGCCTGAGCCGCTATCTGCTGCTGCAGACCGGGGTCAACACCATCTTCGGCGGGCTCGTGGGGCTTGGGCTGTGGGCGGTCGGCGTGCCCAACCCGGCGCTGTGGGGTCTCATCGCCGGGATCTTCCGCTTCGTCCCCTATGTCGGCGTGCCGATCGCCGCGATATTGCCGCTGGCGCTGTCGCTGGCGATCGATCCGGGCTGGGCGATGATGCTGTGGACGCTCGGCATCTTCGCCGTGCTCGAATCCATCACCGGCCAGGCGGTCGAGCCCTGGCTCTACGGCCGCAATATGGGCTTATCGGCGCTCGCCGTGGTGGTCGCGGCCGGCTTCTGGACCTTCGTATGGGGACCGGTCGGGCTCCTGCTCTCCACGCCGCTCACAATGTGCCTGGTGGTGCTCGGCCGTCACGTCGACCAGCTCCGCTTCCTCGACGTGATGCTGGGCGACGCGCCGCCCATGGCGCCGGAAGAGAGCTTCTATCTGCGCATGCTGGCGGGGAATTCGGACGAGGCGGCGGCACAGGCGGAAGCCTATCTCCATAGCCATGCCCTGCCCGACTATTTCGACGAGGTCGCGGTGCGCGGGCTGGCGCTGGCCCAGCTCGACGTCAACCGGGGGGCGCTGACGGAAGAAGGCCGCAAGCGCATCGCCACCACGGTCGAGATCTTCATCGACAACCTGACGGTGCATGAGGATCCGGAAGAGCGCGAAGCCAGCATCGGTCACGAGGCCGTGCCGCCCGACTGGAAGAACAAGCCGGTAATGTGCGTGGCGGGACGCAGCGTTCTCGATCACGCTGCCGCATCGCTGCTCGCGCATCTGCTGGAGCGCCAGGGCATCGGGGCGCGCATCGCGACGTTCGAAGACGTCTCGCCCGCGAATATCCAGGACCTGCGGTGCGACGGCGTGCGCGTCATCTGCGTCTCCTATCTCGAGCCGGGGAGCCCGAAGAACGCCCGCTATCTGGCGCGGCGCCTGCGCAAGCGGATGCCGGGCCTGCCGCTGATCGCGGGTTTCTGGAGCGTGATCGAAGACGACACGCATTATCTCGACAGCTTCGAGGCGACCGAATGCGACTTCCTGGCCAACAATCTGCGCCAGGCGTTCGACCAGGTCATCGCCCTGATGAAGAAGCCCGAAGGCCGCTTCGTCAGCACGGTCAAGCCCCATGCCGAAGAAGAGCCGGTGACCGATTGATGTCCGCGGCCGACGTCCGGACGGCGCTCTACGGCGTGTGCGACCACGTCGCGACGTTCCGGCTGTTCCAGACCGAGGATCACCGCGAAGGCGCGAAGAGTTTTCTCGAAAAGCGCGAGCCGGTGGTCAGGGGCCGCCGACGCGCTTGACCGCCACCGGCACGCCGCAGATGTCGAGCACCGGCGGCGGCTTGCGGAAGTAGAACGGCGAGGTCGGGTGGCGCCGCGCCTCTATGGCGTCGGCAAAGCTCCGGGACTCGGTCCGCAGCACCTGGAACGCCGGCCGTTCCCCCGCCGGGACGTCCGAAGCCAGACGCATGCGGACGATCCGATCGCGCTTCGAGACGTCGCCGATGACGCCGTTGTCGATTTCGGGATCGCCGCGTTCGAGCTTCTGCAGATACTGCATGCCTCCGAGCACCCGCCCGAACGCGGTCAGGTCGCGGTCCAGCCGCCGCGGCGACTGGCCGATGACGATATAGAATTCGGTCGAGGCGGTGTCGGGATCGTTGTCGCGCGCGAAGGCAAAGGCGCCCGGGCAGTGGATCAGCCACTCCCGCCCCTCCCCGGGATCGCGCGCCACGGGGAAACCGTCTTCGAAGCCGACTTCCGGCGCCATCAAATCGGCGTTACCGAGCGGCGTGAACACAGGCGTAGGCGACGAGGCGCGGTCGAACTCCGCCTTCAGCGCCGGCCACCGGTCGAGCGTCTTGGCCTCGACGGGATGGTCCTTGGCCGGATTCGCATCCTCGCCGATGCCACCTTGCGCCACAAATCCGTCGATCACACGATAGAAGGACAGCCCGTCATAGAAATGCGCCCGGATCAGTGCCCGCAGGCGTTCGGCATGCCGCGGCGCGAACGTGGGCGCCAGTTCGACGGCGACCTGGCCGTATTTCGTGTCGATCAGCACAAGGTCGTTGGGGTCGACCGTGCGCCAAGCTTGCGGCGGCGGGGGTTCCGGATCGGCAGCGAAAGCAGCCGTTGCGGAAAGAAAGGCGCAGAGCGCCAAAACCCGATGAACCTTCATTGCTTGCCCCACATGCGACCGGAAGCGCCTTGCCCGGCGCGTGCTTGTAACTATTAAGAGCCTATCGCCATGGACGCCGACAACCAAAAGCCCAGCGCCGCGCCGGTCTCGGCAGCGGCCCTCCCGACTCTGTTGTCGGTGATGTTCATCAACCTCCTGGGCTTCGGCATCATCGTGCCGCTGCTGCCATTCTACGCCAAGTCGTTCCAGGCGCCGCCCTGGCAGGTCGCGCTGATCTTCTCCGCCTACGCCATCGGCGGCTTTTTCGGCGAGCCGTTCTGGGGCCGGCTCTCCGACACCGTGGGCCGCAAGCCGATCCTGATCAGCACCGTGACCGGCAACTGTCTGTGCTATCTGGCGCTCGCCTTCGCGCCCAACATCACCGTCGCCTTCCTCGTGCGCCTGCTCGGCGGCATGGCGAGCGGCAATGGCGCAGTGATCCAAGGCTATATCGCCGACGTCACGCCGCCCGAGGAGCGGACGGGAAAGATGTCGTGGCTGGGGGCGGCCTACAATCTCGGCTTCATCGTCGGCCCGGCGCTGGGCGGCATGCTCGCGAACCCGGCCGCCGGTCACGCCGGCTTCCGCATTCCCCTGCTGGTCGCCTCCAGCCTCTCGGCCGTCTGCGTGTTCGGCCTGATCTTCTTCCTGAAGGAAAGCCGCATCCGCCACCGTGCCGGCCACCGGCCCAGCCGCTGGGCCGTCGTCGCCAACGCGCTGACCAGTCCGGTCATCGGCCGCTTGATGCTGGTGACGCTGCTCGCGGGCTGCGCCTTCAACGGCATCGAGTCGGTGTTCGGCCTGTGGACCCAGGCGCGTTTCAACTGGAGCCCGTGGGATGTCGGACTCGCCTTCGCCGTCACCGGCGTCGTCGCCGCGATCTGCCAGATATTCATCGCCGGCCCGGCCTCCAGACGCTTCGGCGAGGCGCGCGTGCTGGCCTTCGGCATGCTGCTGACGACGATCTGCACGGCGTTGCAGCCGCTCTCGACCGGCGGGGTGATGATCGTCACGCTGCTGTCGATCTCGGCGTTCGGCCAGTCGATCGCCTGGCCCAATGTGTCCGCGCTGCTGTCCCGCAATGTCGATATCGATCACCAGGGTCAATATCTGGGACTGAACAATGCGGTCGCCGGGCTGGCCCGCCTGGTCGGTCCGCAGATCGCGGCGCTGACCTTCTCCAACATCGCCGTCGATGCGCCGTTCTATTCCGCCGGCCTGCTGGTCCTGCCGGCAATCTTCTTCGCTTGGTACGCCACCAAGCATAAGAGTCGCATGGCGTTGTCGCAGGCGGCCGCGGCGCCTACGCCTCCCGAAAACTAGGGAGGCCGGCATGGCAGGACGCACGGACGGCGAGATGGCGCCCGATCACCGGCGCCAGCCGCGGCGTCGGCGCGGCGATCGCGGTACGCCTGGGCCAGGAGGCGCCAGGATCGTCATATCCGCCCGCACCGCCGAGAGCGAACCCACAGCGAGACCGAGTTAGCATTCGAGCGCCTAAAACGCCCGATTGCCGCAAGCCTGGATGTGAGGAACCCGTGCCAATATCGGCACACGTCGCGGATTATGGCTGCCGGCGGGAGTTAAGCCCGGCCAAAGCCTTCCACGCGTGAACGACCGCGACCGATTGCGTTATCGCGGCGCACTCAACAATGGCTTTTGGCCGAACAGCGCCTCAATCTTAGCTTGAGAGCCGGGCATGACTACAACTAAAGTGCGATATCCAGACGGGCGTCTCGGTTTTTCGGCTGCCTGTTTCCAGGACGACAACGCACCAGCGGGGGCTCGTTTTGAGCAGCGTATTCGTCTCGTATACGCGCGCGGATTACCGCATGGCGCGCCGATTGAGGAACGGGTTGACCTCACTCGGTATCAGCGTCGTGTGGGACGAGAGCATGCCCGCGGTCGACTGGCAGGAATATCTCGAAAACAGTATCGATAGTATCGCGGCGGTCGTGGTTCTTTGGAGCCCTCGCTCGATCAATAGCGGCTCAGTCCGCGACGAAGCCAGGCTGGCGCTTGAATCAGAAAAATTGGTCAACGTCCTCTTCGAGATCGCCAAACCCCGTTTCCCTTACGACCGCATCAACGGGTTGTCGATCGATGGCTGGACCGCGGATACCGAGCATGCAGGTTGGTCTCGTATTGTCTCGACACTCAGTTCGCGGCTGGAAATCGAAGGGACGGTCAAAGCCGCGCTCGGCGCTCAGCTTCGAGAAGTGGCCGACCGAAAGCGTGAACTCGCCAATCTTCAGAAGGAGCTGACCCATTGCAGGCACGCCTTCAACCTGACTCGAACCGAAGTCGGCGCGGCTGAGACCCAGCTTGCGACGTCCGAAGCGCAACTCAAGCGCCTTCAGGAGATGGCGACGACCAAAAGAGTCATCGCGGCCGCCTGGTCGGATCGGGATGAGGCCAGAAGCGAACTCGTTTTGTGTCGGAAGCGCATGGCCGAAGACCAGGAAGCTTTCGAACAAACCGAGGACCGCGTGCGTGAAGCCTCGGCGCTGCTCGCCGACTTCGTCGTATCGATCGGTGGAGGCAGGCCGGACGAGGAAGGCGCGATCGAAGGAGGAGCGGCCGACACTCCCGCCAAGGGGACTGGAAGAGACTTGCCCAAAGATGGGGACGGCATCCGGATACCGCCGCCGGTCAAGCGCGCGCTTCCGCTGCTGGAAACACAGGAGAATTTCGAGCCGTCCCGGTCCGGGCCTGCGGCTCAAGACGCGACAGCTGTCAGGCGCTCTGCGCCGCCGATGGCAAGCTTGCCGCCGGGCAATGTGCTTCGCCTGCAAGACCGGGGCAAATGGGTCGCAATCGGCCTCGCAGGCGCGTGTGCTGCGATTCTGCTGCTTTATGGGCTCATGAGCCGTTCGCCGACTGTCGCACCCGACAACGACGGTCACACCGTCGCCGACTCGACACCCCCGACAATGCGGGGCTCCCCGCCGGACCGGTCGCCGACAACGCCGGAACCCAGGGCTCGTCCTGATGCGCGAGCGCACGCACACCCCGAACTATCTACGAAGCCGGCTGCTTCGGCACTGACGATTTCGCAGCAGCTTGGCTGGATAATCGGCAGCTGGGTTGTCGGAAAAGAAAAAAACGGTTGTTCGGTAAAGCTCTATATTGCGCTTTCAGACGATGGCAAAAAGCTCGTCTTTACGGGCAGCGGTTCGACCAAGGCCGATGAACAACCCTATAAGCTGATTTCGGGCAGTTCGCCGGCTGTCGAGACGAGCACCTATCGTTTCGAATCCGCCGGACCGGAAAAGATTCTGGGACTCAACCTCTCCGACCAGTCTCAAGTGGATCTCGAGAAATGCGCTCAGTGATCTTCATTTTCGCCGTCGCGCTGTTTGCTGGCTTCATGCCATCAATTGCACAGGCTCAGTCCTGCGAGTTGCTCAACAACTGTCCGCCAAGACCGGCAGGGCATGGAAAGCCTGCGCCAATGCAACCTCGCCGCATGCATCGCCCGCGCCCGCCCGTTCTCACCGTCGCCGCTGTCGAGGCGGAATTTACCGCAGACGCGCCGGTCTATATTTTCGGCGATGAAGATACGTCATCGGAGACACTCGAAACTATTACGCCAAAGCTCGCCGCCTTCATGAAGACGCGAAATTTCAAGAGAAACCCGACCATCGCGACGGACGAGAATGGGCTTTTCCCCTGGACCATCGATGTCGTGGCATCGTATGAGCAAAACAAGGCTGTAAATGGGTATTATCAATTTTCGGTCGCTTGGGACGGCGCGATCTGGCCATTTGCCAGCAAGGACGACGCCCTCAAATTTGTCGCAGACCCTCAAAAGTACACGCCGGCATATGGCGGCCATTGTGCCTATTGCCTGGCCGTCGACGACGTCGTCCTAGGGACCGTGGTGGCGGTTTACAAGGACAGGCTTTACCTGTTTGCCAGTGATGAAGTGCAAAAAGATTGGGCTGAACGATCCCGACCGCTACATCGCGAATGCAAATCGCCGCTGGCCGTCCCTGCCGGTTTCCAGGTGCAAGACCGTGGAGATTGCCGGAACGACCAAGCCGCTGCAGGACGAGTTGAAGAAGTGATCGCGCCCTCCGCGTGTGGAAGAATGTTCGGGCATGCGGGACGGTGGCGCTCCCACCGGGAATCGAACCCGGGTTTCAGCCTTGAGAGGGCCGCGTCCTAACCGCTAGACGATGGGAGCATGCGGTGGGAGGGCGGCTTATAACCCCGCCTGCGGCACGGGATCAAGCGAGGTGGATTCCGCGATAGCGGCTACCGCGAATCCGCGGCCGTCGAACACGTAGGCGGCCAGGCCGACCGGTCCCCGCGCGGCAAGTGCCGCGATCACCCAGAGGAACCCACGCTCGCCAGCGTCGTCGCGGTCCCGGGTCGACGGCTCGGCGCGGCCATCGGGATGGGAATGATAGCAGCCGACAATGGCGTTGCCCCGCGCGCGCGCCGCATGCAGGGCGCGGAAGTGGTCGGCGGGATCGATCTCGAAGCGGTCCGGATCGTGCGCAAGATTGGCGGCCGGATGCAGCGCCAGGCCCGTGACCGCTTCGCCGTCGCGCCAGCCTTCGATCAGGCCGCAGCATTCGCGCGGAAAAGGCGCTGCGGGCCTCGCTTACGATCCGGGCGCAGGCGCCGGGGGGCAGGTAAAGCGTCGTCACCGTGGTGGCACAGGTGGCGGCGGCGCCTTGATCTGGGCGATCAGATGGCCGTCATCGGTGGAGACGATGTCGATCTCGTCGCCCGCGCCGGAGCGGACATGCAGGACCAGCCGACCCGGCTGGCTGTCGGTGCCGACGATCGTGGCGCCGGGCGGCAGGACAAAGGCACTACTGCCGGCCGTGCCGCCCAGGACATGCGTGGAGCGACCCGACAGCTTCAGGATTGCGCCGGCGACTAGCCCGATCAGCGCCAGGATGATAAGCGCGGAGAGAACGATGACCGCGGCCTTCGCGGCCCGGTAGGTTATTGCAGTCTTTGGATCGGCCGGCGTTTGGATGTCTGACACCACTTCCTCCGAGGATGCCCCGCGCCGCGCGGTGGTCGGCGCCGAGCAGGCAGGTTGGCGGCTGGACCGTTTCCTGGCCGTGGCGCTGTCGGATATCAGCCGCTCGCGCCTTCGGCAATTGCTGGAAGCCGGCGCCGTCACGCACACCCGCAAGACGATAAGAGACGGCAATTTCAGGGTCAAACCGGGTGAAGCCTATACCGTGTCCGTGCCGCCGCCGACGCCGCCGGAGCCGCAAGGCCAAGACATCCCGCTCGACGTGGTCTACGAGGACCAGGACCTCATCGTGATCAACAAGCCGGCCGGCCTTGTCGTGCATCCGGCGGCCGGCAATCCCGACGGCACGCTGGTCAACGCCCTGATCGCCCATTGTGGCGCGTCGCTGCAGGGTGTGGGCGGCGTCGCGCGGCCGGGCATCGTCCACCGCCTCGACAAGGACACCAGCGGGCTTCTGGTCGCCGCCAAGAACGGCCGCGCCATGGCCAGCCTCGCCAGGCAGTTCGCCAACCACACCATCGAGCGCGCCTACCACGCCGTCGTCTGGGGCGCGCCGCGGGCCGGCGAAGGCGTGGTCGAGGGCCAGATCGGGCGCAACCCGTTCGACCGCAAGCGCATGGCGGTGCTGCGCGATGGCGGCAAGCTGGCCCGCACCCGCTACCGGCTGATCGAGACGTTCGGCGCCGCAGAACGGCCGTTCGCCAGCCTGATCGAGTGCCGGCTGGAGACCGGGCGAACGCACCAGATCCGGGTCCATCTGACCCATCTGGGCCATCCCCTGATCGGCGATCCAAGCTACGGCAAGGCGCGGCAGCCGCCCCGGCCAAAAAACCCGGCGGAAGAAGTGGCTTTCGCCGCCGCCACGGCCTTCCCGCGGCAGGCGCTGCACGCCTATATCTTGGGCTTCCAGCATCCCAGCCTGCACAGAACCTTGCGTTTCGAGGCAGCGGAACCCGCCGATATGCAGGAACTCATTGCGGCGCTGCGAGGGTTGAAAATCGCCTGATCGACCCCATGTATCGCGTCGGGTTGCGGCGCTTTCACGAAGTCGCCGTTGACCCGCATCGCGTTTGGGCGTTGTAGACTATGTGCATTGCCGCCGCGGATGCGCTTGGGCAACCGTGGCGGGAAAAAAGGGGTTGAATAGGCATGAGCAGCCGCGGGTTGCCTGTTCTTCAGGGCGAAGGCGGACTTTCGCGCTATCTTTCGGAAATCCGGAAGTTCCCGCTTCTGGAGCCGGAGGAGGAGTACATGCTCGCCAAGCGCTGGAAGGAGCATGAGGATCCCAGCGCCGCGCGCAAGCTCGTCACCAGCCATCTGCGCCTCGTGGCCAAGATCGCGATGGGCTATCGCGGCTACGGCCTTCCCGTTTCCGAGATCGTGGCGGAAGGCAATGTCGGCCTGATGCAGGCGGTCAAGCGCTTCGAACCGGACAAGGGTTTCCGGCTGGCGACCTATGCCATGTGGTGGATCCGCGCCGCGATCCAAGAATACATCCTGCGCTCCTGGAGCCTCGTGAAGCTGGGCACGACGGCAAACCAGAAGAAGCTGTTCTTCAACCTGCGCAAGGCCAAGAACAAGATCGGCGCCATCGAGGAAGGCGACCTGACCAACGAGCACGTCGCGACCCTGTCCGACCAGCTTGGCGTCTCGGCCCAGGAAGTAACGGAGATGAACCGCCGCCTGTCGGGGCCGGATTCGTCGCTGAACGCCCCATTGCGCTCGGACTCCGAGAGCGAGTGGCAGGACTGGCTGGCCGACGACACGCTGGACCAGGAAACGCGCCTGGCCGACCGCGAGGAGCTGGGCGAGCGGCACACGCTGCTGACCGGCGCGCTGGGCGAGTTGACCGAGCGCGAGCGCGACATCATCCAGGCGCGCCGGCTGCAGGACGAGCCCGCGACGCTGGAAGAGCTGTCGCAGAAATACGGCATCTCGCGCGAGCGCGTGCGCCAGATCGAAGTGCGCGCCTTCGAGAAGCTGCAGAAGCAGATGAAAAGCGCCCTGAACGACCGCCGGCCCGTGGTGGTCGAGGCCTCGTCGAACTGAACATAGCCGCCATGCGCCGTCAGGCGTTCCGTTCGGCGCGGAGACGCGCCTAGCGTTGCGTTCGACTTGGAGACGGCGATGAAACTGAAGATGTGGCAGGTCGATGCGTTCGCGGCCGAAGTGCTCGAAGGCAATCCCGCGGCGATCGTTCCGCTCGAGGCGTGGATCGAACCTGCGCTGATGCAGAAGATCGCCAACGAGAACAACCTCGCCGAAACCGCGTTCTTCGTACCGACTGGCGCGGGGCGATATCACTTGCGCTGGTTCACGCCCGAAGCGGAAGTCGACCTCTGCGGCCACGCCACGTTGGCAAGCGCATGGCTGCTGTTCAAACAGCTTGCGCCGGAGCTGAAGACCGTCGCGTTCGAGACGCGCTCGGGCGTGCTGATCGTGGATCGCGGCCGCGACGGGCGGCACGTGATGTCCCTGCCCTCCGATCCGGTCGAGCCCTACGATGCCGCCGGACTGGCCGAAGAGATCGGCGAAGCACTGGGCGCGCCGGCGCCGACGGCGACCCTGAAGGGCCGCTATCTGGTCGCCGTCTGGGACGACGCCAAGGCGGTGCGTGGGCTGAGAGGTCCGGGCGACATCGCGCGCGTGCTGCGGTCACTCAATCTGTGGGGCCTGATTGCGACCGCGCCGGGCGACCAGGGTTACGACTTCGTCTCCCGCTTCTTCGCGCCCGACAAGGGCGTGCCGGAGGATCCGGTGACCGGCTCGGCGCACTGCGCGCTCACCCCCTATTGGGCGAAGCGGCTGGGCAAGAAGACGCTGAACGCACGCCAAGTGAGCCCGCGCGGCGGCGATCTGGTTTGCACCGATGATAGCCGGCGGACCATACTGAGCGGGCCTTGTGCGCTCTACATGACGGCGGAGATCATCGTCTGATCACCATTCGACCCGGCACGCGGGAAGACGACGACGGGATTTGGCGGATTCTCGAACCGACCCTGCGCGCGGGCGAGACCTATCCGCAGCCGCGCGACATCTCGCGCGAAGCGGCCCTCGCCTATTGGTGGAAGCCGGAGCACGCGATCTTCGTGGCGGAAGACGCGGCCGGCGCGCTTGTCGGCACCTACCATCTCAAGGCCAATTCCACCGGCCCGGCGAGCCATGTCGCCAATTGCGGTTACATGACCCTGCCTGAGGCCTGGGGCCATGGTGTCGGCCGCAAGCTGTGCCTGCATTCCCTGGAAGAAGCGCGGCGGCGCGGCTTTCGCGCGATGCAGTTCAACCTCGTGATCTCGACCAATGCCCGTGCCGTGCATCTGTGGCAGTCCTGCGGGTTTCAGATCGCCGGGCGCCTGCCGGGCGCATTCGAGCATCCGACGCAGGGATTCGTCGACGCGCTGATCCTGTTCCAGACGCTCTAGGAATTGTCTTCCTTGGACGGGCCTTCGAGCGGCTCGTCGGTGTCGACGATGCCATCGCCGAATGCGTCCAGGCCCTCTTCGAGGTAGTCGCCGAGCAAGGGCATTTCCATCAGATAATGCGCGGGGCGCTTGCCGTGTTCCTGCTGCGCGGTGTCGAGCGCTTCCTGCCAGTCGTCGATGTCGTAGGTGCCGCGGCCGACCCAGGCCAGCGCGATCAGTTCGATGCGCTGGTCGGTGTTGAGCGACCGGATGGCGTCGAACAATTCCTGGCGCGTCGAATCGCCGGCACCGTCCTCGATGATGTCCGCGCTGCCGTCATCGGTCGGGTTCGAGCCGGAGTCGGGATCGCTGTCGCCCTCCTTGACGTCGTATTCCCGCGCCTTCTCGATGATGAAAGCGATCTTGTCGGTCGGAATGCTGAGTGCGGGCGGCGTCGGCTCATCGGCGATCTTGGCGGTCATTGCGGCAATCTCCCCTTAGGTTCCCGACGGAAACGCCCGCCGCACGCCGGCCGTTCCCGCTTCTAGCGCTTGCCGTCCCAGCCGTATTTGAGTTGAAGCGACAGCACCCAGGAATCGCCCAGGAGTGAGCGCACATCGTCCAGCTTCCACCCGGCGGCGGTCTTCTCGAAATAGAAGTGGATTTCGTTCGGCGTTTGCTCGTTCTTGAACCTGGCGACGACGATCGCGCGGCCCGGCGCCTTGTCGACATCGATCTTGGAGACCGTCACGCCGGTAATCGTTCCATCCTGGCCGTTCATCCAGAAATCGAAGTCGACGCGGCCGACCTCGCCGCCAGCCTCTTTCGTGTCGAGCTTGTACAGCGCGTCGAGGCGCGGCGAGTAGATGTCGCTCGGCTCCGGCTTCTTGCCCACCATCGTGGCATAGACCGCCTTCACGAACTTGACCGGATCGTCGATCCGCGTGGCGGCGCCGGCCGGCGCGCCAGACAGGATCGCTACGGCGGCGACGACTGCAAATATCGAATTGCGCATGGAAATTTCCGCAAGTGTCGCAGGCGATGCTAGTGAATTGACCGGCAAGAGGCGACTCGATAAAAGAACCGCGGGCCACACCTCCCCAACGAGGTGCGAACATTCTGGAAGGAATGTCGATATGACCGGTAATATGCCGGCCGTGCGCCCTGCACGGCCTTTTTTTTCGTCCGGACCCTGTGCCAAGCGGCCAGGCTGGACGCCCGATGCACTCAAAGCGGCGCTGCTGGGCCGTTCGCATCGCTCCAAACCGGGCAAGGCCCGGCTGAAAGACGCCATCGATCGCACCAAGGCGCTGCTGGGCATTCCCGCCGACTATCGCGTCGGGATCGTGCCGGCTTCCGATACGGGCGCCGTCGAGATGGCGATGTGGTCGATGCTCGGCCCCAAGCCGGTGGACTGCTTCGCCTGGGAGAGCTTCGGCGAGGACTGGGTCACCGACACGATCAAGCAGCTCAAGATCAAGGACAGCCGGGTCTTCAAGGCGGCCTATGGCGAGCTGCCGGACCTGAGCCAGGCGAATCCGCACCACGACATCGTGTTCCTGTGGAACGGCACGACCTCCGGCGTGCGCGTGACGGACGGCGACTGGATTTCGAAGGACCGCGACGGGATCACGATCTGCGACGCCACGTCTGCCGCTTTCGCGATGGACCTGCCGTGGGACAAGCTCGATGTGACCACCTTCTCCTGGCAGAAGGCACTGGGCGGCGAGGCTGCGCACGGCATGCTGGTGCTGTCGCCAAACGCCGTGGCGCGGCTGGAGAGCTACACGCCGCATTGGCCGCTGCCGAAGATCTTCCGTATGACCAAGGGCGGCAAGCTGGTCGAAGGCATCTTCGAAGGCGAGACGATCAACACGCCGTCGATGCTGGCGCTGGAAGACTATCTCGATGCCCTGACCTGGGCGGAAGGTATCGGAGGCCTGAAGGCGCTGATCGGGCGCTCGCAGGACAATCTCGGCGTGCTGGAGCGCTGGGTGCGCCAGAGCGGCTGGGCCGATTTCCTGGCGCACGAAGAGGGCACACGATCGAATACCTCAGTGTGCCTGAAGATCGTCGATCCCTGGTTCAAGGGCCTTGGCGAAGATGCGCAAGCCGATGTCGCCAAGAAGATCGCCTCGCTGCTGGAGAAAGAAGGCGTCGCCTATGACGTCGGCGGCTACCGCGCGGCGCCGCCGGGACTTCGCATCTGGTGCGGCGCGACCGTGGACAGGGAAGACCTGCAGGCGTTGACGCCATGGCTCGACTGGGCCTGGGCCCAGGTGAAAGGTTGAGTGCGATGCCGAAAGTCCTTATCGCCGACAAGCTGTCGCCCGCCGCCGTCGCCATCTTCAAGGAGCGCGGCGTCGAAGCCGACGTGAAGACGGGCTTGAGCAAGGAAGAATTGCTCAAGATCGTCGACCAGTACGACGGCATCGCGATCCGCTCCGCGACCAAGATCACGGCGGAGGTGATCACGGCGGCGAAGAACCTCAAAGTCGTCGGCCGCGCCGGCATCGGCGTCGATAATGTCGACATCCCGGCGGCGACCGCGGCCGGCGTGATCGTGATGAACACGCCGTTCGGCAATTCGATCACGACGGCAGAGCATGCGATCTCCCTGATGCTGGCGCTGGCGCGCGAGCTGCCCGCGGCCAACGCCTCGACCCAGGCCGGCAAGTGGGAAAAGAACCGCTTCATGGGGGTGGAGATCACCGGCAAGGTGCTGGGCCTGATCGGCGCCGGCAATATCGGCTCCATCGTCGCCGACCGCGCGCGCGGCCTCAAGATGCGCGTCATCGCTTACGATCCCTATCTCTCCGCAGAGCGGGCGCAGGATCTGGGCGTCGAGAAAGTCGAACTCAACGATCTCCTGGCGCGGGCCGATTTCATCACCTTGCACGTGCCGCTGACCGCGGAGACGCGGAACATCCTGTCGGCGGACGCGATCAGCAAGACGAAGAAGGGCGTGCGCATCATCAATTGCGCGCGCGGCGGGCTGATCGACGAGACGGCGCTGAAGGCGGCGCTCGATTCCGGCCACGTCGCCGGCGCGGCACTGGACGTGTTCGAGGAAGAGCCTGCCAAGCAGAACATCCTGTTCGGCAACGAGAAGGTGGTGGCGACACCGCATCTGGGCGCGTCGACCATGGAAGCGCAGGAAAACGTCGCCCTGCAGGTCGCCGAGCAGATCTCCGACTACCTGCTGACCGGCGCGATCACCAATGCGCTCAACATGCCGTCGATCAGCGCGTCGGAGGCGCAGCAGGTGCGGCCCTGGATCGCGCTGGCCGAGAAGCTCGGCTCGTTCGCGGGCCAGGTGACGGATACCAGCATCGTCGGTGTCGAAATCCTGTACGAAGGCGTGGCCGCCGAACTCAACCAGCGTGCGCTGACACAGGCGGCATTGGCGGGCCTGCTGCGGCCGACGCTGTCGGGCGTGAACATGGTCAATGCGCCGATCGTCGCCAAGGAGCGCGGCATCCGGGTCAGCGAGACCCGCCGGCCGCGCCAGGGCGTCTACGAAGGCTACATCAAGGTCACGGTCGACCTCGGCGGCACGACGCGGCGCGTCGCGGGCACGGTGTTCTCCGACGGTCTGCCGCGGCTGATCCAGGTGAAAGACATCAATCTGGATGCCGAGTTCGCGCCGAACATGTTGTACGTCGTCAACGAGGACAAGCCGGGCTTCATCGGCAAGCTGGGCACCCTGCTGGGCGACGCCAAGGTGAACATCGCGAATTTCAATCTCGGCCGCAGCGGTCCCGGGCAGGATTCCATTGCACTGGTGGAAGTCGACGGCAAGTTGGACGAGAAGGTCCTGAGCGACATCCGCGCCCTGCCGCTGGTGCGGCACGCCAAGGCGCTTGCGTTCTAGGCCGCCGCGCAACAAACCGGCCGCGAAGGCGCGTGACACCTTCGCGGCCCGGTGCCGTCGTGATGCGTTAGATGGTGTCGAAGTATTGGATATCCGGCCGGCCCGCCATCGAGGCTCCCATCTTGGACCCGATGGTGCGGAAGTGATCCGACTTGCCATGCGCTTCCAGCGCCGCCTGGTCGGCATAGATCTCCATGACGACATAGGTCGTCGGCTCCGTCTTCGAGCGGCAGAACTGGTAGAATTTGTTGCCCGGCTCGTTGGCGCGCACCGCGGCCATCAACTCAGCCGCGACCGCCTCGAACGCCTCGTTCGTACCTTCCCTGATCTTGATCGTCGCCACCACGCCTAAGGCCATGTCGTCCTCCGATTGTTAGCCATGGTAAAGTAAACGGTCGTCAGACATCCGCAAAGCGCCTTCAACCGGATTTAATCCGGAGCCCTGTTCCGGCGCATCACTTGCCCCGATAGTCACCCGGCCGTTTTTCGAAAAAGGCGGCGACGGCCTCTTGGTGGTCTTCGGTCAGGTGCGCCAGCGCCTGATAGGCAGCCGACATCTCCATGATAATGTCGAAACCGACGTTCTGCCCCTCGCGCATCATGCGCTTGGTCATGCGCAGCGCGTCCGGCGGCTGGCGCGCGATCTTCGCCGCCAGGGCCCGAGCCTCGTCCATCAACGTTGCCACGGGCACGACGCGGCTGACGAGCCCCCAAGCGAGCGCAGTCTGCGCATCGATCGTGTCGCCGGTGAAGAAGAGCTCGGCGGCACGGGCGTGACCGATGGTGCGCGGCAGAATCCAGGAGCCGCCGTCGCCCGGCACCAGGCCGATCTTCAGAAAGGTCGCCCCGAACACGGCGGTGTCCGCAGCGAGGCGCAAGTCGGCAAGGCAGGCGACGTCGTTGCCGAGCCCGATGGCCGGGCCATTCACCGCCGCGATCAGCGGAACTTCCAGGTGCCACAGGCTCTTCACCAGCCGGTGGATGCCGTTGCGGTAGCGCTCCCGGATATGCACACCGGGGCCGGCAAAGGTGCCGGAGCGTTCGCGCATGGCCTTGACGTTGCCGCCGGCGGAGAAGGCGCTGCCGGCGCCGGTCAGGATGGCGCAACGCACGTCGCGGTCGGCATTGATCGCGGCGCAGGCGTCGGCGAACAGCGCCCCGTCGCCATCCTCGCCCAGCGGGTTGCGGATCTCGGGCCGGTTGATCGTCAGCGTGACGATCGGGCCGTTCTTTTCGACAAGCAGCGCAGACATGGTGTCCTCCGGTATGAACGGCCTGTTTACCACGACCTCAAGGGCTCCGTTAACGGGTCGCACGGCATCCTGAACGCATGTCGAGATGGAAGGCCCGCATCGAAAGCTATTCGGCTGCGCTATTGGCCTTTGCCGACGCGTTCCGCGCCTCCTTTTCGCCGCGCAACGCCGAGGAAGCCGGCTTCGTCCGACGCCAGCTTTCCATTGCGATACGAAGCGCGCAATCCACCTGGTTCCTGCTGCCCGTGGTTTCGCTGCTGATCGCAGCGGCGAATTTCAGCTGGCTGCCCGTCTGGCGGCTGGCCGCTTGGCCGGCCCTGCTCGTCGTCACGTCGTTGTGCAGCGGCCTCTATTTCAATTACCTCAAGCGGCGCGACGACAACTCGATCGCGGCGACGGCCCGCCTGGCGCGGGCCTTCGCCATCGGATCGCTGGTGCAGACCACCGCGATGTGCAGCGTCGCGCTCCTGCTCTGGTCGCCCGGTTCGGCGGCAAACCACGTCTTCATCGCGGTCCTGCTTTGCGCCACGCTGGCGGGCTGGGCGTCGCTGGGGACGTTCCACTTCGCCACCGGCGTCCTGTCCTTGCCCGTCTATCTCTTCATCCTGATGCTGGGCCCCATCGCTTCGGGCAACCCGGTGAGCATGGGGATCGCCTTTGCGTATTGGTTCGTGATGGCCGCGCTGTTCTCGGTGAACTATGCGACGCGCGAGAAGATGATGCGGCTGGAGATCGAGCGCGGCGCGCTGATCGAAAACCTCAAGATCGCGAAGCGGGACTCCGATGCGGCGCGCGAGCGGGCGGAAACGGCGAGCCTGGCGAAGTCCGCCTTCCTCGCAAATATGAGCCACGAACTGCGCACGCCGTTGAACGCCATTCTCGGCTTCTCCGAGATCATCAATACGCGCGCGATGGGCAACGCGGCGATGGACCAGTATACCGAATATGCCGGCTATATCCACGGTTCGGGCGAGCACCTGCTGTCGCTGATCAACGATATCCTCGACCTGGCCAAGATCGAGGCCGGGCGGCTCACCTTGCGCGAGACCGATCTGGACCTGCGGGCGCTGATGGACGACGTCGCCAGGATGATGAGCACGAAGGCGGTCGCCGGCGGCATTTCCCTGGCCGTCCACGTCGACCGCTCGTTCCCGAATATTCATGCCGACGACCGCGCCATGCGGCAGATGCTGGTCAACCTCGCCTCCAATGCCATCAAGTTCACGCCGCCGAACGGGCGCGTCACCGCCTTCGCCAATGTGCTTCCCGACGGCGGCCTCGCCTTCGGCATCGACGACACCGGCGTCGGCATCGCGCCGGACGATCACGCCAGGGTGTTCGAAAGCTTCGGCCAGGGCCGCCACGACGCGGTTCTCGCCGACAAGGGCACCGGGCTCGGCCTGCCGATCGTGAAAGGCCTTGCCGAGGCGCATGGCGGGCACGTCATGCTGAACAGCGTCCCCAATGAGGGCACGCGGATCACCGTCATCTTCCCGCCAGCGCGGGCGCGGCCGCGCTACAGGGCCGCCAGCTAGCTCAGCGCGGCGAAGCGCTTGAGGTGGTGGTCGGTGCTGCCGAACAGCGTGTCGATCAGCGTCAGGCGCTTGAAATAATGGCCGACATCGAGCTCGTCGGTCATGCCGATGCCGCCATGGATCTGTATCGCCTGCTGGCCGACATAGCGTCCCGCCTTGCCGACCGTCACCTTCGCGGCGGAAGCCGCCTTGGCGCGCTCGGCCTCGGTCTCCTCCAGCTTCAGCGTGACCATCAGGGTGATCGAGACCGACTGCTCGTATTGCACGAACATGTCGACCATGCGGTGCTGGAGCACCTGGAACTTGCCGATCGGAACGCCGAACTGCTTGCGCGTTTTCGAATATTCGACCGTCGCGTCGACCAGGACCTTCATGCAGCCGGTGGCTTCGGCGCAGATCGCGGCGATGCCCTCGTCCACGACTCGTTCGACCAGAGGCAGGCCGTTGTCGGCCTCGCCGATCAGCTGGGTCGCCGGGACTTCGACGTTCTCGAACGTGATCTCCGAAGCACGCAGCGAATCGACCGTCGGATAGTCGCGCGTCGTGATACCTTTCGACTTCTTGTCGACCAGGAACACGCTCACGCCGGACTTGTCGCGCTGGCCGCCGGCGGTGCGCGCCGTCACGATGAGGTGATCGGCCCAGGGCGCGCCGAGCACGACGGCCTTCTGGCCGTTCAGGACATAGCTGCCGCCCTGCTTCTTCGCAGTGGTCGAGAGGTCGGCGAGGTTGTAACGGCCCTTCGGCTCCGCAAAGGCGAAGGCGAGCATGGTCTCGCCGGTGGCGATCTTGCCCAGCCATTCGGTCTTCTGCGCGGCATTGCCGCCATGCTTGAAGAAACCACCGCCTATCACAACGGTCGGAACGAAGGGCTCGACGACCAGCGCCTTGCCGAACTCCTCCATGATGACAGCCGAGTCGACCGGGCCGCCGCCGAGGCCGCCATATTCCTCCGGCAGCGCCGCCGCCAGCAGGCCGAGTTCGGCGAACTGCTTCCAATGGACCGGATCGCGGCCCGCCTCGCTGCGCGTGAATTTGCGCCACGATTCGAACTTGTAATTGTCCGCCAGGTATTTCGAGACGGAGTTGCGCAGGAGCGTCTGCTCCTCCGTGTAGGAGAAATCCATGTGCGTTTCCCTCTAAAGACCGAGAACGGCCTTCGCGATGATGTTGCGCTGTATCTCGTTCGACCCGCCATAGATCGAGGTCTTGCGCATGTTGAAATAATGTCCCGCCTGGCCGAGCGCGTAATCGGGGCCGACGAACTCGTTGGAGCCCAGCTTCCGCTCGTTGGGATAGCCGTAATAGCCGACCGCTTCGAGCGTCAGCTCGGTGATGCGCTGCTGGATCTCGGTGCCGCGGATCTTGAGGATCGAGCTTTCCGGGCCGGCCATCCGGCCCTTGGCTTCCTGCGCCAGGGTGCGCAGCTCGGTGTATTCCAGCGCCGCGAGGTCGATCTCGAGATCGGCAATCTTGCGCGCGAAATCCTCGTCTTCGATCAGCGCCGTGCCGTCCAGCAGCTCGGCGCCGGCGATCTCCTTCAGCCGTTCCGTCGCGCGCTTGGACCGCGCCACGCCGGCGATGCCGGAACGCTCGTTGACCAGCAGGAATTTGGCGTAGGTCCAGCCCTTGTTCTCCTCGCCGACGCGGTTGGCGACGGGCACCTTCACATTGTCGAAGAACACCTCGTTCACCTCGTGCGCGCCGTCGAGCACGATGATCGGCTTGACCGTGATGCCCGGCGTCTTCATGTCGATCAGCAGGAAGGTGATGCCCTCCTGCTGCTTGACGTTGGGATCGGTGCGCACGAGACAGAAGATCATGTCGGCGAATTGCGCCAGCGTGGTCCAGGTCTTCTGGCCGTTGACGATGTAGTGGTCGCCTTCGCGGACGGCCTTGGTGCGCAGCGAGGCGAGGTCAGAACCCGCGCCGGGTTCGGAATAGCCCTGGCACCACCAATCCTCGCCGGAGAGGATTCGCGGCAGGTAGTGCTTTTTCTGCTCGTCATCGCCGTAGGTGAAAATCACCGGCGCGACCATGTTGAGCCCGAAAGGCAGCGTCGCCGGCATGTCGGCGGCCGCGACTTCCTCGTTGAAGATGTAGCGCTGGGTGACGTTCCAGCCGGTGCCGCCATATTGCTTCGGCCACAGCGGTGCGACCCAGCCGCGCTTGTAGAGAAGCTTGTGCCAGGCAAGGTAATCCTCCTTGGTGCGGTCGGCGGTCTCCGCCGCGCCCAGGCCTTTGGGAAGAAGCGGCTTCGCCTCGGCGATGAAGGCGCGGACTTCCTGGCGGAAGGCTTCTTCTTCGGGCGAAAATGAAAGGTCCATGGGGCTCTCCGGCGTATTCGACAAATTGTCAGCATATGATAGCGAGGGGCTTCAAGGCGTCAAATGCGCTGGTAGCCGAAGGCATCGAATTCCTCCTCGAAGGCGGCATTGATCCGCGCGATCTGGTCGTCGCGCAGGATTTCCCTCGGGTCCAGGCGATCCGACAACAGCCCCTTCTTGGCATGCGGAAGCGCCGGCAGGACGGTCTCGCCGAGGCTTCGAACAAAGGCATCGAAATCGTCCCGCAACGCGGCATAGCGCATCGGCCGCACCGCGAGCCGCCCGTCGGGCCAGCGATAACGGCCGATGTTCCGCACGTCGAGAACCTGGCCGGTCTCGAAGCCGCGGTCGACATAGGCGGCGATGGCGGCGGCGTCTGCACGCATCTCGCCTCCGACACGGTAGGCGCCGTAGGTCAGGCGCATATTGGCCCAGGAGATCACCTTGGCGTAGGGCGAGCGGTCGATCGCCACAATGCGGAAGCCTGCGAGCGGGCGGCCATAGCGCTGCATCACTTCGACCAGCGGCATGTGGTTGTAGAAGATCAGCGGGGCCTTAGGGATTTCCGCGAGGTCTTCCGGTCTGGCGGCCGCCAGCCGCTTTAGATAGTCGGCCTCGGCGGCGCGGTCGTTGGAATAGTTCCGGCACCCGCCGCCGCCGCGCAGGCGCGCGCGCTCGTCGATGGGCGAAATCGGCGTGACGATGTCGGCCGGGCCGCAGAGCCCGGCGAGCACCATCTCGACGCTGGTGCCGGCAACCTTCATGCCCTTGATGAAGACGAATTTGTGCTTTTCCGACAGGATCATCGCTCAGACGACCAGCGACGCCGGCAGGATATCGCACATGAGGTGGATGCGCGGCCGGTCGCTTTCGTTCTCGACCGCATGGCGGCGGGTGTTGTCGAACTCATAGGCGACGCCGGCTTCCAGCATGTGCGGGATTTCGTCGATATAGAATTTGACCTCCGGATCGGTGAGGACGGGAACGTGGAGGCGGTGCACCAGCACCGTTCCGGCGCCGCCGTCGCGATGCGGCGCGATCTTCCCGTGCGGCGCGAGTTCGGCCAGCAGCAAGCGGATGATCCTGCCCCGATAGCGCGTGTTCAGCACCGCGGCGCAGGCATCGACCGCTCCGGTCAGCGCGGGGATGCCGCAGTCGAGGCGCTGCACCTGCGCCGGCTGGCCGGGCTGCCATCTGTCATCGATCCAATCGAAGATGATGGAACGCGTCTCGCGGTGAACGGCATGCTTGGTCTGGCGGTGCGGATTCGCCTCCCAGAGGGGATCCGACACATCCGGCATCGCGGCGAGGATGTCGCCGACCGGATAGTCGAACAACCGGATGAGCCGTTCGGGCAACTGCATCCTCAGCCCTTCTGCTGGCGGATCGCTTCGTGGTGGCGGATGACCTCCTTGACGATGAAGTTCAGGAACTTCTCCGCGAAATCGGGATCGAGCTTGGCGGACTGGGCGAGCCGGCGCAGGCGCG
Source organism: Rhizomicrobium sp. (assembly GCA_037355265.1). Classification (GTDB taxonomy): domain Bacteria; phylum Pseudomonadota; class Alphaproteobacteria; order Micropepsales; family Micropepsaceae; genus Rhizomicrobium. Next base: position 728,448 of record JBBCIB010000002.1, on the reverse strand, counting down.
CGATCTGCTGCGCCTCGCGGCCCGGATCGGCCGGCGGCAGGCCGTGCGTCGCCTTGTAGACGCCGACCGCCTGGGTGCACTTGAAGCGCTCCGCCAGCATGTGAATGAGCGCGGCATCGATATTGTCGATGCTGTCGCGCAGGCGCAGCAGCTCGGAATGCGTCTCGGACATGGCAAAAGTCCCTGTTTCCCGAGGGCCAGTCTTAAGCAACCACTGGTTTGACGGCAACAGCCGGGGCATAAGACGGCAGACGATATTGGAGCGGACGATGAAGAACCTGTTCTCGCTGGCCGGCAAGAAGGCCCTGATCACCGGCGGCAGCCGCGGCATCGGCAGGATGATCGCCGAAGGCTTCCTGCACCAGGGCGCCACGGTCTACATCTCGGCGCGCAAGGGCGGCGCGCTGGAGGAGACCGCCAAGGAATTGTCGGCGATCGGTCCCTGCGTCGCGATCACCTCGAACGCATCGGGCGCCGACGGCGCCAAGGCGATGGCGGACGCCTATCTCAAGCACGAGAGCAGCCTCGACATCCTGGTGAACAACGCCGGCGCGGCCTGGGGCGCCGATTTCGACGAATTCCCGGAGAGCGGCTGGGACAAGGTCATGGACCTCAACCTCAAGACGCCGTTCTTCCTGGCGCAGGCGCTGCACGGCGCGCTGAAGGCCGCGGGCTCCAAGGAGCGGCTGTCCAAGGTGATCAACATCGCCTCGATCGACGGCATCTCGGTGAACATGCAGGAGACCTATTCCTATGCTGCGTCGAAATCGGGCCTGATCCATCTGACCAAACGGATGGCGATGCGCCTGATCCGCGACAACATCGCGGTGACGGCGATCGCGCCGGGCGCCTTCGCCTCCGACATGAACCGCGATGCACGCGACAATGGCGACGCGGTGAGCCGCGGCATCCCGGCGCGCCGGATCGGCACGACGGAGGACATGGCTGGTGCGGCGATTTACCTCGCATCGCGCGCGGGCGACTATGTGGTCGGCTCGACGCTGATCGTCGACGGCGGCGTAAGCTATTCGCGCGGCTGATACGATGCGCGAGATCAAGCCGCATCCGCTAAACAAGGACTTCGTCTGGTCGATGCCGCAGCCGCACGGCCTGCGCGCGCTGACGGAGGCGCAGTACCGCCAGTTCGACGAAGACGGCTTCGTGAAGCTGGAGAGCGTGTTCACGGCTGAAGAGATTGCCGCCGTGGCCGCGGCGATCGATCCGCTGGAGGCGCAGGGCGAGGACTATCTGCGCAGCCAAGGCGGGCGGATCTCGATCTCCGAAGCGGACGTCATCACCTTCACCACGCATATCGTCACCAGGTCGGACACGCTGAAGCGGTTCGCGGCGCATCCGAAGATCCGGGACATCTGTCACGATCTGATCGGCGGGAGGGTACGGCTCTACTGGGACCAGTCGGTCTACAAGAAGACGGGCAAGCGCCAGGAATTCCCCTGGCACCAGGACAACGGCTACACCTTCATCGAGCCGCAGCAGTACCTGACGCTGTGGATTCCGCTGGTCGACGTCGACGCGGAGAATGGCTGCCCGTGGGTTGCGCCGAAGCGTCATCGCGGCGGGACGCTCACGCACTGGCTGACGCCGCTCGGCTTCAAGTGTCTGGAGGACGTGCCGGATGCGGTGTGCGTGCCGGGCAAGGCGGGCGATGCGATCGCGTTCTCATCGCTGGCACCGCATCGCACCGGGCCGAACCTGAAAAGCGGATCGGTGCGGAAGGCCTATATCCTCCAATATGCGCCCGACGGCGCCTACACGATCCGCAGCGGCGTGAAGGCGCTGCAGGACGATCCGGCACGGCAGTTCAGGATTACCGAGGCCGGGCTTTAACCGTCCACGCCGGGATCGTCGAATTCGATCCACATGGCATTGAGGACGGCAAAGGCGACCGCAAAGCCCAGACCCAGGATCCACGCAAAGTACCACATGATGTTTCTCCCCTAATACGCGCCGTGGTCGCGCGCGATGTCTTCGGTCCGGACCGGGCCGCGCATCACGCGGAACACCCAGCCCGTATAGGCCAGCACCAGCGGCAGGAAGATCGCGACGGCTCCCAGCATGATCTCCAGCGTGAGCTTGCTGGACGACGCGTCCCACACGGTCAGGCTGGCGTTCGGTTGGCTCGACGACGGCAGCAGGAACGGGAACAGCGCCAGTCCGGCGGTGGCAATCGTTGCCGCGCAGGCCAAGCCCGAGCCGAGGAAGGCCAGGATGGGACGTCCTCGGAGCAGCACGGCCACCGCGGCGCCGGCCAGCGCGAGAATCGGTGCCAGCCAGAGCAGCGGCAGCGCGCGATAGTTGGCGTACCAGCCGCCGCCGGCCTGCACAACCGTCTTGAGCGCCGGGTTGGACGGACCGTCATGGGCGATCGCGCCCGCGATGCTGAAGCCATCCAGCGCGCGGAGCCAGACGCCGCCGGCGATGAAGAGGATCGCGAAGACCGCCGCGAGCAGCGGGATCAGGCCCCGCGCGCGCGCGGCCACCGGACCGTCGGTCTTCATCGCTATCCACGTTGCGCCGTGCAGCAGGATCATGGTGAGGCTGACCAGGCCAGCCAAGAGCGCGAACGGCGTCAGCAGCGACAGCAGCGAGAAGTCGGCGTGGAAACGCAGGTCGGTATCGAAGGAGAACGGCACGCCGAGGAAGAGATTGCCGAAGGCGACGCCGAAGATCAGCGACGGGACGACGCCGGTGAGAAACAGCGTCCAGTCCCACCAGCTGCGCCAGCGCTGATGCGTCAGCTTGCTGCGATAGGTGATGCTGAGCGGGCGGAAGATCAGCGCTGCCAGCACCGCGAACATCGCCAGATAGAAGCCGGAGAACGACGCGGCGTACAGCGCCGGCCAGGCGGCGAAGATGGCGCCGCCGCCGAGGATGAACCAGACCTGGTTGCCTTCCCAGACCGGACCGATGCTGTTGATCACCTGGCGGCGCTCCAGGTCGGTGCGCGCGACATAGGGCAGAAGCGCGGCGCTGCCGAGGTCGAAGCCGTCCATCACCGCGAAGCCGATCAGCAGGATGCCGAGCAGCGCCCACCAGATGAGGCGGAGGATTTCGTAGCTCATGCCGTCACCTCGCTATGGACGCCGGGCGCGGCGACGGGATGGCCGATGGTGCCGTCGGGGCCGAGGCGGATGTATTTGACCATGAGATAGACATCGGCGATGGCAAGGCCCGAATAGAACAGGACGAAGCCGAGCAGGCTGAACAGCACGTTGTGCGCGTCGGTGCCCGAGACGCCGAGAAAGGTCGGCAGCACGCCCTCAATCACCCAGGGCTGGCGGCCATATTCGGCGACGATCCAGCCGAGCTCGGCGGCCAACCACGGCAGCGGCAGGCTGCACAGCGCGGCCCACAGGAACAAGCGGTATTTATCGAGCCGGCGCGTCGCGCTGAAATAGAACGCAGTAGCGAACAGCAGGATGAACCAGAAGCCGCAGCCGACCATCAGGCGGAAGGCCCAGAACAGCACGGGCACGTCGGGGATGGTGGTCTGTGCCGCCCGCGCAATATCCGCCGCGGTCGCGTTCTCGATGTCGGGCCGGAAGCGCTTGAGCAGCAGCGCATAGCCGAGATTGGCGACATGGGCGTCGAGCTGCTTGCGCAGGTCGGCATTGCCGCGGTCCCTGCGCAGCTTCGCCAGCGTGGTGTAGGCGACGAGGCCGTCGCGGATGCGCGTGTCGGCTTCGTGCACCAGATCGTTGATGCCGGGCACCGCCGTGTCGGCGGAGCGCGTCGCGATCAGGCCGAGCATCCAGGGCACGCGGACCGCATAGTCGGTGCGCTTGCCCGCCATGTCGGGAATGCCGACGACGGTGAAGGAGGCGGGCGCCGGTTCGGTCTCCCACATCGATTCGATCGCGGCGATCTTCATCTTCTGGTTGACGCCGGCGGTGTAGCCGCTCTCGTCGCCCAGTACGACGACGCAGAGCGCGCCGGCGAGGCCGAAGCTGGCGGCGACCGTCATCGAACGCAACGCCAACGGACGGAAGCGCCGCTGCAAGAGATAGAACGCGCTGATCGCCAGCACGAACATCGAGCCGGTGACATAGCCGGCGGCGACGGTGTGGACGAATTTGGCCTGCGCGACGGGATTGAACAGGACGGCCATGAAGTCGCTGACTTCCATGCGCATCGTGTCGGGGTTGAACTTCGCGCCGACCGGAAACTGCATCCAGCCATTGGCGATCAAAATCCACAACGCCGAGAAATTGCTGCCGATCGCGACGGCGGCGGTGACGACGAGATGGCCGACTTTCGACAGCCGGTTCCAGCCGAAGAAGAACAGGCCGACCAGCGTCGCTTCCAGGAAGAACGCCATCAGGCCCTCGATGGCGAGCGGCGCGCCGAACACGTCGCCGACATAATGCGCGTAATAGGCCCAGTTGGTGCCGAACTGGAATTCCATGGTCACGCCGGTGGCGACGCCCATGGCGAAGTTGATGCCGAACAGCGTGCCCCAGAACTTGACCATGTCGCGCCAGATGGTGCGGCCGGTCATCACATAGACGCACTCCATGACGAGGAGAATCACCGACAGGCCGAGCGTCAGCGGCACGAAGAGAAAGTGATAGAGCGCCGTGGTCGCAAATTGCAGGCGCGAAAGTACGACGATGTCCACTAGCGGTCCCCCATGACATGCGCCGCCACCGACGACGGATCGTTCGGTGCGGGTTCGGTGAAGAACAGGAAGTAGAGCGCGCCCAACAGGACGACCTTGATGCAGATCAAGGTGCCGATTTCGCGTCCGAGACGATAGCGCATGGTCATGTTGCTTTCCCCTTTCGTCATCATGGAGACTGCCGCGCAGGAAGCAATGCGCAGCGCCGCCGCGCGGTAGCTTGCCGCTGTTGCGCTGCAGCAGAAAATCGAGCGATCGATTCTCTTTTCCGAGCTCCGCGCTGGGAGGTCCGCGGCGCGACTATCGAGTTGGCGGTCGAACCGGCTAAGCTCCCCGAAATTCCGGGAGACCGCTCATGTCGGACATCGCGCCGATCACCGAAACCGACGACGCCATGAAGGCCGCGCTCGAACAGGCGCACCTGCCCAGCCTGATCGCGGCGCTGGTTCACATCACCGGTGACGAGAGCCTGGTCACGGGCGAGATCAGGCCGGTCTACGACTTCTTCGGCGACGGACAGGGCGGGCTGACGCCGGCCCAGCGCGAGGCGACCAGGGCGCGGGCGCTGGCAGCGCTGAAGGCCTTGCGGGACGGCGCGAAGCCGCCGCCGCAGGTGTCGTCCGCGGCGGTGCGCAAGCTGATGAACTTCGTCTCGGGCGCCGACATCCCGGAGCGCTACATCCCGTTCCTGCGCGAGGAGCTGGCGCTGGAAGGCGGCGACGCGAAGGCGGTGCGCACGCTGGAAGCGCTGCCGGCGAGCGCCAAGCGCGATTTCAAGGTGCTGATCATCGGCGCCGGCATGTCGGGATTGCTGGCGGCGATCCGCATGCAGCAATCGGGCATCGATTACACCGTGGTCGAGAAGAACGCCGATGTCGGCGGCACCTGGATGGTCAACTCGTATCCCGGCTGCCGCGTCGACAATCCGAACCACCTGTATTCCTACTCGTTCGAGCCGAACCACGACTGGCCGTACCATTTCTCCACCCAGCCGCTGCTGTGGAAATATTTCCAGGGTGTAGCCGACAAATACGAATTGCGGCCGCATATCCGCTTCCGGACCGAAGTGATCGAGAGCGTCTATGACGAAGCCCGCGCGCTGTGGCACACGCTTGTGCGCCACGGCGACGGACGCGAGGAGACGCTGGCGTCGAACGTCGTGATCACCGCGGTGGGGCAGCTGTCGCGGCCGCGCCTGCCGGATATCAGGGGCATCGAGACGTTCCGCGGCAAGTCGTTCCACTCGGCGGCCTGGGACCATTCGGTCGACCTCAAGGGCAAGCGCGTGGCGGTGATCGGCACCGGCGCCAGCGCCTTCCAGTTCGTGCCCGAGATCGCGCCGGAGGTGGCGCAGCTCAGCGTGTTCCAGCGCAACGCGCCCTGGCTGGGGCCGACGCCCAACTATCACGCCAAGGTCGAGGACGGGAAGAAGTGGCTGCTGAAGCATGTTCCGTTCTATGCCAAATGGTATCGCTTCTGGCTGTGGTGGATGCTGACCGACGGCATCTATGACTTCGTGAAGGCCGATCCGGCGTGGACGGCGCGCAAGGATTCGGTCGGGGCGCAGAACGACATGCTGCGCGCGCTGCTGACGCAATACACGCACGGCCAGCTCGAAGGGCGCCCCGAATTGCAGGCGGCGGCGACGCCGGCCTATCCGCCGGGCGGCAAGCGCACGGTGCGCGACAACGGCATCTGGCTGGCGGCGCTGAAGCGGCCCAATGTCGAGACCGTCACCGACGCCATTGCGCAGATCACGCCGACCGGCATCGAGACCAAGGACGGGCGCAGCTTCGACGTCGACGTCATCATCTACGGCACCGGCTTCACCGCCAGCGAATTCCTCGAGCCGATGCGGTTCAAGGGCAAGGGCGGCGTCGACCTGCACGCGCAGTGGAACGGCGACGCGCGCGCCTATCTGGGCATCACGGTGCCGAACTTCCCCAACCTGTTCATCCTGTACGGGCCCAACACCAACATCGTGGTCAACGGCTCGATCATCTTCTTCTCCGAATGCGAGGTGCGTTACGTTCAAGGCCTGCTGGAGCTGCTGCTGCGGTCGAACGCCGGCGCCATCGAGGTGAAGAAGGACGTGCACGACGTCTTCAACCAGAACGTCGACGCCGCCAACCGGCAGATGGCCTGGGGCGTGCCGCAGGTGACGAGCTGGTACAAGAACAAGACGGGCCGCGTGTCGCAGAACTGGCCCTATCCGCTGGTCGATTACTGGAACGCGACGCGGGTGCCCGATCCCGACGATTACGAGCTTTCGGGCGCGCCCGATGCCCGGCAGGCGGCGCAGTAGTCATGGCATTGCCGGTCATCGATGTTTCGTCCCTGTTCGGGTCCGATGCGGCGGCGCGCGGCGCGACCGCGACGGCGATCGGCGCGGCCTGTCGCGACAACGGGTTCTTCTACGCGACGGGCCATGGCGTCGACCCGTCGCGGCTCGAAGCGTCGGCGCGGGAGTTCTTCGCGCTGCCGGAGGGCGAGAAGATGCGCATCGCCATGGCGCATGGCGGCAGGGCGTGGCGCGGCTACTTCCCGGTCGGCGGCGAACTCACCTCGGGCCAGCCGGACCTGAAGGAGGGCCTCTATTTCGGCAGCGAACTGGCGGCGGACGATCCGCGCGTGCGCGACGGCTGGCCGCTGCACGGCGCCAACCAGTTTCCGGATCGGCCGGCGGATTTGCGCGACGCGGTGCTCGATTACCTCGCCGTCAACGCGCGCGCGGCGCATGCGATCCTGGAAGGCATCGCGCTGAGCCTGGGGCTGGAGGCGCACTACTTCCGCGACCGCTACACCGCCGATCCGACGATCCTGTTCCGTATCTTCCACTATCCGCCCGACGGGCCGGGATCGACGCGCTGGGGCGTGGGCGAGCACACCGATTACGGGCTGCTCACCCTGCTGGCGCAGGACGACAGCGGCGGGCTTGAGGTCAGATCGCCGGCGGGATGGATCGCGGCGCCGCCGATACCGGGCACGCTGGTGTGCAATATCGGCGACATGCTCGACCGGCTGACCGGCGGGCTCTACCGCTCGACGCCGCATCGGGCGCGCAATGAAAGCGGACATGGGCGATTGTCGTTTCCTTTCTTCTTCGATCCGGGCTGGACCGCGCAGATCGTGAAGCTGCCGGGCCATGCGGCCACGACCGACGACCGCGATACGCGCTGGGACCAACAGAGCGTGCACGACTTCTCCGGCGCCTATGGCGACTACCTGCTGAGCAAGGTCGGCAAGGTGTTTCCCGGGCTCAAACGCGAGGTCATCGCATAGCGCTTTGCCGTCTGCATGCACCTGTGGGGATTTACGGGAAATGGCGTTTGGACCGACTCGGTTCAAGGGGTTCGAGAAAATAATTCCGCTTCCCGTCTATCCACCACCTCGCGGGCGTAACGCCTTGATGCGGCCGGAGATTTTTTTGCGCAGGGGTGGATAGAAGATCGGGTATGCGGGGCGCGACGATATTTTGTTTCGCGAAAAATAATTTTGCCGATGCCCGCAGCCGGAAATGCTGCGCATTTCCGACCTCTCCCGCGCGGCGCGAGAGGTTAGCTTCACGTCGTCCAGCCGCCGTCGATGACGAAGGCCTGGCCGGTGACGAAGGCGGCTTCGTCGCTGGCGAGGTAGACGGCGAGCGCCGCGATCTCCTCCGGCCGGCCGAAGCGCGACATCGGCTGGCGGGCGAGGAAGGATTGGAGCGCGGCGCCCGGATCGGGCTGTGCCGCAATGCGGGCGCGCAGCGACGGCGTATCGACCGTGCCGGGACAGATCGCGTTGCAGCGGATGCCTTGGGCGACGAAATCCTCGGCGACCGATTTGGTCAGGCCGATCACCGCCGCCTTGGTCGTGCCATAGGCGCTGCGATTGGCGACGCCGGTGACGCTGGAGGCGACGGAGGACATGTTGACGATCGCGCCCCGCCCCGCACGCAGCATCGCGGGCAGCGCGGCGCGGATGGTGCGCACCATGGACAGGACGTTGAGGTCGTACGCCGCGGCGAAGACGTCGACGCCGGAGTCCAGGATCGTGCCGTTCGGCACCATGCCGGCGCAGTTGAAGAGGACGTCGCAGGGGCGCGCGAAGAAGGCGCCGACCGCCGCGTCGTCGCGAACGTCGAGCACGATGGTGCGGATATTGTCCGCCTCCAGCGTTGCCAGCGCCGCCGCGTCGATGTCCGCGGCCCACACGGTCGCACCCTCGCGCGCGAAGGCCAGCGCCGCGGCGCGCCCGATGCCGGCGGCGGCGGCCGTCACGATTGCGGTCTTGCCCGAGAGTCTCAATGCCGTTTCCCCTGCCGGTCCGCCGGCAGGTTAGCCGAGCCGGCGGCGGATGTCCGCCTTCAGGCGCGGCTGGCCAGTTTCAGGTTGTTGGCGAGGCGGAAGCGCAGCTCCTTGCGGCCATAGTCGATGGTGACCGACGAGGTCTGGCGCAGGAAGTTCATGCCGATGAACAGCGCCGGCCTGTCCGCGAGGCCCCAGACGTCGAACACCGGAAGGTCGGAGATGACGAGCGCGCTGTGGACGAAGTTGATCGGGCCGAGCCGGATGTTGCCGATCGCGGTGACGCGGCCCTCCACCGCGCCGCCGGTGACGCCCAACAGCTGGATGACGCTGTCGTCGATGTATTTGCCTCCGGCCTCGGCGAGCTCGGCGAACAGGCGCGAATTTCCGATGGAGATCTCGGCGCCGGAATCGATGAAGGCATGTGCTCGCATGCCGTCGACCCGGCAGTTCACCGCGGAGAGCCTGCCATTGCTGCCGCTGGTCCGGACGACGTTGCCGTCGACGACGGTCGTCCAGCCGATGACCATGTTGGACGGCGCGACGGTGAGGCGATGGTTGACAAAGTCGAAGGTGACGGCCTGGCGGTCGATCACGTCCAGGCCGAGATAGCCGTCGCAGCCGAGCCAGCGGCGCGGCAGCACCGGCAGGGCCAGATCCCGCATCACCACATGCCCGACCTGGAGCCGGTCCAGGCGCGCCGACGGCGCCGGCAGCGAGCGCGCGATGCCCGCCACGATCATCTCGTCGCCGCCGGCCAGGCCGAGACTCTTGACGACCTCGTCGCAGAGGACGCTGCGGTCGGCGCCGGTGTCGACGACGAAGCGGAACGGTCCCTGGTCGTTCAGCATCGTCTCGACCGTCAGGCGGTTCTGGGCGTCGGCATCGCCCTGGATGTTCTGCACCGCGGGCGGCGGCGGAAAACCGGCGACGACGGGAGCCGCGGCGCGAGCGAGCGACGGCACGGCGGCGAGCGCGGCGCCGGCCTGGGCGAGGAGCAATCTGCGCGAGAACCGGTCGGTCATGGACGCTCACTCCCCAGAGGAATGTTTCCAGCGTACCACCATGCCGGTCCACAAAGGAGGCGGTGGCGGTCACGGGCGCGTTATCGCCGCGTTGCCGGTGCGGCCGCGTCGAACTAGGCTCGCGCCATGGCCCTGCCCGACCGCGTGCGCCTGCCCTTCGCGTTCGACGCGGCGTTGCTGCAGCGCGACATTGCGGTCCTGGAGGCCGAAAAATGGGTGCGCCATGTCGCACGCATGAACTATGACGGCGTGTGGGACATGCTCCCCCTGCGCGCACCCGCCGGCGAGACGCATCCGATCCGCCTGGTCTATCCCGATCCGACGGCGCGCCGCTTCGTCGACACCGCGTTGCTGGCCGCGTGTCCCGCCTTCCGCGCCGTGCTGGCGCGGTTCGCCTGTCCGCTGCGCACGGTAAGGCTGATGCGGCTGACGCCCGGTTCGGCGATCAAGGAGCACGCGGACCTCGACCTGAACGCGGAAGACGGCTTTGCGCGGATTCATGTGCCGGTGACGAGCAATCCGGGCGTGACGTTCGAGCTGAACCGGCGACGCGTCGACATGGCGCCGGGCAGCGCCTGGTATCTGCGCCTCAGCGATCCGCATCGCGCCGCCAATAACGGCGCGACGGACCGGGTGCATCTGGTGATCGACGCGGTGCCGGACGACTGGCTGCGCGGCCTGCTCGCCCGCGCGGCTCAGGCGGCGGCGGCGGGCCTGTAGCGCGGCACCAGAAGCTGCACGACGCCGAGCGCGACGAGATAGGCGCAAGCCGCGACCAGGAAGATCGGGCGGTAGCTGCCGGTGGTCTGCAATACCCAGCCGGCGAACTGCGCCATCAGCATCCCGCCGACCGCGCCGGCAGCGCCGCCCAGGCCCACCACCGAACCCGCCGCCCAGCGCGGGAAGAGGTCCGACGGCAGGGCGTAGAGATTCGCCGAGAAGCCCTGATGGCCGGCGCAGGCGATGCCGATCAGGCCGACCGCGAGCCACAGGCTGGAGGCGCCGGCGGCGAAGGCGACCGGCAGCACGGCCAGGGCGCAGATCAGCATGGCAAGCTTACGCGACAGGTTGAGCGACAGCCCCTGCCCCAGCAGCGTCGACGAGGTCCAGCCGCCCAGGATCGAGCCGACATCGGCCAGCACGTAGATCACGACCAGCGGCGGGCCGAAGCTCTTGAGATCCAGGCCGTAGCGCTTGCCGAAGAAATCCGGCAGCCAGAACAGGAAGGTCCACCAGATCGGATCGATCAGGAAGCGGCCCGCGATATAGGCCCAGGTCTGGCGCGCGCGCAGCAGCACCGCATAGGGCATCGGCGCGTGCTTCTCGACCGGGTCGGATTCGATATGCGCGAGCTCGCGCGCGCCGAGGCGCGGATGGGCGCGCGGGCTCTTGTAGAACAGCAGCCAGGCCACCACCCAGATGACGGTCAGAAGGCCGGTGAGGACGAACGCCATGCGCCAGCCGAAGGCGAGCGTGACCGCGGGCACGATCAGCGGCGCGAGGATGGCGCCGACATTGGAGCCGGCGTTGAACAGGCCGATGGCGAGCGCCCGCTCGCGGGTGGGAAACCACTCCGTGACCGCGGCCAGCGAGGAGGGAAAGGCGCCCGACTCGCCCAGCGCCAGCGGGATGCGCACCAGCGCGAAGCCGAGCGTCGAGGTGACCAGCGCATGCGCCATGTGACCGACGGTCCACAGCGTCACGGCCAGCGCGTAGCCGAGGCGGGCGCCGACGCGGTCGACGATGCGGCCGAAGACGATGTAGCCGATGCCGTAAGCGGCCTGGAACAGGGTGGCGACGTTGCCGTAGCCGGTCTCGCTCCAGCCATATTGGTGCTGCAGCGTGGGCTTGAGGACCGAGAGCACTTGGCGGTCGATATAAGACAGCGCCACCGCGGCGAACAGGAACGCCACCACGATCCAGCGCGTGCCGCCGACAGAGGTCGCGGCCGCGGGCTTGTCGGAGATGCCGGCCATGCGTCAGCCGGTAACGGTGAGGATGGCGGTCTTGAGGTCCTGCGAATTGGCGCCGACCATGACGTCGAAGGCGCCGGGCTCCACCACGCGCTTCATGTCGATGTTCCACAGCCGCAGCTCGTGCGGGCCGACGGTGAAGGTGACGGTGCGGGTTTCGCCGGGCTTCAGCGTGACGCGCTGGAAGCCCTTCAGCTCCTTCACCGGCCGCGTCACCGACGCGACCTGCTGGTGGAGATAGAGCTGCACCACCTCGTCGCCGGCGCGGGCGCCGGTGTTCTTCACGTCGACCGAGACGGTGACGGAGCCATCCGGCTTGATCGCGGCGGCGGAGAGGCGCGGGGAAGAGATGTCGAACGTCGTGTAGCTGAGGCCCCAGCCGAACGGGAACAGCGGCGCGGTGGTGTCGAACAGATAGCCGCGATGCGCCGACGGCTTGTAATTGTAGAACATCGGGAGCTGGCCGACCGAGCGCGCGATGGTCACCGGCAGATGGCCGCCGGGATTGGCGTCGCCGAACAGCACGTCGGCCATGGCGGTGCCGGTCTCCTGGCCCAGATACCAGCCTTCGACCAGCGCATTGGCCTTGGCGGCGACGTTGACGACCGAGAGCGGGCGGCCGTTGATCAGCACCACGACAACCGGCTTGCCCAGCGCGAAGATCGCGTTCGCCAGCTCGTCCTGCTGGCCGACGAGATCGAGGCTGTCGCGGTCGCCCAGATGGTTGTCGGCCCAGGCCTCGCGGCTGGTCTGCTCGGTGTCGCCCAGCACCAGCACGATCGCGTCGGCGGTCCTGGCGACCTTCACCGCGTCGGCGATGCGCCGGCGGTTCTGCGCCGGGTCGGCGAGCGCGACCGCGTCGGCGCCCCATTCGCTGCTTTCGGTGATGCGGTCGCCTTCCGCGTAGACGACGTTCACGCCGGCGCCCAGCTTGGCCTTGATGCCGGCGAGGATGTCCACGGTCTTGCGCGGTACGCCGGAATAGCCGCCCAGATGGATGCCTTGCGCATTGGGGCCGATCACCGCCAGCGTCTTGATCGTCTTGGCGAGCGGCAGCGTGCCGTCGTTCTTGAGCAGCACGATGGCGCGGCGCGCGGCGTCGGCCGCCAGCGCGTCGGCTTCGGCATTGCCGGTCAGCGCGTCGGCCGCGGCCTCGTCATGATAGGGATGCTCGAACAGCCCGGCCTGGAATTTGAGCGTCAGGAAGCGGCGGACCGCCGCGTCGATGTCCTTCTCCGTCACCAGCCCGGCATGGACCGAGGCGACCAGTGTCGAGAACGAGGCGCCGTTGGGATTGTCGAGATCGACGCCGGCGCGCAGCGAACGGATCGCGGCGGCGGCATGGTCGGCGGCGACATGGTGGATGTCGGCGAGCTGCTCGATGGCGAAATAGTCGCTCACCACCGCGCCCTGATAGCCCCACTCGCCGCGCAGCACGCCGGTGAGCAGCCAGGTGTTGACGTGGCTGGGCACGCCGTCGATCTCGTTATATGAGGCCATGACGGCGCGGACATTGGTGCGGCGGACCGCTTCCTCGAAGGGCGGGAAGAAGAACTCGCGCAGCGTGCGCTCGCCATAGGGCGCCGGGCCGACATTGGTGCCGCTTTCGGGCTGGCCGTGGCCGGTCATGTGCTTGAGGGTGGCGAAGACGTGGTCGGGGCCGAGCGGCAGCGTGTCGCCCTGCAGGCCCTGGATCGCGGCGACGCCCATTTCGCCGACCAGATAGGGATCCTCGCCGAACGTCTCCTCGATGCGGCCCCAGCGCGGGTCGCGCGCCACGTCGACCACCGGCGAGAGCGCTTCGCTGACGCCGCGCGCGGCGAGCTCGCGGCCGGTGACCGCGTTGACGCGGCGGACCAGTTCTGGGTCCCAGGTGCTGGCGAGCGCGATCGCCTGCGGGAAAGACGTGCCGTCGACCACGACGGCGCCGTGCAGGCCCTCCTCGTGGAAGAAGACGGGGATGCCGAGCCTTGTGTGCTCGACCGCCCAGTGCTGGATCGCGTTGATCAGCGCCGTCGCCGTGCGCGTGTCGCGGCCGCGGCCGGTCAGCTTGGTGCCTTCGAGGTCGCCGGGGCGCGCGATCTGGCCGACGCCGTAGGGCAGCGCGGCGCCGGCCTTGGCCGGATCGAAACTGCCGTCCGGCTTCAGCATCGTGTCCTTGTTGTTCCAGACGGTGCCGATCTGCGCCACCTTCTCCTCCAGCGTCATGCGCCTCAGCAGGTCTTCGACCCGCGCGGGAATCGGCTGGGTCGCATCCTTGTAGAGCGGCACGGCGGGGGCGGCGGCGGTGAAGAGGGCGAGAGACAGCGTCGCGGCGGTCAATGCAAGCGTGGCGGAAAGCGCCCGTTGGAGCGTCATGCTTCGTCCCCTCTCCTCGACCGTCGGCGGTCTGCTGTCGCCGTTTGTGATAACGCTATCACGCTAGATATTTCGGGCATTTTTGTAAAGCGTCACGGCGCTCCCGTGCCGAGATAGCGCCGGGCGAAATCGAGAAAGGCGGGCCAGTTGGGCTCGGGCGTGTGACCGCCGGGATGTTGCCGGAAAGCGAGATCGCCGCCCAGCAACGCGGTGTCGACCGGCGGCATCGTCGTCGTGCCGAGATCGCGCGCGCCGAGCAGGCGGTAAACCGGACCGGCGGCGACTTCGGCCAGAAACATGCCGTGCGCGTCGACCCAGCGATCGCCGTCGCGGCCGGCGCCGATGAAGACCGGACGCGGGGCGCAGAGCGCGATCAGCTCATGCGCGTCGACCGGCAGATCGCCGGCGGTCAGCGGTCCGGCATATTTGAGGAAGTTGCCGGCGAACCAATGATACTCGTTGGCGCCGGCGAGATTCTCGATCCGCTCGCCGAAATTGCGGCGCAGCAAATTGGCGCCGCCTGCGCCCGAGGACGAGACGAAGGCGATGGCGAAACGCGGATCATAGGCCATCGCGACCAGCGCCGCCTTGCCGTAGCGCGAATGGCCCTCGATGCCGACGCGCTGCGCGTCCAGCGCGGGATCGCTCGCGAAATAGTCGAGCGCGCGGCTGGCGCCCCAGGCCCAGGCCCGCAGCGCGCCCCACAGGTCGCGCGGGCGCAGCGCGCCGTGATCGGCCAGGCCGATGATGCCGGCGGCGAGCCCCGTGCCGTCGTCGGGCTGCACCGAGGTCGCGATCAGCGTCGCGGCGGCCCAGCCTTTCGCCAGCACCTGCGCGCGCCAGGTCGAGGTCATGCCGGGGAAGGCGCGGGCGGTGCCGATCTGCAGGATCACCGGCACCGGCGTGCGAACGTTCGCGGGCAGCGTCAGCGTGAGCTGGATGTCGATGGCGCGCGGATCGGCGCCCCCGGCATGGCCGACCACGTGGCGCGTGATCGCCGGCGCGGTGCCGACGGTCTCGGGCGCGGAGTCGGCGACCGTCCAGACGACGGGCGGAAGATGCGCCGGCACGCGGCCGTAGATCGCGCGGTCGAACCGCGCCAGCAGCTCGGCGCGGCGGCGGCGCCAGGCGGCGGGTGTGGCGACGGGACGGCCGTCGGCGAATGTCAGCGGATCGGGCAGCGGCGAAGTCGGTCCGGCCTTGGCTTCGTCGTAGTTCGCGGCATTGGGCGCGTTCGGATCGTTGCCGTTCACGCCGGGACGCAGCGCGGCGATGTGGAGCGCGTCCAGGATGCGCCGGTGATCCTGCTCCGCCGTCAGCGGCGCGGCGGCGCAGAGGAGCACGCCCAGGGCGGCGGCGAGCAGGCGCGTCATTGCAGCTCCAGGACGACCAGCGATTTGGCCGGCATGATCACGGCAAGATTGTCGCCGGACAGCGTTGCGCCGCCGAAAATCGCGGGTTTCACGACGTCCGGCTTGTCGAAGCTGTTGTGCGCGTCCATCGCGTCGGCGGTGAGGATGCTGCCCGTCACCATGTGCATGAGGGGGATCGCGGCGGCGATGTGGGCGGCGCGGTGGGGATCGAGATTGACCAGCGCGACGACGATGCGGCCGTCCGGCGTGCGCGCGGCGGAGGCCTGGATCGCGGCGACGGCGTCCTTGCCGAACGTATAGTCCGGCGTGTGCAGCTCGGTGCCCAGAGCGGTGGCGCCGCGGAACGGTCTGTACATCGCGTAGACGTGATAGGTCGGCGTCAGCAGCATCTTCGGCCCGTCGGTGTGGATCATCGCCTGCAGCACGTTGACCATCTGGGTGATGCAGGCCATGCGCACGCGGTCGGCATGGGCGTGGAAGATGTTCAGCGTCGCCGCCGCGGTGAGCGCGTCGCGCAGCGTGTTCTGCTGGTGCAGGAAGCCGGGATTGGTGCCGGGCTCGACGTCGTACCAGTTGGACCATTCGTCGACATAGAGCGCGACCTTCCGCTGCGGATCGTATCTGTCCATCACCGCGCTGTGGGCGGCGATCATGCCGTCGATGCTGAGCGCGCGCTGCATCACCGACATCCACTGGTCCTCGCCGAAGCCGGTGGCGGGACCCTTGGGGCCGTCGAAGTCGCCCAGCGGCAGCGCGAAGTGATGCAGCGTGATCGCGTCGATCTGGTGCGCCTTGGCGTCGGACGCCATCAGCGCCGCGGTCCAGGCGACGTCGTCGCCATAGCCGCCGGCCGCGATCCATTTGGGCCTGTTGCCGTCCGGCGTCTTCGCGAAGCTCGCATACCAGTGATAGAGATCGGCGTAGAATTCCGGCCGCATGGTGCCGCCGCAGCCCCAGGGCTCGTTGCCGAACGCCCAATAGTCGAGATGCCAGGGCTGGGCGCGGCCGTTGCGGCGGCGCAGGTCGGCAAGCTGCGAGTGCGACGGCGAGGTCATGTATTCGAGCCAGTCCTCGGTCTCCCGCGGCGAGCCGGTGCCGACATTGGAGTCGATGTAGGATTTGCTCCCAAGCTGCGCCATCAGGTCCATGTATTCGTGGAGGCCGACTGCGTTGCTCTCCTCGACGCCGCCCCAGGTGGTGTTGACGCGGACCGGCCGCCGCGGGCCGATGCCGTCGCGCCAGTGGTACTGGTCGGCGAAGCAGCCGCCGGGCCAGCGCACGACGGGCACGCCCAGCGCCTTGAGGGCACCGACCACATCGTTGCGGAAGCCGCGCGTGTTTGGGATCGGCGATTTTCGGCCGACCCAGAGGCCGCCATACATGCCCTGCCCCAGATGCTCGGCGAACTGGCCGTAAATCTCCGGCGCGATGACGGCGACCGGCCGGTCGGGATGGATCGCGAGCGTCGCCTCGATGAGGTCGGCGGCAAGGGCGGACGGCGCGGCGAAGAGAGCGGCCAGCAACACAGCCATGCGGATGAATTTGTGCATTTTGCCGCCCCTGCCCGGGGCATCACGGTTGAGCCTCGCGCACCATAGTGGTAACGCTACCTTCCTGGGCGGCAAAGCAAAATTTCTCAACAATTACGCTGCATTAGCGAAGAAGAATGGTGCGGTGCAATAATGCGGACCATCGTCGGCATCCTGGTTGCGCTTCTCTCTATATGCGCGCCGGCACGGGCCGCCGAGATGACGCTGTTCGACGGCCGCACGGTTGCGAACGTCGTCGCCGATGGCGGCGTGCCGGTGCAGAAGGCCGGCGCCTTGCTGGCGCATGACCTGAGCGCACTGAGCGGACAGAGCGCGACGGTGGGCAGAAGCGCCGACGGCGCCAAGGGCCCGCTGGTCATCGTCGGGCAGATGGACGCGCCGCTGATCGCGTCGCTGCTGAAGACAAACAAGATCGACCCCACGCCCATCGCGGGCAAGTGGGAGACCTATGGCCGCGCGGTGATTCCCTCGCCGGCCGATCCGCGGGCGCGGGCGCTGCTGATCTTCGGCTCGGACGTGCGCGGCACGATCTATGGCGTCACCGACCTGTCGCGCGAGCTGGGCGTGTCGCCGTGGGAGTGGTGGGCGGATGTGACGATCCGCAAGGCGGCGTCGATCAAGGTCGACGCGTCGCTGCGCTACAGCCACGAGCCCAGCGTGCATTACCGCGCGATCTTCCTGAACGACGAGGATTTCGGGCTGAAGCCGTGGTCGGCCAAGACCTACGAGCCGGAGGTCGGCTCGATCGGGCCCAAGACCTATGCCCGCATCTTCGAGCTGATGTGGCGGCTGAAGGCGGACACGATCTGGCCCGCGATGCACAAGGGCACCATCGCGTTCGACGACGTGCCGGGCAACGCGGAAACGGCGGATGCCTACGCGATCATCCATGCGACCAGCCATGCCGAGCCGATGCTGCGCAACAACGACCGCGAATGGGACCCGGCCACGCGCGGCGCCTTCAACTGGACCACCAACCGGCAGGCGCTGCTGACCTATTGGGACGAGGCGGTCGACAGCCACAAGCGGTTCGAGAACATCTACACGCTGGGCCTGCGCGGCGTCGGCGACGTGCAGATGCAGGGCGCCGACAGCCCGGCGCAGATGCGCGATATCCTGACCGACGTGTTCGCGGCGCAGCGCGGCATCCTGGAGCGGCGGCTGGGCAAGCCGGCGGCGCAGATCCCGCAGGTGTTCACGCCCTACAAGGAAGTGCTGCCGGCCTACGACACGGGCCTCAAAGTGCCCGACGACGTCACCCTGACCTGGCCGGACGACAATTTCGGCTATATCCGCAGGCTGAGCAATCCGGCCGAGCGGGCGCGCGGCGGCGGCAGCGGCGTCTATTACCACATCTCCTATTGGGGCGGGCCGATGTCCTATCTGTGGCTGGCGACCCAGCATCCCGCGCTGCTGTGGGAGGAGATGCGCAAGGCCTATCTGTTCGCGGCGCGGCGCATCTGGGTGCTCAATGTCGGCGACATCAAGCCGGGCGAGTACCTGACGCAGCTCTTCCTCGACATGGCATGGGACGACGACGCCTATGGCGACCTTGCAAAGGTGAAGGCGCATCTGCGCGGCTTCGCGGGCGCCAGTTTCGGCGCCGCGCATGCCGACGCGGTCGCCGACATAATGTGGCGCTACTACGATCTCGCCTTTTCGCGCAAGCCCGAATTCATGGGCTTCAACACGCAATATCCGACCGGCGCGGTGCGCCAGACCGATTACGACATGATCGATTTCGGCGACGAGAATGCGCGGCGGGTGGCGGCCTACAGCGCGCTGGCGGCGCGCAGCGAAGCCCTGATGCAGACGCTGCCGGCCGACCGGCGCGACGCGTTCTACGAGCTGGTCGGCTATCCGGTCAGCGCCGCGGCGGCGATCAATGCACGGGCGCTGGCGACGGACAAGGCGATCGCCTACGGCCTGCAGCATCGCGCCAGCGCCAATCTCTACGGCGCGCAGGCGGGCGCGGCGCAGGCGGTGCTGGCGGCGGGCGCCGACGCCTACAACAACACGGTCGCGGGCGGCAAATGGCGCGGCATGATGGACATCGCGCCCGCGAAGCTGCCGCAGTTTTCGGCGCCGATGATTCCGAGCTGGAGCGGGCCGGCGGACAAGACCTGCGCCATGCAGGCGGAGGGCGGCAGCTATTACGACGTCGGCGGCGCGGTGCCGGCGCTGCCGGTGTTCCAGCGCGCGCTGCCGCGGCCGCGCTATGTCGACCTGTTCGTGAAATCGCCGGCTTCGGTGGCGTGGAAGGCGGTGGCGAGCGCGCCATGGATCAGGATCGACCACGCCGCCGGCGCCTTCGCGGGCGAGGTGCTGGAGCAGCGCATCGAGGTCTCCGTCGATTGGGCGCAGGCGCCCCAGGGGACGGTGACGCTGTCCTGCGAAGGCACCGCGGCGAGCTTTCCGGTGACGGTGCGGGTGGCGCCGCGCAATGCGGTCAAGGACGTGTCCTTCCTGGAGGCCGACCGCATCGTGTCGATCTATGCGACCCATGCCGATGCGACGACGGGCCCCTGGGACGTGCTGGACGGCCTCGGCCATACCGGCGCCAGCCTGCGCAGCGCACTGACGATGAAATCGGCCGGCGTGGACGCGGCGCCGAGCGCGACCTATCGCTTCGCGACGACGACCGCGGACGACAAGGCGCGTCTGCGCGTGATCGTGCTGCCGGCGCTGCCGATCACGTCGCAGAACGGCATGCGCGTGGCGGTGTCGGTGGACGGCGCGGCGCCGGTGACGCTGGATTTCCGGACCGCGGAGTTCTCCCAGGCTTGGCGGCAGAACGTGCTGACCAATGCCGCGGTGGGCGTGGTGAACAACCTGGTGCTCAAGCCCGGGCGCATATGCTCAAGGTGTATGCGCTCGATCCCGGCGTGATCCTGGACCGCTTCGAGATCGCCTTCGACGGCGCGCCCCGCGCCTATGACCCCGTGCCGGAAACGAGGATCGTGCCATGACCGGATTGTCGCGCCGCGAAATGCTTGCCCTGTCGGCCGCCGCGGCGGCGCTGGCTCCCGCCTTCGCTGAAGCTTCAGCGGGCGAGCCCGCATCGCTCAACGCGCTGGCGGCGGCGAAGGGGATGCGGTTCGGCAGCTGCCTCGGCACCGGGCCGAGCGGCGCGCCGCTGCAGCCCGGCACGACCAATCGCGCAAGAACCAGTTCGACGACGAACAGCTCAAGGCGCTGTTCGTGCAGCAATGCGGCGTGCTGGTGCCGGAGAACGCAGCTCAAATGGTATGCGGTGCGGCCGTCGGCGACGCAATTCGACTTCGCGCGCGCCGATACGCTGATGGCGTTCGTGGCGCAGCACGACCTGGCGGTGCGCGGCCACACGCTGCTGTGGAAACCGCAACGAATGGATGCCGGCCTGGACGCAGGCTTACGATTTCGGCACGCATCCCGCGACCGAGGCCGAGCGGCTGCTGACGCAGCACATCGCCACCGTGGCGGGGCGCTAATCCGCAGATCTTCGCCTGGGACGTGGTCAACGAGACCATCGATCCCAAGACCGGCGAGATGACGGATTCGGTGTTCACCAAGGGCGATCGGCCCGAGGTGATCGACATCGCGTTCCATGCGGCGCGCGCGGCGGCGCCCAAGGCGCAGCTCGTCTACAACGACTATATGAGCTGGGGACCGGGCAATGCGGTGCATCGCGCCGGCGTGCTGAAGCTGCTGGAGCGGCTGAAGGCGAACAACGTGCCGATCGATGCGCTGGGGGTGCAGGCGCATATCGGGCCGGGCGCCTCGGCCTCGACCACGACGCTGGACGGCGACAACGAAACGGAATGGCGCAAGTTTCTGGATGCGGTGACGGCGATGGGGCTCGACCTCGTCATCACCGAGTTCGATTACGGCGACCAGACGCTGCCGGCCGACGTCGCGCTGCGCGACGCGGCGGTGGCGGGCGCGGCGCGGCACTATTTCGACGTGATGCTGAGCTATCGCCAGCTTCGCTACGTGATGGCGTGGGGACTGGTCGACAAATATTCCCTGGCTGCGCGAGCGCCTGCCGCGCGCCGACGGCCTGCCCAAGCGGCCCCTGCCCTATGACGACGACTACCGGCCCAAGCCGCTGCGCGAGGCCATCGCCGACGCCTTCCGCGCGGCGCCGGAACGGGCGTGGCTGCCGTGACGACGCGTCGGGGCGTGCTGGGCGGCATGGCGGGTGCGGCGACGACGGCAAGCGCTGGGCGGCGCGGCGCGGCGGCGGCGCGGCCCTATCGCGTCGGCGTGATCGGCAGCGGCTGGTTCGGCAAGCTGAACCTGTTCACGCTGATGCAGGTGGCGCCGGTCCGAGGCGGTGGCGCTGTGCGACGTCGATCCGGCGATGCTGACGCAAGCCGCGGACCTGACGATGGCGCGCCCGGATTCGGTGACGGCGCAGCCGCGGCGCCCGGCGCTCCATGCCGATTACCGGCAGATGCTGGCGCAGGAGCGCTTCGACATCGTGATCGTGGGCACGCCCGATCACTGGCACACATTGCCCGCGCTGGCGGCGCTGGCGGCGGGCGCGCATGTCTATCTCGAGAAGCCGGTCTGCGTCGACATCGTGGAAGGCAAGGCGCTGGTCGCAGGCGCGCGGGCGGCGAACCGCGTCGTGACCGCGGGAACGCAGCGGCGGGCCGCGAAATTCCTGATCGAGGCGCGCGTACACGGTGGTGCGCGGCGGTCTTGCTGGGCAAGGTGGGCGCAGGTCGATCTCTACGGCTTCTATCACCAGCGCCCGGCGCATTTCGCGCCGCCCTCGCCGGCGCCCCGCCTTCTGGGACGCCTATTGCGGGCCGGCGCCCGCCGGTGCCGTTCCGCGCCGGCATCCATCCGCGCAACTGGCGCGCCTTCATCGAATTCGGCAACGGCTATATGGGCGACATCGGCGTGCATTTCATCGATGCGTGCCGCTTCCTGCTCGACTTGCGCTGGCCGACGGAGGTTGCGTCGCGCGGCGGCGTCTATGTCGACACGGACAGCGCCGCCACCGTGCCGGACACGCAGATTGCGAGCTTCCAGTTCGACGGGCCTGCTGATGACCTGGACCAACCGGCAATGGGGCGAAGGCACCGATCCCGCAACACCGTGGGGGGCGCGGCTCTATGGCGACAAGGGCACGCTGCGGGTGACGCCGACCGGCTATGACTTCACGCCGCTGGGCGCGGCGGCGCCGACGCTGGCGCGGGCGCTGGGGCCGGAGCTGGCCGAATTCCCGTCCGACCGGTGCGCTGTCCGAGGTCGACAAGCCTCTGTTCGCGATCACCCGCGACAACATGCGCGACTTCGTCCATGCGATCGAGACGGAGGACGCGGCCGGCCTCGGACATCGAGCAGGCCTACGTCTCCACCGCCTGCTGCATCCTCGCCAACACCGCACTGAAGCTCGGGCGGCCGATCCGCTGGGACGGCGCGCATGTGGTGGGCGACGCCGAAGCGGAGCGGGGCGCTGGCGCGGCCCTATCGCACACCCTGGGAGCATCCGGCACTGAGAGGCGCGGCGGCGATCGTTCTGGCTTTCGTTCTCGCGGGCTGCGCCACGGTGGCGCCGCCGCCGACGGCACCGACCGCGCCAGCGGCCGTTCTCGGCGCCGGTCGGCGCCGGCATCGTCGCCGGCATCGACCCGGCGCGGATCGATGCGACGCTGAAGGGCTTCGTCGACAAGGGGCAACTGGTCGGCGTCTCCGCGCTGGTGTTCAAGGACGGGCGCGAGGTCTATTTCGGCGCCTTCGGCAGCGCCGACCGCGAGCTGCAACGTGCCGATGGCGCGCGACACGCTGGTGCAGGTCTATTCCATGACCAAGCCGGTGACCGGCACCGCGATGCTGCAGCTCTACGAGCGTGGCCTGTTCAAGCTGGACGATCCGGTGGCGAAATATGTGCCCGAGCTCGCCGACGTGAAGGTGTTCGCGGGCCTGGACGCGGCCGGCAAGCCGATCCTCGAGACGCCGCGGCGGAAGATGACCGTCCTGGACCTGATGCGCCACACATCGGGGCTGACCTACGGCAATTCGGGCGTCAATATATGTCGACGACGAGACGGCGCGGATCGATCCGCTGAACCACGGCAACACGCTGGCGCAGATGGCGGCCAGGCTGGGGCAGATCCCGCTGGTCTATCATCCCGGCGAGCACTGGCTGTACAGCCCGGCGGTGGACGTCCAGGCGCTGATCGTGGAGCGGCTGTGCCGGCGAGCCGTTCGACCGATATCTCCAGGAGCACATCTTCGCACCGCTGAAGATGGGCCAGACCGGCCGCTATGTCGGGCCGGAGCGGCGGGCGCGGCTGGCGGCGCTGTATGACTGGCACGCGGACGGCTCGATGACCCGCGTGCCGGACGACCGCGCCTATCTCATCAACACGACGCATCAGCCCTTGATGCAGGGCGGCGCGGGGCTGGTGTCGACGCTGGACGACTATATGCGCTTCGCGCCGCATGCTGGAGAACGAGGGCGAGCTCGACGGCGCGCGCATCCTGAGGCGCGAGACGGTGCGGCTGATGGCGATCAACCAGCTGCCGGCGGAGATCACCGACCGCTCCTGGCTGCCGAGCAAGGGCCGTGTCGGCTTCGGCCTCGACGTCGCGGTGCGCACCGCGCCGCCGCAGGCGGGCGAGGCGGCGGGCACGGTGGGCGAGTTCTTCTGGGACGGCGCCGCCGACACGCTGTTCTGGGTCGATCCGGTCAACCGCATCGCCGCGGTGCTGTTCACGCAATATTTCCCGTTCGGCAAGGTGCCGCTGCACCGCGATTTCCGCGACGCCGTCTATGGCGTCGTCCCTCCTTCGCATCCGTGAGGCTCATCATGAAAATGTTCGTGCGTTCGTGCTCGCCATAGCGGCGCTGCTGCTGCCCAACCCTGGCCCAGGCGGAGGACGGCTATGAATTGTGGCTGCGCTACCACGCGATGGAGCCTGCCGCGCAGGCGCGCTATGCGCCGCTGGCGACCGCCATCGTGGTGCGCGGATCGTCGCCGACCCTCAAGGCGGCGGCGGACGAATTGCAGCGCGGGCTGAGCGGATTGCTGGCCCGCCCGGCCCCGGTGGCGGACACGGTGACGGACGGCGCGGTGGTGCTGGGCGGCAAGGGCGTCGACACGTCCAAGCTCGGCCCGGAAGGCTATGCGCTGCGCAGCACGGTGGTGGACGGCCACAAGGTCACGGTGATCGCGGCCAACAGCGATGTCGGCGTGCTGTATGGCGCCTTCGCGTTCCTCAAGCTGGTCCAGACGCGGCAGGACATCGCGGCGCTCGAGGTCGCGTCGGTGCCGCGCTCAAGGTGCGCATCCTCGATCACTGGGACAATCTCAACGGCACGATCGAGCGCGGCTATGCCGGGTTCTCGATCTGGGGACTGGCACAAGATGCCGGACTTCATGGATCCGCGGTACACGGATTATGCCCGCGCCGACGCCTCGGTCGGCATCAACGGCATGGTGCCGAACAATGTCTCGTCGCAGGCCGAGATGCTGACGCCGCTTTATATCCATCGCGCCGCGGCGCTGGCGGCGGTGTTCCGGCCTTACGGCATCCGCATGTATTTCTCCGCCCGCTTCAGCGCCCCGATCGAGATCGGAGGGCTCAAGACCGCCGATCCGCTCGACCCGGCGGTGATCGCGTGGTGGAAGGCCAAGGCGGACGAGATCTATGCCGCGATCCCCGATTTCGGCGGCTTCCTGGTGAAGGCGAGCTCGGAAGGCCAGCCGGGGCCGGACGACTATCACCGCACCCAGGCCGACGGCGCCAACGTGCTGGCGGATGCGCTGAAGCCGCATGGCGGCATCGTGATGTGGCGCGCCTTCGTCTATTCGGCGGAGAATCCGGAGGACCGCGCCAAGCAGGCCCTATGACCAGATCGTGCCGCTGGACGGCACGTTCCGCGACAATGTCATCGTGCAGGCCAAGAACGGCGCGATCGACTTCCAGCCGCGCGAGCGTTCCACCCGATGTTCGGCCGCCATGCCGCACACCGGCATGTTCCTGGAGGTGCAGCTCACCAAGGAATATCTCGGGCTGGCGACCAGCCTCGCCTATCTCGCGCCGCTCTATGAGGAAGCGCTGCGTTCGACACTTACGCGAAGGGCCAGGGCTCGACGGTGGCGCGGGTGATCGACGGCTCGCTGTTCCACAATGCGGTCACCGGCATGGGCGGGCGTCTCCAACATCGGCACCGACCGCGACTGGACCGGCTCGTCGTTCAACCAGGCCGACTGGTACGCCTTCGGCGGCTGGCCTGGGATCCGGACGCGTCGTCGCGCGTCCTCGCCGAGGACTGGGCGCGGAATGACGTTCTCGAACGATCCGGCCCTTCGTCGGGCCGGTGGCGGACATGATGATGGCGTCGCGCGAGGCGGTGGTGGACTACATGACGCCGCTGGGGCTGCATCACCTGATGGCGACGGGGCATCACTACGGGCCGGGGCCGTGGGTGGACGACCTCAAGCGGCCGGAGTGGAATCCGGTCTACTACCACCATGCCGACGCGAACGGGATCGGCTTCGACCGCACCCCGACCGGCAGCAATGCGACGGCGCAATACGCGCCGCATGTCGCGGCGGAGCTCAACGACGTCCACCGCATCCCGGAGAAATCCTGCTCTGGTTCCACCATGTGCCGTGGACGTTCAAGATGAAGTCGGGGCGTACGCTGTGGGACGAGCTGGTGGTGCATTGGGACGCCGGCGTGGCGGCGACGGCGCGGGCGCGCGCGACCTGGGCGGCGATGAAGCCCTATGTCGATGCCGAACGCTTCGCCAAGGAGGAGGCGTATCTGAAGATCGAGAACCAGGAGGCGCAGTGGTGGCGCGACGCGATGGTCGCCTATTTCCAGACCTTCTCGAAGATGCCCCTGCCGGCCGGCCACGCGCCGCCGCCGCACGCCTGGATTATTACAAGGCGATCAATTTCCCTTACGTGCCGGGGCACGGCTGAGGCGGCGCGTCAGGCCGGCGCGGCGGCGCGCGAACCGGGACGGGCCGAACCGCGAAGGTTTCGGGTTCGGCCGCGGTGCGCCAGATCGCGGCGATCCTTGCGTCCGATGTCGGGCCGCATGCGGAGGTTCGAGGCGTTGCGCCCGGTTTCACGCCCGCGATTCGATTGCCGCAGAAGAACCTGGCGACCGGAGCGGCCTTCGCTCCCGTCGCGGTGCGGGTGGCGCCGTAATCCGTGGATGGCACGGCGTCACGCTCGCCATCGTTCTTATCGGCGTGATGTGGATCGCACGGCGGGACGCGGGGCAGCTACCGCGTCAGCTCCGCCACGAATTCGCTGACGCCGACCAGCCGCGTGCGCGGGGCGCGTTCGGCTTCGAGGATCGACTTGATCTGGCCGAGGGCGCGGTCGATGTCGCGATTGACGATCACGTAGTCGTATTCGGCCAGTGGCTGATCTCGCTGGCGGCCTTGGCCATGCGCTTGGCGACCGACCTCGTCGCTGTCCTGGGCGCGGGTCTTGAGGCGGCGTTCGAGCTCGTCATGGCCGGGCGGCAGGATGAAGACGCTGACCAGGTCGTCGCGCGCCTGCTCCTTCAGCTGCTGCGTGCCCTGCCAGTCGATGTCGAACAGCACGTCGCGGCCGGCGTCGAGCGCGTCGGTCACCGGCTTCTTCGGCGTGCCGTAGCGCTGCTCGAACACCACGGCGTGCTCGAAGAAGCGCCGCCGCCTTGGCCATCGCTTCGAACCGGTCCGGGGTGACGAAGAAATAATCCCGGCCCTCGATTTCGCCCTGGCGCCGCGCGCGCGTCGTCGCCGACACCGACATGAAGATATCGCCGTCGCTGTCCAGCAGCTTGCGCGCCAGGCGTCGTCTTGCCGGCGCCCGAGGGCGAGGACAGGACCAGCATCAACCCGCGCCGCTTGATGTCGCCGCTCATTCCACCGGTTCACTCGACATTCTGGGCCTGTTCGCGAAACTGGTCGATCACGGCCTTGAGCGCGAGGCCGGTCCGCGTGAGCGCGATGTCGGTCGACTTGCTGCACAGCGTGTTGTCTTCGCGGTTGAACTCCTGCGCCAGGAAATCGAGCTTGCGGCCCACCGCCTCGCCGGCACCGAGCAGGCGCCGCGCCTCGTGGACATGGGCGGCGAGGCGGTCGAGCTCCTCGCGCACATCCGCCTTCACCGCCAGCAGCGCGACTTCCTGCGTCAGGCGCTCCTCGTTGATGGCAGTGCCCTGCAGCACTTCCTTGATCTGCGCCGCCAGCTTCAGGCGCAGCGCCGCGGGCTGCGAGGCGGCCAGCATCGCCGCCGCGTTGGTCAGCGTCTCGATCTCGTCCATCTGGGCGGAGAGGACCGTGCAGGAGCTTGTTGCCTTCGTTGGCGCGGGCACGGGCCAGCGCGTCGAAGGCGGTGGCGAGAGTCTCCAGGATCGCCGCGTCGCGGGCGCCGCGCTCGCGCTCGTCCATCGGCACCGCCTCGTCCTGCACGATGACGCCCTTGAGCGCCAGGAGGCCGTCGATCCGCGCCGGCGTCATGCCGGTTTCCGGCGGCGACTTCCTTGGCGATGCGGATGGCGGCGGCCAGGGCGGCGGGATCGACCCTGAGGCCGCGCCCGCTCTCCGCGGTGTCGAAGCTCAGCGCCGCCTGGAACGAGCCGCGCTTGAAGCGCTCGGCCGCCAGGGTGCGCGCCGCCGGCTCGAGCCCGTCGAAGCCTGCGGGGTGCGCAGGCGCAGGTCCAGGCTGCGGCCGTTGACGCTCTTGATCTCCCAGCGCCAGCGCGCGCCGTCGAGGCTGCCATGCGCTTCGGCGAATCCGGGTCATGCTGACAATGGTCATGGCGAAACGATAGACCCGGGTCCGTGCGGCGCAAAGGTTCAGAGATGCGGGACGGTCGCCGCGGGAACCGGCGGGGCCAGTTTGCGATGCGCTCGCGCAGGCGCAGCTCGGCGACATGGCGGTTCTGCTCGGCGATGGTGGCGGAAAAGACGTGTCCGCCGGTTCCATCGGCCACGAAATAGACGTCGGCCGTGACGGCCGGATCGAGCACCGCCGCGATCGAGTCCTTGCCCGGGTTGCAGATCGGGCCCGGCGGCAGGCCGTCGACGACATAGGTGTTGTAGGGCGTGGCGCGCGTCAGCTCGCTCTCGCGGATGCCGCGGCCGAGCGGATAGCCCTTGGTGATGCCGTAGATGATGGTGGGATCGGACTGCAGCTTCATGCCGGCGCGCAGGCGGTTGACGAACACGCCGGCGATGTGGCGGCGCTCGGCGGGCAGCGCGGTCTCCTTCTCGACGATTGAGGCGAGCGTCAGCGCCTGCGCCTGCGTCGCATAGGAAGCCCGGCGGCGCGCTTGGGCCACAGCCTGGCGAGCAGCTGCGCCTGCGCCCTGGCCATCCGGGCGACGATCTGCGCCCGCGTGTCGCCGCGCTGGAACAGGTAGGTCTCGGGCAGCAGCGTGCCCTCGTCCGGGACCGCAACCGGATCGCCTGCGAGCACCGGATCGGCGTTGACGATCCTGGCGATCATGTCGCTGGTCAGGCCCTCCGCTGTGGTGATCTTGTGCTGGATGGATTTGCCCGACGCCAGGATGTCGGCGATGTCGTGCATGCTGGACCGGGCGGGGATGGCGTATTCGCCGGCCTTCAGCTTCTCCGTCGTGCGGCGCAGGCGCACGCCCCAGAAGAAAGGTCGGCGTTCTGAATCGCACCGGCCTGCGCCAGCGCGTCGGAGATGCCGCGCAGGCCCGAGCCCGCCTTGATCAGCACCACGGTCGGCTTCTCCGCGGAACCGGGCGCGTAGAAGTTCGCGTTCTCCCATTCGAACACGCCGGCAACAACCAGCCCCAGCGCGATCAGGACGGCGAGGAAGCGCAGCATCAGAGGACGACCCTCGATGCCCTTGCGCCGGATCACGTCGAGCAGCGCCAGCGCTGCGCCGTTCGGGCCGCTTGGTGCCGCGCTCCAACTGGGGACACATAGCCGGTCGTCACGTTGAGATAGCGGGCAAACACCGCCTGGCTCATCTTCGCGCGCGCACCGCATGGCGCGGATGTCCTCGGCCGACAACGAACGGACCGGCTTGGCGGCGCCCAGATGGCGCTTGGTGATCTTGTCGTGATCGGCCTTGCTCATGATGCCGCCGCGCACCATGTCGTCTGCCATTT
Source organism: Rhizomicrobium sp. (assembly GCA_037355265.1). Lineage (GTDB taxonomy): Bacteria > Pseudomonadota > Alphaproteobacteria > Micropepsales > Micropepsaceae > Rhizomicrobium. The sequence goes on along the minus strand of JBBCIB010000002.1, from coordinate 699,145 downwards.
CCAATAATGCTTCCGTCAACCGCGATTTTTTTGCCATCGTCATACCTCCTGCAACCTGCCCTCGAAGATCGCTCGCTCGATTTCCCGGCTCGCTCAACGCAAGCCAATCCGCCGCAATTTTTCTCAACCGTTTTCAGTTGGTCGTCGTCGATGTTGTCACGCTCATTCTTCGCGAATCCGTAAAGGAAAATCACACGGTCTTCGCGCCGCAGCGCGATAACAAGTCTGTAGCCACCCGATCGCCCCTGCCCTGCTCGTGCGATCCGTTGCTTGATGACATGTCCGCCAAGATCAGCGTCCACCAAACCTCTTTCGGCACGCGAAATGGCATCGCGCAATGTTGCAGCTCTGATCTGCTCCTGCCGCGCATATCGCGCGAACCAACGGTTCTGGAATATCCGCATGCGTCTTACTAGCACTATGAACTATAGCACTATGAACTATAGCACTATGAACTATAGCACTATGAACTATATTTCAAGGGCAAAACCGACGGCTAGGCCGCCTGGGTGAGGATCAGGGCGGCGTTGGTGCCGCCGAAGCCGAAGGAATTGGACATCGCGGCGCGGACCTCGCGCTTCTTGGCGATGTGCGGCACCAGGTCGAGCCGGGTCTCGCCGTCCGGATTGTCCAGGTTGATGGTCGGCGGCACGATCTGGTCGCGCATGGCGAGCAGGCAGAAGATCGCCTCCACCGCGCCGGCGGCGCCGAGCAGATGGCCGATCGACGATTTGGTCGAGGACATCGACACCTTGCCGGCGGCGTTGCCGAGGAAGCGCTCGACCCGCGCCGGCCTCGATGAAGTCGGCCATGGTCGAGGTGCCGTGGGCGTTCACATAGTCGATGTCGGACGGCGTCAGCCCCGACCGCTTCAGCGCCATCTGCATGGCGCGGAAGCCGCCGTCGCCGTCTTCCCGCCGGCGCGGTGATGTGGAAGGCGTCGCCGAAAGCCCGTAGCCCTTCACTCTCGCCGTAGATCTTCGCACCGCGCGCCTTGGCATGCTCGTACTCCTTCGAGCATCACGCAGCCGGCGCCCTCGCCCCATCACGAAGCCGTCGCGGTCCTTGTCGTAGGGACGCGAGGCCTTCTCGGGCGCATCGTTGAACGCGGTGCCCGAGCGCGCGGCAGGCATTGAAGCCGGCGATGCCGAGCCGGCTGATCGCCGCCTCCGCGCCGCCGGCCACCCATCAGGTCGGCGTCGTCGAACGCGATGAGACGCGGCGTCGCCGATGGCGTGCGCGCCGGTGGCGCAGGCCGTGACCACGGAATGATTCGGACCCTTGTAGCCATGCTCGATCGAGGCATAACCGGAGATCAGGTTGATCAGCCGGCCGGGAATGAAGAACGGGCGACAGCCGCCGCGGTCCTCTGGTCTCGACCAGGATCGCGCCTTCCTCGATGCCGGGAAGCCCGCCGATGCCCGAGCCGATCAGCACGCCGGTGCGGCAGCGGTCCTCCTCGGTCTTCGGCTCCCAGCCCGAATCGCGCACCGCCTGCTTGGCGGCCGCCAGGCCGAAGACGATGAAATCGTCCCATCCGCCGCTGTTCATTGGGGTCCACCCAGTGATCGGCGTTGAACGTCCCGTCGCTGCCATCGCCCGCGCGGGCACCTGGCAGGCGATCTTGGTGGCAAGGTCGTCGGTCCGGAACTTGGTGATCGGCCGCGCGCCGGACTTGCCGGCGAGCAGGCGCGACCATGTTTCCTCGACGCCGCTGGCGAGCGGCGTGACGAGGCCAAGTCCGGTGACGACGACTCTACGCATGGCGGGGATTGGCCGGCAGAGCTCAGGCTGCCGACTTGTCGATGTATTTCACGGCGTCGCCGACGGTCACGATGGACTCCGCCGCGTCGTCGGGGATTTCGATGCCGAATTCCTCTTCGAACGCCATCACCAGCTCGACGGTGTCGAGGCTGTCCGCGCCGAGGTCCTCAATGAAGGGACGCGCCCTCGGTGACCTTGTCGGGATCTACGTTGAGATGCTCGACAACGATCTTCTTAACGCGTTCCGCCGTATCGCTCATGGTATTGTAAGCCTCTCCTTGGATATCGCCTGCCGGGGTTGAATTCTGCGGCCCGCAGGTTGGGCCCTTGAATGGTATAAAGCTCGTGGAGGTTCCGGGTTTTCGTAACATAAAGCCGGGGCGCCCGCCACAAGACGGTTAAGCCACTGATCCGATTGTCAGATCATCGCCATTCCGCCGTTGATTTGAATCGTCTCGCCGGTCACATAGGCCCGCTTCCTGCGACGCCAGATAGACCACGCCGGCGGCGATCTCCGCCGGGGTTCCCATGCGGCCGGCCGGGATGCGGGGTGGCGATGGCCTGTTTCTGGGCATCGGTCAGCGCCTCGGTCATGGCGGTGGCGATGAAGCCGGGCGCCACGGGCGTTGACGGTGATGTTGCGCGACGCGACCTCGGCCGCCAACGACTTGGTCATGCCGACCAGGCCGGCCTTGGCGGCGGCGTAATTGCCCTGCCCCGGATTGCCGGTCGCGCCCACCACCGAGGTGATCGAGATGATCCGGCCCCAGCGCTTCTTCATCATGCCGCGCAAGACGGCGCGGGAGAGCCTGAAAGCGGCGGTGAGGTTGACCGCGATCACCTGATCCCACTCGTCGTCCTTCATGCGCAGGAAGAGGTTGTCGCGGGTGATGCCGGCATTGTTGACCAGGATGTCGACCGGCGCGCCGGCCGCGGCCTCCGCCGTCTTGACCAGCGCCTCGACCGATTCCCTGTCGCCGAGATCGCAGGCGGCGACGAAGGCGCGGGCGCCGAGATCGGCCTTCACCGCCTCCAGCGCTTCGGCGCGGGTGCCCGAGAGGACGACCGACGCGCCCTGGCCGTGCAGCGCCTTGGCGATGGCGCCGCCGATGCCGCCGGACGCGCCGGTGACGAGCGCGGTTTTTCCTGAGAGGTCAAACATCACGGGCTCTTCCACCTCCCCATCATGGGGAGGTCGACGCGCGCAGCGCGTCGGGTGGGGGTTTCGAAACGCGGATGACGTCCCCACCCGAAACGCTTCGCGTTTCGACCTCCCCAGGCTGGGGAGGTAAAATGAGGTGCCTTCACAGGGTCCTCACAAACGCTTCGATGTCGGCGGGGGTATCGAGCGTCACGGTGGCGAGGTCCCTGTCGATGCGCTTGACCATGCCGGTGAGCACCTTGTTGCCGCCGATCTCGACCGTCGCCGTGATGCCATAGCCGCGAAAGGCCAGCACGCTTTCGCGCCAGCGCACGCGGCCGGTCACCTGTTCAACGAGCAGGCGGCGGATTGTTTCCGGCTCGGCGGTCTCGGCCGCCGTCACGTTCGACACCACAGGCACGGCGAGCGGCCGGATCGTCACCGCGGCGAGCGCCTCGGCCATCTTGTCGGCGGCGGGCTGCATCAGCGGGCAATGAAAGGGGGCGGACACGTTGAGCGCCATGGCACGCTTGATACCCTTGGCCTTGGCGAGATCGGGCGCCCTGTCGATCGCGGCCTTGCTGCCGGAGATCACGACCTGCCCCGGCGCATTGTCGTTGGCGACGACGCAGACCCCCCCGCTTGCGGCGGCGCATTCCTTCGCGAGATCCTCGGCCTGCGCGATCTCGGCGCCGAGCAGCGCGCTCATGCCGCCCTGGCCGACCGGCACCGCGGTCTGCATCGCCCGGCCGCGCGCCTTGAGCAGCCGCGCCGCATCGGCGAGCGAGAACGCGCCGGCGGCGCACAGCGCGGTGTATTCGCCCAGCGAATGGCCGGCGACCAGCCGCGCGTGCCGGGCGATATCCAGGCCCGCATCCTTCTGCATCACGCGCAGGATGGCGAGCGAGGCGGCCATGATCGCCGGCTGGGCGTTCTCGGTAAGGACGAGGTCGCTTTCGGGCCCTTCCCACATCAGCCGCGACAGCTTCTGGTTCAGCGCGTCGTCGACTTCCTGGAACACCTCGCGCGCCGGCGCGAAAGCCTCCGCCAGGCCCAAGCCCATGCCGACCGCCTGGGAACCCTGTCCGGGAAAGATGAACGCGCGAGTCATGGGGGCGCGGTTTATAGCGACGGCGGTGGCGATGCAAGGCGCGGCGCATCGGCCGTGCCGCGAACGGAAAGAGGCGGATACCGGCAGGGGATCCTCTGCTACAATCTGCCCGTGAAGTCGGGAAGGGTCGCATGCCGCGCATCGATGTCGTCCATCTGATGCTCTTGCTCGCGGCGCTGGCCGCCGCCTATGCCCTGCCGTTCGAACTGGTGCTGCTGTCCTATGCCGTCCTCGGGCCGGCCCACTACTTCACGGAAATCTCCTGGCTGCACGACCGCGGCTATTTCCTGCCGCACCGGGCGCTGGCGATCGGGCTGATCGGCCTGGCGCTGGCGGCGATGTTCATCGCCACGCCGTTCTGGCTGGGAGTCGCGCTCTGGGGTGCATTCCTCGCCTGTGCGATCGCCGCGTTCGCCGCCGCGCCGCAGCGCGCCGCGCTGCATGGCGTGATCGCCGTCGCCGTCACGCTGGCGATGATCGTCTCGGGCGTCCCCTTCGCCCTGGTCGGAATCCTGCTGCCGACCTTCATCCATGTCTGCGTCTTCACGCTGGTGTTCATGACGCTCGGCGCATTGCGGGCGCGGAGCGGCGCGCAGTTCGCCATCCTCGGCGCCTATATCGCGGCAATCGCGCTGATCCTGATCGCACCGCCCTGGATGGGTACGGTGCTGCCCGGCCTGGCCCGCGTCAGCCGCGAGAATTTCGGCGACGTCGCGCCGGCCCTGGGCGCGCTCGCCGGCGTGCCGGATCTCGCCTTCGGCGGCCGCGTCACCGGCCTGCTGTCCTTCGTCTACACCTACCACTACCTCAACTGGTTCATCAAAGCCGACGTCATCCGCTGGTCGAAGGTGCCGCGGCCGCGCCTGATCGCGATGGGCCTGCTGAGCGCGGGCTCCACCGCATTGTACTTCTACGATTTCGAAACCGGCATCCTCGTGCTGCTGCTGGTCAGCATGATGCATGTGCTGCTGGAATTCCCGCTCAACGCCATCAGCGTCCGCCAGCTCGGCGCGGCTCTGCGCAGGCCGGTGCGGCGCGCGGCGGCCTGACTTCAGCGCAGCGCCACGCCCGCGACCGTGATGCGGTGCATGATGCGCTCCTCGCCCTGATAGTCGTTCAGCGCATAGTGCCAGGTGGCGCGGTTGTCCCAGAAGGCGATGGAGCCCGGGCGCCACACGAAGCGGCTGTGGAAGCGCGGCTGCAGCGCATGGGCAAAGAGCTTGTGCAGCAGCGGCCGGCTCTCCTCCGGCGACATGTCCTCGAAGCGGATGGTGAAGCCGGGATTGACGTAGAGCGCCTTGCGCCCCGACAGCGGATGGGTGATCGCGACCGGATGCACCGCCGCGCCGACCGCGTCGTCATTGGCGAACTGGCTGCGCTCGTGGTTGGTGTAATAGGCCTTCGAGCCGAAGACGTGTGCGTTCGAGTGCACCGCCTTGAGCCCGTCGATCGCCGCCTTGGTCTCGTCGTCGAGGGTCTCATAGGCAGCGTACATGTCGGCGAACATCGTGTCGCCGCCGGCGGGCGGCAGGACCCGCGCCACCAGGATCGAGCCCATCGCCGGGATCTGGTCGTAGGAGTGGTCGGTGTGCCAGCCGCCGCCGATATTGGTCTTCTGTTCCTTTTCCTTGGCGACCGCCGCGATCTGCGGATAGCCGTCGATGTGCGGGAAGAACTTGTTGATGTCGATTACGCCCCAGCGCTCGGCGAAGGCGATGTGCTCGTCCTCGGTCAGGGACTGGTCGCGGAAGAAGATCACGCCGTGCTCGGCATAGGCGGCGCGGATCGCCGACATCTGCGCGTCCGAGATATCTCGAAGATCGACGCCCAGCACTTCCGCGCCGCAGCCGCCCGGATAGCGCCGCACTTCGATGTCGTCCGTGACGATCCTGTCCATGGCCGTTCCCTGTTTCACCGCTCGCCGCAGGCTAGCATCGCACCAGGGAGTCGGGAATGCCGTTGTTGTCAGTGTCCACAAACTATCGGCCCGGTTTGCGCGGCGATTATACGGCCCGGCGCATCGTTTTTAGCCGAATGACGCCTGCGTCATTCATGCTGCGTTCAGGAGAATGTCGCGAATATCGGGCTGTGAGGGGCGTGGAACTTGGAGTACAAAATGGCGTTAACACCGCTCCGTTGACGCGCATTCCAATCTAACTGAGGGAATTACCATGAAGACACTGATCGCAGCCGCGGCTCTCGCTGTCGGCCTGATGGGCATCACCGCCACCGCAGCCGATGCCCATCCCCATGGCTGGCATCACGGCCATCGCCATTGCACCGGCTGGGGCTGGCACCCGCACCACGTCCGCTATTGCCGCGGCTGGGGCTGGTAAGCCTACGCATTTTGCATCCAACCAGGGGATAGTCATGAAAACTTTGATTGCGTCCGTCTTCGCGCTGAGTCTGCTGGGCGCCACGTCCGCCAGCGCACTCTCCATTCATATCGGCGGCGGCCATCACGGACACCGCCACTGCACGTCTTGGGGATGGCACCACCATCACCATGACCGCTTCTGTCGCGGTTGGGGCTGGTAAGCCAGCAAGTAAGGACATCACATGAAAGCTTTGATCGCTTCCGTCTTCGCCTTGGGATTGCTAGCCGCCTCGGCCACTTCGGCCGACGCGGTGATCATCCGTTTCGGCGGCGGCCACCACTGGCACCATCATTGGCATGGCGGCTGGGGTTGGCACCACCGTCATTGGCATCACCGTTGGTGAGAGCCGGCAAAGGCTGACGAACTTGAAGGCGCGGACGGGGCTTCCCGGCCGCGCCTTCTTCGTTTTGAGGGCGGCGCTTTAGGGCGCCGGCGTGATGCCCATCTGGTCGAACAGGAAGGTCAGCTCGTCGGTGCGCTCGGCGATGCGCTCGTCCAGCGAACTGCCGATGCCATGGCCGGAATTGGCGCTGGTCCGGAGCAGGATCGGACGTCCGGAGGAGGTGGCGGCCTGCAGGGCGGCGGCGAATTTGCGCGAGTGCATCGGGTTGACGCGTCCGTCCGTGGCGCCGGTCATCAGCAGCACGGCGGGATAGGACGTGCCCTTCGCCACATGGTGATAGGGCGAGTAGCCGTAGAGCACCTTGAACTGCGCCGGGTCCTTGACCGAGCCGAACTCGGGCACGTTGAACGCGCCGTTCGGATCGTTCTCCCAGCGCACCATGTCGTAGATGCCGACCTCGGAGATCACCGTGCGCGCCAGCTGCGGATGCTGGGTAATCTCCGCCCCCATCAGCAGGCCGCCATTCGAGCCGCCCTGCAGCGCCAGCCTGTCGTGCGAGGTGTAGCGCTTGTCGATCAGGTACTGCGCCACCGCGGCGAAGTCGTCGAACACGTTCTGCTTCTTGAGCAGCATGCCCTCGGTGTGCCAGCGCTCGCCATATTCGGCGCCGCCGCGGATATTGGCGGCGGCATAGATGCCGCCCGCGTCCAGCCACAGCCGCCACATGGGCCCCAGGAAGAACGGCGTCCCGCTGACGCCGTAGCCGCCATAGCCATAGAGCAGCACCGGATTGGTGCCGTCGAGCCTGGTGCCCTTGCGGGCGACGATGTTGACCGGCACCTTGGTGCCGTCCTTGGAGGTGGCGAAGCCGCGCACGACTTCGGCATCCGCGAAGGACACCGGCGAGGTCATCTTGAGGCCGGTCTCCTCGGTCTTGCCGGTCGCGGCGTGCCACAGCGCGTAATAGGCCGGCCGCGTATAGGTCCTGACGTCGAACAGCACGTCGCCGTTGGTCAGCGGCGCAATGTCGTCATTGCCCGCGATCTCCGGCAAGGGCAGCTTGCCGTAAGCCTTGCCGTCCAGGCCGAACACGCGCACCTGGTTCGGTCCGCCGACGATATCGCGCACGAACAGCCTGTCCTGACTCAGCGACAGGTCGAGCAGATTGTATTCGGCACCGCCCGACACGATCGCAACATCGCTCTGCGGCACGATCACCGGCGCCTTCGCCAGCGCCATGGGCGCAAAGGGCGGCTTCAGCCGCACGATCTTGCCGTTGGGCGCGCCGTCGCGGCTGATCGCGTAGACGGCGCCGTCGGGACCCAGCGTGGCGAAGGCGAAATGATCGTCATAGGTCGCGATCTGGATCGGCGGGCCGGCCTTGGGCAGGACATAGAACGCCCACCGGTTGCCGTCGCCGCGCTGCACCTGCGCGAAGGCCTCGTCGCGGCCGTAGCGCGTGTCGAGATAGATTTCCGAGACCCGCTCCAGCCCGTCCTTGGCGCCGAGCACCAGCGGATCCTTCGCCGCGTCGGTGCCGAGCTTGTGGAAATAGGCCTGCTGGAAGAAATGCCGGTCCGCCGGCACGGCGGTGCCCGGATAGCGCGTGTACCAGAAGCCGCTGTCGTCGCGCGCCCAGGCCGCGCTGCCGCCGGCGGTGGGGAATTGCACGTCGGCAATCGGCTTGTCGATCTCCTTGCCGGTCGCGACGTCGTAGACGTGCAGCGTGCCCTCCTCGCTGCCGTTCTGCGACAGCGACACCGCCACGCGGGTGCCGTCGAAGGAGGGGGTGAACCAGTCGATCGCAGTCAGGCCCTTGGCGTCCAGCACGTTGGGATCGATCAGCGCCTTGCGGCTGGCCGGATCGGCGGCCGCGTCCAGCGTCACCAGCATCGGCTGCTGGAATTTGGGATCGGCATAGAGCGCGAAGATGCGGGGACCGCGCGCGATCAGCTGGTAATAGGACGGCGACGACGCCTTGATCAGCGCGGCCAGCCTGGCCGCCACCGCGCCGCGATAGGGCAGCGCGTCCAGATAGGCGCGGGTGCGCGCGTTCTGCGCATCGCTCCACGCCTTCACCTTGGGATCGTTCCAGTCCTCCAGCCAGCGATAGGGATCGGCGACGCTTGTGCCCTGGATGGTCTCGACGTCGGTTCCGGCCGGGGTGGGCGGCGGCGGCGCGATGGTAGCCGCAGCGGCGGCAAAAGCGACCGACCCTGCCAGCAAGACGACGGAAAGTGCTTTCACGGCGAAAATCCCCCGAAATCCGCCCTATGATAAGCTGCCCGGGCGCCATCGGGGCAATGAAAAACCGCCGTTCGGGCCCTTGTCCCGGCACGCCCCTTCGCCTATAAGCCCCGCCTTCATGGCGGCTGCGGTCGCGGGAGGACCTCCGGATCCACAATCCGGCGCTCCAATGCCGAATGGTTCGGCGTCCCGGCGATCCGAGGCGGCGACGGGTGTCCGCCCCGAACCGCTCCGCAGCCCATCGAAAGGACGGACATGGCTCTCTACGAGCATCTCCTGATCGCGCGCCAGGACATCAGCGCGCAGCAGGTGGACGCGCTGGCGCAGCACCTCAAGACCATCGTCGAAGGCGAAGGCGGCAAGGTCGAGAAGCAGGAATATTGGGGCCTGCGCGGGCTGGCCTACCGCATCAAGAAGAACCGCAAGGGGCACTATGTGCTCCTCAACATCAACGCGCCGGCCAGGGCCGTCGTCGAGCTCGAGCGCCAGCTCAAGATCAACGAAGACGTGCTGCGCTACATCACCGTGAGCGTGGACGCGTTCGAGGTCTCCTCGAACAAGAACCGCCGCGACGACCGCCCCGAGGGCGAACGCAAGCCCGAAGGCGCCGAAACGCAGGAGGCCGCATAATGTCCTACGGTGGCGAACGGTCCGGTGGTGGCGGCGGCAGCCGTGACGGCGGCGGGCGCGAAGGCGGCCGCGGCGGCGAGGGCGGCCAGCGCCGTCCGTTCTTCCGGCGCAAGAAGACCTGCCCGTTCTCGGGCGCCAACGCGCCCAAGATCGACTACAAGGACGTCAAGCTCCTGCAGCGCTTCATCTCCGAGCGCGGCAAGATCGTGCCCAGCCGCATCACCGCGGTGTCCAACAAGAAGCAGCGCATCCTCGCGAACGCCATCAAGCGCGCGCGGTTCATGGCGCTGCTTCCCTATGTGCTGAACTAGGGGCCGCGACGATGCAAGTGATCCTGCTCGAACGCGTCGAGAAGCTCGGCCAGATGGGCGACGAGGTGAAGGTCAAGGACGGCTTCGCCCGCAACTTCCTGCTGCCGAAGAAGAAGGCGCTGCGCGCCAACAAGACCAACCGGGAATATTTCCTGGGCCAGAAGGCGCAGCTCGAAGCCCGCAACCTGGAACAGAAGAAGGAAGCCGAGGTCGTCGGCAAGAAGCTGGACGGCAAGACCTTCACGCTGATCCGCCAGGCCGGCGACCGCGGCCAGCTCTACGGTTCGGTCAGCCCGCGCGACATCGCCGATGCGATCTCGGAAGGCGGCGTCAGCGTCGCCCGCACCCAGGTGCCGCTGGACCAGGCGATCAAGACCATCGGCCTGTTCAAGATCGGCGTGCGCCTGCATCCGGAAGTCCGCGTCTTCGTGACGATCAACGTCGCGCGCAGCGAGGACGAGGCCGAACGCCAGCTTCGCGGCGAGGACGTGCTCACCGAGAAGACCGACGCCGAGGAAGCGGCGGTCGCGGCGGAAGAGCTGTTCGAAACCGGCGCCGCCCCGAAGGCGGAAGACAGCGACGACGCGGCGGAGGCCGAATAGCCGCGGACGCCCGCGCGGCGGCAACGCGTGGGTGCCGCCGCAAAGCCTGATGACGTCTCTCCGAGGCTCAGAACATGAAGCCGAAATCGCTGGACATGGACGGGGCGTCTGCCGGTGAAGGTGGTCTCCTATCGCCGCGCGCAAGGCGGGCACCGTGGAGCCGGCCCACCGCCAGGGTCATCGGCGCCGCAGGCGCCGAGACCGGGACGAATTCGAACGCCGACGACGACACCACCAACAGCTGACCGCCGCTACGGCTCCGCAAACCCGCTCAGCAGGTCGCGATAGCCCCGGAAGGCCATCTCGGTCAGGCAGTCATGCCTTTGATGCGCGCCGATCGCATGCAGAGTAACCCCACGCACGCCGGCCACATTGCCGGCATGCAGGCGGTCGCGGGCGTTCGACGCGCTGTAGTAGATCTCGATGCGCGGGCAGGACTGCCGCGCCTGCAGCAGCGGGCGCAGATTCTTCAGCATCGGAAGGGCCTCCTGGCGCAGCCGCGCCAAGATGTGCGCACTGCGGGTCGCGCCCAGCGGTGCAGCCGGCACGATCGTCGTCAAGGGCGAGAAGACCAGTGCGCCATCGGCCTTCAGATCCAGGGCTGCGAGCAGCGCGGTATAGCCGGAGGCCGACGCGCCCATGACGATCAGCCGGCGCGTTCCCATCGCGGCCAGCATCGCGCGCACGCCGCCCAGCATCGCCGCATAGCCCGGTCCGAACCGGTCGCTGCCGCCCAGATGGTAGAGCTGGCGGCTGTCGAACAGATAGATCGCGTTCACGCCGGCAGACGACAGCATCGCATGCAGCGCATTGACGGAAAGCCCGAATGCGCCCTCCGGTGGCGAGAACGCCACGACCGTGGTGTCGGACGACGGCTCAAGGACGACGATGGAGCTCTGCGCCGCCGACAGCCAGCCGGGAACATCGGCGCGGCCCCCCGCCCGGGCGCGCGCGAGCAAATCGATCGCGGCCAGATGGCCCCGCGCCAAAGGTCCCAGGCGCGCATCGTCCAGGACGCGCCCGAAGCCGTCGCGCGCCCGCTCCAGCCGGTTTTCGGCCATGAGGTAGAATGCGGAATAAAACACCTTCGCGGATGACGCCTTCGGATCGGCGACGATCTCGAGGGCGTCGTCGACGGCGGCGTTCGAGCGATGCAGCAGCCGCGCATAACGCAACAGGCCCAGCTCGATCGCCTTGTCGTCAATGCCCCGGCCGCTGGCATCGAGGAGAATGCGCTCGGCCGCCGCGAGATCGCCGCGCTCCTTCGCCGCGCGGGATAGCTTCAGCGGCCAGGCCGCGCGGCGGGGCTCGTCCCGCGCCAGGCCATCCCAGTACCGCACCGCAGCGGCACCGTCGCCGCGCCACCACGCTTCTTCCGCGAGGCGTTCCCGTCGTGCGGCGCCGGAAGACCGGGCAAGAGCCAATCGCCGCCATGCCGCCGCCAGCGGCGTGGCCGTCATCGAACGCAGCTTGAGCAGACTGTATAGCCACGCATAGGTCAGGCGGGACGGCATCATCGCGCACCCTAACACCGCGCGGACGGCTGCCCTAGCGGACCGCCGTGGCGATCAGGCTGGTGCGCTGGTTCCACTGGAACTGGCTTTGCACGAGCTGCAGGCCGATGAGCGCGACGGCACCCAGCTTCGCACCCTTCTCCTTCAATTCGTGCAGCGCCTCGTCGTACGATTTCTCGTTGACGCCTTCGACGCTGGCATAGACCACCCCGAGTTCGGTCTCGCCCGGGTCCTTGTGCTGCAAAGTGCTGACGCGCATCGATCGTCCCCTAATTTCCGCCATCGACGGCCTTGTAGACCGACAGAGAATGTTCGAACGGCCCGGGTTCGAGCGCCAGCGCGCCCTGGAACGGCTTGGCCAGGATGATCGTGATGAACAGCAGCATGCCGATCATCAGCGTCAGCACGCCCGACATCACCATGTGGGGCCACCAGGTATCCATGTAGAGCAGGCAGCTCATGGCGACGACGATCGTCGCGCCGCCGACCAGGCCGAGCCACAGCACCCAGGGGACTTCCTCGCCCGCCTGCAGCGTGCGCTTGTTGCGCGCCGCCGTCACCGCCGAGAACTGGCTGAGGAATTCGCGGTTGATGGACGAGTTCGCGACGTCCGCCGGCATGTGCGCATATTCGCGGTAGATCTCGGCGATCTGGCGGCGGGCCTCGGGCGCCGCGCCGCCGGTCCTGGCCTGGATGTCCCATTCCTTGCCGACGACCGCCTCGGTATAGGCGCGGATGTGCTCGCGCATTGCCTTCATTTCAACGGCATCCATGCCGTTGGTCTGGCGATACATGGTGGTGAGCGTCGAGGCCTCGACCGCGACATTGCTCTTGGCATCGCCATAAGCTTCCCACACCACGACGACCAGAAAGCCCAGCATCACGGCATAGATGGTTCCGGCGGTCAGGAACAGCGGCACCAGGACGTCGTTGTGCCCCTCGCGCACCCTCTCGTGCAGGAACTGGCGCGCTGCCAGAACGCAAAGTCCGGCGAGCACTGCCGGCACGATGACGACCAGCAGTCCTAGCAATACGGTGTTCAAAAGGCCTCCAAATTCCGTGGCGCGGTCACCGCAGAACTGCGGTGACGGCGTCAACAGCGGCACCGTACAGAGGCGTGACCTCGCGCAACATTTATTCGCGTCCATGCGCGGGAACCGGACGCCACGTCCGTCGCCCGCGGCGGGCATGGCGCCCTCTGCCCTTTTGGGCTATAAGCGGCACCGACCGGTCGAGGACCGCCGCCGTCCACCTGGCGCCCAGCGTCGCGGACAGGCCATTTCCAACCTTTCAGGCGAGGAAATCGCGTCCATGTCGATTCAGGTCCAGACCAAGCGCGTCACCGTTCCCGAGATCAAGGCGCACAAGAACGCCAAGCCGGTCGTCTGCCTGACCTGCTACCACGCCCACACGGCGCGGCTGCTCGATGAGAATGTCGACCTGATGCTGGTCGGCGACAGCCTGGGCATGGTGATGCACGGCATGGAGAGCACGCTGGGCGTCACGCTGGAGATGATGATCACCCACGGCAAGGCGGTGATGCGCGGTTCGCGCCATGCGCTGGTCGTCGTCGACATGCCGTTCGGCTCCTATGAGGAGAGCCCGCAGATCGCTTTCCGCAATGCGGCGCGGGTGATCCAGGAGACCGGCTGCACCGCGGTGAAGATGGAAGGCGGCTCGCGACTGGCCGAGACGATCAAATACCTCACCCAGCGCGGTATCCCGGTGATGGGCCATATCGGCCTCACGCCGCAATCGGCCAACATCATGGGCGGCTTCAAGACCCAGGGCCGCACCGAGGCCGAATGGCCGGCGATCGAGGCGGACGCCCAGGCGGTGGCGCAGTCCGGCGCCTTCGCCGTCGTGCTCGAAGGCATGGCCGAGCCGCTGGCCGCCAAGATCACCCGCGACATCGCCATCCCCACCATCGGCATCGGCGCCTCCGCCGAATGCGACGGGCAGATCCTGGTGATGGAGGACATGCTGGGGCTGAACCCCAACCCGCCCAAATTCGTCCGCCAATACGCCAATCTCGGCCCCGCCATCGAGGCGGCGGTCAAGGCCTATGCCGCCGATGTGCGCGCCAGGGCCTTCCCGGGCCGGGAAAACGTCTACACGATGAAGCGGGTAGGCTGAAGTTTCGGCCTTTCCGCCTTTTCACCCGCCATCGGTTGCCAGCCCGCCCCGCAGCGGCTAAATCATCGCGCGGTCAATAGGTTGAGCGCGAGCCGGCGCCACCCCGCCCCCGATAGAGGAAACTGCCTTTGAGCGACATCTTCCGCGAAGTCGAGGAGGAAGTCCGCCGCGAACGCTTCGAGCAGATCTGGAAGCAATACGGCGACTACATCATCGCGGCCGTGGCCGTCGTTATCATCGCCATCGCCGGCTTCGAGCTATGGCAGCGCTATGAGGCGAACCAGAATCTGAAGGCGTCCGACACGCTGATCGCCGCGCAGGACCTGGCCGAGAGCGGCAATGTGGTCAAATCGTCGGAAGCCTTCGCGACTCTCGCCAGGAGCGCGCCCGGCGGCTACGCCAAGATGGCCAGGCTGTCGCACGCCGCGGCCCTGTTCGCCTCCGGCCAGCGCATGGAGGCCGTGGCGATCTACAAGTCCGTCGCCGCCGACGACAGCGGACCGATCGGCAGCCTCGCCCTGCTGCGCGCCGGCTGGGCCATGGCCGACAGCGCGCCGCGCACCGATCTCGCGTCGCTGCTGGCGCCGCTGACCGATCCCAAGAGCCCCTGGCGGCACCCGGCGCACGAGGTGCTCGCCTATGCCGATTTCCATGCCGGCAATACCAGGGCGGCACAGACAGAATTCGCCATGCTCGGCGACGACAAGGATGCGCCGGAGAGCCTGCGCCGCAGGGCCGCCGCGATGGCATCGTTCCTGAAGAACGGCGGCATGGCGAATTTCGGCACCGTTCCGCCGCTTCAGCCGGAAACGCCACCCGGCGCGGCCCCGGCGCCAGGTACCGCGCCCCAATGAAAGCCAAGACCGCTTCCGTCCTCGCCGTCGTGCTCGGCGCCACGCTGCTGCTCTCGGGCTGCGCCATGACCGATGTCGTCAGCGGCTGGTTCCAGGGCGGCGCCAAGAAATCCAAGCTGCGCGGCGAACGCATCTCGGTCATGACGATCGACGAGACGCTGCGCATCGACGACACGCTCAAGGGCGTCGACGTCGTGCTGCCGCCGCCCTACAAGAACGACGCCTGGCCGGAGCCCGGCGGCTACGCCTCCAACGCGATGTATCACCTGGAGGCGCCGGGGCCGCTCGCCGTCGTGTGGACGCAGGACGCGGGCAAGGGCTCGGATGCGGATTCGCGGCTGACCGCGGCGCCCATCGTCGCCGAGGGCCGCGTCTTCGTGCTCGATTCCGCGGCGCACGTTTTCGCCTTCAACGTCGCCAGCGGCACGCCGCTGTGGGACGCCCCCGTCGCGCCGGTCGGCAAGGACGAAACCTATTTCTTCGGGATGTTCGGCAATTCCAACACCATCGATCCGTCCAAGGGCGCCGGCGGCGGCATCGCCTATGACGACGGCAAGCTGTTCGTGACCAGCGGCTTCGGCGAGGTCGTGGCGCTGGACGCCCGCACCGGCAAGACGCTGTGGAAGCAGGACCTTGGCGTGCCGATCATGAACGCGCCGGCCGCCAATGGCGGGCGGGTGTTCGTCTCCACCCAGGAGAACCATTTCTATGCCCTCGCCGAGAGCGACGGGCGCCGGCTGTGGGATCACACCGGCATCTCCGAATCCGCCGGCATCCTGGAAAGCACCAGCGCCGCGGTGGCCGGCGAATACGTCATGGCGCCCTATTCGTCGGGCGAGATCTACGCGCTGCGGGTGGTCAATGGCCGCCCCGCCTGGAACGACATGCTGACCCATTCCGGCGTCGCGACCGCGCTGTCGGAGCTCGACGATATCGCCGGCCGGCCGGTGGTCGACCGCGACGTGGTGTTCGCCATCAGCCATTCCGGCGTCATGGCGGCGATCAGCCTCAACACCGGCGAGCGGCTGTGGTCGCGCGACATCGGCGGCATCCAGACGCCCTGGGCGGCCGGCGACTACGTCTATGTGTTGACCAGCGACCAGCAGCTCATCTGCCTGACCCGCAAGGAAGGCAAGGTGAAGTGGATCCACCAGCTCCAGCGCTGGGAAAACACCGAGGACAAGAGCGGCGCGATCACCTGGTCCGGCCCCGTCCTGGTCTCCGACCGGCTGGTGGTGGTCTCGTCCAAGGGCATCGCGGCGGCGGTGTCGCCCTATACCGGCGAGCTGCTGGGCAAGATGGAGATCCCGGACGGCACGCTGATCGCGCCGGTGGTCGCGGGCGGCATGCTGTTCCTCTACACCAGTTCCGCCCAGCTCGTGGCGCTGCGATAAGCGAATGGCGAGATAGCGAGTAGCGAATAGGGGGGAATTCGGCCTTTTCCGTCCCTATTCGCTATTGGCCACTCGCTACTCGCTTCACTATTCGCTATTCGCTACTCGCTATGTTCACCTTCGCCATCATCGGCCGGCCCAATGTCGGCAAGTCCACGCTTTTCAACAAGCTGGTGGGCCGCAAGCTGGCGCTGGTGCACGACACGCCGGGCGTCACCCGCGACCGGCGCGAGGCGGACGCCTCGCTGGGCTCGCTCGCCTTCCGCGTCATCGACACCGCCGGCTTCGAGGAGGACGCGCCCGACAGCCTCGCGACCCGCATGACCGGCCAGACCATCACCGCGATCGAAGATGCCGACGCCTGCCTGTTCCTGATCGACGGACGCACCGGCATCACGACCGGCGACCAGATCATCGCGCAGGCGCTGCGCAAGGCGGACAAGCCGGTGATCCTCGTCGCCAACAAATGCGAGAGCCGCGCCAGCGACATCGGCTATGCGGAAGCCTACAGCCTGGGCTTCGGCGAGCCGGTGGCGATCTCCGCCGAGCACTCGATGGGCTTCGGCGCGCTCGAGGAAGCGATCGGGCAATTCGTCGAACCGGCGGAATATGCGGAAGACGAAGACGGCGCCGAGCCGCCCGCCGCGGAAGACGAAGAGATCGAAGACCGCCCGGTGCGCCTCGCCATCGTCGGCCGCCCCAATGTCGGCAAGTCGAGCCTGTTCAACCTGCTGCTGGGCGAAGAGCGCACCCTGACGGGACCGGAGGCCGGCATCACGCGCGACGCCATCGCCGCGCCCTGGACGTTCGAAGGCCATGAATTCCTGCTCCACGACACCGCGGGCCTGCGGCGCAAGGCGCGTGCGGCCGGCCATACGCTGGAGGAGATGTCGGTCGCCAGCACGCTGGACGCGATCCGCTTCGCCGATTGCGTGCTCGTGATGCTGGACGCGACGCAGGCGTTCGAGAAGCAGGACCTGACCATCGCCGACCTGATCGCGCGCGAGGGCCGCGCCATCGTCTTCATCGCCAACAAATGGGACCTGGTCGAGAACCGCGCCGGCGCCTATGGCGATCTGCGCGAGCGGCTCGACAAGTCCCTGCCGCAGGTTGTCGGCGCGCCGCTGGTGGCGATCTCGACGCTGACCGGCGAAGGCATCGAGCGGCTGGTGCCGGCGATCCTGGCCGCGGCGAAGGCCTGGAACACCCGCGTCGGCACCTCGGCGCTCAACCGGTTCCTCGAAAAAGCGCTGGAGCGGCACGCGCCGCCCGCCGTCTCCGGCCGCCGCGTCAAGGCGCGCTATATGACCCAGGTGAAGGCGCGTCCGCCGACCTTCGCGCTGTTCGGCAACCAGCTGAAAGCGCTGCCGGAGGACTATATCCGCTACCTCACCAACGGCCTGCGCGAGGCGTTCGATCTGAAAGGCACGCCGATCCGCTTCCTGATGCGCGGCGGCAAAAACCCGTTCGACAAGGACTGAGCCGTGCGGACGGGCGACGCGCGGATCTAATTCGATCTGGAAATGGGCGCCGCGCCATCCGATGCGGCAGTCGCGGCGGCGGCAGGCGCTTCGCCGGTCGTTGCGCTCCGGATCTGGTCGGCCAGAACGGCCAGCCTGTCCGCCGACACGCTCCAGAACGGCTCCGGCACCTGCACGCCGACGATCAGCAGATGGTCCACCGCCGCATCGCTCGCGCCCAGCGGCAGAAATGCCGTCTCATGGAAGAGCATTTGCGCGTCCGTGAGCGCATGGTCGACGCGGCCCCGGATGATGAACGGCGTGCCCGGCACGACCACCCGCTCATAGGCCGCGCGCAAAACGCTGCCGAGTTGCGGCACTGCGGCCTCGATCTGCGACACGCGGAGCCCCTTGAACGAGGCCTTGAACGCCTGCCTTTGCGCCTCGCCGACGAAGCGGTATTCGAAGTCGTCGCCGCCATCGATGACTTTGACGATGACGGAATAGGGCAGGATCGCGGCCGCACCGCGCAAGGTCATGTCGGCGCGTGCCGGGAACCGCCTTTGCCCGCACAGCGAACGCCAATAGGCCACGCCCAGCTTGACGAAGTGACTGACGGCCTGGTCGACCGGCATCGTCCGCACGTCACCAAGGTTCGAAGTGCTCTCGAGCATCCGGCGGGCGTCTTCCTGCGATCCGGCCGCAATCTGTGCCGAAGCCCTTAATTCTTCTCACCGCGATCGCGTGCGTAAGAATACCTAGGCCACGTCGCGCTATGGAGCCGGCCGGCGGAACGTCACCAGTTCGCCGTTCTTCGCGTTGGACGGCGACAGCAGCTCGACGATCAGCGGCGCGACGGCGTCGGGCCCCGGGAGCGTCTCCGGATCCTCGCCCGGCATGGCGCGGGCGCGCATCGCGGTGCGCGTGGCGCCGGGGTTGAGCAGGTTCACCTTCACATCGGTCGTGGCGCATTCGGCGGCATAGGTGAGCGCGAGCGATTCCAGCGCCGCCTTGGCCATGGCGTAGCCGCCCCAGAACGGCGTGTGCTTGCGCGCCGCGCCGGAGGAGACGAACAGCGCACGGCCGGCCGCCGACCGGCGCAGCAGGGGATCGAGCGAGCGGATCAGGCGCCAATTGGCGGTGACGTTCACCTCGATCAGCTCCTGGAAGATCTTGGGCTCGAGATGGCTCAGCGGCGTCAGCACGCCGAGCGATCCGGCATTGCCGAGGAACGCATCGAGCCGGCCCCAGCGTTCGAAGAGCGACTGACCGAGACGGTCGAGCGCCGCAAAGTCGCGGATGTCGAGCGGCACCAGCGTCGCCGCCGCGCCGCCGGCCCTGCGGATCGCGTCGTCGGTCTCCTCCAGCGCGCCGGTGGTGCGCGCGACGCAGACGACATGCGCGCCGGCCGCGCCCAGCGCGACCGCCGCCGCCCGTCCGATGCCGCGCGAGGCACCGGTGACGAGCGCGATCTTTCCGTCGAGGGGTTTGGTCATGGGAAGCACCGATGGCGAGTAGCGAGTAGCGAATAGCCAATAGGGGAAGAAAATGGAACCCTTTGTCCCTACTCGCTGTTCGCGGCTCGCCAGCCGCTCATTCCGCCGCGTCGGCCAGGAACGAGAGCTGATCCACCTCGCCGCGGCCGGTGATGTCGGTGAGCGCGATCGGATAGTCGCCGGAGAAGCAGGCGTCGCAGAATTGCGGGTCGCCCGCCTTGCGCGCGCCTTCGCCCATCGCGCGATACATCCCGTCCATCGTGATGAAGGCGAGGCTGTCGGCACCGATCAGCCGGCGCATCTGCTCGACGTCCATGTTGTGCGCCAGCAGGTCGTCGGTGTTGGGCGTGTCGACGCCGTAGAAGCAGGAATGCGCCGTCGGCGGGCTGGCGACGCGGAAATGCACTTCGCTGGCGCCGGCATCGCGCACCATCTGCACGATCTTCATCGAGGTGGTGCCGCGCACGATGGAATCGTCGATCAGCACGACGCGCTTGCCCTGGAGCGTGGCACGGTTGGGATTGTGCTTCTTCTTGACGCCGAAATTGCGGATGCCGTCGGACGGCTCGATGAAGGTGCGCCCGACATAGTGGTTGCGGATGATGCCGAGCTCGAAGGGCAGCTTGGCCTCGGCGGCGAAGCCGATGGCGGCGGGGATCGAGGAATCCGGCACCGGGATCACCATGTCGGCATCCGCCGGCGCCTCGCGCGCCAGCTCGGCGCCCGTCGCCTTGCGGTGCTCGTAGACGTTGCGGCCCTCGACCACCGAATCGGGCCGCGAGAAATAGATGTATTCGAAGACGCAGAAGCGGCCCGGCTGCTTCTTGAAGGGATGATAGCTCTCGATGCCCTCCTTGGTGATGACGATCATCTCGCCGGCCACGACGTCGCGCACGAATTCGGCGCCGATGATGTCCAGCGCGCAGGTCTCCGACGCCAGGATATAGGCGTTGTCGAGCTTGCCCAGCACCAGCGGCCGCACGCCCCAGGGATCGCGCACGCCGATCATCTTCTTGGAGGTCAGCGCCACCAGCGAATAGGCGCCATGCACCTTCTTGAGCGCGTCGATCAGCTTGTCGACAATCGGCCGGTAAGTGCTGCGCGCCGCCAGGTGGATGATGACTTCGGTGTCGGAGGTCGACTGGAAGATGCGGCCCTCGGCGACCAGTTCGGAGCGCAGGGCACGCGCATTGGTCAGGTTGCCGTTGTGCGCCAGCGCCAGGCCGCCGCCGATCAGGTCGGCGAACATCGGCTGGATGTTGCGCGACACCGAGCCGCCGGCGGTGGAATAGCGGTTGTGGCCGATGGCGAAGGCGCCTTTGAGGTTCGCCACCCGCACCGCGTTGCGGCCGCCAAAAATGTCGCCGACCAAGCCGGGATGGCGCTCCGCGGTGAAATGGCCGTCATTGTAGGTGACGATGCCCGCCGCCTCCTGGCCGCGATGCTGCAGCGCGTGCAGGCCGAGCACGGTCAGCGCGGCCGAGTCCGGATGGCCGAAAACGCCGAAAACGCCGCACTCCTCGTGCAGCTTGTCGTCTTGAGAATCCCGATCTTCCTGAAGGCCAGTCATGGCTTGCCGGTTCCGCCGTTGCCTGTCGCTTCGAAAAGCCGGTCTAGCGCGCGGCGCTCGCCGACGCCATAGCCCTTTTTGCCGTGCCGGGGCGGCCTGGCGGTGCGGACCGGATGGGGCGTGGGCCCGGCCGGCGGCGCGGGTCCGATCAGGTCCTCGATCCGCTTGGGCGGCGGCTCGGGCGCCTCCGGCGCGCCGATGGTGCGGCGGCTGGGAACCAGCGCGAGCAGAACCTCCGCCGAACTCTGGATCAGCGGCAGGGTGCGCGCCTGCGTCAGCGCCCTGGGCTGGTCGTCGATCTTCACCACCGAGGTGAAGATGAGATAGGCGATGCCGACGATGGCGAGGCCGCGGACGATGCCGAAAGTGCCGCCGAGGATGCGGTCGATCGGCCCCACCGGCGAGCGGCGGACACCCTCCGCGAAGCGATAGCTGGCGAAGGACAGCGGAATGAACACGACCAGGAACACCGCGACATAGCCGATGACGATGGCGATCCAGTAGGTGGAGATCAGCGCCATGGCCATTCCGCCGACCCACTGCCCCAGATAGAGCGAGGCGAAGGCCGCGGCGGCCCAGGCGACGATGGAGAGGGTCTCGGAGACGAAGCCCTTCCAGATCGCGTAGCCCATCGATCCCAGGATCACGAGCACGACCAGCAGATCGACGAAGGTGAAGGCGAGACTCATGGGCTTAGCCTATCACGGTGCGGTTGCTCCGCACCGAGCGCGGCGATCAGTTCCGCGACGTCCCGCACGGGATGGAGCGCGATTCCGGCGCCCTCCACTTTCGTGCCGGCCGGCACGATGGCGGCAGCAAAGCCCAGCTTTGCGGCCTCTTTCAGGCGCAATTCGGCCTGGGGCGCGGGGCGGATGTCGCCGGACAGGCTGATCTCGCCGAAAAACACGGTCTCCCGCGGCAGCGGCCGGCCGGCAAACGAGGAAATAAGCGCCGCCGCGGCGGCGAGATCGGCGGCCGGCTCGCCCACTTTGAGGCCGCCGGCGACGTTGAGATAGACGTCGGAGGCGGCGATGCCGAGCCCGCCGCGCGCGTCCAGCACCGCCAGGATCATGGCGAGGCGGCCGGTGTCCCAGCCGACCACGGCGCGGCGCGGGCTGCCATAGCCGGCGGCTGCGACCAGCGCCTGGATCTCCACCAGCAGCGGCCGTGTGCCTTCGAGGCCCGCAAACACCGCGGTGCCGGGCGACACGCTGTTGCGGTCGCCGAGGAACAATGCCGACGGGTTGGCGACCTCGGCCAGGCCCTTGCCGGTCATCTCGAACACGCCGATCTCGTCGGTCGGGCCGAAGCGATTCTTGGCGGCGCGCAGGATGCGGAAGTGATGGCCGCGCTCGCCCTCGAAATAGAGCACCGCGTCGACCAGGTGCTCGACCGCCTTGGGGCCGGCGATCTGGCCGTCCTTGGTGACATGGCCGACCAGGATCACCGCCGCGCCCGACGCCTTGGCATAGCGCACCAGGTCGAACGAGGCGGTGCGCACCTGCGCGATGGTGCCGGGCGCGGCTTCCAGCGCGCCGGTCCAGATGGTCTGAATGGAATCGATGGCGACGATGTCGGGCCGCTTGCCGCCCTCCAGCGTCGAGAGGATGTCCTCGATATTGGTGGCGGCGCCCAGCGCCACCGGCGCATTGGAGACGTCCATCCGCGCCGCGCGCAGCCGCACCTGCGCCATCGCCTCCTCGCCGGAGATATAGACCGCGCTGCCACCGCGCTGCGCAAACGACGCCAATGCCTGGAGAATGAGCGTGGACTTGCCGACCCCCGGATCGCCGCCGATCAGCAGCGCCGAGCCCGGCACGATGCCGCCGCCGGTGACGCGGTCGAACTCGGCGATGCCCGTGACCCGCCGCGGCGGCGCCTTGTCCTCGGTCTTGAGGTCCTCGAGTGCGAACCGCCGCCCCCTTGACCCGCTTGGCCGCCCCCGCGCCAATGGGGGACAGGCGTGCCTTCCTCGGTGATGGTATTCCACCCGCCGCAAGCCTCGCACTTCCCCGACCATTTCGAGGTCGCGGTACCGCAGGACTGGCAGACGAAGGAGGAAGTGGAGCGCGCCATGATTCGAGTATAGCAGGCGGGTCAAGTGGCGCTTTTGTCCTCCCCGTTTACGGGGTAGGTGCCGCGTGAGCGCAGCGAACACGGCGGAGGGGGTAAGTGTCCGCACAGCTGAGCGGGACGGCTCCCCCCACCGTCTCGACGCTGCGCGTCGATCCACCTCCCCCGTAAACGGGCAGGGGAATCGCATATGGCGATTTCAGGCTTGCTGGTAGGCATTGAAGGGATTCTGAAGGTGTCTTGCGATTTGCAGGAGCCTTTTGATGAACCGCTTTGTGGAGATTTTCGAGCTTTTGCCGGATCCCAGAGCCGGCAACAGCCGTCACGACCTGTCCGAGGTTCTGTTCATCGCTTTTTTGGCGACGCTTTGCGGCGCCACCGGTTGCGTGGACATGGAGGACTTCGGTCTGGCGAAAGAGCCGCTGTTGCGCGGCTTCCTGATGCTCAAGCACGGCATTCCGAGCCACGACACGTTCAGCGCAGTGTTCCGGATGATCGATCCCAAGGCCTTCGAGGCGCTGTTCCGGCAGTTCATGGTGGAGTTCTCGGCGACGGCGAAGCTGGGCAAGCCCAAAGGCGTGGTCGCGGTGGACGGCAAGGCGCTGCGGCGCGCCTATGCGGCGGGCCACAGCCACATGCCCAAGGCGATGGTGAGCCTGTGGGCGGCCCAGACCCGCATGACACTGGCCAGCACGCTGGCGAGCGGCGGCGACGAAGCGGGCGCGGCGCTCGAACTGATCAAGCTTGTGGCGCTCAAGGGCTGCATCGTCACAGCCGATGCGCTGCATTGCCATCGCGAGATGGCCAAGCAGGTGGTCGCGCAGAAAGGCGATTATATGCTGGCGGTAAAGGGCAACCAGCCCGCCCTGCTGGCCGATGCCAAGGCCCTGATCGAAGAAGCCCAGACCAACCAGGGCGCCCAGACCGTGGACGCGCGCCACGGCCGCAAGGAGACGCGCCACGCCTCGGTCGCCGACGCCAGGCACATGGCCCTCAAGCACGACTTCCCGGGCCTCAAGGCCGTGGCCAGGATCACCAGCCGGCGCGGCACCGACGAACCCGTGGAGCGCTACTTCCTGATGTCGCGCCCCTGCGCGCCCGACCAGGTTCTGGGCATCGTGCGGGCCCATTGGGGCATCGAGAACGGCCTGCACTGGACCCTCGATGTTGTGCTCGACGAAGACCTCGCGCGAAATCGCAAAGACAACGCGCCGGAAAACCTCGCCGTCCTCAGACGTCTGGCCCTCAACGTCGCAAGAGCCCACCCCGACACCAAGACCTCGATGCGCCTCAAACTCAAACGTGCAGGATGGAACCAAGACTTCCTCTTCGAACTCCTCGCACATATGCGATAGCCCTGCGTAAACGGGGGAGGATGGGAAACGCCTTACGCCTTCACTTCCATCTTGATCGGGCCCTCGGCGCGGCCGTGGATGAACTGGTCGACATAGGGGTTGCCGCTGTTGTCGATGTCCTTGGTCGGGCCGTGCCAGATGATCTTGCCCTTGTAGAGCATGGCGATGCGGTCGGCGATCTTGCGGGCGCTGACCATGTCGTGGGTGATCGACAGCGTGGTGGCGCCGACGTCGCGGACCGTGTTGACGATCAGGTCGTTGATGATGTCGGCCATGATGGGATCGAGGCCGGTGGTCGGCTCGTCGAAGAAGATGATCTCGGGATCGGCGGCGATGGCGCGGGCGAGGCCGACGCGCTTCTGCATGCCGCCAGACAGCTCGGACGGCGACAGGGCGGCGACCTCCGGGCCGAGGCCGACCTGCGCCAGCTTGCGGATCGCGATCTCGCGGGCTTTGCCGCGCGCCATGCCGCGGCCCTGGATCAGGCCGAACGCCACGTTCTCCCAGACCGTGAGCGAGTCGAACAGCGCCGCGCCCTGGAACAGCATGCCGAATTTGAGCAGCACCTTGTCCCGTGCCCGGCCGGAGATGTGGGTCACCTCCTGCCCATCGACGAAGATCTGGCCCGCGTCGGGGCGCAGGATGCCGAGCACCGACTTGATCGTCACCGACTTGCCGGTGCCCGAGCCGCCGATGATCACCAGCGACTCGCCGGGATCGACGACGAGGTCGATGCCGTCGAGCACGACCTTCGGCCCGAACCTTTTCCTGACGCCGCGCAGCTCGATCTTCGGCGTCATCACTTCGTCCCGAACAGGATGGAGGTGAGCAGGTAGTTGGCCGCCAGGATCAGGATCGAGGACGACACCACCGCATTGGTCGTCGCGGCGCCGACGCCCTGCGCGCCGCCCTTGGAATGGAAGCCGTTGTAGCAGCCCATCAGTGCGATGACGAAGCCGAACACCGCCGCCTTGATCAGACCCGAGGTCACATCGCCATGGGTGACGAAGTCGACGGTGTTCTTGAGATAGATGCCGCCGGAGAAGCCCAGGCTCTGGGTCGAGACGACATAGCCGCCGAACACGCCGATGGAATCCGCCACCGCGACCAGGATCGGCATGGTGAGCACCGCCGCGATCAGCCGCGGCACGACGAGATATTTGACCGGGTTGGTCGCCAGCGTCGTCAGCGCGTCGATCTGCTCGGTGACGCGCATGGTGCCGATCTCGGCGGCGATGGCGGCGGCGACGCGGCCCGCCACCATCAGGCCGGCGATGACCGGCCCCAGCTCGCGCGTGATGCCCAAGACCACGATCTGCGGCACGATCGCCTCGGCGCCGTAGCGGTTGCCACCGATATAGATCTGCAGCGCCAGCACGCCGCCGGTGAAGAACGCGGTCAGACCGACCACGGGCAGCGAGAAATAGCCGATCCGCATCATCTGCTGCAGGATGTGATAGCCATAGACCGGCGGACGGAAGCAATGGCCGACCGCCGAGACGGTGAAGATGGTCAGCCGCCCGATCTGCGCCAGCAGAGTCAGGAAGGCCCGTCCGATGAGCGCCAATATGTTCATGCCGCGGCCTCGTACACGCGCGGCACGCGTGGTGTCAGTGACGTGAGAATCTCGTAGGCGGCGGTGTCGGCGGTCTTCGCCACCTCTTCCAGCGTAATCGCGTCGCCGAAGAATTCGGCATCGCTGTCGGTCGAGATCGCGGCGGCCGGCACGTCGGTCACGTCGAGCGTCGTCAGGTCCATCGATACCCGTCCGGCAATGGGAACGCGCCTGCCTGCCACGGCGGCGGCTCCGCGATTGCCGATGGCGCGCATCAAACCGTCCGCATAGCCCAAGGCCACGGTGGCCAGCACCGTCGGCCGCTTCGCCCGAAAACTCGCTCCGTATCCAACGCTCTCGCCCTTGTCAATTTTGCGCAGCTGGAGCACGCGCGCGGTCAGCCGGGCGGCGGCCGCGAACGGGTTCTTCGCCGCGTTCTGCACGTTGCCGCCATAGAGCCCGATGCCGGGACGCACCAAATCGAAAGCGTAAGCCTTGCCCAGCAGCACGCCGCCGGACGACGCGAAGCTCGCCGGCGCCGGCGGCAGCATGGCGAGCGCGGTGCGGAAGCGGTCGAGCTGCACCGCGTTCATCTGCGCGGCGGGATCGTCGGCGCAGGCCAGGTGGCTCATCCACAGCACGACGCGGATGCCGGCGAGACGCTTCTTCCACTCGCGCGCCAGCAGCGACAGCTCCTCGCCCGGCAGGCCGAGACGGCTCATGCCGGTGTCGACATGGATGGCGGCTTCGAGTTCGCCGCCGGTCTCGCGCGCCGCGGCCGACCAGCCGGCGACCTCGCTGAGCGAGTTGAGCACCGGCGTCAGGCGGTGGCTGAGCAGCGCCGGCACCGTGTCGGGCGCCGCGCCGTCCAGCACGTAGATGCGGGCGCGCGGAACGACGGGGCGCAGGCGCACGCCCTCCTCCAGCCGCGCGACGAAGAAGGTGTCGCAACCGACGGCGGCGAGCGCGCGCGTGACCTCAGCCGCGCCGCAGCCATAGCCGTCGGCTTTCACCACGCCGGCGACGGCGGCCGGACCCACCAGGCGCTGGCACAGGCGATAATTGGCCGCGACCGCGCCCAACCGCACCGTCAGGCGCGCCGCCTCGAATTCCGTATCGCTCATGGCCGGACAATGACGGGGGTGCGACGGCAGGTCAAAGTGGCACTTGGGCACCCGAGGGACGAACTACCTCTCCTCCGTGGGGAGGTTGTGCGCCCTCAAAACGGCTGCGGGCCGCCGCCCAGGGGGTCGCCGTGCATGACCTTGCCCAGGCAGGGCACGTTCTGCAGCACCGGACATGGCGGCGCGGTCTGCTGCTCATGGCGCATGATGTCAGCCGTGGTCGGCACGTCCACCGGCTTGGGCGGCGCCTCCATCACGATGG
The DNA here is from genome assembly GCA_037355265.1 of Rhizomicrobium sp. Lineage (GTDB taxonomy): Bacteria > Pseudomonadota > Alphaproteobacteria > Micropepsales > Micropepsaceae > Rhizomicrobium. Next base: position 671,825 of record JBBCIB010000002.1, on the reverse strand, counting down.
TGCCGTCGGGCCGCTTCACGAAGGCCCAGGGATGGCGGCGGCACTGGTCCCGCATGGCTGGCGGCAAATTCTCGAAACTGCCGGCGCCGCAAGCGAGCGAGCGGCCGACGCCTTCCAGGCCTTCGCTGGGCGGCGGCGGTAACGGCGAGCGCCGGACCGGCGGCAGGGTGATCGGCGCCGGCAGGATCGGCAGCGGCAGTTCTTCGGCCGGCGGCTGCGGTTCGATCAGCCGCGGGTTGAGGGGCGCGGGTTTTTTGGGCATGGGAATCCACATGATCGCCTCGGGAATAGTCTGCCTAAGGCGCTGCATGATCGGAATCTGGTTGCTGTACATGAAGACCGCGACACCGATCACGTGCACCAGCAGCACCGCCAGTGCGGCCAGCGTCCGGCGGACGGTCCGCCGCCGGCTGGCCGCCTCGGCCTGCATGTGCGCAGCCTGGATTTGCGCGAAGTCCGCGCTGAAGCTTTCGGCCGTGGTCACCAACGATCCTGCAACTCGAAATCGGCCCGTTACCCGGCGCGCGATTCGTCCACGCCAAGCCTGTCGCGCGCCTGTCTTACCCTATCAGAATTCCACAGCGCCATGGTCGCGTCGAAACGCCGTTCCCAGCCCGGCTGGTCCGGCCGCGCACCCTGCTCCAAGGGTGTGCCGCCTTGTGAATCTTCCTTCATGGTCGCCATGGCGATGTCCGGACGAATCCTGTGGCCAAGGAATGCGCCCAAGGCCGTGACCTCCGCGGCGGCATTGCCCAGCAAGTCCTCGTAGCGGATCAGGTGGCAGGTGCTGCTGCGTCGCAGCCAGGCATGGGCGGCCAGCGCGCGCAGGTACTTGCCCACCGTCTTGTGCGGTCCGTTGCGGAACGCACGGCCGTTGGAGCGGGCCCAGGATTCGAAACCGCGCGTCATGAACAGCGTACGCGGCTCGCGCTGCTGCACCAGGAGTCCGGGCGCGCGACAGGACTCGGCGCGCAGCTTCACCACCGGCGAGGGACCGAGCGCGGCCGCCAGGTCGCTTCCCATATTCGCGACGGCGCCGGCCATCGCCGCGCGCCAGGGATTGAACGGGCTCGCCGCGGCGGCGGAGGTGAGCTGGGTGTAGAAATCCGGCTCCGACACATTGCCGAGGCCGGCGTCCGACAGGATGCGGCTCAGCAGGGTCGAACCGCAGCGCCCCGGCGAGAACAGGAAGATCGGCGCGCACCGCGCCCCGCCGCGCAGCGGTCCCGCTTCCCACGGCACGGACACGATGGTCTGCGCGTGTCGCCGCAGATGCAGATAGTAGAACGGCGCCGCCTGCGCGTCCCTTGCCTCGACGCCGCCGACATAAAGCGAGCGGCGCTTGAGAACATCGAGGCAGTAGGGCAGCAGCGTCTCATCGGTTACCCCGTCGACGAGTTCCGGCGCATCGACTCGGAAGTCGCCCGGCGAGGAGATCGCGATGCGCTCGCTGCGCCGCGCCGTCCGGACGCGGGCGCGTGTGATGCGGCGGGCGGTCATGTCTGAATCGCGTTGGAAATGTTTACACCAATGTTTCCGCCGGAATGGATAGGTACGATTTTGTACCGTGTACGTCGTATCCCAAGGCAGGCCGGCAAGTTCGAGGATTCATGCGCCAGAAATTTGTCTCAGACTGTCGCAACATGAAAGCGAAACACACTCCGCCGCAATCTTGCCGAAGGTACGGCGAAACAGTGGCGTTGAATGTGCGTTGCCGATTTCGGCCTGAGGGCACATTTAATGCAAACCTTTCTCATCAATCTGGCTCGTCGTTCCGACCGCCTGCGCAGCATGCAGGCGCAGCTCTCAAACCTCAAAATCCCTTTTGAAATCGTCGCCGCCGTCGATGCCCAGAACATGCCGGACGAAGTGGCCAACCGCCATTTCGCGGCCAGCGGCCCGCTCGGACCGATTCCCAAGGGCGACAAGTGCTGTACGCTCAGCCATATGCGGGCGTGGAGCATGTTCCTGTCCAGCGGCGACAGCCATGCCCTGATCCTGGAGGACGACGTCGCGCTCGATCCCGAGGGTGCGCCGCTGCTGGCCGACCTATTCTGGCTGCCGCGGTCGGTCGGCCTGCTGAAGATCGAGCACTACGGGCCGGAGAGCCAGCGCGTGCTGCTGGACGAACTCGTGGATGCGGGCCGGGGCCGCCAGATCGGGCGGCTGTTGTCGCGCCACACCGGCGCGGCAGCCTATATCCTCGACCGCGAAACGGCGCTGCGTTTGCTGGCGTGGCCGGAGCGCTGGTCGCTTCCCGTCGACCACATGCTGTTCAATCCGAACAACTCGCCGATGGCGAGGCTCTTGCAGCCCTACCAGCTCACACCGGCCATCGCGCGGCAGTCGGCCGCCATCGGCGGCGTCACCGACATCGATGCGTGGCGGGCGGAGATGCGCGACGTCGGCCTGCCCTATCTCAAGCGCGAATGCGTGCGCGCCTATTACGAGCTGCGGCTGCTGCCAAGCCAGATCGCCAGCCTGCTGCGCCGCGAGTCGGAACTCGTGCGGGTGGAATCCGCGGGCGTCGGCCGTTAACCACGCCGCCGGATTGCCGGACCGGAATCCGCCCCGCCCGTTCCATAATCGGACGGCAGATTTTGGCGCGGGCGCGATGCCCGGCAAGAGGCGAATATGCGGGCATTGCTGACGGTCATGGCGGCGGCGGTCGCGCTGACGCTTTCGGGTTGCGACTACAACAACCAGGCGCAAAAACCGGCGAGCTGCAATTGCGCAGCCACGCCGCCGCCCGTCGCTGCGGCGACGCCCGCCCCGCCGCCGGCCGGCACGGACGATACGCCGCCGCCGGAGCACCACCGGGCGCGCTATCACGGGCACGGTGGCGGCTACGGCATGGCGCGCCGGCCCTCGCATTTCTGGCGCCGCGAATATTCCGAATTGTCGGTCGCGACCTACGACTATCGCAGCGGCAGCACCAGCACCTATGCGGGAGGCCGTGACGCGCACGACGATCATGGCGGCGGCGACGGCTTCCATCCGGCCGGGGACGGCTGGACCGACTTCTATGGCCGCCGGCATGCAAACGGCGCCGCCGCGATCGTCTACGACACGTCGGGCGACGCACATCGCGATCATCCCTGGCACGGCTACGATGCCGACTGCCCGGACGGCGACGCACACCACCGCCGTCATCACCGCGACCGCGACGATCCCTAGCTTCGCCCCGCGTCGTCGGGCGCGAGATTCGAGAAGCGCGTGTAGCGCGAATCGAATTGCAGGTCGATCTTGTTGGTCGCGCCGTGACGGTGCTTTTCGACCAGGACTTCGGCCCGGCCGGTCGCACGCTCGCACTTCTCCAGCCATTTGGCGTGCTCGGCCGAACTCGGATCCGGCTCGCGCGATTTGAGATAGTACTCCTCGCGATAGACGAACATCACAACGTCGGCATCCTGCTCGATCGAGCCGGATTCGCGAAGGTCGGAGAGGACGGGCCGCTTGTCATCGCGGGAGTCGACACTTCGCGAAAGCTGCGACAGCGCAACGACCGGCACATCGAGGTCCTTGGCGAGCACCTTCAGCGCCTTGGAGATCTCGGTGATCTCCTGCACGCGGTTCTCGGAACGCCCGCTGCCTTCCACCAGCTGGATATGGTCGATCATGATGCAGCCGATGTTCTTCTCGCGCTTCAGGCGCCGCGCCCGCGCCGCGATCTGCGCCACCGAGATGCCGCCGGTGTCGTCGATGTAGAGCGGCAGGGTGGAGAGGTCCTGCATCGAGAGCACGAACTTCTCCCACTCGCTTTCGGAGAAGCGGCCGTTGCGGATTTTCCACATCTCGATCTCGGTCTGCTCGGACAGGATACGTGCCGAAAGCTGCTGCGCCGCCATTTCGAGGGAGAAGAACAGCACCGGCGCGCCGCGCGGCACCTCGGCGCCGCTCTCCATGTCCTGCACATAGGCGCGTGCGGTGTGGAACGCCATGTTGGTGGCGAGCGAGGTCTTTCCCATGCCGGGACGGCCCGCGAGGATGATCAGGTCCGACGCCTGCAAGCCGCCCAGCAGGCTGTCGATGTCGGTGAACCCGGTGATGAGGCCGGAGATGCGGCCGCCCCTGGCCTGCGCCTTTTCCGCCAGTTCCACCGTACGGCGCAGGCTTTCGGAGAAATCGATCGGGCCCTGGCCGTATTTGGAGCTTTCGCTGACGCGGTAGAGCGCCCTTTCCGCTTCCTCGATCTGCGCCTTGGGCGGCTTGTCGTGCGGCGCTTCATAGGCCGTGTTGACGATATCCTCGCCGATGCCGATCAGGGTGCGGCGCACCGCCAGGTCGTGCAGGATGCGCGCGAGGTCGCGCACGTTCGGAATCGCGGGCGCCGCCTGGGCGAGGCCGGCGAGATAGGCGTGGCCGCCGACCTCCAGCAGGCCGGGATCGGCCTTCATCAGCGCATGCAGCGTCAGCGGCGTCAGCACCATGCCGCCGCGCTCCGACGAGGTCACCATCACGTCGTAGATGCGCTGGTGCAGCGGATCGTAGAAGTCTTCGGCTTTCAGGATCGAGGTGATGCGCTCGACCGCTTGGTTGTCGATCAGGATCGTGCCGAGCAGCGCCTGCTCGACCTCGATGTCGTAGGGGACGTGACGATAGACTTCCTGTTCCATCTTCTTCTTGTTCTGGTGAAATTCGTGCCCCGGCCGACGCGCGGTCGAAGGGTCGACTCACACCAATCGGGCATCGGCCCGCAACAAAAACGAATCTTTGCTCCACAACTTCTCGCAGCCGCGCCGCGGTGCACGCGCGACAATCCGCTCGGAACTCTCCACGCCGGTCACGGCGACGGCGTTTCTTGTTTCCGCACACCTCGCCGTGCACCAGATATTGCGATGGTGTTTCGCATACCGAACGCCGCCGAATCATGTGCGTCGTTTTCCGAAGCGCTTGACCTTGCGAACCGCCGCTACCCCGCGTGGCGCAGCAGCGGCGCATCGTCGTCGTTCTCCACCAGCTGGCGGACGCGTTTCAGGTCGCGGACGAACAGCGCATATTCGCGCTGCCTGGACTCCTCGTCCGGCAGGCGCAGCAGGAACGAGGGGTGCACGGTGATGTAGCCCGGCCACTCGCCGAACAGGAACGGCCCGCGATTCTTGCCGATGGGCAGCGCCTTGCCGGCCAGCGCCAGCACCGCAGTCGCGCCGAGCGCCACGACGCGCCTGGGCCGGACGAATTCCAATTCCTTCTGCAGCCACCAGCGATAGTGCTTCACCTCGCCCGCGGTCGGCTTCTCGTGGATGCGGCGCTTGCCGCGCTGGACGAATTTGAAATGCTTCACCGCGTTGGTGACATAGGTCTTGCGGCGCTCGATGCCCGCCTCTTCCATCGCCCGGTCGAGAATCTGTCCCGCGGGACCCACGAAGGGCCTGCCTTGGAGATCTTCCTGATCGCCGGGCTGCTCGCCGACGAAGACGATGTCGGCATGCTTGGAACCCTCGCCCAGCACGGCGCGGGTGGCGCCGGGCACCAACGGCTCCGACGCGGCGATGATCCGGTTCAGTTCTTCCAGCGAATGGGGTTCGGTCATGGCGACGGCTCCTGAATCGACGGGCATCCGCGCCCGCGCCTTGCCGACAACGCAGAAATGGGCGGAACGGCCCAGTTTTCCCATGTATGTTCACTATACGTTCCGATACCGCTCCACGCAAGCGAAATTGTCGGGTAATCAATAAGGTGAAGGCGCGACGCTGGAGCCGCCGCATGAAGTCGCACACCGGACGTCTCGCCGACCTGCCCGTGCTTTCGGGCATACCGCCGGGCGTTCCCGACCCGATCAAGCCCGAATTGTTCGCCGGCAAGCATGAAACCCAGCTCGGCAGGGCCGTCGGCCTGACGCAATTCGGGGTGAACCATGTGGTGCTGGAGCCCGGCATGGCGTCCTCGCTGCGCCACTGGCACGAAGGTGAGGACGAGTTCGTCTTTGTGCTGCGCGGAACGCTGACGCTCGTCGACGAGAACGGCGAGCACCGTCTGGCCGCAGGCGATTTCGCGGGATTTCCGGCCGGCGCGCCGAATGCACATCATTTGATCAACCGGTCGGACGCGTCTGCCGCGTTCCTGGCCGTGGGCACGCGGAAGACCGGCCGCGAGACCATCCACTATCCGGACGACGCCTTGAGGCCGACGACCGTCATCCGCGACGCGCAGGGCAACCGCATCGCAAAATAGATCAGCCGAACAGCGCTGCGTAAGACTCGGGCTTGAAGCCGACGGTGAGCTTGCCCGCGCCTTCCAGCACCGGCCGCTTGATCATCGAGGGCTGGGCCAGCATCAGGGCGATGGCGCGCTCTCCGGTCAGGCCGTCGCGCTCCGCCTCGGGCAGCTTGCGGAAGGTCGTGCCGGCACGGTTCAGCAGCACCTCCCAGCCGAGCGTCTCCATCCAGCCCTCCAGCTTCGCCCGTTCGATGCCCTCCGTCTTGTAGTCGTGAAAGACATAGGCGACGCCGTGCGCCTCCAGCCAGGTGCGCGCCTTCGTCATCGTGTCGCAGTTCTTGATGCCGTACAGGGTGATCGTCATGCAATTTATCTCGGCGGGAGCGCGCAGCGTAACCGAGCCGAACCGCTCCATCAAAGCGGGCGCAGCGGCCAGCGCGCGAGATGGATATGCGTCGTCTTGCCCAGCAGGCTGTGGATCAGGACGAACTCCCGCACCGTCCAGCCGATCGGACCGGCCGGCGCCGGCTTTACGCTCCTGCCGTCACGCAGCAGCGTCACATGCGGCGTGAAGGCGCCGTGCACGATGCTGGCAAGGCCGTTCTGCTTGAGCGTATCGCCCAGCGCGGCATAGAGCGACCGCCACGGACGGTCGCCTTCCCTGCCCGTCAGCACAAAAGGATGGATGCCGCTGCGATTGCGGAAACTGCCGGCGCGGTCGAACGCGACATCGAAGGGCGCGGCCACCGCCTGATCGGCCGCCTTGCGCGTCGCGGCGACGATCGGCTCCGGCAAGCCGTTCCAGTCGCCGAGATGGAACAGCGTGACGTGCAGATGCTCCGGCAGGATCTGCGTGCCGTCGAGCGAGTGCTCCCGCTTGAGTTCGGCGGCCAGCGCGTGAATGCGCGCCGCCGTTTCGGCGTCGGGCAGGACGGCGAGGAATATCCGGTCCTTCTGCGTGGGGCCGAATTTGCGGCGTGGTGCGCGCCCGGCCACGGTCAGGCGAGCCGCACGGAAAGAAGCGCGATATAGGCCGCGGATATCGGCAACGCTACGGCCGCGAGCAGCTTGTGGACCGTCTCGATCCTTGCGACGAGCACGCTCGGGATCGGAACGGAAAGGCAATTGAAGTCGGTCATGGCCAGCAGCGGCGAGGCTAGCAGCCGGGCCGCGGCGGTGCCAGCCGGGACGGCGCGGCGGAGCGGCCGCCGGCAGATCGACCGAAACCCGGCGCACCACATGATATCCCGTTTCGACGTTCCGCCAATTACAGGTAATTGTGGTATTTATTCTCACATGTAAAGTATTGTAATAATATAGTTTCCAACATTATATTATCTATAAGTAACAGAATGCGTTAAATTCATCAATTGACATTTGATAGATTCTTTATTCTCTATGTGACGGGGATTTCGCTCGGTATATCGGGCGGACGGCAATGCAAACGTCGATTACGACAATGAAAACGTCGATTACGACAATGAAAACGTCGATGACGACAATGCAAACGTCGATGACGAAGGATTTATCGAACCCGTGGTCTACAAGACCGAAGCAAAGCGGGCATCGGCGCAAATCAGACCACGGTAGGTCATTATGACCGCCGCGCCGGCTCGCAAAGGAGAGGCTAAAACCATGTCTGCAATTCAAGGTACCTACAAGAACGACAATATCGGGGCGACGTTGGTGATCTCGCAAGCCAACGATTCGAACGGCCAGATCTCGTCGGCCTCGATCGCGTATGGCGGCAAGACCTATCCGGCGACCGGCCATTATCACTTCAAAAACAGCGGCGGCCCCACCACCTGCGTCGTCCTGAGCGCCACGGACGACACCACTGGCTACATCGGCCTTGCCTTGGCGGCCGACAATATGCAGTTCAAGGAGCTGAAGAGCTTCGGCGGCTATGTCACCTTCGGCGCCGAGGCGATCGGTCTGGGCGGCGCATTCGTGCGGCAGTAGGCGGCGCGGCCCCTGGCCACCCGGCGGCGGACTGCCCGGGCGACCGATGCGGCATCGATCCGATGGTCGATGTCGCGTCGGCCGGCCCTGCACAGGATGCGCCGCGTGCCTCAATTCCTGCCGGAAGAAGGCTCCGCCAGCGGGATTCGAAGCCCGCGGGAATGATGCAGGTCTCGCCGGTCGCGGACGGACTGCGAAAACCGCGTCCGCCGCGCCGTTGCGTGACCGAAGGGGACACGCCGAGGTTGATGCACATGATGGTCGCGCGGCGGCGCGGCCATGTCGTTCACAAAATGGGCGTCGAATTCGTCGACTGCGACGCCCTTCCGCGGGCGCACGCGGCTTGTCGCCCGAAGGGGCTTGTCTCGCAGCTCCCGCCTGACGTCCTCGATGGTCTCGCCTTGCCCATTGCCCGTCGCTCGCCAGGGCGCCACTCAACAGACTGCATAATTATCGTCCTCGGGGTAAAGGTCCGTATGTGCTAGACAGAAGGACTCCTGCGCCCGACCCAAAGGAGACTTGCCATGACCATTGCCGTCACCGCCGCGACCGGCCATCTCGGCCGTCTCGCGATCGCAGAGCTCAAGGAAAAGGTGCCCGCCGGCGAGATCGCCGCATTGGCGCGCGCACCGGAAAAAGCGGCCGATCTCGGCGTCGCCGTCCGCCCTGCGGACTATGGCCGGCCCGAAACCCTGGAGACGGCCCTCAAGGGCATCGCTACGCTGCTGCTCATCTCGTCCAGCGAGATCGGGCAGCGGGCGCGGCAGCACCAGAACGTCATCGACGCCGCCAAGAAAGCCGGGGTCAAGCACATAGCCTATACGAGCATACTGCACGCCGACGTGTCGCCGATCGTCAGCCTCGCCGCGGAGCATCGGGCGACCGAAGCCGCGCTCCAGGCCTCCGGTATTCCGCACACGCTGTTGCGCAACGGATGGTATACCGAAAATTATACCGGCTCGATCCCCGCCGCGCTGGCGGGCGGCGCCTTTATCGGCAGTGCCGGCAGCGGCCGGATTTCCTCCGCACCGCGTGCCGACTACGCCGCGGCGGCGGTCGCCGTGCTGACGAACGCTGACAAGCAGGGCAAGGTCTACGAGCTGGCAGGCGACAAGGCCTATACGCTTGCCAATCTTGCCGCGGAGATCGGCCGCCAGACCGGCCGGGACATCCCCTACAAGAACCTGTCCGAGGCGGACTATGCCGCCGCGCTCGCGGGCGCCGGTGTCCCCAAGGCTTTCGCCGCGGCAATTGCGAACTGGGATGTCGGCGCGTCGCAGGACGCCCTGTTCGACGATGGGCACCAGCTCTCCGCGCTGATCGGGCGCCCGACGACGTCCCTCGCTTCCGTGATTGCCGAGAGCCTGAAATAGGCCGTGCCGCGACGCGCCGCTCTTGCTGCACCGGAAGAAGCAGCGCACCGGCGAGCGATCCGCTCCGGCACGCCGGGATTCGGGCAGCCGCCGACTTCGTCGCCCTCGCCTGTCAGGGGCGATTGTGCCGCACCGATCGACGGAACGATGGCGACGACCGATTGTTGTATATCGTCGGGGTGCGGGTCTTCGCGCACAATGATTGCTTGCCGCGAACCGGCGCCGGCTTCTGGAGTCCTCCCATGAAACGCCCCATATCTCCACTGAGACGGCTCCTGATAGGCGGTTCCGTATTCGCTGCGGCCATCCTGTCCGCAGCGGCGCCCGCGGCCGCGCAATACAGGGCGTGCCCTTATGGGTATTACTATTCCAGCATCTATGGCTGCATCCCGGACGCACCGGTCTACGGCGACATCTATGGCGACCCGGACTATGACGTAGGGCCGCCGGCGTATGACACTTTCGGCTTCGGCTTCGGCTTCGGCGGCGGACGCTCCTATGGCGGACACCGTGGCGGCGGCGGCTTTCACGGCGGCGGCCGCGGCGGCGGCTTTCACGGCGGCGGCGGCCATGGTGGCGGCGGCGGCCACGGTGGCGGCGGCGGCCATGGTGGCGGACATCACTGAATCCAACGAAAATCGAGGCATTGCGATGATCATCCATCTGTCTACCAAGCTACGCCTGGCATTCCTGTCGTCCGTCGCCATCTGCGCCCTTGCGATCGGCGGTCCTGCGTCCGCGGCCGATCCCGACCAGGGGGGACAGCGGCTCTCGCCCGTGCCGGCGTGCGCCGCGCCGGCCGGCGATCACGGGCGGAATATTTCGGCGACGGCCCGCATCAAGCGTCTGCACGACCAGTTGAAGATCACGCCGGACCAGGAAGCGCAGTGGAGCGGCGTCGCGCAGGTGATGCTCGACAATGCTTCGGCTGTCGAGACCGCCGTCCAGGCCCGCGCCGCGAAGACCGGAAGCATGAGCGCCGTGGACGACCTTTTGTCCTACCAAGCCATCGTCGTCGCGCACGCCGAGGGCCTCAAGAAGCTGGCGGCGGTCTTCGCACCGCTCTATGCGGCCATGCCCGGGCCGCAGCAAAAGAACGCCGATGCCGTGTTCGGCCATCGGACGGCTTCAAGACTGAGAGCGCACGGCTAGGGCGCGCTTCGCACCGAGCGGCAGGAATTCGCTGTTCGCGCCAATTCTTCGTCATGCGGCGCAAATCGGCCGGCGGCCGGAGCCTGCGATCCGCTCAATTGGCGACGCTGCCGCAGTGCGGCGAGACCCAGCGGCCTTCCATCGTCTGCTCCCGCGTCACCGGGCGGCCGTTGACGGCGCCGGACATCTTCAAAGTTCCGAAATAATGCGTGTCGGAATCGTAGGTGAATTGCAGGTGCTCGGTGCCCTTGAAGTCACCGGTGCAGACGAGGTCGGCGTTCATCGTATGGCCACTGCGGGCCATATTCGTCATCGCGCAGCTGCGTGCGCTGCGAGGGTCCAGATGCGGCGTGTCCGCAGCGACTTCCGCCGCCGTCATGCAATGGGGCACCGTGACCGCGTTGGCGCCGATGCCGGCGGCCTTCATGCGCGCGGCGACGTCCGGCGGGATCTTCGACATGTCGATGGCATGGCCGCCCAGGGTGATGGTGATGTTCCACAGGCCCGGCTTGCCGTGACTGGCGCTGGCCGCGGCCGTTCCCGCCGAAAGCGCCAAGCCGACGATCAAGGCCTTGTCCAGAACGCGCATTCGAACTCCTCCCCCAAAGATAAATGCTCAATCCGGCGGCGTAATCGGCGAAGAAGGACAAGCGGCCGCCTTTGATCTTCAATTCCGGCGCGATGACGGCGCTGCTGCGGCCGAACCGCAGATGATCGGCAACGAAGCCGGTGCCGTCCGCCGCGACGAGCGCCAAATCCTGGCTATCGAACAGCGACTCGTCGACCGGCGATAATTTGGCATGATCGAGCGGATAAGAATCCATCGCCGATCAAAATTATGCCCGGCGGGCATCCGGCGCAACCGAACAAACAGTCGCGGAAACGGCGGGTGATTATGAATCGGCTGTAATCTTGCGTCTCGCTGTTCGCATCCGCATGCGGCTACACCAGTCTCACCCATCGGGCCGACGACGCCCCGATCGGCGCTCCCGCCGGTTCCCGTCAGCAGGATCGCGACGACGCTCGATTCCGTGGTCAAGGCGCTTGTCGCCGCCGGCGGACGCGTCGCTTTATTTGGCACGATTTGCGATACGCCGGCGGCAACGGGGTTCCTCTCCACCGGCTTTGGCGATAAACGGTTCGCGAGTGCAGACCCATGCCGGAACCGTCCATCCCTGCCGTGCGCATCGCGGATCCGCCGCGCAGCCGCATGCCGACCCGCAAGCGCGCCCCGGTGCCGCGGATCGCCGCCATCCTTTGCCGGTTTGCGCTCGACCCCGAATATCGCAGCGCGGCTCTGCTCCGCATCCGGCGGCCGCCCAATCTTTTCCAGCCAAGCAATCACACCTTTTCAGTCCGCTATCCCGACCTCTTTCAATTTGCGCGGGAATATCTCGGGGACGGTCCGGAGCGCCGCCTTTTGTCGTTTGGATGCTCGACCGGCGAGGAGGTGTTCGCGCTTCGCCGGTATTTTCCGAAAGCCGCGATCACGGGAATCGACATCAATCCACGGAACATCGCCGCATGCCGTTCGCGTCTGGTCCGCTCGCCGGATTCCGGAATCGCCTTCGATGCTGCCGGTTCCACCGTCAAACAGCCGACGGCGTTCTACGACGCGATTTTCTGCTTGTCGGTCCTGCGCCATAGCGGATTGCGCGCGGCCGACACCGGACGCTGCGACCACCTTATCCGGTTTGCCGATTTCGAGCGGACGGTCGAGGATTTCGCCCGCTGCCTCAAGCCGGGCGGGCTTCTCGTGGTCGCCAACAGCAATTTCCGGTTTTGCGACACGGGAATCTCGTCGGACTTCACCGCCGTCCTGCGCGAAGATCACTACGGTCCGGACGCGCGGACCCCCGTCTTCGGACGCGACGACGTGCTGATCCCGGAACGGTTCTACGACGAAATCGGATTCCGCAAAGCCGCCGCGGCTTCCGCATCGCCGCGATGACCGTGAAGATCAGCGGACATAGCGTATCCAATAAGGCTGCGTTCCGCTGCCGGTAAACTGCACGACCGCCTCGCGCACGAACGTTCCGCCCTCGGGCAGGCGTGCTTCGACCGTTATCGTGAGCACGCGGCCTGCCAGGGGGACGTCGTCGCCGATCTCCAGCACCGGCCGCTTGCCCGCAAGGTCGTCCAAGCGCTTCTGGGTGTCGAAGGGATTGGCGCCCGCGTCCTCCATTGCGGCGAGCGCCAACGGATTTGCCAGAGAGGCGTCGAACGTGCTCCAGCTGTCCGAGAATACCGTGAGCGCCGGCTCGATCCGCGCCAGCAGCGCCGGATCCATGCCTCTCAATTGCGCCAGTTCGTCTATGGTATGGATGTCGGTGTCGCGCGTCCGGATGCCGAACCGGCTGTAATACTCGAACTCGGCGCCGTTGCGCCGGGGATCGGCGTCATGATCCTTCCAGTCTTCGAGGGAATCAACGAGGACGTCGAGGCGCTCGCCGGTGACGCCCGCGGCTGAGAACAGGCGTCGTTCGACGTCCGGCCCGACCTTGTTTATCGCGATCTGGCCGTTGGCGTCCTGGACAGTGATGGTGAGGGCGACGCCCTCGAAATAGGAGACACGCGGGAGACCGTCGACCGGAAGACCTTGCGTCCGGTCCTTGAGTCCGACTTGGAAGATCGCCATCGCGAGCCCTCCATCCGCTGCAGCGGCGAGGCGGGCCCGATCGGTCTCGGCCCTGAGCACCACGATCGTGCCCCGGCTCGCGTCGAGGATTTCCAGCGCGATGAGGGCAAAGATCGCAATGGCGATCACCGCCGGAACGAGCGCCGATCCCGCCTCGCCGTCCCGCCGCTTCATCCGTGCGGCTCGCCCGGCGGCGGCAAGGGAACGATGCCCTGGATCTTCTCCCGCAGTTCCTCGGTCACGGCGCGGGCATCGGTGGGATTGCGCACGACGTGCGGCGTCAGAAGGACGAGCAGCTCCGTGCGATCGTGCTCGTCGTTGGTCGCCCCGAACAGATTTCCCAACACCGGAATCGTGCGCAGGAACGGAATGCCGGTGCTTCCGTTCGACTGATTGTCCTTGATGAGGCCACCGAGCGCGATCGTCTGACCGTCCTGAACGGCCACCGAACTGGCGATCCGCCGCTGCTGGATCGTCGGCGAGTCGAGGTCCGATGAGTCCGTCGTGCTCACGTCGCTCACTTCCTGGGCGATGTCCAGGAGCACCAGTCCGCTGTCGTTGACGCGCGGCGTCACTTTCAGGATCACGCCGGTGTCGCGATATTCGATCGAATTGACGATCGGCGCCGTACCCGTCTCGATGCCGACCGCCGACTGCGTCGCCACCGGCACCTGGTCGCCCACCTGCAGCGTCGCGGTATGGTTGTTCAGCACGAAGAGCTGCGGCGAAGACAGGACGTGCACCTTCGTCACGTTCGACAAGGCGTTGAGCATCACCTGGATGTTGTCGCCGTTGGAAAGCAGATAGGAGAAGCCGGGAAACATCTGGGCCGGCGCCGCCGTGGCACCCTGCGTCAGGCCGAACGTGCTCTGGCCGTTGTGGAAGAACCACTGAACGCCGTAATTCAGCTTGTCGGTCAGCGTCACTTCCGTGATCGCCGCCTCGATCATGACCTGCAACGGCAGGACGTCGAGCTTGCGCAGCGCGCTCATGATGATCTCGTATTGCGGCGGCGTTGCATAGACGATGAGCGCGTTGTTGGTCTCGTCGGCGGTGATGGTGAGCTCCTGCCGGGCGCCGCCGACCTGCAGCGCCTGCGAGATCGGCGGCGCCGTCCCATTGACGTTGAGGTCGGATCCCGTCGAAAGCGCCTGCGGTCCGGGCGGCTTGACGCCGGTCGGCGTCGCGGCACCGGATTGGCCGCCCGCCGAGGCAAGACCTGTCGGTCCGCTCGCGGCCGACGCCGCCGCTTGGCCGCCGCCGAACGCAGCGGACAGCGAGGCCGCGAGTTCGGCCGCGCGCCCGTTCTGCACGTTGTAGACGAAGAGCCGCCGCTGGCTTCCCTGGCCTTCGCGATCGAGCATCTCGACGATCTGGCGCACTTTCTCCAGATACTCCGCCTGCGGAGAGATCGCGAGGATTCCATTGACCTGCTGGATCGGGACGATGCGCACCAGACCGGCGGTCGGCGTGCCGTCGGCACTCAAGATCTGCGCGAGCTGGCCGGCAAGACTTTGGGAATCGGACCATTGCGGAACGAACAATGCGAAAGACATGCCCTTCAGCCAATTGACGTCGAACTGCTTGATGAGTTCGCGGATCTGCTGCCGCTGTCCCGCCGCGCCGGTGACGAAGAGCACGTTGCGCGCATCGTCGGCCTGGGTGATGCCGTTGTCCGGCACCAGCGGATCGAGAATCTTCTTCAGCGCCCCCGCATTGACGTAGCGCAGCTGCACCGCTTCGCTGCCATAGCCTGCGTTCGCGGCATCCAGAAGCGTGCCGCGATGCTGCGCCAGGGACACGGGGACGATGGTGTAAAGGTCGCCCGATTGCACGAGCGCGAGCCGCGCCGCGGCCAGCGACGCCTGGAAGACGCCGAGCACCTGATCGCGGCGCACCGGTGCGGTGGTCTCGACGCTCACCGTACCCTGGACGCTGGGATCGACGGCATAGTTCAACCCCAGCATGTCTCCGAGAATCGCCTTCGCGACGTCCTGCACGCTCGCTGCGACGAAATTCAGCGTGATGTCGCCCTTGCCCGGCCCCGCCGGTGGCGGAGGCGGGGGCGCATGGTCCATCACGATGCCGGAGCCGCGCATGATGTCGGACCGTGTCGGGAGGGGCCGTTCAGCGGATCGGGCAGGCGCGGACGGCGCGGAATCCGGCGACGGTGCCACGGCGGTCGTGGCTTGCGGCTTGGACGGCGCGGCAGCCGGATCGGCGGCGGAGAACTGCGGGGCGATACAGCCGGCCAGAACCGTGCCGAGGATCGTCGCCGGCAGAAGAGAGGATCGGATCATTGCGGAGCCGCGCCCGTTGCCACGCTCTGCACCGCCCTGCGTGCTTTGATGTCCAGCTTCAACATGCGGCGCTCCTCGTTGCGTTGAAATAGAAGTTGGTCCGCTTCGATCGAAGCGACGCGCCAACCGGCGACGGAATCGCCGATGTGGACCCGCGAGACCGAACCGCCGGACTGCAGCAGCGCCGTGGCGGTGCTGCCGGCCAGACCCACGCCGATCAGGGTGAAGCCTTCCATGCTCTCCACCATCGGACGGCGATCCGGCGCGAAGACGGGCCGCCGCAGGATTTCCGGAAAATTGGACGCCAGAGGCATGACCGTTGCCGGACGCTCGCGGCGCGGCACGAGTTGGGTCGACCCCGGCAGGTCGGCATCGACCGGCAGGGCGAACTGGACGCCGAGCAGGCCGACCAGCAGGACGCTAAGCATGGCCGGCAACCGTTCGGGTCCGCGCCGGGCCAGGGCTGACGCGAACAGGCGAAGAAATGTCCAGACGGACGACAAGGCTCTGAGCCTCGCCAGGCTGCCGCCTCGGTTCGACGCCGATCGAGAGATAGTCCACCACGACATAAGGCTCCTCACTTTGCAGGCGGGCGAGAACGGCGTTGAGCTGGGTCATGTTGAGCCGGAGATTGGAGCTGATCCCGATCCAGCCGTCCGGAAGCGACATCTGGGCCTGTTGCGACGACAGGACGGAACCGCCCGCGCCGCGCACGGATTGAGAGAGCCGCGTCGTCAATGCCTGGACGCCGACCACCGTGCTCGGCGCGTCGATCGCGAACCGGGCCGCCGTCTGCGCCTGCTGCTCGGCTTCCATCCGCCAGCCGGGAAGACCGGCGAGAACGCGATCGTTGCGAACATAAGTGGCGCGCAGTTCGGCGCGTCTCTCGGCGCGCTCGGCAAAGCCCTCGGCGACAGGCACCGCGACGAAATTCCAGACGGCAGCGGCGCCGGCGAGCAGCAACGCAATCGCGACCAGGCTGCGCTCGCGCGCGGCGAGCGGTCTCACGGAGCGCCTCCGGCTTTCGGTTCCACGACCACGTCGAACATTCCGGTCGCCCCCGCCCTGCCCTGGGTCGCGGGACGGGCATTCGCCAGCCGGGCAGACCGGTCGAGCAGCGTCGCGACGTCGATGCCGGCCGTTGCCGAACCGGTCAGGCGAAGCGTTTCGCCGTTCCACTCGAAGTGTCGAATATAGGCGCCATCCGGCAAGGCGCGCGTGACGGCATCCAGCAGCGCGAGCGGTGCCCGCTGCGAATGCCGCGCGACGAGCTCGCGGCGGTGCAACGTTTCCGCTTCCACCCTGTGGTGCACGGCGGTGGCGAGCACGACCGAGGTCTGTTGCGCGTCCACCTCGTCCTGCAAGGCGTCGACGCTCGAACTGTCGCGCAGGACCCAAAGCGCGACATTGGCGGCAAGGAGCACGAGCACCGCAACCCACCAGATGCCGCGCAACGACGAGGGTGCGCCCTCGGCGGCCCGCAACGCTTTCAGAAAATCGAACCGCGGCACACCGGTCTCGCGATCGATCAGGCAGACCGTGCGCGGCTCGCCACCCAACGCGGCGGCGGCGTCCAGCATCGCCTTCAGCACTTCGCGGCGGGCGACGGCGATCGTGACGCGCCGCACGCCGCCCGCGGCGGGTTCGGGCGCAAGCTCCAGGTCGAACACCACCTCGTCCGCACGCAACGGTGTCAGACGATCGATATCGAGGGCCGTCATCCGCCGCAGATCGTGCATCGGCAGAGCCGGAAGCATCGTCTCGCGCAATAGGACTTCCGAGTTGGGCAGGGCCAGGGCGGATCTCGGCAGAAGCTTTTCCGCCGCGCCGCTGCGCGGAATTGCGCTCGCGGCGCCCTGTCGGTACTCGCGGAAGGTCAGATTGTCGTCATGCAGCTCCGCTACGAGTTGCGGACCGTCGGCGAAGCTGGCACGCATTCGCGCGGGCAAGAGAACCTGCAGCTCGCTGGTCCACCAGGACCAGCCGCGCTGCAGCCAATGGCCGAGCGTCGCCATGTCCATGGTGAGGATTGCGCGAATGTCGGTCATGACCGGCCTGCGCAGCCATTCGTGTTGCGCGACAGCGTGCATTCGGTGTCGATATTGGCGAGCGGATCGACGATGAGATCCGGCCACCAGCGGTGATCGCCGGGAGAGAAGTTCACCTGGATACGGATGAGCGCCGGCGGAAGCGGCTTCTTGTGCCAGGAGTCCCGCCAGGCGCCGTTTCCGCCGACGGACGGATCGAAATAGGATGCATCCAGGCTTTGCACGCCATGCAGCAGGATTTCGACCAGGGGCGGCCCCGAGGCGCTCTCGGGGAGCCGGCCCCAGAGATCGCTTCGGCTCGAAAGAACCAGATCGCCGCCATCCGTCACGCTCAGCGTGTACCGGCGCGGCGCCTGCCGGCCGAGATTGGCCGGCGCCGACGCATAGAACATCAGCGTGGAGTCGGAGCCGTCGAAGGCCGCATAAGGCGGGATGGAGTCATTCCGGGTTATGGGATAAAGCCGTTCGAGGCGGCTGCGCAGGGCATTTTGCGCACCGTCGATCGCTTCGGCGGTGGTCGCGCGCTCTGCCGCGCCGCGCCACAGATTCCGGCCGGCGCTTATTCCGGGCAAGAGCAGCAAGCTGACGAATGCCAGGAGCACGAGGCTGACCAGCAACTCGGTCAGGGTAAAGCCGGCCTGCGACGGAGTTTCAGGACGCGTGCGCAAGACGCAAACTCCTCAAGACCACCAGAGGGCTGCCGCCCGTGCGCAGCTGCACGCCCACCGTCACGAACCAGAGCGTGCCCGCCGAACTCTCCGCATTGCCGCCGTACGGCGAGGCTTCCATCCACCAGGCGAACGGACCTTCCGCACCGGTGACGGGGCCTTCGTTGAGTTTGTAGGCGATGCCGGCAGCGGCAAGTTCGGACTGCGCGATCAGCTCCGCCGCACGATGCGCTTCGGCGTCTCGCGTACGGGCGGCGCTGTCTGCGATCACGCGGAACAACGCCGTCAGCGATACCGCCAGAATCGCGAGCGCCACCAGCACGTCGATCAGCGCGAAGCCGTTTTGCCGTGACGGGCGGCGGAAGATCATCGGAAGTCGCTCGTTGCAATGCTGCCGGTGACGGGATCGACGAGGACGTCCATGCGGCGCCCCATGCCGATCACCGAAAACCTGCCGCCGGACGTCGAACCGTCCGCGAAGAAATCGGTGCCCCCATTGGCGGCCGCGAACGCGACGCCGTCCGGTGCCATTCGCAGCCCGCCGGCGGCGCGACGGTAGGCGCGGCCGTCGCGGGACACCGCGATGCCGGCAGCCATCCCCGTGCGGATCGCGGCGGCGCGGGCTTCGTGCAGATCCGACACGAGCAGGACGGCGGACCGGCGCAGCGCGATCGTGTCACGCGCCCGCCCGAGCTGCGGAAACGCCAGCGCCGAGATGAGCGCCAGGATCGCGAGAACGACCAGCATTTCCAGAAGCGTTACGCCCTGCTCACCGGGATTTGCGATCGCGCGGCTACCAACTGCCGACATCCTGCGCCTCGCCGGTTCCGCCCTCGGCCTTGTCCGAACCGAGGGTGTAGACGTCCACTTCGCCGTGCTTTCCGGGATTGGTGTAGAGATAGGCCTGCCCCCAGGGATCGCGGATGGCATCCGGCTTGCGCAGATAGGGTCCGTTCCAGTTCGGCGCGGTCGGCGGAGCCGTCACCAATGCGCCGAGGCCTTCCTGCGGCGTCGGATAGCGGCCGACATCAAGGCGGAAGAGTTCCAGCCCGGCCACCACGTTCTGGATCTGCACCCGCGAGGTCTGGGTGCGCGAGGAGCCGATATATTTGAGCAGTTGCGGCCCGACGATCGCGGCCAGAAGACCGAGGATGACGAGCACGACGAGGAGTTCGACGAGCGTGAAGCCGGCTTCGCGCCGGTTGCAGATCTTGTGGGTCATGATTGCAGCGCCAGATCGTTGATGCCGAGTATCGCCGACATGATGGAGGCGATGACTGCGGCGACGGTTAGTCCCAATACGACGGTGATGAGAGGAGTGACGATCGCCATCAGGCGCTGCGTCGCGACGCGCAGGTCGCGATCGAGCACGTCGGCGAGGCGGTCGAGCATGAGGCCCAGTTGCGCGGTCTCCTCACCCGTGCGCACGAAACTGAGCGCGAGCTTCGGAAAGACGCCCGCGGCCGCAAGCGGGCGCGTCAGGCCGCCGCCTTCCTTCACCTGGTCGGCGACGCGCGCCACGGCCTTCGCCATGTGGCGGTTGCCGATCACGCGGCAGGCGATGTTGAGGGCGGTCACCAGCGGCACGCCGCTGTCGACGAGGCTCGCCAGCGTGCGTGCGAATCGCGCCGTGTCGGAAGCGACCAGCAGCTCTCCGAGCAGCGGCAGGCGCAGCGCGACCCTGTCGGCCATCTGGCGCATGGCGGGCTGGCGCAGCCATTGGCGCATCACCACGGCCAGCCCCACCAGTCCGAGGAGCAGGAACAGCCCGTAGGTCCGCACGAAATGGCTGGCCGCCACGATCATCGCCGTCGCGAAGGGCAGCTTGCCGCCCATGTCCGCGAACATGTCCTCGAACTGCGGAATGACGAACAGGAGCATGACGAGGATCACGCCGACCGCGATGATGAGCAGCATCGCGGGATAGATCAGCGCGGAGCTCACGGTCGCCCGCATGCTCTCCGCGCGCTCGAGCGTCTCGGCGAGGCGCGCGAGGCTCGCCTCGAGCTTGCCGCTCGCCTCTCCCGCCTCGGCCAGCGCGCTCGCGATCGGCGGGAAGAGTCCGGGCTGCTCCTGGAGCGCTCGCGCGAGCGGAACACCGGCTTTCACCCGCTCCCGCAGTGTTGCGAACGCCGCCTTCAGCGCGGGATGAGCCGCGTGCTCGACGACGATGCTCAGAGTCCGGTCAAGCGGCAGCCCGGCCCCCAGCAGAACGGCCATTTCGCCGATCGCATTGACGACGCCTTTGCGCGCCGCGGCGGTGGCGCGCGGCGCGGACGGACGCTCGCGCGCTTGCGGACGGCCGCCACCTTCGGAGGCTTCCAGCGGCATCAAGCCGGAGCGGCGCAAGGCGTCGAGCACGGCCGCCTTGGATGGGCCCTCGATCGTGCCCACCTTCATCTCGCCGGTTTGAGCCAGCACGGCGCGGTAGCGGAACCGGGTCATGGCGATTCCTGCGTGACGCGCAGCACTTCTTCCATGGTCGTCTCGCCGATGCGCGCCTTGGCGATACCGTCGCCGAAGATGGTGCGCATCCCCTCCTCCGCCGCCAGGCGGGCGATTGCACGGGCTTCGGCGCGCGCCAGAACGAGCCGCGAGATCGCGTCCGACATCGGCAGGAATTCGAGCAGGGCCAGGCGCCCGCGGAACCCGCTGCCCTTGCAGGCCGCGCATCCGACCGCCCGGAACAAATGCGGCGCACCGGCCGCGTCCAGCCCGATCGCAGCCAGCGCTTCGGCGCTCGGCACATAGCTCTCGCGGCATGCGGAGCACAGCCGACGCACCAGGCGCTGACCGAGCACGCCGCCGAGCACCGAACTGATGAGATAAGGCTCGACGCCCATGTCGAGAAGGCGCGTCATCGCGCTGGCGGCGTCGTTCGTGTGCAGCGTCGAAAGGATCAAGTGCCCGGTCAGCGCCGCCTGAACCGCGACCTGCGCGGTCTCGATGTCGCGGATCTCGCCGACCATGATCACGTCGGGATCGTGGCGCAGGAAAGAGCGCAGCGCGGCGGCGAAGTTGAGGCCGATCTGCGGCTTGACCTGCGTCTGGTTGATGCCGGCCATGCGGTATTCGATCGGGTCTTCGACCGTCAGGATCTTGCGTTCCGGCGTGTTCAGCGTCGCCAGCGAGGTATAAAGCGTCGTGGTCTTGCCGCTGCCGGTCGGCCCGGTGACGAGCAGGATGCCGTGCGGCCTGCGCAGCACCTTGAGGTAGCTGGCGAGAATCTCGTCGTCGAAGCCGAGCGCCGCGAAATCGAGCGCGAGGTTCGAGCGGTCCAGGATTCGCAGCACGACGCTTTCGCCATGGGCGGTCGGCGCCGTCGCGACGCGGAAGTCGATGCCCTGGCCCCGCACCGCGAAACGCAGCCGTCCGTCCTGCGGCAGCCGCCGCTCGGCGATGTCGAGGCTGGCCATGACCTTGATGCGCGAGATCACGCCGGCCCTCGCCGTCGAGGGCAGCGAGGGTTCTTCGCGCAGCGCACCGTCGACCCTGAGCCGGACTTTGAGATTGTCTTCGCCCGGCTCGATATGGATGTCCGATGCACCCGCGTCCACCGCACGCGCGATCAGCGTGTTGACCAGCCGCACGATCGGCGCATCGCTGGCGAGATCCTTGAGGTGTTCGAGGTCGCTGTCGTCGGCGCCGGCCTCGGGCGTCTGCGTCGCCTCTTCCCGCGCACCATAGAGTCTGTCGAACGCCTGGTCGAAATCGCCCGCCTTGGCAACCAGCGCGACCACGGGGCGGCGGAAGGCGAAGGCCAGCGCTTGCGCCGCATAGGTATCGAGCGGATCCACGAAGGCGACCTCCACGGCGCTTTCCGTCTCGCGCAGCGGCAAGGCACGCGCATCGCTCAGGAACCGCGTCGAAATGCGGTCGGCGCCCACGGGATCGGCGGGGAAATCCGTCGCCGAAGCCAGCGGCAAGCCGAGCGCCGCGGCCAACGCGTCGGCCAGCGCCTGTTCGGAGACCATGCCCAGCCGCGTGACGACCGCATCCAGGCGCTCGCCGGTCTCGGCCTCCACCAGCCGCGCGCGCGCCAGCGTTTCGGGCTGGAGCAGCGCACCGCCCAGCAGAAGTTCGCTCAGCATGCGGCGGGGCAATGTTTCCATCAACGTCACGCAAGCGCCTCCGGCCACGACCACATGGCAGAATCTGCAACAGCATCGTTCGTCTGGCACAAAACGAAATAATCAGTGCCGACAACGACGGAATTGTTCTCGTATTGCCGAGCTCTGTACTTACGCGCTACCGGCATTTCGAAGTTATCTCCCGTGACCGCTCCTCGCAACGTTAATAAAAGCGTCACGATTATCTCTGTACGGAACAAATCGGAAGCGCCCGGCAAATCGTGGCGAGGACACGTTCGATTTCGCGACAGATCTACATTCCATAAGGACAGACCAGGAAGAAACACCGCAAGTTGCGTCGCATTCCGAAGCCGTCGCGATCTCGCGGCATTGCGCAACCGCAGCCGCGAGGGTCGATATTGAACAGATCGATGAATTCCAAATCATGCATGCGATCTAAATAAACGCCAAAACCTTCCGCCGCTCGCGACGAATTCGTCGTTTGTCGTTGTCTCGGATATCTATCGGCCTACTATTCCGGTACTCCAGAGCAGTTGCGTTCAAGACGCTTCACTTGCGCGTGCCTTCGCAAGGAAGGGGATTCGCGCAGCATCCGCTGCCCATCGCGGCGTCTACCGAATCGGATGACGGCTGGCCCGGCTTCGCGGGGCTGTTTGCCGAGCCGCGCCGGCGCAATTCATTCCGGGCGGCGGACGGACTGCGCCGTCCCTCGAAATATCCCCTGGAATCCGGCCTCTCCAGCATAAATAAAACGTCCGCGTTTATCTCTGTACGGAGCATATCGACTGTATGAGAACGTCATTAAAAGAGAATCTGACGGTTCCATGACACTTACATATTTAATACATCCGCATACGACGTATTACTGCAAGTTGAGTCACATTCGCACGAGAGACGAAGAAGTTATTGCATCCAAACATCATTGTCGAAATCGCGAGTCACGTAGCGAGATATTGTACAGATCGATGAATTCGAATTCATGCACGTGATCTTCCTATGCGCCAAAACCTTCTGTCGACTCACGTCGAATTCGCCCTTTGCCGTTGCCCGGAATATTTCCGACCACTAGTGTCCGACCACTCCAAAGCAGTTGCGTTCCAGAACACTTCACTTGCGAATACTTTCGCAAGGAAGGAAGCCCGCGCCCCTGCGCGGGTTCATGGAACACGATTGTTCGGGAGAGAGCGGCGGCCATCCGGCCGTCTCAAACGCAACTCGGAGAATACAATGCCTTCCATCAAGACAATGCTTCTGGCAGGGGCTTCGGCCGTCCTGCTGGCTGGCGCCTTCGCCAGCCCGGCGTCGGCCGCGACTCTGGCCAGCGGCGGCGGCTCCTCGCTGATCGCGCCGTACATGGCGCAGGCGTTCGGCGCCTATGGCGGCGGCGGCCCCGCCACTGCCACCCCCGCGTTCAGCAGCCCGCCCGTCACCTCGTCCACGTTCGCGACCACGCAGGACCGCGTGCAGCTTTGGACGCAGGGCGCCGGCGCGGCCACGCAGGTCGGCGCGGTCTCGTCGATCACGAATCCCAACACGACCGACTTCCTCACCTATCTGTCGTCCAATTCGGGCGGCGGCATCACCGGCGTCTACACCGGCTTCGCGGCCAACCTGGGTACTGCGACCCCCAATTTCAGCCGCCTGGGCTCGCCGAATTTCGGCTTTTCCGACCTCGCTTTGACCGCCGCCGACATTGGGATCTGGAACGCCGGTGGCTCGGATACGACGTTCCCGTCCGGCTTCAGCTTTGCCTCGGGCGGCACAGCTAGCGGCGGTCCCGGCGTCTACGAGATCCCAGGCAACCTCTTCGGCGCTCTCATCCAGATCCCGGACGCGATCGTGCCGATCGCCCTGGCCGTCAACTCCGCCTCGCTGAACAACATCCAGACCATCGACACGAAGGTGCACCTCACCAAGGCGCTGTATTGCGCCATCTTCAACGGCCAGATCACCGACTGGAGCGACCCGGCCTTCGACGCGGTCAACGGCGGCACACCGTATTCCACGACCTCCCTTCATATCACGCTGGTCGGGCGCACGGACGGTTCGGGCACTTCGTCGATCTTCCAGACTCACCTCGCCACCGTCTGCGCTTCCGGCAATGCCTTTGGCTATACGGGCCCGAACTTCTACACGACCACGATCCCGCAGAACCTGCCGACCGCGGTGAAGCCGGGCGGCAGCTCGGCCAACCCGTTCACCACGCTGCAGTCCGGCAGCGGCGGCGTCCAGTCGACGGTCCTCGCGACCGCCGGCGCCATCGGCTATATCGGCCCCGACTTCCTCTTGGGCACGCCGACCGGCAACCTGGACTTCGCGGAACTGCAGGAAGGCACCTCGGCCACGTCGTTCCTGGCGCCGAACGCCACGACGGCGAGCACGGCGTTCGGCACTGCCTCGCCGCCGCAGAGCAACAGCGACGGCACCTACAATCACACCGCACCCGGCGACCGCACCTCGCCGGCGGACTGGGTTCCGGTTACGGCCAATCCGACGAGCGGCTATCCGATCACCGGCACGACCAACATCGTGACGTTCTCGGACCAGGGCTCGACCGCAGCCGCGCTTCTGGTTACCCCGTCGAGCGGCAGCAGCGCGGGTGGCTTCCTGACCTACTACTACTGCAACGCCAGCGGTCCGGGTTCCATCCTCTCCGTCAACAATCTGGCGGAACTGCCGCCGGCGTGGAAGACGGCCGTCTGCCAGACCTTCATCAACACCGTTACCGCCACGGCCCCTCTCGCTCTCAACATCCACTAATCGGCAGTCACAATCACACCACCAACTTCGACCCCGGCTTCGCGCCGGGGTCTTTTTTTGCCCGGATCGCGGCGCCTGCCGCAATCCTGGCAGATTTCGATATAAGCCGCGCCGATCGCAGTTCAATTTCGACGTCGCAGCCGATACACGGGCAGCGATCCGGCGCGACCACGCGGGTTCGTGCTGCATTGCGGACGCTTTCCGGGAGAATGGCGATGAAGAGCGGGATATATGCCATCGCGTCGCTGGACGGCGCGCCGCCGGACGAGCGGGATCTGGCCGTGCTCGGTCTGTCGACGCATCCGGATGCGCCGGGACTCGCGCTTGAGGTCGTGGATTCGGGGTTCGGCGGATCGGCGGTCACCGTCGCGCGCGCGGGAAGCATCCTCCTGGCGTTTCTCGGCCATCTGGACGAGCCTGCCGAACTCGCCGCAAGCCTGGGCCGATCGGCCGCCGAAACGCCGGCGGCGCTTGCCTTGGCGGCCATCCGCAGATGGGGACCCGAAGCCGTGGTCGTGCGAATGCCGGGCGAATGGTCGCTGTTGCGCTGGGACGGCGAACGGCGAGAACTCATGCTCGGCGTTTCGGGCGCGCTGCGGGACGTGGTGTGCTTTGCCACCGACGGCAGGCGCGTCGCCGTCGCACCCAGCATCCGGCTCCTGGGCGTCCTGCCCTGGGTCGGCACAGAGATCGATCCGATCGGCTTTTCGCTGCGCCTGGCCCGCTGGCCGCTTCGCCGGAGCTTTCTCGGGGACCGGACCGTCGCGCGGCAGGTGAAGACCCTCGAACCCGGTACGATGCGCATCTTCACCGAAGAGGCGCAAACAAGAATTACGCGCCAGCCGCCGGCGATGCCGCAGCCGCTCTGGAAAGGCAATTTCGAGGACGGCGTCGCCGAACTGGAGCGTACGGCACGCCGCATCATGCGCCAGACGCTGGCGCGGCACGGCACGGTGGCGATGATGCTCAGCGGCGGCCTCGATTCGTCGCTGCTGACCTGGCTGGCAGCGGAGGAGCGGCGGCCGGGCCAGTCCGTATTCTGCCTCACCTCGGCGGCGCCGGAGGGCAGCGGCCTCGCCGACGAGCGCGACTTCGCGCGGCAGGTGGCCGACACGGTCGGCCTTCCGATCAATTTGGTGACGCCGGCGGTGGACTGCAGCGCTTATCGGCCCCGACCCCGGATGTTCGAAATGACCGAAGGACCGACACAGTCGTCCAGGCATTATCTCTACGACACGCTTTACGGCGCTGCTCTTGCCGGCGGGGCCGACGCATTGATCGACGGGGTCATGGGCGAAAACTCGCTCACGCGCACGGCAATCAGCTCGCGCAAGGCGTGGCTGCGCGAATGGATCTGGTTTGCGAAAGCGGAAGCCGGCGAAAGGCTGGCCGGCGGCGGCTGGCCGGCGACGGGATTTCATGCCCGCCTGTCGCGCGGCGCGCTGGCGCGCCTGCCACGGGACATCGCCGCCCGGCGCCCGCCTTTGGACATGCCCGATTTCCTGCGCAGGACCGATCCGCTCGGCTTCGCGCCGGACCATGAAATGATCGACGTCGCAGCGAGTGCGACGCCTTTCGCGGGCCTGCGCCACCTTTTGCCCTATCGCGACCGTCGCCTGCTGCGGACCGCCGCGATCATGCCGGCGGGCTTCACCTGCCGCGACGGGCTCGGCCGCGCCATCGCACGCGCCATGCTGAAGGACCGTTTGCCCGATTCCATTCGCCTGCGCACCCGACCGATGCCCTTCTCGCCGGATTATGGCAAACGATTGCGGCGCGACGCCGCCGGAGCCGCACAGAGGATGGATTTGTTTCGCGAGGCCGGGGCGGACGAATGGCTGGATCTGGATTGGCTGGCACAAAAGCTCGTGGAAACGTCCCAGGGCGACGCGGTGACCGCCACGGAACGGCTCCAGGTTCAAGTCACCGCGATCGCGGCGGAATTCTTCGTCTGGTGGCGTTCGCCGGCGCGCTAGAGTCGATGGGTTTCAAGTCGATACAGCAAATAGGTGTCATGGCCCGCGACTGCAGGCCATCCAGTTGCATTCTGTACGATATCGAAAAGTAAGCCGATGCCTCTTCTTCAAATCAGAAGCGGGCTTCGCCTGGGTGGCCCGCAGCCGCGGGCCATGACAAATCTTGGTGACTGTTTGATCGCAATCCGCTCAGCCGGCATCCCGAACCAAAGGTTCGCGCGCTTGAAAGCAAAAAGCTGGCTTTACCGTGTGTGCTGAAGACAAGCGCGCAAACTCAAGACTAACAGACGATCGGTGGGAAAACCAAGACCAGCAGTGCGTCACCCAAACAATGACGCACTGCGATTGCCCGTGGATGGCAAGATGTGCAACCCAGCCACCTTGCCTGAATGCAAGGATCGCACACCGTCGGCAACGATAGCCGCCTTCACGAACGCTGTTGATCCGCACCAACCGGGCTGCCGTCACCGCCATTGCGCCTGCCGACGGCAGTTTCATGCACGTCCAAAAGCTCGATCTTGGGCTCGACCCACGCCAGGCGCGGGGCGTCCTGTTTCGTTTCAGTCGCGGAATTCATGGTATATCCTCTGGTAAGTGGTGATGTGGGCAATCTAGGAAAAGCCTTGCGCTGCAGCAACAACGAAAAGGCTCGCATAAGCTTTTGCATTTGAATTTGTGCCAAGAGTTTGAGCATTTCATTCTAATATCTGCCGCCCCTTTTAGAGTGCAGAAAGTGCTGCACAATCACGAATTTCCATGGCCGTGCGACGATTGAATTCTGCCGCCCATGTGGCACCGGGATTGGACAGGCCATATATTGCGGACATGATTGTTGTCTTCGACGGCGCATGCCATTTCTGCAACGGCTGGGTTGCATTTGTTCTGAAGCATGACCGCCGCGCGCGCTATCGCTTCGCGGCTGCGCAGTCGAATTGCGGCGCACGAATCCTGTCGGCGGGCGGCCAGGATCCGCTCGACCCCGGTACTTTGGTCCTCGCCGGCGCAGGCGAAAGCCGTGTGCGGTCGGACGCAGTGCTGAGCATTTTTTGGGGCTTGGGCGGGATTTGGCGATTGACGGCTGTCTTGCGGCTGGTGCCGGCGCCGCTGCGCGATGCGCTCTATTCCAGCTTCGCGCGCCGCCGCTATCGCTGGTTCGGACCCGCCGCCGTCTGCGCAATCCCCGACGCCCGCTGGCAAGAGCGGTTCCTGTCCTGAGGATACGATGAAGCTTTCCGACCGGGAACTCGCATTGCTGGATAGTTTGGCGGGCGAAGCACCGCGCTGGCCCGATCCCAAGGACGGAAGCGAACGCCGCATCCTGAGCGTCGCGGACGCCATCGCCTTCCGCGCTTCCGTCCTGGGCCTCAGGCGGGGGTCGCAGGTGTGAGCGTCGTCGGCGGATTGGCAGTTGCCGGCGTGGTTCTGGGGCTGGGGCGCACCATCGCAGCACAGCCGCGGCTGCGGCAATGGCGGGATCAGATCTTGAACAATGCCGGGCTTTTTCCGCAATGGAAATTCTATGGTCCCGATCCCATCGGGCTCGACATCCATATCGTCGTGCGCGACCGCATGGAGGACGGGCGCCCGCATGCCTGGCACGCCCTGCTCTCCCCGGACGTGCGGTCGCCATGGGCCTTCTTATGGTGTCCGGGCAAACAGCTCGCCGCGACATGGGACTGGTATTGCGATCTGATCCTCGGGCCGCACCTGCGGGCGGATTCTCCGGTCGAAGGGTATTCGATCGGCTATCTGGCGATCCTGCGCCATTGCATGACGGCGCATCCTCGCACGCCCGGCGCGAGCCGCCGGCAGTTCGCCATCGTGCACAGCTTCGGGCGCGAAGATCGCACGCTGGAGATGGCGTTCATCTCTGTCGAGCATCCCTGGTGACGGGAATGGATCTGGCCGCCCTCGCAGCAGGCTTGCGCTACAGCGGATTGGCGATCGGGCTGTGGTCTTTGCTTTCCACACTGGAATGGTTTGCCCAGTTGCGGGCGTTCGCGCCGGGCGGCCTGTTGGCCTGGGACGTGCTGGCGCTGCGACCGGGGCGGCTTTACCAGAACGACTGGGCGCAAAAGCTGTATTCGCCCACCGGCATGATCGCCATTCTTTCGGTGCGGCTGGCGGCGGCACTTGTCCTGCTCGTCGCGCCCGGGCCGCAGACGGCGCTCCTCGCGCTGACTGCGACCATCGCGATGTCCCTGCTCATGGCGCTGCGCCTGCCCGTCAGCGACGGGGCCGACAAGATGGGCATGGTGGCGGCCTGCGGCGCGGCGCTCGCCGCGGCCGGCGTGCTGCGGCAGGACTGGATGCTCGGCTTCGCCGGCGTGTTGTGGAGCAGCGGCCAGCTCGCACTCGCCTATGTGATGTCCGGCTATGTCAAGCTGATATCGCGCGGCTGGCGCGACGGCAGCGTGCTGCTTCCCATCATGTCGACCCATAGTCAGGGCGCCGCATGGGCCGCCCGCGCAGTCGCCGCCGTGCCACGCCTGGCCTTGCCGTTCAGCTGGCTGGTGATCGTGACGGAGCTTCTTTTCCCTCTGGCATTGATGCTGCCCTTCGCCGGCCTTGTGACAGTGCTGGCGTTCTTTGCGCTCTTCCATTTCGCCATCGCCTGTATCATGGGTCTGAACACCTATTTCTGGGCGTTCGTCGCGACCTATCCGTCGGTCGTGATCCTGAGCACGGTGCTGCGCCGATCACTGGGCCTTGGGTAGAACAGGGTCGGGACACGCCTCTCAGCGCTTGATGTCCCCAAACCAGTCGAAGGTCTCCTGTGCGCGCCGGCGGCAGACCTCTTCGTCATATTGGCACAGGTCGCGCACGCGGGTCACGCCGACCGCCCGGGCGACATCCGCCAGGAGGCGGACGCGCTCGCCCTGTCCAGGCAGCAGCTCCATCAGCATCGGACGAAAAATCTGATGCCGCAGAAGCACGATCTGCAATGCGGGCGGCAGCACGGCATCGTCCCGATCGAGTATGACGATGCCCGCCAAGGGGTGCTCGGCAAAGGCTGCCGCCCGCGGCGGAAGCATCAAGTGCTTGCCGTTGTGAAGCGGTGCACGCGTGTTGCGCTCCAGAAGCGCACCCAGCTGCGCCACGGTGCCGGGATGGAGCCGCATTCCCGGCCGGCCGGTCAGCAGGCGTGGAGCTTGCCCCGGCAGGCAACGCAGCACGCTCAGATCATCGGAAATCAACCTTGCGCCGAGGCCGATCAGATTGGCGCTGAGCGTGGATTTCCCGGCGCCCGATCGGCCGCAGATCAGAAGGCCGCGGCCGCCGATCTCCACCGCCGTGCCATGTACCGGGACCAATCCGCGCCGCGCAAGCAGCACCGCTGCGACGGTGCTGAAGAGATACAACGGCACCGCATTGCGCCATTCGGCTTGCGGCGTCACTTCGATCCTGTCGGCGCCGAACAGGTCGATGACGGCCTCGCGATCGGCGAAGAAGCGCAGGCCGTCGGAACAGATCCGGCTGTAATGGAGATGCGCGACTTCGTCCCGCGCACGCAAGGGCGGCTCCGCAAGGGCGACGACGACGTCGGGCGAGCCGGCGAAGTCCGCGCTTTCGAACAGCCACAGGGCGGCGTCGCTCTCCCATCGGAGGCCGAACGCGACCGCTCTTTCCCGGCGCACAGAAGCGTCCGTTCCCATCAAGCGGGCGAGACCAGGCCCTTCGCCGAGAGCTCGGCGACGACGCCCTCGACGGACCGCAAGCACTCTTCGGGCGCAACCTCGTACTTCTGGACGAGCAGGTCGGCGACATCCCGGCACGTCCGGGGCGTCGCGAGCAGGTCCCAGATGTCGCTGGCCGATACGTTGAAGGCATAGTAGTACGCCGAATCCACGTCGAGGATCACGAAAGAATCCTCGATCTTCGCGCCGACGAAGCTGCCGGAATATCGCCATTTCGCGGTCGTGTTCATGCGCTAAACTCCTCTTCGGTTTTCTCTGCATGCGATCGGTCGCCGGTCAGGATGGCGAACTCGGCTCTCGAAAGCGCCGGCCGGCCCTCTTCTCTGCACCACAAATACGACGGTAGCTTCGCCAATCGGGCGAAGGCGGAAACGAGCTCGGCCTCCTTCGCCATCAGGCGCGGCACCTTCGGGCGGTGTCGTTGCGCAAGGAGCGCACGAAATGCCGGCACGCCGGTCAGCCTGCGGAATCGCGGGCTGCCGGCCTGCCTGGACGATTCCAGGACGAACAGTGCCGCCAGCGGTGCCGAAGAAAGCGCCCGCTCCGGCGCGACGTCATGGCCGACGCGCGCGTCGCCGGCGCGGTCGTTCCAGCAATACCGCATCGGCAAGCCGCTTACGCTTATGGCATGCGGCGAGAACGTCACGCGAAGCGTGTCGTCGCCGACGACGCGTGCGCCCGCCGCGATCAGCGCCTTGAGGATGGTGGACTTGCCGCTGCCCGAAGAACCGCAAATCGCGATGGCGCCTTCGCGACCGTCGAGGACGACACCGGCGGCATGCAACACGATTTCTCCCGGTCGCATCCACAGGATGATGGGTATGGCGGTGGCGATCAGGAAATCGCCGATGTCGGTCGCCGTGGCGGACGCCGCCGGTTCGATGACGATATGTCGGCCTTCCCGGCAAAGATATCGGCCCACATCCGGCAATCCGAACAGCACCGAGTTTCCGTCGTATCGGTAGGGACCGCTCTCCAGCGCCGGTGCGGTCAGGCGTGCCGGACCGAAGGCGACCTCGATATCGGCCGCATCGCCGTCCGCCGCCGCGATCGGACAGGCTCCCGGGACGGGAACCTCCGAACGGACGAGAAGGCCGTAAGCCCTATAGAGCAAGGCCATCGCCATGACGATCTGCCGTTGGTCGATCATTGTCCGGAACGACGTCGAATGCGACACAAATCCGGCACTCGCTGCCGCCGTGCGCATATGTGCGGTGATAGTTGTGCGAGGGGAACAGCATGAATCGGCCCGGCTGCGGTCGAAAGAGATGCGTCCCCAACCGTTCCGCTTGTCGGCTGCCGACAATATCGGGAGGAGCGCCGAACGCGAGGCATCCGTGACGTTCGGTGCCGGCGCGAACCGCTGCGGGAACCTCAACATAGTAGACGCCGCTGAACCAGCCGCTCGGATGGATATGCCAATCCTCGTATCCGTCGTCCAGCGTCAGCACGGACCACGCATTCAGCATCGCCCGATGCGGACGCAATCCGCTGAAGGCGTCGCGGCCGGCGGCCAAGGATGTGACGTGGGCGACGATCTCGCGCTTGAGCACGGAAAGGAGCTGCGGGAAAAGCACCGAGCGCCTGAGCAGGGGCGTGTCGACACGCCAGCTCGCCACCGCGGCGGTGTCGGTGCGCCCGTATCGAAGAGCGGGGTGGTTGCGGATTTCGGCCGCAAGCTCGCAATTGAAGGTAGCGATGCTGGACCAGCCATCCGGCGCGGGCAGTTCGCCCTCATGGCCGAACCGCGCCAGACCGAATGCCGCGCGCGCCTCGTCGATACGGTCCAATGCCGTCAGCGCCAGCGCACGCATGACCAGCAGATGCGTATGCACGATATCCCGCGCGATCAGCATTTCGGACCACTCGAACGCATCCTGGGCTCTGCCGGTTTTCAGATCCAGCAATGCCAGGCGCCGGAACGCGTCGGCGTTCGCAGGATCGGCGCTCATGGCTTGCAGCAGGATCGTCCGGGCATCCCGCGTCTTGTTGAGACGCAGCAACACCTTGCCCACCTCCGCAAGCGCCTGCGCCAATTGCCCGGGCGTGCCCGCCATCTCGCAAGCGGACGTGAAAGCGACATGGGCCGCGGCATTGTCGTCCGGCGTCTTGCGTGCGAGATGCGCGGCGCCCAAAAGCATCAAGCGATCATACGATCGCGGCAGGTCCGCCGTCCGCAACGCGTCTATCGCATCGTCGAAGCGGTCCATCTGAAAGAACAGCTCGGCGAGCCGGGCGCCGTGCCTCCGCCGCGCGGCGGCGCGGGAACCGGCCGAACACAGAAAGGAAAGCTCCTCCTGGACCGTGAGGGCCCCGGGTGTCGGCAAGGCGATATCGAATCCATCGGCCGGGGCGATCCTGGTCGCCCGCAGCGCGACGGCGGAAGGGACGCGGGCTAGCCGAGGCATCGCGTATCTTCCCGTTCGCGGCGCCCGAAAAAGCGCGTGTCTTTTCGCGCCAACGCGGACAAGGAATAGTCGTTGCCGTCCAGCCGGCGCACCTCCGTCGGCGCGCCGGGAAGCTCGAGGCGCGCGCGCAGGCGGAATTGGCGATCGAGAAAGAAGACGCTTCCCGTCGTAAAAAAACGTTCCTCGCGTGCGGCGAAGTGCGAAGCGCCGACCACGATCCCGTGTGCATCGACGGACAATCCCCGCGTCATCATAGGGCCGACATATCCGACGGCACGCTCGCGCGTGATCAGCTCGCCGTTCTGCGAACCACAGCACAACAGGCTGCCGTCCTCCAGCACGACGACGTTGTGGCAGCCGCTGCCCGGAAGGATCCAGATGTCCGACAGGCGCCACGCCCGATCCAGAACGGCGATCGCGCTCGGCCGACCGGTGTGTTCGGCGCCGTTGTGGAGCACGAGGAGGATGTTATCTCCGACTTGCAACAGCGAGTTGACATGGGCGTAACCCCCGGGCCAGTCGTTCAGCTTGGCCGCGGGCAGAGGGCGCAACGTCTGCCGCTCTGCGAAGTCGGGCGAAAACCGCACGATTCTCTGATTGTAGGTGTCCACGACGCAAAGGCAGTCGTCGATGAAATCGATCTGATGGCAGCCGTTGTCCAGGGTGTCCGCGACCACCTCGGCTCGCGCGATCCTACCCGCGCCGATGTCCAATCTTACCAGACGGCCGCGGAACGTCGGCGACCAAACGGCGTCGCACGCCTCGAATGCGTAGATCGCGCCGTTCCCGACGGTCAGACCGAAGAACTGGCCGTGCGCGATCAGCGCATGCCCCGTCTCGCAAACCGCGAACAGCCCCTGGCGCGACGCCACGACATGGTCGAACCCAGAGAGCGGAACCGGCCGAAACCGGACGCTGCCCCGCTCATAGGCGGATCGGGCCAGCGCCATGCGGACAGCCTCGGCGCCGCTCCGGGCCGGATCATCCGCGCGACGGAGCATCACGAATCACCTTCTGGCGTCGGTGCGCCCTCGACGTCCGCGGACCGGCGCGGCGGACGGGCTTTGGAGGGCGTCGTGCCGTATTTGCGCACATAGGAGCGCCAGAAGGAGGCATAGCTGCGGAATCCCGCGCGCGAGGCGATCACCTTGATGTCGCTGGTCGCGCCCCTGTCGGTCAGCAGCTTGTGCGCCTCATCCAGGCGAAGATCCTGGATGTAGCGCGCCGGGGTCACGCCGCGGAAATGGACGAAGCCGCGATACAGGGACCGCGGACTCACCTCGGCGACGCTGGCAAGCAGCGCGTTGTCGAGATGATCCGCCAGATGGACCTTGATGTACTCCTCGGCCCGCTTGATGTGCCGCGGCGCGAGCGAGCGATTGGTTTCGCGAGCCGGCTGCTTGACGTCGTCCTCGACGACGCGCAGCAGGCTGTAGACGATCAGCCGGTCGAACAGCAGCCGGATCGACTTGTTGTTGCGCGAGCTCTGCACGCCCGCCAGGTCGGCCTGCAGCATCTCGAGTATATCGAGGAACGTCTTCCCCGGATTGACCGAGACGTCGAAGGAACGTGCGGCGCCGAGGCGCAGCGTGAAGGCGCCTTGCAGCATGGAGAGCGTCTCCCGCCGGAAGGTGCTTTCCGAGATCGTTACGCCGATCAGCGTGGTGCCCGCCGACCACCGCATCAGGCGCCGTTCCCATGGCGGCACGATGGCGGCCCGCATCCCCTCGACCAGGAGAGCCTCGCCGCTCTGCTCGAATGCGATGCGGCCCCTCGATGCAGACGCAGATGACATGGCGATCGAAGCTGGAAACGACCTCGACGTCGGACGTGGTATGCCAGCGGAACAGACTGGTGCGTTCAAAGTCCACATGGCTGAACTCCATGCCGAAGACGGCATCCGGACGGGTCCGGATTTCGCAGGCACCGAGATGGGTCGAGAACAGCCGCTGTGCTTCTTCCTTACTGTCCGTTTCTACGGTCGGAGAGCTCGGCATATAGGTAGCGCCTCTCCTTGCCCCTGGCGGACTGCCGGAACTCGGATTCAAGGGATTGCAGTTCTGCCTGGTCATTTTCCGCGCCGCCGCTTCTCCTTGTCAGGATCCGCATCCGAACCGCCGCCGTAGCCCACCACTTCGACGGTGATGATCGACGGCAGATCGGTCGGGTGCGCCGCGAGCGGTGGAGGCGCCGTCGCTGCCTGCGCGGCCGCTGCCGCGGTGTTCGAAGCCGCCACGAGTCCGGCCGTATCGACCGCGACCGCGGTCGGAACGCCGAAGGCGGTGCCTCCGACCTCCAGATTGTCGGCATTGGCGATGTGGGCCGCGGCGACGAAGATGTCGCCCGACACCCGCACGCCGGCATCGCCGAAATCCACAGTTCCACGCGGCGCGATCAGGAAGACGTCGGACGCCGGCGAATCCGGAGACGCGCGCAAGGCTGCGATGCCGGCGCCCGTCGTCGCGCCGGCCTGATCCACTTGGACGAACGCGTTCTGGTCCACGAGAACCAGGACGGGCGGGAAGTTCGCCGAAGTCTTGGGGCCTTGGCCGGCGTTGATATCGGCGTTCGACGACCACATGACGATGTCGCCGCCCTGTTCGGTGAACACGCGGCTCTGGTTGAGGAGGAAATCGCCGTCGGTGAAGGCCGAAATGGAGCCGCCGCGCAGCGTGAGCACGCCTTCGAAGCCCGCGGGAATGGCGGTGATCGTCATCGTGGCGTTCGTGGCGACGTCCGGGCTCGCCAATACGCCACTATAAAGGATAGCGCCTTCGTATCCGCGGCGTGCGGCTTGGGCGCTGGTGCTGACGGTCGAGCCGGCGATCACCCGCCCGCCGGGGCCCATGATCGCGATGTTCCCGCCGCGCGTGGTCTCGATCGTCGCCAGCCGCAGATCCAGATTCCCGGTGACGACCGGCGCATTCGCACCGTTGTTGCCGCCACCCAGATTGTTCGCGGTATAGCCATAGGCCGCCGGGAACAGCGTGTTCACCGCCTGATAGCCACGGGCATATTGCAGATAAGACGGCCCGCTCGGAATCGAGGTCTGCTCCAGCTCGTTGAAATAGACCTGATTGAGGAACACCCGCTGCGTCAGTTCGGGCAGCTTGGCGAAGACCGTATAAGCCTGCGCGTAGCTGACGGCCGTCGTGCCGTAGGCCGTCTGGAGCGCCGTGGCCGCATTGTGCTGCATCCAATCGACGAGCAGCGGCCCATAGATCGGCTTGCTGCGATCGGCCGTCGTGCCGCCGACGGTAATCCCGCTCACGGTATTCTGGTTGTTCACCTGCTCGAAGAGATAATCGGGAAGGTTCGCAAGGTTCGCAGGATCGAGGTAGTAGTCGCGCAAGCCGTCATAGTTCATGCCGTTGGCGACGCCGAACATCACGGACACGTCGGCGCCCTGTGCCGGCAGCCACGGATTCCACTCGTTGCCGACCGAGAGGATGCCGCCGCCATAGGTGGTCTGAACCGTCGTCCCGAGCGTCGCCGAATTCAGGAACGGACCGAGATTGCGCCCCGCCTCCAGCATGAAGTTTCCGGGCCCGCCGATCACGAAGGTGTTGCCTTGCACGACCGGAAGTGTGGTGATCACCTTTCCGACCATCACGCGGGCCAGCACCGACGTCGCGGTGATGTCGCGGCCGGCGACGATGCGCGTAACGTCGGAGGCGGACAGGTTCTGTCCGAAGAACATCATATTGATGATGTCGCGTCCCGCTTCGATGCGCGCCTGTTTGGGGACGGAGAGCGTCAGCCCTGCCGTCGCCGTGCCGATATCCGTCCCGGCATAGATGCGGACCGGCATGGTGTCGTTCTGATGCGTTGCCGATGCGGCGTGCAGTTGCGCACGCGACTGACTCGACGTGGTCGGCAGGACCGCAGGGAAGGCCAGCGCCACGCCGCCTTGCGGCAGGATCGAGATGCCCGTGCTGTTATAGGCCGTGAACAGACCGGGCAGGACACCCGGATCGGCGTCGAGCATGGCGATGCTTGCGGGAGCGATGCTACCGGCGGCAAGAAGCTGCAACTCGCCCGTGGGACTCGGCATGAGCAGCACAGCGGCGCCGCTGGTCGAAACCGGCGGCGGACTGTTCACGGCCACATCCCCGGTGAGCGATGCGGCTTCGAACGTGCCGGGATAGACCGCTTGCCGCGCGTTTCCGGTCACTGGCGTCAGAAGCGAGGCGTTCAATGTCAGCAGACTGTCGTCCTTATTGGGAACGGTGACCGTTCCGTCGGCGACGATGGAGAGCGCCGCGTTCTGCGAATAGAAGGCCGCCGCGTTCAGATTGGACAGGGCGGCGGCGGAGTTCACGGAGGTGGTCGCCGCTTGCATCGGTCCGAGCGCCGAGACGCCCTGTATGGCGATGGCACCACCCGAAGCGATGTCGATCGTTGCGTCCGACAGGTGCAGACGCAGCAGATTGTTGAGTCCCAGCGCGGTCGGGATCGGATTTATGCCGGCACTGAGAATGCCGCCATTCGCGGCGATGAAACCGGCGCCGGACGCGACATCGACCAAGCCGCCCAATATGTCGCGGCCTGCTACGATATTGACGTCGCCGCGGCCGAACGTCATGAGGGCCTTGGTCGCGTTGCCACCACCCGTCACATTCGCCGTCGTCAGCGAATCCGTCGCCGTGACGGTGAGGTCGGAAACGTCGCCGCCCGCCCGGATGGCGATGTCGCCGCCGCCGAGCGCGCCCACGCCGCTGCGATAGAGCTGCGGATCGATCCGGGCCCAGGTGTTGCCGCCGACCGCACCGGTCCGCCATGGCTCGTCGGACCCTCCCGCCCAAGCGGCCGAGGAGAGATGATCGGCGAGCGCCGCGCCGACGCCGGCATCGCGACGGCCCAGGACGTCGCCGCCGGCGGTCACCGACACGTCGCCGCCGCCCTCGGCATAGACGTCGTCCGAGACCAGGACGCCGACCGTGCCGGTCGAGGCCGTCTCGCCGCTCATCAGATTTCCGTAGTCATAGGCCGGTTTGGAGGAGAAATTCGTGCCCGTCTGGAGCAACGCGGACGGATCGACAGTGACCAGCAGGCCGGTGTCGGGAGCGACCACCGTCCGCGGCGAGGTGTCCGCCGGGTGACCCGCCGTATAGACGGCGGCGCCGCCGAGCTGGGCGTTCTGCGAGGGTTGTGTCGGATTCGTCGTGAGCCCGGCGCTATAGATCGGCACCGTCGCCTTGGCGCCGCCGGTCAGATCCACGTTGCCGGCTGCCGCCAGATTGATGGCTCCGGTTCCGGTGCGGACCAGGGCGTTCACCATGGCGGTCGTCTGTCCCGTGGTGCCGACGAACAGCGGATCGATGTACTTCTGGAAGATGTAGGCCGCGGTCTTGACGCTCGCGACGATGTCCAGATTGAGGTTGTTGGCGGTGAACGGATTGACGCTTGCGTTGCTGCTGACCACCGTGAAGAAGTCGCCCGCCGCAGTCGGTGCGGTGGCGTTGCTGACATAGAGATTGTGCAGATAAGCGTCGTATTGCGGATTGGCAGGATCGGAAATCTTGGCGATGTCGCGCAGATTCTCCGCGAACAATGTGCCCTTGGGCTTGACGCCGTTGAACGACAGCGACGGATCGATGCGCAGGTTCAGATATATCAGATCGCTCGGACTTGTGATCTGCGTCGCCGCGACCAGCTTAGCCTGGCCGCCCGCCGTACCATAAAAGACGTTTCCCGGTGTATAGCTGCTCGGGGGACCGGGAACCGAGGTATTGCCCTGAATGACCGCCGAAAGCCAATCGCTCGAGGGCGAGGAGATCGTCAGATAGTTTCCGGAATTGGCAGGGGCGGAACCGTCGCTGAAGGACTCTTCGTTGAGGTAACGGGTCTGGATTACCGATCCGCCATAGCTGTAGGTGTAATGCCCGCCGACGCTCAATGTCGCCTTCAACGACGTGTTCAGCGCGAGCGGATCGGCGCTGCCGGCAGAGAGCGGTCGAAGCCGGCCGCGAGAGAGCCGCGCCGGCCACGAGGTTCAAGGCGGCGGAATTGGCAGCGACATTGCCCGGAAGCAGCGGAAACAGCTCCGCGGAACCGAACGGATCGCCGACCATGTCCGGCGATGCGGAATTGCCGTCAGCATCGTAGGGCACGAAAAGCGAGGTGGGAGTCGACCCGGACGCGATCGAAAAAGCAGCTGAGCTCAGCGTCGTAAACGTCGGCCCCGTGAACGCAGAAAAATCGTGGCCGAAAGTGAAAACGAGAATTTGTGTCGAACTTGTGATCGTCGCCGCGAGATAATCGGGGCTGGTCTGGTCGCGGAACTGGAAGAAGCCGTCATTGATGCTGGCGTTTATGGCAAGGTTGCCGCTTGCCTGCAGCGATAGGACCGGCGCCTCGCCATGCACGCTGCCGCCGGTGCGGTAGAGCATGGTGACGTAGTTGGCGAACAGAGCCGCGTCGTCGCCCGGAACGACATAAGGCACCGTCACCGTGGCGCCGCCGGCGCCGGCGAAGGTCTCCATTTTCATCAGGCCGGCGGCCATCGCGCCGGTCATATTGACCGTGCCGGCGGCGAAGTTCCAGTTGCGGTCGAGTTCGATATTGCCGTCAAACGCCAGATCGACGCCCGGCTTGGCATGGAACGCGGAAGATACGGCAAGCCCGCCGAGATTTCCGTAATCGCCCGAGGCGTCGAAATCTGGATGAAGGAGACGATTCCACCCGCCGTCGCGGCGTTGGAAAGGTAATCGCCGCGCGGATCGAGAATTGCCGTGTTGGCGGAGGCGTCGATGGTGACGCCCGAATTGGCAATGGCGCCCAGCGCGCGCAGGTCCCAGGTCTGGACACCGACAAGGTCGATTCGCTGGCGCCCACGATGCTGCCCGCGCCGATGACGCTGACCTTCACCGTGTCCGGTCCGGATTGCGCGATGACCGGGGCGCTGAACGTAACCGTGCCGCCCTGATCGCCCTGGACGTAATAATAGTATTTCCACGCTGTTCGCGACATAGGGCACAAGTCGGTCGCCAGGCCGCGTTCGCCGCCACGTTGATCATCGCGCCGCTGGCGACGGGTGATGGCGCCCGAACCAATCGTACCGAGCAGACATTGCCGGCCGCGGCCTGGCGCGTATCGGTCGCGGCATAGCCATCGGCATGGGCATCGATCACCGCGCTGCCCGTCAGCGTGACGCCGTCTGCGCCGTAAAGATCGATATCGCCGCCATTGGTGCCGGAGGTGTCGATGGTACCGGCAACGGTCAGCAGCCCGCCATCGGCTGTGAGCTTGACGCTGCCGGCCACGAGCTGCTGGCCCTGCGCCAGGATCAGGTCGCCTGTCTGCGTGCGGATGTCGAGCGCGTTGGTGAAGCCTTCCGCGTTGGCAGCAGCGCCCAGCGACGCGAGATCGAAGGCGCCCCTGGTATCGAGCGTGAAGCTGCCGCCGCCGTCCGGTGCATGGGCGTCGATCGTGCCGCCGAAATCGACCGTGCCGTTTTCGGCGAACAACTGCAGCGTGCCGGCGGCGCCCTTGCCGCCCCCGACCGAGACCAGGGTGCCGGCGCCGAGATCGATGTCGCCGTTCTGCGCGGTCAGCGTGAGGATTCCCCCCGGCGCATCCTGCGACACCGGATCGGCGGAATCGCCGAACGTCTTGACGTAACCGGGTGTCTCGACGGTCGCGCGTTCGCCAGCGTAATGCCGGTCGCGGAAGTGATGTCGACAGTGCCCGCCGTGGCGTTGATGATGGCGCCGGAGATCGAAATCGACTGCCCGCGGATCGCAACGGACGCGCCGGGAATGCCGGTGATGGTCGGCTGGGCCGCGACGCCCGCATTGTCGATCGTCACCGCGCCTGCGCTGGCAAGCACCAAGCCGGGAATCGTAGCGTCGACGCCGCTGGCCAGCGCCACCGCATTGTCGCCGATATAGGGCGTGTGTACGGCCAACGCCGCCGTTCCCGCATCGAACGATCCATTGGCGCCCTGCGCGAAGATGCCGTTCTGCGCCGACAGCGTGACGCCGCCGCCGAAAAAGTCAGACTGCGCGAGCTGTGCAGGGCCGGACAGGGTCGTTGCCGTACCGGAGGGAAGGGAAACCGTGACAGCGGCGTTTATGGAATAAATGCCAGCACCCACGGTAGAACTGGTGCCGGCAATGCTGATGCTATTGGGAAAGAAGTAGCTTCCGCCGGAGGGCCAAGGCCAGAACGAGGTTCGTGGGCGTAATCGTCGCGCCCGCTGCCAGACTGCCATCGGCATCGGTCGGCAGAAGAACGCCGGTACCGCCAACCAGGCTCAATGGCGTTCCAGCGGTATCACGATAGCCGTGGGAGCGCCGAGCGTGCCCTGGCTTGTCTGTGTGCCGGCAGGCAGCATGACGGTGGTGTCTGCCGCGAGAACGGCCGGTACGCTGGTGGTGATCTGCGCGGCCTTGGTGGCGATGGCGCCGCCGGTGAAAAGGATCTTTCCGGCATTGATCGCAGCGTGCCGTTTGCGGCTGCGCAATTCGTGCAGGCCGTTCCGGCGGCGCCGACATTGCCGAGGCTTACCGTGTCGGCGTTTACGACCACCGCGCCGCCGCCGGTGCCCGTCAACGTCCGGCGTCGAACCGGATCGCGCCGAAAATCATAGGTGCCGTCCGCGAAATCGATGCTCGACTGCGAGCGCAATGTGAGTTGCGCGCCGCTCTGGCTCAGCAAGGCCTGCAATTGGCCGGTGATGGCAAGACCGTCATAGGTCGCCGGATCGACGCCAAACCGATACGCGGCGCGCCGACGGCGACGAATTTGACTCCCGTCAGGACGAGATTCGGCGACAAGGCGTTGGCGCCGCTGGAATCGAACATCACGTCATTGCCGGACAGCGTCGCAGCGCCGACGTCCAACGTCGCCGCGTTCGTGCTGTTGACGCGCGAAACCAGCCGCTCCGGCCCGTTGGCGACGCGAAGCAGCGCGCCCCGTGCCGGCGGCGCCGCCGGTGGCGGTCGAGCCGATCTGATAGGCACCGGTCCGTTGATCCGACAACGTGCCGGTCGCGGCGATCACCGACCCGTCCGCGATCGTCAGGTTCGACGTCGCAGCGAGCAGAACCTCGCCGGCCGACAGCGGAGTCGACGCGTCGTTCTGCAGCAGGATGTCCTGCGCTCGTGACGTTCAGCGTCGTCGTGCCGTCGGCGTTGTCGGTGCGCGTGCCGCCGATCAGGAGGCTGTCGGCGTGCAGATTGGTCAGGCTCGCCGCCGTGATGCGCAGCACGCCGTCTGCCGGAGCGTTCTGCGGCAGGCTCGACAGGATGGCGATATCGTTGCCGCCGATGTCGATCTGCGCGCCGCGACCGCCGCTGCCGGCGGCCGTCGAGAGGATGCTGTCCACCACCAGGGTTGCGCCGGGATTGAGGACGAGCCGGCCGGCATCGATGGGGAGCGGCGGCGGCGTGCTGGCGTTCTGCGCGCCTGCGCCGCAAAGTAGCTGTTGCCCGTGGTCAGCGCGACGTCGGATTCTTCTTGACCAGGGCCTGCGACTGGACGGTGAACAGCCGGAGGCTCGACGACTGGGCGCCCGACAAGGCATCGCCGTAATAGCCCGAGACCTCGAGCGTGCCGTCGGTCAGCTTCTGGTTCATGCCGGGAATCGGATTCGCGGCGCCCGTTTCCTCGACCACCCGCATGCCGCCCGGCAGCATCGCATACTGGGCCGGCAACAGCGTGTACCAGCCGGCCGCCAAGCCGTTGCCGCCGTTCAGATAGACGCGGCTGCCGGCACCCGAGACGGAGGAGAGGTTGCCGTAATCGGCGGAATAGATCGGATCGTACGCGGCGACCGGATTGTCGGAGAGGCCTGGCACGATGGCGTAGATCTGCCGCTGATCGGGATATTGATAGCCGTTGTTGCCCGTGAAGACATCGGGGTTGAAGCGGGTCGAGCACATCGCGCGAGCCGCCGGTACCGGGCACGAACTCATAGGCATAGATGTCGCCGCCGCCGCTGAGATCGACCGTTGCGCCGTTCCGGATGTCGATGTCGGCACCGTTGAGGCTGAGCAGCTTGGCGGGCGGCGCGGTCAGCGGATCGGCGCTCGTGGGCGTGAAATACCATTGGTCTGGTCGGTCGTGGGTGCCATAGGGGATGACGAGCCCGTTCGCCGACACCGCTGTCACGCCGCCGGCAACGAGTACGACGCTTTGGGTCGCCGGCGCGAATGTCGAGGCGTCGGTCGAGCCCAGCGTCAGCGTGCCGAGCGGGAACGCGCAACACGCCGCCCTGCACACGATATTCGCGGGCGGCCACCGCCAGATTGCCTCCGGCGGAATATGGCGCGGCCGGCAGCGCCGTACCGGTACGCCCGAACGTGATGGTGCCGTCCGCCTTGGTCGA
Organism: Rhizomicrobium sp.; assembly: GCA_037355265.1. Taxonomy (GTDB): domain Bacteria; phylum Pseudomonadota; class Alphaproteobacteria; order Micropepsales; family Micropepsaceae; genus Rhizomicrobium. Next base: position 628,259 of record JBBCIB010000002.1, on the reverse strand, counting down.
GGTGATGGCGAAGGCGGATCCGGTGGTCGGATAGATCTGCGCCGCATTGATCGTCAGATCGCCGTTCACGGCAAGCGCGCCGCGCAGCGTCGAAGGCGGCGTTGTCGCGGTGCCGAGCGTGTTCTGCAGCGGCACCACGCCGGTCAGGCGAACGTCGCCGCCGGCGTTGAACGTCGCGCTGGCGACCGACTGGTCGAACAGGACCGCACCGGTGATGTCGATCGCATCGGCATTGAAGACGACGCTGCCGCTTCCCGTGGCGCCCTGCAGAGGATTGCTGATTCCGTCCACATTGCTGACGAGCCCGACATAAGGCGCGTCGATTTCGAGGCGGCCACCGGCCTTGACCGTCGGCAGCAGCGTGTCGCTGGCCCGGGCCGTTGCCCGACGACGCAAGGATGATGGAGCCGTCTTGTGTGTCGAGGCGGCTTGCGAGGAAGAAGCCGCGGCCGAGCGCGAGCGTCGCGTCGCCGTTCGAATTGACGCTGCCGATCGCGACCAGCGTATCGAAGCCGGAATCCTCGATCATGTCGGCGGAAACGAGATTCCCCGTCGGCGTTGCCGGATCGTGCTGCGTCAGCACGGGATCGAGAAGGACGAGCGTGCCCGCCTTCCGCCTGCGGCGCACCGCCCTGGGCCAGGATGGTGGCGCCGGTCAGCGTTGCGCCGGCCCCTGCCGACAACGTGCCGGCCGAACTCCAGACCGGCGTGGGCATCAGGTTCGAGACCGTCATGGACGCCGAATCGCTCGCCGCTGGAAGGTCGTAGACATCCGAGGCGCCAGCGAGATCGAGCGTCGCGCCGGGATCGATGACAAGGTCGCGCCGCTTTGCGAAGGCGTTCAGCGCGGCCGTATTGGCGCCGGTGCCGGCGACCAGCACGCTGTAGGTGGATCCCGTCTGTGCGCGGAACAACGTCTGCCCCGGCAGCGCTGCGCGCGGATCGGTAGCGAGCGTTCCGCCGGCGACGATGCGCCCGGCGGCAATCGGCGCGCCAGTCTGGGGATCGACCGCATAAGGATTGCGGATGCTGGTGCCGGAGAGATCGGTCACGCTACCCGGCGCCAGCACGACGCCTTGATCGGCATCGAGCGTTCCAAGGAAATAGATCGGATGCTGGTTTATCGTATCGCCGGCGCCGGCAAGCTGCGCATTCGTCAGGCTGCTCGAATAGGTGCTTGCTGCGTTCTGGCTGATCGTACCGTCGTCGTTGACGGAGAATATGTCGGACAGCGCGCGGATCCCCAGCGGGGTGACCGTCGTGATGGCATTGCCGCTCGAGAAGCTCTGATAGAGGGGTCGGCAAAACTCCTGCTGGGTGATCGTGCCGCCGGCAAGACGGATGGCCCCCCTCGTTGAGAAGTTTTGACCACCGTCAGCGCTGCGCCGGCCGCGCCCGTGATGCTGCCGCCCTGCGCCACGTCTAGGCTCGAGAAGGCCGCCCAGCGTCAGGCTCACGGGCCGCGCGTCCCACGCATTGTCCGGTACGCCCGGGATCAGCACGGAAAACAGATCGCCACCCGTGGCGAGCCCGCGCACCGCGCTGAGCCGACCGGGGTCCAGCACGCTCGGCAGCATCGATTGGGTCAGCGCGAGCGTCTGCCCCGCCCCCACCGTCAACGTTTGGGTGGCCAGGACGGCGTCCGTGCCGCCCAGGCCGTTGTTGAACGGATTGGCGATCAGATCGGTCTTGTAGGACGTAATGCGATAATTGGCGAAGCCTGCGGTCGAGAAGAAATCGAGCGGGCAGTTCGGTGGCGCTGCCGGCCGTGTCGCTGCCGAAGGCGAATTGCGGCGTCGTCAAGGTGAACGTGCCGCCGCCGGCAAAGCCCTGCGCCTTGATCGCCGAAGGGTCGATCTCGACCCGAGCATTGATCTGATCCGGATTGACCGGGACATAGGCCTGCGGGCCACCGCCGCCTACAGGGGGGGAAAACAAGTCCGGCTACGCGAAATCCGTCCAGGCTCCCGGCGTTGCCGCTGCCGTCCGGCGTTTCGATCTGGAAATAGCTGGTCTCGTTGTACAGGCTGAGGTTGCCGCCATGGGCCGACAGGTCGAGCGCGCCGAGCTGGCCGACATACCCACCGCCGGAGACGTCGACCGAGGAACCGGCATTGATGTAGATGCTGCCGGAAAGATCGGTCGAGACGGCCGGCGTCGCCGATCCGAGAGTCTCGACGCTGGTCGAGACCCGCGGCGCGGCGTAGAGCGAGATCGAGCCGCCGTCGGTCCAGGCGTTCCGCCTGGGAGACCGGCATCGTCCACGCCGAAATTGTTGACCCACAGGCCGCGCGTGGAGAGCATGCCATCGACGACGATGTCGAAGGAGCCGACGGTCGCCGCCCACCTTGGGAAAACACCGAGCCGCCCGCCGAAACGCTCCGGCTGTCGAAGGTCTCGAGTCGATCTGGCCGGATGGAACGGTCACCGCTGCCGCCGATCGTGATGGCGCGGCCCGCCAGCACGACAGGAGGTGACGGGCAGGAATATCGTGCTGGCGACGGGCGCGCGGGCGCGGACGTTTTCCCGGCATGGAGCCCGATGGCAAGCTGATCTGGACCTATCGCGAGGCAATGGTGCCGCCGAGCTTTCCCAAATCGCTTCTGGTCGTCGGTTCGGGCGCCATCGGCATCGAGTTCGCGAGCTTCTATCGCACCCTGGGCGCCGACGTGACGGTGGTCGAGGTGCTGGACCGCATCCTGCCGGTCGAGGACGAGGAGGTTTCGGCCTTCGCCGCCAAGGCCTTCATCAAGCAGGGCATGAAGCTCAAGGTCGGCACCACCGTCGAGAAGCTCGAGAAGGGCGCCAATAGCGTCACCGCGACCCTGAAGGCCAGGGACGGAAAAACCGAGACGTTCACCGCCGAACGGGTGATCCTGGCGGTCGGCATCGTCGGCAATGTCGAGAATATCGGGCTCGAAGCGGCCGGCGTGAAGGTCGACCGGACCCATGTCGTGATCAACCAATGGGGCGAGACCGGTGTGCCCGGCGTGTGGGCGATCGGCGATCTGGTCGGCGCGCCATGGCTCGCGCATAAGGCGATGCATGAGGGCGTGATCGTGGCCGAGCGCATCGCGGGCGTGAAGGGCGTGCATCCGCTCAACACGGCGAACGTGCCGGGCTGCACCTATTGCTGGCCGCAGGTGGCGAGTGTCGGACTGACCGAGGCGAAGGCCAGGGCCACCGGCCGCAAGATCAAGGTCGGGCGTTTTCCCTTCATCGGCAACGGCAAGGCGATCGCGCTGGGCGAGGCGGAGGGCTTCGTCAAGACGGTATTCGATGCGCAGACCGGCGAGCTGCTCGGCGCCCACATGGTCGGCGCGGAGGTGACCGAGCTGATCAACTCTTACACCGTGGCCAAGACCCGGCGAACTGACCGACGCCGAGTTGGAAGACACGATCTTCCCCCATCCGACCCTGTCGGAGATGCTGCACGAGGCCGTGCTCGACGCCGACAAGATCGCGCTACATATCTAGGAGGCGTTTCAGATCCGCGGTAAGGCCGTCGATGTCCTTGGTGCCGGTCGCGACCAGCCGGGCGCGGCTGTCGCGGCCGAAGAAAAACACGGCATTCGCGTGCATCACCTCGTAAGGCGGCCCCGGCGTCACGCTGTAGGCGACGCGGTAGCGCCGCGCCAGCGCGACGAGCTGATTGTCGGTGCCGCGCAGCCCGTCGACCTGCGGTGCGAAGGAATTCACATAGCCCTTCATCTGCGCAAGGGTGTCGCGCGCCGGATCGACCGTGACGAACAGCACGCGCACGTCGCCGGCACGGGCACTCAGCCTGCTCAACGCTTCCGCCAGATTGGCCAGCGTGGTCGGGCAGATGTCGGGGCAATGCGTATAGCCGAAAATAGAGCACGACGACCTTGCCGCGATAATCGGCTTCGCTGACCGGCTTGCCGTCATTGGCGCGCGTCATGGCGAGGCCGAGCGGCGGCATCGCGCCGGTAATGTCGGTCGCATGCCAGCCGGGATTGCGCGGCGCGCACGCAACCGCGAGCAATGCGAAGGCGAGGGTGGCCAGGCGCATGAGCTTCATGGACAGGCGGGATAGCACGGGAGAACCGGTCCGCGCTGTGACCAATCGCCTCGCAAAGCCGGCCGATGCCGCGCACTATAAAGTCACGATGTCCGCATCGATACCGATCCGCCTACGGAGTGACTGGTTGCTGCACGGCGCGCTGCTGCTCGGCGGTGTCTCGCTTGATATCGTCTGCCGCCTGTTTCCGGCGGACCTGCCGTTCTGGATGCCCTGGGAGTTCTCCTGGCCGGTCTATCTGGCCACGGCGCTGACGCTGGCGTGGTTCTGGCGCGGATGGTCCCGTACGGCGCCGGAGGCGCGGCCGGCGAAATGGCGCGCTACGTGTTTCGTGTTCGGCGTCCTGTCCTTCTACGTCGTGCTGCAGACCCATATCGACTATTGGGCGCAACACATGTTCTTCGTGCATCGCTGGGCGCATTTCGTGCTGCATCATGCCGGAGCGTTTCTCATCGGGCTGGCCGCGGCGGGACCGGTGCTGCGGGCCGGCATGCCGCGATTGCTGTTGCCGCTGCTTGATGCCCGGCCGACGCGCCGCGCGGTGGATTTTCTCCAGCATCCGGCGGTGGGCGCCGGTTCTCTTCGTGGGATTGCTTTATTTCTGGCTGCTGCCGGCGATCCATACGCGGGTGATGCTGGATGCGAATCTGTACGGGCTGATGAACTGGACCATGGCGATCAACGGCGTGATGTTCTGGTCGCTGGTGCTCGATCCCAGGCCGAAGCCGCCGGCGCGCTATTCGCATCTTATGCGTGCGGCGATGATTCTGATCATCGAGCTGCCGCAGATGGTGCTGGGCGCGATCCTGTCGCTTTCGACTTCCGATTATTATCCGGTGTACGAGATCTGCGGCCGCATCCTGCCGATGACGGCGTTGAACGATCAGCACTATGGCGGGCTCATCATCTGGCTGCCCGGCACGCTGACCAGCTTCGCGGCGATGATCGTCGTGCTTTGGACCATGCGGGTGAACGAGGAGCGGGCCGAACATGCGCAGCAGACTGTTTGAGATCGCCGCCGCGCTGGCCGCCGGCACCTTGTTCGTGAACGCTGCCGCGCTGAACGTTTCGGTTTCGCACGCGTATCTTCGCCTCATTCCCGGCGTTCCGGCCGCCGGCTATTTCACGTTGTCGAACCGGACGAAAGCCGCCATCACCCTGACCGGAGCGCATTCTGCCGATTGCGGCATGCTGATGATGCACAGGAGTTCGACCGAGGGCGGCATGGCGCGGATGGAGGATGCCTCGGCGCTTGCCGTCGCGGCCGGCCGGAGCCTGTCGTTTGCCCCGGGCGGCTATCACCTGATGTGCATGGACCCGTCGCCGCGGCTGCGGGTCGGCGGCACGGCCACCGTCACGCTCGAATTCGGTGGAGGCGCCACGTCGGACGTCGCTTTCACGGTTGTCGATGCGCGCGGGCGTCCGCATTGACGATGGCCTAATAGCCGATCGCCATGCCGTCCTTGCGCATTTCGCTGCCGCCCCAATAGACGCGGTTCTTGGCGTCCCACAGGATCGCCTGGTAGCCGCCGAAGGCGCCGGTGCCGGACTTGATCGTGTAGCCGCGCGCCGCGAGTGCCGCCTTCACCGCGGGATCGAAGCCGGTCTCCATCTCCACGATATTGCCGGTGGGGCCTTCGCCGGTCGCTTCGCTGCCGCCGCTGTGGTACCAGCGCGCCGCGTCGCCCGCTTCCTGGACGTTCATGCCGAAATCGATGATGTCGGTCAGCACCTGGACATGGCCTTGGGGCTGCATGTCGCCGCCCATCAGGCCGAAGGCGAGGAAGGGCTGGCCGCCCTTCATCACGAAGCCCGGGATGATGGTCTGGAACGGGCGCTTGCCGGGGGCGTAGACGTTGGCGGCGGCGGGATCGAGCGAGTAGAGCTCGCCGCGGTCCTGGAACATGAAGCCGAGGCCATCGGCGACGAGGCCCGAGCCCATGCCGCGATAGTTGGACTGGATGATGGACACCATCATGCCGTCCTTGTCGGCGGTGGTGAAATAGGTCGTGTCGCCCTGGCCGAGTCTGGGATCGCCGGGGCCGACATTCGGGTTGGCCTTGGCGAGGTCGATCAGCTTGCGGCGCGCGTCGGCGTATTTGTCGGACAGCAACTCCTTCAACGGCACGTGGACGAAGGCCGGGTCGGCGTACCACTTCGCGAGGTCTTCGTAGGTCAGCCGCTTGGCTTCGAGCATTGCGGTGATCGCGTCGGCGGAGCCGGCGCCCATCGCCTTGAGGTCGAAGCCTTTGAGGATCTGGAGCATCTGCAGCACCGCCGCGCCCTGGCCGTTGGGCGGCAGCTCGAAGACGTCGTAGCCGCGGTAGTTCACGCCCAGCGGCTCGACCCATTCGCCGTGATGCGCGGCGAAATCCGCATAGCGCAGGTCGCCGCCGATGCGCTTGAAATAGGCGTCGATCCTGTGCGCGATCTCGCCTTTGTAATAGGCGTCGCGGCCGCCCTCGGCGATCAGCGACAGGGTGCGGGCGAGGTCGGGATTGCGGAAGATCTCGCCCTCGGCCGGCGTCTTGCCGTCGATCAGATAGGTGTGCTGCGCGTTGGCGATCTCCTCGATCATCGGGCCGGCGCGCTCGAAGGCGCGCATGTTGCCTTTCCAATAGAGCGCGACGAGCTGCGTCACGGGAAAGCCGTCCCGCGCATAGGCGATGGCGGGTGCGAGGTCCTCGGCCAGCGGCAGCTTGCCGAAGCGGTCGTGCAGGGCGCCCCAGGCGTCGACCGCGCCGGGGACGGTGATGGAGAGCGAGCCGAATTTGGGGATATGCGCGGCATAGGACACGCCGAGCTTGGCATCGACCGCGCGGACCTTGGCGGTCATGGCGGCGAGGTCGCGGCCCTGGGGCGCGCGGCCCGAGCCGTTATAGCCATAGAGCTTCCTGGTCTTGGGGTCCCAGACGATGGCGAAGAGATCGCCGCCGAGGCCGTTCGAAACCGGCTCCATCAGCCCCAGCGTCGCATTGGCGGCGATGGCGGCGTCCACCGCGCTGCCGCCCTTCTTGAGGATGTCGATGGCGACCTGGCTGGCGGCCGGCACCGCGGTCGCCGCCATGCCGTGCTGGCCCAAGACCGGCGAGCGCGTCGCCCAGGGCGCGCCCGAATAGCGGTCGCCGCGTCCGAGTTCGCCATACGCGGTGTTCGAGACCATTCCGACTGCCATGATTGCCAGCGCTCCCGCCATCGCCCGTGTGAATTTCATCGCTCAACTCCCTATAGCGCACGCCGCCGCCGTGCCGGTCATTTCAGATTTTGCGGTGAAAAAATTTGCCCCTCGATTCGGACGGAGTCCGGCGGTCGTCGCGAAACGGGTGTCTCGAAACGTCCAAAACGGCGTCGCACGGGGTTCTTGAACCCGGTTGCGGACGGCAATTTGGGGGTCCAGTGGAAATAATATCCCGATCCCGCAGTTCAAGGGGGCGAAGATAACTTATTTTCGATTCACATACGCCGTATATCGGACATGGTCCGGTGTCGTTTGACGGCCGCCACGCCACCGCCTAAGCGATCCGCTGCCATGCTCGATGCCTTGCTTCACCGTCCGTTCGACCGCCGAAGCGCGCTGGTAGGCCGCCGCCTGTCCATGCTCTCCGCCGATGTGTGGACGGTGACAGCGTTCGCAGCCGGCGGCGCGGCGGCCATCGCGATCGGACACCAGAAATATCTTCTCGGCCTGGGCCTGCTGGTGCTGGGACGCGTGCTGGATGTGGTGGACGGCGCGGTCGCGCGGACGCGGGGCGTCACGGCATTCGGCGGCTACCTCGACTTGGTGCTGAGTCTGGTCGTGAGCGCGGCGGTGCCGTTCGGCTTCGCGCTCGCCATGCCGGACAGGGCACTGGCCGCTATGTTTCTGATGGTAGGATTGGTGGCGCGAGCGGCGGCGCTGACCGCGCCGGCCCAAGCGGGCGGCGCGCTGGCCCAGGGCGCAAGCTTGGTGGGCAAGTCAGAGCTGTTCGCGGCCTTTGCGCTCGCCTGTATCTTCCCAAACTGGTTCAGCATGATCGCCTATGTTATTGGCATTGCTTGTTTTATCTCTGCAGGGAGCCGCGTCGCCGCGGTCGCGGCGTCGTGAAGATCGTCATTGTCGGCGCCGGCGTTGCGGGACTGGCGACAGGCTGGCGGATGCGCCAGGCGGGTGCCGAGGTGACCGTCCTGGAGCGGGCGCAGCCGGCGCGGGCGGCGACCTGGGCCGCGGCAGGGATGATCGCCGTCGCCGGCGAGATGGGCGTGGCGCAGACCCCCGAAGCGGAGTTTGCGCAGCATTCCGCAGCACTGTGGCCGGACTTCGCCCGCGAGGTCGAGGCGGCATCGGGGCGGCCGGTCTTCTATCGCCGCAGCGGCGCGCTGATGGTGGCGCGGACGCCCGCCGAGGCCGCCGCCTTCGAAGGCTGGAGCGGCGTCGAGCGGTTGGATGCTGCCGGCGCGCGGGCCAAGGAGCCGATGTTGACGGGTGACATCATGGGCGCGCTGTGGGCGCCCGACGAAGCCCAGGTCGACAGCCGGGCGCTGGGCGTAGCGCTGGCGAGCGCTTTTGTCGGCGCGGGCGGCGTCCTGAACATCAACGAAGCGGCGGTGCGGTTCGACGTGGCGGACGGAAGGGTGCTGGCGGTACATTCGCCCTTCCATCGCTATGAGGCCGATGCGTTCGTCATCGCGGCGGGCGCCTGGTCGGGGAGGTTCGGCGGCCTGCCGGATGGCGTTCTCCCGGCGGTGCGGCCGGTGAAGGGCGAGGTGATCAGCATCGCGCCGCCGGCCGGCGCGGCGCTGCCCGAACACGTCGTCTGGGGCAATCAGGTCTATCTCGTCCCGCGGGGCGGCCGCCTGCTGATCGGCGCCACCATGGCGGAGGCCGGCTTCGACACCGGCGTCACCGACGCGGCGGCGGACTGGCTGTCCTTGCGCGCCATCGGCCTGATGCCGGCGCTGGCGCGCTGGGAGGTCGACGAGCGCTGGGCGGGCCTGCGGCCGGCGTCGCCCGACGGCTTGCCGGTGCTGGGACGGACGCGGCTCGAAGGCCTGTTCGTCGCCTCGGGCCAGTTCCGCAACGGTATCCTCTTTGCACCGGCCGTGGCGGAGACCATGTCCCGTCTCGTTCTGGAACACGCCGCCGAGAATCCGGCTTTCGATCCGCGGCGCTTCCCCTGAACGGTCCGGGCGCAGCCGGATATTTGAAACGTGATTGGCATATTCTGGGTCGCCGGGCTGGTGCTGCTGGCCGTCGGCGGTGAAGGCGTCGTGCGCGGCGGCGTGACGATGACGCGTGCCCTGGGGCTGTCGCCGGTGGTGATCGGGCTGTTCGCGCTATCGCTCGGCACATCGTCGCCGGTGCTGGCGGTGGCGGTCCAGGGTGCCGCGTCAGGCCTCTCCGACCTGGCGGTCGGCGTGGTGATCGGCGCGACGCTGATCAATCTTCTGCTGGTGCTCGGCCTGGGCGCGTTGATCGCGCCGATGCCGAGCGCGCCCAAGGTGGTGCTGCGCGACGGCGGCGCGGTGCTGCTGGCGAGCATGGCACTGGTGTTGCTGGCGCGGCACGGCGCGATCGGACCTGGCGCGGGCGTCGTGCTGCTCGCCGGGTTCGCGGTCTATGCCGCCGTCGCGGTCGTCTCCGATTGGCGGCGGCCGGCGGAGCACTCGGTGGCCTGCGCCGAGATGCAGAAGCGCTCGGCCGGCCAGCGCCCTGCCTTCGGCGGCGGACTGTTCGCGCTGGCGGTCGGCGCGGTGTGCCTGGTGCTTGGGGCGCATTTCCTGACCGGCGCCGCGCTGGCGCAGGCGGCGGTGTGGAACGTATCGCTGGCGGCCGTGGCGCTGACCGTCGCGGCGCTGGCGGCGGCGCTGCCGGTGCTGGCGATTACGCTGGCGGCGACCTTGCGCGGGCACACCCAGATCGCCATCGGTCAACTGATCACCGCGAGTGTGTTCAACCTGTTCGGCGTGCTGGGCGTCGCCGCGCTGGTGCGACCGCTGACGGTGTCGCCGTCTTTTGCGGCGGCGGACGCGTTCGTGGTGCTGGGCGCGGCGGCGCTGTTGCTGCCGCTGCTGTCGGCGCGCTGGCGCCTGTCGCGGGCCAAGGGCGCGCTGCTGGTGGCGTTTTATCTCTGCTATGTCGGCTTCCTGGCGTGGCGCCAGGGGCTGGTGGGATTTTGAACAACGCCGAAGTCATGGCCCGCGACTGCGGGCCACCCAGATGGGTTCTGCGCAGACCAAACAAGTTCGCGACAACCGCCTTACTGCGATAGCGACGTTTCACGATCACCTGGGTGGCCCGCAGTCGCGGGCCATGACAATTTTTTGAATCGACGAACTTCCGGTTCGGGACATTAATCCGGCAGCCGCCACAGGCCGAGCGGCCATTTGCGGATGCCCTGCAAGGTGGTGCGGGTGATGTAGCCGCCGATGGGCATGTGGCGCGCGGCGACCAGGAAGGTGTCGCGCAGCCAGGGCAGGACCTTCGAATAGGACTGGAATGCGGGCGTCGCGAGGCGCGAGGCGAGCTGGTAGTAGGCGACGTGCGGCCGGCGCAGCTTCTCATAGAGCGTCAGCGCCGCGCCGAGGTTGTCGGCGCGGCGCAGCGCGTAGGCGAGGGTGACGGCGTCGATCAGCGCGAGATTGGCGCCCTGGCCGAGCAGCGGGCTGGTGCCGTGCGCGGCATCGCCCATCACCAGCACGCGGTCCCGGCGCCAGGGCTTCATCCGCACGTCGCGATAGGTGGCGAGCGCGAGCTGGTCGAAATCCGTCAGCGCGTCGAGGAGCGTGGCGAGTTGCGGCCAGACCGCGAGGGCCTTGGCTTTCAGCACGTCGAGCCCGGCCGCCCGCTGGGCGTCCGCCTCGGCCAGCGGCAGGCTCCAGAACCAGGCGACGTGCGGGCCGTCGGCGCCCGGCGCGCGGCCGATGGGCAGGACGCCCATCATGGTATGAGCGCCGTCATAGCTCTGGCGCAGACAGCCGGTCCAGAGACCTTCGCGGTCGGGCAGGGCGCACCACAGGCAGCCCCAGGGATAGAGCGCGGCGGTCCCGCGCGGGCCGATCCGCTCGCGCACGGCATCGTGCGCGCCGGCGCAGTCCAGGATGAGATCGAACGGGCCCTCGCGGCCGGCGCTTTTGGAGACGAGCGTCGTGCCGTCGATGGCGGCGACGTCGAAACCGAGGCGCAGCGTTGCGCCACTCTGCTGCATGCGGTCGTGCAGCACGGCGAACAGCGCGGCGCGGTGGATGCCGAGGCCGTGGAGCCTGCCATAGTCCAGGTCGACCACGCGGCGGCCGCGCGCATTGCGCCCGTCCATCGCGCGGATGGGCGCGCCCCAGCGTTCGGCATCTTCGCGCGCGCCGAGGCGTTCGAGCACCTGCAGGCCGCTGGGCTGGAGAAGAAGTCCGGCGCCCACCGGACGCGCGGCGGCGAAACGCTCGACAATGGTCACGTCGTGGCCGCCGCGCCGCAGCGCGATGGCAGCCGCCATGCCCGCAATGCCGCAGCCGATGATGCCGATGCGCAAACGCCGTCCCCGCCGCCGGTCGGACGGGGTTATGGTCGATTCATGTTCGATTTGCACCCGCGTCTTGCCGCCGGTCGCGCGACGCCGCGATCGCGCAAGCCGTAAACGCGCGTTAACCGCGCTGGCACGGGCGTTGCTTCTATACCGGGCAGGAGAACCCGTGCCATGCAGGCAGAAGCCGCAAACGCCATCACTGACCGTTCCGCCGTCGTCGGCGCCATCCAGCAGGCGGCGCAGGCGACGGGCGCCGATTTCCACTACATGCTGGGCGTGGCGATGCACGAATCCGGCCTGAAAACGGCCGCGAAAGCGGGCACGTCGTCGGCGTCGGGCCTGTTCCAGTTCATCGACCAGTCCTGGCTGGGCGTGGTCAAGGCCTATGGCGCCAAGCACGGACTGGGCTCTTTCGCGGATGCGATCACGCGCGGCGCGGACGGCCGCTACCACACGTCAAATTCCGCCGACCGCTCGGCAATTCTTGCCCTGCGCAACGATCCGACCGTGGCGTCGCTGATGGAGGGCGAGTACGCCCAGGCCTCGCGCGCGATCCTGAAGGGCGCGCTGGGCCGCGATGTCTGCGGCGGCGAACTCTATATGGCGCATTTCCTGGGCGAGCAGCCGGCCTGCCGCATGATCCGCATGGCGCAGAGCCAGCCCGACGCCAAGGCGGCGGACGCCTTCCCCGCGGCGGCGAGCGCCAACCGGCCGGTGTTCTATCATGCCGACGGCACCGCCAAGACGGTCCGCGAAGTCTATGACTGGGCGCTCAGGGCGCCGAATGCGACGGGCGCGCTGAGCGCGGCGCCGCCCAAGCCCGCCGCCGCGCCGCCGGCGCCGGCCTATGTCGCGGATGCGGCGCATGCGGACAGCGCCGCGCTGCTGCTGAGCGTCGCATCGTGGCGCCCGACGCGCGGGTTCTTTGCGAGCGATGCGTCATCGCGCGATGGCGCGTCGTCGTCGTCGGTGCTGCTGTCGCCCGCGATCATGGACATGCTGCAATCGGTCGACGCGCCGACCACGCACTGAGTTCCGCCTGCGGGTTGGCGGCGGCGGCGGCCGCTCGCTAGACTTGTCGCCAACGAAGCGAGGAAACATGCCCCGAGACCGCCAAGCCGGCTGCCGTGCCGGTGCCTGCCGCCACCGTGCTGCTGCTGCGCGACGGGGCCGGCGGGCTCGAAGTGTTCATGGTCAAGCGGCATCACCAGATCGACTTCGTGGCGGGCGCCCTGGTGTTCCCCGGCGGCAAGCTGGAGACGGGCGACAGCGACGCGGCGCTGGCGGCGCATTGCGACGGTGCGAAAGACTGGACGGCGCCGATGCGCGCGCTGGGCGCCGCCGCGATCCGCGAGGCGTTCGAGGAATCGGGCATCCTGCTGGCGCGCGACGCGCGTACCGGCGAGATGGTGTCGGCGGCGCGGCTGAGCGAGCTGCAGCCCTATCGCCCGCTGCTGGAGAAGCGCGCGGCGGTGCTGGCGCAGGTGCTGGAGAAGGAGAAGCTGCGGCTGGCGCTGGACCAGCTCGTGCCCTTCGCGCACTGGATCACGCCGGACAACATGCCCAGGCGCTTCGACACCCATTTCTTCCTTGCCGCGTCGCCGTTCGGCCATGCGGGCAGCCATGACGGGCGCGAGTCGGTGGACTCGATCTGGATCCGGCCCTGCGATGCGATCGCCGACGCCCGGAAATGGCACGTGATCTTTCCCACCAGGCTGAACCTGGCGAAACTCGACGTCTCGAAGACGGTGGCGGCCGCGATCGCGGCGGCGCGGGCGGACACGGTGCGGCCGGTGACGCCATGGGTCGAGAACGGCCCCGACGGGCAGGTCCTGCGCATCCGCGACGACGCGGGCTATGCGCAGACCTCCGAGGACATGCGCACCGCGCTTTAAGCGGCCAGTTCCTCCGACACCCGGGCTTCGAGTTCCTTGGCGAGGGCGGCGGCGACGGCGTCGCTGGCGTCGCTGATCTTGTCGCGGAAGGCGATCCGGATCGCGGCGACATGGGCGTCCACCAGCGCGAGCGGAACCTTCCGGGTGCTGGCGGTCTCGTCGATCAGCTTCGACAGCGACCCCGCCACGCGGGCGATCATCGGATAGCCGTAGGTATCGGCCTGGCCTTTCAGGTCGTGCGCGACGCGGAAGAGTTCGTCGCGTGCCGGGCCGGCGGGATCGGCCGCGAATTCGTTGCGCCGGACGCCCAGCCTGGCGATGTCGTCGGACAGCCAGTCGACGAATTCGCTCCTGAGCGTCTCCATCGCGGCCTCGGCGCGCTTCATCGCCGCCATGTCGATGCCGCCGATGGCGCTGCCGACCTTCGCCTTCAGGATGTTCGGCGGCATGAAGATCTCGATGGGAAGCTGCTTTGCCATGATTCTCCGGCCGCTAGTTCGCGGCCGCCCCCATGCTCAGAGTGTCGGACGCCATCGAGCGCCGCTCGGGTCCGCGATATTCTTCCTTGCCGCGGCGCCGCCGGCAGGGACCGAAATAGGCCTTGGTGCGCACATAGGGGCGCGGGTGCTCGATCACCGAGACCAGCCGCGACATCACCGCCTTCCACCGACACCGGCTTGGCGAGGAATTCGTTGGCGCCGGCGTCGCGCGCCTGGCGCACGCGCTCGGCCTGGGTGTAGCCGGTCAGCATGATGATCGGCACGAAGGGGTTGGGGGTCTGCGGCGAGGTGCGCACCAGCTTGACGACGTCGAGGCCGTTCATGCCTTCCATCATCCAGTCGAGCAGGACGACGTCCGGATTGGTCTCGCGCATCATCGCCCAGGCGCGGTTGCCGTCGGCGGCCTCGAAGATCTGGACGACGCCGAACGCCTGCAGGATCGTGACGACGAGCTTGCGCATATGCTGGTTGTCGTCGACGACCAGGGATCTTCAGCCGATCGAATCTATACCCGCTCATTTTCCAACTGCCCAGGCGGGCGCGCTCCGCCCATCGGTAGCATTAACGGACGGGCCTTAACGGCCTGTGAAACGCGGCAGGTTAATCGACGACTGCTCGGCAAGGATTCGTTCATCAAGGCTGTGGCCGGCGTCGAACAGCATGGTCATGCTGATCGAGCGGTCCTCGGCGATGTCCACCGCGGTCACGTCGCGCACTTCGAGGTTGTCGGCGACGGCGCTGACCGGGCGCTTGGCGCATTCCAGCACCTCGAAGCGGACGCGCGCCTTGTGCGACAGCAGCGCGCCGCGCCAGCGCCTTGGGCGGAAGGCGCTGATCGGCGTCAGCGCCAGAAGGTCGGCATCGATCGGCAGGATCGGGCCGTGGGCCGAGAGGTTGTAGGCGGTGCTGCCGGCCGGCGTGGCGACCAGCACGCCGTCGCAGATCAGCTCGTTGGTGCGCACCTTCTCGTCGACCACGATGCGGATCTTCGCCGTCTGGCGGGTCTGGCGCAGCAGCGAGACCTCGTTGAAGGCCAGCGCTCGCGTCGCGCCATTGGGCCCCTCCGCGCTCATCCGCAGGGGATGGATCACGGCGGACTCGGCGGCGGCGAAGCCGTTCCTGCAGCCCGTCCTCGCGGAATTCGTTCATCAGGAAGCCGACCGAGCCCTGGTTCATGCCGTAGATCGGCTTCTTGCGGCTGAGAAAATTGTGCAGCGTCTGCAGCATGAAGCCGTCGCCGCCCAGGGCGACGACGACATCGGCCTTGTCGGCGCCGGCGTCCTCGTAGCGCTGGCGCATGACGTTGAGCGCGGGCTTGCGCATCGGGTGCGGCGGCGGCGACGAATGGAGGTGCTTGGACATGGCTCAGCCGCCCGTCAGCGACATGGTGCGCTTCACCGAAGGCGCGGTGTGCCGCCGGTCGATGATGAAGTCGTGCCCCTTGGGCTTGCGGGCGATGGCCGCGTCGATGGCGCGGTCCCAGCTCGGCGTCGTCGGACGACGCGCGCAGGGGCTTGCGCAGGTCGGCGCAGTCCTCCTGGCCCAGGCACATATAGAGCGTGCCGGTGCAGGTCAGCCGCACGCGATTGCAGCTTTCGCAGAAATTGTGGGTCAGCGGCGTGATGAAGCCGAGACGCCCGCCGGTCTCGGCGACGCGGACATAGCGGGCAGGGGCCGCCGGTGCGATGCGCCGACTCTTCGAAGGTGAAGCTGCGGGCGAGGCGGGCGCGGACGAGCGACAGCGGCAGGTACTGGCCGACGCGGTCGCCGTCGATCGTGCCCATCGGCATGGTCTCGATCAGGGTGAGATCGAAGCCGCGGCTGTGCGCCCCACAGCATGAGGTCCTCGATCTCGTCTTCGTTGACGCCCTTGAGCGCGACGGTGTTGATCTTGATCGCCAGGCCCGCCGCGCCGGCGGCGTCGATGCCGTCCAGCACCTTGCCCAGCGCGCCCCAGCGGGTGATGGCCTTGAATTTCTCCTCGTCCAGCGTGTCGAGCGAGACGTTGACGCGTTCGACGCCGGCCGATCTGAGGCCGCGCGCGAAGCGGGCGAGCTGGCTGCCATTGGTGGTCAGCGTGATTTCCTGGAGGTTCGAGCGGCCGATCTGCGCGCCGAGGCGGTCGAACAGCTGCATCACGTTGCGGCGGACCAGCGGCTCGCCGCCGGTGATGCGCAGGCGCTTTGTGCCCTTGCGGACGAAGGCCATGGCGAGGCGCTCGATCTCCGCCAGCGACAGCACCTCGGCCCTGGGCAGGAAGGTCGTGTGCTCCGCCATGCAATAGACGCAGCGGAAATCGCAGCGGTCGGTGACCGAGATGCGTAGATAGGAGATGGTGCGGGCCAAACGGATCGATCATCGGATGCCGAATGTAGCGCGTCCCGCGCCGCCGCGTCATGCGCCAGGGAGCGGGCCGGAAAGATCGCGGCGACCGTCGATGACGCGGTGAACGTGAAACGCCATCGGGCAGGGGGCTGTAGTAGATCAGCCAAGGCCGCACCGCGAAGACCCGCATTCCGGGTTCGATGCCGCGCACGGCTCTGCCCATGCGCGGCATCCGCGAAAGGGTGCGAATGCCCGCTTCGATGCGCGCAAGCACCGCCTCGGCACGCCGCTGGCTATCACACTCCGCGATGTAGATTTCCAGTTCTTCGAGGCCGTCGAGCGCGTGTGGCGAATAGACGATTCGCCGCTCGTTCCGGTCACGTTTTCTTTTGTAAGCGGCGGAGGCGGCGGGCCGCCAATTCGGCGTCAACCTGTTCCTGCGTATGGAAGCGGCCCCGCGCGTAGTCCTCGCGCGATTTACGGATGCTCGCATCGAGCGCGTCTTTGTTGCGGGCCGTCCAAGCGTCGATCTCGGCTTCCTCTTCCACAGTCATGGGGCGGGAGATCGTCTATATGCGCTTCGGGCTTGGCAGGCGGCGTCGTCATGGCGTCAGCTTACCACGCGGGCGGGCATATGCGCTAAATTTCTAGTGTCCCTGAACCGGAAGTTCGTTCGATTCAAAAAAAGGTTGTCATGGCCCGCGAAAGCGGGCCACCCAGGTGACGTCTGCACCGTTTGTGCAGGATTTCACCTGGGTCCGCCGCATTCGCGGCGGATGACAAAATGGGATGAACTTCCGATTCACGACACTAGTTGAATTTGAGGCTCGCAAGCTCGCCGAGTGCGCCCTCTTTCGACACCGTCTTGAACACGCGCTCGACCTTCCGCCATGTCGGCGGCGGTGAGCGCGGTGCGCAGGTCGCGCGCCTGACGGGCGAGATTGTAGACCGTGTTGAAGACGCAGCGGTCGATGCCGACGGCGCGGCAGGCCAGCGCGACCCGCGCGCGGGCCGCCATTGTAGAATTTCAGGCGCAGTTCGGGCAGGGGCAGGCCGACCAGCTTGGCCAGGGCGAGATCGAACAGGTCGAGCTGGCCCTGGTGCAATACCGGAGCAGGAATCCGGCTTTGAGCTGTCCGGCCGGCGCCGAGCTTCTCGATCAGCTTCTGCGCGCTCTCCGCCGGCGGGGATTTGGTCGCGGCGGGTTCGTTGCTCAGCACCGTGGCCGCCTGGACGATCGCCGCCGACAGCTTTTCGGGCGCGATGGCATAGTTCCGGGCGATGTATGTCTTGAGCGCGTCCGATACCCATTCGCACATCCGGGTCGCCAGCACCGGCGGCAGGTCCGGCCGGCCGGTCAGCGGTTCCTGAGGCTGGCGATGCGGCGCGGACTTCTCGACCAGCGTCTCGTAGGCGAGGGCGGAGATCCGGGCGGTCGCATTGCGCACCAGGGCCACCAGCACCGGCTCTGCCTCGCTCATGGCGAGAATCTCGGTGACCGAGACCGCCCGATATGGGGCCGGCTGGCGACGGCTTCGTGATGGGCGTGACCGGCTTGCGCGACCAGCTTGAGGATGTCCTCGTCCGTGAGCAGCGGACTGCGCAGCAGCAGCGGGCGCGCGACCTCGATGCGATCGTCGGCGAGAAGAAGAATGAGCTCGTGCGGCGCGGTGGTGTCGTCCGGCCAGGCGCTCGGCCAGCGCGATGCGGGATCGCCATCTCGGACGTCGCGCGTCAGGCGGCGCAGGATCTCGTGCATCAGCGCGCGCTCGCGCTGGTTGAGGCCGGTGCCCCTGGATGCGATAGAGCGAGGCGACGGCGAGGTAGATTTCCTCGCGGCTGGTGCCCTGAGGGTTGACGGCGAGCTGGGCCAGGCGACCCATGTCGCTCATGTCATGCGCTGTCCAAACCCACGTTCTGCCCCGAAAATGCGTTCTGCACCCGGCCGTTCTGGCCGGATAACAGCAGTAGCAAAGGAGCGTTAACGGCGTGTTAAGCTTGGGAACTTCGCCTCTTTGGACCCGTCCCGATTCCGCACATGCGCGCCGCTGAAGCTCCCTTATCCTTGCGATCGACCAGGGCACGACCTCGACCCGCGCCATCCTGTTCGACGCCGATGCCAGGCCGGTGGCGCGCCACGCCGTCGAATTGCGCCATATCTATCCGGCAAACGGCTGGGTCGAGCACGATGCGGGCGAAATCTGGCAGGCGGTCCTCGGCTGCTGCCGGGCGGCGCTGAAGGGCGTGCCGGCGGCGGAGGTCGCCGCGATCGGCATCACCAACCAGCGCGAGACCACCGTGCTGTGGGACCGGCGGACCGGCGAGCCCCTGTACAACGCCATCGTCGGGCAGGACCGGCGCACCGCCGACCGCTGCCGGGCGCTGAAGGCGCGCAAGCTGGAGCCGAAGATCGCGGCCCGGACGGGGCTGCTCCTCGATCCGTATTTCTCCGGCACCAAGATGGAGTGGCTGCTGGATCATGTGCCGGGCTCGCGGCAGCGCGCGCAAGCGGGCGAGGTCGCGCTCGGCACCGTCGACGCCTGGCTGATCTACAAGCTGACCGGGCGGGCGCGTGCATGCGACCGATGTGGACCAATGCGTCGCGTACGATGCTGCTGAACCTGAAGACGCTGGAATGGGACGCGGAGATGCTCAAGCTGTTCGGCGTGCCGCGCAGGGCGCTGCCGCAGGTGCGCGACTGCGCCGGCGAATTCGGCGTGACCGATGACGCGCTGCTGGGCGCGGCGATTCCGATCCTGGGCGTGGCCGGCGACCAGCAGGCGGCGGCGTTCGGCCAGGCCTGTTTCAATCCCGGCGACGTCAAATCGACCTATGGCACGGGCTGCTTCGCGCTGGTCAACACCGGGCCGGCCGTGCCGGTGTCGCAGAACAGGCTGCTGGCGACCAGCGCCTACAGGGTGGGCCGCAAGACCGCCTATGCATCGAGGGCAGCATCTTCATCGCCGGCGCGGTGGTGCAATGGCTGCGCGATGCGGCCGGCGTGATCCGCAGCGCGGCGAGGTCGAGGCGCTGGCGCGCACCGCGAAGGACGCCGAGGGGTCTCTATTTCGTGCCGGCCTTCACCGGGCTGGGCGCGCCTTAATGGGACAGCGAGGCGCGCGGCGCGATCCCTGGGCCTGACGCGCGACATGGGCGCGGCGGAGATCGCGCGCGCGGCGCTCGACGCGGTGTGCTTCCAGACGCGCGACCTGCTGGAGGCGATGGCGAAAGGACATGACGCTGTCCGGCCTCAAGGCTCCCAAGGCGCTGAAGGTCGATGGCGGCATGGTGGTCAATGACTGGTTCTGCCAGCGGCTGGCCGACCTGACCGGACTGCCGGTGGACCGGCCGCTTGTGACCGAGACGACGGCGCTGGGCGCGGCCTATCTGGCGGGACTGGCGGCGGGCCTGTTCAAGGACACCAAGGACATCGCCGCGCGCTGGGCGCTGGACCGGCGCTTCGTGCCGGAGATGAGGCGGCCGGCGCGCGATTCGCTCCATGAAGGCTGGAAGACCGCCGTGAAGCGGGTGCGATGACGACGATGGATCCCGCGATGCTCGGCCTGGCGAACCGCATCGCCGGCTTCATCCGCAGCGGCGACGACCGGGAACTCGACAGCGTGTTCGCGCGCGAGGTGACGATCATCGAGAATTTTGCGCCCGCACATCTTCCGCGACGTCGCCACCTGGCGCGAGGCGATGCGCGCGCATCTGCACTCCTTGAGCGACATGCAGTTTGTCCTTGGCCAGCCCATGGACTTCAGCGTGACCGGCGGGCGCGCGTTCTTCTGCGTGCCGGTCACCTGGACCGGCAAGTTGCACGGCAGGCGTTCCGCGAGCTCGGCGGAAAGTCCCTTGTCCTGCAGAAGGAAGACGGCGCCTGGCGCGTCGCCGCCTATGCCTGGGCGGTCATCGAGATGCGGTTTCTCTAGGGTCCTCCCGTTTGACTGGCGGTGGCGCGGGTCCCAATCTTGGCGTTCGCCATTTCCGCCGGAGAGATCCATGAGCGCTGCCGCCCGCAAGATGCCGACCACCGACGATATCGCCTCCGTCCGGGACAAGGGTGAGCCCCGAGGAGTGGGCGGTGCGCGAGGACCTGGCGGCGACCTATCGCCTGGTCGCGATGCACGGCTGGGACGACATGATCTTCACCCACATCTCCGCCCGCGTGCCGGGGCCGGAGCACCATTTCCTGATCAACCCTTACGGCCTGCTGTTCGAGGAGATCACCGCGTCGTCGCTGGTGAAGATCGACGTCGACGGCAACAAGGTGATGGAGTCGCCGTTCCCGGTGAACGCGGCCGGCTTCACGATCCACTCGGCGCTGCACATGAACCGCGAGGATGCGGGCTGCGTCATCCACCTGCACACGACGGACGGCGTGGCGGTGTCGGCGCAGAAGGACGGCCTGTTGCCGCTCGACCAGCACGCGATGATGATCGCGGGCGAGATGGCCTATCACGATTATGAGGGCGTGGCGCTGGACCTCGACGAGCGCGACCGGCTGGTGGCCGACCTCGGCGACAAGAACGCCATGATGCTGCGCAATCACGGGACGCTGGCGCTAGGCAAGAATTGCGCCGATGCGTTCCTGCGCATGTACTATCTGGAGCGCGCCTGTTCGATGCAGGTGCGGGGCGCTGGGCGGGCGGCGCGGCGCCGAACTGGCCGAACCAGGGCGTGCCGGAGAAGACGGCGTCGCAGGGCCAGGTCGCCTTCGGCGGCTTCGTCGGCGCGCTGGCCTGGCCGGCGCTGCGCCGCAAATGCGACGGGTCGATCCGAGCTACAAGAACTGAAAACCGTCCACGACCGATCTTACGAAGGCGGGCTCGCGACCGGCCCGCCCGGTAGCGCAGGCCGTCGACGAGCAGGGCGATCATGCGCTCGGCGCGGCCGGGCCCGTCATTGTGGGCCGACATGCACAGGCTCGCCACGGCGCCCAGAAGCTCGTCGGCATCGACATCGGCGCGGACCGCGCCGGCGGCCACCGCTGCCGCGAGCAGGGCGCGAAGGGCGGGCCGCAGGCCGCTGGTCGAAATAGGCGGGCAAGGTGTCGAAAGTCGGAATCGCCCGAGTGCAGCGCCTTGGCGAGCCCGCGCTTGGCGGCAACGAAAGCGGCATAGCGCTGCATCCATTTCGCCAAGGCTTGGAAAGGCTCGTGCCCACGGGCGAGGATCGCCGCGGCGTCGGCGCAGGCGTCGATCTCGCGGCGGAAGACGGCGGCAATAAGGTCCGAGCGTTGCGGAAAGTGTCGGTAGACGGTGCCGATGCCGACGCCGGCCTTCTCCGCGATCTCCCGAACGGGGCGCGTCCACGCCGGAGGTCGCGAACACCGCCATGGCCGCCTGGAGCAGGGCATCGAGATTGCGCTGCGCGTCGGCGCGCACGCGCCGGTCCGGCCGGGCCTCGGCGCCGTCATCCCGGTCTTCGGATTTGTCGCGCATACGATTTCGCTTGATAAACGGAACGATGTTCCGTATAAGAACGGAGTGCTGTTCCGCTTGCAGCCTAGCGCGGCGCGGCGACCCCCGCAAACAAATCGACCGAGCAAGGAGAACGACCATGCAGGACAAACAAGTCGCCCTGGTCACCGGAGCCAATCAGGGGATCGGCCTTCAGATCGCCGAGGATCTCGCGGCACAGGGCTTCACCGTGCTGGTCGGGGCGCGCAATCTTACGCGCGGCGAGGCTGCGGCCAGGACGATCGACGGCGATGCCCACGCCCTCCAACTTGATGTGACGGATCAGGCTTCGATCGCCGCCGCGGCGGAACGTGTCGCCAAGGAATTCGGCCGCCTCGATGTGCTCATCCAGAATGCGGCGATCTCGCATGCGGGACGGATCTCGGGCGCGACCGTCGAGGAGCATGCCAGGTCGAGCCGGCCGAGCAAACGTGTCGCTCGCCGAAATGCGCGCCGTGTGGGACACCAATGTGTTCGGCGTGCTCGCCGTTTATCAGGCGATGCTGCCGCTGCTGCGCAGCACGCCGGGCGCCCGCATCGTCAACGTATCGAGCGGGCGTCGGCTCGCTGACGGCAGCCTCGGACCGGCCTATCCCTGGCGTGCGATCTTCGGGCCGTCTACCCCGGCGTCCAAGACGGCGCTCAATGCTTTGACGCTCGCCATGGCGCTGGAGCTGGAGCCGGAGGGGATCAAGGTCAACGCCGTCTCGCCGGGCTACACCAGGACGAACCTCAACAACTATTCGGGCACCGAGACGGTCGAGGAGGGCGCCCGCGAGGCGGTGCGCGTCGCGCTGCTTGGCGCCGACGGCCCGACGGGCACGTTCACGCGCTGGGAAAACGAAACGATCCCGTGGTGACGAAAGCGTTCCAGCCCAATCGAAAGCCGCATCGGCCGCACAGCGGATAAAGGATCACCACCATGCAATACCGTACGCTCGGAAAGACCGGCATCAAGGTCAGCCCCTATTGCCTCGGCGCGATGATGTTCGGCGGCATCGCCAATCCCGATCACGACGACTGCATCCGCATCATCCACAAGGCCCTGGATTTCGGCATCAACTTCGTCGACACCGCCGACCGCTACAGCAATGGCGAGTCGGAGGCGATCGTCGGCCAGGCGCTGAAGGGCCGGCGCGACACCGTCGTGCTGGCCACCAAGGTGCACGGGCCGATGGGGGCGGATCCGAACAGCCAAGGCAATTCGCGGCGCTGGATCGTGCAGGCGGTGGAGGCGTCGCTGCGCCGGCTGCAGACCGACCATATCGACCTCTACCAGATCCACCGGCCGTCGCCCGACACCGACATCGAGGAGACGCTTCGGCGCTGACGGACCTGATGCGGGCGGGCAAAGTGCGCGCCATCGGGTCGTCGACCTTCCCCGCCTCCCGAGATCGTGGAGGCGCAGTGGGTGGCGGAGCGCCGCGGCCTGGCGCGCTTCCGCACCGAGCAGCCGCCTTATTCGATCCTCGACCGCGGCATCGAGCGCGACGTGCTCCCCGCCTGCCAGCGCCACGGCATGGGTGCGATGGTGTGGAGCCCGTTGTCGAAGGGCATGCTCACCGGCCGCTAACCGCAAGGGCCAGGCGCTGCCTGACAGCCTGCGCGTCAAGGTGTTCCCCAAGCAGATGTCCGACGCGCGCAGCCTGGACGCGATCGAGCAGCTCGTCCCGCTGGCGGCGGAGGCGGGGCTGTCGCTCACCCACATGGCGCTGGCCTTCGTGATGGCGCATCCGGGCGTGACGTCGGCCATCCTGGGCCCGCGCACGATGGCGCAGCTCGACGACCTGCTCGCAGGCGCCGAGCTTCGCCTGGCCGACGACGTTCTGGACCGGATCGATCGGATCGTCCCGCCCGGCATCGACATCGGCGTGAACGAGGCGAACTACAACCCGCCGGCGATCACGCAGCCGCATCTGCGCCGCCGGCCGACTGCGGAGCGCGCTGCCGCCTGACGGCGTTACGCGCCGCTGTCAATTCGGCGTGCTGCCGGCCGGCGGCACATAGGCGGCGATCGACTTGGTCAGCGTGTCGCGCTCGTCGCAGCCGGACGGACAGAGGCTCGCCAGCGTGTCGAGTTCGTGCTGCGCCGACGGCAGGTCGTGCATCTGCAAATAAAGTTCGCCCATATATTCGTGCACGCCCTTGTGGCCGGGATTGATCGCCAGCGCTGCTTGTAATAGATCATCGACGAGTCGAAATGGCCGATCATCCGGTTGGCGTAGCCGAGATAATTCAGGATGTCGGCGTCGTTGGGCTTGTCCACATGGGCCATCAGCAGGTGCGGGATCGCCGGGAATACATCTCGTGCTTGATCAGGTGGATCGCGATCGCGTAGTCGCCCGTCGCGCCCGCGCTGCCGCCATATTCGCCCGCGCCGCCCGTGCTGCCGCTGCCCATGGAAAATGACGGCGTCGTCACGGCGAAAAGCGCCATGGCGGTTCCGGCGGCAATCACGAGCTTGCGCATGGCGAACGTCCTTCGACCCCACCGAATTCTAGCGCGGCATGCCGATCGGCAACAGTCACGTGATTGACTTAAGCCGTAAACACAGCCGAAATTCGCCTATGGATCCCACGACTCTTGCCAAAGGCCAGCCGGACGTCCGCCCGATACGGCGTAAGCCCGAAAGTCTCGCCAAGCTGAAGCGCGCCGCGCGCAAGCTGTTCGTCGAGCGCGGCTATCACGCGACGCGGCCGCAAGACATCGCGCGCGAGGCCGGGCTGGGGCACGGCACGTTCTATCTGCACTATCCCGACAAGAAGGCGTGCTTTCTGGCTTTCGTGGACGAGGCGCGCGACGAGCTGCACGACTACATGATCGCGCGCAAGCCGGCCGAGAAGACGCTGGAGGCGACCATCGCCGCCAACCTGAAGGCGATCTACGAATATTCGGCGGCGCATCCCGGCGTGCTGGCGGCGGCGATGACCGACGAGCTGGTGATCGACGCCGAAGGCGCCCAGGCCACGCCGCTGCTGGTGCGCTGGGGGCTGGACTGGGGCCGGATCGTGCGCGAGGCCATCGGCAATGGGCTGGCCTGTGCCACCTACAATCCGGAGATCGTCGGCCAGGCGATCCTCGGCGCGATCCACCAGACCGCGAGCGAAGGCGCCCGCTCGCAGCGCGGCCGCGAAGAGGTGCTGGACAATCTTACGCGGTTCCTGGTCAAGGCGCTGAAGCCTTAGAGCCGATCCGGAAAGAACTGAATCAGTTTGAGGGATTTGCGGCAAGTCGCCTAAGCATGATGCGGATCATGGCGAGGGCGGATGAAGGCCGCGACGGTTGTGGCGTAGCGCTCGAAGTCGCGCGCCAGGCGTCGGTTGCGGCTGATCCAGGCCAGGTGCGTTCAACGATCCAGCGTTTGGCATGACCACGAAGCGGTGGGCATCGCTGCGCTTGACGATCTCGATGACCCAGGTTCCGGTGGCGGCGGCGGCATCGGCGGTCTTTTTGGCGTTGTAGCCGCCGTCGGCGAAGATACGTTCGATGAAGGGAAACGATCGCCGCGTCCGCTTGTCGAGGACCAGCGCTGCGCCGTCGCGGATCCTGGATGTCGGCGCTGTGGACGGCGACGCTCAGCAACAGGCCGAGCGTATCGACGAGGATGTGCCTCTTGCGGCCCTTGACCTTCTTGCCCGCGTCGTAGCCTGAAGGATCGAGCAGAGCCCCCCTTTGAGCGCTCCCTTGGCGCTCTGGCTGTCGATGATGGCGGCGGTGGGGCTGGCCTCGCGGCCTTGGCTCTCGCGCACTGCCACATAGAGCGCGTGATGGATGCGCTCCAACGTCCCGTCCAGTTCCACAGTTCGAGATAGTCGTGAACCGTGCTCTTGGCGGAAAATCCTTCGGCAGCGCCTGCCATTGGCAGCCCGTCCACAGCACATAGAAGATGGCGTTCAAGACTTCACGCACATCCGTCCTGCGCCTTGCGCCCGCCCCGCTTGGCCGGCGGTATCAACGGCGCCGCAAGCGACCACTCCTCATCCGTCATGTCGCTGGAATAGCGAAGACCATTGCGTCTCGCCGACAGCCGGTGCTCCGGCTTCCACATCGGGTGCTCCTGTTGCGAATCAGCACCAACAACGGAATCACAACCGGTTCACACCCGACTCAACTTCTTTCCGGATCGGCTCTTAGTTCGCGACCCCCCGCTCCCGCCGAGACGCCCGCCCCCGGGCGCCTCGGTCGAAGCGTCAGTTCAGCTTGAAGCTCACGCCGGCCAGCAGCGCGTGATCGGAAAAGTGCTGATGGGCGCTGTCGGTGGCATCGGCCAGGGTCACCGACTCGCTCTGGCTGAAGCGGTATTCGCCGAACAGCGAGGCCTGGTCGGTGACGTCGGTGCGCAGGCCGGCTTCCGCCTGATAGGCCGGCTTCCAGGCGCGGCCGCCGAGGCCATCGACATCGCCGCCGACATTCTGCAGGCCGAGACCGGCGCCGACATAGGGCGTGAACTGCGCGTCCGGCAGCAGGTCGTAGGTCGCGTTCGCCATCAGGCTGGTCGACGCCAGATGGCCGTCCGCCGGTGCGCCGTTCAGCCGGCTGACATCGGCGTGCTGGTAGAGCGAATTCATCTCGACTCGCCAGCCGGTGCCGAAGTCGTAGCCGAGCGCGCCGCCGGCGACGAAGCCGGTGCCGAAGCTGTCCTGACCCTTGCCGAGCGTGGCGCTGTCGAGATGCAGGTCGGGCGGCAGCGACACGCCGCCTTCGCCGCTGACATAGTAGCCGGGCGTGCCCGCGAAGGCCGCGGCGACGCCCAGCCGAGCGCCAGCCGCACGCGGCTGCAAATACGATTCTTGGTCTCATGATCTTCTCCTTGGTTTTGCGCGGACGGGCTTGAGACGACCGCGCATGGCCAAGGCTCGGCCTGCGCTGTCGCGAGAGTGTGTCTGTTGCGTTGCAAGTCCTTCAGCTCATTGCACTATTTGTTACGCTGGCTGCTGTCCGGGAGGTGTCGTTTGCGTAACCCGGCGTTTGACAGAACGGCGTTACTGATAAACTGTCAGTGAAATCAAAGCGCCGGAAAGTGCGCGCCGAGGAGGTTCTCCCATGACCCAGCTCATCTACGGCCGCGACGAGATCCTGGCGGATCACGCCTATGCCCAGCCGCAGATCGAGGCCGGCTATCGCCTGCATGGCGGGTTCGACGCCGGCGGCAAGTATGTCTCGCCGCGTACGCTGACCGCTGGCCGGCGGTGGCGGCATGGCAGGGCGAGCTGGGCAAGCGCGGGCAGGCGGTGATCGACGCGTCGACGCGGCTGCTCAGGCGCGGGCCTTATCCGACGGCGGAGCAGCAGCGGTTCCTGCTCGGGCACGGGCTTCGGCGAGACCTTGTGGAATTCGCTGACCGTCACCGGGATCATCGAGGCGCGGGGCGGCATGCTGGCACAGGCCATGGCACCGGATTTCCAGGCGATCGTCGTCGAGGACCTGACCGGCACCTGCGTCGGCCATCTCAACAAGGGGCTGCTGGCGGCGCATGGCTATGACGAGGGCGGCCGGAAGGCGCATGGCGTCGGCGGCCATGACGACATGTGGTTCGCCGTGCGCGATGCGCTGTTCGGCAGGGGACGCCTATCCGATCCCCGACGTGCCCGCGAGCCTCGCCCGTCCCGAGACGGGCCGCCGCATGCCGCAGATCCCCAAGGAGCACGAAGACTGGATCCTGCTGCTGATGAACGTGCTGATGATCGAGGTGAAGGCGGAGAGCTTCTTCTCCTTCTGCCAGGCGGTGATGCGCGATCCGGCGAATTTCGCCGACGACCGGCGCGCCGCCGCCGGTCACGCGGCCGATCTGGTCGAGCGCATCCGCACCGACGAGGCGATCCATGTCGCCTATCTGGCGACGGCGATCTCCGAGTTGCGCAGCTTTACGATCAGGACGGTGGACGGCGCGACGGTGCCGGGCGCCGGCGTGATCGATCCGGTGTGGAACCGGATGATCGAATGGCACGCGGTGACGGCGGCCGATTTCGGCAAGCAGCAGGCGCGCGACGCGATCCTGGCCCGGCTCACGGCCAAGCCGAACGGGCCAGCGCTGGCGGCGCAGTTCGACAGCCTCGAATTCCAGCAAGCCGCGGAGTGATGCCATGAAAGAGTTTCGCGGGCGCACCGCTTTCATCACGGGCGGCGCGGGCGGCATCGGCCTGGGCATGGCACGCGCCTTCGGCCGTGCCGGCATGAACGTCGTGATTGCCGACATCGACCTTGCCGCCGCCAAGGCCGCGGCGGAGCAATTGGCGGGCGAGCAGATCAAAGCCGCGCCGTGCTTCGTGGACGTCACCGACCGCGCGAGCGTGAAGAGCGCGGCGCTGGATGCGGTGGCGGCGTTCGGCAAGGTCCATGTCGTCTGCAACAATGCCGGCGTCGCCGTCGGCGGCCCGCTCGGCACGGTGCGGGAGCGCGACTGGGACTGGATCATCGACGTCAATCTCAAAGGCGTCGTCTACGGCACGGAAGTGTTCGCGCCGCTGGTCCGCAGCCATGGCGAGGGTGGCCATTTCGTCAACACGGCGTCGATGGCGGGCATGGTGTCGCCGCCGGGCATGGAACCCTACACCGCGACCAAATTCGCCGTCGTGGCGATGAGCGAGGGCTGGGCCGGCCAGCTGGCGCCGCAGGGGATCGGCGTTTCGGTGCTCTGTCCCGGCTTCGTGCGCACGCGCATCCATGAGAGCGGCCGGGCGCGGCAGGACAAATATGGCGGCACCGGCGCGGTCGATCCGGGCGTCGGCGCGACGCCCAGCGAGGCGGCCGCCAATGTGCTGGGCGGCATCGATCCCGACATCGTCGGCCAGCGCGTGCTCGAAGGCGTGCGCGACGGCGATCTCTATGTCTTCACCCATCCCCATTTCCGCGAGTTCACCGAGCTGCGGTTCAAGGCGATCCTGGCCGCGTTCGACAAATCGGCGGACAGCGCGGCGCTGAAGCAGGTCAAGACCTGGCAGCCGGTGCCGTCGCGCGAGCGCTAATCCTGCGTCCACAGCACGACGCCGACGCCCTTCTCGACCAGGGCATTCTGGCCCGCGGGCGAGAAGAAGACGCCCGATTGCAGCAGCCAGTGCCGCGACAGCCTTTCGACGATCGACAGCTCGATCTTGTGGCTGCGGTAAAAGGCGTAGGGCGGCCGGGCGTCGCCGGCGCTGACGATGTTGAAGCTCTGCGCCATGAGCATCGTGCCCTTCGTCAGCCAGAGCCCCGCGGTGAGGTCGATCGGCGTCTCGTTCGGGCGCGGATGGGCGATCCAGCGCTGCGCGACCTGGGCATCGAAGAACCCGCTCTTGCCGAACAGCGAGAAACTCGTGCCGTAGAGCAGGCGCAGCTCGATCTGGCGGCCGGATTCGCGCGCGGCCGAGACCGAGAGGTCGAACGAGCCCGCCGTCTTGTAGGAGCCTTGCAGCGACAGCTTGCCGATATGGGCGAACAGCATCGCGCGGGCGCCGACCTCGACCGACGTGTTGTCGGCGTGGGTGAGCGGAACGGTGAGCGTCGCGACCTTGGCGACGACATAGGCCGGCGTGGCGAAGACGGGTGAGATAGTTGGTCAGGCCGTATTCGAAGGCGTTCTGGAACAGCGTCTTGCTGAACGTCGTCGGCACGTTGGCGCGGCCTTCTGCGCCGAAACCCAGGTCGGCGCTGCTTTGGGTGACGGCGGTGAAGCTCTGCCAATGGCCTTCGCCCAGGGTCCAGGCCCCGGCGAAGGCCCGGTCCGGCACGAGGAGAAGGGCCAGGACCGCGGCTGCGACGGCACGCCTCATGGCTGGCGGAAAGTGCGGCTGACGCCGTGTTCGGTCTTGTCCCAGTGAAAGGTGTTGAACACGAACTGGTGCAGCCCGCGGATCGCGGCGAACGAAATCAGCGCCCAGTAGAGCGTGACCGTGAAGCCATAGGGCGCCAGCGCGCCCCAGCCGCGGCGCAGCGGCCCGACGACTGCGAGGCCGGTGAGAATGGCATGGCCGCCGACGAGCCCGGCGCCGGAGGCGATCAGGAAGGCATCCGCGGTCGGCCCGCCGAAGAGCGGCATGCGGAAGAAGACCGTGGCGACGAAGACCGCCCACAGCACCGGATTGAGCAGCGCGGTCAGGACCGATCCGCCGATGAAGAGATGGAAGGCGAGGAAACCCTTCGGCCCGACATTGCGCAGCAGGTCGAGCGGCCGGCGGGTATGGACCAGCCATGTCTGCATATAGCCCTTGAGCCAGCGCGAGCGCTGCTTCAGCCAGGCACGCAGCGTGGTCGGCGCTTCCTCGAAGGTGGTCGAATCGAGCATCGCGACGCGCTTGCCGAGCTGTGCGATGCGAATGCCGAGATCGGCGTCCTCGGTGACGTTGAACGGGTCCCAGCCGTCGAGTTCGCGCAGCGTCGCGGTGCGGAAATGGTTGGAGGTGCCGCCCAGCGGCATCGGCACGCGAGGCGGTCGAGGCCGGGCAGCAGCGAGCAGAACCACAGCAGATAGTCGAGCGTGAACAGGCGCGGCAGCCAGCCGTCGTCGGCGTTGTAGAAGCTCAGGCGCGCCTGGAGGCAGGCGACGTCGTCCGAATGGGCGCGAAAGGCGGCGACGGCCTTGCGCAGCTGGTCCCGCTCCGGGCGATCTTCCGCGTCGTAGATCACGGTGAATTCGCCGCGGGCAAAGTGCAGGGCGTAGTTGCAGGCCGCGGCTTCGTCCGGAGTTCTCCAGCCGGGGACGCGGATGAGTTCGAACGGCCCTCGGCCGGCATATTTCCGCAGCAACTGTGGCGGTCTCCGCGTCGTCATCCTCGACGATGATCTTTATGTCCTTGCTCGCCTGCGGGTAGTCGAGCAGGAGCAGGGAACGCGCGAGGCGCGGCAGGACATTCGCTTCACGGTAGAGCGGGACGAGGATAGTATAGCGCGGAAGCGCCTGCCCGGCCGTCGGGAACGGCGCCGGCGCCGTTCTCCCGCCGAGCACCGTGAGCACCCCGCGGAACACGATGCCGCCGAGAAAACCGATCGACGACAGGGGTGACGAGGGCGAGGCAGGTGCCGCACGGCCAGGCGACGGCGGCCGCGACGCACAGCGCCGGTACGGCCGCGAAGACCGCGATCTGGGCGCGGGTGATGACGGTGCTTGCCGAAAGGGCCGGGTTGCGCGGGAGAAAGACCGTATGCGGCGTTGAAGGCGAACAAGTCCGGCGGTGCGGGCGTTGCCGAACCGATATTCTGGTCGGACGCCGGACCGGCCGGCGCGCGAACATCCCTCTGCCCCACCGAAGGTGCCTCAGCGACGATCTTTTTTTGGGTTTGCCAGGCGCCGCCGAAAGGCAGAGCTACACGGCACGCAACCGACGCGCCACGACCCTCGCGCGTTGGCGGATAGTGATTGGGGGTATCTCGCCCGGCCACCAATCGGCAGTTGTGCCCGTTTTGCGGCGCGGTTGTGCGCTATACCTGCGAATGATTTGCAGGTACATTGACGCGTCTTTGTGGGATTCCATCGCCTTGCAGCTCAAACATGTCATCTTTGCCGCCGTTCTCGCCGCCCTCGCGACCCCGGCACTTGCCGACGGGCCCATTCCGGTCACGCTCAAGGACCACAAGTTCACGCCGGCGACGATTCGCGTTAAGGCCGGCGTTTCCAACGTGATCGCGCTGACCAACAACGACGATGCGGCGGAGGAATTCGACTCCACGTCGCTGAAGGTGAGAAGGTCGTTGCCGGGCACAGCGCCGGCAATGTGCGCCTGCGTCCGCTGGCGCCGGGCCGCTATCCGTTCATGGGCGAATACCATTCCGAAACGGCGCAGGGCGTCGTGATCGCGGAGTAGGCCATGCTGGCATCGCTGCTCATCGTCTTCCGTGAAGTCATCGAAGCGGGCCTCATCGTCGGCATCGTGCTGGCCGCGACGGTCGGCGTGCCGCGGCGCGGGATCTGGGTCGGCCTGGGCGTGGCCGGCGGCGTCGCCGGCGCCTGCCTGGTCGCGGCCTTTGCCGGCGAACTCGCCAACCTGTTCGAGGGCTCCGGCCAGGAGCTGTTCAACGCCGCGATCCTGATCGTCGCGGTGATGATGCTCACCTGGCACAATGTCTGGATGGCCGGGCACGGCCGCGAGATGGCCCGCGACATGCGCCGGATGGGCGCGGAGGTCACCACCGGCCAGCGCACGCTGACGGCGCTGGCGGTCGTGGTGGGCGTCGCTGTGCTGCGCGAGGGCTCGGAGGTCGTGCTGTTCCTCTACGGCATCGCGGCACAAGGCGGCCTGTCGACCAGTTCGATGCTGACCGGCGGCGCGCTGGGGCTGGCGGCCGGCGCGGCGGTGTCGGCGCTGATGTATTTCGGCCTGCTGACGATTCCGGCGCACCGGCTGTTCCAGGTGACGTCGTGGCTGATCACGCTGCTGGCCGCCGGCATGGCGTCGCAGGCGGTGCTGTCGCTGCAGAACGGCGGCTATCTGCAATTCCTGATGATGCCGGTGTGGGACACGTCCTGGCTGCTGTCCGAGGGCAGCATCGCGGGGCGCCTGCTGCACACGCTGGTCGGCTACACCGACCAGCCCGACGGACTCCAGCTGATCGCCTACGGCGCGACCATCCTGGCCATCAACTTGCTGATGCGAGCGGTCAACCGGCCGAAGCCGGTTCCCGTCGCGCTGCCGAGCGCGGCCGAGTAGCTATTTCACGGTGGCCTTCAGGTCGGCCAGCAGCGTCCGGTCCTTCATGACCTTGTCGAGATCGGCCACCGACAGGGGCAGATCGTCGGCGCAGGCCGCCACGACATGCGCCGGCTGGAAACCGATAACGACGCCGGCCTTGGCGTCCAGCCGGGCATAGGGATCGGAGAGGTTGTTCGGGTCGCCGGCCCAGCCGCGGCACGCGTCGTCGTCCTTTTTCTTCGGCAGGCGGTAGCGCGCGGCATAGAGCTTGCCCATGCCGCCGCTGACGAAATCGGGCTTGAGCGCGTCCATCACATTGATCGGCGCCCCCGTGGCGAGGTCGAAGGTCAGCACGGTATCGGTGAAGTCCGGATGCGCGCCAGCGCAGAAATAGTTCGTGTGGTCGCGCACGCTCAAATAGCGGGCGGAGAGATAGGTCACATCGACCGAGACCGCGTAGGTGTCATTCTCCGGCTTCTCGCCCGCCTCCTTGACCTGCGCGAGGCAGTCCGCGCGGCCGTGGATGTCGTCGCTCTCCTGGGCGGCCAGCGCGGCGTTGACCTTGGCCATGATCCCGGCGTCGGGGAACTTGGCCAGACGCGGAAGCCTGATCGGCTTGGCGGTGGCGCTTTCGGTGTGCATCGCGGTCATGGCGACCGGCGCGGCGGCCGCGGCGGATGCGGGAAGGACAGTGGCGAGCGCGAGCATCAGGGCGCGGTTCATTCTGAAGTTCCCCCATGAAATGGCAGCGGCAGCAGTTCCTGGAACTATAGCCGGAAGGCCGCGAATAGGTACAAATCACATCGAAAACGACCTACCGACTTTTACCTTTGGTAAGCCGCGACTGCCATTGTTGGCCCACGAGGGCGACGTGCAGACCAGTCCGACCGACAAAGACGAACCGGAAGACCGCAGCGCGACGCGGCTGGCGATCGTCACCGCCGCACGCGCGGTGGCCGAGCGGGACGGCGTCGAGTCGCTCACGCTCAGCAAGGTTGCCGTCGAGGCCGGATTGCCGCGCGGCGCCGTCTACCGGCAATTCACCCGCAAAGAGGATCTTCTGATGTCGATCGTGTCCGACGATCTGGCCAGCCTTGCGCGCAACATGCGCGGAATCGATTGGCAGGCCGGCGGCGAGACGCCCGAGAGCGCGATCGTCGTGCCCTTGCAGCGTGCCGCCGAGCCGGAACCGGTCGCCGCGCCGGCGGAGGTCGCCGACCTCGCCAAGGATGTCTCGGCCGCGCTGGAAGCCGCCCAGCCGAGCGAGCGGCGCCTGACGCGCCGCGCCGATCTCCTGCGCGTCCTGAACGTCGCGCCGGAGGCAAAGGACGAAACGCCGGCGGGCGAGACGGCCGACAAGCCCGCACCGCGCGCCGATGCCTGGCTCGAGCGGCGGCTGCGCGTGTTCGAGCGCGGCATGGCGGCGATGGAAACGCGCCAGGAGCAGGTCGAGAAGAACGCCCGCGCCGTCGTGGCCGCGGCGGAAGACAGCATCAAGGCGCTGGAGGCCAGGGTCCACGACCTGACCGTGCGCGCCGACGCCGCCGAAGCCCGGCACAAGGCGGCTGCCAGCGAAATGCGCGCCGCGCTGAACGAGGCGACGCTCCGCATCCAGACTGTCGAGGGGGTGGCGAGGGCCGCGTTGGCGGAGAACGTACCGGGCGAAATGCCGGTGAGGCTGCCCGAGGCGGTCGCGGCACCGGAGCCGGCGGAAGCCAAAATTGACGAGATCGACGAACCGAAGCCCGCCGAAGAACCCACGCCGGACGCGCCCAAATCCGTGATCGCCGAGGTGCGCAAATCGGTCGCCGCCGCCAGCGCCGCGGCGGCGGCGGAAGCCGAAGTGAAGCTGGCGGCCCAGGCCGCGAAGGCGCGGCGCGACCGCACCCGCTACCTCGTCAGCGGCCTGATCATGCTCGCGGTGTTCGTCGCCGCGGCGGGCATGGCGTTCAGCAAGGGCGTGGCGGACGGACGGCGCGACGCGATGCACCACATCGTGCGGATCGTTCCGCGCAAGGCCCTCGCGACCGCGGCCGCGACGCCGCTGGACCGGCTTTCGGCGCGCGCCGAAGCCGGCGATCCGCCGGCGGAATACGCCGTGGCGACGCGCTATCTGCACGGCACCGACACGGCCGGGAATCCGGCCGAGGCGATGCGCTGGCTCACCCTGGCCGCGGCGCACGGATTGCCGGCGGCGCAGTACAAGCTCGGCACGCTCTACGCGCGGGGCGTCGGGGCGCCGGCCGACGCCGGCAAGGCGCTGCAGTGGTATGAAGCGGCGGCGCTGCAGGGCAACCGCAAGGCAATGCACGACCTCGCCGTCGCCTATGCGCAAGGTTCGGGCACGGCGCGCAACCTGCCCGAAGCGGTGCGCTGGTTCTCGCGCGCGGCGGGGCTCGGCTACGTGGATTCCCAGTTCAACCTCGCCGTCCTCTATGAGCGCGGCGACGGCGTGCCGCAGAGCCTGCTCGACGCGTACAAATGGTATCTGGTGGCGAGCCGGCAGGGCGATGCGGAGGCCAGGCAGCGCATCGAGGCGCTGCGGACGCAGCTCAATGCCGACGACCTGGCGGCGGCGCAGCAGGCGGCGGATTCCTTCCGCGCGGTCCCCTACGACGTCGCGGCCAATACCGCGCCGCAGGGCTAGGCAATTGGCAAGCGCCGGTCAGGCGGCTTGCGCGCCCGGCGGCGCATGGCAGATGCCGCTCTGCTGGCTGCCGAAATGGCAGGCATAGACCTTGGTGAACTCGGCCCCCAGCAGGAAGACCTGTGCGGAGTAGTACACCCAGGCCAGCATGACGATCAGCCCGCCGGCGGCACCGTAGGACGCGCCGAAGCCGGTGCTGCCGACATAGAGGCCGATCAGGAACTGGCCGACCTGGAACAGCAGCGCCGTGGCGACCGCGCCGACGCCGACATCGCGCCATTCCAGGTCGCGGTTGGGCAGGACCTTGAAGATCGCGGCGAACAGCAGCGACATCAGCAGCACCGAGACCGCCACGTTCAGGAGCCAGAGCGCGGTCTGGCTGTAGGGCGTCTGGTTGTCGATATAGTGCCCGAGCGCGGTGAGGCCGGCGGTGAACATCATCGAGACCAGCAGCATGAAGCCGAGCCCGATCACCAGCAGCAGGCTCACGGCCCGGCCGCGCAGCAGGCGCCACAGCACCGAGCCCTTGCGCGGCGCGCGCCAGATGATGTTCAGCGCATCCTCCATCTCGCCGAACACGCCGGAGGCGGTCAGGACCAGTGTCGCGATACCGATGACGCTGCTGACGATGCCGTTCGAGGTGCCCGAGGCGTGGCGGATGGCGAGTTCCAGAAGCTCGACGCTTTCGCGGCTCATCAGGCGGCGGAGCTGATAGGCGACGGCGCCGCGGGCGGCGTCTTCCCCGAAACCCAGGCTGGCGATCAGCAGCGCGATGAACAGGGTCGGCGCGATGGCGGTGACGATGTAGAAGGCGATCGCCGCGCCCCGGGTCAAGGCTTCGTCTTCGATGAAGGCGTCCAGCCCCTCGCGCAACATCGTCCAGAGCCGGTTCCAGAACGTTCCCCGCATGCGGGAACAACGCGCTGAATGCTGTGGTTGTTGCAAACTTTGTGCGAAGCGCAATCGCGCCCAAGGCGTTGTGCCAATGGAGGATTTTTCGCATGGCTGTTGCGCCGGAACGTTCGGAGCGGGATTCGCTCGGCAAAACCCTGGGTTCGGCGGCGCGGCGCACCGGCGCCTGGGCGCATGCAGCGCTGCTCGGAACCGAATGGACCTGGCTGCGGATCCTGACGTGGACGGCGGGCGTGCTGATCGCGCTGATCGTGGCGGCGGTGGTCTGGCTCTATTTCCTCGACTGGAACACGATGCGCGGGCCGGTGGCGCGCTACGCCTCGATGCGGCTGGGACGGCCGGTGCGGATCGACGGCGATCTCGACGTCCATCTGTTCAGCCTGGAACCGAGCGTCTCGGTCTCGGGACTGAAGGTCGCCAACCCGGATTGGGCGGGCTCGCCGCAGGCGGCGGACATCCAGCATCTGGCGTTCACCTTTCGCCTGATTCCGGCGCTGTTCGGCGACACGATCCTGCCGCTGGTGCAGTTCGATCATCCCGATATCAAAGTCGTGCGTCTGGCGGACGGCCGCACCAATTGGGACATGGGCGGCGGCAAGACCGGCTGGAACGTGCCGCCGATCCGGCGCTTCCTGGTGCGCGACGGCCATATCACGGTCGACGACCGCGTGCGTGGCCTGAAATTCGTCGGCACCGTGTCGTCCGAGGAGAATGCCGGCGCCCGCGGCTCGGCCTTCCAGCTCAGCGGCGACGGCACGCTCAACGGCAACAAATTCACCGCCCAGGTCCATGGCGGTCCTCTCATCCATGTCGACGAGAGCAAGCCGTACCGCTTCGTCGCCGACGTGCGCGCCGGCGCGACCCATGCGGTGGCGGACGGCGCGATCGCGCACCCCTTCCATCTGGGCCAGTTCTCCGCCGCCGTCACCGTGTCGGGGCCGAATCTGTCGGATCTGTACTATCTGACCGGACTGGTGATGCCGCAGACCGCGCCCTACACGATGAAGGGCACGCTGACCCGCGACGGTACGCTTTACAGGTTCTCCGGATTCACCGGCACCGTCGGTTCGTCCGACCTGCGCGGGTCGTTTTCGGTCGAGACGGAGGGCGCGCGGCCGATGCTGCGCGGCGCGGCGACGTCGCGGGTGCTGGACTTCAAGGATCTCGGCTCGCTGTTCGGCGGCATGAGCCGGACGGCGGTCGCGACCGGCCGCCTGCTTCCCGACATACCGCTGCACGTCGAGCGCCTGCGCCAGATGGATGCCGAGGTCGACTACGACGCCGTCGCCATCCGCAGCCGCGATTTTCCGCTGCGCGGCGTCCACACCCATGTTGCGCTGCGGAATGCGATCCTGACCCTGAAGCCGCTGGCGTTCCAGTTCGCCTATGGCAGGCTGAGCGGCACGCTGCAGATCGATGCGCGCAAGAAGCTGGCGGTGACGACGGTCGATGCCCGCATCACCGATGTGAAGGTCGAGCAGTTCCTCCGCAATCCGCCGGCGGCGACCGGCGTGCTGGAGGCGCGGGCGCGGCTGCAAGGCTTCGGCAACAGCACGCATCTCGTCGCCGCCAGCGCCAGCGGCCCCGTCACGATCGTGGTGCCGCAAGGGCGCTTCAGCGAGAAGATCGCGGAGCTGACCGGCATCGACCTGCTGAACGGCCTGATGCTGGGCGACCGCAGCGAGACGGGCCTGCGCTGCGCCGTGGCGCATTTCGATACGCGCGGCGGCATCATGCGGGCGCAGGACCTGGTCTTCGACACCGATCCGGTGCGGATCGACGGGCAGGGCGCGATCGACCTGCAGCACGAGACGCTGGACCTCACCGTGGTCGGCAAGCCGAAGGAATTCCGCATCGGCCGCCTGCATGCACCGATCACCGTCACCGGCGGCTGGGCGCATCCGACCATCGGCATCAAGCCGGGCGGGATCATCGCCCAGGGCGGCATCGCGGTGGCGCTGGGCTTGCTGTTCCCGCCGGCCGCGATCCTGCCTTTCGTCGATCCCGGCCTGAACAAAAACGCGAATTGCTCCGGACTGCTGACCGCGGCCAAGGCGGAAGGCGCGCCGGTGAGGACGCGCCGACACTGACGGTTCATTCCGCGGCGCGACGATGCTCCTTCGCTGAGCCGAGGTGGCGCAGACAGAAGCGCTCCCAGGACGCGCCTATGTGGAAGCCGGTCGCGGCAGCGGACACGGTTGCGACGCCGGTGGCGGGGGTCTATCCGAGCTCGATCTTCTCGACGACCGATGGGATCCATTTCACCGCCATCACGGAATTCACCTCGACCGCGGCCAACACCACGCTCGCCCCGACATCCCTGGGCAGTTTTGGCGGCAACGGCGCGCATGAGAATCGCCAGCCCTACCTGGCGATGTGCTTTTGTATCGCGCTCGAGGGGGAGTTCCCACCTCGTCCCTGACCGGATTCCCGATGCCCGGGCGCCGGGCGAAATTGCGCGGATCGGCAGGATGCGCGTCGACGGCGGCCGGCCGGCGGTGTAAAGGAACCTTCGCGGGAACCTGGCGTTCCCGGATCGGGATTCACCACAGCTGCATTCGGAGCCTTCCATGGACACGGCCAAGCCATTCCTCAGCGACGTGAAGACCTTGCGCGAGCGCGCCCGCGCCCATATCGAGGAGGGCGCCATCGGCTCGAACTATATCGGCGACGTGGGCAAGACCATCGAGATCCTGCAGTCGGTGCTGGCCACCGAGCTGGTGTGCTGGATGCGGTACAGCTTCCACGCGATCACTGCGTCGGGCATTTCGAGCGAGGGCGTGAAGGCCGAATTCGCCGAGCATGCCGAGGACGAGCGCGGTCACGCGATGGAAGTGGCCGAGCGCATCAACCAGCTCGGCGGCAAGCCGAACTTCAATCCCGAAGGGCTGCTGACGCGCTCCGCCTCGCAATATGTCGAAGGCGCCAATCTGATCGACATGATCAAGGAGAACCTGATCGCCGAGCGCATCGCGGTCGACCATTACCGCGAGCTGATCCGCTATTTCGGCAACGACGATCCCGGCACCAAGACGATGATCCAGCACATCCTGCGCAAGGAAGAAGAGCATGCCGACGACATGCACGACCTGCTGATCGCCCACCAGGGCAAGCCGATGCTGGACAAATAGACGGGACGCCGGCGGCGCGCGGCGATACGCGCCGCCGCCTGCTTTGCGGGGGGACATGTACTTTATCGCGTCGAAGCTTTTCTGGGCGGTCTTCAGTCCGGGCAATTTTCTCGCGCTGCTGGTCGTGGCAAGCGCCGTCCTGCAGTTCACGCGCCACGCGCGCATCGCGAAATATCTGACGCTCTTCACGGCCGTCCTTCTGTGCGCGATCATCGTTCTGCCGGTCGGCCAGTGGATGCTCCTGCCGCTGGAAAACGCCTATCCCAGGCCGCCCCTGCCGAAACACGTCGACGGCATCCTGGTGCTGAGTGCCGACTACGAATCGTCCATCAGCGTCGTCCGCAAGGCGCCGCCGACGAGCATGTATCTGGGGCGGCTCATCGGCGCGGCCGCGCTGGCCCGGACGTTCCCCGGCGCCAGGGTCATCTTCTCGGGCGGCTCGGCTGCCATCGGGGGCGGTCTTTCGGAACGCGCCGCCGCCGCGACGACGTTCGATGCGCTGGGCCTTGGCCGGGGCCGCGT
Organism: Rhizomicrobium sp.; assembly: GCA_037355265.1. Taxonomy (GTDB): domain Bacteria; phylum Pseudomonadota; class Alphaproteobacteria; order Micropepsales; family Micropepsaceae; genus Rhizomicrobium. The sequence goes on along the minus strand of JBBCIB010000002.1, from coordinate 588,723 downwards.
GACATATGACGAGCGCTCGAGGAACACGGCGGAGAATTTCCGCTACGCCATGGCGTTGGCGCACCCAAAGCCCGCCGAAACCTGGATGCTCGTCACCTCGGCCGCCCACATGCCGCGCGCGATGCGTTACGCCAGGGCGATCCGCTGGAACCTCATCCCCTGGGCTTCGGACTACATGACGCCCCGCCGGGACGGGTTTTCGCTGAAGTCGCGGCTGGTGGAGCTCGACGCTGCGTTGCGGGAATATGAAGGGCTGGTCGCGGAACGCCTGTTCGGCTGACGCCTTCTTCGCGCCCCGCTGTGACGGCGCGGCCGGTCGCAGCCTTGACCCGCCTTCTGCGCCGCGCCATCTACATGAAACATGCCGGCTTAGCTCAGTTGGTAGAGCACCTGATTTGTAATCAGGGGGTCACAGGTTCGAGTCCTGTAGCCGGCACCATTGCGGGGGGGCCGCCATGCGGGCGTTGTCTAAAGTTCTCGTCATGCTGCTCGGCCCCGGGCTGGCCGGCTGCGCGACGTTCGTCGAAGGATCGACGCAATACATCGCGATCTCGACGCCGCCGGTGGATTACGCGGCCTGCGTGCTGTCGCGGCCGGGGATGTCGCTGCAGGTGACGACGCCGGGCGCGGTGCGGGTCGAGAAGTCGGAAGACGACCTCACCCTGCGCTGTTCGCGCCCGGGTTACCGGGACACGGTGGCGACCATTCCGTCCGACATCGACGGCTGGACCTTCGGCAATATCGTGACCGGCGGCCTGTCGGTGGGCGTCGATGCCTGGACCGGCGCGATGTACGCCTACCCGGACGAATTCGCCCTGCCGATGGCGCCGGGCATGGCGGAGGCCGGTGCACCGGCGGCTTCGACCTATGCGCTGCCGCCGCCGCCGCAACCGGCCCAGCCGGCTCCGGTGGCGCGCAAGGCGAACCTGCCCGGAACGCTGCCGGACAATTATTAGCGCGGGGCGATGGAGACGTGATCGGGGGTCACCGCGCCGCCCGAGAGGATCATCGTCATCGCCTCGTCGGGCTTGAGCGCGGTGGGCGTGAGCTTGGCCAGCGGCACGATCTCCAGATAGCCGGAGGTCGGATTCGGCGCGGTGGGCACGTACACGGCGGCCAGTTCCTCGCCTGTCTTGGCGTCGGGGAAGGTGCGCATCACGAAGCCGATGGCCTTCAATCCCGGACTCGGAAAATCGACCAGGACGACGCGCTGGCTGTCGGCGCCGGGCTTCTGGCGCAGCACGTCCACCAGCTTGCGGGCGGCGGAGTAGATCGTCTGGACCAGCGGGATGCGGCCGATCAGCCGCTCCAGCCAGTGGATCAGGCGCTGCCCGATCATCCGGCTGGCGACCGCGCCGATGGAATAGAGCGCCAGCAGCGCGACGACCACCCCGATCACCCAGCGCACATTCTCGTTGTCCAGCCAGGGCTCCAGGACTGGGAACCGCGCGTCGAGGAAGACGGTCAACTCGACCGCGAGCGGATGGCCCCATTCCGACAACGTCGTCAGGAAGAAATCGAACACCAGCCACACCACGATCAGCGGCGTGACGGTGAGCAGGCCGGCGATCAGGTTGGACTGGAAATTGGTGCGGAACAGGCCGGGACGCGGCGGCGTTTCGCTCATCTGGCCCCTCCCTTTGCAAAGCTGACCCGGCGCGCTTAAGGGTGGACGGATTCGCGGGCGAAGTTAATCTCCGCGCCCCTTTGCCGAGAGCACCATGAAGCGCGTCCTGATCACCTCCGCCATTCCGTCCGTCAACGGCGTCAAGCACCTGGGCAACCTGGTGGGCTCGATGCTGCCGGCGGACGTCTATGCGCGGTTCTGCCGGGCGCGCGGCTACGAGACGCTGGCGATCTGCGCCACCGACGAGCACGGCGCGCCGATCGAACTGGCGGCGGCCGAGGACGGCATTCCGGTCGCAGAGTATTGCGACAAATGGCATGCGGTGCAGGCCGATCTCGGCGCCCGCTTCGGCCTCTCCTGGGACCATTTCGGCCGGTCTTCGTCGGCGCAGAACCGCGAGCTGACCTGGCATTTCGCGCGCCGGCTCTGGCAGAACGGCCATCTCGACGTCCGCACCACCAAGCAGGCCTATTCGGCGACCGACGGGCGCTTCCTGCCCGACCGCTACGTGATCGGGACCTGCCCGCATTGCGGCAACACCAATGCGCGGGGCGACCAGTGCGAGGTGTGCACGCGGGTGCTCGATCCCATCGACCTGATCGAGCCGCGCTCGGCGGTGTCGGGCGCGCGCGACATCGAAATCCGCGACAGCCAGCACCTGTTCCTCAAACAGACCGATTTCGTCGAGCAGCTGCGCGCCTGGATCGCCAGCCATAAGAACGACTGGCCGGTGCTCGCCACCTCCATCGCCAACAAATGGCTGGACGAGGGGCTGCAGGACCGCGGCATCACGCGCGATCTCGACTGGGGCTTCCCGGTGCCCGACGACATCGCCGACGGCCAGCTGAAGGGCAAGGTGTTCTATGTCTGGTTCGACGCGCCGATCGAATATATCGCCGCCTCCAAGGAATGGGCCGACAAGAACGGCCTGGACGACGATGCCTGGCGGCGCTGGTGGATCGGCGATGCGGCCAGGGATGTCTCCTATGTCGAATTCATGGGCAAGGACAACGTGCCCTTCCACAGCATCATCTTCCCCGCGATGATCATGGGCACCGGCGAGCCGTGGCACAAGGTCGACCGGCTGAAGGCGTTCAACTACATCAATTACGACGGCGGCAAGTTCTCGACCTCGGGCAAGCGCGGCATCTTCATGGATACGGCGCTGGAGATCCTGCCGGCCGATTACTGGCGCTATTACCTGATGGCGAACGCGCCGGAGAGCTCGGACAGCAATTTCACCTGGGACCATCTGGCGGGCGTCATCAACAAGGACCTGGCCGACGTGCTGGGCAATTTCGTCAACCGGGTGACCAAGTTCTGCGCCGCGCGCTTCGACGGCAAGGTGCCGGGCGAGGGCGAATATGGCGACGAGGAGGCGGCTTTGTGCGCCGAGCTCGACGGGCGGATCGCTCAGTATACGGAGTTCATGGACGGCTGCGAGTTCCGCAAAGCGCTGGGCGAGCTGCGCGCCATCTGGGTGGCGGCGAACGAGTACATCACGCGCGCGGCGCCGTGGACGCATTTCAAGGCCGACCGCACCAAGGCGGCGATAGGCATCCGCATGGGGCTCAACCTGGTGCATCTGTTCGGTCACCTTGCCTGGCCGGTGATGCCGATGGCGGCGCGTGCGATCCACAGGGCGATCCAGGATGCGCCGGAGATCATTCCGTGGACGGACGGGCCGATGGCGGACTTCCTCGACCAGCTCGAACCGGGGCAGGCGGTCGCGGCGCCCGACGTGCTGTTCGCCAAGATCACCGAGGAGCAGGTTGCGCAATGGCGCGAGCGCTTCAAGGGCGGCGCGTGAAGATCGCCAGGCTCGCGCCGGACGACGCCGAGGCGGTGCGCGCCGTGCGGCTGGAAGCGCTGGCGGCGCATCCGGAGAATTTCGGCACGCATCACGACGACGAGGCGGTGCATCCGATCGCCTGGTGGCAGGCCCGGCTGGACAGTCCGCTGGGCGTCGGGTTCGGCGCCTGGATCGACGGCGAACTCGCCGGCATCGTCAGCTTTGGCCGGCTGCCGGAGAAGAAGCACCGCCACCAAGGCAGCATCGGCGGCTTCTATGTGCGCCCGGCCTTCCGCGGCCGCGGCGTCGGCGACGCGCTGATGAAGGCGGCGCTGGACGAGGCGGCGCGCAGCGTCGAGCACGTCACGCTCACCGTGACCGCGTCCAATGCGGGCGCGATCCGGCTCTACGAGCGCAACGGTTTCACGGCAGTGGGCCGCATGCCGGCGTCGATTCGCATCGACGGCGTGGATCACGACGAGATTTCGATGCATCGCCGGATATCGGCGAGTGATTAACAGGTGCGCCGCGGCGCACCCCAGACCAGTTCGGAGACGAGGTCGAGGGTCAGCGGGCCGCCCCGGCTCCAGGGTTCGAGCGTCGATTTCAGGTCTTCATCGAATTGCCGTGCGTGGTCTTCGCCCATGCGGCTGCGGGCCCAGCTTGCGCGCGAATGCTGGCATGCGATGAAGTCGTTCAGGCTTTGACGAAACGTAAAGCGGAATTGCTTGCGGCCGGCGATATCGAGCCAGGGCTCGTAGCTGCGGCCGTCGGCCTGAAAGGCGGTTTCGTCATAGGCGACGCCGTAGCAGCGTGACAGCCATCGGGTCATCAGAGCGCGCCACTGCGCCTGCCAGGGCGGATCCTGCGGCGCGTCGCCGGTGACGATGGCGACGAGAGCGGTGCGTTGCGCGAGTTTGGGAAACAGCACGTCGTGCCGCATCCAGTGGATCGCGGTGCCGGCGGTGACGAGGTCGATGGCGGGCGGTAGATCCGCGTCTTCGGCGCTGGCGTGCAACCAAGTGGTATTCGGCCGCGCGTGGAGCCTGCGCGCTTCCTCGATCATGGCACCGGAAGGATCGATGCCGATCACGGTCTCGAAATGCGGCGCCAGCTCGGCGGCGATCTTGCCGGGGCCACAGCCCAGATCGACCAGGCCGTACCGCTGCGGCACCAGGCCGAGCAGGAAATCGTAGAGCGCAGGCGCGTAAGGCGGGCGGTACGCATAGGCGCGCGCCACGTCCGCATCGTCGAACCAGACGGCGCGGCGGCGGTCTTCGTCGTTCATGGCGGCCTCCCAGGTTGACGGCGAAGCGTAAGCGGCTAGCCTCGGGCACGGTACTCGCGTTTGCGGGAGCGATGTTCGATGCGGAGAAGCGAAGGTATTCAACGCCGTAAGCCGCGCCAGGCGCGGGCGCAATTCACCTATGATTCAATTGTGGCGGCGGCGGTGCAGGTGCTGGCGCGCTGCGGTCCCGAAGCGTTCAGCACCAATCTCGTCGCCGAACGCGCCGGCGTCAGCATCGGCACGCTGTATCAATATTTTTCCGACAAGGAGACGATCCTGCTGGCGGCGGCACGGCGCGAACTGGCGCAGGACACGCCGCTGCACGAAGCACTGCTCGAGGCGTTGCTGCGGACGCTCGAATCGCTGCTGGGCGCAAAGGCGTCGCGGACGCCGCCTACGGTCGGGACAAGGCGCAATGCAGGTCCAAAGGGAATCGCATCGCAGATCGAGACCGTGCTGAACTGGATTCTGCCGCCGCTGGTGATCGCACGGCCTCTGCGTGCGGTAACGAAGCGACGCCAATTGCCCTCCCCCTGCCCCTGAAGGGGGGAGGATGGTTTATTGGCAGGGCCAGAGGGCTTCGATGGCGGCGGCGGCCAGGGTGTTGTCGTCTTCGGCGGTCTGTTTGGGATGGGCTTTCAGCCAGGCGCCGACCTTGTCGACCACGACGGTGTGGGCGAGGCGCGAATCGCTGCAAGCGCCGGTGTTGGCGTAGATCCAGGTCACCGCCTTGTCGCAGATGCTGCGGTCGGCGGCGCAGCGCTGGGCCAGAGCGGCGCCGGTCACGGCTGCCGCCCCGGATGGCGAGGCGGCGCAGAAGACGGCGGCGGCAAGCGCCGCGGACAGGGCTTTCATTTTCTTGGTCCTAGGCTTTGCGGTCCTGTTCGGGCAGGCGCTGCCAGCCTTCGCGGCCGAGCGCTTCCATGGGCCTGAAACGGGTCTTGTAGGCCATCTTCTCGCTGCCCTCGACCCAATAGCCGAGATAGACATGGGGCAGGCCGCGGCTTTTGGCGTCGCGGATGTGGTCGAGGATCATATGGGTGCCGAGGCTGCGGGCATCCTCGCCGGGATGGAAGAAGCTGTAGACCATCGACACGCCGTCGCGCAGCACGTCGGTCAGGGCGCAGGCGACCAGCGCGCCCGGCCGGCCGCCTTCGCCGGGGCGGCGGTATTCGACGATCTGGGTGTCGACCGGCGTCTCCTCCACCATCGCGACATAGTCGAACAGGCCCATGTCGGACATGCCGCCGCCGGCATGGCGCGAGTCGAGATAGGTGCGCAACAGCGCGAACTGCTCGCGCGTCGCCTCGGCGACGACTTCGCTGCGCACCAGGTCGTCATTGCGCCTTGCGACGCGCTTGAAGGTGCGCGAGGGCTCGAACTGGCCGACCAGGATGCGGACCGAGACGCAGGCGGCACAGCCGTCGCAGGCCGGGCGGTAGGCGATGGACTGGCTGCGGCGGAAGCCCGAATGGGTGAGCGCTTCGCTGAGGGGCTGGGCATAGGTGCCGGACAGGCGGGCAAAAACCTTGCGTTCGACGCGGCCGGGCAGGTAGGGGCAGGGGCCGCCCGGGGTCAGGAAGAATTGCGGTACGCGGGTGTTCTGATGTTCGGTCACTGCCAAGCCCAAGCGTCACGCCGCAACTATGACAAAACTCCGGGCCGCTGCGCCAGTCCGTTGTCGGATCAGAGTTGATGGCCCGGCGGCACCGGCGGCGCCTCGCGCAGCAGGACGATGCTGAGGCGGCGGTTGGCCGAGGCGTTGGGATCCTCCGGCAGAAGCGGCTCGGAGCCTGCCTTGCCGGCCACCTCGTAGATGCGGTCCTGCACCAGGCCGCCGGCGGCGAGGAGCGCGCGGGCCGCGTTGGCGCGGGCCGAGGAAAGCTCCCAATTGGTCATGCCGCCAGGGCCTTCGAAGGCGGCGGATTCGGTGTGGCCGGCGATCGACACCCGGTTGGGCAGGCGGTCGATGATTCGCCCGACCTCCGCCAGCAGCCGCTTGGTATAGGGCATCGGCTCGGCGGTTCCCGGCTGGAACATCGGGCGGCCGTCCTGGTCGACGAGCTGAATGCGCAGGCCTTGCGGCGTATTCTCGACGATCACCTGCTTGGACAGGGTCGCGATGTCCGGATTGTCCTGGATCGCCTGGTGGATCGCCTCGGCGGCGCTGGCGAAGTCGCCGTCCTGGGCCGAGGTGGTGCCGTGGCCGTCGGCGCTGCCATTGGCGCCCTGGGCAGCCGCGTCCGAGGCGCCGCCATGGGCGGTGCCCGGTTGGGTCGAATGAGTCGGCGTGGCGGGCGAGGCCGGCGAGTTTTTCTGGAAGACGGAAGCGGCGCCGCCGGCCTTGGAGCTGTCCTCGCCCATCACCTTGCCGCCCAGCACGCCGCCGGCGCCGCTGACGGTCTCGGCGATGGATTGGGGCGCGAAATAGTCGGCGATGCCGCGCTTCTGCTCCGGCGTGGTGGTGTTGATCAGCCACATCAGCAGGAAGAACGCCATCATCGCGGTCACGAAGTCGGCATAGGCGACCTTCCACGCGCCGCCGTGATGGCCGCCGTGACCGCCCTTCTTGATTCGCTTGATGACGATGGCGCCGTCGCTGGCCATTCTGCCAACCCACTTTCCGCATTACCCTGCCAAGCGGGTGGAACGGTCTTTTCGCCGCCCCATGCCTCGCTTAACGTACTGGAACCATGCCCTATCGGCCCTTAACCGAGTGTGAAACGCCATGACCTTCGATGTGCGCGCCTTCCGTGATGCGCTGGGCTCCTTCCCGACCGGTGTCGCCGTCGTCACGACCCAGGCCAGCGCCGAGCATCATCTGGGGATTACGGTCAATTCGTTCACCTCCGTGTCGCTCGATCCGCCGCTGGTGCTGTGGTGCATGGACAAGAAGTCGGACCGCTACCACGCCTTCACCCACGCCGATTCCTACACCGTCAGCATCCTGGGCACGGAGCACCAGGCGGTTTCGTCGCGGCTGGCCAAGCAGGGGAGCCACAATCTCGACGGCATCGCGCTGGGCGAGACCGTGCTGGGGCCGCCGGCGCTGGCCGATGCGCTGGCGGTGTTCGAGTGCAGGGCCGAGGCGATCCACGATGCCGGCGATCACGCGATCCTGATCGGGCGCGTGCTGCGCTTTTCCCGCCATGACGACGGCGCGCCGCTGGTATTCTACCGCGGCAGATACGGTGCGCTGGCGCAGGCGTCGTGACGCCGCCGGCTCGACGCATTCTTGAACAATCGTAACTTTCGCCGACGCCGCGGCGGGACTATCGCAGGGCTGCAGAACAAGCAGCGATATGGCAGCGAACGGCATCGTCCTTCCCCCGCGCTTCGGCGAGCGCCTTACCCGCGTCTGGGCCGCCACCGTCCAGCGCGATTTCCGCTCCAGCGAGCCGGGCCGGATATTCCTCTGCGCCGCGACCGGCGCCGCAGTGGGCGGACTGGTTGCCGGACTGCGGCGGGGCATCGAAATGCTGCACACCGCGGCATTCGGTCTGCCGGAAGGATTTGCCCTGAGCACCGGCATCGGCGTCAGCGTTCCGCGCATCCTGCTGGTGCCGGTGCTGGGCGGATTGCTGCTCGGCCTGGCGGCGCTGATCGTCAGCCGCTACCGCAAAGCCGAGATCGTCGATCCGATCGAGGCCAATGCGCTGCATGGCGGGCGGATGTCGATGCTGGACAGCCTGCGGCTGGTGCTGGCGACCATCGTCTCGAACGCGGCCGGCGCCTCGGTGGGGATGGAGGCGGGCTACAGCCAGTTCGGCGCCAGTACTTTCGCCGGCCTGGGACAGTGGCTGCGGCTGCGCCGTGCCGACCAGCGCACTTTCGTTGCCGCCGGCGCGGGCGCCGCCATCGCCGCGGCGTTCAACGCGCCGCTGGCCGGCGCGTTCTATGCGTATGAGCTGATCCTGGGCACCTATTCGGTGCGGGCGCTGGCGCCGGTGGCGGCGGCGGCGCTGGCCAGCGTGCTGACCGAGCGGGCGCTGATCCATCCCGAGCCGCTGTTCGTGGTCGGCCAGGCGTTCCACTTCAAGCAGTCGGTCTATCTGCTGTTCGCGCTGCTGGGCGTGTTCGCCGCCGGGTTCAGCGTGCTGGCGATGCAGGCGGTGACCTGGGCGGAGCGTTTCATGCGCCTGCTGCCGCTGCCGCAATGGCTGCGGCCGGCGATCGGCGGCCTGTTTCTGACCGTGATCGCGCTCAATGTGCCGCAGGTGCTGGGCAGCGGCCATGGCGCCATCCAGTTCCACTTCGACCACGATTGGGCGCTGAGCGCGCTCGCGGCGGTGCTGGTCGCCAAGCTGGTGGCGTCGGCGTTGTCGATCGGCTCGGGCTTCCGCGGCGGGATGTTCAGCTCGTCGCTGTTGCTGGGCTGCCTGTTCGGCGCGATCTTCGCCGACCTGGCGGCGCTGCTGGTGCCGCGGCTGGCCGAGCAGCACGCGGCGCTGACGATGGTGGGCATGGGATCGGTCGCCGCCGCGGTGATCGGCGCGCCGCTGACCATGGTGTTCCTGGTGCTCGAAGGCACCGGCGATTTTCCGATGACGGTCGGCGTCACGACCGGCGTGGTGATCGCCTCGACTATCGTGCGGCTGAGCTTCGGCTATTCGTTCTCGACCTGGCGCTTCCATCAGCGCGGCCTGGCCATCAAGAGCCCGCACGATATCGGCTGGCTCGCCGACCTCACCGTCGCCAGGCTGATGCGCACCGATCCCAGGATCGTGCCGATGGGGGCGACGCTGGGCGCGCTGCGGGCGCAATTCCCGCTCGGCGGTCCCAAGCGCGTCTTCGTCGTGCGTGACGACGGGAGCTATGTCGGCGCGATCGACCTTGCGGCGCTGCACGACAAGGAGAACGACGCGAAGCTGGACACGGCGACGGCGGGCGAGGCGGCAACGGACGGTAGCGTGTTCCTGCTGCCGGGACAGAACGTGCGCGTTGCGCTGTCTCTTTTCGAGGACGCGCTGACGGAAGCACTGCCGGTGCTGGCCTCGGCGGCGAGCCGCGAAGTGATCGGCTGCATGACCGAGGCCTATGCGCTCCGGCGCTACAGTCAGGAGCTGGAGCGGCGGCGCAGCGCCGAGCTGGGCGCGCGCGACCCGTTCGGCATTTCCGAACCCAAGTCCTGATCCGAACGCAAGTCCCGAAATCTGTTCGCATGTCGACACGGCGGCGATTTTTGTGTCATCGGATGATGAATTTCGCGCCCTGCCATGGCGCCGCAGTGGTAAAAACCACGCAATGACGCGCCGAAAGCCGCTGTCACAGGACCTTCGTAAATCCGTCACGAAGACGTAGCGCGGCCGCTTCATGTCCTCGCCCGGGCAGCAGGGCGCGAGTATTGGCGAACCCTCTCCCGGACCAATTCAAGAGGGGAATACATGCAGGGGAAAACATTTTTGATGACCACGGTCGCGGTCGTCGCCCTGGTCGCGTCCACGGACGCAGGCCTTGCCAAGTCCAAGCATCAACCGGCCACGCCGGCACCGACCTATTCCGATTCGACGCCGGCACCGGCCGCCGCCGCGCCGACCAATTCCGAACTCGCCGCGCGCATCGACACGCTGGAAGCCGAGCTCGCCGCCGAGCAGGACCATCGCTCCGCCGACCACAACCGCCTCTCGGCCCTCGAGCAGAACTTCAACGACACGACCTGGTCGTTCGACAATGGCCGCCCGACGGTGAAGTCCGGCGACGGCCGCTTCACGATGGCGTTCCGCGTCCGCTTCCAAAGCGACTTCGCGGGCTTCATGCAGGACTCGACTCATCCCGCCGGCTTCGCCGGCCCGTCCGACCTGAGCAGCGGCGGCGTCATCCGCCGCGCCTATTTCGGCGTCGAAGGCAAGGTGTTCAACGATTTCGCCTATGAACTGCGCCTCAATGGCGGCGGCACCAATGGCGGCAGCAATGGTGCCAGCGGCGGCGTCACCGGTTCGGAAGGCGATGCGCTGGTCAACAAGGCGGTCATCACCTACACCGGCATCACCAACGTCCACTTCAATGTCGGCGTGATCGAGCCGGCCTTCATGTTCGAAGGCACGACCTCGTCGGCCTCGCTGATCTTCCTCGAGCGGCCCGAGATCGACAATATCGCCGCCGATTCGTTCGGCGCCGGCGACAGCCGCCGCGGCATCGAGCTCGGCTGGTCCAAGCAGGACACGCTATGGGCGGGCGACAACCTTGCCGCCACTGCGGCGTTCACCGGCGGCAAGACCGGCACCGCCACCAACCATGGCAGCCTGAATGCAACTGCCGTGAGTGCGGCGGGCGACGGTGACGAGAACACCCAGGTGCTGGGCCGCGTCTCCGAGCGCCTGTGGAGCGACGGCATCTCCAATTTCCAGATCGGCGCCAGCGGCGCGTCGGTGCTCTATTCGGGCTCCAACGGCAACACCAATGGCGGCGCCCAGACGCTCAACTTCCAGGACCGTCCGGAAATCCGGGTCGACGGCACCCGTCTGATCTCGACCGGCGGCATCGCGGCCAAGACCGGCAACATGTTCGCGGTCGATTTCGGGGGCAACTGGGAGAACTTCTTCCTCGGCGGCGAATATGCCGAGTTCACGGCCGACCGCCAGTGCGGCGCGCTCTCGCCGGTGGCCGTGCCGAAATGCACCTCCGCCACCGCGGTGTTCGACCATCCGAACTTCTCGGGCTACTACCTGGAAGGTTCGTGGATCCTGACCGGCGAGGCCAAGCAGTACTCGCCGGCCGCGATCAACAACGAGGTCGGCGGCTTCAATGGGCCGATCCCGTCGCGTCCGTTCTCCTTCTCCGGCGATTCGTGGGGCGCCTGGGAAATCGCGGTGCGCTACAGCGACACCGACCTGAACTGGCACACGACCCAGGCCGCCTCGGCGACGACGCTCGCCGGCATCGCCGGCGGCGACGAGCGCGTCGTGGCCATCGCGCTGAACTGGTACCTCAACCGCAACATCCGCGTGATGCTCGACGACAATATCGTGCATGTGAACAAGGGCGTGATCGGCAACCTGCACCGCGACGACCAGGACCTGAACATCGTCGGCGTCCGCCTGCAGTTCGCCAATTAAGGGATTTTGGGTAAAACCGGGGGCCGTGGCCCCCAACCGAAAGAGGATCATATGAGAATTTCGTTCAAGGCATTCGCGGGGGCGCTGGTCGGCGTTGCGCTCGCGGCGTCGGCGGCGGTCGCGGCGGACATTTCCGGCGCGGGTGCGACCTTCCCCTATCCGATCTACGCCAAATGGGCCTCGGCCTATAAGGGCGTGAGCGGCACCGGCCTCAACTACCAGTCGATCGGTTCGGGCGGCGGTATCGCCCAGATCAAGGCAAAGACGGTGACGTTCGGCGCCACCGACGCGCCGCTGACCAAGGCGCAGCTCGACCAGGCCGGCCTGGCCCAGTTCCCCACCGTGATCGGCGGCGTCGTGCCGGTGGTCAATCTGCGCGGCGTGGCGGCCGGACAGCTCGTGCTCGACGGCAAGACGCTGGCCGATATCTATGCCGGCAAGATCGCCCGCTGGGACGATGCGGCGATCAAGAAGCTGAACCCGGGCGTGAACCTGCCGGGCCAGGCGATCGCGGTGGTCCATCGCTCGGACGGATCGGGCACCTCGTTCATCTTCACGACCTTCCTGTCGCGCGTCAGCGCCGACTGGAAGTCCAGTGTCGGCGCGGCGACCTCGGTCGACTGGCCGGTCGGCATCGGCGCGAAAGGCAATGAGGGCGTGGCCGGCAATGTGGCGCAGACCTCCGGCGCGATCGGCTATGTCGAATACGCCTATGCCAAGCAGAACCACCTGACCTACATCAAGATGATCAACAAGGCCGGCAAGACGGTCGCCCCGACGGTGGAAGCGTTCCGCGCCGCCGCCGCGAGCGCCGACTGGGCGGGAGCCGCGAACAACGGCTTCTACATCATCCTGGTGGACCAGGGCGGCGACGCCTCGTGGCCGATCACCGCGACCACCTACATCCTGGTCTACAAGCAGCCTTCCGACCCGGCGGCGACGGCGGATACGCTGAAGTTCTTCAAATGGGCCTATGAGAAGGGCGATCAGCTCGCGCTCGGCCTCGACTATGTGCCGCTCCCGGAAGTCGCCGTGAAGGCGATCGAAGCCAGCTGGCACGCCGTCCAGGGTTCGGGCATGTAGGAATTCTTCCTTGCGAAGAACGGGCAGGGGCGGGTGCAAACCCGCCCCTGTTTGTTTTTGCCCGTCCCTGAGGGTCGGAGGTCTCGCCTGACCCGGTCGACGGCGACCTGTAGGCGCTCGTGCGGCGATCACCGGCTGGTCAAACTGCGACCGAATCGCAGGTAGGAAAGCGGAAAGCGAGCCGTCTTAAGGTCTTGCACGATAACATAACGCACCTTATGTTATCGTGAGTTAGGGAAATTCGCAGATGCAGCAATCCTCGGACCGGGACCTTTTGATTCTCCTGCACGACGTCGCGCGGTCCATGCGCACGCGCTTCGACCAGAAGGCGCGCGCCACCCATGCGATGACCCGGGCGCAGTGGGTGATCCTGTCCTGGCTCGGCCGCCAGCCCGGCATGTCGCAGAACGAACTGGCGGCAATCTGCGAAGTCGAGCCCATCACCGTGGCGCGGCTGGTCGACCGGCTGGAGGCGCGCGGGCTGGTCGAGCGGCGCAGCGATCCCACCGACCGGCGCATCCGCCGCCTGCACCTGCTGCCTGCGGCAAAGCCGATCCTTGAAACCATCCACGCCGCACGCGAATTCATGAACGAGCGCATCGTCGCCGGCCTCGACGAGGCCACGCGGGAGACGCTGATCGACGCGCTGCTCGTCATCAAAGAGAACCTGGCAAACGAATCGCTGACCGCCCCCGCGGCGGCGGCGGTCGGCGAATAGAGAGAAACAGATCATGTCCGCGATGAGAACCGACACCGCCGATTACGCCGCGCCGCGCAACGGCATCGGCACATGGCTCGGCAATGTGTGGGGCGACAAGGCAAGGCTGCGCCGCATCCTGATGTATTGGGGCGCCGGCCTGGTCCTGGCCATCGCGGCATTGCTGTATTTCACCGGCGGGCGCTACGTCTCGACCGACGACGCCTATGTGCACGCGGCCAAGCTGATGGTCTCGACCGACGTGTCGGGCCTGGTCGAATCCGTCAATGTCCGTGAAGGGCAGGCCGTGAAGGCCGGCGACATTCTCTTCCGCCTCGATCCCAAGCCGTTCCAGATCGCGCTCGACAACGCCAAGGCGGCGCTGGCGCAGACCGTGCTGGATGTCGAAGGCACCAAGGCCCAGTACCGCTCGATCCTCGGCCAGATCCAGTCGCAGCAGGCGCAGGCGACGCTGGCGCAGCAGACCTATGGCCGCTACATCGCGCTGCAGCGCCAGAACGCCATCGCCGGCACCCAGGTCGACACCGCGCGCGGCACGCTGCTGAGCGCGCAGGCGATGGTGATATCGCTGCAGCAGCAGGCGCGGCAGATCCTGGCGCAGCTCAACGGCAATCCCGACATACCGGCGACGCAGACGCCGGCTTACAAGCGCGCGCTCGCCAACGTGGCCGAAGCGCAGCGCCAGCTCGACCATGCGGTGGTCCGCGCGCCGTTCGACGGCGTGGTCGGTGAGGTGGATTCGCTGCAGCCCGGCACGCTGGTGATCTCCGCGATGAGCGCCTTCACGACGACGAGCGCGGTCGGCCTGGTGGCGTCGAAGGATCTGTGGATCAGCGCCGCCATGAAGGAGACCGACCTGACCTATGTCCGGAACGGCAACCCGGTCGACATCACGGTGGACACCTATCCGAGCTGTTCGTGGACCGGCGCCGTGGACGCGGTCGCGGCGGCCAGCGACAGCGCCTTCTCGCCCTTGCCGGCCGAGAACGGCAGCGGCAACTGGGTGAAGGTGGTCCAGCGCATCGCGACCCGCATCAAGATCACCGGCGGCACCTGCCCGAACGCGACGTTGAGCGACGGCATGAGCACCACGGTCACGATCGATACCGGCCACCGCCGCTGGTACCGGATGATCCACGGATAGACGCGATGTCGGCGCACGCACCCGCCCTGCACACCGCCGAGGCTTACGAGAGCAAGCTGGAACTGTGGATCGTGCTCGCCGCGTCGATGACGGGCACGCTCATGCAGGCCCTGGATTCGACCATCGCGAACGTCGCGCTGCCCTATATGCAGGGCGAATTGTCGGCGTCGCGCGACCAGATCACCTGGGTCCTGACCTCGTACATCGTCGCGGCCGCGATCATGACCGCGCCGGTCGGCTGGATCGCCTCGCGCTTCGGCAAGCGCAATTTCCTGCTCGTCTCGCTGACCGGCTTCACCGTCACCTCGATGATGTGCGGCCTGGCGCAGAACCTGGACCAGATGATCATCTTCCGCCTGCTGCAGGGCTGCTTCGGCGCGGCGCTGTCGCCGCTCAGCCAGTCGGTGATGCTCGACCTCTATCCGCCGCACAAGCGCGGCAACATCATGGCGATCTGGGGCATGGGCGTGATGCTGGGCCCGATCCTGGGGCCGACGCTCGGCGGCTATCTGACCGATGCCTATAGCTGGCGCTGGGTGTTCTACGTCAACGTGCCGTTCGGCATCGCGGCGGTGGCCGGCATCTGGTTCTTCTTCAAGGACAATGGCCAGGCACGCGGCCTGGGCTTCGACTGGTTCGGCTTCCTGGCGCTGGCGGTCGGGCTGGCGGCGCTGCAATTGATGCTGGACCGCGGCACCGACCAGGGCTGGTTCGGCTCGGGCGAGATCATCGCCGAGGCGATCGTCTCCGGCATCGGCCTCTACGTCTTCCTGGTCCACATCGTGCTGGGCAAGAACGTCTTCATCCCGATGAAGATGTTCGAGGACCGCAATTTCGTCTCCGGGCTGATCCTGATGTTCGTGATCGGCGCAGTGCTGCTGGCCAGTTCGGCACTGCTGCCGCCCTTCCTGCAGAACCTCGGGGGCCTCAGCGTGTTCGACACCGGCATGCTGATGGCGCCGCGCGGCTTCGGCACCATGTTCGCGATGATGTTCGCGGGGCGCATGGCGCTGAAATACGATCCGCGCCTCTTGATGACCGTCGGCTGCTCGATGCTGCTGTGGTCGATGTACGACATGTCGAGCTGGACGCCATCGATCGGCGACAACTGGCTGATCTTCGTGACCTTCGTCCAGGGCCTCGGCATGGGGCTCGTGTTCGTGCCGATGAACCTCACCGCCTTCGCGACCCTGCCGGGACAATACCGCACCGACGGCACGGCGATGACCAACCTGATGCGCAACATCGGCAGCGCCATCGGCGTCAGCGTGACGACCTCCGTGATGAGCAGCGCGGCGCAGACCGCCCATTCGCTGCTGATCGGCCATGCGACCCAGTTCAACCGCGCGCTCGGAGTCAACGGGCCGTCGATGATGATGAACCCGCAGATTCCGTTCGGGCTGCAGAACTTCAACAACCTGATCGAATACCGCTCGCAGGTGATTGCCTTCCAGAACGACTTCCTGTTCATGTTCTACGCGAGCCTTCCGGCGCTTCTCGTCATCTGGCTGATGAAGCGGCCGCAGTTCATGCCGGGCGCGCCGAAGCCCGAAATGGAGGTCATGGAATGATGCGCGTCGCCTTCCTCGGTCTGGGCGTCATGGGCTATCCGATGGCGGGACATCTCAAGCGTGCCGGCCACGATCTGACGGTGTTCAACCGCACCGGGGAGAAGGCCGATGCCTGGGTCGCCGAATATGGCGGCCGCGCGGCACCGACGCCGGCGGAAGCGGCGGCGAATGCCGACGTCGTGCTCGCCTGCGTCGGGCGCGACGACGACGTGCGAGAGGTCGCGGTGGGCCGCCATGGCGCCTTCATCACCATGAGGCGCGACGCGGTGTTCATCGACCACACGACCGCCTCCGCCGGGCTGGCGCGCGAATTGGCGGAGGATGCACACAAGCGCGGCATGCATTTCGTCGACGCGCCGGTCTCGGGCGGCGAGCAGGGTGCGAAAAACGGCCAGCTCACGATCATGTGCGGCGGCACGCCGGCGGCCTATGCCAAGGCCGAGCCGGTGATCGCCGTCTATGCGCGGCAATGCCGCCTGATGGGCGACGCCGGCGCGGGCCAGCTCACCAAGATGGTCAACCAGATCTGCATCGCCGGACTCGTGCAGGCGCTATCGGAAGGTTTGAGTTTCGCGCGCGCCGCGGGACTCGATGCCCACGCCGTCGTCGAGGTGATTTCAAAAGGCGCGGCGCAGTCCTGGCAGATGGAGAACCGTCACACAACCATGCTCTCGGGACACTTTCGACATGGTTTCGCCGTAGAGTGGATGCGTAAGGATCTTGCGATCTGCCTGGACGAAGCGCGGCGGAACGGCACCACGCTTCCCGTCACGTCCCTGGTGGACCAATTCTACGCGGAGGTCGAGAACATGGGCGGCAAACGCTGGGACACATCCAGTCTTTTCGCGCGCCAGGACGCGCAGCGGACCCGGACGTGATGGACAATCCCAATCCTGCCGACGGCTCCGCACGCAGCCGTTCCTATCATCATGGCGATCTGCGCAATGCCCTGCTGGACGCGGCGCGGAAGATTCTGGAAGAGGAATCGCTGGCGGATCTGAGCCTGCGCGCGGTGGCGCGGCGGGCCGGCGTCAGCCACGCGGCGCCGTATCGCCACTTTCCCAATCACGAAGCGCTGCTCGTCGAAATCGCGGTGGAAGGCTTCGTCGAGCTCAAGGACGAAATCGCCAATGCCGGCACGGCGCAGAGTGCGGAGTCGGATCGCATCGCCAAGATCGGCGCGGCCTATATGCGCTTCATCGCGCGGCGGCCGGAGTTGGCGAGCCTGATGTTCGGGCCGCAGCTGCCCAATCGCGACGCCTTTCCGGCGCTCGGCGCCGTCGCGGATGCGGTCGGCAACGAGATCGGCGAGGCGCTGCACGATTCGGCGCTCGGCCTGGCGGTGTGGGCTGCGGTCCACGGCCTGGCCATGCTGATCCTGCGCAACGTGATCGATCTGGGACAGCGAAAATCGGGCCTGGACGTGCTGCCGTCGCGCGCCGAGATCATCCTGCGCAGCCTGTTCTCGACCCAGCGGGACTAGCGTCCGATCGCTTGGATTCGTTGCGCGGCGGCAAGGGGTTTTGAACCATTTTTCCAAAAGCCGGCCGATGACGCCGTAAACGCGGGCATGCCTCTGGCGCGGTTCCTTTTCCGGCGCTAAGCCGCGCGTCATGAGAAAGACAATGTCGCTTGCCGCCACGTTGCTGCTCGCCGCCTGCGCCGACGGGCCCGTGCACAAGAGTTCCGCCGAGATGACGATGGACAGCGAAACCTGCCGGTCCGCCGCGGCCGAGCAGTCGTCGCGGGCGCGCGAAGACCTCCGTTTTTCGAGCGGCGACGTGGCCAGGACGTTCGACCAGCGCTATCGCACCTGCATGACGGACCGCGGCTATACGCTGCCGCAGGGGGTCAGCCCTCTTTGAGCAGCCTGGCGGCGTCGCGGGCGAAATAGGTGAGGATGCCGCTGGCGCCGGCGCGCTTGAACGCCATCAGGCTTTCGACGATCACGCGGTCGCGCTCCAGCCAGCCGCGCTCGATCGCGGCGACCAGCATCGAATACTCGCCCGACACCTGATAGGCGAAGGTCGGCATGCCGAAGGTCTCCTTCACCCGCCGCACGAGGTCGAGATAGGGCATGCCGGGCTTGACCATGACCATGTCGGCGCCTTCGGCGATGTCGAGGGCGACTTCGCGGATCGCCTCGTCGCCGTTGGATGGATCCATCTGGTAGGTCCGCTTGTCGCCGATCAGCGCCTTGGCCGAGCCGACCGCGTCGCGGAACGGGCCATAGAACGCCGACGCATATTTCGCGGCATAGGCCATGATCATCGTGTCCTTGAAGCCGCCTTCCTCGAGCGCGGCGCGGATGGCGCCGACGCGGCCGTCCATCATGTCGGACGGCGCGATGATGTCGCAGCCGGCCTCGGCCTGGACCAGCGCCTGGCGCACCAGGATCGCCAGCGTCTCGTCATTGGCGACGTTCTCGTCATTGCCGTCCATCACGCCGTCATGGCCGTGGCTGGTATAGGGATCGAGCGCCACGTCGCACAGCACGCCGATCTGCGGCACGGACTTTTTGAGAGCACGCGTCGCACGGCAGACCAGGTTGTTCGCATTGGTCGCTTCGCGGCCGTCCGCCGTCTTGAGCGCCGGATCGGTGTAGGGGAACAGGGCGACGACCGGGATGCCGAGCTTGGCCGCTTCCTCGGCGGCGGCGGGGACCAGGTCGACCGACAGCCGCTCGACGCCCGGCATCGACGGCACCGGCTCGCGCCGCTTGCTGCCGTCGACGACGAACAGCGGCCAGATGAGATCCGAAGCCGAAAGCGTGTTCTCGGCGACCAGCTTGCGCGTCCAGTCGTGACGGCGCAGGCGGCGCATGCGGATGGCGGGAAAGCGGGCGTCGGTCATGGGGTCAGGAGCTTTTGCACGAGGGTGGCATTGACGGCCTTGAACGGGTTGACCACCATGACGGAACCATATCGCGTCCCGTCCTGCATGTCCTCGCTAAGAAGATGGGTGCAGCCATGCGCCTGGCAGACAGCGAGAAGGCGCGCATCCCACGCATTCAGCTTGTGTGCCTTCAGCAGCGCTATCGTGTCTTCGACGATTTGGGGCGACGGAAAGAGCAGGGTGAAATCGGCGACCAACAGTTCAGCGACCGAGAAAATCCGCGACGAAGACAAGTTCACCTTCCGCGCGGCGTTGAGAAACTCGATGATGGCCTGTTCAGCCAGCCCCACGTCCACGGACGGGGCCGCATCCACGATCGCTCTTGCCTCGTCGTGCCGGCGACCGGCGGTTTTATCCACGGCATAGACCAGGACATTGGTGTCCAGGGAGATCACGCGTTACCGCTCGTGCATTTCGTCGCGTGTGAAGCCCTTGCCCCTCAGGTCGAGGCCCTTGTTCAACAATTTCATCAATCGGGCGTGCGCCGCCTTGCGGGCCTTGCCAGCCAGCGGCGGACGCGCAACCGGCCCGAGACGCGCCACGGGCTTGCCGTTGCGGGTGATGGTGACGGTCTTGCCGTTCTCGGCTTCTTTCAGGATCTTGGAGAAGCTACGGTTCGCTTCCCTTGCGCCCACGGACGCCATCGGGATACTCCGGCCAATGTCACTACGGTAGTGACATTAGCCCAGGCAGCGGATGAAGGCCAGTCATGGATTTCGAACTCAACGAGGATCAGCGGGCGGTCGAGGATGCGGCGCGGCGTTTTTCGCGCGAGCGGCTGGCGCCGTTCGCGGCGGAATGGGACGCTACGGAGCATTTCCCGGTTGAGACGCTGCGCGAGGCGGCGGCGCTGGGCTTTGCCGGCATCTATGTGAAGAGCGACGTCGGCGGCTCGGAGATGTCGCGGCTGGACGCGGCGATCATCATGGAGGAGCTGTCGGCGGGCTGCACCTCGACCGCGGCGTTCATCTCGATCCACAACATGGCGTCGTGGATGATCGACCGCTTCGGCAATGAGGAGCAGCGCCGCCGGCTGCTGCCGGCGCTGACCACGATGGAGAAGATCGCGTCCTATTGCCTGACCGAGCCGGGATCGGGCTCGGATGCGGCGGCGCTCCGGACAAAAGCGGTGCGCGACGGCGACCACTATGTGCTGAACGGCGCCAAGGCATTCATCTCCGGCGCCGGCGTCTCGGACGTCTATGTCTGCATGGTGCGCACCGGCGAGGACGGGCCCAAGGGCATCTCCTGCCTGGTGGTCGAGAAGGGCACGGCCGGACTTTCCTTCGGAAAGAAGGAGCGCAAGATGGGCTGGAACAGCCAGCCCACGGCGCAGGTACTGTTCGACAATTGCCGCGTGCCGGTCGCCAACCGCATCGGCGCGGAAGGCGAGGGCTTCCGCATCGCGATGATGGGGCTGGACGGCGGGCGCATCAATATCGGCGCCTGCTCGGTCGGCACGGCGCGCGCGGCGCTCGACGAGGCGCTCGCCTATGCGCGGGACCGCAAGCAGTTCGGACGCCCCATCGGCGATTTCCAGGCGTCGCAGTTCAAGCTCGCCGACATGGCGACGGAGCTGGAGGCGGCGCGGCTGATGATCCGTTCGGCGGCGGCGGCGCTGGATCGGCGCGACCCGCGCGCCACCATGCTGTGCGCCATGGCCAAGCGCTTCGCCACCGATGCCGGCTTTGCGATCGCCAACGACGCGCTGCAACTGCATGGCGGCTACGGCTATCTCAAGGATTTCCCGGCCGAGCGCCACGTCCGCGACCTGCGGGTGCACCAGATATTGGAAGGCACCAACGAGATCATGCGCGTCATCGTGGCGCGCGAGTTGTCGCGGCAATAGGCGCGGGCGCGGATGGGTCACGCAGCATTCGATGCGGTGCCGCCCGCACGCCGCGAGGCCGTCGCCGCCGCGCTGGCGGACACGTTCGCGGCAGCGCCGATACGCGCCGCAGCCTTGTCCGGCGGCGCCTCGGGCGCGCTGGTGTTTCGGATCGAGGCGGGCGGCCGGCCCTATCTGCTGCGCGCCGAGGGGCCGCACAGTCCGCTGCGCAATCCGCACCAATATGCATCGATGCGCATCGCGTCCGAGGCGGCGATCGCACCGCGGATTCTGCATCTCGATGCGGCGGCCGGCATCGTCATCACGGACTTCATCGAACAGCGGCCGCTGTCGGACCATCCGGGCGGCCGGCGCGGGCTGGTGGAAGGCCTGGCGGCGCTGTTGCGGCGCCTGCAGGCGACGCCGATCTTCCCCGCGTTCAGCGATTATGCCGATCTCGTGGCGCGGCTGTTCGCGCATGTGCGGCGCACGGAGCTGTTCGCCGACGGTCTGCTCGATCCGCATGCGGCCCGGCTGGAGACGTTGCAGGCAAGCCATCCGGCCGATCCCGCGCAGGCGGTTTCGGCGCATAACGACGTCAATCCGCGCAACGTCCTGTTCGACGGCGAGAGGCTGTGGCTGATCGACTGGGAATCGGCCTATCGCAATGATCCGCTGGTCGACGTGGCCATCGCGCTCGACAATTTCGCGGCGACGCCGGAATTGGAGGGCGTCCTGCTCGCGGCGTGGCACGGCTGCGCGCCGGATGAAGCGCTGCGGGCGCGGCTCGCGGCGGTACGGGCGCTGACCCGTCTTTACTATGCGGGCGTGCTTCTGAGCGCTTCGGCAACGCTGCCGCGGACCCATCCCGATACCGACCTCGCGGCGCCGAGCGCGGCGGAGTTCCTCGCGGCGATCCGCAGCGGCCGGCTCAAGGCCGGTACACCGGACAGCGTCCATGCCGCGGGCAAAGTCTATCTGGCTTCGTTCCTTTCCGGCGCCGCAGTGCCGGCGCTGGATGCGATCTAAACGCGGCCGCCGGCCTGCACGGCCGCTCGGACGGGTTTGAGTGGATATTTCAACGATTGCGCAACTATGGCTGTCTGCGAGGAACTATTTTTACGGCCTTTTAAGAAATGGCGGTTAACTTGAAAACATAACAACAGGTGGGCCTCGCAAAACGCGGGGAATGGTGATGACAGCTTTCACGAAGCCGCAGACCGCGGTGCTCGAGAGCACGCGCGTCGAAGCGAAGTTCTATCTCGAGACGCTCAACCTCGTCGAGCGCCTGCACCGGCAACTGCTCGACGTCATCAAGGACGAGCTGGACCGGCGCGACGAGCGCGAGATCAATTCGGTCCAGGCGCTGCTCCTGTTCAATGTCGGCGACCAGGAGCTGACGGCCGGCGAGTTGCGCACGCGCGGGCATTATCTGGGCTCCAACGTCTCCTACAATCTCAAGAAGCTGGTCGAGAGCGGCTATATCCATCACGAACGCTCCGAGGCCGACCGCCGCTCGGTGCTGGTGCGCCTGACCCGCAAGGGCGAGGCGGTGCGCGACATGCTGCGCGAGCTGTTCGAGCGCCATCTGGGCTCGCTCAACGCGGTGGGCAATGTCGCGGCGGCCGATCTCGACCTGCTCAACGTGACGCTGAAGCGGCTGGAACGCTTCTGGATCGACCAGGTTCGCTTCCGCCTTTAACCTTCCCTTCGGAGGCGGCTCTTCAGGGCGGTGCCCGCCAAGGTGCCGCTCTCTTCTTTCCCCTTCGCACCTGACGGCGCTGCGGGCGCCTCTCCCGCCAGCGTTGCGCGCGGGCGAGGAGGGACGCGGCCGGTAGTCGAGGTCGCGTCGATTAAGGGTTTCGGGCCTTCCTTGCCGGCGGCAGGGGGACGAAGGCGCTGGTGCGGCGGATGTAGTCGGCATAGGCGGGGCGGCGTTCTGCGATGGCGGATTCGAGCAGGGCGACGCCGGAGACGCGCAGCAGCAGGAACGTCATCATCGCTGGGCAAAGCATCGTCCACCACGCGTGCGACGCGGCGAGGCCGATCAGGAAGTAGCCCCACCACATCAGCGCGTCGCCGAAATAGTTCGGATGGCGCGACCACGCCCACAAGCCGCGATCCATCACCGCGCCCTTGCTGGCGGGGTCGGCGCGGAAGCGGGTGAGCTGTCGATCGGCCATCGTCTCGATAGCGAGACCCGCAAGCGCGATGGCGGCGCCGAGGCCGTCAAGCATTGTCGCCGGTGCCGTCGCTGCGATCGCGAACTGGATGGGCAGGGAGATGAAACAGATCAGGAGCGCCTGGAGCCAGAACACCTGGAACAGGCTGCGCCACCACCAGCGCGGCCCGGCCGCTCGCCGCATCGTCGCGTAGCGATGATCTTCGCCCTTGTGGCGCAGGAAGATGTGAAGCCCGAGGCGCAGGCCCCAGAGCGTCACCAGCGCCAGCACCAGCCAGGCGCGCAGGCCAAGATGCGGCGCCAGTGCGGCGCCGGCCCAGGCGGCCAGCGCGAAGCCGGGGCCCCAGAAGATGTCGATGATGCTTGCGTCTCCGTTCCGCAGGCTCACCGCCCAGAGGACCGTGGTCGGTGCGAAGATGAGAACGATTATCAACGCCACATGCATCATGTGACAAAAGGCGTAGGAGCTGCGGGGTCTCTTGGAGTATCTTCCGCGGCGGTCGAAAACCGCATCGGGCGGCTCCAGGTCAGCTTGCAAGAGACTGGAATCATGGCGTTTCCGTATCTCAACCGTTTTCGCGAAGCGCTCGCGGGCTTGCGGCGCGAAGGCCGCTACCGGGTGTTCGCCGACATCGTGAGGCAGCGCGGCGGCTATCCGAAAGCCGACTTCTATACGGATGCCGACAAGCGCCCGATCACCGTGTGGTGCAGCAACGACTATCTGTGCATGGGACAGCATCCCGTGGTGCTCGCCGCCATGCATGAGGCGATCGACACGACCGGCGCCGGCGCCGGCGGGACGCGCAACATCTCGGGCACGACGCATTATCACGTGGAGCTGGAGCAGGAACTGGCCGACCTGCATGGCAAGGAGGCGGCGCTGCTGTTCACCTCGGGCTATATCTCCAACGATGCGACGCTGGCGACGCTGGGCAAGATCCTTCCCGGGCTGATCGTGTTCTCCGACGAGCTCAATCACGCCTCGATGATCGAGGGCATCCGCCATGGCGGAATGGAGAAGCACCTCTTCCGCCACAACGACCTGCAGCACCTGGAAGCGCTGCTGGCGTCGGCCGATCCGCTGGCGCCCAAGCTGATCGCCTTCGAGTCGGTCTATTCGATGGACGGCGATTTCGGCAAGATCTCCGACGTCTGCGATCTCGCCCGCAAATATGGCGCGCTGACCTATCTGGACGAAGTGCATGGCGTCGGTCTCTACGGGCCGCGCGGCGCCGGCGTCGCGGCGCGCGACGGCGTGATGGACCGCATCGACATCGTCGAGGGCACGCTGGCCAAGGCGTTCGGCGTGATGGGCGGCTATATCGCGGCCTCGAACGAGCTGGTGGACTGCATCCGCTCCTTCGCGCCGGGCTTCATCTTCACGACGTCGCTGGCGCCGGCGATCGCGGCGGGGGTTCTGGCCAGCATCCGGCACCTGAAGACCAGCGAGGTCGAACGCCAGCGCCTGCAGGAACGCGCCGCGCGGCTCAAGCGGCTGCTGGCCGATGCGGGCCTGCCGGTGATGGATTCGCCCAGCCATATCGTGCCGGTGTTCGTGGGCGATGCGGCGCTGTGCAAGGCGGTGTCGGACGCACTGCTGCGCGATCACGCGATCTATGTGCAGCCGATCAACTATCCCACCGTGCCGCGCGGCAAGGAGCGGCTGCGCTTCACGCCGTCGCCGCATCACAGCGACGAGATGATGGACCATCTGGTGCGGTCGCTCGATCTCGTATGGACGGCGCACAAGCTGGCCCGCGCCGCTTGACCGCCGGGTCTTGAGCGGATGGCCGGCGGACGCGAGATCTATGTCGAGTTCGTCGCCCTGGGAAACGCGGTCAAGGCGACGGCAATCGATCCGGCGACCGGCATCGAAGCGAGCGTGATGGGACCGTCCGGCGCGCCGCGCGCAAGCCTCGCCGATGCCGCCACGCGCAAGCTGAAATATGTTCTGGAGAAAAAACGCGGCGGAGAATGATCTCCGCCGCCTGTTTCTATTTCCGCTTGCGGCCCTTGGGCGACGCGGTGCGGCCCAGCCCGATCTTCTTGGCGAATTCCGAACGCTTCGCCGCATAGTTCGACGAGACCATCGGATAGTCCGCCGGCAGGCCCCACTTCATGCGGTACTGGTCCGGCGTCAGGCTGTAGCGCGAGCGCAGGTAGCGCTTGAGCATCTTCAGCTTCTTGCCGTCTTCCAGGCAGATCAGATATTCCGGCGTGATCGACTTCTTCACGGGCACGGCGGGCTTCTGGCCGGTCGTGAAGTCGGCGCCGGCAATGCCGGTCAGTCCGCCGAGGGTCGCGTGGACGCTCTTGATCATGGCGGGAAGGTCGGTGACCGCGACCGGGTTGTTGCTGACATAGGCGGCGACAATATCGCTCGCCAGTTTCAGAAGATCGTCGGTACGTCCGACGGAAGCTTCACTACTCATGGAACGCACCCTCTACTCTTGGGTTGATTGGAAACGACGCATCTGTTCGGTATTGCTTGCTGGGCCGTTGAAATCAAGACGCTTCAGCCGTTTTGCGGCGATGATCCTGTGTGTGGCAAATAACGCGTTACCGTGGCGTTGGATACAGCTTATCGCGATTATTTTGTCGCGACTTGTCTTGGTCACCGTCTCTTTGCACTTTTCTGTGGCAGATCGCCTCTTTGTTTTCCGTTGAGTTCTCATTCCCTTGCGTAAAGGTTTGCCGCGGCAACTTGCTGCGCGAGGCCCTGCGCCATCCCCAGCTTCGCACCGCTGGGATGAGGCAGCCGGTCTGGCGCTACATTTGGTAAAGCGCTAGGGGTATCGCCCCGGTGGAAGGCTGCCGGCATCCTTGTTTGGAGAAAGCCAGTATGAGCGCTGTTGCGGACGCGGCCGGCGGGCCGGCGCCGGGATTCTTCACCAGCACCCTGGCGCAGAGCGACCCCGATGTTGCGCGCGCCATCGCCGACGAACTTGGCCGCCAGCGCGACAAGATCGAGCTGATCGCCTCGGAAAACATCGTTTCGAAGGCCGTCCTGGAGGCGCAAGGCTCCGTGCTGACGAACAAATATGCGGAAGGATATCCGGGACGCCGATATTATGGCGGCTGTGAATTCGTCGATATAGCCGAAGAACTCGCGATCGCGCGCGCCCGGCGACTGTTTGGTTGCGCCTTCGCGAACGTGCAACCGCATTCCGGCGCGCAGGCCAACCAGGCCGTGTTCTTCGCCCTCATGCAACCGGGCGACACGTTCATGGGACTCGACCTCGCAGCCGGTGGCCACCTCACCCATGGCTCGCCGGCGAATCAATCGGGCAAGTGGTTCAAGCCGGTGTCCTACACCGTGCGGCGCCAGGACCAGCGCATCGACATGGACGAAGTCGAGACGCTGGCGAAGGCGCACAAGCCCAAGGTGATCGTCGCCGGCGGCTCGGCCTATGCGCGGATCATCGACTTTGCGCGCTTCCGCGCCATCGCGGATTCGGTCGGCGCCTACCTGATGGTCGACATGGCGCATTTCGCCGGACTGGTGGCGGGCGGCGTGCATCCCAATCCGCTGGAACACGCGCATGTCGTGACCACCACGACGCACAAGACGCTGCGCGGCCCGCGCGGCGGCATGATCCTGTCGAACGACGAGGCGCTGGGCAAGAAGATCAACTCGGCGGTGTTCCCGGGCCTGCAGGGCGGGCCGCTGATGCATGTGATCGCGGCCAAGGCGGTGGCGTTCGGCGAGGCGCTGCGACCGGAGTTCAAGCTCTACGCAAAGTCCGTGGTGGAGAATGCCAAGGTGCTGGCGCAGACGCTGCATGCGGCGGGGCTCGACATCGTGTCGGGCGGCACCGACACCCACCTGATGCTGGTCGATCTGCGGCCGAAGAAGGCGACCGGACGGCCGACCGAACGCGCGCTCGACCGCGCCGGGATCACCACCAACAAGAACGCGGTGCCGTTCGACACCGAAAAGCCGGCGATCACGTCCGGCATCCGCCTGGGCTCGCCGGCCGGCACGACGCGCGGCTTCGGCCCGGCGGAATTCCGCGAGATCGGCACGCTGATCGTCGAGGTGATCGAGGCGGTCGCGAAGAACGGCGAAGCGGGCGAACCGGCGGTCGAGGCGAGCGTCGCCGAGCGGGTCGGTCATTTGTGCAAGCGTTTTCCGATCTACCCATAGAAAGACGTCTTCGATGCGCTGCCCGTTTTGCGGACATGACGATACCCAGGTGAAGGACAGCCGCCCGAGCGAGGACAACTCGGCGATAAGACGACGGCGGCACTGTCCCGAATGCGGCGGCCGTTTCACGACGTTCGAGCGCGTGCAACTGCGCGAGCTGGTCGTGGTGAAGAAGAACGGGCGGCGCGAGCCGTTCGAGCGCGAGAAGCTGGAGCGCTCGATGAACCACGCGCTGCGCAAGCGGCCGGTGGAGCGCGAGCGGGTCGACCGCACCGTCACCGGCATCGTGCGGCGGCTGGAGAGCATGGGCGAGAACGAGATTCCCTCGCCGGTGATCGGCGAGCTGATCATGCAGGCGCTGCAGAGCCTGGACAAGGTCGCCTATGTCCGTTTCGCCTCGGTCTACCGCAATTTCCGCGAGGCCAAGGATTTCGAGGCACTGCTGGGCGAGCTCGAAGGCGACGACAAGGTGAGCAAGGACTAGGCTTGGCCGAGGCGTCCGCCGCACCTGTGACGAGACCGGACGATCCGCGCGTCCGCTGGTGGGAGCCGCTTGTCGTGTTCGTCGGCGGCAACGCCGCCGGCACGGTGTTGGGCATCGTCGCGGGCCTCGCGGCCGTCCTGATCCTCAGCCGCAAGGGCGCGCCGGTCGACATGGCGACGCTGCTCTACAGCTTCGCGGCGATCATGATCGCGCTGGCGCTCAACAATCTCGCCATGCTGGGCGTGATGTGGGGCCTGGCGAAGCGGCGGCTGGTGCGGCCCTTCGCGCATTATTTCGCACCGGTCGGACAAGGCACGCTGGCGCTGGCGGCGCTGAGCGGCGTTCTGATGTCGGTCGTGCTCAATGGCGGCGACGCGCTGCTGCAACGGGCCGGCGTGGTGAAATTCCAGGACACTCCGATGGAGATCGCGATGGTGCCGCACGGCGTGGCGCAGTTCGCCGCCTCCGTCGCGGTGGTGAGCCTGCTGGCGCCGCTGGCCGAGGAATTCCTGTTCCGCGGCCTGCTGATGCGCTGGCTGGAGCAAGTGGAAGGCGCGACCCTGGCGATCACGGTGAGCGCATTGGTGTTCGGCGCGGTGCACGGCGAGATATTCCTGCACACCGGCGCGCAGGGCTGGCTTTATTCCGCCGAACTCGTCGTCGCCGGCGTGGTGCTGGCGCTGTGGGCGCGGCGGACGGGCACGCTGCGTACGTCGTTCGCGTGCCATGCAATGTACAATCTGACTGCGACGCTGTTCTCGGTGCTGCTGCCGTGAGCGACGCGGACCATATGCGACACGCCATCGCGCTCGCGGCGCGCGGCGTCGGTCGCACGGGACGGGTACCGTCGGTCGGCTGCGTGATCGTCGCGCCGGATGGGCGCATCGTCGGCCGCGGACGCACCGACGAGAGCGGACGGCCGCACGCGGAAGCTGCGGCGCTGGCGCAGGCGGGCACCGCTGTGCGCGGTGCGACGGCCTATGTCACGCTGGAGCCCTGCGCGCATCAAGGAAGCACGGGCGGACCCTGCGCCGATGCGCTGGTTGCGGCCGGCGTGGCGCGCGTCGTCATCGCCTGCGGCGATCCCGATCCGCGAACCAACGGGCAAGGTATCGCAAAACTGAAGGATGCGGGCATCGCGGTCGGCGTCGGCCTGCTGGAACGGGAAGCGACGGAGACGCTGGACGGGTTCTTCCTGCGGCTGCGCGAGGGGCGCCCGCTGGTGACGCTGAAGATCGCGCAGAGCCTGGACGGCAAGACGGCGGCGGCGTCCGGCGACAGCAAATGGATCACCGGCGCGGCGGCGCGCCGCTACGGGCACCTGCTGCGCGCGCAGAACGACGCGATCCTGGTCGGCATCGAAACGGCGCTGGCGGACGATCCGGAACTGACCTGCCGGCTGCCGGGGCTCGAAGCCCATTCGCCGCTGCGCGTGGTGCTGGACACAAGGCTGCGGCTGCGCGTCGGATCGAAACTGGCGGCGACGGCGCAGCACCGGCCGACCATCGTGTTCACCGCCTTGGCGGCGGGCGGCGACGGCTTGCGCGACCGTGGCGTCGAGATCGTCCGCGTCCTGCGCGATGCGGGCGGCAGGCCCGACCTTGGCGCGGTGCTGACCGAGCTCGGCCGGCGCGGCGTCTCGCGGCTGCTGGTCGAAGGTGGCGCCACGGTGCATGCTGCGTTCCTGGACCGCGGCTTCGCCGACCGGCTGGAGGTCTTCACCGCGCCGATGACTTTGGGCGCCGCAGGGCATGGCGCGATCGACGCGCTGGCCACGCTCAGCCTGGACGAGGCGCCGAAGTTTACGCCAATGTCGGTGCGGGAAATCGGCGGCGACGTTCTGGTAAGCTACCGGCGCAAGGCCTAAATAGGATGCCATGTTCACTGGAATAGTCACCGATGTCGGGCGCGTGCGGCACGTCGAGAAGCGCGGCGACACCCATGTCGTGATCTCGACCGGCCTGGATCTGTCGAACGTGCCGATGGGCGCGTCGATCGCCTGCAGCGGCATCTGCATGACCGTGGTCGACAAGGCTGCGGGCAAGGACGCCTGGTTCGCCGTCACCGCGTCGGGCGAGACGCTGTCCAAGACGACGCTGGCAAGCTGGAAGGCCGGCGATCCGGTCAATCTGGAGCGGCCAATGCGCGTCGGTGACGAATTCGGCGGCCATATCGTCAGCGGCCATGTCGACGGCGTCGCCGAGGTCAAGCTCGTCGTGCCGGAAGGCGAATCCACCCGCATGATGTTCGAAGTGCCGGTGGCGCTGGCGAAATACATCGCGCCCAAGGGATCGGTGGCGCTGGACGGCGTGTCGCTGACGGTCAACGAGGTCGAGGGGACGCGCTTCGGCGTGAACATCATCCCGCACACGTTCAAGGTCACGACCTTCGGCAAGGCCAAGCCCGGAACGCGGGTCAATCTCGAAATCGACCTGCTGGCGCGCTATGTCGCGAGGATATTGGGCAAATGACCGTCAACGTCTATCACGACTACATCTCCAAGATCGAAGACGTGATCGAGGACGCGCGCAACGGGCGCATGTTCATCCTGATGGACGCCGACGACCGCGAGAACGAGGGCGACCTCGTCATCCCGGCGCAGATGTGCACGCCGGCGGCGGTGAACTTCATGGCCAAGCACGGCCGCGGCCTGATCTGCCTGGCGCTGACCCAGGACCGCGCCGACGCGCTCAACATCCCGATGATGACGGCGGTGAACGGCACGCCGAACCAGACCGCGTTCACGATCTCGATCGAGGCGCGCGAAGGCATCTCCACCGGCATCTCGGCGCATGACCGCGCCCATACGATCTCGGTCGCGATCGATCCGACCAAGGGACCGGCCGATATCACGTCGCCGGGCCATGTCTTTCCGCTGGTGGCGCGGCATGGCGGCACGCTGGTGCGCGCCGGCCATACCGAGGCGGCGGTCGACATCGCGCGGCTGGCGGGGCTCAACCCGGCCGGCGTGATCTGCGAGATCATGAACGACGACGGCTCGATGGCGCGGCTGCCCGACCTCGTGCCGTTTGCGCAGCTTCACGGCCTGAAGATCGGCACCATCGCCGACCTCATCCAGTACCGCCGCAAATACGACCACTTCGTCAAGCGCAAGGTCGAGACGCCGTTCGAGAGCCACAATGGCGGCACCTGGACGATGATCGTCTACGTCAACGAGCTCGAATATGCCGAGCACATCGCGCTGGTGAAGGGCGACATCACGACAGCCGATCCGGTGCTGGTGCGCATGCATGCGGTCAATATCTTCACCGACATGCTCGACTGGAAGTCCTACGAGCGCGACGTGCTGGGCGAGTCCATGCGCATCATCGGCAAAGAGGGCCGCGGCGTCGTGGTGCTGCTGCGCACGACGCGGCCGACCTTCGTCACCGACGTGCTGACGCGGCGCGTGGTGGAGGACATCGACCGCCGCCGGGTGAAGGAATACGGCGTCGGCGCGCAGATACTGCTCGACCTCGGCGTCAAGAACATGATCCTGCTGACGGATACGCCGGAGAAGAAAATCGTCGCGCTGGAAGGCTACGACCTCAACATCGTCGGCACCCACGCCATCCGCGGCATCGAGAAGGACGGCGCATGATCGACAAGCCCAACATCCTGATCGTCGAGGCGCGGTTCTATCCCCACATTTCCGACCTGCTGCTGGACGGCGCCACCGCGGCGCTGGAGAAGGGCGGGGCGCGCTTCGAGCGCCTGGCGGTGCCCGGCGCGCTCGAAATTCCCATCGCGGTCGGCCTGGCGGCGCGTGCCGCCGACCATGGCGGCAAGAGCTATGACGGCTTCATCGCGCTGGGCTGCGTCATCCGCGGCGAGACCTATCATTTCGAGATCGTGTCGAACGAGAGCGCGCGCGGGCTGACCGATCTGGGCATCGCCCAGGGCCTGTGCATCGGCAACGGCATCCTCACGGTCGAGAACGAGCGCCAGGCGCTGGAGCGCGCCGATCCGGGCGACGGCGACAAGGGCGGCGACGCGGCGCGGGCCTGCCTCGCCCTCGTCGCCATGCGGGCGCGCTTCGGCGTCCACCGATGAGCCCGCATGACGCGCGGCGCGCGGCCAGGCTGGCCGCGGTGCAGGCGATCTACCAGATGGAATTGTCCGGCGACGACGCCGAAACCGTGGCGCAGGAGTTCATCGCGCATCGCCTCGGCCGCGAGCCGGAGATCAGCGGCGGCGAGGCGGACGCCGAGTTCTTCGCCGCCGTGGTGCGCGGCGTGCCGCAGCACCAGGTCGAGATCGACCAGTCCATCGCCAAGGTCCTGTCCAAGGACTGGCGGCTGGAGCGGGTCGATTCGATCCTGCGCGCCATCCTGCGCGCCGCCTCGTTCGAGCTGATCGGCCGCCGCGACGTGCCGGCAAGGGTGGTGATCGACGAATATGTCGAGCTCGCCCACGCCTTCTTCACCGGCGACGAACCGAACTTCGTCAACGCCGCCCTGGACAAGCTGGCGCACGCCAAGCGCGCTGCCGAATTCGGCAAAACCCCGCCGGACGACGAGTTGCAGTTCTGACATCGCGCATCGAGAGCGGCTATCATCGGCGCACCATGCCCATTTCGGAACTCGAGCTGATTGCAGACCTGTTCGCGCCGCTGGCGACCTCGAAGGGGGCGCTGGGCCTGACGGACGATGTCGCGCTGGTCGCGCCGCGGGCTGGGCACGAGATCGTGGTGACGACCGATGCGATCGTCGCGGGGGTCGATTTCTTCGGCGACGACCCGGCGGCGACGATCGCGCAGAAGGCGCTCAGGGTGAACCTGTCGGACCTGGCGGCGAAGGGCGCGGTGCCGTTCGGCTATCTGCTGACCCTGGTGCTGCCGGACACGGTCACGCCGGCCTGGCTGCGGGCGTTCGCGCGCGGACTGGCGGCGGACCAGAAGGCGTTCGGCATCACGCTGCTGGGCGGCGATCTGTCGAGCACGCCGGGACCGCTCACCGTATCGGTGACGGGGTTCGGTTACGTACCCAGGGGCAGGGCGATCCTGCGGCGCGGCGCCAAGCCGGGCGATCTGGTTTTCGTCACCGGGACCATCGGGGACAGCGGCGGCGGGCTCAATGCCCTGAAAACGAAGCGTCGCAATACGGTCCTGATCGGCCGTTACCGCGTGCCGCAGCCGCGCGTGGCGTTCGGGATCAGGCTTCGCGGCATCGCCAGCGCGGCGCTGGACGTGTCGGACGGGCTGCTGGCCGATCTGGAGCACATCGCCGACGTCTCCCGGGTGCATATCGCCGTTGCGGCGTCGCGCGTGCCGCTGTCGGCGGCGCTGCGCAAGGCCGGCGGCGACGTCGCGTCCGCGGCAACGGCGGGCGACGACTACGAGATCGCGTTCACCGCGCCGCGCGCCAGGCGGGCCAGGGTGATGCGCGCCGCGCTTGCCGCCGGCGTGACGGTCACGGAGATCGGCTTCGTCGTGAAGGGCAGGGGCGTTGCGCTGCTCGGCGCGGACGGCAAGGCGATCCCCGTGAAGAAGAAGGGCTGGCAGCACTTTTCCCGATAAACGGGCCCTTAACGCGGGCTGCGCGATGGTGATGGGATGCGCCGTCTCAGCTCCTTAGCCTTTGCCGCCCTTCTTGCTGCCAGCGGTGCCGCGCTGGCGGCGCCGCAGAAGGCCGGCGATCCTGGGACCAATGTCGAGATGCCGTTCCTCATTGCGCCGATGAGCAAGGACGGCAAGCTGCTGGGCTATGCCTATATCTCGCCCAAGCTGGTTGCGTCGAACCGGGAAGCGGCGCTCGAGATCCGCAACAAGGTGGTGTTCATCCAGGACGCTTTCGTCCGCGACGTGAACGCCGCGCCGGTCGGCCTGGCGGGCGATCCGACCGAGGTGGACCGCGCGCTGCTGGCCCACCGGCTGGTCGACCAGGCGCGCCGGGTCGTGGGCGCGGCCAAGGTGGTGCGGATCATGTTCGGCGACGGCGACAAGGACAAGGGCATCAAGTTCTCGGCCTTGCATCCGACCGAAACGCCGATGCGGGCCGACCAGACAGCCGCCGCGCCGCAGGCTGCCGCGGCACCCCCCGCCGCGCCGGCCCCGCGCTAAGCCCAGGTCCCGGGAATCCCGGCCTTTCCTGCGCTGTTTTAACTTGAACAGAAGCGTTGCGCGCTGCACAGGCTTTTGGCATACCTCGCCGCGCCCTTGAAGCGGTAGGTCCTTCCGCCGGCCATGGGGACGGGCGGTTCTTCGCGCCGTCCGGAAAAACCGAAAAACTTGAGGGATCTACCATGGGTTTAGACCTAGAGCTCGTCCTTGTGGCGGGTGTCCTGGCGCTGCTCTACGGCGCGTGGACCATCCGCTCCGTGCTGAGCCTGAGCGCGGGCAATGCACGGATGCAGGAAATCGCGGCCGCGATCCAGGAAGGCGCCAACGCCTACCTGAACCGCCAATACACCACCATCGCCATCGCCGGCGTGGTGATCTTCCTGCTCGCGACCTTCGTCCTCGGCTGGCAGATCGGCGTCGGCTACCTGATCGGCGCAGTGCTCTCGGGCGCCGCCGGCTATGTCGGCATGAACGTCTCGGTGCGCGCCAATGTCCGCACCGCCGAAGCCTCCCGCCACGGCCTGGCGCAGGGCCTGTCGGTGGCGTTCCGCTCCGGCGCGGTGACCGGCATGCTGGTCGTCGGCCTCGGCCTGATCGGCGTCGCGGGCTATTACGCGTTCCTGCGCGCTGGCCTGGGCCTGAACCCGGACGACGCGCATGAGGGCCGCATCATCGTCGAATCGCTGGTGGGCCTGGGCTTCGGCGCCTCGCTGATCTCGATCTTCGCGCGCCTCGGCGGCGGCATCTTCACCAAAGGCGCCGATGTCGGCGGCGACATGGTCGGCAAGGTCGAGGCGGGCATTCCCGAAGACGACCCGCGCAACCCCGCCACCATCGCCGACAATGTGGGCGACAATGTCGGCGACTGCGCCGGCATGGCGGCAGACCTGTTCGAGACCTTCGCGGTGACCACGGTGGCCACGATGGTTCTGGCCTCGATCTACTTCACCGGCGAGCTGCGCGACGCGCTGATGCTGTTCCCGCTGGCGATCTCGGGCATGTGCATCGTGACCTCGATCGTCGGCACCTTCTTCGTGCGCCTCGGCGCCTCGAAGAACATCATGGGCGCGCTCTACAAGGGCGTGATCGCGACCGGCGTGCTGTCGCTGATCGGCCTGTGGCCGCTGACCGACTACCTGATCGGCATGCACACGACGCTGACGACCAGCACCGGCGTCGAATTCACCGGCCTCAACCTGTTCGAATGCGGCGTGGTCGGGCTCATCGTCACGGCGCTGCTGATCGTGATCACCGAGTACTACACCGGCACCAATTACCGCCCGGTCAAGGTGATCGCGGCTTCGTCGGTGACCGGCCACGGCACCAACGTCATCCAGGGCCTGGCGATCTCGATGGAATCGACGGCACTGCCGGCGCTCGTGATCTGCTTCGGCATCATCGCGACCTACCTGCTGGCGGGCCTGTTCGGCATCGCCATCGCGGTTTCGACCATGCTGGCGCTGTGCGGCATGATCGTGGCGCTCGACGCGTTCGGCCCGGTGACGGACAATGCCGGCGGCATCGCCGAGATGGCGGGACTGGAAGGCGACGTGCGCAAGACCACGGACGCGCTGGACGCGGTCGGCAACACCACCAAGGCGGTGACCAAGGGCTATGCCATCGGTTCGGCGGGCCTCGGCGCGCTGGTGCTGTTCGCAGCCTATACCGAGGACCTCAAGCACTTCATCGCCACGGCGGCGCCGGGCTCGTTCTTCGAAGGCCTGACGGAGCCGACCTTCAGCCTGGCCGATCCCTGGGTGGTCGTGGGCCTCTTCATCGGCGGCCTGCTGCCCTACCTGTTCGGCGGCATTGCGATGACTGCGGTCGGCCGTGCGGCGAGCGCGGTGGTCGAGGAGGTGCGCCGGCAGTTCCGCGAAATGCCCGGCATCATGAAAGGCACGCAGAAGCCGGACTATGCCCGCGCGGTCGACCTGCTGACCAAGGCGGCGATCCGCGAGATGATCGTGCCCTCGCTGCTGCCCGTCCTGTCGCCGGTGGTGCTGTTCGCCATCGTCGTGTGGATCGCGGGCAAGACCGAGGCGTTCAACGCGCTGGGCGCCATGCTGCTGGGCGTGATCGTCACCGGACTGTTCGTCGCCATCTCGATGACCTCGGGCGGCGGCGCGTGGGACAACGCGAAGAAGTACATCGAGGACGGCCATTACGGCGGCAAGGGCTCCGACGCGCACAAGGCGGCGGTGACCGGCGACACGGTCGGCGATCCCTACAAGGACACCGCCGGCCCGGCCGTGAACCCGATGATCAAGATCACCAACATCGTGGCGCTGCTGATCCTGGCCACGCTGGCGCATCTGGGGTGATCTGACAGCCCGACCAAAACAAAAACGCGCGGTGCGAGCCGCGCGTTTTTTATTGGATCGCCGCCCTGCCGGATTGTTCCGGCCATCGGGGAAGCCCTACGGCAGTCCGCCGCCGCCGCTGGGTGGGCCGTTGCCGCCGCCGGGGTTCGGGTTGGTGGTATTGCCGCCGAGCGGCACGCCGGGCGTGGCGTTGAAGAGCTGCTGCAGGAATGTCAGCTCCTTGCCCTTGCTGGGCGTCTCGCGCGCCTCGAACGTCACGATGTGGCCGTCGCGCAGCGAGTAGTGCTTGAGGTCGGTGACCTTTCCGTCCTTGTCGAAATAGACTGCCAGGATGGCGCGCGAGGTGACGGTGGGATCGAAGAACGCGACCTGCTTCTCGGTGCTGGTGATGTAGTACCAGGCGTCGCCGGCGGTGGTGAAGGTCGCCTGGGTCGACGGATAGCCGAGCCGCTGCTGGATGCTGGTCTTGGTGTCCTTGCCGATGCCGATGGCCGCTTCGTTCCCCGGGTCGGGCAAATAGCCGCGGTTGTTGACCACCGGCGTGCAGCCGATGACCGCCAGCGCCGCCAGGACCAGAACCGTTTTTCGCATGCGCAACGCCCTCAAAAGCGATAAATCCCGCCCAGCCCGACGTGCTAGCCTTGGGCGAGCGCGCTGGCAAGGCCACCGCCATTACACCCGTTGCAGAGTTCCGCCATGCTCAATGCCCTCCGCCGCGC
This sequence comes from Rhizomicrobium sp., assembly GCA_037355265.1. GTDB lineage: Bacteria > Pseudomonadota > Alphaproteobacteria > Micropepsales > Micropepsaceae > Rhizomicrobium. The sequence continues at coordinate 551,808 of JBBCIB010000002.1, read as the reverse complement.
CTCTCCCGCCGCCACCCTGGCCAAGACTCTCTATGCCGTCCTGGTGGCGCAGGCCCGCCAGGCGGCGTTTTTCCGCGCCCTCGGCGTCGCCGACACCATCGACGGCCGCTTCGACATGGTCGCGCTGCATGCTTGGCTGGTGTTCGGCCGGCTGAAGGCGGCGGAGATGGAGGACGTGGCGCGCAAGCTCTCCGACACGATCTTCACCGGCTTCGACGAGGCGTTGCGCGACCTGGGCACCGGCGACATGGGCATGGGGCCGCGGATGAAGAAGCTGGGCCTGGCGTTCAACGGGCGGATGCACGCCTATGAGGCGGCGGCGGACGAGGCGGCGCTGGCGGAGGCGATCGTCCGCAATGTCTATCGCGGCAAAGATAACATGGACCGCGAGGCTCGCATCCTGGCGCGCTATGCCTTTGCCGCGCGCGAGAAACTGAAGCTTTCCGATCCGGCGCTGGGAACGCTTGATTTCGGGACGCCCGACACCACATCGGCCTGACCATGCCCACCGAAACGCCGCCCTTCGTCCACGATTTCAACCTTGCCGACCTCAACCGCGGCGGGGCGGAGCTTTCGCTGGCCGCGCAGGGCGACGAGCTGGCGCACATCGCCCGATGGGCCGATGTCGGCGTCGTCGAATCCTTCGTCGCGAAGGTTGATCTGCGCAAGCATTCCGCCAATCGTTTCGCGCTGGACGCCGAGCTGACCGCCGAGATCGTGCAGGATTGCGTGGTGACGCTGGAGCCCGTGCGGAGCCGGATCGAGCGGCACGTCCACCGCGAGTTGCACCTGACCCAGGCCGTCCGGCACCGGCCGGGCGAGAGCATCCCGCTGGGAGCAGGGGCAGGGGACGACGAGGTGCCGGAGGAGATCGACAGCCTCCACTACGACCTGGCGGCGCCCCTCTTGGAGGAATTCGCCCTGGCCATCGACCCCTATCCACGCGCACCGGGTGTGGAATTTGCCGTGCCGGAGGAGCCCGGGGAGAAAGAGGCAGCGCCCGAAAACCCCTTCGCCGTGCTCAGGGCGCTGAAAAACCGCTCCTAAGGCCCTAAAAGTCCGCGGGATTCCGGCCTTGAAACCGGCAGGCGTTTCCTGTTACTTCCGCCCTTCGATTTGCCCGCCTCGCGGTCAGGCCAGCGCAATCCCTTGCGCGACGCCGGACGATTCCGTAACGGGCAGCAAAATTTTGGAGTGACCCGCCATGGCGGTGCCTAAGAGAAAAACGTCGCCGTCGAGGCGCAACATGCGTCGGTCGCATCACGCGCTGGCCACCCCGGCGCACAATGAGTGCCCGAACTGCGGCGAGCAGAAGCGTCCGCACCATGTCTGCGGCGCCTGCGGCCACTATGACGGCCGCGAAGTCACCAAGACCGAAGCGTAGGATCGGTCGCACACGGCAGCGAGGCACGCTTGGCCGGCGAACTGACCGTCTCGATCGATGCCATGGGCGGCGATGCCGGCCCGGGCGTCGTCGTGGCCGCACTGGCGCGCTCGGTGCTGCGCCATCCGGGCGTCAAATACATCCTGCACGGCGACGAGGCCGAGCTGAAGCCGCTCTTCGCCAAGCGCGCGGCGCTGCTGGACTGCACCGCGCTGCGCCACACGCCGGACCGCGTGCGGATGGACGAGAAGCCGAGCCTGGCGCTGCGCCGCGGCCGCAATTCCAGCATGTGGCGCGCCATCGAATCGGTGAAGGCCAAAGAGGCGCAGGTCGCGGTCTCCGCCGGCAATACCGGCGCGCTGATGGCGATGTCGATGTTCAACCTGGGCACGCTGGAAGGCATCTCGCGCCCCGCCATCGCGGCGCTGTGGCCGACCAAGCGCGGCCAGAGCGTGGTGCTGGACGTCGGCGCCAATGTCGCGGTCGACGCGCAGCAGCTTGTCGATTTCGCGGTGATGGGCCAGGCCTTCGCGCGCGCCATCCTCGGCCTGGAGCGGCCGACGGTCGGCATCCTGAATATCGGATCGGAGGACGTGAAGGGCAATGACGCGGTGAGGAACGCGGCGCATATCCTGCGCAGCAACTGCCCGTCGCTGGCGATGGAGTTCGCCGGCTTCGTCGAGGGCGACGACATCTCCGAAGGCACGGTGGACGTCGTCGTGACCGACGGCTTCACCGGCAATATCGCGCTCAAGACCGCGGAGGGCACCGCCAAGCTGGTGACGTATTATCTGCGCACCGCGCTGACGCGGTCCTTCCTCGGCCGCATCGGCGCGGTGATCGCCGGCGGCGCGCTCGGATCGCTGCGGCGCAAGCTCGATCCGCGCGCCTCGAATGGCGGCATCTTTCTCGGTTTGGACGGCGTGGTGGTGAAGAGCCATGGCGGCACCGATGCGCTGGGCTTCGCCAGCGCCCTGGACATGGCGATCGCGATGGCCAAGGCGGGCGTCATCGCCCGCATCGTCAACGACCGGCGGGGCGTTTCTCTCGCGGAACCGGAGGCCGCCGCTTCGTGATCCGTTCCCAAGTCATGGGATTGGGTGCGTATCTGCCCGAAACCGTCCTCACCAACGCAGAACTCGCCAAGCGGGTCGACACCTCGGACGAATGGATCCGCGAGCGCACCGGCATCCGCCAGCGCCATGTCGCGCGCGACGGCGAGAAGACCTCCGACCTGGCGCTGCAGGCTTCGCGCAACGCGCTGCAGCAGGCCGGGATGGACGCGGGCGAGATCGACCTCATCGTCTGCGCCACCACGACGCCGGACCAGACCTTCCCCGCCACCGCCACCGCGCTGCAGGCGCGGCTGGGCATGAGCCGCGGCGCGGCGTTCGACGTGCAGGCGGTGTGCTCCGGCTTCATCTTCGGCATGGCGGTGGCCGACAATTTCATCAAGACGGGCATGGCCCGCACCGTGCTCCTGGTCGGCGCCGAGACGATGTCGCGGCTGATGGACTGGAACGACCGCACGACCTGCGTGCTGTTCGGCGACGGCGCCGGCGCGGTCGTGCTGCAGGCCCGGGACGGCGAGGGGACCAATGCCGACCGCGGCGTCCTCAACACCAAGATATTTTCGGACGGCCGCCTCGGCCATCTTCTCTATGTCGACGGCGGACCGTCCTCGACCCAGACCACCGGCCATCTGCGCATGGAAGGCAAGGAAGTCTTCCGCCACGCGGTGACCAATATCTCGGCCTCCATCGTCGCTTCGGTGCAGGAGGCGGGACTGACCATCGCGGACATCGATTGGTTCGTGCCGCACCAGGCCAACCAGCGCATCCTGGACGGCACGGCGCGCAAGCTCGGCATCGATCCGGCCAAAGTGGTCTCGACCGTGGCGCAGCACGGCAACACCTCCGCTGCCTCGGTGCCGCTGGCGCTGGCGACGGCAGTGGCCGACGGGCGGATCAAGCGCGGCCAGCTCGTCCTGCTGGAGGCCATGGGCGGCGGGTTCACCTGGGGCGCCAGCCTGCTCCGGTGGTGAGAGCCAAGTTGAATAGTGCCGCCTATCCCTTTGACGTTGACGGATAATCTCTCCGCGCCTACGGTTGTTAAGCATAGGGAGAGTCGTGCCATGACGACCAATACGCTGACCCGCGCCGATCTTACCGAGGCGGTGTTCCAGGCGGTCGGCCTGTCGCGCAACGAGTCGGCGCAGATGGTGGAAGACCTTCTGGAAGAAGTGTGCTCCGCGCTGACGCGGGGCGAGACCGTCAAGCTCTCCTCCTTCGGAACCTTCGCGGTGCGCCAGAAGAGCCAGCGCATGGGCCGCAACCCCAAGACCGGCGACGAAGTGCCGATCGCGCCGCGCCGCGTGCTGGTGTTCCGGCCCAGCCATGTGCTCAAGGCCGTGATCAACGGCCTGACGCCCGACCCCGACAGGAAGGACTGAGGCGTGCTGGCAACGGCGGCCGTTCGTTCCAAATCTTTGGCCAAATCTCCGGCCAAATCCCCGGAAGCCTTTCGCACCATCAGCGAAGTGGCGGTCGAACTCGACGTGCCGCAGCATGTGCTGCGCTTCTGGGAAGCACGCTTTGCGCAGATCCGGCCGGTCAAGCGCGCCGGCGGGCGGCGGTATTACCGTCCGGAGGACGTCGACCTGCTGCGCGGCATCCGCACGCTGCTCTATCGCGAAGGCTTCACCATCAAGGGCGTGCAGAAGATCCTGAAGGATCGCGGCCAGCGCCATGTGATCGAGTTGGGGCGCGGAGAGACGGCACCGATCATTCCGGCATCTCCCCGCAGCGTGAGGAAGCCCACGAGCAGCGGCGAAGGCGACGACCGGCAGATTTCGCTGTTCGACCGCTCCAACGTCATCGCGCTGGACCGACCGGTGGAACCGCCGAAGCCCGCCGCCGCGGACGCTTCGGCCGCGTGGCTGGCGGAAGAGGAACGCGCCGGGCTGGAAGTCCTGCTGGCCCGGCTTTTGGCGTTGAAGGCGCGGCTGCGCCGGTCTTGAAAAGCGATGGCGCCGGGTGGTTGCCTTTGGCGGGGCGCCGACTATAGTCCGCGACCTTTCGCGGGGCCGTCCCCAACGGTCGCAACGAGCGAGATTCTTGGATACGGAGCGTGGCGCAGCCTGGTTAGCGCACCAGTCTGGGGGACTGGGGGTCGTGGGTTCAAATCCCGCCGCTCCGACCAATAAAGCCGAAGACTTGGGTCGCTGTCCGCCGCCGGTAGCTCGCGTTTGGGAAATGTCTGGGGTTTTGCGCGGTCAGTCGCCGGCGTCCCGGACGAGCTTCTGCAACAGCCGGATCAGTTGCCTCCGGTCGGCTTCGCTCCAGCGGGCTAGCTTGGGGCCGATCATCTTCTCGCGCGCGCGATCCAGTGCCTTGGTCATCGCCAGCCCCTTCTTCGTGACGGACACTTCGCGCCGCCGCTTGTCGTCCGCCCCGCCATGCCGGGCCACGAGGCCGAGCTCTTCGAGCCTGGCGACCTGGCGGCTCACCGTCGTGTGGTCGCGTCCGGCCAGCTCGGCCAGGCGCACGACGCCGATCGGGCCGTTGCGCTCGATGCGCACCAGCAGCGGAAACAGCGCGCGATCCAGCGCGATTCCCGCGGCTTTTATCAGCGCTTCGTCCCGCTGCGGCTCGTTGAGGATGCCGACGAGATTCAGCAGGGCGGTGTGCAGGTCGCGGACGTCGTCGCTCATATGTGTAATATGCACCTTTCTCCTTGACGCCGTCCAGCGCCGGATATATGTGTATTATGCACATAAAGGGCGGCGAGCGATGAAGACCATCGGAACGGACGTTCTGATCGTGGGGGCCGGCGCGGCCGGATTGACGCTGGCGATCGAATTGGCGCGGCGAAACGTCGATTTCCGGCTGATCGACAAGGCGCCGCAGCCATTCCCGGGGTCGCGCGGCAAGGGCATCCAGCCGCGGACCCTGGAAGTGTTCGACGACATGGGTGTCGTGGACCGCATCGCGGCGGCCGGCGGCCGGTATCCGGTTCAGCGCCTGTACGGCGGCGACGGGTTCGTGGACGAGCCGATGATCGAAGACCGCGAACCGGTCCCGGCCGAACCTTATGCCGTGCCGCTCATGGTGCCGCAATTTGTGACGGAAGGAATCTTGCGGGATCGCCTGCTGGAGTTGGGCCATCGCCCGCATTTCGGCGCGGAATTGACGGGATTCGAGCAGGACGCCGAAGGCGTCACGGCGATGATCGCGGCCGCTGGCGGGCGCGAGACGGTCGGGGCGCGGTTCCTGGTCGGAACCGATGGCGGCCGCAGCGCCGTGCGCCATCTCCTCGGTATCGACTTTCCCGGCAAGACTCTGGGCATTCGTGCGGTCGTGGCCGATCTCGATCTGAGCGGGCTGGGCGACGATGCCTGGCATCGCTGGAACGAGGGCACGCCCGATCAGATATCGCTTTGTCCGTTGCGCGGCACCGGCATGTTCCAGCTGCAGGCGCCGGTGCCGTTCGAAGGCGACATCGCCGTTTCCGTCGAAGGGCTCGGGGCGATGATCCGGGAGCGCGCGGGGCGGACCGACATCGTCGTTCACGCCGTGCATTGGGCTTCGGTCTACACCATGAACGCGCGGCTGGCGGACCGTTATCGCGTCGGCCGCGTCCTGCTCGGCGGAGATGCGGCGCACATCCATCCGCCGACGGGCGGCCAGGGTCTCAATACCAGTGTCCAGGATTGCTACAATCTCGGCTGGAAGCTGGCGGCCGCGCTGCGCGGCGCGCCGGAAACGCTGCTCGCGTCGTACGAGGCGGAGCGTCGCCCCGTCGCGGCGGAAGTGCTCGGCCTTTCGACGAAATTGCTCGACGCGGCCCTCGCGCGCAGCGACAGGCGCCGCGGGCGCGAAACGCACCAACTCGATCTCGGCTACCCGGATACTCCGCTGTCGTTGATCGGTGCCGGAGACCGCGGTGTCCTCGATCCCGGCGACCGGGCGCCGGATGCGCCCTGCCGCGGCGCCGCGGGCCAGCCGATGCGACTGTTCGATGCGTTTCGCGGCACGCATTGGACGCTGCTGGGCTTCGACACCACGCGGTCGGAAATCGCGGCCCGCCGGAATTTGCACATCCATATCGTGGGCGCTGCCGGCGATATCCGCGACGAAGGCGGCCACATTCGGGCGGCCTATGGCTCGACCTCCGGCTGGGTGCTTGTCCGCCCGGACGGCTATATCGGCGCCGTCGTTCCCGCCGCGCAGGTCTCCGCCTTGCGGACCCACATGGACGGCCTTGGCATTCTCGCGACGAATTGAAGACGCTCCGCGCAGCGAGAAGCAGCGTGTTGGTGTCGTCGTCCGTGCCGCGCTTTTGGTCGGCGCGGCGCCGTGGCAGAATGGCGGATCGCCGGCGGCCGACCCTCCGGCCCGGCAATCGAGGCACCCATGGCACGCTATCAGAATATCCTGGAGACCGTCGGCCGCACGCCGATCGTCCGCATCAACAAGCTCGCGCCGTCGCACGTCAATCTCTGGGTCAAGATCGAGGCGTTCAACCCGCTCGGCTCGGTCAAGGACCGGCTGGCGCTCGGCATCATCGAAGCGGCGGAGAAATCCGGCGAACTGAAGCCGGGGCAGACCGTGATCGAGGCGACCAGCGGCAATACCGGCATCGGACTGGCGATGGTCTGCGCCGCCAAGGGCTATCCGCTGGTGCTGGTGATGGCCGAGAGCTTCAGCGTCGAGCGTCGCAAGCTGATGCGCTTTCTGGGCGCCAAGGTGATCTTGACCCCCGCACCGCTGCGCGCGACGGGCATGGTGACCAAGGCGATCGAACTGGCCAAGGCGCATGGCTGGTTCCTGACGCGCCAGTTCGAGAACGAGGCCAATCCCGACATGCATGCCCGCACCACGGCACGCGAGATCGTTGATGACTTCAAGGGCGAGACTCTGGACTATTGGGTCACCGGCTACGGCACGGGCGGAACGCTCAATGGCGTCATGCGCGTGCTGTCCAGGGAAATGCCGGATACCAAGATCGTGGTGTGCGAACCCGGCGACGCGCCGCTGCTGGAAAGCGGCGTGCCGCAGGCGCGCAATCCGGACGGCACGCCGTCGGCCACGCATGCGGCCTGGAAGCCGCATCCCATGCAGGGCTGGACGCCGGACTTCATCCCGAAGCTGACCGGGGAGGTCGACCTGAAGAAGGTGCACAAAATCCTTCCCATCGCCGGTGCCGACGCGATGCGGTGCAGCCGGGATCTGGCGACCAAGGAAGGCATCTTCGTCGGCATCACGTCCGGCGCCACGTTCGCGGGCGCCCTGGCGACGGCGAAAGAGGCGCCGGCGGGCGCGAACATCCTGTGCATGCTGCCGGACACCGGCGAGCGCTATCTCAGCACGCCGCTGTTCGCCGACGTTCCGGCCGACATGACGGACGAGGAAGCGGCAATCTTCAGGTCGACTCCCTTCGGCTTGCCGGCCGCCTGATCCGTTGGCGCCGCCGCAACGGTGATCGGCCCGGCGCCGGATCGTCCAATCATCGAACGGTCCCGGAAGCCCCCATCAAGGGACCGCCGGTCTTTGGCGATGAAAACGGGCGCGATTGAGCGCCTCCGCCTCGTATTGATATCGGTCAATGCGCCGGGGCGCCGGCTGCGAGAGGATATGCCGCGTTTGCACATACAGGTACGGCATTGACCCACGATTTCTTCCTCGGCCTGGTCATATTCGCGCTCGTTTCATTCGTCGCCGTCCTGGCGTTCGGCTCGATCGCCACGGGCGGGCGCGACAAGTAGGTCGCCCCGGGCGCCGGCGCGATCACGGCCGCATGAACACATAGTCTGTGTCGGGGTCGCAATTGTCGGCGACGAATTGAAGCTCGGCCCGGACATCGGCGACGGGACGATATTCCAGATATTTCGACACGATCCAGCCCAGCATGTAGCGCGCGGTGCTATCGGCGTCCGCGCCGGCCTCGATTGCTTCCTTGATCGCCTGATCGAGATGCCGCTTGGCAATCGCTGACGCGCTCATCGCTGAAATCCTTCCGGCTTGCGAAACGGCAGCGAGCTTTGCCCAATCCTTTCCGGGCATGTTGAGCGAGATCAACTGCGCGACGGCCGGAACTGCGCCGCCCTGTCCCGGGAACGGCCTTTTTTGCTGGCTATACGGGAAATCCCGCACAGGGTTTTTCCCGAATGGAATTCCGGAGTTTCGTCTTGCAGATTGCATCGCGTTTCAAGGGGCGGTGCGGCGATGTTTTTCCGAGCGATTATGATGATCGGGCTGGTATGGCTTTTGTGGCCGCACGAGCCGGACCTCGGGCTGGGGCGTCCGCCCACACCGTTCCAATCCGGCAACCTGAAGACTCTCCGGGATGGCGTGATCGATCGAATCGACGACGTCCGGACGGAGCTCGAATCAGCCCAATCGCGGCGGTAGGTTCGTCGGGCGGCCTTCCGTCAGTGCCTGTGGCGACCTCGGCGCGGCCGGCGCCCCGGGGGCAGGACCAGCTTGCAGTCGGAAGTAAAATCCGATTAATATTGCATCGGACGCTCCGCACCGTGTGTTTGACATGACTGACAGCTTGCGCGAAATCTCAGACGCCGAAGATGGTATCCCGGCGAAGAACGAGAGCCAGGCGCGCGCGCCGTGGGGCAGGCCGTCTCTTCGCCGTATCGCGTCGTCCAACGCTGAGACCGGCCCAACTCCCATCAACGTTGACGGTCATTTCACGACGTCCTGATCTGCTGCCGGGCGCAGTGCGAAACGCTGCAGCGGGTCCAGTGCTCTCCACGACAATTTGCATGTGTCTACTGACAATCAAATCGTAGCCTTTGCAAGAAAGCGATGCTAGCGTCGCTGAGTCTTTGGGGGGGAGCGCCAACGATGTTGCATGTGTTTTCCGATCGCCTGGAGGGATTGCGTTCCGGTTTCGCGCATGTCCCCGTTACCGATCTCTTGCTGCAGCCATCCGATATCGACACGGACGTGCTGTCGCCCTTGCGCAGCGCGGCGCTTGCCGGCAGCGCATTCAGCCCGGACCTGACGACGCAGGGTGCCCCTGCCACCGACAAGCTGGTCGTCCCGGCTGCGGACTTCCTGCCGGCAAGCCGCACGCACGCGGTCGATGCGGACGGTTTCGACTTCCATCCGGCCCAGACCAATCCCGCGATCGCCCTGCTGCCGCCGGTCGGGCTGGTATCGCCGCCGCAGGCCGATGAAGTGGCCTTCCTCGCGGGCGTGAACGCCGCGCACGTCATCGTCCCCACCAGCTTTGCGACCTGGAATACCGATCCGACGCCGACCAATCCCGCCACCTACAATGCGGTATCGAGTGCGGCGAAATGGGGCGCGGGTGCCGCCGGAACGGCTGGCGGGACGGTCACCTACTTCTTCGATGCCGCGTCGGCCTGGAGTCCCACCGAGCAGGCGGTGTTTGTCGCGGCCTACGCGCTATGGTCCGATGTCGCCAACATCCAGTTCGCCCCGGCGGCGGATGCGGCGTCCGCGAACATCCTGATCCGCCGCGGCGCCCCGGGATCGGGCGCATTTTTCTCCGGCGGACTGACCGGCAGCGGCGGCGCGGGAACGGTCGGCACCACCAATATCTGGCATTTCCAGTCCACCGGCGCCTTCATAAATCTGGCCACCGCCGACACCAGTTTCGGACCCGTGACCGCCGACCCCAACGTCGCCGGCGGTCATGTCTGGAGCACGATCGTGCACGAGGAGGGCCATTCGCTGGGGCTCGGCCATGGCGGTCCGTATAACGGCGACGTCGATCCGGCGACGCAGCAATTCAGCGCCCAGGACACCACGCTGTGGACGATCATGTCCTACATCGATCCGGGAACGACGACGGCGAAATACTTCGCCGAGTACCCGGTCACCGGCACCAATTGGGGTACCTCGGCCGATTTCTTCGCCCGCAGCGCCGAGACGCCGATGATGCTCGACATCCAGGCGGCGCAGCAGCTCTACGGCGCGCCGACGGTGACGGCCTATAGCGGCGGCCAGGTGTTCGGCTTCAACTGCAACATCACCGATGCGTCGAAGCCGTTCTTCGATTTCACGGTCAACACCAATCCCGTCGTGACGATCTGGGACGCCGGCGCCAACAATGCGCTCGACCTTTCGGGCTTCTCGGCTGCGTCCAATGTCAACCTGAACGCCGGCACGTTCTCGAGCTGCGACGGCATGGTCAACAACATCGCCATCGCTGCCGGCACGGCGATCAACGCCTTCGTCGGCGGCCCGGGCAACGACACGGTGCTGGGCAACGACAATGGCGATCTGATCACGTCCGGCGCCGGCAACGACGCCCTGACGGGCGGCGCCGGCAATGACGGCTTCTTCTTCGGCGCCTTCTATACGGCCGGCGACACGGTGAACGGCGGCGGCGGCACGAACAACCAGATCGGCCTGCTCGGCGACTATTCCGCCGGCATCACGCTCAGCGGCGCGCAGATCGGAAACATCCAGGTCTTGGCGCTTCAGCCCGGCTTCAACTACGTCTTGACCCTGACGGACGACCTCGTCTCGACCGGCACGTTCTCGGTGTGGTCGGTGTCGATGACGTCGGCGAATTCCGTGAACGTCAACGCCTCGGCCGAGACCAGCGTCAATTACAGCTTCTTCATGGGCCAGGGCAACGACACGGTGGCGGCGGGGTCGGGAAACGACCTGATCTACGGCGAGGGCGGCAAGGACACGCTGCGCGGCGGACCCGGCAACGATACCTTCGCCTATCTGGCCGTGTCGGACTCGACCGGCGTGAACTTCGACCTGCTGCCGGACTTCAGCAGCGCGGCCGACAAGATCAAGCTGGGACTGGCGGTCGGCGCCATCGACGCGACGATCAATGGCGGCGTACTCGCGACGGCGACGTTCGATGCGAATCTGTCGACGGCGGTCAATCTGACCAACCTCGCTGCCGGGCACGCGGTGCTGTTCAACCCGACGGGCCCCGACTATGCCGGTCACACCTTTCTGATCGTCGATGCCAACGGCCAGGCCGGATATCAGGCTGGCGCCGACTACGTGTTCGACATCACCGGCGGCTCGTTCGGTACGCTTTCGACCGCCAATTTCATCTGACGGCTATCGCTCGCGCATGCCGCGCCGGAAGACGTCGGTGATCGGCTCGACGAAGTAGTCGAGTGCGGTGCGCGTGCCGGTGTCGATCGCGACTTCGACGGGCGCGCCGGGGATGAGGCGCGCATCGGGATAGTCCTTGAGCGGCGTGCGGTCCACGGTGAGTTGCACGTTGAAATAGGCCTGTCCGGTGCGCTGGTCGGTGATCCGGTCGGCGGAGATGTTGGTCACCATTCCGGAGATCATGGGCAGGCGGCGCTGCTGATAGGCGCTCAGATTCACGCGCGCCGTCATCCCGGCATAGACGCTGTTGGCGTCTTCCGGCCGGACATGTGCTTCCACTTCCAGCGCGTCCTTCTGCGGCACGATCTCCATGACCGTCTCGCCGGGCTTGATCACGGCGCCCCTGGTGTGGACCGTCAGCTCCACGACCTTGCCGGTGACCGGCGCGGTGATCGCGAGGCGGCCCAGGATGTCGCGCGCCGCCTGCATGCGGTCCATCAGGTCGAAGCGCTTGGTCTGCACCTCGCGCAGATCCTTGACCACGTCGCTGAGCTGCTGGTTCTTCAGGTTCATGATCTGCAGCTGGTTCTCGCCCGAGCTGAGCTGCGTTTGCGCGATCTTCTCCACGATCTGGCCGCGCTGGCCGCCGAGATCGGCGGCCTGGCGCTGGAGGGCAAGCAGGCGGGGCAGGGTGGAGAGGCCCTTGGCATAGAGCGCCTGCACGCTCGTCGTCTCCTGGTCGATCAGCGCCATCTGCTGTTCGATCGAGGTCTGCTCGAAGCGCAGGCCCGAGACGATGCGGTCGTTCTGCTGGTTGCGCTGGGTAAGGATGTCGATCTCCTTGGACAGCGTCTGGCGCCGCGTATCGAAGGTGCTGAGCTCGCCGCGCATCGCATCGGCGACATGCGGATCGGAGTTCCGCGCGGTCAGTTCCTTCGGGAAATCGATATGGTCCTTGCCGTCGCGCTCCGCAGTCAGCCGGGCTTCCTGGGCGGACAGGGCGTCGGCCTCGCCGCTCAGCATGTCGAGGTTGGAGCGCGCCTGCGCGTCGTCGAGCCGGATCAGGAGCTGGCCGGCGCCGACCAGCTGGCCCTCGGTGACGTGGATCTCGCGCACGATGCCGCCCTCCAGGTGCTGGATGGCTTTGCGATGCGACTCCACCACGATCACGCCCGGCGCCATCAGGGCGCTGTTGAGCGGCGCCAGCGCCGCCCAGCCCAGGAAACCGAACACGAAGAGCACGATGATGAGACGGCCGCGGCCGATGATGCCGCGCGTGTTCATGAAGGCGAGTTCGGGATCCGTCTTGTCGTCGACCGGCGACGGATAGACCAGTTCGCGCGTCCAGAAACCCACCGTGCGCGCGACGCGCTGAACCCTTCCGTTCCGGGACAGCCAGGTCTGGAAGCGGGACGGCGCCTTGGGCGGCGCCGCTTCGGGGACGGTTTCGTCGGTCACGATTTGCCTCCGGGGCCGTCGGGCGCGACCGAGACCGGGTTGAGCGTCACGACGTTCGGCTGGCCCTGCGGGCGTGGCTGCGCCTGGGCTGCGGGACGACGGGCATATTGCTGCAGGACCTCGGCGCGCGGCCCGAACGCTTCCGGCGTGCCGTTCGCGCGCAGCACCAGCATCTTGTCGACGCCGCCGAGGATGCTGGGCCGGTGCGCCACCACGACGACGGTGACCCCCTCCAGCTTCAGATCGGCGAGGCAGGCCAGAAGCGCTTCTTCGCCCTGGGTGTCGAGGTTCGAGTTGGGTTCGTCCAGCGCGACCAGGCGGGGATCGCCGTAGAGCGCGCGGGCGAAGCCGATGCGCTGCGCCTGGCCGCCGGAAAGCTTGTGTCCGCTGCCGCCGATATCGGTGTCGTAGCCCTTGGGCAGCGACAGGATCATGTCGTGGGCGCGGGCGCGCTGGGCGGCGCGCACCACGGCGTCGGGATCGCCATGGTTCATGCGCGCGATGTTCTCGCGCACCGTGCCGTCGAACAGCTCGACGTCCTGCGGCAGATAGCCGATGTAATGGCTGAGGTCGGCGCGCGGCCAGGCATAGATGTCGCCGCCGTCGAGCCGCACGACGCCCGAGGTGCAGGGCCAGGCACCCACCAGCAGCCGCAGCAGCGTCGACTTGCCGGCGGCCGAGGGACCGATGATGCCGAGCGCCTCGCCCGGCGACAGGTCGAAGCCGATGCCCTGCAGGATCACGCGGCCGGCGGCGCGCGAGCCATAGCCGACATTGACGACCTGCAGCCGGCCGGTCGGCGCCGGCAGCTTCATGCCCTCGTCGCGCCGCGGCGCCTTCTGCATAAGCTCGACCGTGCGCGTCCAGGCGAGGCGGACCGCGATCACGCTCTTCCACATGCCCACCAGGGACTCGATCGGCGCAAGGGCGCGGGCGCCGATGATGGTGGCGCCGATCATGATGCCGCCGGTGGCGTGATAGTCGAGGATCAGCAGCGCGCCGGCGCCCAGCAGGAATATCTGGATCAGCAGGCGGACGCCGCGCGACAGCGAGCCGAGCGCGCCGTCGCGGTCGGACGCGGCGGCGCCGATGCGCTGCGCGTTGAGCCAGCGCCGGCGCCAGGCGGCGACGAACGTCGCCGACATGCCCATGCCCTCGAGCACGTCGGCATTGCGCAGGCCGTCTTCGGCGAATTCGTGGGTGCGCGACGCCATGCCGATCGACCGCATCACCTCCACATTGGTCGTGCGCTGGTTGATCACCGCGATGACGACCAGGATGGCGCCGCCGACCAGCACGATGGCCAGGAACACGGGATCCAGCAGGGTCAGCACGACCAGGTAGAGCACGATGAACGGCGCATCCATGAGGGCGCCGAGCGCCGGGCTGCCGATGAAGTTGCGGATGGTCTCGACGTCGCGCAGGCCGGAGCGCGCCGCCATGCCGCCGAGCTGCGACGTCGTCGCGACCATGGCGCGCAGCACCGTCGCCGACAGCGCCTCGCCCACGCGCATGCCGATGCGCTGGAGCAGGCGCAGGCGCAGCGAATCCAGCGCCGCGAACACCGCGATGGCGCCGACCGCGATCACCGTCAGCAGCAGGAGCGTGTCCTCGCTGCGGCTGGTGAGCACGCGGTCATAGACCTGCAGCATGTAGAACGAGGTGGTCAGCGCCAGGCCGCTCATCACGGCGCTGAACAGGAACGCCGCGACGAACAGCGGCCGGTTCGCGATCAGCGCCGCGCGCACCGGATCGGGCGCCTGCATCCCGGGGAGCGGCTGGTCAGCCATGCGTCGGCGGTCCTTTCACGTCTCGCGGCACGAAGGCCTCATTTCCTGCGATCCTGTCAATCGCCCAGGCCGGTCCAGGCGGCGGCATCGTCGTCGTAATGCGTCACCGGGTCGTAGGTGTTGACGCTCAGACGCAGATCCCTGGCGCTAAGCTGGCCCGTGGCCCAGAGCAGCCGGTAGGCGGCGACGGCGGTGTCGTGGCGCGCGGCCACCGCGGCGACCTCGGCGCTCACCAGCTCCTGCTGGCCGTTCAGGATGTCGAGCACCTGACGCTCGCCCGCCTGCTGCTCGGCCTTGATGCCTTCGAGGGCGTGCTGGTCGGCGGCGACCTGGCCGTCATTGACCGTGATCTGCATCTGGGCGGTGCGCAGGGTCTCCCAGGCATTGCCCACGTCCTGCCAGACCTGGCGCTGGGCGCTCGATATGGCGAGCAGCGACTGGCCGCGCAGTTCCTTGGCCCGCCGGATCGTCGCGTCCTCGGCACCGCCCTGATAGATCGGCACGTTGAGCTGGCCGATGACGCTGACGATGTTCTGCGGCGCCTTGGTGGAGAAGATGTTGGTGCCGGCGGCATCGCGCAGATACTGGTACTGGCCGGTCACGGAAAGTTGCGGCAGCAGCGCGCCGACCGCGTCGGCGACGGCAAAGTCCGCCGCCCGCCAATCCGCCTTGGCCTGCAGGACCTTCGGGCTGCGGTCGGCGCCGATGCCGCGCGCCGCATCGGCATTGGACGGCAGGGCGGGCAGCGCCGGTGCCGGCTCCAGCGTGGCGGCGGGCCGTCCGATGACCGCACCGAAAGCCTCGCGGCTCGCGGCCAGCTGACGTTCGGCGCCGGCAAGGTCGGAGCGCGCCCGTGCCAGCCGGGCTTCCGATTGGTCGACGTCGGTGCGGGTAACCGCGCCGGCACTGTGCTGCGTCCTGGTGGCGTCGAGGGCGCCTTCCAGCGCCCGGACATTCTCGCGGTTGAGGTTGAGAACGGCCTCGTCGCGGATCACGTCGAAATAGGCGGTCGCCGCGTTGAGCAGCACCGTGCGCTCGGTATCGGCCAGTTCGGCGCGGGCGGAGTGGACCTGCGCGATGGCACGGCCGACTTCGGCGTAGGTGCGCCCGCCGCGAAAAATCTCCTGAGTGACGGTGACGGCGCCGGTCAAGGGATGGCTGTTGAAGGCGCTGGCGAAGCCCTGCACCACGCCTTTTTCCACGCCATAGGACCCGCTCGCGTTGACCGACGGCCGCCAGGCGGAGTTGGCGATGGCGACGTTCTCGTCCACCGCGCGCACCCCGGCCCGGGCGCCTTCCAGGTCCGGATTGGTGTCATAGGCGAGGGCCAGCGCCTCGTTGAGCGTCAGCGTCTCCGCCCGGACGCTGATGGGCGCCGAGCAGGCCAATGCCCCGGCCAGGCAGCACACAAGGCGCAATCGCATGAAAATCCCTGCCCCAACAAAAGGTTGCCCGGCGGCAAGGCACCTTCGCCATGCTCTCGCACGCACTTTCGAGGAAGTTCCCCGCAGACGCCTGATTCTACTTCAAAAACCAGCTGCCTGTCATCGCCGGTTCGGCAATTTGGGCAGGAGGGGTCGACGGCTTGGCAGCGCGGGCAAAGCCGGCTTCGCGCCGTTCCGCTGGAGGCGGCGCCGGATTAACCGTAATTAAGAAAATTTCGCGGCCGGAGGCGCCGAAGGGGCAACCCGTCGCGGGTGCGCACGCATGTGCATTCCTCGCCCGCATGCGGACTGATCGAACATATCGCCATCCTTCCGACAAAACGCGCGCCTGTTCCGATCGCCCAGCCGCGCTCGTTCGGGGGATGGTCGGGCGATGTGTCGGCGCGCATCCGCGCGAAGAGAAGTCGTGCGCCGCGTGGAAATGCGCAACGCGCAACGACTGTCCCATTTTGACAATGCGCAATGCAGTGCGACTCTTGGTGCGGTCTAATCCGATTCGGGACGCAGAAGCGTTCCGTCATCGCAAGGGATCCGCAGAATGCGCGAGCCGGCACAGAACAAATCTTCGACGCGCGAACATCGTGTGCGCGCCGCTGTGCGGTCGGACGTTTCTGTCGAGCCGAGACAGCGCAAGGACGCGCCGCATGCGCGTCCCGAAAGCCCGGCGGTCATAACGACCAATTGGCGGCGCATCGAGATGGGCACCAATCCGATCGCCTGTTTCGGTATCTGGCGGCGCGGCACGCGCCGGCAGGCTGAGCGCGTGAACCGAGCCCGGACGACGCGATGGCGTCTGCCGCACCGCTCCGGCGCGGCGTTTGTCCAGCCGGGAGCGGTCCATGATATCGCCGTCGAGAGTTGAACTGTTCGGCAAGCAGTCGTTGATTTCATTTCCCATCCGCATCCATCCCGTATATATTCCGCATGCCGTCTTCCTGGCGGTGATCGTGCTTGCCTCCATCGCCAATGCTGCGATGCAGGCCGTGGACTGGATCGTTCAGCCCTGAGCTGCGTTTCCGGC
This sequence comes from Rhizomicrobium sp., assembly GCA_037355265.1. Lineage (GTDB taxonomy): Bacteria > Pseudomonadota > Alphaproteobacteria > Micropepsales > Micropepsaceae > Rhizomicrobium. The sequence continues at coordinate 534,640 of JBBCIB010000002.1, read as the reverse complement.
CATGTCCGAATTCCGGGCACACAACCTTTCCTTTGCGGATATGTCGGAGTTTTAGTCGTGATGATCAATTGTGCAATTGTCGGAGACAGCATCGCGCTGGGCGTAGGGACGGAGCTGCATCGCTGCACCGTCAATGCGACGGTCGGGATCGCATCCGCCGAGGTCATCGGCCGCGTGCGCCATGCCAATGTCCTCGTCGTCTCGGCGGGCAGCAACGACCCGCACAATCCGATGCTGGAAAGCAATCTGCGCACCATCCGCGCCCGCGCGGCGGGCAAGGTGATCTGGATCTCGCCGATGGACCCGGTCGCGGCCGCCGCCGTGCGCCGCGTGGCGAAGGTGCACGGCGATCGCGTGGTGCATTTCTCGCCGCGGCCGGACCGCATCCATCCGGCGTCCTACCCGACGCTGGCGGATCGCGTCACCCAGGCCATGCACGGCATCTGAACTCAGGCGCAGCTTTTCCCGTAACCCCGCATCTCGGCGAGCCAGCGCACGCGCTGGTCGTCCGAGATGGATTCGACGCTGCCGATGAAGGTCGGTTCCTGCGCCTGCACGCCGGCAAGCGAAAGTCGCGGCGCGTCGTCGTGCTGTTTGGTGCGATAGAGGAAGGCGGGGAGGGCGGTCGTCACCACGACGCGCGCGACCTTCGCCGCGGTGCGCGCCGGATCCAGATGCGCCGTCAGCCGCGAGACGTAGTCGAAAAGCTGGCGCAGCTCGGTCGGCGGCGCATCGGCCCAGAGCGGATAGAAGATCGCGAGCCGGTCGGCGGCGCGGAACAGCCGATAGGCGGATTCGATGCCATCCAAAGCGGGCAGGTTCAAGGTGCCGACATCCAGCCGGCGGGTCGCACAACCCTTGGCCTGCGCACCGGCGGAAAACGCCTCGCATAGCGCGGCGCAGAAGCGTTCGGGCCGGGGATCGGGATGACCGTTGACGACGAGGATGTTCCTGCTCATCGAAGAAAAGGCCTTCGGGTTTCGAGCGTGAGCATGCGCGCCGTGGCGGCTTGGTGCCTTGAGAATTGTCAACTGACCGGCGCAGGCGGCCGTGATAGCAAGGCGCATGACCGGGTTCCCCGTTCCCTTGCAGACGCTCGACTATCTGGGCGTTGCCGTCTTCGCGGTCACCGGCGCGCTGGCGGCGGCGCGCAGCCGGCATGACGTCGTCACCTTCGCGGCCTTCGCGATCCTCACCGGCATCGGCGGCGGTACGCTGCGCGATCTGCTGATCGGCGTGCCGGTCTTCTGGGTGCATGCGAGCGGCTATATCTATGTCTGCCTGGCGGCGGCGGGCGCGGTGTGGCTGGTGGGCGAGCGGCCGTGGCGGAGCAGCGCGCTGGCCTGGTTCGACGCGGTCGGCCTTGCCGCCTATGCCGTGCTGGGCGCCGCCAAGGCCTTGAATGCGGGCGTTGCCCCCGCGGTTGCGGTTGTGATGGGCGCGCTGACGGCAACCTTCGGCGGCATCCTGCGCGATCTGTTCGCCGGTCAGCCTTCGGTGCTTCTGCGCCGCGAGATCTACATCACCGCCGCGGTCCTTGCGGCCATCGTGTTCGTCGCGGCGAGCAGCCTCGGGCTCGATGCCAATGTCGCCGGCCTCATCGGCTTCGCCGCCGGCTTCGGCTTGCGCGCCGGCGCCATCGCCTTCGGCTGGGCGTTGCCCGGATTCACCAAGTCCTAACTTGATTGCGACGAATCATGCATTAGTTTGTTCCGATGAGAAACACGTCAGCGGTGCCGCGCCATGTCGCGGTGAAGTCTTCGGGGGCGCAGATCGCGGCGCTGCCCTACCGCGTGACCGAAGCGGGACTCGAGATACTCCTCATCACCTCGCGGCGCACGCGCCGCTGGGTCGTGCCCAAGGGATGGCTGGAGGAAGGCGCCTCGCCGGCCGCCAATGCGGCGCGCGAGGCGATGGAGGAGGCGGGCATCAGCGGCGAGGTCGATGAACGGCCGCTGGGTTCGTTCCACTACCTGAAGGACATGAAGCACGGGCCGGACGTGCATTGCCGTGTCGATCTGTTTCCTCTGAAGGTCACGCGCCAGCGCAAGAACTGGCGCGAGAGGGCTGCGCGGGAGGCCAAATGGTTTTCCCTGGCCGAGGCCGCCGCGGCGGTGGGCGAGCCGGAGCTCAAGCGCCTGATCCTGAAATTCGGCGCCCGCAACCACGCTTCGCCCCGGCACTGAGCGCCCTCAGGCCAGCAGCACGTCCGCCGCGTCCCGGTGCCGGCGAAACCACCCATAGGCGTAGGAGCAGGTCGGCGTGATCTTGAAGCCCTCGGCGCGGGCGCGCGCCACGATGCCTTCCATCAGGCGGCTCGCTGTGCCCGTGCCGCGCAGGGCCAGCGGCGCCTCGACATGCGGGATCACGACATGCAGTCCGTTGCGGTGGTAGGTCGCGAAGGCGGTGAGGCCGTTCTCTTCGAATTCGAAGCGGTGAAGCGCGGTGTTGTCGGTCACGGCCATGGATTTGGAACGGCTCAAGGGGCGGCTGGTTGCGTCGGCCGGCGCCGGGCGATTCGGTCCAGCACGAAGAACGGCGCGTAGTAGATCGCGATGGAGGCGAAGGCCATCGCCACCAGCGCGCCGACATACCACGGCCAGGGCGGCAGGGCGTCGAGGATGGTGGGATAGGGCGGCTTGGTGCGCAGCAGGCCGTAATTGGCGCCCATGACCCAGTCGAACAGCCCCGCAACAGCCATATAGACGAAGCTCCAGCCGATCACGCGCGGCAGCGAGTCGGGGTATGGACGCAGCCTCAGGCCGAAGGTCAGGTACAGCACCCCGGCGATGATCCCGCCATGGAAGACGAAGAACAGCAGGAACTGGATATCGGGATAGTCGAACGGCACGTCGGGCGTCAGCATGCCCTGCAGCGTGCCCGCCAGCGCCCAGAAATAGGCAAGCTCATAAGTGCGCTGGTTCGGCCAGAACAGCGTCGCGACGGTCGCCACGGTGGCCCAGTCGCACAGGTTCAGCGGAAACGCGTTGTCGACGCCCAGCCAGCCCTTGCCATGCAGCAGCGCCATCCAGCCGAACCAGTTGAGCGTCATCGCTACGCCCAGGGTCCAGCGCAGGATGCGGTCGAGCTGCGGCCGCGTCCGCGGCTGCACCGCCCAGGCGACCAGCGGCGGCAGCGCAAAGGGCAGGACCAGCGCGATCAGATGCGTCTTGCCGAACAGGACGAAAGGCACGTTCATCGCCGGACCTGGGCGGGCAATTTTCCACGATTCCCGCCGGCGAACGGGTAAATCCCCTGCCGGTCCGTGGCCATTGTCTCGCGCCCCTCCTTATTCCTTTGACTCTAGTGGCCGCTATTTCCGATCCTCAAGAGAGAACCGTGAGGAAAAGACATGAAATATCGAAAACTCGGCGCCAGCGACCTGAACGTCTCGGAGATTTCCCTGGGATCGTGGCTGACTTATGGCGTCGGCGTGGAGAAGGACGGCGCCATCGCCTGTGTCAACCGCGCCTTCGAACTGGGCATCAATTTCATCGATACGGCCAACGTCTATGGCCGTGGCGCGGCGGAGACGGTGCTGGGCGAGGCGCTGGCGGGCCGGCCGCGCGGGTCCTACGTCCTGGCGACCAAGGTGTTCTTCCCGATGAGCGACACCGACAAGGGGCTGTCGCGGGCGCAGATCGAAAAACAGCTCGACGCGTCGCTCAAGCGCCTGCGCACCGATTTCGTCGATCTCTATCAATGCCACCGCTACGACACGGCCACGCCGCTGGAGGAGACGATGGAGGCACTGACGCGCGCAGTGAAGAGCGGCAAGGTGCGCTGGCTCGGCTTCTCCGAATGGTCGCCGCAGCAGATCGAAGACTCCATCGCGCTGAAAGGCGTCGAACATTTCGTCTCCAGCCAGCCGCAATATTCGCTGCTGTGGCGCCGGCCGGAGGAGAAGGTCATTCCGATCAGTGCCGCCAACGGCATCTCGCAGATCGTGTGGTCGCCGCTGGCGCAGGGCGTCCTCACCGGCAAATACGATCCCGGCGCGCCGCCGCCGGCCGGCACGCGCGCGACCTCGCCCGAGATGGGCACGATGATCGCGCGCTGGATGGAGAAGCCGATCCTCGAAGCGGTGCAGAAGCTGAAGCCCCTGGCGGCGGAAGCGGGTCTGACCATGAGCCAGTTCGCGCTCGCCTGGATCCTGCGCGAGCCCAATGTCGCGAGCGCCATCGTCGGCGCCAGCCGGCCCGAGCAGCTCGACGACAACGCCGCGGCGAGTGGCGCGAAAGTCGACCCGGCGCTGTTCGCCAAGGCCGAGGCGATCGTGGAAGCGGCGCGACCGCGGACCTGACTGGCGGCTGCTGCTTGCCCATACTAGACAGCCTGTTATGAGCGAGTTGGTCTTTGACGTGACCCAAGAGGGCGACGGCGGTTTCGTTGCCGAGGCGCTGGGCGAAGGTGTCATCACTGAAGCAGACACTTGGGAAGAACTGCGCGAAAAGGTGCGCGAAGCGGTGGCAGCATATTTCTTCGACCGAGCGCCGCCGCAGCGGTTGTGGCTCCGCCCGATGCATGACGACGTGAAGAAGGCCGACGCGAAATTTGGAAAGATCGCCAAAACGAAACCGGAAAAGTGAACACGCCACATAGTGCAAAACCCGCAAAGGAGACATCGATAATCGGTGCGGCCGCCGAGCACTACGTGATGTACCAATTGCTGCGACAGGGATTGATAGCTGCCCTCGCGCCCAAAGGCGTCCCTGAGGTCGATATTCTCGTTACGGACCGCGGAGGAAGCTCGCTGGCTGAAATTCAGGTGAAAGGTCGCCAATTCAGTAAAGATGGCGGCTGGACTATGAATGTAAAACACGAAAGCACTGAGACGCTCTCACAAAACGTGGCTTGAAACTCCCGGAAGGAATGGCCGCGATCACAAGGATTGGCCAATGCGTCGCATTACGGCCGACTACGCCTTCGAACCGTCCCTCAGGTTGGGTTGGCTCGACCCGTACAAGGCTGCCTGGGATTTGCTCCGAACCACGGTCTGATCCGTCTAAAAGGCCGTCGGCACTTTCTTGACGGACGAAGTCTTCGCATACCGAAAGTTCTATCCAAACGTCGGCGCGGGAAATCGCTGTGCGCTTCAAAGCTTTAGCGGGCGCGGTGTTGGATAAGTCCGTGCGGAAAAGTTTTTGCCGCCCCCTTGAACCGAGTCGGTCCAATCGCCATTTTCGCTATATCCGAACAATTGCGTCCGTACCTTACCGCTGGGCTTTCCCTAGCGGAATAGTTGCGTTGTGCCGCGCGGCGCGATTTGCTGCGCGCCAGATACAGGGAGACCAAAACAATGTCAGCCGCAGCGGCTTTGAAGCCCGAACCCACCACGAAGGGCGTGGTGGCGTTCCTCAAGATACCGAAGGACGGCGAGCCTTATCTCGCCGGCTCGAAGTGCAGCAAGTGCGGCGAGGTCGTTGCCGGCACGCGCGATGTGTGCGGCAAGTGCGGTGCGCGCAAGGGCGTGGAGCCGGTCAAGCTGGGCACCACGGGCAAGCTCTACAACTTCACCGTCGTGCATCGGAATTTCCCCGGCGTGCCGGTGCCGTTCATCTCGGCGATCGTCGACGTCGATGGCGGCGGCACGCTGAAGGGCAACCTGCTCGGCGTCGAGCCCGATCCCGCCAAGATCAAATTCGACATGCCGGTGAACATCGTCATCAAGCCGGTCCCGCAGAAGGACAAGGATGGCAATTCCTATCTCGCTTACTTTTTCGAACCGCGTGCTTGAGGAGAAACGCTCATGGCTAACGACGTCTATGTCGTAGGAACCGACATGATCAAGTTCGGGCGCTTCCCCGAACGCACCGTGCCCGAGCTGGGCGCCCAAGCCGCGTTGATGGCGCTGGACGATTGCGGCCTCACCATCCAGGACATGCAGGCGCTGTACAGCGGCAATCTGTTCGAAGCGAGCGGCGGCGTCGGCCAGCGCATCCTGCGCGAGATTGGCCAGACCGGCATCCCGGTGGTGAACGTCGCCAATGCCTGCGCCACCGGTGCCACCGCGTTCCGCGAGGGCTGGATGGCGATCAAGGCCGGCGTCTACGACATCGTGCTGTGCGTCGGCAGCGAGCAGATGGGTTCGGGCCTGCTCGGCGGCGGCGGTGGCGGCAAGGGCATCCCCACCGAAGGCCTGCTCGGCTCCGGCACCATGCCCAGCGTGTTCGCGCATGTCGGCCTCGAACACACTCGCCAATACGGCACGACCTTCGAGCAGTTCGCCAAGGTGTCGGTGAAGAACCACCACCATTCCACGCTGAACCCCAAGGCGATGTACCAGAAGGAAACGCCGCTCGAAGAGGTGATGGGGGCGGAGATGATCTCCTATCCCAACACCAAGCTGATGTGCTCGGTGAACGTCGACGGCTCGGCCGCCGCCGTGCTGTGCTCGGAGAAGAAGGCGCGCGAGCTGGGCCTGATGGGCCGCGCGGTGAAGGTGCGCGCCTCGGCGCTGACCTCCGATCCCTACACTTCGCGCAACATCGCGATGATGGATTTCAACGCGGTGACGCGCCTCGCCGCCAAGACGGCGTATGAGATGGCCGGGCTCGGGCCTGATGACGTCAACCTGGTCGAGCTGCACGACTGTTTCGCCACCGCCGAGCTCGTGCACTACGAGAACCTCGGCCTGTGCGCGGACGGCGAGGCCGGCCGGCTGATCGACACCGGCGCGACGCAGCTCGGTGGCAAGATTCCGGTCAACGTCTCGGGCGGACTGCTGTCCAAGGGCCATCCGCTCGGCGCCACCGGCATCGCCAACATCTACGAGGTGACGACGCATCTGCGCGGCGAGGCCGGCGGCCGCCAGGTCGAAGGCGCCCGCATCGGCATGACCCATGTGGTCGGCGCCGGCAGCGCCTGCGCGGTGCACATTCTCGAAAAAGCGTAACGGAACCATCGCAACGCCTGGCGACAATGGCGGGAGGCATCTCCCGCCATTTTGCTTTTGAGGGCATTGTGAAGCGCTTCCTGATCGCATTGACGGCCTTCGTGCTTGTCGCAGCGTCCGCATCTGGCACGCCCGCGGGGCGCACCGTCGTGGTCGTGATGTTCGACGGCCTCTCGCCGGCCGAGCTCGACGCGGCGCGGCCGACGCCGAATTTCGACCGGCTGAGGCGCGAAGGCGCCTGGTCGCGGCATCTCGTCCCCGCCTTCCCCACGCTGTCGCTCATCAACCACACGACCTTCCTTACCGGCTGCTGGCCTGCGCATCACGGCGTCGTCTCCAACACCTTCCGCGACCCTGAGCTCGGCTGGTTCGCGGCCGGGTCCGACCGCGACGACGCCGTCTGGCGGACGGGCTGCGAGACGATCTGGGAAGCGGCCGAGCGGCAGGGCGTGCATGCCGCTGCGTTCAACTTCGTCGACCGCTGGCGCGGCAGCCATCCGCTCGCCGCCACGGTGAATCCGGAAGTGGCCTGGAAGGACCATGAGGACGACGAGACCATTCTGCGGCGCACGCAGGCCGCTCTCGCGCACGGCACGCGCCTGATCGCGCTCTATTTCGATTTTCCCGACAGCGTCGCGCATGGCGATGGGGTGACGGGCGCAAAGACCGGGCAGGCGGTGCGGCGCGCCGACGCCGTCGTCGGCCGCCTGCTCGCGATGCTGAAGGGCCGGCCGGCGACGCTGGTCGTGGGTACCGATCACGGCATGACGGACGCGACGGCGGTGATCAACGTCTCGCGCCTGATGAACGAATACGACATCCACGCCCAGGCAGCCGTCGACGGCGCCAGCACGTTTCTCTATCTCGACAACGGCGAGAGCGCCGCGCGCGTCGCCAAGGCGCTCGGCGGCTACGGTTATGCGTTCGACGTCTACCGCACCGGCCATTATCCGGCCTACGCCCATATCGGCTCGGGCCCGCGGGTCGGCGATCTGATGCTGGTCGCCAAGCCGCCCTACCGCATGGTCGACGCCAGGGGCCTGCCGTGGTGGGCCAATTGGCTGGGCGTCAACCGATTCTGGAGCCCGATTTTCTCGCCGGGCTTCGGCGTGGTGCCCGCAACGCACGGTTATCCGCCGAGCGTGCCGGAGATGCACGGCGTCTTCTATGTCTGGGGCGCCGGTGTGGTGCCCGGCGAGATCAGGCGGCTGGACCAGGTCGATGTGCACCCGACGGTCATGAAACTGCTCGGGCTCCAGCCCGGCCGGCCGATGGACGGCCATGCCATCGCGGCGGTCAGGTCCCCTGCTGGATGAAGGGCACGCGGGCGAACAACTCGCGCTCGCGGCCGCGCGGATCGTTCTCCATGTGGGAATTCACGTCGAAGATCATCGTCTCGCGGCCCGGCAGTGTATAGGGCGTCCACGCCGGCAGCGCCGGATTGTTCGGATTGCCGGTACGGGCGAAGGCGATGAAGGTCTCGCTCATCTGCGCCGCCAGCTTGCGCGCCTCCGGGCCGTCGCCGGCGATGGCGCCAGGCTTGTCGGTGTTGTCGAAGGCGAGCGCGATGTCGATGGTGTGCGGCGCGTGCCATTTGCCGCCGTCGAGCGGCGACTGGAAGTCGACCTGATAGGCATAGGCCGGGGTGCCGGCCTGGGCGCGCAATTCGTCCTCGATCACCGCGGCGCGCCAGGAACGGCCTGCCGTCGTCGCCTTGAAAAACAGCTCGGTCGGCGTGATGTCGGGAAACCATTCGCGGTATTTGGCAATGACCGTCTCCGGATCGAGATCGACGCGATAATTCGGCGCCAGCCGCGACGGCAGGTCGGCCCAGGTCAGGCGATAGGCCCAGTCGTCCTGGATGAAAAGCCGCGTCTCGTCATGCGTGTTGCCGATCATCAGCGGAATGTCCGCCGATTGCGCGGGCGCGTCGGGATAGAACGGATGGCGCGTCAGCGTGCGCTCGTCCAGCACCGGACCGAAATAGACGCCGCCGGAGCCGATCACCGGATCGACCGCCTTCAGTCCCGTCACCAGTTCATCGGTCGGCAATTCGAGAAGCCGCTTGGTGTCGCCGGGTTTCAGGTTCAGCGCCGCAAGATAGGTTTCCGCGCGCCGAGTCGCGTTGAACGGGCCGGATGCGGTGATCTGCTGGCCGCTCATCGTCGTCGCGCGGTGGAACAGCCCCTTGGCCGAAGGCTGCGCCAGCATGGTCGCGATCTTGGCGCCGCCGCCCGACTGGCCGAACACGAAGACGCAATCGGGATCTCCGCCGAACCCGGCAATATTGTCGCGGACCCATTGCAGTGCCCGCACCAGGTCGAGCTGCCCCGCATTGCCGCTGTCGGGGAAGTCCTTGTCGAGCCGCGCCAGATAGAGATAGCCGAACGCGTTGAGGCGATGATTGATCGTCACCACCACGACGTCGCCGCGCTTGCAGAGATTGACGCCGTCATAGAGCGGGCTCGATCCCGAGCCGTTCGAATAGGCGCCGCCATGGATGTAGAACATCACCGGCCGCTTGCCGCCGTCGCGCAAGCCCGGCGTCCAGATGTTCAGGAACAGGCAATCCTCGCTGACGTTCTGCTCGCGCCCTTGTGGACAAGCCGGTCCATAGGTGAGGGCGTCAGCCACGCCGCGCCACGGCTTGGGCGGCTGCGGCGGCTGGAAGCGATACGCCGCCGTGTCGGCGCCGTAGCGGATGCCCTTGAAGACATTGATCCCCTGGTCGACCGCGCCGCGCACCTTGCCGTGCCGCGTCGTCGCGACGGGCGCCGTCGCGGCGCGTGCGACGGTTGGTGCAGTCATCGCGGCGAGCGAGGCGGCGAGCATCTGGCGTCTGGAAACCGGTGTCATTTCTTCGTGCTCCTTTGTCCTTCGTTCGGGCAGTCTCAGGTCTTCGGCTTGGGCTCGCGCATCATCCAGGGGAACATCAACCCCACCGGCACCGCCCACAGCGTGCCGGCGATCGCGTAGAACAGGAACGCGGTCAGCCCGTTCGCATGCGGCAGCACATGCACCGCGACGCCCATCGCGAAGAACGCGTAGACGGGGATCCAGAGCAGGATGAGGATGGTGCCGATCAGCTTCTTGATGCGCGGGCTCATGCGATGACCCGTTCGATCCAGGCCTGGAGGTTGGCGACGACGTCGGCGCGGTTGGTCTCGTTCAGCATCTCGTGCCGCCCGCCCGGATAGAAATCGGTCGCGATGTCGGCGATGCCGAGATCGCGATAGCGCTCGACCAGCGGCGTCAGGCGCGTGAGCTCGGCGTTGATCGGGTCCTTGTCGCCCGCGAAGACGTAGATCGGCAGGTCCTTGGCGATCTGCGCCAGCTTGGCCGGATCGAGCGCCGGCGCCGCGGCCGCGAACATCGAGGCGCGGGCCGCCTCGTTCACCGTGAAGCCGCAGAGCGGATCGGCGATGTATTTGTCGACCTCCGCGTCGTCGCGCGACAGCCAGTCGAACGGCGTGCGCGGCTTGTCCATGCCGTCGCCGATCGCCGACAGCCCGCCGCGCGGCGCCTGGAGCTTGTCGAGCGCCGCCGAGCCGGAAAGGACGAGGCCGTCGATCAGGCCGCTGTGCTCCACCGCATAGATCTGCGCCGCGAAGGAGCCCATCGAATGGCCCATGAGGACCAGCTTCTCGCCCGGGATCTCGGCGCGGATCAGACGGCTGAGCACCGCCATGTCGTCGACCAGGCCGGCAAAGCCGCCCGGCCCGAGATCGCCCAGCGCGTCCGGCGAGGTCCGGCCGTGGCCGCGGTGGGTCGTTGGCGTAGATCGCGATGCCGGCATCCAGCAGCGGCCGCAAGGGCTCGCGATAACGCAGCGCGTGCTCGCCCATGCCGTGGCTGACCTGCAGCACGCCGCGCACTGTCCCGGACGGCAGCCAGCGATAGCAGAAGACGGAGGTGCCGTCGGCGCCATCGAACCGGAATTCTTCCTCAGCCATGCCCGCCTCGCGTTTCCGCGCCATGTAAGGCGCGACGTGGGCAGCGGGGTCAAGCGCGACGCGGAACCCGCTTTTTGCTGCTTTGCATCATGCGATGCGCGGCAACCGGGATGCTCGCGGGACGTTCGGTCGAGGGGTATGGACAATTTCCGGAGACACGACATGAAGATGATTCTGGCCGCCTGCGCCGCAACCATGATTGCCGCCGGCGCCTTTGCCGCGGAACCGACGAGCAACCCGCCCGCGCCGGCCAGCGATGCCAGCGGCCCTGTCACCATGCCGGTCAGTGCCGCGCCGGGTGAAACCTGCGCTGCCATGATCACGCGAGCCCGCGGCATGACATTGCCCAGCGACCCGGCCAAGGCGCAGTCGATCCGCGACGAAATTGCGGCAGCGGATGCCGCAGGCGACGACGCCGCCTGCCGCGCCCATATGCAAACGGCGCTGAACGAACTCGGCGGCTCGTAACGCTAGAAGCGTGACGACGTGAGCTTGGTATCCGCCAGCGACCATGCCGCGGCGAATTCCTTGCGCGTCGCCGCCGCGCCTGCGGTGTCGCCGAGCGCGTCCTGAGCCTGCGCCAGTCCGAACAGCGTCCAGCCGTCCATGCGATAGGTCTTCAAGCTGCGCCGGTAGGCCTCTGCCGCGTCTTTGGGCCGGCCCGCCTGCAATAGCGCCGCGCCCAGCAGATGGCTGGCCGGCTGATGCCAATAGGGCGGCTCGGTGTAGGGCAGGGCCTCTTCCAGATCGCGTGCCTGGATGAAATCCGCGACCGCGGCGTCGAGGTCACCGCCGGTGCGGGCGATCTCGCCATCCAGTTCGTCGAGCGCGATCTGCGCCACCGCCACCGCCGGCATGCCCGCATAGGAGACGAGCACCGGATCGTGGACCAGTGCCGCCAGCGCGGTGCGCTCCGCGGTCGCGTTCGCCTTGTCGCCTTTGTTGGCATAGGCGAAACCGCGCGCCAGATGCGCGACGGCCAGGGTCAGCTTCTGATCGTCTGGCGGCAGCAGTTCGGCCAGCACCGCGTCCCATTTGCCGAAGCGCAGATTGGTCGCGATAGGCGTGAAGAAGTAGAACTGCGCGAACGGCCCCATCTTCGCGGCGTCCGCGCCGACAGCCTTGTTCAGCCGGCGCGCCGCGTCGATCGCGGCCTGGTAGCGCCCCTGCATCTCCGACGACGTCCACAGGAAGTGGATGTTGTGGCCGTAATAGCCGACGGGATAGTAGCCCTGGGCGTGGCAGGCGGCGATGTAGCGCTCGTCCTCAAGCGCCGCCAGCTCGTTGACATGCGCCGAGTCGGCATAGCGCCCGATGCGGTAATAGATGTGCGACGGCATGTGTACGATATGTCCGGCACCCGGCATCAGTTTTTCCAGCCGGTCGGCGGCGGCCTCGGCGCGCTCGGGCGTCGTCGTCGCTTCCACGGCATGGATGTAGAGGTGCAGCGCGCCCGGGTGGTTCGGCGAACGCTTGATAATGCTTTCCAGCGTCGCGACGATTTCCAGCGCATGGCCTTTCGGCGTCACGCCGTCATTCTCCCAATAATCCCAGGGCTGGGTGTCCATCATCGCTTCGGCATAGAACGTGCCGGCGTCGAGGTCGTTCGGGTATTTCTTCCACAACGCGCCCATGGCACGTGCGAAGGCCTCGTCGAGTCGGGCGCGGTCGGCCTTGGGATCGGATGAGTAGCGCTCGGCCAGCGCGTCGATCCAGGCTTGTTCCTCCGTCGAGGCATGGCGCTTCAGAGCGATCGCGTTCTGCAGCGCCTGCCAGGCCGGCTTCACCGCGTCGTCCGGCATGGGAAGATTGATGTTGGGACCGAGCGCGTAGGCGACGCCCCACCAGCACATCGCGCAACGCGGGTCGAGCCGCGCCGCCTCGCGGAACGAGCGAATCGCCTCGGCATGGTTGAAGCCGATGATCAGCGCGATGCCCTGGTCGAACAGGCGCTGGGTCATCGCGTTGCGGGTCGCGATCCGGTGGTGCAGCGTGCCCAAACCCTTGAACAGCGGTGCACCCGGCTTGTCGGCCTCGCCCATGTATACGGCGGGCATGGGATCGATCATCTTCATCGGCATGCCGACCATCGGCGCGTCCATCGTCATGCCGGCCGGCATCGTGTCGGCGGCCCAGGCGGTAGACGCGGCCAGTGCGGCGGCTGCGGCCAGCAAGGCAATCGAACGGTTCATGACGCCCCTCCCAGACGGTGCGCAGAATGCGCGGGCCGCGGTGCCGCGACAAGATGGCGGCAAGACCTCCGGCGGCAAGCGATTTACACAGACATGATGACAACCGTAACCGAAAAAGCCGACAGGCGCCCGGTCGGCCTGTGGCTGCTGGGGATCGCGGCGATCATCCTGGCGATGGTGACGGTCGGCGGCCTGACGCGGATCACCGGTTCGGGCCTGTCGATCACCGAATGGGACGTCATCATGGGCGCGATCCCGCCGCTGAACGATGCGCAATGGCACGAGGCTTTCGCGAAGTACCAGCGCATCCCGCAATATATCCACGAAAACCGCGGCATGTCGCTGGATGCGTTCAGGGGCATCTTCTGGTGGGAGTGGGCGCACCGCCTGCTGGGGCGCCTGCTGGGCGTGGTCTTCCTGGTGCCGTTCCTCTGGTTCGCCTGGACCGGCGCGATTCGGCGCGCCGAGTGGCCGCGCATGGTGCTGCTGTTCGCGCTGGGCGGGCTGCAGGGCTTCGTCGGCTGGTGGATGGTGCAGAGCGGGCTGGAGACGCGCGTCAGCGTTTCGCAATACCGCCTGGCGATCCATCTCGGCGTGGCGCTGATCCTGCTGGTGGCGATCGTCTGGATCGCACTCGATTATTTGCGGCGCCCCCCGCCCGATGCGCTGCGCGTTTCGACCTCACCCCAAGGGAGGGGTGCGGGCTGGTCGCTTGGCGTTGCGGTGCTCGTCTATCTGCAGATGCTGCTCGGCGCGCTGGTCGCGGGCCTGCATGCCGGGCTGATCTACAACACCTGGCCGTCGATGGACGGCCGCTTTGCGCCGGAGGATGCCTTCGCGCTGTCGCCCTGGTGGATCAATTTCTTCGAGAATCCGGGCACCGCACAATTCGACCATCGCATCGGCGCCTATGTCGTCGCGCTGAGCGTGTTCGCCCTGTGGTGGCGCGAACGCGGCAAGCTGGCCGGCCTGGCGCGGCGCAGCGGCAACGCGCTGCTGCACCTGACGCTGTTCCAGATCGCGCTCGGCATCGCCACGCTGCTGTTCCAGGCGCCCGAATTTCTCGCCGCCGCGCACCAGCTCGCCGCTGCGTTGCTGCTGTGCACGGCGGTGTGGCATGCGTTCGAGCGGCGCTATCCCTCCAGCGCCTGATCCAGGTCCGCGATGATGTCCTCGACGCTTTCGATGCCGATCGACAGGCGCATCACCTCGTTGCCGGCGCCGGCCCTGGCGCGTTCGTCGTCGCTGAGCTGGCGATGCGTCGTCGAGGCGGGGTGGATGATCAGGCTGCGGGTGTCGCCCACGTTTGCCAGATGGCTGATGAGCTTGACGCCGTTCACCACCTTCACGCCGGCGTCGTAGCCGCCCTTCAGGCCGAAGGTGAACACCGCGCCGGCCCCCTTGGGGCAATAGGTGCGGTGCAGGCCGTAGGAAGGATTGCCCTCAAGGCCGGCATAGTTCACCCACTCGACCTTCGGGTTCTTCTGCAGCCATTGGGCGACCGCCAGCGCGTTGTCGCAATGCTTCTGCATGCGCAGCGGCAAGGTCTCGGTGCCGGTGATGACGAGGAAGGCGTTCATCGGCGACAGCGCCGGCCCCAGATCGCGCAGGCCAAGCACCCGACAGGCTATGGCGTAAGCCATATCCCCAAAAGTCTCCCACAGCTTCATGCCGTGATAGGACGGGCAGGGCTCGCTCAGTGTCGGATATTTGCCGCCGCCCCAGTTGAACTTGCCGCTGTCGACGATGATGCCGGCCATCGAATTGCCGTGGCCGCCGAGAAATTTCGTCGCCGAATGCAGCACGATATCGGCGCCCCATTCGATCGGCCGGATCAGGTAGGGCGAGGCCAGCGTGTTGTCGACGATCAGCGGCACGCCCGCGGCGTGGGCGATGCCGGCAATCGCCTCGATGTCGCTGATGATGCCGCCGGGATTGGCGATGCTTTCGATGAACACGGCCCGGGTGCGATCGTCGATCTGGGCCTTGAAGGACGCCGGATCGGTCGTGTCGGCCCACTTCACATGCCAGTCGAACTTGGCGAAGCCCTGGGAGAACTGGTTGATCGAGCCGCCATAGAGCTGGCGCGCCGCGACGATATTGTCGCCCGGGCTCATCAGCGTGTGCAGCGCGATGAGCTGTGCGGCATGGCCCGAGCCGACCGCCAGTGCGGCGCGGCCGCCTTCGAGCGCGGCGACGCGCTCCTCCAGCACCGCATTGGTCGGGTTCATGATGCGCGAATAGATGTTGCCGAAGACCTGGAGGTTGAACAGCGCCGCCGCATGATCGGCGTCCTCGAACACGAAGGCCGTGGTCTGGTAGATCGGCGTGGCGCGGGCGCCGGTGGCCGGGTCGGGCTGGGCGCCGGCATGGACGGCCAGCGTGTTGAAACCGTAGTCGGACATCGAAACCTCCGTGGACCGGTGGAAACTCTAGCAATTCTATAGGATATAGATCAACGCCGCGTCAGAAGGCGAGACGGCCTTTCAGATCCTCGAACGGGATCATGACATGTTCGCGATAGGCGGGGCGAGCCTTGAGCCGCTCGTACCAGGCCTCGACATGGGGCAGGGCGGGGCGGTCGATCTCCAACTCGAAATAGCGGTAGAGCTGGGTGCCGGCGGGAATGTCGCCGAAGGTGAAGGCATCGCCACCCAGATAGGGCCGCGTTTCGAGATGCCGGTCGAGCAGGCGAAACAGGATGGCGCAGCGCGCGACCGCCTTGCGGATCGCCGGCCAGTTCCGCTGCTCTTCCGGCGTGCGGTAGAAGCCCCAGAACACGCCGCCCACGAAGGCGGGCTGGAGGTCGGCGAGCGTCCAGTCGGTCCAGATGTCCGACAATGCGCGGGCGGCGGGATCTTCCGGCCACAGCGCGCCGCTGCCGTATTTCGCGGCGAGATAGCGGACGATTGCATGGCTCTCCCACACCACCGTGCCGCCCTCGTCGATCACCGGCACGCGGCGGTTGGGATTGAGCGCGCCGAACGCCTCCGTCTCGAGTTGTCCGGACGCGCCGCCGGCCGGAATGTGCTCGTGCGGCAGGCCGAGTTCGCCGATGGCCCACAGCGCTTTCTGCACATTGATCGAGTTGCGGCGGCCCCAGACTTTCAGCATCCGGTATCGGTTCCTCTCTTCCGGTCGAGTTCGGCGCTAATGCCCGGTTGCGGGATCGGCCGGTTTGTCGGGACCGCCTTCGGTGCCGGTGCATGTGCGCATTTCCCGACAGTATATCGCCTGCGCCGATTTTCGTATTGCCCTTTGTACCGGTTCGCTGAGCAGCAGCGTCTGGCGCAGCAGCGCGGGCGTCTTCGCCTGGATCGAAATCGCCTCGGGCGTCTCGGCATAGGCGGTGAGAGCCGCCGCCTGCTCCGGCGTGAAGGTCAGCGGCGGCCGGTCCGGCGCGAACATCGCGGCGAAATAGACATGCCGCGTTTGCGTGATCGACCGTCCCACCGGACTTTCGAGGAAATTCACCGCGACCAGGAGCTCGCCCACGGTGAAGGTCTGCGCCATGAGGGATGCCAGTTTGACATCGAGTGCTTCGAGTTCGGCGCGATGCTGGCCGGTGGCCGCCTGCAGCGCCTGCTGCCGCGCATGCGACGCCAGCGAGTCTCCCATCACGCCGCCGGCGACATAGGCCTGTTGCTCCAGCATCTCATAGGTCCCGCCCGTCGCGGCGAGATAGCGCTGCGCCAGCGCAAGTACCTGGGGGGCCGGTTCTGGCGACGGCTGCGCGGACGCCGCGCTTGCCATGAGCAGGGCCGCGACGGCAAACCACGAGGCCTTCATGGTGCGGACTTTCGTCAGACGCGCTTCAGGCTGCCGCCCTTGCCGAACAGCAGCGGCTTGCGGTTGTCGATCATCTTGCGGTTGACGCCCATCCAGCCGATCTCGCCGGAAAAGCGGCCATGCTCGATCTTGGGACAACGATCCATGACGACGGTGAGGCCCGCTTCGCGCGCCATGGCCGCAGCCTCCTCGTTGATCACCCCGAGCTGCATCCAGACCGTCTTGATTCCGAGGCGGTCCTTTTCCGCCAGCGCCTCGCGCACGATTTCCGGCGCCGCGTCGGACGTGCGGAAGATGTCGACCATGTCGACCGGCGCCGGCACGTCCTTGAGCGAGGCGTAGACGGTCTGGCCCAGAATCTTCTTGCCTGCCATGCCCGGATTGATCGGGTGAACCGCATAGCCCTTGGCCAGCAGGTACATCATCGCAAAATAGGAGGGCCGCATCTCGTTGCCGCTCGCCCCGACCATGGCGATGGTCTTGGTGGTGCGCAGAATGGATTTGATCAGGGCGTCGTCGTATTGGGGCATGGTCTTGGCGAATGGCGAACGGCGGGTAGCGAATAGCATCCCTGCTCGCTATTCGCCACTTACTATTCGCCCCTTATTCCGGCCATATCGGTTCGCGCTTTTCGACGAAGGCGCCGATGCCTTCCTCGGCTTCGGCAGCCAGCATGTTCATGGTCATCACCTGGCTGGTGTAGTCGTAAGCCTCGCTGAGCGGCATCTCGATCTGCTTGTAGAACGCTTCCTTGCCGATCTTGAGGGTGCCGTGCGGCTTGGTCGCGATCAGCTCGGCGAGCGTCATCGTTTCGGCGTCCAGCGCTTCGGGCGCGACGACGCGGTTGACCAGGCCGATGCGGCGGGCCTCCTCGGCCGCGATCATCTCGCCGGTCAGCAGCATCTCCATTGCGTGCTTGCGCGCCACGTTGCGCGACAGCGCCACCATCGGCGTGGAGCAGAACAGGCCGATGTTCACGCCGGGCGTCGCGAAGCGCGCGGCGGCGGACGCGATCGCCAGATCGCAGCTCGCAACGAGCTGGCAGCCGGCGGCGGTGGCGATGCCCTGGACCTGCGCGATCACCGGCTTGGGATGACGCACGATGGTTTGCATCAGCTTGGAGCATTGCGCGAACAATGCAGCGAAGAAAGCCTCGCCCTCGTCGGTGTCGGTGCGGTGCGCAGTCATCTCCTTCAGGTCGTGGCCGGAGGAAAAAGCAGGGCCGTCGGCCGCGATGATGACGACGCGGACCGACCGGTCCTTCGCAGCATCGTCCAGCGCCCCCTGCAGCGCGCTCATCAGCCCCGCGCTCAGCGCATTGCGGGCGGTGCCGCGATTGAGCGTGAGTTTGAGGACCGTGCCGCTTTGCGCGGTCAGGACCAAAGGGGTGGGTACGGGCGCGTTCATCTCGGTCTCCGGTGGTAGATAGGGATCATACACCGCCCGTCAAGCACCCCAAAACGCTCAAGCACCCCAAACCGCTCAGTCACCGCCGAACCAGTTGAACGCCGCGTCGAAGCTCTTGCCGCCGACGGTCAGCTTGCCCTTGAGGACCGGATGATCGTCGGGATGCGGCACGTCCGCCGCCGGCTTCTTGAAGAAGTCCGCGCTCAGCGCACCCTCGAAGGTCACCGCGCCCAGCGCCTTGTCGGTGCCGGCGAAGCGGACCTTGCCGTTGCCGATGGCGTAGGCGCCTGGCAGGATGCGGACGGTGTTGGTGTAGAACTCCTGGCCGTCCTCGCCGGTCTTCTTGGGGCTGGTGACGTCGTCGAACTCGATCATCACGGCGGCGAACGCCTTGTCGGACTTGCCGCCCTCGTACTGGACGAAGTCGCCCTTGGCGCCGAGGAACAGGTTGCGCAACTGAAACTTCCCGACCTTGATCGGCGCGGTCGGCAGGAAGTAGCCGAAATAGTCTTTCGACTTGTCGCTGACATAGCCCTTGAGCGGCACCTCGGCTGCAAAGCCTGCGCCAAGGCAAAGCGCGGCCGCGACGGCAACCGCCGCCAGGATAGTCTTCATGAAATCCCCCAGGTTGAGCACGCTCTGCGCGCTGACACGGAACTCTAATCCGATTTGCGAAAACGATGCGACACCGGAACGAAGGCGTAAAGAAGGCGTTTTTGGGGTGCGTCCACACAAGGAAACATCCCAGATGACGACATCCAGCGGCCACACCAGCGCGATTCTCGCGTCCAAAGTCAAAGGCACGTCCGTCTACGACCTGAAAGGGGACAAGATCGGCCATGTCGAAGACGTCGTGCTCGACAAGCAGTCCGACCGCATCCTGTTCGCGGCGCTCGGCCAGGGTGGCGTGCTGGGCGTGGGCGAGAAGTTCTTCCCGGTCCCGTGGTCGATGCTCGATTACAGCAAGGACAAGGGCGGCTATGTCGTGCCGGTGGCGCAGGACGTGATCTCCAAGGCGCCGACCTATCGCCTGGAAGACCTGACCAAGAACGACGGCGAGTTCGGCAAGATCCGCGAGAGCTCATACAACTACTTCAATATCAAGCGCGACTGGTAAGCTTCCCCCCGCCATGTCGCGTTGACGAGGCCCGGCCGTTGAGCCGGGCCTTTTCTTTTGCGCCCGTCAGGCCGCCGGCGTTGTCAAGAGCGCGCAGCGAACCAGCGCTTCGCGGTAGGCCAGCGCGCTGCTTCGCTTTGAGGTGAACAAGCGATAGGTGGCTGCCGACGGATCGTATGCGAGCGCGCGCGCGCCGGCCAAAACCACGCGCTCCTGAGCGGCGTCCGAGATGCCCAGATGCCGCGCAAGCTCGGGCGCGGCTTCATGAAGAAGCTGTCTGAGCTGGTAGTTGGGCGGAAAGACGAGGATCATCGCGCGGGCCTTGTCGCCGGACATGATGTGTTCCATCTCCCAGATGAAACTCGGCGTGGTTCCGAAGAAGCAGATCACGATCTGGGCGGCCGAGATGTACCGCCTTACGACATCGTGCCAGCCTTCCATAGGTGCCAGATCGCGCGCCGCGCCGATGGGACGGGCGCGGATCGCAGGATTCTGCAGGGCAATCAGCGGCGCCTTGCTGAACATCACGTCGGCGACGATCTCTTCGATGCGCATCGTCCTGCGCCCGAAGCCCATGGCGGCCCCGAAGCTCGATTCGTCGGCGGGCACGGATTGCTCGTCGTCCAGGAAGGATCGCAGGAACAGCACCGGCTTTTCCGGCCTGCGCGCCGTCAGGTCGCGGGCGGTGCGGGCAACGGCCGCCTGCAGCCTTTCGCTCGTCAGAAAAATCGGTCGCGCGAGGAGATTCCGCAGTGCGAAAATCGACCAGAACGCGAAAAGGACCGAGGCATCCCTGCCGTCGAGCATCACCGTGAGCGGCCCCCCAACCATATAGCTGTGCAACATGATCACGACATAGAACGCAGCCGCTGCGGCGCTGGAAGCGCTCAGCATCAGGACCGCGACATTCGCGGACGGTGCTCCCCGCCGGCGGACGAGGGCTATCACGCTGCCGATGAGGCTGATCGTCGCGAAGAAGAGCGATCCTGCCAAGAGTTCGGTGGTGATGAAGAAATCGCTGTCGATTATCGTGTCGGGATGAGGCGCGATCATCTCGCCTGACGCCACGCCGGCGAAAGCGATCAGCATGAACGCAATGCCGAACAGGATCGTCCAAACCACCTGCCGGACAATTCCTGCAAGCACCACCCAGATGACTTCGGCGCGAAGGGCGCCATAGCGGGACAAAAGCAGCGACAGTGAAAGGGCCGGCCAGCGCGCCTGGGCGAGTGCTGCATTGCGGCGCAGGATCGTCAGATACCAAAGCGCGCCGGCCGCCGTCGTCAACGGGCCGACACCGACAACGAAAACACTCAGTATGTAGGTCGGCAGCGGCAGCATGAACGGCCTATGCGGATCGAGGACGTAGGTCGTCCCAAATGCAATGGCGACGGCGAGCGCGGGCACCAGTGTCAGCGCGAGCAGCAGCGACACTATCCGGCCGCGACGCGCGCGCGGAAGACGGCCGAAGATGTGGCAGCCAGAAATGCTGCAAGAAGAACGATGCTGGTCAGCTCAGCGAGCATGAAGCGCGGCGGTTAAAAGCGAAGGCGGCAGGCGCAAATGGCTGGCCACGAGTGCGATGAGAAAAGGATCGCCAGAAAGAACAGGGCACCGAACAAAACCACCGAAAACCACGCGACGACGATCTGCTCGCCTGCGGCCAGCAGGGCTATGGGGCGCTCGAAACGCCTCATCTCGTCGTCGAGCTCGGTGCGGATCATGATCGTGCTCCGTATCGAGGCATCGCGTCACCACGGTTGTAGCATGACTTCGGGTCGAATTCGCATTTGTCCGGACACGACGCCCCGGGCCAAGCGGGCCGATAACTTTGACAATGCAACGCCGTGTCGAGATAAGTCACCATCTTGTCGGCACTGCGGAACCCCTCTACGCAACGGATTGTATATTGGCGTTTGACGATGCAGCTCGGACCGCGATGCGGCGCATTCGCCCCCGGTACCGGCTTGGGCTTGCGCGAAGACCAGCAGGGCGGCCGACAGCGACGACAGCACGAGCCGGTGACTGCATTTGTCCCTCGACCTGCATTTTCCGAAACGATATTGCCGATTTGCCGATCGTTTTTGCGAGGTGGCGGCTCGCCGGCAGGATATATACGGTATTATTATACCGTGTACAAAAGATCCAGCAAAACCGGGTATTCCGCTTGACGCTGTGCGGCGCAACGCTTAGAAGCCGCGCCTCACGTCATTTCCTGCAAGGTTGAACCATGAAAACCTACTCGGCCAAGCCGACCGAGATCGAGAAGAAGTGGATTTTGATCGACGCCGAAGGTCTCGTCGTCGGCCGCCTCGCCTCGATCATCGCGCTGCGCCTGCGCGGCAAGCACAAGACTACCTTCACCCCGCACATGGGACTGCGGCGACAATATCGTCGTGATCAATGCGGCCAAGGTCGTCCTCACCGGCAACAAGCTGAAGGACAAGACCTACTACCACCACACCGGCTATATCGGCGGGATCAAGGAGCGCACCGCAGGACAGATCATGCGCGGGCAAGTTTCCCGAGCGCGTGCTGCACAAGGCGGTCGAGCGCATGCTGCCGCGCGGTCCGCTGGGCCGGCGCCAGCTTTCCAACCTGCGGGTCCTTTCCGGGCGCCGAGCATCCGCATGCGGCGCAGCAGCCCGAGCCGTTCGACGTGGCGAAGCTGAACCCCCAAGAACACCAACTTCAAGAAGGCGAGCTAGGCTCATGGCGGAAGGGACGTAAAGAGCTTCGGCGATCTCAAATCCACGTTGATCAAGGCCAAGGTGCCGGAGAAGGCGGACGCCGGTGAGGCGCCCAAGTCCAATCGCGACTCCAAGGGCCGCGCCTATGCCACCGGCCGCCGCAAGAATGCGGTGGCGCGGGTCTGGATCAAGCCGGGCCGCGGCACGATCACGGTCAATGGCCGCGACGAGAAGGTGTATTTCGCGCGCCCGGTGCTGCGCATGATCCTGCGCCAGCCGCTGATCGCCACCAACCGGGACGGCCAGTTCGACGTCGTCGTCACCGTGGTCGGCGGCGGCCTTTCCGGCCAGGCGGGGCGCGGTGCGCCACGGCATCTCCCGTGCGCTGGTGGCCTATGAGCCGACGCTGCGTGCCGCGCTCAAGCCCGGCGGCTTCCTGACGCGCGATCCCGCGCGCGGTGGAGCGCAAGAAATACGGGCCGCCCCAAGGGCCCGCCGCAGCTTCCAGTTCAGCAAGCGCTGATCCGGCTGCTGGAATTTTCCCGGGAACGGCGGCTTGCAGAAATGCGAGCCGCGTTTTTGGCGCGTACCCACCTTGGAATGAACGCAGCGTCCAATTATGGTTTTGCTAGCGCCGTCCGGTGGAGCTTGATTCCAGAGTTGCTTTGGCCGCGTCTGGTTCCTGCCGTTAGGTGTCTCGGGTGGCGCGTGGCTTTCTCGGTTTGGTCCTGGTTCTGGTCTTCCTAAGCGGCTGGACCGATATGGCCCAAGCCGGTTGGACCATGACTGCGGCTCCCGGCACGGACTTCGGCGCCGACTACGCAGGCGCCGCCGCGGCCATCGCTGCTCGCGATCTACGGCGTTACGCCGACCTCCTATAGCGGCATGATATACAACAGTTCCGGCGAACCGACGCAGTTCGGGGCCTGCAACGCGGACGGCAGCCATCCCAGCACGTGGTGGCGCGTACGCGGTCAACCTGTGCTCGTTGGCATTTCGCAACGTTGTCTGGGGCTGTGCCCCTCCCATCGTTCCGCGCCTATCAAGGCCCGCGCAAGTGTCCCTGCAACGACGGCTCCGGCCTCAACAGTGCCGGCGACCCGGTCAACATTTTGTCGGGGAATCTCTATCAGACGGTGACGGATTTCGAGACCGCCGGCCAGGATCGACTCGGCTTCCGGGCGCTTCTACAATTCGAACCTGACGTATATGTACAACTCGGACACCAGCTTCAGCTCGCGTCTGGGGGTCAATTGGCGCAGTGAATATGATGCGTCGTTCACGATCATCGATCCCGGCCAGGTCAACGTCGTCCTTCCCGACGGTTCGCCCTATCATTTCACCTTCATGTCCGGCCACTGGGTATCGCAGTATTGGAGCCTGGCTGGAGTTTGACGCCGCGTCACGACGGCGACGTGACGATTGCGACGAGCGGCACCGGCTGGGTCGTCACCGACCTGGACGACGTCCGCTACACCTTCGATTCCACCGGCACGCTGACCGGCATTGCCTATCGCGACGGCTACACGCTGACGCTGGCCTATGTGGGCGGCCACAACAGCTCGGTGACCGATACGTTTCGGCCGCCGGCTCACCTTCACCTATGTCGGCAATGCGCTCGACACGATGACAGGACCCGGACGGCAATGTGTACCGCTACGCGTTTACCGCCAAGCCGCTCGGCAGCGCGCTGGCGAGCGTGACCTATCCGGACGCGACGCCGTCGCCGAGCGACAATCCGGTCGTCACCTATCTCTACGAAGACGCCGCGACGGTGAACGCCTATGCGATCACGGGCATCATCGACGAGAACGGCCACCGTTACGCCACCTGGGCCTATGACGGGCAGGGCCGCGTCGTCTCGGAGGGATTTCGCGGGCGGCGCCGGCCATCTCGGCGTCCTCGTATGACGATACGCATGTGACGCGTACCGTCACCAACGCGCTCGGCAAGCAGAGCACTTACAATCTCAGCACGGTGGAGGGCCGCTACCAGACCGACAGCATCGACCAACTGGCGAGCGCGCACACCCCGGCCGCGTCCACGACCTTCACGCACGACGCCAACGGCCTGCTGACCGCGATGGACGGACCCGCAGGGCAACGTCACGCACTATACCAACAACGCCATCGGGGAGGAGACAAGCCGCACGGAGGGCTTCGGCACCGCGGTGGCGCGGACCGTCAACACCGGCTGGGACACGACTTATCACGTCGTGACCGAAATCCGGCAGCCCGGCCTGACCGCCGACTACACCTATACCGGGGGCAAGATCACCCAGCTCACCCAGACCGACACCACGACGACCACGGTGCCGTACAGCACGGCCGGCCAGACGCGGACCTGGACCTACACCTATGCGAGCGCGGGCCTGCTGCACACCGTCGACGGTCCCCTGGCGGGTACGGGCGACACCACCACCTACACCTACAACGCCGACGGCTCGCTGCCTCGGTGACCGACGCAGTCGGGCACACGACGACGATCGCGGCGGTGAACGGGCGCGGCCAGCCGCTGTATTCGACCGACCCGAACGGCATCGCCACCTATTACACCTACGATGCGCTGGGCCGGGGTTCTGTCGGTCACGGTGAATGGCGCGGTGTGGGGCGGCGCCACTTGGGGCAGCTTCCGGTGGACCGCCGCTTCGACGGTCACCGCCACGCTGCGCTTCGCGTACGACCTGGGCCGGCAACGTCACGCAGGTCCGGGCACCGGACGGCGCGACGCTGAACTACAGCTACGACGACGCGCACCGGCTGACCCAGGTGACGGACGGAACCGGCGCCTATATCCGCTACACGCTGGACGGGCTGGGCGACCGCACCCGGACCGACGTGAAGACCGCCGGCGGGACGCTGGCGAAGACGCAGAGTGCGGTGTTCGACGAGCTGGGCCGGATGCTGTCATCGATCGGCGCGGCGTCGCAGACCACGGCGTATACTTACGACAACGACGGCAACCCGGTCGCGCTGACCGACCCGCGCAGCCAGCTCTATGCCAGCGCCTTCGACGCGCCTGAACCGGCTGCAGCAGCAGACCGATCCCACAGCTTCGTCACGGCGCTGGCCTATGACGGCAGGGACGAGGTCACCGCCGTCACCGACGCGCGCTCCAACACGACGAGCTATGTGCGCGACGGCTTCGGCGACGCGATCCAGGCGACCAGTCCGGACAGCGGCACGACGGTCAACCACTTCGACGCCGCCGGCCGGGTGACCAGGTCCACCGACGCCCGCGGTATCGAGACCGACTACACCTACGACGCGGCCGGCCGGATGCTGACCAAAACCTTCCGGCGTCGTCCGGCGAGGCCGTCGCCTACAGCTATGACGCGACATCGGGCGGCAACAAGGGCGTGGGCCGGCTGACCGGCCTGACCGACGCCAGCGGCACCACGGCCCTTCACCTACAATGTCCTGGGGCAGGTGACCGAGGACAGCCGGGTCGTCGGATCGAACACCTACACCGTCGCCTACAGCTACGATCCGGCCGGCAACGTGCTGACCGCGACCTATCCCTCGGGCCGCATCGTGACCTATACGCGGGATGGGCAGGGCCGCATCGCGGGCATCGCGACCCGGGAGACGGCGGTCGCCGCCGCCGTCACCGTCGCCTCCGGCGCGAGCTACAGCCGTTCGGGCCGCTGGCGGGGCTGAGCTTCGGCAACGGCGTGGCGCTGAGCTTGGCCTGGGACCAGGACTACCAGCTCACCGGCATCGCGGCGGCTTCGGGCGGCACCACGATCCAGGACCTGGCCTATGGCTACGACGCCTCCGGCAACGTCACGGCGATCACCGACCACCTGGCCGGATCGCGCAGCCAGCCTTCACCTACGACAACCTCAACCGGCTGGCCTCGGCGAGCGGGCTCCTACGGCGCGCTGGCCTTCACCTATGACGGGGTCGGCAACCGGCTGACGCGGACGGCAGGGGCCACCACAGACACCTACGCCTATCCGTCCACGTCGAACCGCCTGAGCAGCGTCACCACCGGCGCCAATGCCCGCAGCTTCAGCTACGCCGCCAACGGCTCGGTCTCCGACGACACCCGCGATCCGTCCAACGACTACGCCTACAGCTTCAACAACGCCGCCCGCCTGACCACCGCCAGCTGAACGGATCGACGGTCGGCAGCTACGTCTACAACGCGCAGGACCAGCGGGCCGCGAAAACCGCCGGAGGCTCGACGCTCCAGTTCGTCTACGACAGCGGCCGGCCACCTGATCGAAGAGGCCGACGCCGGCGACCGGCGCCGCGATCCGCGAATACATCTGGCTGGACGACATGCCCGTTCGCGCTGGTCGATCACAGCACCGGCAGCGCCGTCGTCTACTACATCCACACCGACCACCTGAACCGCCCCCAGAAGATCACCGACGCCTCGGCAACCCTCGTCTGGGACGTGCCTTCGACCCCTTCGGCAACGAAGCGTCGGTCACCGGCACCCTCACCAACCCGCTGCGCTTCCCCGGCCAATATCAGGACACCGAGACAAACCTCGCCCAGAACTGGTTCCGCGACTACGACAGCACGATCGGGCGGTATGCCGAGAGCGATCCGGTGGGGTTGTGGGGTGGGATGGACACGTACGGATATGCCAGCTCTAATCCGCTTATTCTTTTCGATCCGTGGGGGCTTGCAAACCTAAACCTCTTCAATCCCGCAACGAGCAATTACCTCTGGCAGCAAGCAAATCAGTGGAAATCCGAACAATTATTATTCAATATCTGGACACGGCAACTCTCAAGAAGTGGCGGACAACCGCGGGAATCAGCTGACGCCAGCGCTGTTGGCCAACTTGATAAAGCGAGACAGAAATTTCCACAACCAGACAGTATATCTCGATGCTTGCGATACTGGTAAGGGGATAAACTCATTTGCACAACAGCTTGCGAATGTATTAAACGTCCCAAGTTATTGCTCCGTCAGACATTGTTGACACGGCCATGAGTATATCTAACGGCCAAGTCGTCAATTGGACCGAAACCGTTGAAAATGGCGGCAAGTATGTTCGTTTCTCTCCGTTTCGGCCTGGTGCTCAGCACTAGCCTGCTCTTTGAGCTTTCATCTATGGCGGCTAGCAGTTTGTCCGTCAGTCAGGACGCTCAGTCGGAGCGATTCGTCATAGCGAGGATGCTTTCTTCCCTGCCAGGGTCTGTTCGTTATGTTGCGTTGTAAGGGCAGCGCTTTTCAAACCCGGCACATGGACTCGCGAAACAGAAAATTTCAGCGACATCAACAGCAGAATATCTACGGATAGGCGTGCTTGTCTAAATCACGAGCGATGCCTCCAGTAGACGCAAGGATAATCTATTTTTCAGACGTCGCGAATGCAATCGCTAGAAATCACGATTTATGGAATCATAGTTTTTTGTCATCTTTTGTAAAAGCAGAAGATTACGCTCGCAAGGGATACGTTTTGGTGGAGCCTTTTTTGATCGATGCAATGCACCGCTTACTCTTTTCATTCTCTTTGGAGATCGTAATAAGCCGTATTAATCGATACGCTCACAATCGGATATACAAAGTGCGTGACTGAAAGAAAGTGAAATAGGACATTTACTCGAATCGACCGCACCCGGACCGACGTGAAGACCGCCGGCGGGACGCTGGCGAAGACGCAGAGTGCGGTGTTCGACGAGCTGGGCCGGATGCTGTCATCGATCGGCGCGGGCGTCGCAGACCACGGCGTATACTTACGACAACGACGGCAACCCGGTCGCGCTGACCGACCCGCGCAGCCAGCTCTATGCCAGCGCCTTCGACGCGCTGAACCGGCTGCAGCAGCAGACCGATCCCAACAGCTTCGTCACGGCGCTGGCCTATGACGGCAGGGACGAGGTCACCGCCGTCACCGACGCGCGCTCCAACACGACGAGCTATGTGCGCGACGGCTTCGGCGACGCGATCCAGGCGACCAGTCCGGACAGCGGCACGACGGTCAACCACTTCGACGCCGCCGGCCGGGTGACCAGGTCCACCGACGCCCGCGGTATCGAGACCGACTACACCTACGACGCGGCCGGCCGGATGCTGACCAAAACCTTCCCGGCGTCGTCCGGCGAGGCCGTCGCCTACAGCTATGACGCGACATCGGGCGGCAACAAGGGCGTGGGCCGGCTGACCGGCCTGACCGACGCCAGCGGCACCACGGCCTTCACCTACAATGTCCTGGGGCAGGTGACCGAGGACAGCCGGGTCGTCGGATCGAACACCTACACCGTCGCCTACAGCTACGATCCGGCCGGCAACGTGCTGACCGCGACCTATCCCTCGGGCCGCATCGTGACCTATACGCGGGATGGGCAGGGCCGCATCGCGGGCATCGCGACCCGGGAGACGGCGGTCGCCGCCGCCGTCACCGTCGCCTCCGGCGCGAGCTACAAGCCGTTCGGGCCGCTGGCGGGGCTGAGCTTCGGCAACGGCGTGGCGCTGAGCTTGGCCTGGGACCAGGACTACCAGCTCACCGGCATCGCGGCGGCTTCGGGCGGCACGACCACCTGGCCGGATCGCGCAGCCAGGCCTTCACCTACGACAACCTCAACCGGCTGGCCTCGGCCACCGGCCTCTACGGGTCGCTCGGCTTCACCTATGACGGGGTCGGCAACCGGCTGACGCGGACGGCAGGGGCCACCACAGACACCTATGCCTATCCGTCCACGTCGAACCGCCTGAGCAGCGTCACCACCGGCAGCAACGTCCGCAGCTTCAGCTACGCCGCCAACGGCTCGGTCTCCGACGACACCCGCGATCCGTCCAACGACTACGCCTACAGCTTCAACAACGCCGCCCGCCTGACCACCGCCAGGCTCAACGGCGCCACGGTCGGCAGCTACGTCTACAACGCGCGGGACCAGCGTGCCGCGAAAACCGCCGGAGGCTCGACCATCCAGTTCGTCTACGACAGCGCCGGCCACCTGATCGAGGAAGCCGACGCCGCCACCGGCGCCGCGATCCGCGAATACATCTGGCTGGACGACATGCCCGTCGCGCTGGTCGATCACAGCACCGGCAGCGCGACCCTGTACTACATCCACACCGACCACCTGAACCGCCCCCAGAAGATCACCGACGCCTCGGCAACCATCGTCTGGGACGGCGCCTTCGACCCCTTCGGCAACGCCGCCTCGGTCACCGGCACCCTCACCAACCCGCTGCGCTTCCCCGGCCAATACCAGGACACCGAGACAAACCTCGCGCAGAACTGGTTCCGCGATTACGACAGCACGATCGGGCGGTATATCGAGAGCGATCCCATCGGGTTGATCGGTGGAATCAATTTATATGCCTACGCTGGAAACAACCCGCTTACTCGGCTCGACATACAAGGGCTAGTAACTCTGCAGATTGGCTTCGCCGGAAGTCTTAGCCTGCCATTCGGATTCATAGTTCCGCTTGGAGTCGGTATCGCAGTCGATACCTGCGGCAACGTTGGGTTTTACTCCTATGGCGGAGGAGGCGGACAGTTTGGAGCAGAGGCTGAAGCGGGCCTTAGTATTCAGGCTTCCAATGCCCGGACCATTAGCGATCTAACTCAACTGTTTTACAACGCTAGCCTTCATGGCGGAGCTGGTTACGGAGGGTCAGCGGACTATTTTTGGGGCAACAGCGCATATGGGCCTGTTGTTGGAGGTGGAGTCACGCTGGGCGCTGCGGCGGGAGCTTCGGTCGCGGGAGGCGGTACGTATACGTGGCTTTATGCGCCGTTTGGCGACGGAAGCACGCCTGCAACATCCAGAGGACATACAGGATGCCAAACGGGTCAGTGTTCAAGAAAGTAATCCAAATCGCTTTGGGAGTGACGACGCTGGTAGGAATCACTGCCATGGCAGCGTTTGCTTATTTTGAGACCACCTTTTTCTACTATCCGAAGCGCCCCGATTTTCGATCGGGCAGCATTGTTCCCTATCAGGTCAAAGGGTTCACGGTTTACATCACGGAATGGCAAAACGAGATAGTTCATACCGTGATGTGGATCTTGTGGATCGCCATTCCGCTGATGCTCATTTGCCTAGTTCTTAGCCGTTTGTCGAAGGCTAAGGTCTAGATGAGGCGGACTGGATGGACTGCGCTCAATCCACGCCGACCACCTGAACCGCCCGCAGAAGATCACCGACGCCTCGGCAACCTCGTCTGGGACGGCACCTTCGACCCCTTCGCAACGCCGCCTCGGTGACCGGCACCATCGCCAATCCCTTACGATTCCCCGGCCAATACCAGGATACCGAGACGGCCCTCGCGCAAAACTGGCTTCCGCGACTACGACAGCACAATTGGGCGGTATATCGAGAGCGATCCCATCGGGTTGTGGGGTGGAGCAAATACGTACGAGTATGTCAGTTCAAATCCACTCGGCTTCTATGATCCATGGGCATTTGCCACGGCAAATATGCTTGATTGGCAGAACAATCCCACGGATTTGTACGACTGGGCTGACTCATTTAATCCAACAAACTTTAACACCGTCGTGATCCACGGTAGCGCTGGCGGAATTTTCGCTGATGCTCCGAGAGGCGGATATCATTATACTCCCGAACAGATTGCCGACTATTTGAGGCAGCAACCACGTTACAATCCGTAACTACCGACTCTTCTAATTGCTTGTGAAGGCGGTGTCGCAGGTGCCCAGAGGTTTGCCAATGAGCTTGCTAACCCACATGGCCCCGGCGGGAAGCCCGATTTGAATCCTGTTTATGCTCCACTGACAACAATTCGGCGCAGGGACGTCATGAATACAGGTGGTTCACATGGACAACCAAAAGTGTTTGTCCCATTTTATCCAGGTCACTGAGCGAAAACGGCAGCGAAGCGCGTCAAATATGATGTCTTGTCATCGAGTCCGTCTTATTAGTCTTGCGCCTGCAATAGTAATATTGATTGGGGCACTTATCGTGGGTCGTCGCTGCGCAAATCTTTCCACGTGATTTTGAAGCCATGACTTGCCGCAACTGGCTTAACTCGCATCAAAAAGAAAGAACTATTCCCCGTTCGTTGGATGCCAGCACTATAAAATATCTTCGAAAGAGATGGGTCATCAGCGCAAATGGGATGGGCGCTAGGTCGTGTTGACAAAGGGATTCTCATTGAAGTTCTGATGTGATTCAAGACTGCCTCTTGAGGAGGCGTTTTTGATTCGTGGCTTGATGAGTGATGTGGAATGGTCGTTTTTCGAACCCTTCGTTGTTGTCGGCGGCCCGTTGAGCGGACGTCCGCCATCGGATCATCGTCGCACACTGGACGGTATCTTCTGGGTGACGCGCACCGGCGCGCCATGGCGCGATTTGCCGGAAGAACTTGGCAAGTGGAACACGGTCTATCAGCAATTCCGGCGCTGGAGCTTGTCGGGACTGTGGGACGTGCTGCTCGATGCGCTGTCCGGCAGCGGAGCCGCGCCCAGGACGGTGCAAATGATCGACAGCACCGTGATCCGCGCCCACCATCAGGCCGCTGGGGCAAAAGGGGGGCTCAAGGCCAAGGTCTTGGCCGTTCGCGCGGCGGCTTTACGAGCAAAATTCATGCCCGCACCAATGGCGAAGGTCTCCCGATCTGCTATCGTCATCACGCCAGGCGAAGCGCACGACGCGACGGTCTATGACGAACTGATGGACTTGGACCAGACGCGTCCCAAGGCGTTGCTCGGCGACAAAGGTTATGACAGCGACGCCATTCGCGAAGATTCCTGGTTCCACGGGACCGATCCCGTCATTCCAACCAAATCGAACCGCAAGGTGCAGCGTCCAGTCGATCCAGTTCTCTACGCTCTGCGCAATCGCATCGAGCGCTTCTTCAACAAGCTCAAAAACGCACGCCGCGTCGCAACCCCGATACGATAAGACCGCAGACAGCTTCATGGCTTTCATCCAACTCGCTTCAATCAAAATCTGGCTGCGCTTTGTCAACAGGACCTAGGCGTTATAAATTTGACGGTTCCAGGTTTAGCGACGCCGCCATTCTGCGGTGGACCCCAGCAATACTGCACGCATAACCCGAGAGCGGATATAGCGCTGATGGGTTTTTCATTGGGTCGCCGCCATCGAAACACTATTTGGCCGCCCCCATTCAAGCTCCGATATGTTTATTCCGCCAATTCGTGAAAACTAGGGACTTCAAAGGCCGACGCCGCCACCGGCGCCGCCATCCGCGAATACCTCTGGCTGGACGACCTGCCGGTGGCGCTGGTCGACCACAGCGGCGCCAGCGCGACCCTGTACTACATCACGCCGACCACCTGAACCGCCCCCAGAAGATCACCGATGCTTCAGCAACCATCGTCTGGGACGGCACCTTCGACCCCTTCGGCAACGCCGCCTCGGTCACCGGCCACCCTCACCAACCCCTTACGCTTCCCCGGCCAATACCAGGACACCGAGACGGCCCTCGCGCAGAACTGGTTCCGCGACTACGACAGCACAATCGGGCGGTATGCCGAGAGCGATCCGGTGGGACTGGATGGCGGAATAAACGGATATGCCTACGTGTTGTCCAATCCGCTCTACGAGGGCGACGTCCGTGGGTTATGGGCTGTCGGATCAACGTTCGACTTCACGTGGATTGTTCCGACATCAGGCGGAGGCTTGGGATCTTACGGCATTAATTTTGAATACACGTCAAGCGCTGGATCCCCAAGTTTACGTGTTCCACACGCCCGCAAATTGCCCGCCGATTGGGCTAAAACGTAGGTGTGAGCACACAGATAAACTTTGCCCTTGGTAATGGCGCCTGGACTGGCCATTCTACAACTGGCTGGCTTCGGGCGGTCCTTTTTCAGGAAGCTATTTCTATTCGCCAAGTGGCCAGGGTAATTGGCGAGGATGGTCGTTCGGGGTGGGCGCAGGTCTACCTTGGGGCTTGGATTTGCGCGGACGACTACGAAAGTCTTACCCAGACTCCGCCCTCTGGCGGCTGGTAACTGATACGGGACTTCGAGCAAAAGCCCAATGGACGCAAAAAACTATTCTGTTTTATGGCTTGGGTGCAACATCGCGCTTATCCTGCTGTCCCAGTACTATTTGTGGCAGTTTCTGCAAGTTCGCGGTGTGCACATGACGTTCTTCTACATCGGAACGCCGGGTTATCTCGATCGGAAATACGTTCGTTGGTGCCAGGCCAACGGCCGACGGTATCTGCCGATGATCATCGCTCGTGCCATATTATTCTGTTCCGTAATTCTAACCGCGTTCTTACTTCAGATCGTACTTGCGAAGCCTAGCTAGCCAGCGCAACGGCGCCACGGTCGGCAGCTATGTCTATAACGCGCAGGACCAGCGTGCCGCGAAAACCGCCGGAGGCTCGACGTTCCAGTTCGTCTACGACAGCGCCGGCCACCTGATCGAGGAAGCCGACGCCGCCACCGGCGCCGCGATCCGCGAATATATCTGGCTCGACGACCTGCCGGTCGCCATCGTCGTCCATAGCGGCGGCGGCGCGACCTCTACGACATCCACGCGACCACCCTGAACCGCCCGCAGAAGATCACCGACGCCAGCGCCAATATCGTCTGGGACGGCGCCTTCGACCCTTCGGCAACGCGGCGTCCGTCACCGGCACCGTCACCAACCCCTTACGCTTCCCCGGCCAGTACCAGGACACCGAGACAAACCTTGCCCAGAACTGGTTCAGGATTACGACGCGACCATCGGGCGATACACAGAGAGCGACCCGGTTGGATTGTGGGGTGGGGTAAACACTATGGATATATCGAGCAGAACCCCATTGTCGGAGTCGACCCAAATGGAAAGTTCGCGGGCTGGTGGCTCGGCCTCGAAGCGGCTGGCGCCGCGGAGGTGGCTGGCGGCGGACCATTGGATCCGATTGCTGACGTAGCCGCCATCGCATTATTTGCGACCGTCGCAATGAACACAAGTTCTGGCGATGTCATCAAACCGCCAGTACCGCCAATTCCGCCAAAAGATGGCGGGCCCAAACTGCCCAGACCCGGAGTGCGCTAAACTCTTACAACAGATTCGGGATCACATTTCGGGAATGAGTCAAAAATACTCTAATATGATGAATGATCCTTATGACCTATATAATGCTGCTATTCCCAAAATCCTGGCGGTGAGCTAACCGGTAAAGGTACTTGGCTTGGTCATGTGGAATTTATCGAGGCTATATGAAAGGGCTCCAAGGAATGGTCGCTCGAGCACTGACCAAAGGTGTCAAATTCCACCAGACGTCGCAAACTGGCTGACCATGCCGCCCCCTATCGCTCCGGGCATACCTTGATTTATTGCGAGGGATACATGCCGATCTCCAAGGACACCGTATCGATTATTGAGCAAGAGCTAATCGCCAAATTTGGTACAGAGTTTGAACGAATTTATTTGGAATTGCAGGATGACAGTGAACTACTATTCATTCAGTTGACCCTAAAGTGTGGCGTGTCTGGAGATCGAATTGAGAAAATTCTTTCGGACATGCGCTCCTTTGTGGAACCTCTCGTCCCCGCACGACGAGAAGGCTATTCTTGGATGGCTACCATTGTGAGAGACAAGGATGTAATTGGTGTCCGCGTATCCGGAAGTGTTGCACTGAAGCCTTTTGACCCGGCCGGCAACATCACGAGCATCGCCGATCACATGGCCGGGTCGCGCAGCCAGGCCTTCACCTACGACAATCTGAACCGGCTGGCCTCGGCGAGCGGCCTCTAACGGCGCGCTGGCCTTCACCTATGACGGGGTCGGCAACCGGCTGACGCGGGCGGCAGGGGCCACCACAGACACCTACGCCTATCCGTCCACGTCGAACCGCCTGAGCAGCGTCACCACCGGCGCCAATGCCCGCAGCTTCAGCTACGCCGCCAACGGCTCGGTCTCCGACGACACCCGCGATCCGTCCAACGACTACGCCTACA
Organism: Rhizomicrobium sp.; assembly: GCA_037355265.1. Lineage (GTDB taxonomy): Bacteria > Pseudomonadota > Alphaproteobacteria > Micropepsales > Micropepsaceae > Rhizomicrobium. Next base: position 499,742 of record JBBCIB010000002.1, on the reverse strand, counting down.
GCTTCAACAACGCCGCCCGCCTGACCACCGCCAGGCTCAACGGCGCCACGGTCGGCAGCTACGTCTACAACGCCGCAGGACCAGCGTGCCGCGAAAACCGCCGGAGGCTCGACCATCCAGTTCGTCTACGACAGCGCCGGCCACCTGATCGAGGAAGCCCGACGCCGCCACCGGCGCCGCGATCCGCGAATACATCTGGCTGGACGACATGCCCGTCGCGCTGGTCGATCACAGCACCGGCAGCGCGACCCTGTACTACATCCACACCGACCACCTGAACCGCCCCCAGAAGATCACCGACGCCTCGGCAACCATCGTCTGGGACGGCGCCTTCGACCCCTTCGGCAAACGCCGCCTCGGTCACCGGCACCCTCACCAACCCGCTGCGCTTCCCCGGCCAATACCAGGACACCGAGACAACCTCGCGCAGAACTGGTTCCGCGATTACGACAGCACGATCGGGCGGTATTGCCGAGAGCGATCCGATCAGGTTGCTGGTGGAGCGAACACCTTCGGCTATGCCTACGGCAACCCGATGCGGTTCACCGATGCGTCGGGCAAGTGCCCGATCTGCTTCGCGATCCTGCTGGCGCCGCGATCGGCGCCGGCTGGGACATCGGCTGGCAACTGGGCGCTCCGAACGCCAGCCTGAATTGCCTCAACTGGCAGGAGGTGGGCGTCAGCGTCGGCGGCGTGCTGGCCTGGCCGGTCCGTCGCCGACCTGTTCCTCGCCGACAGCGGTGCCGCGGCCGTGGCAGCGGACTCCTTCAGCGGCGGCGCCGCGGGAGTGGCCGGTGAAGGTGCCGTAGCTGCTGGAAGCGGCGCCGGAACCGCAGAGAGCGCAGGCGTTTCGGTCGCCAGCGGCCTCGGCAACAGCGCCCAGCATCCGTCGTTCGGGTAATTCAGCGGGCGAAGCGTTGCTGACCTCATCAACGAGGGCAAAGGGCCTGACATTCACGACGGGCAACGAGCACGCCGTGGGTAACTCTGGCGAACGGTGACAGAGCCCTTGTTTCAGGCGGGCCCTGGCGGAATTGACTTCGCTGAAGGCGAGGTTCGGAGAATATTCGGCCACACCCACCCGACCTCCGCACCACCGAGCGCGGCAGATTTTGAAGTTACGTCGCAGCTGGACAGTCAAAGCAGTATGTTTTCCACGGCGGTGAGGTCACCGTCGTGCGGCCCCCACGTTGAGGTAGAACATGGCGATACTACTGCGGGGCAAGACAACGTGCCCAATCTGCGGAAAGGTGATTGAGGAAGGGGACGAAGCGATCTCGTTCCCCCACTTCATCTTGAACGAAAAGACCCACTCTTCGCTCTGTCAGACACAGCATGTCATTCCGCTTGGCGTGAACGCAGACACTCTTGGGGTAGCGATGCTTGCTGCGGTGGATGAGTATTACAAGCCACACCGGACCTGGAAAACGAGGCTGCGTCGTATGTGGCAATCAAGTCCTCAATCCAGATAATTACCTGCTCATAGGATATCTTGGTGATCCGCGCACTGAAGCGCTGGGGAAGTTCAACTATATACACCTCCACAAGTCTCATATCCGAGACTGGAAAGGAGGCTAAGGAGTTCCTGATCCTTGCGAGGGCAGCGGTCGATGAGGGCCAGTGGCAGGGAGATGCACTGCGTGGAATCATTCGGGAGATTGAGATAGCATGATCACTGGAGCGATAGCAAGATAGAAAGCCGCACCTATGACGCGGCCGGCAACGTCACGCAGGTCCGGGCACCGGACGGCGCGACGCTGAACTACAGCTACGACGACGCGCACCGGCTGACCCAGGTGACGGACGGAACCGGCGCCTATATCCGCTACACGCTGGACGGCTGGGCGACCGCACCCGGACCGACGTGAAGACCGCCGGCGGACGCTGGCGAAGACGCAGAGTGCGGTGTTCGACGAGCTGGGCCGGATGCTGTCATCGATCGGCGCGGCGTCGCAGACCACAGCGTATACTTACGACACGACGGCAACCCGGTCGCGCTGACCGACCCGCGCAGCCAGCTCTATGCCAGCGCCTTCGACGCGCTGAACCGGCTGCAGCAGCAGACCGATCCGAACCTCTTCCACACGGCGCTGGCGTACAACGGCAAGGACGAGGTCACCGCCGTCACCGACGCGCGCTCCAACACGACGAGCTATGTGCGCGACGGCTTCGGCGACGCGATCCAGGCGACCAGTCCGGACAGCGGCACGACGGTCAACCACTTCGACGCCGCCGGCCGGATGATCAAGTCGACCGATGCAACTGGTGATGACAAGCGTCCTGGCGGCGCTGATCGGGATGCTCATCTTCATCATGGTGATTCTCGAACGGCCCTTCATGGGCCCGCTGGGGATCGAGCCCGAGCCCTTCGAGTCGTCGCTGAAGCTGTTTGATCAGATCGATGCCGATGTGAAGCAGATCGGTGATCCGAAGCTGATTGGAAGCCGATCCGGCCCGGCCGAGCCCAGATAGGAGAGGACGATGCGCGTCGGTACCTTGAGTGACCGGGCGCCCGGCGTGTCGAACCCGGTGTCATCTATGCCGGCGTCGCCGGGCGTAAACGAAACGTCCTGTCAGGAGTGCCTGCATGAGCTGGAGCACAAGGCGAAGGCGCTTGGCGCCACAGCCCATCATCGACCTGAAACTCGTGCAGAGCCAGTTCCAATGGAACCAGCGCACCGGCCTCATCGCGGCGGCGATCAGGGCATGAGGCCCAGCCAAGGCGAAAAGCGCCTGGAGGCTTGTTGTCGGCGGCGCTTCGCTCGATTTGTACCGGTCGAACGCTGCCCGTCAGGAGCCGGTGAAGTGGCCGTCGACGGCGTGGTTGGTCGGACCGATTTCGGCTTCGCGTGCCGCGATGCGACGGCAGTACGGCCGGTGCCAGGGCAGGCGGTGGCTGTCCGCCAGACGCTGCGGGGAAGGTGCGGCGTCGGGATTGATCTGGGTCATGTTTTTTCTCATGGCGGAAGATGGGTCGCCCATCAGATGAAGTCTGTGATCGCAAGGCCGGCGATCGTGGCGTGGTCGACCTCGAACACAAAGTCCTGGCCGGCCTGGTAGCCGGCGACGCCGTTGGCGTCGACGACCAGGAATGTGCTGCCCGCATCGCCGCCGGCGTTGGGCGTGAACAGCACGGCGTGGTGCGCCGCGAGCTTTGTCGCGTCGACGGCTGCGGCCAGATCGGTATCGAAGGACGCCGCGCTCAGCGCACCGCCGAACAGTTCCGGGTCGATAGCGGCGACCGTGTCGCCCGACGGCAATTCGAACTTGTCGGTGCCCGCTTGGAAATCACCGAGGCGGTCGAAGGCCGGTCCCGTCGAGTCGGACGGGGCGAGATAGGCGAACGTGTCGGATCCACCGCCGCCGAGGAGGAAGTCGCCGCCGCCCTCGCCATAGATCAGGTCGTTGCCGGCACCGCCGGCCACCGTATCGATGCCCTGGCCCATGAAAAAGTTGAATTGGCCGTCGGTCTCGGCGCTGCCGTCGATGCCGGCACTGTTGCCTGCGCCCATCGTCACCGACCAGAAGGTGAAGGTCTGCCCGGCTGCGACGAAGTCGTCGGCGGTCGTCGCCATGTAGTTGAAGCCCGGCTGCAGGGCCATCACCTCGACATTGATGATCGACGCCGCAGTCAGGGTGACGCCGCCCCGAATAGTCGCCGTCCAGCGCGATCTGATCGTTGCTGCCATCGCCTCCATCGATATGGTCGGCGGCGGTGTAGGTGCCCTTCAGGGCGAAGCCGTCATTGCCGTCGCCGCCGTTCAGCGTGTCGTTGCCGCCATTGCTGTAGAGCAGGTCGTCGCCGCCCAGCCCGTTCAGCGTGTCGTCGAAATGTCCGCCCACCAACGTCTGCGATGCGTCGGTGCCGGTGCGCGTCACCGGCCCGTCCGGCAGGATGCCGTAGACGACGTAGCTCTGCCCGGCATAGGTGCTGCCGCCGGAGCTGGCGTGATAGGCGCCCACGATCAGGTCGGACAAGCCGTCGCCGTTGAGGTCGCCGGCGGCCGACACGCTGGCGCCGGCATAGCCGTTCGGCACGAAGCCGCCGATCTCGAAGCCGTCGGTGCCGTCCAGTGCAGCGAGGTCGACCGAAGCGCCGAAACCGCCCGGCTTGCCGAACACGACATAGGCCGCGCCGGCCGCGTCATGGCCGTTCGGGTCGGCGTCGAGGGCGCCGATGATGACGTCGTCGAAACCGTCGCCGTTCACATCGCCGGCGCTCTTCACCGACCAGCTCGCATAGTCGAAGGAATGGGCGCCTGTGATGGCGAAGCCGTTGCTGCCGTCGAGCGCACCCAGGTCCACCGTCGCGCCGAACCCGCTCGCCTTGCCGAACACGACATAGCTCACGCCGGAAACCGGCGCGTCGCCATTCGCATTGCGTGCGCTGATGAGAAGGTCGGCAAAGCCGTCGCCGTTCACGTCGCCGGCGCCGGCGACCGACCAGCCGACGTGCTGGGCGCCGGCGCCCGAGGCATCGATCAGGAATCCGTTGGTTCCGTCCAGCGTCGACAAGTCGATGTTCGCGGCGAAGCCGGTCGCCTTGCCGAACACGACATAGCTGGCGCCGCCATACAATGTGCCGTTTGCCGCGCTGCCGAAGGCGCCGATGACGATGTCCGCAAAGCCATCTCCGTTGACGTCGCCGGCCGAGGACACCGAATGGCCGAACTGGTCGGTGGCGGCCGCGCCGCTGATCTTGAAACCGTTGCTGCCGTCCAGCGTCGACACGTCCACCGTCGCGCCGAAGCCGCCGGCCCTGCCGAAAACCACATAGGCCGCGCCGGACGCGGTGCCGTTCGGATCGGCGTCCTCGGCGCCCACCACGACATCGCCGAAGCCGTCGCCATTGATGTCGCCGACCGACGAGACGGAATAGCCGGTGCGGTCGCCGCTTGCCGCCCCCAGGATGCGGAAGCCGTTGCTGCCGTCCAGCGACGAGACATCGACGTCCGAGAAGGTGCCGCCATGCCCGAACACGACATAGGCTGCGCCAGGATTGGCGTTCAGCGTGGCGTCGATCGCATAGGGCGCGCCGATGATGAGATCAGCGAAGCCGTCGCCGTTGATGTCGCCCGCGGAGGACACCGATTCGCCGGTCGCCTCGCCGGAACCGGGAATGCCACGGATCGCGAAACCGTCGGTGCCGTTCAGCGCTGTCACGTCCACGGCGGCGGCAAAACCGGCGGCCGATCCGAGCAGTACGTAGGCCGTGCCGGAACTGGCGCCGTCGCGCGGCGCGCCGATAATCAGGTCGGCATAGCCGTCGCGGTTGATGTCGCCGGCAGATGCAACCGACCAGCCGAGATAAGCGCCTGCGGGTACGCCCGTGATGGCGAAGCCGTTGCTGCCGTCGAGCGTCGACAGATCGATCTCGGCCGGATATTGCGCCATGTCCGTTCCATTCCGTTTTGGCAACAGATATCCGGCACCGAAGCGCGCTGTTTCGCTTCGGTCGGTGCTGCCGCCGCTGACTCTTCGGACGTGACGCTATTTTCTGCGGCTGTGGAATTCTTGGGCGGGATTGCCAAAGGCTTGGTCTGGAATGCCATAATGCGGTGCGAAACGATCGCGGCACGCCCCTTGAAAATTCCTGCACCGGACTTCCGCCTGCTGCGCTTCTCGACGGCGCATTTTGCGCCCGCAGCGCGTATTGCAGCGTGGCGGGAGGTCCTGGCGATCAAGCTGCTCGCGCTCGACGTCGAAGCGCTGGGCGACAAGCCGTTCGCCGCCGACGTCATGCTGCGCTCGCTGCATGACGTGCGCATCGCCACGGGACGGATCGCGCCCGCGGTCAGTCGGCGGAGCGCGGCCCTCGTCGCGGCCGACAACGACGACATGGCCATGCTGATCGTCCTGGATGGTACGATCGTCGTGACGCAGGACGGCAGCGTGACGCTGAAGGCCGGCGATGGCGTGCTGTTCATCTGCAGCCGCGAACTCGTCCTGACCAATACCGCGGCGGTCCGCGTGCTGTTCCTGCGCATTCCCTACGCAACGCTGGCGCGCTGCGGCTCGCCGCGCGACCTCGCGCCGATCCGGCTGGTCCCGCGCGGCACGAGCAATCTGCACCTGCTGGTCCGCTATGCCGGCACGCTGTTCGAGGACGACGACATCGCGATGACGCCGGGCGCCGGGCTGGTGGTGATCGAGCATGTCGTGGACTTGGCGGCGCTCGCCATCGGCGCCGCGCGCGAGACGCGGATGCCGGGCGAGGCGCGCGACGACGCGGCACGGCTGCGCAACATCAAGGCCGATATCCTGCGCAATCTCACCTGGCGCGATCTGTCGCTCGCCTGGTTCGCGACCCGGCACGGGCTTTCGACGCGCCGGCTCTACCGCATGTTCGAGCGCGACGGCGCGTCCTTCGCCGAATTCGTCCTCGAGCAGCGCCTGGCCGCGGCGCATCGCATGATCCTGAATCGGCGGTTCGCCGATCACTCGATCAGCGCCATCGCCCTGCAATGCGGCTTCGGCGACATTTCCTATTTCAATCGGAGCTTTCGCGCCAAATACGGTGAAACGCCGTCCGGCGTGCGTGCCGCCGACGAGCCGGCCGACGCTCCGGAATAGATCACCGCTGGGCCGGCGTTGCGCGGGGCCATCAGCACGGAACGCCGGGCACGCAGAGCGGATTTGAGCCGTTGCGGCCCTTCGGCGTTCGCCCGCCATCCGGCGCAACGCCGTTGCCGCCATGCGCGTCGCCATTGTCGCCGTGATCGTCTCGGTCGTCTCCGCGGCCGCCGTGCCGCCCGCGATCGAAGATGCCGCCGCCATGGTCGAAGGGATTGTCGCGCTGCGTCTCCACGCATTCGCCGCGGCGCAGCGTCGTCCCCTCGGGGCAGACACAGGCCGTGCCGCGGCGGTCCGGCACCATCGGATCGCGACAAGCCAGGATGCAGCCATGGCGGGGCTCCAGCGTCGTGCCTTGCGGACAGGTGCAGCGGTTCGGCGCGGCCTGGGTCATCCCGTCATAGCGGCACACGCATGCATCGCCGTGCAGCGTCGTGGTCGCCTCGTCGCAGACGAGTTTTCGCGAACACTTCTTGGCGCGTGGATTCCATTCCGAATCCTGGGGGCAGGTGACGCAGGCGCGCCCGTTCCAATGCGCCGGGTCGACGCAGATTTCCGGTCCGGCGACACAGCCTTGGCCTGGCCGCAGGGTACTGCCAACGGGGCAGGTACAACTCGTCGGCTCGCCCCGCTTGTGCACCATGCCGGGATAAAGACAGACGCAGGCGCCGCCGTCCGCTTTCGCCGTCGCCGGGTCGCAGGTCGGCGGGACTTGGCCGCCGCAGACCAGGACGTTCTTCACCTCGATGACGTTGGCCGGGCTGACCGCCGCTGCGATCGTGACCGGGAAGGACGCCACCGTCGCGCCGTTGAACAGATAGGTCGTGTCCCAGTGGCAGCGCAGGCGTCCCGCCGGGATCGGCGGCGTCGCTTCGCTGACCTGGCAGGTGGTGCCCAGGGGAACGGTATGCGTCGGCGAGCTGAACGGCGCGGTGGGGCCGGCGGTGTAGCCGAGATTCGTCGACGTCCCGTCGGGCAGGGCACAGATCGCCGCGATCTGGAACGCGACGCCCGGCGCATCGGTCGCCTTGCCGTCGATTATCGGCGTCTTGGTGATCATGACGGCGGCGGCCCGCGCTGTGCCGTTGGTGACGCAGCTCTTGTTGTTCGTCGGGTTGGTGTCCATGACCCCGTGTCCCGGTACGAAGTCGACGTTTGCGCAGTTGGTTATCGTGGGCAGCGGCGCGCCCGGTACCGCGTTGGTCGAGACCACCGTGATCGGCGGCAGCACTTGGCCCGTCGCCAGCGTCGCGCTGCCGGTATAGGTGCAAGTCAACGTTCCGCCGGCCGCGATGGGGAAAGGTCCGGTGCAGGTCCAATCGGTGCCGGAGGCGTTCGCAAAGCTCAGGCCGGCGGGTACGATATCGGTCACCGCGATGGCGTTCTGCCCCGGGACCGGCACCCCGTAATTGGTGACCGACAGCGTGTAGATGTAGCCGCTGCCATTGGCCGGTCCTTGTCCTTCGGCGACGCCGGTCTTCTGGATGCCGATATCGGTCTGGTGATCGTGGTGGCCCGGCGGCACGACGACGGTGACCGTCGACGAGCAGCACTTGTCGCCGCCATCGGGGCCGGCGCCCGGATCGACCGCGTCGACCTGCAGGTCGACGGACTCGCCCGGCGTGACGCCCGTCAGGGTCCAGGTGCCGGTGAAGGGGCCCGGCGGGAAGGTGCGCGCTGGCGGCGCCACGCTCACGCCCGGCGTATTGGAATGAACCTCCACGATGACGCTGTTGAAGCCTGGCGGACCCGCTCCCGTGATCGTCACGGTCGCAGTTCCGTCGGGATTGAGCACGATGGTTTCGGTGAGCTTCAGGCAAGGCGCCGGGCCGCAATGGCCGCCCACGACCTTGCCGAGATCGACATTGGCTTCCTTGGTGCCGTCGGCGTCGGCGTAGACCGCCTTGTTGGTGACGGGACCCTGGCTCAGCGTGTCGCCGCAATCCTTGATCGTCGTCTTGTAGCAGATCTGCGGATTGATGTCGGCGGTATAGTCGAGCCTGATCTGATAGTCGGTCGTCGGCGGCGCGTTGCTGCCGTAGTTCGGCGTGAATTCGACCGTCACCGTTCCGCTCGCGCCGGTGGCCGGCAGGTTGACGGTGTAGGAATTCGCCGCCGTCACCGTGATCGTCTGCAGCACCGTGCCGCTGCTGTCCTTGATGACGATGGTGCCGCCGACCAGTTCGCTCGGACGGTTGGCGATGTCGAGCGTCGTCCAGGTCGCCTTGTCGGGCTTTTGGGCGCAATACTGGTCGCTGACGCTGAAACGCGTCGTGTAGGACTTCGGCGCGCATTCGCGCGTGGCAGGGGTTCCGTCCTGCTTGAAGCGCACCAGAATGCCGCCGTCGCCCAGGCCGTAGATGCAGTTTTCCGGCGAGACCGGATCGGCGGCGTAGCCGTAATCCCTGACCGCTCCGGACGACCAATAGGGCGTGTATCCGGGGCAGCCGGCGGGGGTTCCGAAGTCGTAACACCTGGAACCCGAACTGTAGCCTGGAAAGAGAACCTTCTTCGTGCTCGGAAGATGGTATGGCGCGATGATGCCGGCCGACGTCAGAAAGCCCGCTGGCCAGGCAGGATCGGGGCCGGCGATGGCGGTGCTCGTCAGGGTGTCGAAGCACTTGAAGCCCGGTGTCGTGCCGAAATTCTGGCTGAAGCAGATCGCCTTCATATTGCCGTTGGCATCCAGGCCCGGTCCAAGCGCGGTCGCTGCGGTCGCGCCGCCGCTGACGCCAACGGCCGGCCAGCCGGCGCAGGTCGAGCCGTCCGAGAAATTGAAGCAGCGCACAGTCCCGGCACCGGCGGCGGAGTTGGAAAAAAACAGGCGCGTACCGGCCTCGTCGGCGAACAAGTCGGTGCCGCGCACGCCGGACGTGCCGGTGGGCGTGATGGCGGGCGCGGCCCAGCCGCTACAGGCCGGCATGCCCGACGCCGCCAGGTCGACGCAATAAATCCTTCCCAGCGCATATATGTAAGCGTGCGTCGGGTTGAGCGGATCGGCTCGCAGACCCGCAAGATAATCGTCGATGTTGGTCCCCAAATAGCTGCCTGCGCTGCTGCTGCCGCCCAGGTTCAGGCTGGGTGCGCCGGGGAGGGGGACGAATGGGCAGGCCGCGTCGGCTTCGGCATCCCAGCAGCCCAGCCCGAACTCCATCGTGCCATACGCCACGTCGTCATAGCGTCCGGCGGGAAAGAATATCTTCTTCTGATAGATGACGGCGTGTGGAAAATCCGGCGTGGCGCGGCGGTCGCTGCCGGGACTGCTGTTTTGCGGATAAGCCGATGAGCAATTCGCAAGGCTGGCGCCGAACCAGCACATGATTTGCGGCGTCTGACCGCTGGGAAAGTATGGTTGGTGGTGATTGATGCCGAACACCTTCACGCCCGCCGAGGTGAGGACCGGAACGGGCTCGAACCCGTCGCCGCCGCCGTTCTGCGTTCCCGACAATCCGGAAATCGCGGGAATGGACAGCACGAAGCCCGTCGGCCCTCCGGACGCGGCCCTGGTGTAGGTTTCGGTGTTGCCCGCATAGCCTGGCGTCGGATAGGTCCATCCTGCCGCCTGGATGGACGGATCGACATAGGTCTGGTTGGGGCTGAGCGTATCGGTGATGGTGGCGGAGCCGCTCGAACCGCTCGCCGGCGGCGTCAGCACATATTCGATCTCGTCGCCCGGATGCACCGGACCGGTGAAAGGTACGGGATTGCCGCTCGAGTCGAGAAGAAGATTGCCGCTTGAATCCACCTTGTACGCCGCTTTGGTGAAGTCCGACGACGGCGACGAAGTCGTTGCGGCCGGTGGCGGCGGCGCCAGCGTGTGCCGTAGGTAGGGCGCGCCGAAATAGACCACCGCGGCAACGGCTGCGGCCGAGGCGCCGCCGATCAGGAGATAACGCAGCCAGCCCGTCATCGCGCCAGCCCGTCGCTTTGTTTGCACACGCCCCTGGGCACGCGCACATGCAGCGTCTCGCGGCAGCAATCATAGGGCTTGCCGCCCTGGTAGTTCGGGTCGGCACTGTTGAAACCGCAGACGTCGATGGTGACGGTCTGGCCCGGCGACGCGCCGCCAAGCTTGATGATGCCGGGCGGCGGCACCAGAGATATCTGCGGACCGTTGCTGACGGTGACGCCCGGAATCCGCGAATAGGCGCTCAGCGTGTCGATCCCGAGCCCAAGCGGATCGGCCGTGGTGAGCTTGAACACCCAGCCGCCCGAGGCGGGGTCGCACACCGCCCGGCCCTCGATCACCATGCAGGTCTTGTCATGCGTGCAGCCGGGTCCCTCGCAAGGCGCGCAGCCGTCGCCGGTGCAGGGTATGCAATTGGGTCCCGTGCAGGGTATGCAGTCAGGCCCGGTACACGGCGTGCAATTGGGACCGGTGCAATTGTTCGGGTTTGGCGGATTGGGTGGCGGCGGTGCCACCGGCAGCGGCTGCAAGGGCGGTGCGGAATTGACTGCGACGTCGCCGTCGCGCTGCGGCCGGCAGGCCAGCTCGGCGCAGTCGAGGCGATAGACACGCACGCCGCCGAGCGTTCCGCCATGGCTTTCGCCGTCCATCCTGCCGGCGTAGTTGACGAAATAGCTGATCGCCGGCGGCGTGTTGAAGCTGCGCACCGGCTTCGACGGACTGATCTGCAGGCCGTCGAGCTTCAAGGGACCGCCCGGGTCGAAGCCAGCCGGCGTCTGATGGAAGTCGCGCAAGGCGTCGCCGGTGAAGAAGATCGCGTCCTCGCAGGCTGAGAAATCGAACGTGCCGTCGCTCTTGTAGCCATAGCCGAGATCGACGCCGCCGCCGCTGGCGTGATTGCCGTCGCCGTAGCCAACGGCATACTCCTCGGGCTGCTGGTACCACGCGCTCGGCGTGGCCGGATCGTCGGGCCGCTCGCGCCAGAAGCGGTAGACGTGCGCGGTGCCCGAAGGCGGCAGTGCCTTGTAGTCGAAATGGGTGCCGAGGACGGCGCGCTGGGCCACGATCATCGCGCCTTCATGCGAGAACACGATGTCGGACACCGGCGGGGTGCCGGCGGGCAGGTCGATCTCCTTGCGCGGATCGATGCCGAAATCGCCGTCGCCGGTCAGGCCGACCGACCAGATGTGACCGTCGGCGACCGCGTAATAGAGCCGGTGCTCATGCACCGCCAAGCCCCAGACGCGGCGCGGAGCCGCTGCAAAACCCCAGGTTGACGGATCGTCCGGACGGAAAGCCGCGCTGGTTATGCCGACCCGCGCGGCGGCGTCGAACGGCACCGCATCCAGATTCGCCGCGCGGCGTCCTGTCATGCCATGATCGTAGTGTCCCAGATCGCGGCCACCGAGATCGAAGCGGTGGATCATGCCGGTGGAAAGATCGGAGACGAAGAGCTGGTGGTGGTCGGCGTCATAGGCGAGATTGCCGAGCGCCGCCGGGCCGCCTGCCGCGCCCTCAAGCAAAACATTCGCGAACAGCGTGACGTCGCCGGTGCGTCCGTCGACCCGCCAGATGCTGCCAGGCCCGCCGCCGGGGCCGAACTGGCCGTTCATCCATTGCGCGTCCGGACCACCGGCCCGCAAGCGCCGGGGCAATTCGTCGTCCGCGTCCTTGGCCTTGTCGTCGTCGTCGTCTCGGGCAACCAGATCGAGTCCGTAGATCGACGTCGCGGCAAGATAGACATCCGGCAGCGCCCGATCGTCGATCGCGATGCCGAACACCTGTCCGACCTGCGCCGCGCGTATCGCGCGCGATTGCGGCGCTGCCCACAACGTGCCGTTCCACACAAAGCGCGGCTCGCGCGCGCCGATGATGCGCGCCGCCGGTCCATTCGGATCGATGACGGTCTGCTCGATGGCGGCCGCGCCGGACGGTTGCGGTGCAAATTCCCTGGTGAGGATCATCGTGCCGGAAAAGCCGGTCACCACGGCATCGTCCAGCCCCAGCAGCCGGCCGGTATTGAGCACGGGTATGGAGGCCGAGGCGGGGGGCTGTGGCCGAACCGACGGAGGCCGGTAGGCGCAATAGCCCAACGCCAGCACCAGCAGCGAAGCCACCAAGCCCAGCCCAAGCCAAGCGATCCTGTTTTTGGACACTTGATCCCCCAGGGAGGCCTGATCGAGTGATCGCGACCGCCCACAAGGGAACTTTATACCATAAAGATTACACGCGAGACAGGCATTTTGCTTTAATTAGCGGCAGGTTTTCGAATAATTCTACGAACCGATGTGTGCGCCGCAGCAAACCAAACGACGGTTTATGCGACAATGTAAGGAGTGTTCGCCCGATCCAACTGCCTAAACGGGAAAAGCCCCGGCCGCATAGCAGCCGGGGTTTCGCTATGGATATGAAGGCCCGCTTAGAGCGCGGCCTTGGGATCCGGACCGTAGGTATTGGGACCCGGCGTGCCGGCAAAGAACAGGAACACGATGTTCATGATCGGGCAGATAATCCACCACCCGCTATGGTTGGAGTCGTGATACCGGCGTACGGCAACGCCAAGGCTGGGCAGGAGCAGCGCCAGGCTGAGCAGACCGCCCAGGATGCCGCCGGTATGCAAGAGCCCGTCGATGACTTGAAAGATGATCGACAGGATGACGTTGACCAGCGTGTACCACCAGAATTCGGCACGCCGCGCACGGCCGTTGAAGTCGAAATAGTGCTGCGTGACGACTTTCATGAACCAATTGATGGGTTCCATTGTATTCTCCCGAAGGGGCCAGTTATTCTCCAGAAGGGCCAGCCCAAGTTGTCGCGGAAGGATAGCGAACGCCCATTCGACAGCCATGTGTGGCGCGCAATGGTGCCGACGTCCGCACCCCCCCGCACAAGGTGTATACCCACAGCCGTCAGCAATCCGCAGCTAAGGGTCGGTTGGTCGCCATGTCAAGGAAAGAGCCCTCCAATCCGGTGGGCAAGTGGATGTCATGAATGAGAAAATCTTCATCGACGGGGCGGCCGGCACGACCGGTCTCGAGATTCGCGAGCGGCTGGCAAGCCGGCGCGATCTGACCGTCGTTCAGCTCTCCGACGCCGACCGCAAGGACCTCGCCGCTCGCAAGAAGGCCCTGAACGACGCCGCCGTCGTGATCCTGTGCCTGCCGGACGACGCGGCACGGGAGGCGGTGTCGCTGATCGACAATCCGTCCGTGCGGGTCATCGACGCCTCGACCGCGCATCGCGTGTCGCCGGACTGGGTATTCGGCTTTCCCGAATTCGAGCCCGGCAACTACGAGGCGATCGCCGGCGCGCGCCGGGTGACCAATCCGGGCTGCTGGTCCACCGGATTCCTGGCCCTGGTGCGGCCGCTGGTGCGTGCCGGACTCATTGCCGCCGATACACCGCTCAGTGTGCACGGCGTGTCGGGCTATTCCGGCGGCGGCAAGGCGATGATCGAGGAGTTCGAGAAGAAGGACTCGCCGGCCTATGTCGAAACGGCGGTGCGTCCCTACGCTTTCGGCCTCGAACACAAGCACGTGCCGGAGATGACCGAGCGCGCGGGCCTGCGGCATCCACCGGTCTTCGCGCCGAGCGTCGGCCGCTATTATCGTGGCATGATCGTGGAGGTTCCGCTGCAGCTTTGGGCCTTGAAGGATGCACCGCGTGCCGCGGACCTGCATGCCGCGCTGGCCGATACCTATCGCGGCCGGCCCCTGGTGCGGGTTGCAAGCCCGTCCGAAGCCCAGTCGATCAAGACGCTCGACGCCGAGATGCTCAAGAACACCAACCGGATGAAGCTCTATGTCTTCGCCAACGAAAAGACGCGGCAGGCACGGCTGACGGCGGTGCTCGACAATCTCGGCAAGGGCGCCTCGGGCGCGGCGGTGCAGAGCCTGAACCTGATGCTGGGACTGCCCGAGACCACGGGACTGGTGTGACGATCCGTTCCATCGAGGACGCCTTGGCACGGCTGGGCGTCGGCGCCGATACACTCACGCCCCCGCAATGTGGCGCGCTCGACGCCGACGGTTGTATCGTCCTGCGCCGGGTGTTCGACGCGGCCCAGTGCGCCCAGCTCCTCGAGGCGTTCGAGCGCACCTATGTGCCGAGCCATCTGTGGCCGCAGCCGCGTGGCCATGACACGCGCCATGCGATGCTCAATGGCGAAATTGCGGTGCGCCGCCTTTGCCTCGCACCACAGATACTGGCCTGCGTGCATCACCTGCTGCGCCGGCGCTTCTTCCTGAGCGACGTGCAGGGCCGCGATCCGGTGCTGGGCGGTGGCTATCAGCGCCTGCACCGCGACTGGGTCGCACCGCAAGGACCCGCGCCGATGATAATCGTGCTGGCGTTTCTGGATGATTTCGGTCCCGCCAACGGCGCAACGCGCGTCCTTCCCGGAACGCATCTGCTGGCAGGCGGCGCGGACGTCTACCGGGATGCTGGGCTGCAGCATCCCGACCAGGTTGTCGTAGAAGGTGCGGGCGGCGACGTGCTGGTGATGAATGGCTACCTTGCCCATTCGGCGACGCAAAACACCAGCGGTGCGCACCGTCGCAACCTCCAGGTCAATTTCCGGGGCCACGAGATGGCCGCGCCGGCCGCCGATCGCGTCGAGTCCGGTGCGCTGCCCGCGGAAGTGCTCTACTTGTTCGGAGAGGATGCCTGACCATGTACCGGCCCACCGGTCTTTGCCGCGCGGATGCGCGCCATGCGGACGCAAGGGCCATATGCTCAAACTGCAGCCAGGACAGCCTTCTTGACGGTTTGCGGTAGTGAAATAGCCGGGAGGAATCCGCGCGGGCAGAGATAGCCTTCGCCGGACTCGTCGATGACCCGCAACAATCCGTGTTTTTCCGCCGAGGCATCGCGGAGCGCCATGTAAATCTTTCGCAATTCCGGTGACACCGCATACCCGTCATCGCCGACGCATACAACGAGCTGTTTTGTTGTGCCTTTGCTCATGAGGGTCAAAGAAACTCTCTGATTTTGAATTCTTTCCTGCCGATGCTGGCCGCCTCATACCAATGTATCTCGGCAAGGTGGGAAGAGCCATCGGGTAGCCTGACGCGCGCGATACCCTTGCGCTTTCGCCACCGGGCCGCGCCCATAAAATTTCCGCAGTGTGCAATTTCGCGAATTCCAGATGCGCTAGCGATGGTCTCGACGTTTGCGATGTCGCCGAAAATCTCGAAGCGCATCGGTCATGTCGCCTTGATCTTCACATACTCCCCCGGCGCGTCGCCCAAGGGCCTCAGCTTGCCGTCGCCGGGTTTGCGGGCGGGGATTTTTGCGCCCGACAGCTTCGACAGCCAGCCGTCCCAGTCCGGCCACCAGGAGCCGGGATGCTCCTTGGCGCCGGCGATCCAGTCCTCGGCCTGGGCGGGGTAGGGCTTGGCGCCGCCGAATTTGTCGTTGGTCCAGTACTGGTACTTCTTCGCGACCGGCGCGTTGATCACGCCGGCGATGTGGCCGCTGCCGGCGAGGATGAAGCGGATCGGCCCCTTGAACAGCCTGGTGGTCTTGTAGATCGAGCGGTACGGCGCGATGTGGTCGTCCCGGGCGGACTGCAGATAGACCGGCAGCTTGACCTTGGAGAGATCGATCTTGGCGCCGCCCAGCACCATCCTGCCGCGGCTCAGATTGTTCTCCTTGTAGCATTCGCGCAGGTAGAACAGGTGCGTCGCCTCCGGCATCCGCGTGGTGTCGGAGTTCCAGTAGAGCAGGTCGAACGGCATCGGCTGCTTGCCGAGCATGTAGTTGTTGATCACGAACGACCAGATCAGGTCGTTGGCGCGCAGCATGTTGAAGGTGGTCGCCATCTTGGCGCCCTCGAGCACGCCGCCGGCGCTGTCCATCTGCTGCTTCATCGATTCGAGCTGGGCCTCGTCGACGAACACGGTCAGGTCGCCCGCCTCGGAGAAATCCGCCTGCGCCGCCCAGAACGTCGCCGAATGGATGCGCGCATCCTTCTTGGCCGCCATGTAGCCGAGCGCCGCCGTCAGCAATGTACCGCCGATGCAATAGCCCACGACATTGGGGTCCTTGACGCCCGTCGCGTCGCGCACCGCGTCGAGCGCCGCGAAGATGCCCTCGCGCATATAGTCCTCGAAGGTCTTGGTCGCGAGGCGGCGGTCCGGATTGACCCAGGATGCCACGAACACGGTGTAGCCCCGGCCGACCAGCCATTTGATGAACGAGTTCTCCGGCCGCAGATCCATGATGTAGAACTTGTTGATCCATGGCGGAAAGATCAGCAGCGGCCGCTCATAGACCTCCGCCGTGGCCGGCTCGTATTGCAGCAGCTCCAGCAATTCGTTGCGGAAGATGACCTTGCCCGGCGTGGTCGCGATGTTCTCGCCCACCCGGAACGTGTCGGCCGACTGGCGGATCGAGAGCTGGCCCTTGCCGCGCTCCATGTCCTCCAGCAGGTTGTCCAGCCCCTTGACCAGGTTCTCGCCGTTGGACTGCAGCGTGGCGCGCAGCACTTCGGGATTGGTCAGGATGAAATTGGTCGGCGCCACCGCGTCGGCGAACTGTCTGGTGTAGAAATTCACCCGCTTGCGCGTGTCGTCGTCGATGCCTTCGACCTTGGCGACGGTGTCCTGCATCCAGTTCGCGGTCAGCAGATAGCTCTGCTTGATGAAGTCGAAGATCTGGTTGTCCTGCCAGTCCTTGTCCCGAAAACGCTTGTCGCCCGGCTTTGGCGCGACGACGGGATCGGTTTCGCTGCCCATCATCTTGAGCGCGGTGCGTTCCCACAGGCCCATGAAGTCGCGCCAGAGCTGGAACTGGGCGTCGACGATCGCCTCGGGATGGGCCGTCATCGCCTTGGCCAGCGCCAGGAAGGGCGCGGCGATGTTCAGCGGATCGAGCGGCCCGTTGCCTGCCGCGGTCTGGCGCTTCAGGAAATCGGCCAGCAGCTTCTGCGACTGCTGCCCGACCCGCATCATGTTCTTGGCGAACTCGCCCGCATCGCCTATGGCATAGGCAGGCGCCGGTTCGCCATTCGTCTTATCCGTCCCCGATTCGTCGAGCTTCTTCTGCATGGTCACCACCGGCTCGCGTCGCGCAGGTGATAGCGCGCGGCGTCGCGTGCCTGCAAGCTGGGCAAAACGGGGGACAAAGGCCTTTGCGACAAGAATTCATGGGCCGGGCAAGGAACCGCGCTTGGAAGCGGTCGGGCGCGCCTGTATACCGGACCGGCTGGATTCCGATTGAGGCTGAGGTAAAAGCGGCATGACCACGACCGTGATGCGCCTGGCGGCAGTGCTGGTATTCGCCCTCGGCACCAGCGCCTGCTCGACCATCGACTCGACGATCGACGACGTCATGGGCGACGCGCCCGCGCCGCCGCCGGCCACCGACGCCAATGGTTACCCCGTCGACAGCGCGCCCGCCGCGGCGACGTCGGACGCAGCGGCGCCCACCACGCCGGACCTGGCCAGCGTTCCCGACAAACCTTCGGGCGTCACCACGCCGGACGACCAGAAGACGACCGCGGATTCGCTCGCCGCCGACCGTTCCCGCGCCCATTACAGTTCCGACGCGTTGCGCGGCGGCACGGAAGCTGCCGCAGCGCCGCCGGGCGCGGCGCCGCCGC
Source organism: Rhizomicrobium sp. (assembly GCA_037355265.1). GTDB lineage: Bacteria > Pseudomonadota > Alphaproteobacteria > Micropepsales > Micropepsaceae > Rhizomicrobium. Next base: position 481,659 of record JBBCIB010000002.1, on the reverse strand, counting down.
CGGACACTGCTGTCGCTGCCAACACGACGCCGCCGCAACCGGCGCCAGCTGCTGCGCCCAGTGACACGGCCCCGGCTGCCGCGCCCAGCGAGTCGACGCCTGCTGCATCCGCCGACACGACCCCGCCGCCGTCTTCGGCCGCGCCCGCGGACTCCACGCCGCCATCGGCCCCAGCAGCCGCCATTGCCGACAATACCGTGCCGGCCGCGGCGCCGCCGTCGGCTGCGCCATCCACGCCCGTCGCGTCGATGCCCAGCGCGCCGCCGCCCGGCACACAGCCGGCGGTTCCGGCTGTCCCGAACGTTCCGGGCGCGCAGTCGACGGTGGTCGCCGACGCCAATCTGGGCTTCAAGCCGTCGACGGCGCCGCCGCTTGATCCCAGCATCTCCCAGTTCGTAGCGGCGCCCATCGTCGCCCGCTACCAGCAGACTGCCGCCAATGGCGGCGCCGCGACCGGCCCGGTTACGCCCTCTTCAGGACCGGATCCCGTGGTCGCCTCCAACCGCGGACGCAGCCGTGGCCGCAATCGCGGTGTCGGCGGGCCTGAGGCGATGTCGGGTTCGGTGGTCGCCAATCTCGATGCGCTCAATGCGCCCACAGCCAGCGTCTATGCCAACGCTTCCGGGATGCCGCCGGCTGCGGTCGTGATGTTCCCGAACGACGGCACGGCGCTCGACGCCGCCGGCCGCGCCCAGGTCCGCGCCGCGGTCACGGCTTTCCAGCAGCATGGCGGCACCGGCTTCATCAAGGTGGTCGGCCACTCCTCCAGCCGCACGCCGAACATGTCGGTGGACAAGCACCTGGTCGCGATCTTCGCCAAGTCCCAGGCGCGCGCCAACGCCGTCGCCAAGGAGATCATCCGCGAAGGCGTGCCGGCCAGCCGCGTCCTGGTGGAAGCGGTGGGCGACAGCCAGCCGGTCTATTACGAGTCCATGCCGCAGGGCGAAGCCGGCAACCGCCGCGCCGAGATCTTCATCCAGGGCTAGGTGCTCGGGTCCGCGCCGCGCGCAGGTTAAGAGTGCGCGCTAACCGCATTGACGGCACAGCCTTTTTGCCCTGATGCTGCCACCGCGAGGCGCTGCTTCGCGCAGAAAATCACGGTTATTTTCGCCATGCAGACCGATTTCTACCGCATCAAGCGGTTGCCGCCCTACGTCATCGAGGAGGTGAACATCCTCAAGGCAAGGGCGCGCGCCGCTGGCGAGGACATCATCGACTTCTCGATGGGCAATCCCGACATGCCCACGCCCAAGCATATCGTCGACAAGCTGATCGAGACGGCGCGGGATCCGCGCTCCAACCGCTATTCCGCCAGCCGCGGCATCAAGGGCCTGCGCAAGGCCTATGCCGCCTTCTACGCCCGTCGCTTCGGCGTGACGGTCGACTGGGAAAGCGAGGTCATCGCCAATATCGGCTCCAAGGAAGGCTTCGCCAATCTGGCGCAGGCGATCACCGCGCCGGGCGACGTCGTGCTGGTGCCCAACCCGGCCTATCCGATCCATGCCTTCGGCTTCATCCTGGCCGGGGCGGCGATCCGCCATGTGCCGGCGCGCACGCCCGAGGAATATCTGAGCAATCTCGGCCGCGCCGTGAAGCATTCGGTGCCGTCGCCGCTGGCGCTGGTGGTGAATTATCCGTCGAACCCGACGGCGCAGGTCGTCGGCCTCGATTTCTACAAGGAGATCGTGGCCTTCGCGAAGAAGCACGAGATCTGGGTGCTGTCCGATCTCGCCTATGCCGACATCTATTTCGACGACAACAACCCGCCACCCTCCATCCTGCAGATCGAGGGCGCCAAGGAGGTCGCGATCGAATTCCAGTCGCTGTCCAAGACCTATGCCATGCCGGGCTGGCGCATGGGCTTCGCAGCGGGCAACAGGCATCTGATCCACGCGCTGGGGCGCATCAAATCCTATCTCGACTACGGCGCCTATACGCCGATCCAGGTCGCCGCAGCGGCGGCGCTCAATGGTCCGCAGGACTGCGCCGACGAGATTCGCGCCATCTACAAGTCGCGCCGCGACGTGCTGGTGGAGTCGATGAAGCGGGCAGGGTGGGACATTCCCTCGCCGCCAGCCTCGATGTTCGCCTGGGCGCCGGTACCGGAAGCGTACCGCGACAAGGGCTCGATGGAGTTCGCAAAACAGTTGCTCATCCATGCCAAGGTCGCCGTCCTGCCGGGCACGGGCTTCGGCGAATATGGCGAGGGCTATGTCCGCGTGGCGCTGGTCGAAAACGAGCACCGCATCCGCCAGGCGGCGCGCAACGTGAAGAAGTTCCTGTCGCTGCGGGTCAACGAGCCCGCCGAGATGGAAGCGGCCAAGTGAGCGCACCCTTGCGCATCGCGATGGCCGGCCTCGGCACGGTCGGCGGCGGCGTGGTCCGGGCGCTGGCCAATCCCGAACTCGGCGAGCGCGCCGGACGCAAGCTCGAGATCGTTGCCGTTTCGGCGCGCGACCGTGCCAAGGACCGCGGTTTCGATCATGCGCACATGGCATGGAGCGACGACCCGGCGGCGCTGGCGCAGAGCGATGCCGGCGTGGTGGTCGAGTTGATCGGCGGCGAGGACGGCGTGGCGCTGGCGGTGGTGGAAGCCGCGCTGGCAGCGAGGAAACACGTCGTGACCGCCAACAAGGCGCTGCTTGCCAAGCACGGTGCCCGCCTCGCCGCGCTGGCGGAGAAGAACGGCGTCGCGCTCAAATGGGAGGCCGCGGTCGCGGGCGGCATTCCGATCGTGAAGGCGCTGCGCGAAAGCCTGATCGCCTATGGCGTCGAATCCGTCCGCGGCATCCTCAACGGCACCTGCAACTACATCCTCACCCAGATGGAGACGACCGGCCGCACCTTTGCCGAGGTGCTGGCGGAGGCGCAGAAGCTCGGCTATGCCGAAGCCGATCCCAAGCTCGATGTCGGCGGCGGCGATACCGCCCACAAGCTGGTGCTGCTGGCGAGCCTCGCCTTCGGCACGATACCGAACCAGACCCATATCTCGGTCGAGGGCATCGAAGGCATCACCACCGACGACATCCATTTCGCGCGCGAATTCGGCCATCGCATCAAGCTCCTCGGCATCGCGCGCCGCACCGCGACCGGCATCGACCAGCGGGTCCGGCCGTCGATGGTGAAGACCGGCACGCCGTTGGCGCATGTGGACGGCGTCTTCAATGCGGTGCTGGCCCATGCCGGACCGGCGGGACGCTATTTCTTCGAGGGCCGCGGCGCCGGAGCCGAGCCGACCACTCAATCGGTGATTTCGGACCTCGTGGACATCGCACGCGGCAATTTCGGGCCCGGCTTCGGCTGGCCGGCCGCCAGCCTGAAACCGCTGCGTCCCTCCGATCCGGGGGCGGCGATGTCGGCCTATTACCTGCGTTTCGAGGTGCTGGACGTCCCCGGCGTGCTCGCCGAGATCGCCAGTCACCTCGCGGAATCAAGGGTTTCCATCGAAAGCATGATCCAGCGTGGCAGGAGCCCGGGCGAGCCTGTGTCGATCGTCATGATCACCCACGAAACCTCACAGGCTTCCGTCGAGCGCGCCTTGAAGGCGATTGCCACCTCCGACAAGGTGCGCGCTCATCCGTGCATGATTCCCATGGAGGCTGCTTGAGCACCGAACAAGGCCGGACCGTCGCGCCGGGCAAACAATCTCCGCTGGACCGTGCCTTCGCGCTGGAAGCGGTGCGCGTCACCGAGGCCGCCGCCATCGCCGCCGCACGGCAGATCGGCCGCGGCGACGAGCATGCCGCCGACCAGGCCGCGGTCGAGGCGATGCGCATCGCCTTCAACGAGCTGCCGATCTCCGGCACGGTGCGGATCGGCGAGGGCGAGCGCGACGAGGCGCCGATGCTCTTCATCGGCGAGGAAGTCGGCAGCGGCGGCCTGCCGGTCGACATCGCGCTCGATCCGCTGGAAGGCACCACGCTGACCGCCAAGGCGATGGCCAATGCGCTGGCGGTGATGGCGATGGCGGAGCCGGGCACGCTGCTCAACGCGCCCGACACCTACATGGACAAGATCGCCATCGGCGGCGGCTATCCCGAGGGTCTCGTCGATCTCGACGCCGATCCGGCCGAGAACATCCTGGCCCTCGCCAAGGCCAAGGGCGTGCATCCGCGGGAGATCACCGCCTGCATCATGGACCGTCCGCGGCATGAGGCGCTGATCGCCAAGGTGCGCGCCTGCGGGGCCGCGGTGCGGCTGATCACCGACGGCGACGTCGCCGGCGTCATCGCCTGCACCGATCCGGCGACCAATATCGACATCTATCTGGGCATCGGCGGCGCGCCCGAAGGCGTGCTGGCGGCGGCGGCGCTGCGCTGCGTCGGCGGCCAGATGCAGTCGCGCCTGGTCATCCGCAATGACAGCGAGCGCGACCGTGCCCACAAATGGGGCATCAAGGACCTCAAGCGCAAATATTCGCTGCTGGACATGGCGTCGGGCGACGTGGTGTTCGCCGCCACCGGCGTGACCGACGGCTCGATGCTGCGCGGCGTCCACTATGAGGGCGAGTTCATCACGACCGAAAGCGTGGTGATGCGGTCCGCCACCGGCACGGTGCGCTGGATCAAAGCCCGTCATGTGCGCGCGCGGCATCTGAAGGATGAGCGCTAGCGCGGTTCTCATCGAATCGAACGATGCGCCGGGGCCCGCCTTCGGCGTCGCTCGCTCGTTCACGGGCCGGCGCTGGCGCTTGCGTGTGGCGGACGAGGATGCGGTGCAGGCGCTCGCGCGCGAGGCCGCGATCTCGCCGGTGCTGGCGCGGCTGCTGCTGGCGCGTGGCCTGACGGCGCCGGATGTCGCGGACTATCTCAACCCCACGCTCAAGCGCTTCCTGCCCGAGCCGCTGTCGCTCAAGGACATGGACAAGGCGGTGGCCCGGGTTGCGCGCGCGATCGAGGACGGCGAGCGCATCGCGGTCTGGGGCGACTACGATGTAGACGGCTCGGCCTCCGCCGCGCTGCTATACGAGTTTTTGGCCGCGCTCGGCGCGCCGCCGCGAATCTACATTCCCGACCGCATGGCCGAGGGCTACGGCCCCAATACTGCCGGCCTTCTCAAGCTGAAAGGCGAGGGCATCTCGCTGGTTGTCACGGTCGACTGCGGTGCCGGTGCGGTCCAGCCGCTGACCGCCGTGCGCGACGCCGGCCTCGACGTCGTCATCCTCGACCATCACGCGGTGGAGCATGCGCCGCCCGCGGTGGCGCATGTGAATCCCAACCAGCCGGGCGACAACTCCGGCCTCGGCCAGGTCTGCGCCGCGGGCATCACCTTCCTGTTCGCCGTGGCACTGAACCGCCGCCTGCGCGAAACCGGCTTCTACGCGCGCAAGGCCATTGCGGAGCCGAACCTGCTCAATGCCGCCGACTTCGTCGGCCTTGCCACGATCTGCGACGTCGTTCCGCTGACCGGCGTGAATCGCGCCTTCGTGCGCAGCGGCCTTGGCCGGCTCAACCGCCTCGACCGCGCCGGTTTCGCCGCGCTGGCCAAGGTCGCCGGGGTCGCGCCGCCCTTCACGCCCTATCATCTGGGCTTTCTGTTCGGTCCGCGCATCAACGCCGGCGGCCGCGTCGGCCGCTCCAGCCTCGGCGTCGACCTGCTTACCGCGCAGGCTGGGGCGGCGGACGACCTCGCCCTCAACCTCGACACCCACAACCGCGAGCGCCAGGCGATCGAGAAGCTGATCCTCGAAGAAGCCATCGCCCTGGCGCAAGCCCAGGCGGATGCGCCGTTCGTACTGACCACGAATGACGGCTGGCACGCCGGCGTTGTCGGCATCGTCGCCGGCCGTCTCAAGGACCGCTTTGGCAAGCCCGCCTTCGTCGCCGGCTTCGAGGGCGGCTTGGGCCGCGGCTCGGCCCGCTCCATCCCCGGCATCGATATCGGCGCCATGATCCGCGCCGCGCGCGAAGCCAGGCTGATCGAAAGCGGCGGCGGCCACGCCATGGCAGCCGGCTTCGGCCTCCTGCCCGAGCAGGTCGACGGCTTCCGCGCCTTCCTGGAGGCGCGGTTCGCCCGCTCCGGCGAGGCGCTGGCGGCACTGGCCGAGCTGGAGCTCGACACTGCCGTCTCGCCGGCCGGCGCCACGCCGGCGCTGATTGAAGAGATCGAGCGTGCCGGTCCGTTCGGGCCGGGCAATCTTGAGCCGCTGGTGGTGGTCCCTGACGTGCAGGTGGTCTTCGCCGATGTCGTGGGCAAGGACCATGTCCGCCTCCGGCTGATGGGCGGCGACGGAACGCGGCTCGACGCCATCGCCTTTCGGGTTGCCGACCTGCCGCTCGGCAAGGCGCTGCTGGCCGCCCGGGGCAAGCGCATCCACGCCGCCGGCCGCCTGCGCGCCGACACCTGGCAGGGGCAGAAACGGGTGCAGCTCCAGTTGGAAGACGCCGCCGCGGCAGGTGCCTGAGCCGAGCTTGCAAAGCGGCGGCACCGGCCTTAATACCCGCCCCCACGCGCCCTTCGTCTATCGGTTAGGACTCAAGATTTTCATTCTTGCAAGAGGGGTTCGACTCCCCTAGGGCGCACCATCCTCTGACGAGATGAAGAACGGCACGCCGTGTTGCCCACGGACGCGTGTAAGCCCGGCATTTTACGATGATTGCTCCTTATGCGGGTTGCCGCATGGCGCCGAAGGCCAGGGCGAGTATCTGTGCGAATTTTGCGAAGATCTCCTCGACCAGCGGCTCGTCGTTCACGATGCCTTCCAGGCAAAGCCCCCGCACGAAACAGCCGACGACATAACGCGTGAGGACGGGCGACGCATCGCCCTGTGCATCGGACCATGACGGCCGGTCGTCGCTTCCCGCGTGCTGGGACGGATCGTATTGCGCGATCATCCGCGAGAAGCTGGCGCGCAAATCCGGATCGGTGCGGGCCGCCACCATGAATTCGATGTTGGCCGGAAACCACTTTTCATACGCCTTCCAGATGAGGCGGAGCTGGCTCTCCAGCGAGGCGTCCTTGCCGGCGGCTTCTTTCATCAAGGCGTCGGTGTAGCGAATGCGATTTGAGATGAGATAGGCCGCGGCCTCCGCCACCAGCTCGGCCTTGCTGGCGAAGTGATGCGCCAGTGCGCCGCGCGAAACGCCGGCGCGCTTGACCACTTCGGTGGTCGATGTTCCGGCATAACCCTTTTCCGCCAGACATTGCAGCGTGGCGTCCAGCAGCCGGTCTTTCATTCTGGCGCTGCGTTCGGTCTGGCTCAGGGAGTGTTCGGCCGGGTCGCCGGACATGACGTTCAATTCTGGCATGATGGAGGGCTCATTCTCTTGGCGACGCCTTGTACGCGGCGATTGCGCTCCGGATTCGAGGCATTTCCCGATAAACGTGTACCATTCTTGACAAGATACAGGCAATCCTGCCTGATGCATTCCGGCAATCCTGTATGTAAGTTAGCGCGGGATTGCAGGGGGTTCTGCGTCGGAGGGGTAAATGCGTTGGTCTTATCGGCAAATCGTGCTGGCATCGGCTGCCGGGTTCCTGGCGACGCCGCAGCTGGCCTTCGCCCAGGACGCGCCGCCGGGTAAAACGGCGGACGGCATCGAATTCGTCATCGTCACCGCCAGCAAGCAGGGCGCGGAGCGGGCGCAGGATCTGCCCGTCAGCATCACCGCCTTCGACGGCAAGAAGCTGGACCAGCTTCACGCCTTCAGCTTCGACGACATGATCACCCAGGTGCCCAGCACCAACTTCATCGACAATGGCGGCCCGGGCCGCGGCTATGAAGTGGCGTCGATCCGCGGCCTGTCGCCGGTGGCCGACAATACGGTCGGCGTCGTCGCGCAATATCTCGACGGTGCGCCGCATTTCACGCCGAACTACAATCTCTTCGACCTGAGCGAAGTGTCCGTCCTGGCGCGGCCCGCAGGGCACGCTGTGGGGTGCGCAGGCGATCGGCGGCCTCATCTCCTACCGTTCCAACCGGCCCGATCTCGATCATTTCAGCGCCATGGCGCAGGAAGACGTCTATGCCACCAGCGGCAGCGGCGGACTGTCCGACCGCACCGAGGGGATGATCAACGTGCCCATCATCCAGGACGAGCTGGCGGTGCGTGCCGCCGGCTACTTCCTCGACGAGCGCGGCTATGTCGACAACGCGACGACCGGCGCCAAGGACGTGAATTCGGTGAAGGACTGGGCGTGGCGCGGTTCGGTGCTGTGGCAGCCCACTTCGAACCTGACCGTCACGCTGATCTATCACGGCGACCGGCTGAATTCCGGCGCGAGTTCGTTCTTCGACATCGACCTGCCGGGCCGCGAGACCAGCGCGCCGTTCACGCCCTCGCCGGCGAAGGAGCATGCCGATCTCGTCAACCTGCTGGTCGACTACAATCTGGGCTGGGCGACGCTGAGCTATTCGGGCTCTTATTTCAAAATGAGCGACGTCTACTACCAGTACGATCTCAACGTGCTGGGTGCCGTTCCTGTCGCGAAGACGCTGACAAACGACCAGGAGAACTCCACGACGCACGAATTGCGCCTGGCGTCGGCGCCCGGCGGTCCGTTCCACTGGGTCGCGGGTCTCTACTACGACAATTACGATCAGGACCAGCTCCAGACCTCCAACGAGGTCGCCGATCCCGCCATTCCGGGGAGCCCGGCCTTCGGCGTCGGCTTTGCGGCCTTCGCCATCGGCGGTCCGCAGCGCACGGTCGAGAAGGCCGGCTTCGGCGAAGTCTCCTACGACCTGCTCGACAATCTCCAGGTCCTGGTCGGCGGCCGCTATTTCCAGTGGTCGGTGAACAATCACCAGCAGACCACCTATTTCGGCAGCAACTACAACGCGGACCGTCGGTCATGTCGACGGCGACAATTTCTCCTACAAGGCGCAGATCATCTACAAGCCGACCGACGACGTGACCCTCTACGCGCTGCGCTCGCAGGGCTTCCGCCCCGGCGGCTTCAATCCCTTCGTCGGCCGGTGCTGAACATTCCGGAGAGCTTCGTGCTCTTCAAGCCCGATACGCTGACCAATTACGAGATCGGCGCGAAGACGAGCTGGTATGACGGCCGCCTCACGCTGAACGGCGCGGCCTATTGGATGAACTGGCATCACATCCAGACCGTCGTCTACAATTCCACGGGCACCTTCGCCTTCACCACCAACGGTCCCGACCTGACCGCGAAGGGCGTCGAGCTGGAGCTCGAAAGCAAAGACTTGCTTTTCCCCGGCCTCTATGCCGCGGCGTCCTATTCCTACAACACCAACGAGTTCACCGACGGCGCGACGATCTTCCCGGGCGTGCCGGAGCTGATCCATGAAGGCGACAGCCTGGCCCGCACGCCGCATCATACCTGGTCGCTCGATGCCGGCTACGACTTCCCGCTGTTCGACGACGTGAACGCCTTCCTGCGCGCGAACTACTGGCACAAGGCGGCGACCTCGACCAAGGGCTTCGACGGCAATGACGGCGACATCGCGGTGCCGGTGCAGAACGTCGTCAATCTCCAGGCGGCGTGATCGAGGGCAGCTGCAGGGCCGGTTCTACGTCAACAACCTGACCGATTCGCGGCCGCTGGAGCAGATCTTCCCGAATGCGGCGAACCCGGCCGAACCGGCGATTGCCTCCTCGGTCCGTCCGCGCACAATAGGCCTCGAGATCACCAAGACCTTCTAGGATGGCGGCGCAGCGCATCTCGAATTGGCAGAAGGCGGCATATGTCGCCCTTGTGGTGCCGATGAGCGCGCTGCACGCGCCGGCCTTGTCGATGCTGCCGGCGCTCTATGCGAAATACACCGGCATCGGCGTCGCGACGGTGGGGCATCATCCTGACGGTCACGCGGCTGTTCGACTCGTGATCGATCCGGTGATCGCTACGTGTCGGACCGCACCGAGACGCGCTGGGGCGCCGCAAGCCCTGGATCGCCGTCGGCGCCGTGATCTCCATGGTCTCGGTGTATTTCTGGTTCCGGCGGGACCGGACACCGGCGTCTGGTATTTCCTCTTCGCTCGGTCGCGGTCTATCTCGGCTGGACGCTGGTCGAGATTCCGCCATTCGGCCTGGTACAGCGAGCTCACCCATGACTACGACGAGCGCTCGACCATCGCGGGCTGGCGGACGGCGGCGATGTATGTCGGCCTGCTCGCCTTCACGCTGACGCCGCTGCTGCCGATCTTCCCGACGAGCGAATTGACGCCGCAGGTCACCGCCTTCGCCTCCTGGATCGTCATCGGGCTGATCCCGATCTGCGCCGGCGCCGCGATCTTCGCGGTGCCGCGCGGCGACTCGGCGCCGCCCAGCAGGCCGACGGGATTGCGCGACGTGGTCCGCGCCGCGGTCCGGAGCGTCCCCTTGCGCATCCTCACCGTCGCCTTCGGTCTCGCCAATGTCGCGAGCGGCATGTGCGGCGCGATGTATTTCTTCTATCTCGACGCCTATCTCGGCATCCTCGACAAGATCGCCTATGTCGGCCTCATCACCACCGTCCTCGGCTTCGCCTCGACGCTGTTCTGGCCGGCCCTGATCAACCGGCTGGGCAAGCATCGCGCGCTGGCGCTCACCACCTTCTCCACCGCCGCGACGCTGGTCGCGATGGGCCTGATCCACCGCGGTCCCTATGCCTTCCCGGCGCTGATGGCGGTGTTCGGCCTGTCGTCGCTGCTCGCGACGGGCTCCATGATCACGCTGTCGACCATGATGGCCGATGCGGTCGACTACGACGAGTGGAAGACGGGCCTCAACAAGGCCGGCAATTTCTTCGCCTTCTCGGCGATCTACCAGAAGGTCGGCAATGTGCTCGGCGGCGGCATCGCGCTCGTCATCGCCGGCGCCTTCGGATTCAATCCGCGCGGCGCGAACGGCACCGTCGCGCTGATGGGCTTCTTCCTCGCCTTCCTCGTCCTGCCCTTCATCCTCAACCTGGTCGCCGCCTTCGCCGCCCTGCGCTTTCCGATCACCCGCGGCGCGCAGCGCGCGATCCGCAGCCGGCTCGCCCGCCGCGCCCGCAACGTAGAGGAACTGGCCACGCCCCTGCCGACATGAAGAGCTCGAGATCTTCACCAAATCGACCTGCGGCTGGGCCGAGCGTCTCTATTCCGCGCTGGACGCGAAAGGACTTGCCTATCGCATCGTCCCCTCCTGCGACCGGACGGGACGCAAGACGCGCGAATTCCTGGCCTTGTCGCCCTATGCGCGCACGCCGACGGTCCGCTATGGCGATCTGGTGCTCTATGAATCGGCGCTGATCAACGATTTCATCGAGGAGCAGTTTCCCGATCGCCCGCTGCTGCCGCGCGAGCCGGCGCCCGAGCCAGGGACAGGCTCTGGGTCTATCACTGCGACCACGTGGTGATGCCGGCGCTTACGCAGCTCCTGGCGGAAGACGAAGCGGCGGCGAAGGAGCAGGCGCGCGGCAGGCTGGCCACCGCCTTGCGGCAGATCGTGGACTGGGGCTTTCGTCCGTCGCCGCCCGCGCCGTTCTGGCACGGCGCCGATATCGGCCTCGTCGATCTTGCTTATCAGACCTTTTTCCAGGCGGTGCAGTATGTCGAGGGCATGAAAGACGGCCCGGACATCGTGCTGGACGCGCCGCTGGAGTCCTGGCGGCAAGCCATTGCCGACCATCCCTGCGTCCGCAAGGCGCGCGACGTGGCGCAGACCGTGCCTTATGCCGACGAAGCCGAAACGCGATAAAGGAGCGGCCGATGGCCACGATACGGATCAAGACGCCGCTCGGCGACATCGACGTCGCGCTCGATACGGAACACGCGCCGAAGACCGCGGCGCATTTCCTCGATCTGATCCGCGCCGGGCATCTGGACGACGCGGCGTTCTACCGGATCGTGCGGTCTTCCGGCACGGAGGGCGTGCCGCCCAGCATCGACATCATCCAGGGCGGTGTAGGCTGGGAGCGCTGTATGGGCCTGCCTTCCGTCGCGCACGAGCGGACCGACGTTACGGGCCTGCGCCACTGCGACGGCGCGATCTCGCTCGCGCGTTCGGCCGACACCAATGCGTCCAGCGAGTTCTTCATCTGCATCGGCGATCAGCCGATGCTGGACGCCGGAGCGATGCCGGGCGCCGCAGAGATCGGATTCGCCGTCTTCGGGAAAGTCGCGAGCGGCATGGACGTGGTCCGCGCGATCCAGTCCCTACCGGCCGAGCGCGATCCGCCGGGCGGCGACGCCCGCTTCGTCAAGCAATTCCTTACCGATCTCGTGCCGATCACGACAATCGAGATCCTTTGATGCGACGCAGGCGGCGAGGGGCTGTTGCGGTGGAACGGGTAGTGGTCCTGTGCTGAAACGTCTTTTCCTGGCGCATCCGCATCTGGTCGGGGAGACCTATCTCGAACACCAGTCCATGGCGTTTTCTTTTTCGCTGCGATTGTTCGCCGCCGCGCTCGCCTGTTTCGTGCATGCTCTCATACCCTGTCTGTTCGAGTGCACGGCCAGCGGCGCCGTGCGGCGGCTCCATGATGAAATGGGCCGCGACCGCGTGAAGGCCGCGCCAACGAGCGACGAGCGCTGATCGACACCGGCATGCCACCGACATCCAAAAGCGTTGCGATCGTCGGCGGCGGCTTCAGCGGTGCCCTGTTCGGCAGGAAACTCCATCGCGCGGCCCATCGCGACTCCGTTCAAGCACCTGACGTTCAACATCGCCTTCGATCGCAAAGGCAATTACGCCAGCGGGCCCACCCGCCAAGCCAAGGAGGCCATGAGCGCGAACGCGTTGGGAATGGCGTGTTGGAAAATCCTGACTGCCGCCGCCGGTTTCGGCTTCGCGCCCATCCAATCCGCGCCATTGATCGCGTTGCCACGGAGCCCGCGGATCCAGCGTGCTGCAAGCGCTCGGTTCGTTGCCTATGGAAGCATTCAGATCGTTTGCGACTGGTAGATTTCCGCACCGTCATCGGCGCTGTATGAAAAAATGGGCGCACATATGCGCCTTCCACGACTCGTGAGTCCGAGTTCGTTTCAGGAGAGGACGACGTTGTCACCGTTCGGCTGGGGAAACGCCAACGCCGTCTCCCGCGCATCGAGCGAGCGGCACCGGGGCCGGCGCCAGGGCGTGCGCTGACGTGAATCGACCGCCCTGCTATCGCTATCCGAATCCCTGCCGCTCTCAACCATCTTCGGTCCCCGCGAAACTTGCTCGAATATTTGTATGCGAAATAGGGGAGCGGTACAAGATTTGCCCCAATCGGCGAGGGCTTGGAGCAACAAAGGCCGTCTTTGCGCATTACTTCCCGTCGCCCGACGAATGAAATAACCGGTCGAAATCGCTCCAAGGAGCGCCGGGCGATAGGCCGACACGACGTCGTCCTTCTCCCAGCCCGCATCGGCTATTCCTCGACAAGCCGCTATAGTCGGACAAGTCGACGGTCGCGGCTGCCGGCCCGCACGCATGTAGCCGATCGATTTCCTCGCCGGCACCGCCCGTCCGGCCGATAGGCTCTCGTACCAGTCCACCGCCTGGTAGCCCTTGCCGAAAAATCGAGCGTCCGGGCGTAGGCGCGCTGCAATGTCGAGTTCGGCCGCTCGCTCGGGCCGAGCGCGGTGACCCATCTCGAACACCAGTCCACGGCGTTCTCTTTCTCGCTGCGACTGTTCGGCGCCCGCTTGCCTGTTTCGTGCATGCTCACATACCCTGTCTGTTCGAGTACACGGCCAGCGGCGCCGTGCGGCGGCTCCATGATGAAATGGGCCGTGACCGCGTGAGGGCCGCGCCAACGAACGACGAGCACTGATCGACACCGGCATGCCACCGACATCCAAAAGCGTTGCGATCGTCGGCGGCGGCTTCAGCGGTGCCCTGTTCGGCATGAAGCTGCATCGCGCGCAGCCCGACTGGCGCATCGTCATCGTCGAGCCGGGCCGCAGGCTGGGGCAGGGGATCGCTTATGGCGCTTGCGCTCCGGAACATCTGCTCAACGTGCCCGTTTCGCGCATGGAGCCGGGCCTGGCGCCCCGCTTTGCGCAATGGCTGCAGGGCCGGTCGGCCGAGATGGCGGACGCGCTGGCGGAAAGCGAATCCGATATCGCGGCCGCCTTCGCACCGCGCTATCTGTTCGGCGAATATATGCGCGAGCGCCTTGCGGAAGTCCTGACCGCCAGGGGATGGAGCGGACTGCAAATCATGCGCGGCGAAGCCGTGCGCGCCTTGCCGCAACCGCGCCGCGGGCTGCTGCTGACCGACGGGCGCGAGGTCGAAGCCGACATCGTTGTGCTGGCGATGGGCAATCTGCCGCCGCGGCCGCCGGGCGGTCCGGACCGCTGGCTCTACGATACCGGCTATTTCGTGCCGGATCCCTGGGCGGCCGACGCGCTGGAGGATGTCGGATCCGACGAAACGCTGCTGCTGATCGGCACGGGACTCACCATGGTCGACGTGGTGCTGCGCCTGGCCCGCGGCGGCCATCGCGGGCCGATGATTGCCGTATCGCGACACGGATTGCTGCCGCGCACGCACCGGCGCGGCGGTGCGTGGCGCGAATTTCTCAACGGCCGGAGTCCCGCCTCGCCGGCAGCGCTGTTGCGCCTCCTGCGGGGACGAAGCCGCGAAGGCCGCGGCGGCGGGGCGTGCCGTGGCAGCGTGTGTTCGACGCCGCGCGGCCTGCGGTTCCGGGCGTGTGGAGCGGCTGGGACGGCGCACAGCGGCGGCAGTTCCTGCGTCATCTGCGGGCACGCTGGGACATCCACCGCCATCGCATGGCGCCGCGTGTTTCGGCCGCGCTCGAGAAGCTGCTGGGCGAAGATCGACTTGAGATCGCCGCCGGACGCATCGCCGGCTATCGCGAGGCGACGTCCCATCTCGATGTGATCGTGGCGGCGCGCGGCGGCGGCACGCGCCTGTTGGCGGTCAACCGGGTGATCAACTGCACCGGTCCCGGCGGCGATTTCGACAAGATCGCGATACCGCTCGTCGCCGATCTGCGCGATCGCGGCGTCGTCGTCCCCGACGCGCTGGGCATCGGCGTCGAGACCCGGGACTGTGCGGTGTTCGATTCGTCCGGCCGGCCTTCGGACTGGCTCTTCGCCCTCGGGCCGCTGACCCGGCCGGCATGGTGGGAGATCACGGCCGTTCCCGAAATCACCCTGCAGATCGACCGCCTGGTCCGCCGCATCGCGGCGCAAGCCGTCGAGACGCCGCCGCGCCTGACGACCGCCGATTTTCTCGACATCGGCGAGGGCATATGACGGGGACGGATGCCGCCGAGCGATGACCGGTTTACAGCGCTGGCCAGAATCAGATTTGCATGGCGCATGAGAACTTATCTCCTGCGCACCTGGGTCAGCCCCAAGCTCGTTCCCGGCGAATCGAAGATCCACTATGACGGCGTCCTCGCCGCGGCGCCGATCGCCCGGGGCGAAAAGCTCATGGAGTTCGGCGGCGAGGCGGTCTCGCGCCGGCAGTCGGAGACGGAAGAATATCGCGTCCGCTCGATCTGGATGGTCGGCGACGACACGTTCCTCGGCATCCCGTCGAGCGACACGGCGGAGAGCCTGGACGAGAATCTCAACCACTCCTGCGACGCCAATGCCTGGCTGGCCGACGAGGTGACGCTGGTTGCCCGCCGCGACATCGCTGCCGGCGAGGAGGTCACGCTCGACCAGGGCACCTGGAATTTCGAGGAGGCCGAATATACGGTCGACGCGGAGGACTGCACCTGCGGCGCGCCCGATTGCCGCCGGCGCCTCACCGAAACCGACTGGATGCTGGCCGTGGTGCAGGACCGCTATCGCGGCCATTTCCATCCCATCGTGCAGGCCCTGATCGAACAGCGCCGCGCCGCCGCCTAGCGCCGGACACGCCGCCGGACTTACAAATCGGCCAGGCCCGGTCCGAGCGCGGCTTTCAGCGGGTCCAGCCAGGGCTCGAAGGCGCGCCAGCCTTCCAGCCCGTCGGTGAAGATCGGGCGGCGGACCTGTTCGGAGCTTGCCGTGCGCACCGCGCGGCGGTTCTCGTGAAAGCGCAGGCAGGCATCCTCGAACGGCAGGCCGCAATAGGCGAGCAGGCGTCGGATTTCGGCCTCCGGGTCGGTGACCAGGGCTTCATAGACGACGCGATGCACGCGGCCCGGCAGCACGGCATCGAAATGCGCCATCAGGCTCACATAATCGGCGTAATAGCGGCCGATGTCCGGCAAGCGCATAGGAGAACACCTGTCCGACCGCGAAATTCTGCTTGAATGCCGACAGGCCGCACGCCAGCGGATGCCGCCTTACGTCGACGATCCGGGCGTTGGGCAGGATGAGCTGGATCAGGCCGGTGTGAACGAAGTTCTCGGGCATCTTGTCGATGAAGAACGCACGGCCCTGGCGGCGATAGATGCGGGTGCGTGCGATGTAGTGTTCGCCGAGGCCGCGCCGCTGCTCCGCATCGAGTTGCGCCAGCGCGCTGGGATAGCTCCTGGCATCGCCGCCCGGCGCCACCGCCCGGCGCGCGACCGCGATCAGGTCCGGCAATTCCGCCGTGCCCTCGATGGCCGAATGGCTCGCGAGGATCTGCTCGACCAGCGTCGAGCCGGAACGAGGCAGTCCGACGACGAAGATGGGATCGGTCGCTTCGCAGCCGCCGCCGCGCTCCGCGAAGAACGGGACGGTGAACAGCGCCCGCGCCCGCGCCACCAAAGCGGTGAAGTCTGCCGCATCGTATTTGTGCATCGCGCGCTTCAGCGTATTGCCCAGATCGTATTGCAGGAACGCCGCTGCGCACGCGCCCTGGCCTTCCAGCGCCTTGCCCAGCGCGAAATGCAGCGGCGCGCGCTCGTGGATCGGCAGGCCGCCATGCTGCGCCAGGCGCCGCATCGCTGCGATGTCGCCGGATGTGAACCGCGTCGTCTTGAGGTCCGCCAGGCTCCACCACGCTTCGCCGCCGGGGCGCAGGGACAGGCTCTTGCGATACGCCGCGACGGCTTCGTCCGCGCGGCCGGCGGTCTTCAGCGCATGGCCGTAGCGCAGCCAGGCGCCGGCATCGCCCGGCGCCGATGCGACCACCTGCGCATAGCCGGACAGCGCGCCCTCGTAATCGCCGATCCGCCCGGCCACGGCGGCGCGGAAGGTCCGGTAGCCGGTGTTGTCCGGGTCCGTCCGCAGCAACAGCTCGATCTGCTCGATCGCGCCGGCGGGATCGTTCAGGTTGTGCAGCAGCAGGCTGGCGTAGTGCTGCCGGGCCGCGACGAAATTCGGTGCCAGGGCGAGGACGCGGCGCAGGATCTCGCCGGAAGCCACGGGTTCCGAAGCGGCCAACGCGCTCTGCGCTTCGCGGAACAAGGCCAGTGCCGCGGCGGGTGGGGTGTCGGTGTTCACGGCACCATCATGTCACGCAGCGGCGCGGGACAGGCAAGGGGCTCGCTTCCAAGCGGGCCGGGGGGTATGCGAAACTTCCGCAACCCGCCAAGGAGGAATCGCTCGTGAGAAATATCCTGTTCGCTGCCGCCGCCGTCTGCCTGGTTCCGGCCGCCGCGCTCGCGGCCCACGGCAAGGTCGGCCTGTGGTCGTCGACCACCACCGTGACCATGCCGGGCATGCAGGGTATGGCGCCGCAGACCCATACCGCCACCTATTGCATGACGGCGGCGCAGGTGAACTCCGACAGCCCGGCAGGCGAACGCAACCCGAGCTGCACCTATCAGAACATCCATATCGACGGCCACGCCTACTCGGCCGACATGGTCTGCACCGGCCAACTCAACGCCACCGGCCATTTCTCCTCGACCTATGACAGCGACACCCACTACACCGCCACCGTCAGCATCCAGACCAACGGCATGGCGATGACCAACCAGATCGACGGAAAATGGCTCAAGGCCGACTGCGCCGGCGCCGAGCACTGAGATGAGACCGGACGAGGGCGCAGAGGAACTGGCAGCGCTGTTGCGCGCAGCGCGCCGTGCCGTCGTGTTCACCGGCGCCGGCATCTCGACCGAATCCGGCATTCCCGACTTTCGTTCGCCTGGGGGCATCTGGACCAGGATGATGCCGATCGATTTCGATACCTTCGTCGCCTCCGAGGAGGCCCGGCGCGAGAGCTGGAAGCGTCGCTTCGAGATGGAGGAGACCTGGAATGCGGTGAAGCCGAATGCCGGCCACTACGCGGTCGCCGAGCTGGTGCGCCGCGGCAAGGTCAGCCATGTCATCACCCAGAACATCGACCGGCTGCACCAGGAATCCGGCGTGCCTGAGGATCGCGTGATCGAGCTGCACGGCAACACCCGCACCGCCAAATGCCTGACCTGCGGCGCCGGGATGGAAATCCGCGACATCCAGGTCCATTTCGAACGGTTGGGCGAGCCGCCGGACTGCAAATTCTGCGGCGGTATCGTCAAGACCGCCACCATCTCGTTCGGCCAGGCGATGCCGGAGGCGGAGATGGACCGGGCGCGCCGCGCCGCGCTGGATTGCGACCTGATGCTCGCCATCGGCTCGTCGCTGGTGGTTTATCCCGCTGCCGGGTTCCCGCTGCTGGCAAAGCGCAACGGCGCCGCCTATGTGATCCTCAACCGCGAGCCCACGGATCAAGAACCTTATGCCAATCTCGCGCTGCACGGCGAAATTGGCCCCACGCTGAGTGCGGCTGTTAATGCATTGTATTCGCTTTCGCCCTAGAGCTCGGGCCGGATACAATGGCGGCCGGACGATTCAACCTGTTTTCAGGAGTACAAGCTTTGCGCCTCTTTGACGAAGACGACGACGACGACAAGTCCGACAAGAAAGCCCCCGACCCGCAATCCTCGCCGGTCCAGAATGCGCTGTTCAAGTCGCGCACGGTGCTGATCTTCGGCGAAGTCGACATGAAGATGGCCGAGCGCGTCACCGCGCAGCTTCTGGCCTATGCCGCCGAAGGCGACGGCGACATCCGCGTGGTGGTCAATTCGCCGGGCGGCCATGTGGAGTCGGGCGACACCATCCACGACATGATCCGCTTCGTCGGCCCGCGCGTGAAGATGATCGGCACCGGCTGGGTGGCCAGCGCCGGCGCGCACATCTTCCTCGGCGCCAAGAAGGAGAACCGCTTCTGCCTGCCGTTCACGCGTTTCCTGCTGCACCAGCCGCTGGGCGGCGTGCGCGGTCAGGCGTCGGACATCTCGATCGAGGCGGAGGAGATCCTCAAGATGCGCGAGCGCCTGATCCGCGAGATCGCATCGGAGACCGGCCAGCCCTACGAAAAGGTCGTGCGCGACACCGAACGCAATTTCTGGATCGGCGCCGAAGACGCCAAGGCCTACGGCTTGGTGAGCAAGGTGATCCAGAGCGCGAGCGAGGTCTAGGAGCGTGGCGGCGGCCCCGTGGTGGCGCGGCGCCGTCGTCTATCAGGTCTATATCCGCAGCTTCTGCGACTCCGACGGTGACGGGCAGGGCGATTTCGCCGGGCTGATCTCCAAGCTCGACTACATCGCCCGGCTCGGCGTCGATGCGATCTGGCTGTCGCCG
Source organism: Rhizomicrobium sp. (assembly GCA_037355265.1). Taxonomy (GTDB): domain Bacteria; phylum Pseudomonadota; class Alphaproteobacteria; order Micropepsales; family Micropepsaceae; genus Rhizomicrobium. The sequence goes on along the minus strand of JBBCIB010000002.1, from coordinate 462,283 downwards.
GTGCATCCCTCGCCCAACCGCGACTGGGGCTACGATGTTTCGGATTATGACGGCGTGCATCCCGACTACGGCACGCTGGCGGATTTCGACGCGTTGCTGGCGGCGGCGCACGCCAGGGGCCTGAAGGTCATTCTCGACGAAGTGCTCTGCCACTGCTCCGACGAGCACGCCTGGTTCCGCGAGAGCCTGGATGCGGCGGGTGCAAAGCAAGACTGGTTCGTCTGGGCCGATCCGAAGGACGACGGCACGGTGCCGAACAACTGGCTCGCCGTGTTCGGCGGGCCAGGCTGGGCCTACCAGCCGGCGCGGCGGCAATACTACCACCACAAATTCCTGCGCCAGCAGCCCAAGATCAACTGGACCAATGCCGACGCCAAACGGGCTTGCCTCGCCGTGCTCGAAACCTGGCTGGCGCGGGGCGTCGACGGATTCCGTCTCGACGTTGCCAACGCCTATCTCCACGACGCGACGCTGGCCGACAATCCCGCCATCCCGCCTGCCGAGCGCGGCGCCTATGAATGGTCGCACGCCGCCAACATGCAGCGGCACCTGCACGACTCCAACCTGGTCGGGAACCGCGCCGAGCTCGACCTCATCCGACGCACCGTCGAGCGCTTTGACGACCGCTTCGTGTTCGGCGAGTTCTCCGAGGAGTTCGAGCGCTCCGGCGCCTATCTAGCGCCTGACGAGGGCCTGCACGCGGGTTATACCTTCGCGCTGCTGGTCGCGAGCCGGCTGGCGCCGAGCTATATCCGCAGGCATTTCGAGGGCCTGAACGGCCATCCCGGGCACTGGCCCTGCATCTCGTTCTCCAACCACGACGTTACGCGCACGGTGACGCGCTTCGGCGGCGCGCCCGAGGGCGACGCCGCGCTCGCCAAGCTGCTGTTCGCGCTGCTGTGTTCGCTGCGCGGCACGACGCTGATCTATCAAGGCGAGGAACTCGGCTTGCCCGAGGTGGATCTGCGGCGTGACCAGCTCAAGGATCCGGTCGGCGATCTCTACTATCCTATCGCCAAGGGCCGCGACGGCTGCCGTACGCCGATGCCGTGGGACGCCGGCGCGAAGAATCTCGGCTTCTCGACCGGCACGCCCTGGCTGCCGCTGGGTCCGGCGCACCGGGCGCTCGCCGTCTCCGAGCAGGAGGGCAAGCTCGACTCCCCGCTCGAATTCGCACGGCACTTCCTGGCGGGGCGCAAGGCCAACGCCGCACTGCGGCTGGGCGATCTCGTCTTCCTCGATGCCGAAAGGCCCGTCCTGGCCTTTCTTCGGGAGCACGGGAACGAGCGCGTCCTATGCGTCTTCAACATGAGCCGCGACGACACGACGTTCACGCATCCGCTCGTCGCATCCGGCGCGGTCCTGGGCCTGGGCTGCGGCAACTCCCTCGACCGCGGCGAGACTCTGCATCTCGGCCCGCTGGCGGCGCGCTTCGCGCAGGTCTAGGCGCCGTCCAGCGCCGCCAGGACCGCCTCGATCGGCAGCAGCACGCATTTGTGGCGGGGGACGTGGTCGGTAACGCCGTCGAACACCGCATAGGTCTCGAACGGCGCCTTGGGCACGTCGCCGCCGGCGAGCATCCGGCTGACGGCGGCGTGGAGCAGGGCGACGTCCTCGCGGTTCATGCCGGCGGCGCCGCTCGCCAGGATCGCGGCCGACGCCTGGGTCAGCACGCAGGCCTTGGTGTCGTGGGCAACGGCGGCGATCCGCCCCTCCGAAAGGGCCACGTCCATCGTCACCTTGTCGCCGCAGGCTGGGTTGAACGCCGCACCGGTGCCGCAGGGCACCGCCAGCCGCCCCGAGCCCGTAGCGTCGGCGGCCAACCGCAGCAATTCTTTCTTGTAGAGGGGGTCGCTCATGTCTTCCGGCCTTCGTCTGCCGTCTCCAGATACGCCCGCAATGCGTCAGGCGTATCGATGTCGGTGAGCGGGCCGTCGTCGTCCGCCTCCACCTCACAGACCAGATCGCCATACTGACCGATTAGATGACGGGCGCCAACATCGCCATCGAGAGCCAGGATTTCCGGGAAAAACCGCCGTGCCCACAAGACCGGATTGCCGCGGCGGCCATGGCGGGTCGCGACGCAGACGGCGCGATCCTCCTCCGGATCGAAGGCTGCGATCAGCTTGTCGAGCAATACCGAGGTCACGCCCGGCATGTCGCCCAGCAGGACAATCGCGCCGTCGCAATCGGCTGGAAGGTGCTTCAGGCCGCACTTCAAGGACGTGCTCAAGCCTTTTGAAAAATCAGGATTATCGACGAAGAGGGGAGAAGAGGGGGCCACCGCCTGGCGAACGCCGGCGCCGTCCCGCCCGGTGACGACCACCACCGCTTCGGCACCGCTGCCCAGCGCCGCCTCCACCACATGCCGGACCAGTGGTTTGCCGTTGACAGGCACCAGCAGCTTGTTCGAGCCCATCCGCGACGACAGGCCTGCCGCGAGCACGATGGCACCGATCCGCGGCCGGCGGGGCACCGCGCGCGGATGCTCGTCGCGCGGCTGCGGCCTTGTCGGGATCTCGGTCAGCAGGCCGCCGACCCCCATCGCCGACAGCTCCTGCCGTCCCACCGGCAAATCGGCTAAAAGCCGCCACAGCACGAAATCGAAACCGTTGAGCTTGGGCGAGCGGGCGCAGCTCGGCAGCCCGACGATGGTCCGCCCGGCCAATGTTCCTAGCAGCAGCAAGTTGCCCGGATCGACCGGCATGCCGAAATGGACGACGGTGCCGCCCGCCTGCGTGATGGCGCCCGGGATGACGTCGCGGCGGTCGGTGATGGCACTGGCCCCGAACACCAGGATGGGATCGGCACCGGCGGCCGCCGCCTCGGCGATGGCGGCGGCCAGCGCGCCCGTCTCGTGCGCCACCCGGCGCTCCAGCACCAGGGTCGAGCCCAGCGCCGTCAGCCGGTCCGCCACCGCCGTGCGGTTCTTGTCCAGCAGGGACGGCCTGGTGCCGGGCAGGACGGTCGAGATCAGGGCTGCGCGATGCGGCAGGAAGGGCTGCACAAGCACCGGCGGTCCGGCGCCACGCAGCACCCGTTCGGCGGCCTCGACCGCGGCGCGCGGTGCGGCGAAGGGGATGATCTTGATCGTCGCCAGCATCTGCCCCTTGGCGACACGGGCGAAGGGCGGCAGCGTCGCGACAGTCACCGCCTCGTCGATGGCGTTGACGGCATCGATCGCCGCCGCGTCGACCAGCACCACGCCGTCGCACAGCGCATGGAGATTGACCCGCCCGGTGAACGCGGCACCGGTGCGTACCGCGGCCCCGCCGCACAGCGCGGCAACCCGCGTCGCGGCAGGGTCCTCGCCGATGTCGTCCGTCTCCAGCCGCGCGACCGCGACCGTATCGAGCCCCGCGGCCGCGATGGCGGCGAGATCGTCCTGCGAGAGTATGCGCCCTTTTTTGAGCCGCTTGCCGCCGGCGCGCACGCCATGCGCCAGAATCGCGCCCAGCGCGTTCGCAATCGCAACGCTGTCGAATTCCATGTTTGAGGTTTTACGCCGCCAGCGCCGGTCGCGGCAAACTGAGGCGGGCGCGCAGCCCGCCCTCGCTGCGGTTCTCCAGCGTCACGCCGCCGCCATGGCCTTGTGCGATGGCCTTGACGAGGGTGAGGCCAAGGCCGGTGCCGCCGGTCTCGCTGTTGCGCGAACTCTCCAGCCGCACGAAGGGCTCGAACACGCGACCCTGCTCGGAATCGGGAATGCCGGGGCCTTCGTCCTCCACCAGGATCTCGTAGGCCGCGGGCGTCTCCTGGATCTGGACCTCGGCTCTGCGGCCATAGGCGACCGCGTTTTCCACGAGGTTGCGCACGGCCCGCCTTATCTCGTCCGGACGGCAGGCCAGCGGCGCGGGCTTGTGCGCGTGCCAGGTGACCGGCTCGCCCAGATCGTCGAGATCGGCGCACAGGCTTTCGACCAGTGCCGAAAGGTCGATATTGCGCTTGGTTTCGCCGCCCGCGCCGCGCGCCGCCGACAGCACCGATTCCGTCAGTGCTTGCAGCTCGTTGAGATTGCCGCCAAGGCGCTCGCGCAGTTCCCGGTCCTCGACGAATTCCAGGTTGATGCGCATGGCGGTGAGCGGGGTGCGCAGGTCGTGCCCTACCGCCGAGAGAAGCTGTCTTTGGCTGTCCAGGGTCCGCGTGACTCGGTTGGTCATGGCATTGAACGCGATCGCCGCGTTGCGCACGTCGTCCGGACCTTCTTCCGGCACCGGCGGCGCGGTGCCGCCGCGCGCCGCGACCGTTGCCGCGGCGGCGAGCGCCGACAGGGGACGGGCGACGCGGCGCGAGATGTAGGCCGCGGCGGCCGACGCCACGACGATCGCCATGACGGCGGCGACGGTGACTTCGGTCGGCCAGGCCGGCGGCGCCGGGCGATAGAAAGTGGCGCTCAATTGCGTGCCGCGCACGACCGGCAGCGTGAACTGGATCGCCGATCCCGGCGGACGATGCGGCCTGGCGCGCCCGTCCGGCGGCGGGCTGACGCTGTCGAGCAGCTTCACGGAGATCGGCTGGGCGGCCTTGTCGTCGGGCAGCGCGTTGCGCAGGCGCGCGGCGAGGCGGCCTTCCTCATCCGTCATGCTGCGCTGGACCGGCTTGCCGCGGATCAGCTGGAAGCGCCAGACGCCGGAACTCATCGCCTTGGCGGCATCGTCGCGCGCGCGGGCGGGCACGGCAGCGAGCAGGGTCGACATCGAAGCGGCGCGGTCGATGGAGCGTTCGTTGAGGTCGGCCTCGCTCAGCCGCTCATTGCCGAGCTGGAAATAGAGCGCGACGGCGAGATTGGAGAGCATCACCGCGGTCGCCGTGACGGCGATGAGCTGCATGCCGAGCGTGCGCGGCCAGAGCCTCATTGCAGTTCCGGATCCATGGCGAAAATGTACCCGCCGCCCCACACCGTCTTGATATAGCGCGGATTCTTGGGGTCCGGCTCGATCTTTTTGCGCAGGCGGCTGACATGGTTGTCGATCGAGCGGTCGAACAGGTCGGCGTCGCGACCCTTGGTGAGGTCGAGCAGCTGGTTGCGGGTGAGCGCGATCTTCGGCCGCTCGAGCAGGGCGCTGAGCAGGCGGAATTCGCCCGACGACAGCGGCAGCGCCACGCCGTCCGTGCCGATCAATTCGCGCTGGCCGGTATCGAGCGTCCAGTCGCCGAACCGGATCCGCTCGGCGGAAGGCGGTTTCTGCCGCGGCGGCAGCGCCTGGGTCCGGCGCAGCACCGCCGCGATGCGGGCGATCAGCTCGCGCGGGCTGAACGGCTTGGCGATATAGTCGTCCGCGCCCATCTCCAGGCCGATGATGCGGTCGACTTCCTCGCCACGCGCGGTCAACAGGATGACCGGGATCTGCGAGGTCTCTCGGATGGATCGGCAGAGCGACAGCCCGTCTTCGCCCGGCATCATGATGTCGAGCACGACCAGGTCGATCGCCGAGCCTTTCATCACCTTGCGGGCCGCCACCGCGTCGGCAGCGGTCGTGGCGCGATAGCCCTGTTCGCGCAGATAGCGCGCCAAAGGCTCCCGGATATCCCGCGCATCCTCGACCAGGAGGACGTGGGGCTTTGTTTCTTCCTTGATCATTGGCCGCAATCTGGGCTTTCGTGGGCTCCGCTGCAAAGCTATTTGCGACAAAGTTTACGGCCGAACGCCTTTCGCACACTTTGCGACGATCACGTTTTGTTCCGGCATAGTTCCGCGACCGAAGCCATGTCTGCTGCTGCCGACGACGAGGAGGCATTCATGACCAAGAACACCAGGATTGCACTGTTGCTGGGCGCGGCCGTGATCATCGGGGGCTCGGGGATCGCCATTGCCCATATGGACGGGCCGCCCGCCGCCCGACGGGCCGATGCAGGGCCTGGTGCATCGCAGCCGGCTCAGCGAGCGTCTGCTTGAGGAATATGACGCCAACCACGATGGAAAGGTCACCCGCGCCGAATACAACAACGTGCTGGGCTCGCGTTTCGCCGCCATCACTCATGGCGCCGCCGCCATGACCGAGGATCAGTTCGCCGCCATCCACCAGGGCGATTTCGAGAAGCATGCCGCCGAAATGTTCCGCCGCGCCGACTGGAACGGCGACGGCCGCCTGTCGCTCGACGAATTCACCGCGCCGCAGCGGGCGCATTTCCAGATGATGGATCGTGAGGGCACCGGCACCGTGACGTGCAATCCGATCCGCCACGCCGATTTCCGCGACGCCGGCGACGCACCGCCGGCGGGCAATGCCCCGCCGCCGGATGAGCACCACGGTCATGGCCATTGGGGCTTCGGCGACCGCGGGCGCGGCGGCCATGGGTTCGGTGGACACGGCTTCGGCGGACACGGGCCGGGCGGCTTCGGCCGTGCTGCCTTCTGCCACGACAGCGATCTCAGCCGCGACGGCACCGTCACCCGCGCCGAGTTCGACACGATGATGAGCAAGCATTTCAGCGCCGCGACCGGCGGCGGTCCCACGATGAGCCTGGCGCAGTTCACCGCCGACCTTGCCGCGCACTACCGCGAAATGAACGACAAGATGTTCAAGCGCCTCGACAAGGACGGCGACGGCAAGCTGACCATGGCCGAATTCGCCGCGCCGCCGCTGAAACTGTTCGACCATCTCGACCGCGACCATGACGGCACGCTGACCGAAGATGAAATGAAGCCGCATTTCCACGGCGGCGGCCGCTGGCATCACCGCGGCGACGATCGCACGCCGCCGGAGCACGATTAGGGCACCGCGGGGCGACCGGGCGATGTTACGCCCGCTTTTGCACCTCGCAGCACCAACGTCATCTCGGCCAGGATCGACACCGCGATCTCGGCCGGGGAACGGGCGCCGATGTCGAGGCCGACAGGGCCGTGGATGCGGGCGAGCTCGTTATCGCCGAAGCCTTCGCGCCGCATCCGCGCCTGCCGCGCCGCCTGGGTTTTCAACGAGCCCAGCGTGCCGATGTAGAAGCAGTCGGACCTGAGCGCCGCGACCAGCCCCGGATCGTCGATCTTGGGATCGTGGCTGAGGAACACGATGGCCGAGCGCGGCCCCAGCGGCTCCATGGCCAGCGCCTCGTCCGGCCATGCGTGCGAGATGCGGACGCCCGGAAAGCGCGCCGGCGTCGCGAAGGCCGTGCGCGGGTCGACGATGCGCACGGCGTAGCCGGCCTCGCGCGCCATCGCGACCAGCGGCTGCGCGATGTGCACCGCACCGACGATGACGAGGTCGAGCGGCGGATTGAACACCGAGAGGAACCAGTTTCGCCCTTCGATCTGCGCCGGCCCGGACGTGTCGGCGCGCGCCGCACCCGCCGCCGCCTCGCCGAGCGGCGAGATGCCGGTCGCCGGATCGATGAGACGATCCTCGCCGGTCGCCAGATCGGTGGCGCGCACGATCGCACGCCCGGCGCGCCGCGCGGCGTTGATGGCGTTCAGCGTTTCGAACTTCATGGCACCTCCGGCAGGCGAAGGCCGCGTGCCCTACTGCACGGGTTCGATGAACACTTCGATGCGGCCGCCGCAGGCCAGGCCCACCGACCACGCGGTCTCGTCGCTGACGCCGAATTCCAGGTTGCGTACCTTGCCGTCTTCCATGGCGGCGACCGCTTCCGCGATCACCGCGCCTTCGATGCAACCGCCGGACACCGAGCCGACGAAAGCGCCGTCGTCACGCACCACGATCTGGCTTCCCGCCTGGCGCGGCGCCGAGCCCCAGGTCCGTACCACCGTGCCGAGCGCGACCTTGCGCCCTTCAAGCACCCATTGCGACGCGGTGTTCAGAACGTCGGCCTTGGAACCGCTCATGCCGTCTCCGCCGTCGCATGTCTGGCCGTAACGCACCGGAAATAGATCGGCAATGTGCGGCCCTCGGTGTTCGGCCAAAAAATCGGCTTGCCGTTCACGGTCATTGACACAACGCTCATCCAAGGCGCCTCGATGGAACGTGTGAGCCGGAAGTCTCGGGCGACCGGCCCAGCGCGTCAAGCGCTGCTATGGTCGCGCGGCCAGAGGGAGATTCCCATGCCTTTCGTCATCGCGCATATCGCCAAGGGCCGCTCGCTCGAAAGGCGCCGCCGGCTCGCGCAGGCGATCACAGCCGCGGTCAGCGACATCTTCGAGATCGACACGGTACAGACCCAGGTTCTGATCGTGGAACACGAGCGCGACAATTGGGCGATCGGCGGCGAATTGCTGAGCGAGCGCAGGCCGCGCCGTCGCCGGATCTTCCCGACCTCGAATCGCTGTTCCGCAAACCGGCCGAAAAGCCCGCGCCTAAGCCCGCAGCCCGAAAGCCAGCAGCAAAACCGCGATCACGGCGATAAGCCCGGTCACCCAGACCGCCGGGGAAAGCCCGGTGCGGGGCGGCGGCGCCTCCGCCACGATCTCGGCGGTGGCATGCGGCGGATGCAGGGTTGCGACTTATGTCTGCGGTCGTCGGATCGGGCGGCAGTTCCGGTCCCACAAGGGCACTGAAGCGCTTGAAGAAGTCGTCGGCGATCTGCTTTGCCGCGCCGTCGACCAGCCGCTGGCCGATTTGCGCCAGCTTGCCGCCGACATTCGCCGTGGCGGTGTAGCTGAGCATCGTCGCGGCGCCTTCCGGCGTCAGCGCGACGTTGGCGGCACCCTTGGCGAAGCCCGCGACCCCGCCCTGGCCCTCGCCGCTCAACCTGCAACTATGTGGCGGGTTGAGGTCGCTTAGCGTCACTTTCCCTTTGAAGGTAGCGCTTATCGGTCCGATCTTGAGCTTGGCGGTGGCCACATATTCGTCGGGCTGCTGCGTTCGAGCTGCTCGCAGCCCGGAATGCAGGCTTTCAGCACCTCCGGATCCAGAACGGCATCCCAGACCTTCTGCGGCGGCGCAGCAATCAGATAGCGCCCGGCGAAATCCATGCTGTGTTCTCCACATCGGCAACCGCAAAAGGTCTGCGGTCGCATCCCTCAAACAGGGGGGTAGGCGGCCAAGTTGCAGCCGTGTGAAGTACACCACGGTTGCGGATGTGTTTACCGCAGCCTTGTCGGCTTTTCACGGGGCATCACATGGCATTGGCGGCAGCAAACGGTCGGACCACCGGAAGGTCCTCCTCTCGAAGTGATCGGGCAGATCAAATGGTTCGATCTCCACAAGGGTTATGGGTTCATCACGCCCGCTGAGCGGCCTGGAGGGCGACATCCTGCTGCACCAGACCTGCGTGCGACAATCGGGCTTCCGGACCGCCTATGAAGGTGCCCGCGTGGTCTGCGAGGCGGTCCAGGGTCCGCGCGGGCTCCAGGCACGCCGCCTGATCTCGCTCGACAATTCGACGGCCCAGGTGATGCCGCAAGCGGAGCCGCGCATGCCACGCTACACGGCCGAGCCGACCGGCGAGCCGTTCGATGCCACGTCAAATGGTTCAACCGCGGCAAGGGCTACGGCTTCGTGTCGCGCGGTCCCGGCACGCGGACGTCTTCGTCCACATGGAAACGCTGCGCCGCTCGAATATCCGCGAGCTGCGCCAGGGCCAGCGGGGTGCGGGTCCGCACAGGGGAAGGCCCAAAGGGCGAGCTTGCGGCCGAGGTCACAGTCGTCGATCCTTAGGCCGCAACCGGCAAGCGGGTACAGTCCATGTCCGACGTCGCGGCGCGTTTCCGCGCGTTCCGCTCCGAAGCGCCGCATTGGGCGGCGCTGCTGGCGCAGGTTCCCGCGCGGCATGTGCAGCGCCACGACACCGCCCATCCCCGCTTTCCATGGCTGCATCGACTGGCACTCGGCCTGCCACGCGGTCTGGGCGCTGCTCGCTATCGCGGCCTGACCGGCGACGGGCAATATGACGGGCATCGTCGATGGCGTTCTGATGCCGGCCAAACTCGCCTTGGAAGCGGCCGATCTCGCGGCGCGACCGCAATTCGAGATGCCTTACGGCCGCGCCTGGTTCCTGCGCCTCAGCCTGGAAGACCGCCTGGTCACCGGCTCGACCAGGCTGACCTATATCGCCCGCGACGTCGCCGCCTCGCTGACCGCGAATTACCGGGGCCGCCTGACCGATCCCTTCGCCCGCGAATACGCCAATCCCTGCTGGGGCCTGATCAACCTGCTCGATTACGCGGAGATCGAGAACCGGACCGATCTGACGGAGATCGTGCGTGACGCCGCCGGCCGCCTCGCCCCGCTGCTGGGCCGCCTGCCGCCGAGGCCGACGAGGCCGGCTGGCCTGACTTCATGGCCGTTACACCGATGTTCTGCGATTGCTGCTGCGCAGCGGCGCGGCCGATGCCGCCGCGATCATGGACAAGGCCGGCACCCGGCTCAAAGCGCTCCAGCCCATCATCGCGCCGCGCAAGGCGCACCATTTTGCCCTCAATTTCAGTCGCGGCTGGGCTTTGCTCGCCATCGCCAAAGCTGCTTCCAGCGACGCGCTTCTGGGCCTTGCCCTCGACCATATCGAGATGAACCTTCACCACCCGAGTTGGTGGCGGGGCGACTACCGGGCCGTCGGCCACTGGGTTCCCCAATTCGGCCTCTTTGCGCTTCAGCGCGCGATGCGGCAGGATTGGACAAAATAGAACTGTCATTTGCTCGGGGATTGCGAAATGCGTCAGGCGGTCCTGGGACTGGTCGCTTCACTGCTGCTGGCCTGCTGCGCCGAGCTGCCGCAAGGTGCCTCCGTCTTGCCGGTCGAGACCATCCGGATCGATACCGCCGCTGGTCCGCAGGCCTTCCGCGTGGAAGTCGCCGCCGATCACGTATCACAGGAGCGCGGCCTTATGTTTCCGCCGCGAGATGCCGCCCGATGCCGGCATGCTGTTCGACCTGCACCAGAACGAGCGAATCGCCTTCTGGATGAAGAATACGGTGCTGCCGCTCGACATGGTGTTCATCCGCTCCGACGGCACCGTGTCGTCGATCGAGCCCAACGCCACGCCCTATTCGACCGACCCCATTCCATCCGCCGAGCCGGTGCGGGCGGTGGCTGGAGATCAATGGCGGCCGCGCCTACGAGCTCGGTATCAAGCCGGGCGACCGCGTCCACTCCGCGATCTTCCACGACGAGGATTAGCGGCTCCTTGTTCCGCCGCTTGCCGGACGTTGCCGCTTTAAGCTATCTGACGCGTCCGGTCCGGGGCGTAGCTCAGCCTGGTAGAGCATTAGCTTTGGGAGCTAAGGGTCGCGAGTTCGAATCCCGCCGCCCCGACCACGTAGATGAGTAAGAGCAGGCGAGGGGACCTTCATGCGCGCGCGCATCTATCAGCCGGCGAGGAACGCCATGCAGTCCGGCAGGCCCGCACCCATGTCTGGCTGCTGGAATACGAGCCGGAAACGGCCAAGGAGCCGGATCCCCTGATGGGCTGGGACCTCCTCGGGCGACATGCGCCAGCAGGTCAGCCTCGAATTCGAGACCCAGGAGGAGGCGGTCGCCTACGCCGAAAAGAACGCCATTCCCTTCCAGGTCTTCGAGCCCCACAGGCCGGCGCCCAAGGCCAAGTCCTACAGCGACAATTTCCGCGTCGACCGCAAGGTGCCGTGGAGCCATTAGGCGGCCACGCGATTCCGCAACCGGTCCGGCCGGTCTAATGTGTCGATCCACCACCTGGCGGCTGCGCGGCGATCAGGTACAGGATCGGGTCGTTGAAGTGCAGATGGCTAAGCTTGGCCGGCGGCGGCGGGTGGCGGCGGTCCTTCCAAAATGACCGGAACGATTTCGGGGACGCCCTTCGCGGATGCTCCCGGACCTCGAGCGCGCGGTCGATCTCGCGGCCGACCCATACTGATTTTCCCGCCGCTTGCGACCAGAACAGCAGGAAACAGGTCGCAACGGTCGATCTCGTCGTAGATTCGCGCGCGCCATTCCTCGCCGGGCTGCTGCGAAAGGATGTCCTGGAACACCTCGATCCGGGCCAGCCGCAGCGCTTGGGCGCGCTTAAGCACTTCGCTTGGTCCGTCCAGCTATAGGACAGGAAGGCTCGTGTGAACCGGTTGGCGCTTTCGCCAACGGCCTGCTGTCGCGCGGGTACGGCGTGCGTCGCGACACGCACCGCGAAGCGGATCTGGCCCGATCGGGACCATGGCGCGCAGCACGCGCACGCGGACCTGCACGACTCGTGTCTCGACGACGACGGGCGCCCGGACCAGGAACTGCACGGCGATCGTCTTGCCCCTCCAGACGGCGGTTGCAAGGCGGCCGGGTCGATGAATTCGAGATCGGCGGAATCGACCGACACCATGAGCGTCTCGCCCATGGGCCGATCTCAAGATCGAGGGCGGTGACGCCGCGCCGCGTCGTATCCGGATCGATGGCGTTTGCGGCGGCGCCGAGATCTTCGGCGTCCGTCTCGGAAGAATGCAGGAGCACCTGGATGAGAAACGCACTGCCGGAGATCAGTTGGATAGGCGCAAAGACGCTGACGTCGACGGCATCCGTCGTATCGTCCTCGCTCCGGCGCGCCGGCGCGGCCGATGAGAGTTTGAGAAGCTTGGCGGCCGCGGCGAGCATCAGGGCGATTTCCGACCGGAAGACGAGGCCGAGGCACACGGCCGCCCAGATGCCGGCAATCAGGAGGGGCGCCAGGCGTCGCGAGCTTGCCGGCTTGCAACAGGCGGGGGCGGGCGGTGCGATTGGCGTCCGCGCTAGGCTCGGCATCGGCGCTGCGCCCATGGCCGGTCTTTCCCCGATATCCGACGCCGAGAAACACTGCCGGCGATGGCTCCTCCGCCGATGCGGACAGCACGGCCAAGCCGACATCCAAGCGCATGGGCCGCAAGGCGAGCATCCCGGCAAGCGGAAGCGGTGCGGCGACCGGGTCAGGCGGACGATGTTCGCCGGCCGGAAGGGCCGCATTTGGAAATGTCGCGCTCGGGTCGAACCCCGGCTCGTCGGCGGTTGTCGGGGTGTCCAGCGTCCGGAAATTGTGCTGGTCGCTCTCCAGCAATTCGCGGATACGCGCCTCCATGCGCGGAACGCCGGATGATGCCGATCTCCGTTCCAATCCGCGAGGTCAATCGAGCCCGGATAGGTGCCGAAGCGAGCGTCCGGACCGAAGCTCGAGACACCGATTTTCCACGGGTATCGCTATGCCGCGTCGCATCGCGAAGCCTGCCGCGCCGGTCAGTACTGTGGGCATCGGAGGATCGGCGGATAAGAGAACGAGCGCGCATCCGACTGTCTTGAGGGCAGATTCCGTTTCTTGGCTCGAATATGGCCATCGCCCAGCGGAAAATCCGGCAGATCGAAGGGCCAGTTCGATTTGTTGCGCCCAAGCCCCGTCGACGGGTGCATGCAGAATGACGACATCCATCACGGGTCTGCCCCCTTTGTCCTGCCGGCAGCGGCAATCTGGCGAACCCGCAGGATTCGAACCTGCGACCTGCTGCTTAGAAGGCAGCTGCTCTATCCGACTGAGCTACGGGTCCCCCGGCGTGGCTCCATACACCGGCCGCGATTCGCAGGATAGCAGGATGTCGGTTGGCGGAGCACAATCCCGTCAGCACAGCGCTTCCGGCCTTTCCGGCACGGAAGCGGTAGACGGCGACCGCTTGCGAAATTTGTTCCGGCGACGGGAAACAAGAAGCGTTCCCACCGTTCCCATCGACAGACCAAGCAAGGAGTGCCGTCGTGTCCGGTTTAGGCAAGGGGCTGATCGCAGGAATCATGTTCGCGCTGCTCATGCCCGCGGCTGTCGGCGGCATCCTGACCGCAACCGCGTCGAATACCGAACCGGACGAGGCGCGGGTGCGGATATCCGGTGGGCCCGTCGGGCCGATGCAACTCGGAACGCTCGGCCGCGCCAGCGCAGTCGCCTGGATCAGCGCCGGCCATGTTTCGGCCGCGCCCTGATACTAGCGGCCTTCGAATTTCGGCTCGCGCCTTTCGGAGAACGCCTTGACGCCCTCGCGGACGTCCTGCGATGGATTGGCGATCATCACCGACAGCGCTGCGTCGTCGAGCGAATTTTCCAGCGACGAATCCAGCCCCTTGCGCATCATGTTCTTGGCCAGGCGCACCGCCAGCGGCGCGCGCCTGGCGATCTCGCGCGCGAAGGCGCGGACATGCTCGGTCAGCGCCGCCGCCGGCACGACCTCGGTCACCAGTCCCAGCTCGGGCCGCTTCCGCTGCCGGATAGACCTCATGCAGCAGGCTCATCTTGAGCGCGCGATCCAGCCCCATGGCGCGGGGGAAAGAACCATGCGCCGCCCTCATCGGGCAGCAGGGCGAATTTGCCGGACGTGTCGCCCAGCCTGGCGGTGTCCGCCGCGATCGGAAGTCGCAGGCCAGTGCCAGCGTCAACCCACCCGCGACCGCCGCGCCGTTGATCGCGGCGATTACCGGCTTGTCCATGCGATGCAGCAAGCCGATCACGCGGTGCATGCCGACGCGCATCTCCATCCCGTGCCCCATCTGCTTGCCGCGGAAATGTGGGCCGGGCGGCTCGCCGTCGCGCGGGCTGCCGCCGACGTCGCCGCCCGAGCAGAAGCCGCGGCCCGCACCGGTCAGGATCAGGCAGCGCAGTCCGTCATCGTCGAGATATTTGTGCAGCGCATCGACGATCTCGTCGCACATCGGATTGGTGTAAGCGTTCAGGCGGTCGGGCCGGTTCAGCGTGAGTTGCGCGACGGCGGGCTCGACCGTCTCGAACAGGATGGTGCGATAGTCCATGGCGTCCTCCCGATGTTTGCGCATCGGACCACGCGACCGGTATATGCTCAAGCCATGCGCGCGATCTCGAACACGGCAATGCTGGCGCTGGTTCAAGGCTTCCGCGCCGCGGAGCTGGACAAGGCGCTCGCCGACAATCCCGGACTGACAGATGTCCGCGACGATCGCGGCCGCAACTGGCTGCACATCTGCTGCAGCCGAAAGCCAGCCACGGGCCAGGAGAAGGGACAGCATCCGGACCGCCGAGATCCTGCTGCGGCACGGCTACGACCCGAGCGCGCCGGCCTTCACCGAAGGTGCCTGGGCCGCCACGCCGGTGTGGTTCGCCATCGGCCGCGGCGGAAACCTGCCGCTCGCCGAATTCCTCCTGAAGCGCGGCGCCGACCGAACCATGCGCTGTGGGCCGCATCCTTCCGCAGCGACATCGCGGCGATACGCCTGCTGGTGAAACATGGCGCCCGCCTGGAAGACGTCGCCGAGGACACCACGCCGTTTCTCGCGCCGTGAGCTGGAGCAAATTCGCCGCCGCCGAGGAGTTGCTTAAGCTTGGCGCCAATCCGAACTATGTCGATTCCAAGGGCATGACCGCGCTGCACTATATGTTGAAGAAGAACAGCGGCGCCGAGCACATCGCGGTGGTCGTCCGCCATGGATGGCGCCCACGGCGACCTTCCGGACAGCCAAGGCGTCACCGCGATCGATATCCTGCGCCGCAAGAAGGATCCGCAGTTGCGGCAACTGGCGGAAACATTGGCGCGGCGAGCTTGAAGCGCACCGACAGTGTGGGATGATGGGCAACAAGAACCGGGAGGACCGCATGGCCGGCTACCCACGACATTCTCTACGATGTGAAAGACCGCATCGCGACCATCACGCTGAACCGGCCCGATCGGCTGAACGCATACACCGATCGCATGGCTGCCGGCATCCGCCTGGCGATGGCCGAAGCGGCCGGGGACAAGGCGGTGCGCGTGATCGTGCTGACGGGCGCCGGCCGCGGCTTCTGCGCCGGCGCGGACATGGACCTGCTGCAAGGCATCCAGCAGGCTGGTGAGGAGCGTCAGGCCCCGCGCGCCGACGACGATGTCGGCGACGCGTTCGACAGCGTCTACGGCCCCAGCCTTGACGCGGAATTCGCCCGACCTGCGCCGCTTTGCCCTATTTCATGCGCACCAAGAAACCGATCATCGCCGCGATCAACGGCCCCCTGTGCCGGCATCGGCCTGATCATGACGCTCTACGCCGATCTGCGCTTCGTCTCGGACAAGGCGGTGTTGACGACGTCCTTCGCGCAGCGCGGGCTCATCGCCGAGCACGGCATCTCCTGGTTGCTGCCGCGCCTGATCGGTCCGGCGCATGCGCTCGACATCCTGCTCTCGGCGCGCAAATTCTCGCCCCAGGAGGCCAAGGAGATGGGCCTCGTCAACAAGGTGTTCGCCGCCGACACCTTCATGGACAATGTGACGGCCTATGCCCGCATCCTTGCCGACACGGTCAGCCCACGCTCCATGGCGGTGATGAAGGCACAGGTGTGGAAGTCCTACTTCCAGAAATTCGGCGAGGCGCTGGAAACCGCCGACGCCGAAATGCCGCCCAGCTTCAAATGGCCGGACTTCAAGGAAGGCGTCGACCACTTCCTGCAGAAACGCGCGCCGCGGTTTGCGGATATCTGAAGAGCGCGATTGACGGGACCGGGGCGAAGCGTACAACGCCCGCCGTCGGTTTTGGGCGTTTGGCATGAAGATCGTCGGCGGCAAGTGGTCCAACTGGTCGGGCGGAGTGGTGTGCAAGCCGCGCACCATCGTCGCGCCGAAGAACGAGCTCGATCTGGCCTGTGCCGTGCGCACCGGCGTCGGCCCGATCCGCGTGCCCGGCGCCGGCCACTCCTTCACGCCGCTGAACGCGACCGACGGCACGATCATCGACCTGTCTGCTTTCACCGGTCTCGCCGGCTTCGATCCCGACGCGCAGGTCGGCACCTTCGGCGCGGCGACGCATCTGTGGGAGATCGGTCCGCTCATCCACCCGCTGGGCTGCGCCCTCAGGAACATGGGCGACATCGACCGCCAGACCCTGGGCGGCGTGGTCGGCACCGGCACGCACGGCACGGGCGTCACGCTGGGCAGCTTCTCGTCGGAAGTCGCCAGTTTCCGCCTGATGCTGGCGAACGGCGAGAGCCTGCACTGCTCGCCCACCGAGAACGCGGAAATCTTCGCCGCCGGCCGCACCGCGATGGGCGCGCTGGGCGTGATGGTCGACATCTCGATGAAGCTGCGCCCGGTCTACAAGCTGTCGGAAAAGAACTTCCTGCTGCCGATCGACGAGTTGTGGGACAAGCTCGACGGGCTGGTGAATTCCAACCGCCATTTCGAGTTCTTCTGGTTTCCCTATTCCGACGTCGCGGTGTGCAAGTCGCTGAACGAGAGCGACGCGGCGGCGCCCGAGCCGCGCCCGGCGGACTATATGCGCGACCGCGGCCAGCGGCGCGCCGCCGACGCGACGATGTTCGAGTGGATCAACGAGGTCTTGCCCTACGCGCCGTTCCTGCTGCGCCGGGCGCACCGTCTGTTCTCCGGCGGGATGAGCGCCGGCGATCGCGTGCGCTGGAGCCACGAGATATTCCCCAGCCCGCGCACCACGCGCTTCAACGAGATGGAATACGCCGTGCCATACGAAAAGGGCCCGGAGACCATCCGCAAGATCGCCGCCGAAATCCGCCGCCGCCGCATCAACACCGGCTTTCCGATAGAGTACCGCACCGTCGCGGCCGACGACGTCTGGCTGAGCCCGTTCTACCAGCGCAAGAGCGTCACCATCGCCGTGCATCAATATCATCGCGTCAACACCGCGCGGCTGTTCGACATGTGCGAGAGCATCTTCCGCGGCGTCGAAGGCCGCCCGCACTGGGGCAAGCGCCACACAGGCACGGCCGAGGAATTCGCCGAACTCTACCCGCGATTCGCGGATTTCCAGCGCTTGCGCGAAAAGCTCGACCCCGGCATGACGTTCTTGAATTCGCACCTCAAGAGCATATTTGTGGGCTGAGGACCGTCACGCCGAGCGTGGAATGCGTCTGCCCCTGCTGTACATCGTTTGTGCCGTGCTGGGCGCGGTCGGGCTGGTCTGCGCCGCCGAGTCGGACTGGCTGCTGGCCGCGGTCATGGGCGCCGGCCTGGGCGTCACCGTCGCGCTCATCGTGCATGCCTATCCACACGACATCGCCCCGCCGGCCGACCGCCGCCACGAAGCCAGCCAGGCCGCCGAAAAGTCTAAGGCTTCGGCTCGAACCTAGCCTGGCGGTAGAAGCAGCTCGGCGCGCCGGTGTGGCAGGCGGCGCCGATCTGGTCGACCTTCATCAGCAGCACGTCGCCGTCGCAGTCGATCCAGGCCTCGATCAGCCGCTGGGTGTGGCCGGACTCCTCGCCCTTGCGCCACACCTTGGCGCGCGACCCGCGACCAATAGGTGACCTTCGCCGGTCTGCAAAGTGCGCTCCAGCGTCTCGCGCGTCATCCACGCGAACATCAGCACTTCGCCGGTCTGCGCCCGCTGTGCGATCACCGGCACCAGGCCGTCGGCGTTGAACGCGACCTGGGAGACGAAGTCGGCGCGGGACAGGATATCGGTCATGCCGCTGCTCTTAGCCGATCGAGCCCGTCCGTCAAATCGGCGATCAGGTCCTGCGGATCTTCCAATCCGGCATGGATGCGGATGACCGGGCCTTCCGCGGCGAAGGGCGCAGCGGTACGGCGGATGTCGGACGGCACGATCAGGCTCTCATAGCCGCCCCAGGAAAAGCCGATGCCGAAATGCGCCCGTCCGTCCAGCAGCGCGTCCACGGCTTTCTTCGGCACGGGCTTCAGCACCACGCCGAACAGGCCGCAGGCGCCGGTGAAGTCGCGCTGCCACAGGGCGTGGCCCGGATCGCTCTCCAGCGCGGGATAGAGCACCCGCGAAACCTCCGGCCGCGTCTGCAGCCATCGGGCAAGCGTGATCGCCGTCTCTTGGTGCCGTTTCAGCCGTATCGCCAGGGTGCGCAGGCCGCGCAGCGCGAGAAAACAATCGTCGCCGCTGACATAGAGGCCGGCATGGCCGTGGAAATCGGCCAGCCGCGCGGCATAGCGTTCATTGGCGCAGACATAGCCCATCATCACGTCGGCGTGCCCGCCGATATATTTCGTCACCGCCTGGATCGAGAGATCGGCGCCGCGCGTCAGCGCCGGATAGTGCAGGGGCGTCGCCCAGGTGTTGTCCAGCAGCACCGCCGCGCCATGGGCGTGCGCGGCTTGCGCGATCGCGGGAACATCCTGCACCTCGAAGGTCAGCGAGCCCGGGCTTTCGCAGAACACCGCCTTCGTGTTTGGCCGCAACAGCGCGGCGATACCGGTGCCGACCAAGGGATCGTAATAGGTCGTCTCGACGCCGAAGCGGCGCAGGATCTTGTCGCAGAAGACCCGCGTCGGGGCGTAGCAGCTGTCGGCCATCAGCAGGTGGTCGCCGGCGCTCAGAACCGCCATCATCGCGCTCGCCGCCGCGTTGAGCCCGGACGGCAGCAGCACCGTCCGCGTTCCGCCTTCCAATGTGCAGATCGCGTCTTCCAGGCTGCGCACCGTGGGGTTGCCCGCGCCGGCCATAGCTGAACGGCATGGCATGCGCGTCCAGCGCCGCGACGTCGGGATAGAGAATGGTCGACGCGCGGTAGACCGGCGTGTTCACGACGCCGAAATGCGCCGCGCTTTCGCGCCCGGCGCCGGTCAGCGTGGTCTCAGCGTTGTCCTTGTGCTTGCTCATGCGGCTCTCCACTAACGCGCCCGGGGCCGCGTCGCAATGCGAGAAAGGCGCGGGCCGCTTATGCGGGCGGCGCCGGATAGGGTGCGCCGGGGTGACTACGCTCGCCTCCGGCTGGGCCGCGGTGATGCGTGTGATCGGGAAATTGAACAGCCAGATGATCGGCGTCGCCGCGCCGATGATCGCGGCGATCATCAGGAAGAACGTCACCTTGTCCATGGCTGTCCCAGTAGCTGCCCAGATAGCCGGCCAGCAGATTGCCGGGAAAGCTCGTTGCCAGGAACACGGCCATCATCAGCGAGCCTAGCTGCCGGGGCGCTGCCTTCGCATAGAGCGAAAGCCCGACCGGCGAGAAATACAGTTCTCCGACCGTCAGGATGCCGAAATAGAGGATGGACCAAAGCCAATAGACCTTGCCCGTCGGACCGGCCCAGTATTGCACCCCGGCGAGCACCAGATAGGACAGCGTGATCAGCGCGCAGCCTATCGTCATCTTGTTGATGATCGATGGCTCCGTGCCGCGCCGTTCCTGCCACGACCACAACGCGACGATGCCGGCCGTGAATGTGAAGATCATCACCGGATTGACCGACTGCAAGGTCGTGACGCCGATGGTGAACATGCTGCCGATCGAGCGGTCGACCAGATCGCGTGTCCACAATTCGACCGTGTTGCCGGACTGCTCGTAAGTCGCCCAGAACAGGGTGCAGGGGACGAAGAACAGGCAGAGCAGGATGACGGCCCACCAGTCCGTTGCGTTCAGCGGCACGGCCGGCGTCGCCGCGGTTGCGGTCTTCCGCGCCGGCCGGTCGTTCGGCAGCACGCGCATGGCGAACAGGTATGTGACCGTGCCGATAAGCATGCCCACGCCGGCCGAGCCGAACCCATAGCGCCATGCAACGGACTCGCCGAGGATGCCAGCGAAGAACTGGCCCAAAAACGCGCCCAGATTGATGCCGACATAGAAAATCGAATAGGCGCGGTCGATCCGGTTGTCGCCCGGCTTGTAGAGCCCGCCGACCTGGGTCGAGATATTGGGCTTGAAGGCGCCGTTGCCCATGATCAGGAACAGCAGCGCAAAGAAAAAATAGCTTTCGAACGCCATCAGGAAATGGCCGATCGACATCAGCAAGCCGCCGACGACCACGGTATAGCGGCGTCCGAAGAACCGGTCGGCAAGGTACCCTCCGATCAGCGGCGTAAAGTAAACGAAGCCCGTGTACAGCGAGTAGATCATCGACTCGAGCGGCTGCACGCCAAGCGGCCCGCGAATGCCTTCGAGAAAATGCTTGACGGTCTGGAGTCCGATGACGTGTTCGGCATGGCCGGGCAGCAGCAGATACCCTGTCAGATAGATCGGCAGCAGAACGCGCATCCCGTAATAGGAAAAGCGCTCCCACATCTCGGTCGTGAACAACCATGTCAAACCCGTCGGGTGCCCGAACAGCGTTTTCTCCGGGCCTGAATCCGGAGCCATGTCGACGATCGCCATCTGGCGCTTCCCCCTGTTTGCGGCGGCCAGCATGCCCAAGGATCGCCGCTACGGCAATTCGATGTAGCGGTCCTCGCGCGAGTAGGGCACGAAGCCCAGGCGCTGATAGAGGGGCAGGGCGCGGGGATGGTCGAGCGTGCAGGTGTTGACCAGCAGCCGGCCGATCGGCCGCGTCCAAGCGTTCATCACGGCGTGGTACAGGAAGAAATATCCGAGTCGTTTGCCCACGGCTTCCGGCATCAATCCGAAATAGGCGAGTTGGCCCGCTGCGGCGTCGCGCATGTCCAACTCCGCCATGCCGGCCGGATTGCCGTCAGTATAGAGGACGTACAATTCCACGTCGGGATGCTGCACGATGCCGGCGAGCTGGTGCTCGTTCAGCTTGCGCCGTTCGACCCAGAAATAGGCCTCGCCGATCGTGTCGTAGAGATAGCGGTAGAAGTGCAGCGGCGGATGGTTGGCGCGCAGGATCGCGATCTTGCCGCGCGGCTGCGGCGGCGGCAGCGCGGCCGGCTTCTGCTTCATCTCCAGGAAGGTGACGACCATCGGGATGCGGCGGCCGGATTCGCGCGACATCAACCTCTCTCCCGTCTCACGAAGGCTCCACCGGGGCGTCGCTGGCGCCCCATTCGGCCCAGGAGCCGTCATAGACCGCCACGTCGCTCGCTCCCGCCACGACCATCGCCAGCATGACGATCGCCGCCGTGATGCCGGAGCCGCAGGTGGTGACGCTGGACTTGGTCAGGTCGACATGGTGTGCCGCGAACACGCTGCGCAGTTTTTCCGGCGATTTCAGCGTCCCATCCTCATCGGTCAGCTCCGTATACGGAACGTTGAGGCTGCCGGGGACGTGGCCGCCGCGCACCCCGGGACGCGGCTCCGGCTCGATGGCGCGGAAATCGCGGTATGCCGCGGGCGTCGACCACCTGCTCGGTCCTGTGTGCCAGATTGGCCGTCATCTGGCGGAAGTCGCGGATCAGCGCATTATTCGGCCGCGCCGTGAAATGCCGCGCAAACGGCTTGGCGCTCATGTCTTCCAGCGGCCGGCCCTCGCGGCGCCATTTCGGCAACCCGCCGTCCAGCACCACGACGTCCTCATGGCCCATCGCCCGCAGCATCCACCAGGCGCGCGGCGCCGAATAGACGCCGGCCGAGTCATAGACCACGATCATGTTGCCGTCGCCAAGGCCCAGTCTGCGCATGCGGCTGGCGAATTTCGGCGCCGGCGCCAGCATGTGCGGCAGCGGGTTCTTCTCGTCCGAAAGGTCCTCGATGTCGAAGAACACGGCGCGCGGGATGTGGGCGGCGGCGTATTCGGCCGAAGGGTCGCGGCCGGCCTGCGGCAGATACCACGATGCGTCCGCGACGCGGATATCCGGAGCGTTGATGCGTCCGGCGAGCCATTCGGTCGAAACCAGCGGGTTCTTCATGTCTCGAACGGCACGTTGAGGGGTTTGGGGGGCGACGCCAGCCAGCCGGGCACCGGCAGGTCGCGGGCGCGCAGGAAGTCCGGGTTGAACAGCTTGCTCTGATAGCGCGTGCCGTAATCGGCCAGGATGGTCACGACGGTCGAGCCGGTGGGCAGGTCCTGCGCCATCCGCACCGCGCCCGCGACATTGATGCCCGTCGATCCGCCCACGCACAGCCCCTCATGCTCCAGGAGGTCGAAGATATAGGGCAGGGCCTCGTCGTCCGATATCTCATAGGCATCGTCGATCGGCGCATCCTGCAAATTGGCGGTGACGCGGCCCTGGCCGATGCCCTCGGTGATGGAGGTGCCGCGCGCCTTCAATTCGCCGGTCTTGATCCAGGAATAGATCGACGCGCCGAGCGGATCGGCCACGGCGATCTTCACATTCGGCTTTTTCGTCTTGAGGGCCATGCCGACGCCTGCCAGAGTGCCGCCCGTGCCCACCGCACAGACGAAGCCGTCGATACGGCCATTGGTCTGGTGCCAGATTTCCGGCCCGGTGCCGTCGATATGGGCTTGGCGGTTGGCGACATTGTCGAACTGGTTGGCCCAGATCGCGCCATTGGGTTCGGTCCTGGCGAGCTGCTCCGCGATGCGGCCGGAAATCTTCACATAATTGTTGGGATGGGCGTAAGGCACGGCCGGCACCTCGATCAATTGCGCGCCCAGAAGGCGCAGCGCGTCCTTTTTCTCCTGGCTTTGCGTGTCGGGAATGACGATCACGGTGCGAAAGCCCATCGCATTGCCGACCATGGCAAGGCCGATCCCGGTGTTGCCGGCCGTGCCCTCCACGATCACGCCGCCGGGCTTGAGGTGGCCGCGCTGCATGGCGTCCTGGATGATGAACAGCGCGGCGCGGTCCTTCACGGACTGCCCGGGATTGAGGAATTCGGCCTTGCCGAGGATTTCGCAGCCCGTGAGGTCGCTCGCGCGGTTCAGGCGGATCAGCGGGGTGTTTCCGATCGCGGCAACTACGTCTCTTTTTATGTCCATTTGTTCGCGAAGGTGGAAGACGAAACGAACCTAATGGGACGGGCTAAGCGCTTCAAGCGCGCGAGCGCCGGGTGGAAACTCCGCGCTAACTGGTTCCGTGTTAACGAACAGGGCGTCGAAGGGGCCGCGAATCAAGGACTTAGTGTGGAACCATCCTTCAGCTACGGCGTTTGGCTACAACTGGGGGATCACGGAGCATCCCCTCGGGGCATCAATGTCTAATCCGGCAGACAGAGAATCAGGACGGGGGAGCCCAGTGGCCTCGCTGGCGCTGGAGCGGATCGTGCGCTCGCCGTCGGCCCTGATCGACAATCTGCCCGTTGCGATTTTCACATGTGATCGCAACGGGGATCTGGTCCAGTTCAACCGCCGCGCCACCGAGTTCTGGGGCCGGGTTCCGGAGCTTGGGAGCGGCCGGCACCGCTATTGCGGCGCCAGCAGGCTGCTCGACGCCGAGGGTGCGGATCTCGCCGGGGACAGGACGCCGATGGCGGAAGTGCTCCGCACCGGCCAGCCCGCGCGCGACCGCGAAGTCATCGTCGAGCGGCCCAATGGCGAGCGGGTCAACGTTCTGGTCAATGTCGATCCGTTGTTCGACGAACATAGCACGTTGCTGGGCGGCGTCGGCTGTTTCCAGGACGTCACGGAGCTGCGCAGCATGCAGCGCCAGATGCGCGAAGGGCGCCGGGTCGGCCGCCGCGTGATGGAGGCGCTGCCCGCCGCGATCTACACGACCGATGCGCAGGGCAAGCTGCTGTACTTCAACAAGGCCGCCGAGACGATGTGGGGCCATGCTCCCAAGCTTGGCGAACAGGCTTGGTGCGGCTCCTGGAAGATCGCCTGGCCGGACGGAACAGCCGTGCCGCACGACGAATGCCCCATGGCCGTCGCGATCAAGGAGAAGCGCGCGCAGGTCGGCCCCGAAGCGGTGGCGGTGCGGCCGGACGGCACAAGCGTGCCCTTCATGCCGCATCCTACGCCGATCTTCGATTCCAAGGGCGAGTTGGTCGGCGCCGTGAACATGCTGATCGACCTCACCGACCAGAAGCGTGCCGACGCGCAGCAGAAGAGCCTGATCGACGAACTCAACCATCGCGTCAAGAACACCCTGTCGACCATCCAGTCGCTGGCGGCACAGACCCTGCGCAACCGCGACGGCGACGGGCGCGAATTCGAAGGCCGGCTGATGGCGCTCAGCCGCGTCCACGATCAATTGACCCGCCAGGCCTGGGAATGGGCCGACTTCGCCGCCATCGCGCGCGAGAGTTTCGCCTCCAATGGCGGTCAGGTGGATCCGCGCGTGACGCTGGAGGGACCGCCGGTGCGGCTGACCTCGCGCACCGCGCTGGCCCTGGCGATGGTGCTGCACGAGCTGGCAGGCAACGCAGCGCGCTACGGCGCCTTGTCGGTGCCGGACGGCAGCGTCGCGCTCGTCTGGAGCGTCGGGCCGGGCAAGCTCACCATCGACTGGCGCGAAGAAGGCGGTCCAGCCGTGACGCGCCCCGACCGCCGCGGTTTCGGCGCGCGCCTGCTGGAGCGCAGCGTCGCGCATGAGCTGGGTGGACGGCCTGTGTTGAACTACGCGCCCGAGGGCGTGCGGTGCACGATGGAAATTCCCTTGCCGGGATAGCAGGCAAGGTCATGGCGCCAACCCGATCCGCGACGCGTCTTCTCGAAGGCCTCAGCGTGCTCGTCGTCGAGGACGAGGCGATCGTCTCCTTCCTGCTCGAAGATATGATGGCTGAGATGGGTGCGGACGAGATTCGCGTCGCCGGCAGTGTCGCGGGCGGCCTGGCTGCCGTCGCGGCCCGGCTTCCCGACCTGGCAGTGCTGGACGTCAATCTCGGCGGCGAGCGCGCCTATCCGATCGCCGAAAAGCTCGAAGCGGCGGGTGTGCGCTTCGTGTTCACCACCGGCTATGGCCGCAGCGGCCTTGATCCCCGCTGGAACGCCTGCGCCGTGGTGCAGAAGCCATTCACGCTCGACACCCTGGCCGCCGCGCTGCGAGCCCTCGTGACGTCCTGAACCTGCGACCGTCGCCGCCTACTTGACTAGATTCTATATTTCAGGAATTAATGAAATATGGAAGCAACGGACGCCACTAAGCGCTTGTCGGCCCTGGCCCAGGATGCCCGGCTCGAAGTCTTTCGCCTGCTCGTGACCGCGGGGCCGGATGGGCTGGCGGCCGGCGAGATCGCGCGGCGGCTGAACACCGCGGCCAACACGATGTCGGCGCAGCTTCTCATTCTCGCCAATGCTGGCCTGGTGCGAGCGCGTCGCGAAGGCCGCTCGATCATCTATGCCGTCGACTATGCCGCGGTGAGCGAGCTTCTGCTTTTCCTCACCGAGGACTGCTGCGGCGGTCGCGCCGAAATCTGTGCACCGCTTGCCGCGGTCGCCGCCTGTTGTTCGCCCGCCAAGGGAGCGCGCCGCTGATGCGTGAACCGACGGCCGAGCGGCCCTTCAACGTCCTGTTCCTCTGCACCGGCAATTCGGCGCGGTCGATCCTGGCGGAGGCCATCCTGAACAGAATCGGCCACGGCAAGTTCGCCGCCTATTCGGCGGGCTCGCAGCCTAAGGGCGCGGTGCATCCGCAGGCGATCACGCTGCTGCGGCGGCTGGGCCACGACACGGACGGCCTGCATTCCAAGAGCTGGGACGTGTTCGCCGTGCCGGGTGCGCCAGCGCTCGATTTCGTTTTCACCGTCTGCGACAACGCCGCCAACGAAGTCTGCCCGGTGTGGCCGGGACAGCCGATGACGGCGCATTGGGGCATCCCCGATCCCGCCGCGGTGGGGGGCACCGAGACCGAGATCGCCAAGGCGTTCCGCGACACGATGCTCGCGCTGCAACGGCGCGTCGAGCTGTTCGCCGATCTGCCGGTCAGCAGCCTCGACCGCATGTCGCTGCGAAAACGTTTGGACGCGATCGGAACGGCCGAACCCGGCAAAGCGCCGGCGTGACGGCCGAGCCTTCGTTTTCCAGGCGCCTCGCCGCCGAGGGGATCGGCACGGCCGTCCTGCTGATGGCGATCGTCGGCTCCGGCATCATGGCCGAGCGCTTGTCGGGCGGCAACGCGGCGCTTGCTCTGCTGGGCAACACGCTGGCGACGGGCGCCGCGCTGGTCGTGCTGATCGCGACCCTGGGGCCGATTTCCGGCGCCCATTTCAATCCGGCGGTCACGCTGTATTTCGCTCTCCGGCGCGAGATGCCGCCCGCCCAGGCAGCGGCCTATGCCGCGGTTCAGCTCGCCGGTAGCGCCGCGGGTGTTTTGCTGAGTCACGCCATGTTCGCCGTGCCGCTGTTCGAACTCTCAACCAAGCTGCGGGACGGGCCATCGCAATGGCTCGCGGAGTTCGTCGCCACGCTGGGCCTGCTCGCGACCGTCGCCGGGTCGCTGCGCTTCGCGCACGCCGCGACGCCGGCGCTTGTCGGTCTGTATATCGCATCGGCTTATTGGTTCACCGCATCCACGTCTTTCGCGAACCCGGCCGTGACCCTGGCGCGGGCGCTGACCGACAGCTTTTCCGGTATCGCACCCCATTCCGTCCCCGGGTTTCTCGCAGCGCAGTTCGCCGCGGTGTTCGCCGGTTATGTCTGCCTCGGCTGGCTGTTCGAGCCGCAAGCCGCCTAGGCCGCGTCGCGGCTGCGCTTCATTTCTTCCAGGCGCTCGAAACCGGTCTCGTCGGTGAACGAGACCATGGTGGCGCCGTCGGGCAGGCGGACCAGCGAAAGCGAGATCGTCGCGCCGTCGGAGCGTTCGATCGAGCCCCAGCGGCTGAGGCTTTCCGGTGCGGCGGACGACACGGCCGAGGCGATGATGCTCCAGGTGTTGTTGCGCGCGTAGTGGCGTTCGGCGAGCGCTGCCAGGTCCTTCAGATGCGGTTCACCCGCCAGCAGCGGCGCCGGCAGCGTCCACAGCTGTGCGAAGGCGGCATTGTGGAGCTTGAGCCGTCCGTCGGGACCGAACACGGCGACACCCTGTTCCAGCGTGTCCAGCGTCGCGCGCTGCACGCGGATCATGCTGGTGTAGGAGCTTTCGAGGCGGAGCCGGTCGCTGACGTCTTCGTACAGGAAGGCGACGCCGCCCATCATGTCGCGCTGCGCGCCGACTTTCAGGCTGCGGCCGCCCGGCAGGTGCCAGTATTCCTCGTCGGCGTCGGTTTCGCCGTCGAACAGCGCCAGGCGATCCTGCTTCCAGCCCGGGAAATTGCGTTGCTCGGGTAGTTTGCGCAGTTCGCGCAGGCGGTCGAGGATTTCGTCCGCGCTGGGCTTGGCCGCCAGCCAGACCGCGGGTAGCCCCCACATCGCGGCATAGGCCTGGTTGAACCGCGACAGGCGGCGGTCGGCGCCGAACACGGCCACGCCGACGGCAAGGCGGTCGAGCATTTCGGAATTCGCTTCGGCCTGGAGTTTCAGCCGTGCTTCGGCCTGCGCCGCGTCGGTGACGTCGAGCGCGCTGCCCATGATGGTGCCGTCGGGCAGCGCATCGAGGCAGAAGGTGAGCGCGCAGCGCCGCCCGCCGATCATGGCGTAGCGGCGTGCCTCCACCGGCCCGCCGAACTCGCGCACCGTGCGGGCAAGCTCGATCTCGGTCTGATGCAGCGCGACGTTACGCGCATCCTCGGCGGACTTGCCGCCGGTCATGGCGAGAAAGGCGCGGTTGACCCAGATCAGGTTGAGGTCGCGGTCGCGCAGCCACACCGGCATCGGCAGCCGGTCCAGTGCGGCACGCCCGTTGGCGGTGTTGTCCTGGCGCCTGAAGAACAGGACGGCGCGCCGGCCGATGGGGTTGCCGCGAACCGCGACGTCGCCGCCGGCCGTGCGCACGCGCCGCTCGAAACCGGTGCCGGTCTCCAGCAGGCGTTCGAGCGATGCGGCAAGGCCGGCGGCGTCCGGACCGCCAAGGCAGTTCTGCATCGCCGCGCTGCCGCCGCCGAAGCTCAACGGCACGTCCATGTCGGCGCCCATCACGACGACGGCATCGCCACCACCTTCGATGATGGCGTCGCGCTGTAGCAGCAGGGCGCGAGACCGCGCCAGTTCGCCGCGTATTGCCTTGCGATTGGCCAGGAAGCGGCCATGGGACCACAGCGCCCAGAGGCTGGCACCGGCGATGATGGCCAGCGCTGCCACGAGAACCGCGGCGGTGAGCGCCGCCTGCGAATCCGGCGCGCGGTGCCCCTGCACGGCAAGCTGGTCGGCGAAGAAGCGGCCGAGATCGGCGAGCGGAGCAAGCAGCGCGGCGAAGAAATGCAGGAGACTTGTCATATGGAACCTCTTGTCCGAACTTCGTCGGCGCGTTGTCCCGATCCGCGTTCTGCGAACCAATCGATGGGACTAACGGCAATTCCTTCGTGGAAGGAAGAATGGGATTTCCCGTTGGGAATTCCCCGTAGACCTGTCACCCGCGTAGGATTGCGTAGCCCGCGCCGCCGGGGCTCGCAGCATCTTGCGATCGCGGCCCGCGGAGCCGCCATGCGTTGGATTCTTGCCGACCCCATGCGGGCAACACTTAAGTAGGTCCCGCCGCCGTGCCAAGCTGGGCGGAGATTCGGGCGGGAGCCGCATGTACACGCTTCATTATTTTCCGGGCAATGCCAGCCTGATGCCGCACATGCTGCTGCGCGAGCTCGGCGTGCCGTTCGAACTGCGGCTCGTCGACCGCGCCAAAGACGCGCAGAAGTGCCCTAAATATCTGAAGCTCAACCCGACCGGCCGCATCCCGGTCCTGATCCATGACGGCAAGCCGATCTACGAGACCGCCGCGATTGCGCTGTATCTCGCTGACCGCCACCCCGAGGCGCGGCTGGCGCCGGCGTTGCACGATGCGGCGCGGGGCGACCATCTCAAATGGATGGTGCTGTTCACCAACGCGTTCCAGTGTCAGTTCCGCGCCTGGTTCTACGCCGATGAATTCGTCGACAACCCTGCCTATGTGGACTCGGTGAAAGCGGCCACGGCGACGCGGATCGGCGCCAGCTTCGCGCAGCTTGGCACGCATCTGGACATCAACACCTGGCTGCTGGGCGACGGCTTCAGCGCCGCCGACCTCTACCTCTTCATGTTCATCCGCTGGGGGCGCGCGCTGCCGACGGCGCCCAGGGTTATCCCATCGCTCAACCGCCTGGCCGAGGCGGTTGCCGCGCGTCCGGCGGTCGCGAAAGCGTTCGAAGTCGAAGGCCTGACAGCGCCGTTCTTCTGATCTACGTCTCGGGTCCGACGATGGGATCGACCGCCTGCGGGTCGCCGTCCTTGGCGTCCCACGGGAAGATCACCCAGGAATTCTGCGGCGCCTGAAGGAAGCGCATGTCGACCAGGTCCTCGCCCTCCGGCTTGGAGTAGATCGTCATGTAGAGCGCGTTGGGCCAGATCTTGCGCAGTTCGCGGAAGGTGCCGCCGGTGTCGACCAGGTCGTCGAGGATGATCATGTTCTCGCCGTCGTTCTGGATCTTGGCGACGATCTCGGGATGCAGCGGCTTGATGATCCTGGCGCCGCTCACCTGGTTCTCGCCGCGATAGGACGACACGCCGATGCTCTCGATGTTCTCGCGGATGTTGAGCTCGCGCGCCAGCACGGCGGCGAAGGGCAGGCCGCCGCGCGACACCCCGACCACGATGTCGATCCTGCGCCCGTCGAGCATGAGGTCGTGCACCCAGCCCGCCATTTCGCGCATCTGGCGGTGGATCTCGTTCCAGCTCACGCGGACATAGAGCCGGCGCTTGTTCTGCAGTCGCATCGAGGGACCTCCGGGGCCGCCGCCACCTTTCGGGCAGGCGCGCCGCGCGGGCAAGGGGCAGGGCTGGGCCGTCCACACATTTCCGATCCGCCGCTTGTTCTATAAGGTGCTTCCGCAGGCCGGGGAACACCATGCAGGGCGTCGTCGTCGTCAACCATCCGCTGATCCAGCACAAGCTCACCCTGATGCGGGACAAGCACCGCAGCACCAAGAATTTCCGCGAGCTGCTGAACGAGATCGGCATGCTGATCTGCTACGAGATCACGCGCGACCTGCCGATCGAGTTCGTCGACATCGAGACGCCGGTCGCGGCAATGAAAGCACCGGCGCTGGCGGGCAAGAAGCTGGTCTTCGCGCCCATCCTGCGCGCCGGCACCGGCTTTCTCGACGGCATGCTGAACCTGGTGCCGTCGGCGCGGGTGGCGCATATCGGGCTCTATCGCGATCCCAAGACGCTGCAATCGGTCGAGTATTATTTCAAGGCGCCGGAGGACATCGCCCAGCGCCTGGTCATCGTGATGGACCCGATGCTGGCGACCGGCAATTCTGTCTCCGCTGCGGTCGCGCGTCTCAAGGAACACGGCGCCCGCAACATCCGGCTAATGACTCTTCTCTGCGCGCCCGAGGGCATCGCGAACTTCCAGGCCAATCATCCCGACGTGCAGATCTGGACCGCCGCCATCGACAGCCATCTCAACGACCACGGCTATATCATCCCCGGCCTTGGCGATGCCGGCGACCGCATGTTCGGGACGAAATAATCCGGTTTAAAACACATTGTTCCATGCCTCTGCTATGCTTGACGGCCTTGCGGACGCGTGAAAGTTTCCACCATGTCCAATGTCCAGCCCATTACGCCGCGTCCGCGCGATCCGCAGCCTGTCGGTCATGCGCGCAACCCGGGCATGGCATTCGACGCCGATGCCATCGACAGGCTGCGGGTCAACCGCAGCGCCGCCGAGCGCCGCGTCGCGACCTTGCCCGCCCGGCGCACGGTGAAGAAGGAATGGCAGGCGGCATGGCTGCTGAAGGCGGTGCAGTGCATCGACCTGACCACGCTGGCCGGCGACGACACGCCCGGCCGCGTCCACCGTCTCTGCGCCAAGGCGATGCGCCCGGTGCGCCAGGACCTGTTGGACGCGATGGGCGTGGGCGACCTGAACATCACCACCGGTGCGGTCTGCGTCTATCACAACATGGTAGAGATCGCCGTCGCGGCGCTGAAGGGCACGACCATTCCCGTCGCCGCCGTCTCGACCGGCTTTCCCGCCGGCCTGTCGCCGCTGCCGTTGCGTCTCAAGGAGATCGAGTATTCCGTTGCCGCCGGCGCGAAGGAGATCGACATCGTCATCGACCGCGGCCTGGTCCTCGGTGGTCATTACCGCGCGGTCTATGACGAGATGAAGGCGTTCCGCGAGGCCTGCGGCTCCGCACACGTCAAGGCGATCGTCGGCGCCGGCGACCTGGGCACGCTCACCAATGTCGCCAAGGCCTCGATGGCCTGCATGATGGCCGGCGCCGATTTCATCAAGACCTCCACCGGCAAAGAGCCGGTCAACGCCACCTTGCCCTTCGCGCTCGTGATGTGCCGCATGATCCGCGCCTATGGCGAGATGACCGGCTATCGCATCGGCTTCAAGCCGGCCGGCGGCATCTCCACCGCCAGGGACGCGATGAACTACCAGTTCGTGATGAAGGAGGAGCTGGGCCTGCCCTGGCTGCAGCCCGACCTGTTCCGCATCGGCGCCTCCAGCCTCCTGACCGACATCGAGCGCCAGCTCGAACATTTCGTGAGCGGCCGCTATTCCGCCGCCCACCGCCACCCGATGGGCTGACATGAGCGTCGCAAGCATTCTCCAGACGATGGACTACGGCCCGGCGCCCGAGGCGTCCGGCGCCGCCGAAGCCTGGCTCGGGCGCCACGATCACGCCTTTGGCCTGTTCATCGGCGGCGAATGGCTCACCGGCGCGGCGCATTTCGATACCGCCAATCCCGCCACCGGCAAGAAGCTCGCTTCGGTCGCCGACGGCAGCGCCGCCGATGTCGATGCCGCGGTGAAGGCCGCGTGCGCCGCGCTGCCCGCCTGGTCGAGGCTCGGCGGCCACGGGCGCGCGCGCTTTCTCTACGCGCTGGCACGGCTGGTGCAGAAGCATGCCCGCCTGTTCGCCGTGATCGAGACGATGGACAACGGCAAGCCGATCCGCGAAAGCCGCGACATCGACGTGCCCTTGGTGGCGCGCCACTTCTATCACCATGCCGGCTGGGCACAGTTGATCGACAGCGAGTTCGCGGACCACGAACCACTGGGCGTGGTCGGCCAGGTGATCCCGTGGAATTTTCCGCTGCTGATGCTGGCGTGGAAGATCGCGCCCGCGCTCGCGGCCGGCAACACGGTGGTGCTCAAGCCGGCCGAGGATACGCCGCTGACCGCGCTGCTGTTCGCCGAGATCTGCCAGGAGGCGGGCTTGCCCAAGGGCGTCGTGAACATCGTCACCGGCGCCGGCGAGACGGGCAGAGCGCTGGTCGAGCATCCCGACGTGGACAAGATCGCCTTCACCGGCTCGACCGAGGTCGGACGGCTCATCCGCACCGCGACCGCCGGCACCGGCAAGAAGCTCACGCTGGAACTCGGCGGCAAGTCGCCCTTCGTGGTGTTCGAGGACGCCGATCTCGACGCCGCCGTCGAAGGCGCGGTCGATGCGATCTGGTTCAACCAGGGCCAGGTGTGCTGCGCCGGCTCGCGCCTGCTGGTGCAGGAAAGCGTGGCTGAGGTCTTCACCGCCAAGCTGCGCGCGCGGATGGAGACCCTGCGGGTCGGCGATCCGCTCGACAAGAGCACCGACATCGGCGCCATCGTCTCGCCGAAGCAGCGGGCGCAGATCGACGCGCTGGTCCGCCATGGCGTCGCCGAAGGCGCCACATTGTTTCAGCCGAAAGCCGCCTGCCCCGAAGGCTGCTTCTATCCGCCGACGCTGCTCACCGGCGTCGAACCATCGTCAACCGTGGCACAGGTCGAGATTTTCGGCCCCGTGCTCGTGGCGATGACGTTCCGCACCCCGGCGGAGGCCGCGCAGCTCGCCAACAACACGCGCTACGGCCTCGCCGCCAGCCTGTGGAGCGAGAACATCAATGTCGCGCTCGATCTGGCGCCGAAGATCAAGGCCGGTGTGGTGTGGGTGAATTGCACCAACCAGTTCGACGCCTCCGCCGGATTCGGCGGCTACCGCGAGTCCGGCTTCGGCCGCGAGGGTGGCCGCGAAGGCATGTTCGAGTATCTGAAGCGTAAGCGCGCCGCTCCCAGGCCGCAAAGGCCCGCGAAGCCCGTCGCTGCGAAAGAGGCGCCCGCCGCGCTCGTCCCGATCGATCGTACCGCCAAGCTGTTCATCGGTGGCAAGCAGGCGCGGCCCGATGGCGGCTACAGCCGTCCCGTGCTCTCGCCCGCCGGCGCGGTGATCGGCCAGGTTGGCGACGGCAACCGCAAGGACATCCGCAACGCCGTCGAGGCGGCTGCGAAGGCGGAAGCCTGGGCCGGCACCAGCGGCCACGCCCGGGCGCAGATTCTCTACTACTGCGCCGAGAATCTTTCAGCCCGCGCCGACGAGTTCGCGCGCCGCCTGCGCCAGATGACCGGCGCATCCGCCGCCGCACGCGAAGTCGAAGCCGCGATCCGCCGCCTCTTCACCTATGCCGCCTGGGCCGACAAGTTCGACGGCGCGATCCACGATCCGCCGCTGCGCGGCGTCGTGCTGGCGATGAACGAGCCGCTCGGCGTGATCGGCATCGCCTGCCCGGACGAGGCGCCGCTGCTGGCCTTTGTCTCGCTGCTGGCGCCGGCAGTCGCCATGGGCAACCGCGTGGTGATCGTGCCGTCTGAAAAACATCCGCTGGCCGCGACCGATTTCTACCAGGTGCTCGAAACCTCCGATCTGCCCGACGGCGTGGTGAACATCGTCACCGGCCCGCGCGATGCGCTGGCGCTGGTGCTGGCCGAGCATGGCGCCGTCGATGCGGTGTGGAGCTTCGCCGGCGAGGCCAAGCCGATCGAGGCCGCTTCCGCCGCTGATCTCAAGCGCACCTGGACCAGCGGTCCGGTCGGCTGGTTCGACCCGTCCGACGGCGAGGGCCGACCCTTCCTGCGCCAGGCGACGCAGGTTAAGAACATCTGGATTCCCTACGGGGCCTGAAGGAGCATTTATGAGCATGACGCGCAGAGACACGATGCTGGTCGGGCTTGTGGGAGGCACCCTGCTGGCGGGCACGGCGGACGCGGCAGGAGGATCAGTGACACCCACGCCCGAACAGCAAAAGCTCATCGCCGCCGCCATCGACGTGCGCCAGCGCGCCTATGCGCCCTATTCACACTTTCTCGTTGGCGCGGCTCTCCAAACTGAAGATGGCACTGTCTTCAGGGGCTGCAATGTCGAGAACCTGTCCTACGGCGCCACGATCTGCGCCGAGCGCAACGCCGTGCTCCAGGCCGTCGCCGCCGGACACCGCAAGTTCAAGGCGATCGCCGTCGTCGGCGACCTGCCGGGGCCGATCACGCCCTGCGGCATGTGCCGCCAGGTGCTGGGCGAGTTCGGCGGCGAGACGGAAGTGATCTGCACCAACCTCAAGAACGACGTGATGGTGACGACAGTCGGCGCGCTGCTGC
This sequence comes from Rhizomicrobium sp., assembly GCA_037355265.1. GTDB lineage: Bacteria > Pseudomonadota > Alphaproteobacteria > Micropepsales > Micropepsaceae > Rhizomicrobium. The sequence goes on along the minus strand of JBBCIB010000002.1, from coordinate 427,542 downwards.
CCGCCGCCTTCGACTTCGATCCCACCAAGGTCTGACGCCGCCCGGTGCTGCCCCAGGAGCTCATCCGCAGGAAGCGCGACGGCCACGCGCTGAGCGACGACGAGATCGTTGCTGTCGTGCGCGGCATCACTGATGGCGGCTTCAGCGAGGCGCAGGTGTCCGCCTTCGCCATGGCGGTGTTCTTCCGCGGCATGGACGCCGCCGAGCGTGTCGCCTTCACCCGCGCCATGACCCGGTCCGGCCGTGTGCTGACCTGGGACGACCACGCGCTGGGTGGCCCGGTGCTCGACAAGCACTCGACCGGCGGCGTCGGCGACAAGGTCTCGATCATGCTCGCCCCCATCGTTGCGGCCTGCGGCGGCGTGGTGCCGATGATCTCCGGCCGCGGCCTCGGCCATACCGGCGGTACGCTCGACAAGATGGGCTGCATTCCCGGCTACCGCGTCGATCCCGACATCGCGACGTTCCAGCGCGTCGTGCGCGATATCGGTTGCGCCATCATCGGCCAGACCGCGGACCTGGCGCCAGCCGATCGCCGCCTCTACGCGGTGCGCGACGTCACCGCGACGGTGGAATCCATTCCCCTGATCGCCGCCTCGATCTTGTCCAAGAAGCTGGCCGCCGGGCTCGGTGGGCTCGCCATGGACGTGAAGACCGGCTCCGGCGCCTTCATGGCCGATCCGAAGGACGCCCGCGAACTGGCCCAGACGCTGGTCTCGATCGGGCAGGGCGCCGGCCTACCGATCGCCGCGCTGATCACCGACATGGATTCGGTCCTCGGCACCACCGCCGGCCACACGCTGGAGATGATCGAGACGCTCGACTATCTCACCGGCAATGGCCCGCGCGACGCGCGCCTGCACGAAGTCGTCATCGCGCTCGCCGCCGAGATGCTGCTGCTGGGTGCGCTGGTGCCCGATCTGGCTGAAGGCCGCGACGAGGCGCAGCAGGCGCTGGAGTCCGGCCGCGCCGTGGAGGTCTTCGCGCGCATGGTGGCGGCGCTGGGCGGCCCCGCCGATTTCGTCGAGCGTCCGGACAGCCATCTGAAACCCGCGCCCGTGGTGAAGCCGGTGCCGGCGCGGCGCACCGGCTATCTCCAGCGTTACAACACCCGCAATGTCGGCGTGCAGCTTATCGACCTCGGCGGCGGCCGCCGCCGGACCGGCGACGTGCTCAACCTGGAAGTCGGCTTCTCGAACATCGTCCAGGCGGGCGCGAAGGTCGCGAAGGGCGACACGCTGGCGCTGGTCCATGCCGCCGACGAGGACGCCGCCAACGCCGCCGTCGCGGTGCTCGGCCGTATCCTCCATATCGACGATCCGCAGCCGCCGGCGCGGCCCGTCATCGCCGAGCGTATTACCGCGGCGGATGCGTGATGCCGCGCCAGGCCTATCGCGCCGCGATCTTCCACTTGCTGGGCGATCCGCCGCGCGGCGAATACGCCGCCGACGGCGTCCTGGTCGTGGAAGACGGCCATGTCGTGCAGGCCGGCGCATGGTCCGATCTCGGTCCGCGCCTTAAGGACATCCCGGTCACGCATTATCCCGGCGCGCTGATCGTGCCGGGCTTTGTCGATGCCCATGTGCATTACCCGCAGCTCGACGTCATCGCCTCGCCGGCGTCGCATCTGCTGGATTGGTTGAGCAACCACACCTATCCGTCGGAAGCCCGCTTCGCCGACCGCGCCGTCGCCGACGAAGCCGCTGGCTTTTTTCTGGATGAGTTGCTCCGTCACGGCACCACGACGGCCCTGGTCTATCCCACGGTGCACAAGGCTTCCGTCGAAGCGCTGTTCGAAGCGGCCCGGACGCGCAACATGCGGCTGGCCACCGGCAAGGTGCTGATGGACCGAGGCGCGCCGGACAATCTGCGCGATACCGCCGACCTCTCCGACAGCAGCGACCTGATCCGCGCCTGGCACGGCAAGGGCCGCCTCATCTATGCCATAACACCGCGTTTCGCAGCGACGTCGAGCGCGGCGCAACTCGAAGGCGCCGGTCGCCTGCTGGCGGAAAATCCTGGCGTGCTGCTGCACACCCATCTGTCGGAGAATCACGAAGAGATCGCGCTCGTGAAAAGCCTGTTTCCCGATTGCGCCGACTATCTCGGCGTCTACGAGAAATTCGGCCTCGTCACCGACCGCTCCGTCTTTGCTCATTGCCTGCATCTGTCCGACGGCGAGTGGCAGCGCCTGGCGCGCGCCAAATCCGCCATCGCCTTCTGCCCGACCTCGAACCTGTTCCTCGGCAGCGGATTGTTCGACATGGCCAGGGCCCGCCTGCACGGTATCCCGGTCGGCCTCGCCACCGATGTCGGCGGCGGCACCAGCCTGTCGCTGCTCCAGACCATGAACGAGGCCTTCAAGGTCGGCCAGCTCCGCCGTCATATGCTCGACGCGTACGCGTTGTTCCATCTGGCGACCCTGGGCGGCGCGAAGGCGCTCGGGATGGACGACCGCATCGGCAATCTCGAACCGGGCAAGGAGGCGGATTTCCTGGTGCTCGACCTGGGCGCGACGCCGCTTCTGAAGCGCCGCACCGCCGCCGCGCGCACGCCGGAGGAAATCCTTTTTGCGCTGGCCATGCTGGGCGACGACCGCGCCGTGGCGCACACCTACATCGCGGGCGCCCGCGCTTTCAGCCGCGACGCGGCCTCGACAACCGCCGCGGCGCGCCATACCACTCCGCCATGACGGACCGATTCATTGCCGGCCTGCCCAAGGCCGAACTCCATATGCACCTGGAAGGCAGCCTCGAGCCCGAGCTGATGTTCGCGCTGGCGCGGCGCAACCGGATCGACATTCCCTTCCAGAGTGCCGCCGAGGTTCGCGCCGCCTACCGCTTCTCCAACCTGCAGGACTTCCTCGACATCTACTACCAAGGCGCCAACGTCCTGCGCACCGAGCAGGATTTTTTCGATCTCACCGACGCCTACCTCGCGCGTGTCGCGGCCGACAATGCGCGCCACGTGGAAGTGTTCTTCGATCCGCAGACCCACACCGCGCGCGGCCTTCCGTTCGGCGTCGCCGCCGATGGCATCCTGACCGCGCTGGATTCCGCCCGGTCGCGCGGCATGACCGCGAAGCTGATCCTCTGCTTCCTGCGCCATCTCGATGAAGACGATGCCTTCGCGACGCTGAAGGCCGCCGAGCCCTATCTGGGCCGCATCGCCGGCGTCGGGCTCGATTCTTCCGAGCGCAGCCATCCGCCGTCGAAATTCGCCAACGTGTTCCGCGCCGCACGCGAGCGCGGCCTGAAGCTGGTCGCGCATGCCGGCGAGGAAGGCCCGCCCGCATATGTCTACGAGGCGCTCGACATCCTGAAGGTCGACCGCCTCGACCACGGCAACCGTTCGCTCGAAGACCCCGCGCTGGTGCAGCGCCTCGCCGCCGAACGGATGACCCTCACTGTCTGCCCGTTGTCAAACCTCAAGCTCTGTGTCGTCAACGACCTGAGGCAGCATCCGCTGCGCACCATGCTCGCCCGCGGCCTGCGCGCGACGATCAACTCCGACGACCCGGCCTATTTCGGCGGCTATCTCGACGATAACTACAACGCGGTGGCGACCGCGCTCAATCTGACGCGTAACGAGATGATCGCCCTAGCCAAGAACAGCTTCCTCGGCTCGTTCCTAAGCGAGGCGGAAAAGGCCATGCACATCGCGGCGATCGATGAATACGCAAATGGCGGCTGGGCTTTGAACACTACCGTCATCACCGGCGCACTTCGCATGCCTTGCACGCGAAGTGCGGAAAGGGGACCCAGGCGCCGACGTGCAGACGATCGCGCAGAAGATGCACGAGCACCACTTGCGACGCCGTAGCGATATCGCCGCCCGTGTCCCTTCCCTTCGCAGCGCTGTCGCACTGCTCAGCCGGAGATGACAGGTGCGGCTATGCGTCCTCGAATTCCCACTCGCCATGACGGAAGCAGGCGGTGCCGTCGCGGTCATATTCGCGGCCGTGGCGATAGACGACCTGGGTGAAATCGCGGCAGAGATGGCCGTGGCGGCGATATTCGCGGGTCGTCACGATGTAGCCGCGATCGCGGCCGTCCCACTCATAGCGCTGGCCGACTTCGCCATAGAAGCTATCGTGATAGGCGCGCGCGGCACGGTCGCGGTCTTCGCAGTCGATGTCGCGGCTGATGGCGTTGCCGGCAAGGCCGCCGAAGATCGCGCCGCCCGCAATGGCTGCGCCGTTGCCGTGGCTGGCGAGGCCGCCGATCAGGCCGCCGACGATCGCACCGCCCACGGTGGCACCAGTGTGATCATTTCCGCTGCAATCGTCGGCCCAGGCACCGCCCGTGCCCGCAGCGAGCGCGAGCATCGCGGCGCCCGCTATCAATCCCGTTTTCTTCAACATGTCGCTCTCCTCTTGGGACGGACCGCACCCGGAGGGTCGGGCGATGTCCGCAGAATGGCTATGAGTCTTGCCGTCCCGGCCTGAACCCTGCCTGAACAGAATAGGGCAGAATCGCGCCAGTATGGACAGGGGAGTTGCGTTAATCGCTCTGGCCGGGTCTTGTTCCGGGTTTCGGCGGGATAGCCGCCTTTGAAGGATTGCGCATCGTGAATGCAGCGCGGACGGCAGCCCGAATCGCCGCTTTGTTCCTGTTGGGCGCCGTCCTGTGTGTGGGCGGCTGCAGCAAGCCGGCGCCGAGGGCGACCGCACCCAGGCGCGGCATTTCTTTGCGCGGTGAGGCCGTGCCGCTCGGCAGGCTGCCGCGCGATGCGGTTCCCGAACGCTATCGCATCGCGCTCAAGATCGATCCCAAAGCCGAGCGCTTCGGCGGCCATGTCGAGATCGATGTGAACTTCCTGAAGGCAAGGCGCTCCCTGTTCCTGCACGGCCTGGACCTGAACGTTTCGGGCGTGACGGTGCGCATCAAGGGCAAGCCGAGCTTTGCCGCGCATTACGACCAGGTCGACCGCTCCGGCGTGGCGCGGCTGATCTTCGTGGACCAGGTCCCGGCCGGCGAAGCGACCCTGATCTTCGACTACGACGCGCCGTTCGGCACGTCGCTCGCAGGCCTCTACAAGGTGGTCGACCGCGGCGACTCCTATGCGTTCACGCAGTTCGAGTCGACCGACGCGCGGCGCGCCTTTCCCTCATTCGACGAGCCCGGCTTCAAGACGCCGTTCGACGTCACGGTGATCGCGCCGCGGGGCCTGAAGGTCATCGGCAACACGCCCATCGCAGCGGCGGCGCCGGCGGCGAAAGGCTTTGTCGAGACGACGTTCCAGAGGACTTATCCGCTGCCGACCTATCTGGTGGCGCTGGCAGTGGGTCCGCTCGATGTGGTGGACGGCGGATACGCGCCGCCGAACGCCTATCGTTCCAAGCCGCTGCACATCCGGGGCATCACGGCGAGGGGCAACGGCCGCCGCATCGCTTACGCACTGGCGCTGACGCCGCGCGTCGTGACGGCGCTCGAGACCTATTTCGGCATCGGCTACCCGTTCCAGAAGCTGGACGTGCTGGCGGTGCCGGACTTCGCGGCCGGCGCGATGGAGAACGCCGGTGCGGTAACGTTCCGCGAGCGGCTGCTGCTGCTCGATCCGGATTCGCCGCTCGACCAGAAGCGCGGCAGCCTGTCGGTGCAGGCGCATGAGCTGGCGCATCAATGGTTCGGCGACCTGGTCTCGCCGGCATGGTGGGAGGACATCTGGCTGAACGAGAGCTTCGCAACCTGGATGTCCGCCAAGGCGTCGCAGGCCGTGCTGCCGGAGATGGATTTCGAGACCGACACGCTGCGCAGCGGCTTCGACGTGATGGACCTGGACGAGTTGCCGTCGGCGCGGCAGATCCATCAGCCGATCCGGAATCTCGACGATCTGGGCAACGCCTTCGACAGCATCACCTACGACAAGGGCGCATCCGTCCTGAGCATGTTCGAGGCTTATGTCGGGCCGGAGGCGTGGCGGCGCGGCATCCACGCCTATCTGACGCAGCACGCGCGCGGCAATGCGACGACGCAGGACTTTATCGGGACCATGGCGGCGGCGACGGGGCACCCCGAACTCGTCGCGGCGTTCGACGACTTCATCGACCGCTCGGGCATTCCCGATCTGCTCGTGTCGGCGGCATGCCAGCCGCCGGCGCTGACCTTCGCGCAGAGCGCCTATGCGCCGATCGGATTTCCGCCGCCGCAGCGTCGGTGGCACGTACCGGTGTGCGTCGTGGACGGCGACAGGCGCGTCTGCAGGATGGATCAGGGCGCCGGCCTGTCGTTGCCAGTCGCGTCGGCCTGTACCGCGACGCCGCTGCCGAATGCGCAGGGCACCGGCTACTACCGCTTCGCGCTGGACGAGGCGGCGTGGCAGGCGCAGGTCGCGGGCGCGGCGAAGCTCGATCCCGCCGGCCAGATCACGCTGACGGGCAACCTGTTCGCGGCGCTGAACGCCGGTCAGGCGAAGGCGGACGACGTGTTCGCGCTGGTGAAAGTCCTGGCGCCGGTTGCGCGCTGGGACGTGCTGCGGTCATTGCAGCAGCGCCTGCACGATCTTCGGATGCGACTGGCGCCGGACGATCTCGCCTCCTATCGCGCGTCCCTTGCCAAGAGCTTCGCGCCGCGCCTGAAAGCGCTCGGTCTGGCCGCCAAGCCGGACGAAACGCCGTCGGATTCGTTCCTACGCGCCAGCCTGGTGAAGATACTGGTGACCGAGGCCAGCGATCCGGAGACGATGGCGGCGTTGGCCGCACCGCCCAAGACGCCGCCGGCGCCGGGTGCGCCGCGATGGAGCGCGCTGCCGCCGGAGCTGCGTCCCGACGCGATGCGCGCCATGCTGCGGCTCGATCCGTCCTTCGCCGACACGCTGGTCAGGACCTTCGAGACCACGAACGAGGAATATCTGCGCCGCGACATCGTCTATGCCTTCGCGGGCAGCGACGACCCGGCGGTGATCGCCAAGATCCTCGCGCTGGCGGGCAGCCGGATCCGCATCGGCGAATTGCGCTATTTGACCGAGTATCTGAAGGACGAGCCTGCTGCGCGTGCGGCCTATTGGGCCTTCATGAAGACGCAGTTCGGCACGATGGCCAAGCGCATTTCGGTGCGCGGCATGGCGGGCGCGGCGGCGATCCTGCAGACCGCCTGTGACGCGGACGCGCGAGCCGACATCGACGCCTTCTTCGCGCCGCGCCTCGACGACATCACCGGGGCGCGCCGGCGGCTGGCGCACACCGACGAGATGATCGACCGCTGCATCGCTTTCCGCAAGGCGAAGGGCGCCGAAGTGTCGGCGGCGCTGGCGGCGCGGTAGCGATTTCGCGCCGCCCTATTGGATGTGCCAGTAGCCGTCGCGGCCGTAGCAGGCGGTGCCGTCGTGGGTGTAGGTGCGCCCGCCGCGATAGGTCGTGGTGGTGAAGTCGCGACAGCGTGAACCGGCGTCGGCATATTCGCGCGTCGGCGTGAAATAGCCGTAGCTGTCGCCGTGACGCCATTCGTAACGGCGGCCGATCTCGCCGTTGAAGCCGTCGGCATAGGTGTCGAAGGCATAGCGCTGATCGTCGCAATCGACGTCGCGGCTGAGCGCGTTGCCGAGCAGGCCGCCCAGCAGCACGCCGCCGACGATGGCGGCCGGGTTGCCGTGGCTGGCGGCGCCGCCGATCAGGCCGCCGCCCGCGGCGCCGAACACGGTGCCCGCGGCGGTGCCGGAGCGGCAGTCGCGCTCGTAGTCGCCCTCGCGATAGACGCGCGGCGGCGGGCCGTCACGATCGTCGGGCGGGCCGCGATCGTCGCCGGCACCGGAGCGGTCGTCGTCGCCGCGGTAGCCGGGCGGAAAGTGCTGGTAATGACCGTCGCGGTCGTAATAGCCGTCATGGTCGGTGCGGCTGTAATAGCCATCGGGATCGGGGCCTTCCTGCGCCAGTGCGGCAGAGGCGGACAGGCTCAGCGCGGCAGCGGCGATCAGCAGCAGGCTTCTGGTTTTCATCGACATCTCCGGAACTTATCTGCGCCCCTCCCGCGGTTGGATACGCGACGGAACGCAATTTGTTCCGGTTACGATGGCGTCACGAAGGAACTGTCAGAACAGGCCTTCGATCAGCCCGTCGGCGCCGACATGAATCCGATGCGCGGCGGGATCGCGCGGCAGGCCGGGCATGGTCATGATCGTGCCACAGACCGCGACCACGAAGCCCGCGCCGGCGGACAGGCGCACGTCGCGGACGGGCAGGGTGAAGTTCTCCGGCGCGCCGATGAGGTCGGGGTCGGCAGAGAAGCTGTATTGCGTCTTCGCCATGCAGACGGGCAGGTGGCCGTAGCCGTCTTGCTCGAACTGTGCCAGCTTGCGCGCGGCCTCCGGCGCGAAGGCGACGTCCCTGGCGCGATAGATTTCCTGCGCCACGGTCCGGATCTTTCCGGCCAGCGGTGTCGCATCGGCATAGAGCGGCGCGAACCGGGCCGCGCCGGATTCGGCGAGCGTCACGACCGCGTGCGCGAGGTCTTCGGCGCCCTGGCCGCCCTCGGCCCAGTGGCGCGCGAGATGCACCGGCGCATCGATGCCGTGGCAGGCATCCGTCACGGCTACGACCTCGGCCTCGGTGTCGGCGACGAAGTGGTTGATCGCCACCACGACCGGCAGGCCGAATTTTCGCACGTTCTCGACATGGCGCAGCAGGTTCGCGGCGCCGGCCTTCACCGCGGCGACGTTCTCGTGTGCGAGATCGGATTTGGCGACGCCGCCATGCATCTTGAGCGCACGCACCGTGGCGACGACGACGGTGGCGGAGGGCGCGAGGCCCGCCTGGCGGCACTTGATGTCGAAAAACTTCTCCGCGCCCAGGTCGGCGCCGAAGCCGGCCTCGGTGACGACATAGTCGGCCAGGCCCAGCGCAGCGCTGGTCGCCATCACCGAATTGCAGCCATGCGCGATGTTGGCGAACGGGCCGCCATGGACGAGAGCGGGCGTGCCTTCGAGCGTCTGCACCAAATTGGGCTGGAAGGCGTCGCGCAGCAGCGCCGTCATCGCGCCGGGCGCCTTGAGGTCGCGGGCACGCACCGCTTTGCGGCCGAAGGTGCGCGCGACGACGATCTCGCCCAGGCGGTATTCGAGGTCGGCGAGGGAGGTCGCGAGGCAGAAGATCGCCATGACCTCGGAGGCGACGGTGATGTCGAAGGCATCCTCCCGCACCTGGCCGTTGCCGCCGAGGCCGATGACGATCTGGCGCAGGGCGCGGTCGTTCATGTCCATGCAGCGGCGCCACGCGACCTTCGACGGATCGATGCCGAGCTTGTTGCCGTAGTAGATGTGGTTGTCGATCAGCGCTGCGAGCAGGTTGTTGGCCGAGGTGATGGCGTGGAAATCGCCGGTGAAGTGCAGGTTGATCTCGTCCATCGGCGCGACTTGGGCCTGGCCGCCGCCGGTAGCGCCGCCCTTCAGGCCGAAGCAGGGACCGAGCGACGGCTCACGCAGCGCGATGACGGTGCGCTTGCCGATCCGCGCCAGCGCGTCGCCGAGGCCGATGGTGGTGGTGGTCTTGCCCTCGCCTGCCGGCGTGGGGGAGATCGCGGTGACGAGGATCAGCTTGCCGCGCGGCTTGTTCTGCAACGCCGCGGCATGGGCGAGGTCGATCTTCGCCTTGTAGGGGCCGTAGCGGTAGAGCGCGGCGGCGGGCAGGCCGGCCGCGGCCGCGATGTCCTCGATGGGGCGCAGCGTGGCGGCGCGGGCTATGTCCAGATCGCTCATGGGATGCTCCTTGGCCGCCCATTTTCTTGTTTTTCGACGGGCTGGCGAGGGGGATTGCGGACTTACGCACGTTTCCCTGCGTGTCGCAGGGTGATTGCGGCGATTGACGCGGGCACGATCCGAGGCATTGTCTTGGCCGTCGCCATCGCCCTTGAACGGAGTTGCACCCATGGCCGAAGACACACCCTATATGCCGCCGAAAGTCTGGACCTGGAACAAGGACAATGGCGGACGCTTTGCCAACATCAACCGGCCGATCTCTGGCGCGACCCATGAAAAGGATATGCCGGTCGGCAAGCATCCCTTGCAGCTCTACTCGCTGGCCACGCCGAACGGCGTGAAGGTCACCGTGATGCTGGAGGAGCTCCTCGAAAAGGGGCACAGCGGTGCCGAATACGATGCCTGGCTCATCAATATCGGGACGGGCGACCAGTTCGCCAGCGGCTTCGTCGCGGTCAACCCGAATTCGAAGATTCCGGCCCTGCTGGACCGCAGCGGGCCGACGCCGATCCGGGTGTTCGAGTCGGGCGCGATCCTGATGCACCTGGCCGAGAAGTTCGGCAACGCCTTCCTGCCGACCGACGCGGGCAAGCGGGCCGAGTGCTTGTCCTGGCTGTTCTGGCAGATGGGATCGGCGCCGTATCTGGGCGGCGGCTTCGGGCATTTCTACGCCTATGCGCCGACGAAGATCGAGTATGCCATCGACCGCTTCGCGATGGAGGTCAAGCGCCAGCTCGACGTGCTCGACAAGCAACTGGCGCAGCACGAATATATTGCGGGCGCGGAGTACACCATCGCCGACATGGCGATCTGGCCATGGTATGGCGGGCTGGCGAAGGGCCTGCTCTACGAGAGCGGCGAATTCCTCGCGGTTCAGGACTACAAGAACGTGGTCCGCTGGGCCGACGTCCTCGCCGAGCGTCCGGCGGTACAGCGCGGCCGCATGGTCAACCGCGCCTTCGGCGACCCCGCCAGCCAATTGCCGGAGCGCCACGACGCCGGCGACTTCGCGCGCAGGAAGGCGGAGCTCGAGGGAAAGTAGGGCAGATTTGATCACGGCATGTCGGCGGCAAAGAGAGGCGCCGGCAGACGTCCAACCTACTCGTTGAACGCTCCGGCCAAATTGTCGGGCTGAAGACTGAATCCCAGGCTGTAGCCCACGCGTCTCACACGATCGTCCAGGCTGAGAAGCGCGACGTCGTAAAACTGCGCTTTGGCCTCCAAGGCGCTTGCCACATGCAGTGCGTCAAGCGACCGGATGGGTTCGCCGGGAAACGCTTGTCTGGCGCGCGCAACGATGGATGGGGCGAGGCGCAGGATGATCCAGCCGGAGGCTTCGTTCGCCAGATCGGTCGACAGGCCGCGCGCCGTCGCTTGGGTCATGCGTCCGAGCGCGACCTCGCGCTGAAACGCGCGATCGCACTCGACGAGCGTCAGGTCCGACGTGACGATATTCTCTGCATCATCGATAAGCGTTTCGATGGCCGGACCTTTCGGTTCACGCAGCAGCCATGCCAGCAGGGCGCTGGATTCGACGTAGAGGTTCACCGGAGGTTATCGCGTGTCTTCACGCAATGTGTTCAGGATTTCCGCGGACGTCGTTCCTTGGAGGACGGGCGGCCGCGCCGACGAGCCCGAATCTGCGCCTTCAATTTCGGATCCAGCGGTTTCCCCAATCTGGCTTCGCCGCGCCGGGCCATTTCGGCGAAGGGGTGCTCTTGCTTGAGAGGCGCGCCGACCGGCGATAATTGCGCGATGGGCTCACCGCGATCCGTGACGACGATGGTCTCGCCCTCCTGCGCTTCCCGGACGTAGGCGCTGAGGCTGTTCTTGAGTTCGCGGATGCCGACGGTTTTCATCCCCTTAATGTAGCCACATGTGGCCACATTGGCAAGATCAGTACGTCCGCGCCTTGGGCGGGATGTATTCGACTTCGTTGGTCAGGGTGTAGGTGTGCACCGGGCGATAGTCGAGGCGGGCCTCGCCGGTCGCGGGGTCGAGCCAGGACAGGGTGTGCTTCATCCAGTTGACGTCGTCGCGGGTGGGGAAATCCTCGCGCGCATGGGCGCCGCGGCTTTCGTGGCGCACCACGGCGCCTTCGACGGTGACGATGGCCTGCTGGATAAGGTTCTCGAACTCCATGGTCTCGACCAGATCGGTGTTCCAGACCAGCGAACGGTCGGAGACCTTGACGTCCTTCAGGCGGCCGTAGATCTCGTCGATGTTCTTCTGTCCCTTGACCAGCGTCTCGCCGGTGCGGAACACGGCGGCGTCGGCCTGCATCGCCTTCTGCATGGCAAGGCGCAATTCGGAGGTCGGCGTGCCGCCCTTGGCGTGCGGAACTTGTCGAGCCGCGCCAGCGCTTCGTCGCCGGCGCCCTTGGGCAGATCGTGGTGGCCGGTAACGCCCTTCAGCGACTCCGCGGCATGCGCGCCGGCCGCCTTGCCGAACACGACAAGGTCGATCAGCGAATTGGAGCCGAGCCGGTTGGCGCCGTGGACCGAGACGCAGGCCGCTTCGCCCACCGCCATCAGGCCCTGGATCGGCGTGTCGGGGTTGCCGTCCTTGAGCGTCAGCGCCTGGCCGGTATAGGCCGCAAGGGATGCCGCCCATGTTGTAGTGGACGGTCGGCAGGACCGGGATCGGCTCCTTGGTCACGTCGACGCCGGCGAAGATGCGGGCGCTTTCCGAGATGCCGGGCAGGCGCTCATGGATGATCTTGGGGTCGAGATGAGACAGATGCAGGAAGATGTGGTCCTTGTTCGGGCCGACGCCGCGGCCTTCGCGAATCTCGATGGTCATTGCGCGGCTGACCACGTCGCGCGAGGCGAGGTCTTTGGCGTTGGGCGCATAGCGCTCCATGAAACGCTCGCCTTCGGAATTGGTGAGATAACCACCTTCGCCGCGCACGCCTTCGGTGATCAGCACGCCGGCGCCGAAGATGCCGGTAGGATGGAACTGGACGAACTCCATGTCCTGTAGCGGCAAGCCGGCGCGCAGCACCATGGCGTTGCCGTCGCCTGTCTGGGTGTGGGCGCCGGTGCAGGACAGGTAGATGCGGCCGTAGCCGCCGGTGGCCAGGATCACCTTGTGGGCGCGGAAGCGGTGGATGGTGCCGTCGTCGAGATTCCACGCCCATCACGCCGACGATGGCGTCGCCGTCCTTGATGAGTCGAGCGCGAAATACTCGATGAAGAAGTTCACCTCGTGCTTGACGCACTGGCCGTAGAGCGTGTGCAGGATGGCGTGCCCGGTGCGGTCGGCGGCGGCGCAGGTGCGCTGTGCGATGCCCTTGCCGTAGTTCGACGTCATGCCGCCGAAGGCGCGCTGGTAGATCTTGCCTTCTTCGGTGCGGGAGAACGGCACGCCGAAATGCTCGAGCTCGTAGACCGCCTCGGGCGCGTTGCGGCACAGATATTCGATGGCGTCCTGGTCGCCCAGCCAGTCCGAGCCCTTGACGGTGTCGTACATGTGGCCAGCGCCAATCGTCCTCGCCCATATTGCCGAGCGCCGCCGAGATGCCGCCTTGCGCCGCCACGGTGTGGCTGCGGGTCGGGAAGACCTTGGTGATGCACGCGGTCTTCAGGCCCTGGCGGGCGGATTCCAGCGTGGCGCGCAGGCCCGCGCCGCCGGCGCCGACGACGACGACATCGAAAGTATGGTCGATGATGGTGTAGGCGGCGGTCATGGCGGCGATCTTTTCAAAGGGGCCCGGCGATACGCAGCAGGGCGTAGAGGCAGGCGGCTATCACGGCGAGGCAGAAGCCGCGCATCAGCAGCAGGATGACGAGCTTGACGCCGGCACCATGGATGTAATCGTCGATCACGACCTGAAGCCCCAACGCCATGTGATAGACCATGATGAGCACGAAGGCCGCCATCAGGATCGCGTTCAGCGGCTGCGACAGGAAGGCCAGCGTGGCCGCTTCATGTGCGCCGATGAGGCCGAGGCCGGACACCGCGAACCAGATCGCGAGCGGGATGAGCGCGGCGGCCGTGACGCGCTGGCGCCAGAAATGGGTGACGCCGGAATGCGACGAGCCCAGGCCTTCGACTCTGTGCAGCGGGGTTTCGAGGCTCATTGGTAGTAGCCCCCATGGCCCAGATAGCCGAGCGCGAACACGGCGATGGCGAGAAGGACGGAGGCGGCGATGATGGCCGTGCTCAGCGTGTTGGCGAATTTGACGTTGAAGCCGTAGCCGAGATCCCAGGCCAGGTGGCGGATGCCGTTGAGCAGGTGGAACGACAGCGACCACACCAGAAGGAACAGGACCACCTGTCCGAGCGGCGTGGGCGGCCAGCTCCACGAACTGGTTGAACGCGGCCGGTCCGCTGGCGACGGCGATCAGCCACCAGGTCAGGATGACGGTGCCGCCGGCCAGGCCGCAGCCCGTGACGCGATGGGTGATCGACGTCGCCATGGTGACGGGCCAATGGTAGATCGTCACAAAGGGAGACATGGGCCGCGGACGGCGCGCCGCATGCGGGGTATCCGGCATGAATTCCTCGGGAAATCGTAACGCGAAACGGGGCGGAGTTTAGGACCGGGGGCGGGGGTGTCAACCGCGGGAACGTAACGAATCGCCCAAGCTTTTCGCGGCCTTATGGGACGTGTTGCGTCTGTCTATTTTGTCACTTTGCAGTGCAGCATCCGATTGTGCATTGTCCGGCCAGGGGTTGGGGATTTCAGCGGCCTATGGGCGAGTACGGTAGCACCGCAACGGGCGATGCGGCTCTGCATACAGCCGGATTCACGCTTCCCGCGGCGCCGATCGCACAGCCGCTCTACGAGTCGCTCGCCGTGCTTCTGCTGGTGCCGATCCTGCTCTCGGTCGCGGCCTGGAACGGCTTTCCGATCATCTTCTACGATACCGGCGCGTACATGCTGCAGGGGCTCGGCCATGTGTTCGTGGCCGAGCGGTCGCCGATCTATTCGACCTTCCTGAACGTGACCGGCGGCGCGGTCAGCCTGTGGCTGGTGGCGCTGGCGCAATGCACGATCACTGCCTTCGTGATGACGCAGTTCGCGCGCGCATTGCGGCCGCAGATGTCGCTGTGGATACTGCTGGCCATCGGCGCGGTGCTGTGTCTGGCGACCGGACTGCCCTGGTACGCGGCGCAGATCGAGCCCGACTGCTTCGTCGCGATCGTGCCGCTGACGCTCTATCTGCTCGCGTTTCACGACCAGGATCTTGGCGGACCGCGCAAGCCGCTGCTGTTCGCCGCAGCGGCCATCGCCATCGCCTGCCATCCCTCGCATATCCCGCTTGCATCCGGCTTGCTGGCGGCGATCGCCGCCCTGCGCTTTGCGCCGCGGCGTTTCGTCGAGGCCAATGGCCTGCCGCGGCCGCGCGTTATGCTGGGGGTGGCGAGTCTCTGCGTGGCGATCGTCGCCATCTTCGCCGCGAATTACGCCTTCACCCGGCATGTCTTCTTCAGCCGCTCCGGCATGATCTTCCTGGAGGCGCGGATCATGGAGGACGGGCTGATCAAGCCGGTGCTCGATGCCGACTGCGCCGGGGTCCATTACGATATCTGCCCCTATAAGGACCATCTGCCGGCGCGCGCCGACACCTGGCTGTGGATGGTGAACCAGAGCCCGTTCAAGAAACTGGGCGGCTTCGAGAAGCGCGGGCGCGAGGCGTCGCTCTTGGTGCATGAAAGCCTGACCCGCTATCCGCTGGAGAATGCGATCGTCGCGCTCGAGGACGGGTTGCTGCAGTTCTTCTGGTTCCAGACCGCGACGGGATCGTGCCGCAGGAATGGGTGCTCAACCGCGAGTTCAAGATCGCCATCCCGCAGCAGGTCGGCGCCTACGACCACGCCTATCAGCAGGAGGGCGAGATCTCCTTTGTGCCGATCAACATCGTGCATGTGCCGGTGGCGTTCCTGGGGCTTGGGGCGCTCTATATGATCCTGCGCGGCGTGGTCCGGCGGCGCGATTGGCGCGGCAGCGTGCTGCCGGCTTTCGTGCTGATCGCGCTGATCGGCAACGCGCTGATTTGCGGCGCATTCTCCGGCCCGCATGGCCGCTACCAGTCGCGCATCATGTGGCTGCCGGTGTTCGCCGCGATCCTGATCGCCTGGCCGAAAATCGAGGATGAGCTGCGTCGCCGCGCCGGGCGATCCGGTTACAGACCAAGTCCAGGCTGGACGCCGCCGCTGCCGTCGCCATCAGCTCCCGTTATCAAAGTCCGCCCCGATAGCTCTCCCGGGTAGAACGATGCCTATACCGTCCACCGTCGGTGCCTTCGCCATCGTGCCGTGCAACGACCTGCCGCCGCGATCCCGTTCTGGGAGCGCCTGGGCTTCGCGCGCACGGGCGGCGACGCCAATTATGCGATCATGACCGGCTGGAACTGCGAAGTGCACCTGACACAAGCGGGAAGGGTCCTTGGAGCGTGCCCGAGACCAACCCCTTCGGGATCTTTATCCGCACGCCCGAGGTGGATGCCATCGCCGCGCGGGTGGACGACCTGATCATCCGCCCCGGCGGCGTCCTGCGCCACCGCGAATGGGGCCTCTATGAGGTCGGGATCGCCGGTCCCGACGGTCTGCTGGTCCGTATAGGTTGGCCGTCCCGCTTCATCCAGAAGGGATAAAGAGGCCGATGGCTTCTTCGCAGCAAATCGGACGATGCGGCCGACGTGCGAAGCCGCGCCGTCGCCCCTGGAACAAGCCCTTGGTGCGGTAGTCCCGCCTTGCGGGTGCGGTTCGAATCCGGCACTTAATGGCCGCATGGCCAGCAACATCCGCATTGCTCCGTCGATCCTATCGGCCGATTTCGCGCGGCTGGGAGCGGAGATCGAGGCGGTCGAGGGCCGCCGGCGCCGACCTTATCCATGTCGACGTCATGGACGGCACTACGTCCCCCAACATCACCATCGGGCCACAAGTCGTGAAGGCGATCAAGCCGCACGCCAAGCGGCCGCTGGACGTCCACCTGATGATCTCGCCGGTCGATCCCTATATCGAGGCCTTCGCGGCAGCGGGGGCGGACGGCATCACGGTGCATCCGAGGCGGGACCGGCATGTCCACCGCACGCTCCAGTTGATCCGTTCGTTGGGCAAGCGGCCGGGCGTGGTGCTCAATCCCGGGACGCCGCCCGATGCACTCGACTACCTGCTGGACATGGTCGACCTGGTGCTGGTGATGAGCGTCAATCCGGGCTTCGGCGGCCAGACCTTCATCCACAGCCAGCTGCGGAAGATCGAGGCGATCGCTGAGCGGATCGCCAAATCGGGACGCGACATCGCGCTGGAGGTGGACGGCGGCATCAATTCGGAGACGGCGAGGCTGGCGATTGCGGCCGGCGCGACCGTGCTGGTCGCCGGCACGTCCGTCTTCACCGGCGGCGCGGACAGCTACGCGGCCAACATCGCCGCCTTGCGCGGCTGACGCCGTGGCGGATGCACCCTCGCACATGCCGCCCTTGGGCCTTCTGCCCGAGCTGTTGCAGGCGTTGCTGTGGCGGCTGTGGCGGCCGGTGCGCGTCTGGTACCGCCGCACCTGGCTCTATCGCCGCTTCCTGACGGGGCCGCTGTCGGACCGCATCCTGTTCCATCCGTTCGACGCGATGCCGCGCCGGCTGGAAGACGCCGACATGCTGTTGCGCGGCCGCTTCCGCTTCGCGGGCGAGACGGTAGAGGTGAAGGACGGATCGGTGTTCGACCGCAAGCCGCCATCGGCGGAATGGGCCAAGGCGCTGCATAGTTTTTCCTGGCTGCCGCCGCTGGCGCTAGCGGGCGGCGAGCCGGCGCGGATGCTGGCGACCAACCTGATCACCCAATGGCTGAAGCGCCATGCGAAGTATTCGGAGCCCCGCTTGGCTGCCCGACGTGATGGGGCGCCGGCTGATCCACCCTCTTCGCACATGGACGGCTGGTGATCGCCAATTCGGACCTGATGTGGCGGTCCAAGGTGTTCGTGTCGCTGCGCGAGCAGTCGCGCATGCTGGCGCGCATCGCGGGCGAGGCGCCGGACGGCATCCGCCGCCTGGAGACGGCCGCCGCCTATGCGCTGTCGGGCGCCTGCCTGGGCGATAGCCAGCAGCGGTTGGAGGAGGGGCCTCAAATGCCTGGAGGGCGAGATCGCGCGCCAGATCCTGCCCGACGGCGGCCATGCCAGCCGTTCGCCGGAAGGGCTGCTCAATGCCTATCGCCTGGTCATGATGGTGATGGATTCGCTGAACGCCAACAGCCTTGAGGTGCCGCACGCAGTGCGCAGCGCTCATGACCGCATGGCGCCGATGATCCGCTTCTTCCGCCATGGCGACGGAGCGGTTGGCGCTGTTCAATGGCGCACGGAGGGCGATCCGCGCACCGTGGCCGGACTTCTGGCGCGCGACGAGGTGCGCGGCCAGCCTTTCGCCTATGCCCGGCACTCCGCCTATCAGCGCCTGACCGCCGGCAAGACCCTGCTGCTGCTGGATTGCGCGGCGTGCCCGCCGGCGCGTTCGCCGAGAATGCGCATGCCGCCTGCCTCGCCTTCGAGTTCAGCAGCGGCAGCCAGCGCATCATCGTCAATTGCGGCGCCGCGGGCAGCGCGCAGCCCAAATGGGAGAGCGCCCTGCGCGCCACGGCGGCGCATTCCACGCTGGTGCTGGCCGATGCTCGATGGCGCCGATCCTGCCGCAGGGCTTTGCCCCGCAACCTGCTGGGGGCGCGGATGCTGCGCGGCCCGAAGGAGATCGAGACCAGGCGGGTGGAGACGACGCAGGGCTGGTGCGTCGAGGCTAGCCACGACGCGTATATGGTGCCGTATGGCGTCCGCCACGAGCGGCAGATCACCCTTTCGCAGCAGGGCCTCGCCATCACCGGCGCCGACCGTCTGCTTCCCGTGCCTTCAACCAAGGCGAAGAAGGACATCCCCTTCGCCATCCGCTTCCACATCCATCCTGATGTGCGGGTCCTCCCCGAATCCAGGGCGGCGGGGTGCTGCTGAAGCTGCCCAGTGGCGAGGGCTGGCGCTTCCGTTCCGGCGGCCAGATCGCCATCGAGGAGAGCGTCTATCTCGGCGGCGACCAGGTACGCCGCACCGAGCAGATCGTGCTCGGCGGCTCGGTCAAGGACCACGACGTGGAGACCGCCTGGGTGTTCGAGCAGATCGCACGTCCTGAGGCGGCGCCGGCCGCTTTGAGCCGATTGGGCGGTCTTTTGCCGTGAATTTTGTTGCGTTGCGTTGGCGGGACCGGCTTGCTAGACCGGCGCAAGCTCCGTTCTGCGCAAGGATCGTCATGGTTCAGTTCACATTGCCCAAGGGAAGCAAGCCGACGAAGGGCAAGGTCTGGCCCGGCGAAACGACCGCCAACGGCAAGAAACCCAAGCGCTCGAAGGACTTCAAAGTCTACCGCTACGACCCGGACGGCGATGCCAATCCGCGGGTCGACACCTATACGGTGGACTTGGAGAGTTGCGGCCCGATGGTCCTGGACGCGCTGATCAAGATCAAGAACGAGATCGATCCGACGCTGACCTTCCGCCGCTCCTGCCGCGAGGGCGTGTGCGGCTCCTGCGCGATGAACATCGCCGGCGGCAACACGCTGGCCTGCACCAAGGCGATCACCGACATCTCGGGGCCGGTTGCGATCTATCCGCTGCCGCACCTGCCGGTGGTGAAGGACCTGGTGCCGACCTGACCAATTTCTACGCCCAATACGCCTCGATCGAGCCGTTCCTGCAGACCAAGACCGCCGAGCCGGAGAAGGAGTGGAAGCAGTCGCCGGAAGAGCGGCGAAGCTGGACGGTCTGTACGAGTGCATCCTGTGCGCCTGCTGCTCGACGTCCTGTCCTAGCTATTGGTGGAATTCGGAGCGCTATCTGGGCCGGCGGCGCTGCTGCAGTCCTATCGCTGCTGGCCGACAGCCGCGACGAGCACACCGGCGAGCGTCGGACAAGCTGTGAAGACCCGTTCCGCCTCTACCGCTGCCACACGATCATGAACTGCGCCAACACGTGCCCCAAGGGCCTGAACCCCGCCCAGGCGATCGGCGAGATCAGCAGATGCTGGTGAAGCGCAGCGTCTGACGCTGCCGCGTCGGCTAAGCGGCACTGGTCGCGACGGGAGCAGGGCCGATCTCGCCCGAACCGGCGCGGAGCCGCAGCAGGCGCCACAGCATGGCGCCGGCGATCGCGGCGAGGCGTCCATGCGGCGCGGCGCCGATCGCCTTGGCAACCATCTGGACCAGGCGCTGGATATGGGCGCGGCGGTAGATCCGCATCGTGCCGTTGGTCGCGGCGCGTGCGTAATAGGCGCGGCGATAGGGAAATTGCGCCATGTCGGCGGACCGAAACATTCGCGGCAATAATAGGCATAGCGAGTTCGTCGTCGTCGGACTCGGTGATGCGGCCGCCGCGACCAGGACCTTCTTCCAGAACGGCAGGTCCGGCTCATCCTGAGCATTAAGAGTCTCGTAGAAGAGCTTGTAATGCCTGTATTCGTGGCCGCGATGCGCCCGGCGATCTCCTTCAGACCGGCTCATCGGTGTCGTCTCTGATGGCGGTGTAGTAGGACGAGGTGCCGCTCTCGACGACGCAGCGGGCGGATCATCTCGCCGCGCCGGCTGCCGCGGATGGACTGGCCTTCCGGGCCATCGAAATGGGCCGGCTTGTAGCCGGCACGGAAGCGCGCGAAGGCCTCGTCGACCTTGTAGCCGGGGTCGGCCAGTTCGCCCAGCGGCCCAGGGCGCGGCCGTGCTGGCTTTCCTCGCAGCCCCATTGCTCGATGGCGGCAAGCGTTTTCCGGCCCCGCATCCTTGAACACGCGCTTTGAGGTAGGAGACGTAGTCGGGTGCGTTGAGTTCGACCAGCGCGGCCGCCTTGATGGCGGCGATCATCCGCGGCGCGCCTTGGCACGGTCGAACGCGCCCCAATCGACGTCGTCCAGAGTCCAGCCTTGTTTGTAGACGGCTACACCCGTCATGCTCGCCCCACGGTCCTTTCAAAGGTTCTCGGACCCATTGAACGTATTATAGCAAATCCCGTTGCGACTAGGGAACCGCATCGTGCGGGCAGGTTGGTGGCGAATCGGCTGCGCCCGCAAACTCTAGTGCTCATACGGCGGCCACGCGACACGGACCAACGCCCCAGCCGCCCCGCAGACAAGTTGACAGCGGTTGTGGTAGTCTTGCCGTTCCTTGGCAACCGCCGCAGGCGATGCCTCGCGCGTTCCGGGACGCATCCGCCGCCAGTTCGGAAAACGGGTGCAGGGCTTCCGCGATCGCCGTGGGGGCCGCTGAAGGGAGCAATGTCATGGCTTTCAAGAGCGAAAATCGCCGCCGTCGCGGCATTTGCTGTCGCCGTACCGCAAATCGCTGCCGGACAGGCGATTCCGCCGGGCGACCACTATGTCTGCTATCCGGTGGTGAAATCCGGGCGGCGGCCCGACATCGGCAGGCTGGAGTTCGAGGACCAGTTCGGAACCCACACCGTCGTGGTCCTCGCCGTCACGCGGCTGTGCGCCCCGGCGCTGAAGCGGCGGGCCGGCGAGAAGCCCGTGCCGGTGCGCGATCCACGGCTGCATCTGGTCTGCTATTCGATCCGCGCGACCGAGACGCACATTCCGCCGGTGACCACGCACGACCAGTTCACGCCCAACCAGCTCGCGCTGGGTCAGCCGAACGAGGTCTGCCTGCCGGCCGGCAAGACGCCGCTGAAGGGCTGACGCCTCAGAACGCGGCGCGGACCAGTTTGAGGTCGTCGATGGTCTCGTTCAGCCGGGCGCGTTCGGTTTCGCCCGAGGCGGCGATCAGGTCTTCTTCCGCGTCGCGGATGCGCTGGTCGAGCACGGCGAGGTCCATCTCGGTCATCGGGATGGCCTCTTCCGCCAGGACGGTGACCTTGGCGGCGTTGACCTCGGCGAAGCCGCCGCGGATGAAGTATTTCGTGTCCAAACCGTCCTTCAGGACGTCGATCATGCCCGGGCGCAGCGTGGTCACGACCGGCGCGTGCCCGGCCATCACGCCCATATAGCCTTCGGTGGCGGGGATGGTGACCATGTCCGCGTCGTCGGAGAGCAGCAGCCGCTCCGGCGAGACGAGGTCGAAGGCGATCTTGTTGGCCATGCTTTTGTCCCGTGCTGGATGGTTCGAGGCTCGCTCCGCTCGCACCTCACCATGACGACTGCGCTCGAACGTCATCCTGAGGTGCCCGCGAAGCGGGCCTCGAAGGGTGACGTTACGCCGCCTCTGCCGCCATCTTCTGGGCCTTGGCGACGGCGTCGTCGATCGTGCCGACGTTGTAGAACGCCTGCTCCGGCAGGTGATCGTATTCGCCGTCGACGATCGCCTTGAAGGAGCGGATCGTGTCGGGCAGCGAGACGAACACGCCCGGCAGGTTGGTGAAGACCTCGGCCACGTGGAAGGGCTGCGACAGGAAGCGCTGGATCTTGCGGGCGCGGGCCACGACCAGCTTGTCGTCTTCCGACAGCTCGTCCATCCCTAAGATGGCGATGATGTCCTTGAGCGCCTTGTACTGCTGCAGCACTTCCTGGACGCGGCGGGCGACGGCGTAATGCTCGGCGCCGATCACGTTCGGGTCCATGATGCGCGAGGTCGAGTCCAGCGGATCGACCGCCGGGAAGATCGCCAGCGCGGCGATGTCGCGGCTGAGCACGGTGGTGGCGTCCAGATGCGCCATCGAGGTCGCGGGCGCCGGGTCGGTCATGTCGTCGGCCGGCACGTAGATCGCCTGCACCGAGGTGATCGAGCCCTTGTTGGTCGAGGTGATGCGCTCCTGGAGGTTGCCCATCTCGGACGCCAGCGTCGGCTGGTAGCCCACCGCCGACGGGATGCGGCCGAGCAGGGCGGATACTTCCGAGCCCGCCTGGGTGAAGCGGAAGATGTTGTCGATGAAGAGCAGCACGTCCTTGCCCTCGACGTCGCGGAAATACTCGGCCTGGGCGAGGCCGGTCAGCGCGACACGGGCGCGGGCGCCCGGCGGCTCGTTCATCTGGCCGTAGACCAGGGTGCACTTCGAACCGACGGTCGAGCCGTTGTTGTGCTTGGGATCGATGTTCACCTTGGAGTCGATCATCTCGTAGTAAAGGTCGTTGCCTTCGCGGGTGCGCTCGCCGACGCCGGCCAGCACCGAGTAGCCGCCATAGGCCTTGGCGATGTTGTTGATCAGCTCCTGCATGGTCACGGTCTTGCCGACGCCGGCGCCGCCGAACAGGCCGATCTTGCCGCCCTTGGTGTAGGGGCAGAGCAGGTCGATGACCTTGATGCCGGTGACCAGAACTTCGGCGCTGCTGACCTGGTCGGCGAAGCTCGGCGCCTCGCGGTGGATGCTGGCCATGTGCTCGGTGGAGATCGGTCCGGCTTCGTCGATCGGCTCGCCGATCACGTTCATGATGCGCCCCAGCGTGGCCGGGCCGACCGGCACGCGGATCGGCGCGCCGGTGTCGGTCACCACGGCGCCGCGCACCAGCCCTTCGGTGGTGTCCATGGCAATGGCGCGCACCGCGTTCTGGCCCAGATGCTGGGCCACTTCGAACACCAGGCGGACTTTCGCGCCGGTCTTGGCGTCGGTGTTGGTGGTCTCCAGCGCGTTCTGGATCGCGGGCAGCTCGCCTTCGAATTCGACGTCGACGACGGCGCCGATCACCTGGGTGAGGCGGCCCTTGGCGTTCTGGGTGGTCTTGCCGGTAGCGGACATGTTCGGTCTCTTTCCTGAAGCGGGATCAGACGGCGGAGGCACCGGAGATGATCTCGATCAGCTCCTTGGTGATCTGCGCCTGGCGGGTACGGTTCATCTTGATGGTAAGCGCATTGATGAGGTCGCCGGCATTGCGCGTGGCATTGTCCATCGCGGTCATCTGCGCGGCGTAGAAGCCGGCCTGGTTGTCGAGCAGGGCAGCGAGCAACTGGATCGAGATGTTCTGCGGCAGCAGCGATTCCAGGATGGTCGCCTCGTCCGGCTCGTATTCGTAGAACGCCGTGCCGGCGGCGCCGGACTCGACGGTGGCGGGCACGAGCTGGCGCACGGTCGGGGTCTGGGTGACGACCGAACGGAAGCGGCTGGAGACCAGCGTGACGACGTCGACCTCGCCGTTCACATACAGGTCGATGATCTTGCGGGCGATCGGCCGCACCAGGCCGAGCGTCGCCGCCTTCACGCCGAGCTCGTAGGTCTCGATGATCCGGGAGGCATGGGCGCGGCGGAGCTGGTCGCGGCCCTTGCGGCCGATGGCGACGATCGTGACCTCCTTGCCGTCGGCGAGGAGAGCGTTGATCCTCTCGCGCGCGGCGCGGACGACGCCCGAATTGAAGCCGCCCGCCAGGCCGCGATCGGAGGTCGCCACGACGATCAGATGGCGCCGGTCCTTGCCGTTGCCGGCGAGCAGCAGCGGCGCGTCCGGCCCGGTCATGCCGCCGGCGAGATTGGCGATCACGCCGGCCATGCGCTGGGCATAGGGACGCGCGGCCTCGGCAGCCTGCTGCGCGCGGCGCAGCTTCGCCGCCGCCACCATCTGCAGCGCCTTGGTGATCTTTTGCGTGGACTTCACGCTCGAGATCCGGGTGCGCATTTCCTTTACGGATGCCATGACGGCGGGCTTTCTCTCGTTACGCCGTGAACGTCTTGCCGAAGTCTGCCAGCGCGGCTTTGAGCCGGCCTTCGAGGTCCGGCGACAGCGCCTTCTGGGTGCGGATGTCGTTCAGGATCGCGGGATTGGTCGCCTTGAGCTTGGAGAGCAGGGCTTCCTGATAGGCGCCGACCTTGTTGACCGGAATCGGATCGAGATAGCCGCGCGTGCCGGCATAGATCACCACCACCTGCTCCTCGACCTGGAATGGCTTGTATTGCGGCTGCTTGAGAAGCTCGGTGAGGCGTTCGCCGCGAGCCAGCATCTTCTGGGTCGAGGCATCGAGGTCGGAGCCGAACTTGGCGAAGGCCGCCATCTCGCGGTACTGCGCGAGCTCGGACTTGATCGGGCCCGAGGCGGTCTTCATCGCCTTGATCTGTGCCGAGGAGCCAACGCGCGACACCGAGATGCCTACGTTCACCGCGGGGCGGACGCCCTGGTAGAACAGGTCGGTTTCCAGGAAGATCTGGCCGTCGGTGATCGAGATCACATTGGTCGGGATATAGGCCGACACGTCGTTGGCCTGGGTCTCGATGACCGGCAGCGCGGTCAGCGAGCCGGAGCCGTTCTCCTCGTTCAGCTTGGCGGCACGCTCGAGCAGGCGGCTGTGCAGGTAGAACACGTCGCCCGGATAGGCTTCGCGGCCCGGCGGGCGGCGCAGCAGCAGCGACATCTGGCGATAGGCGACGGCCTGCTTGGACAGGTCATCATAGATGATCAACGCGTGCATGCCGTTGTCGCGGAACCACTCGCCCATGGCGCAGCCGGAGAACGGTGCGAGGAACTGAAGCGGCGCCGGCTCCGACGCGGTGGCGGCGACGACGATGGTGTACTCCATCGCGCCGGCGTCCTCGAGTGTCTTGACGATCTGCGCCACGGTGGAGCGCTTCTGGCCGATGGCGACGTAGATGCAATAGAGCTTGGCGCCCTCGTCGGTGCCGGCGTTGATCGGCTTCTGGTTGATGATGGTGTCGATGGCGACGGCGGTCTTGCCGGTCTGGCGGTCGCCGATGATCAGCTCGCGCTGGCCGCGGCCGATCGGGATCAGCGAGTCGATGGCCTTGAGGCCGGTCTGCACCGGCTCGTGCACCGACTTGCGCGGGATGATGCCGGGGGCCTTCACGTCGACGCGGCGGCGCTCGGCGAAGCTGGAGAGATCGCCCTTGCCGTCGATCGGGTTGCCCAAGGGATCGACGACGCGGCCGAGCAGGCCCTTGCCGACCGGCACGTCCACGATAGCGTTGGTGCGCCTGACGGTGTCGCCTTCCTTGATGGTGCTGTCGTTGCCGAAGATCACGACGCCGACATTGTCGCTTTCCAGGTTCAGCGCCATGCCCTTGATGCCGCCGGGGAATTCGACCATCTCGCCGGCCTGGACGTTGTCGAGGCCGTAGACGCGCGCGATGCCGTCGCCGACCGAGAGGACCTGGCCGACTTCGCTGACCTGCGCCTCGGTACCGAAATTCTGGATCTCGCGCTTCAGGATGGCGGAGATTTCTGCGGGCTGGATGTCCATTCTAGTTACCTCTCATGGCCGCACGGATGCCGGTCAGCTTCGTGCGCAAGGACGAATCGATCATGCGCGAACCCACCTTCACGACGAGGCCGCCGAGAAGGGTGGGATCGACTTTGGTTTCGAGGCGCGGCTCGCGGCCGAGCCTGGCTTTGAGCGTGGCCTTCAACTCGGTCAGCTCCGCGTCGCTGAGGGCGCGGGCCGAGGTGATCTGCGCCTGCACCTCGCCACGGTCGCGCGCCACCATGCGCTCGAAGGCGCGCATGATGTCGAGCAGGGCGAACAGGCGGCGCTTGGTGGTGAGCAGCAGGACGAACTGGGCGGTAAGCTTGGCCGCACCCATCGCCTCCAGGATCGCCTTCATGGCGTGGGACTGGTCGTCCTGCGAGAACGCGGGCGAGCGGACGAGGCGGGCGAGATCGGCGCTCTGCTCGATCATCGTGCGCAGGGAGGCGAAATCCTTCTCGACCGCTGCGATGGAATTGCTCTCGCTGGCGAGGTCGAAAACAGCAGTCGCGTAGCGACCCGCCAGGCCCACTTCGTGCTGCTGTTCCGGTGCCACGTTCGCCCTTCAAGCCCTGGCGCTTTTTGCTTGCGCGCCGGTCTATAACAGTATGAATTCATTGGTGAATTTACACCGCGCACGAGTCAGTGCCCACGCGCGCGATGCAGTTAGCACGGGGGTTACGCCCGCGCAACAATGTGCCACTAGCCGTGGTGTCGCGGGGCGCGCGACGGCACCTTCGCTGGTCTTCTCATATCCACCGCCGACGCGCTTGCTCAGCCGGTCGCCACCTCATTAGTATGACACTGTCATACTAATGGAGCGAGCGATGAGCCGTAGCAGCAAACCGATCTCCGTGACCCTTGGTGACCTGCAGGCGCGGGTCGAAGCGCGGGTCGAAGCCGGGACCTATGCTTCGGCGAGCGAGGTGCTGCGGGCGGCCGTCCGCGCCCTCGACCGCGAGGAGGCGGCAATCGTCGATTGGCTGCGCCGGCAGGTCGATGAATCGCTGAACGATCCCAGGCCGAACGTCCCAGCTGCCGACGTCTTCGCCCGCCTGCGCAAACATCACGCCCGCAGGACGAAAGGCGCCGCATGAAGCGCTATAAGGTAAGCTTTCGCCCGGCGGCGGAAGCCGATCTCGTCGCGCTCTACGACCGCATTGCGGCTGAAGCGGGTCCGGTCGTCGCGGGAAACTACATCGACCGAATCGAGGTTGTGTGTCTGTCGCTGGATGCGTTTCCGCTGCGCGGCACGAAGCGCGACGATATCAGGCCGGGATTGCGCACCTTTGGGTTCGAGCGCCGCGCCACCATCGCCTTTCACATCGACAAGACCGAGGTCGTGATCATCCGCGTGTTCTACGGCGGTCGTGATTACGAACGTATCTTGAAGCGGCCGGAATAGACCGCAGTAACGCTTTCCTAACCAATCCTATGAGCCCGTCCTTAAGAGCCGCGCGTGCATGCTCGCCGTTCGGCTTAAAGGCGGCACGCCATGCAGGATCGGGTCATCGGGGCATTCAAGCAGGTCGTCGGCTTCCTGGTCCAGGGCATGGACTTCGAGGCCGAAGGCTGGCGCGCGTTCGAAGCCGACATGCGCGAGCTGGTGGCGCCGCATATGGCGGGGCTGGTGCAGCGCCGCGCCAAGCTGCTGGACGGCTCGGACGGCGCGCGCTGGTCGGAGGAGCTCGACGCCTTCATGCGGCAGAGCCTGTGGCCGCTGCTGGGCGACGAACGCGACTATGCCGACCGCAACCGTACTTTCGTGACGCTGATGCTCGACGTCGCGATCGCCGAGGAGCAGCGCCGTACCGCGACGTGGGTCGGCGGCTTGGACGCCGGCTGGGCTGGTTGATTCAGGCGGCGATCCTCCGCTTCGGCGCGGTATCGTCGAACTTGGCGCGGGCGGCTTCGATCTTGCCGATGTTCTGGAGAGCCCAGTCGCCGAGCGCGACCACCGGCTCCAGCAGCGAGCGGCCGAGCGCGGTCAGGTCGTAATCCACGCGCGGCGGGATGGTCGGAAAGACGGTGCGGGTGACGAGGCCGTCGCGCTCCAGCCCGCGCAGCGTCAGGGTGAGCATGCGCTGCGAGATGCCGCCGATGTCGCGCTTGAGCTCGTTGAAGCGCATCGGGCTCTTGCCCAGCCGGCTGACCACCAGCACGGACCACTTGTCGCCGATGCGGGCGAGCACGCCGGACACCGCCCGGCAGTCGCCGGTTTCATGGATGTTACCCTGTTTCATTCGCGTGCCTTCTTGCGCGCCCGCTTGGCAGGCATCATTGTAGTGTGAGTTACGATTTGTAACTTGGCATCAATCAGATACTTCAGCAAGGAGAGCGCCATGGCGCTTACGCTTCACACGGTCATCGCCAGCACGCGACCGGGCCGCCAGGGTCCGGCGATAGCACATTGGTTCCACGAAAGCGCGAAGGCGCACGGCAAGTTCGACGCGGCGCTTATCGACATCGCCGATTTCAACCTGCCGGTCTATGACGAGCCGCATCATCCGATGCGCCGGCAATACGAGCACGACCACACCCGCAAATGGTCGGCCAGCGTGAACGCCGCCGACGCCTTCGTGTTCGTGACGCCGGAATACAATTATTCCGCGCCGCCTTCGCTGGTGAACGCGATCGACTACCTGTTCTGGGAGTGGCAGTACAAGCCGGTGGCGTTCGTCTCCTATGGCGGCGTGTCGGGCGGATTGCGCGCGGCCCAGACGGCGCGGCTGCACGCTTCAACCCTGAAGATGATGCCGATCCCCGAAGGTGTGGCGCTGCCGGGGTTCTCGGCGCAGATCCAGGACGGCAAGTTCACCGGCAATGAACTCAACGAACAAGGCGTCACCGCCACACTGAACGAACTGCACAAATGGGCGGGCGCGCTCTCCGGGCTGCGCGAGGAAATCAGGGGGAGGAAATAGCTCGTCCTCCTTCGAGGCTCCGCTGCGCGGAGCACCTCAGGATGACATTCTTCATCTCGTCATGCTGAGGTGCCCGACGCCGCGCGTCGGGCCTCGAAGCATCAGTTCACGCCATTGAAGAAGCGCGACAGGCGGACCTCGCCGACCCAGGACCACACGGCATGGGCATTGAGGAAGTCATAGGAACCGACCACGAACTCGGCACGGCCGACCAGATTTTCGATCGGCACCATGCCGACCCCGCCGTCCTCCGCCGCGACGCGGCTGTCGAGCGAGTTGTCGCGGTTGTCGCCCATCATGAAGACGTGGCCGGCCGGCACGACGAACACCTTGGTGTCGTCGAGCGGACCCGACCAGGTCCATTTGTAGATCGGGTGCTGTTTGCCGTTGGGCATGGTCTCGATGAAGCGCGGCGTGTCGGCGACGCTGCCGTCCTCGCTCTCGACCTGGCCCGTCCCGTCGGCGCGTAGCGCAAGTTCCTTGCCGTTGATCCAAAGCCGGCCGGCCACCATCTGAACCCGGTCGCCGGGCAGGCCGATGACGCGCTTGATGTAAGTCTGATTGGGATCGCGCGGCAGGCGGAACACGACCACGTCGCCCGCTTGGGGCATGCGCTGCATCAGGCGGTCATGCGAGGCGGGCCCGAGGCCGAACGGCACCGAGTAGCGGCTGTAGCCGTAAGGATATTTCGCGGCGACGAAGGCATCGCCGATGGCGAGGGTCGGCTGCATCGAGCCTGACGGCACATAGAAGGGCTGCGCGAAGGCGGTGGTCGATGCGAAGGTGATGGCGATCACGGCCAAAGGCTCCAGCACGGCGCGCAGCACGCCGGTGCCCTCCGGCATGCCCAGAAGACGTTGAACCGATTGCCGAAACGTCCGCTTGCCTGTCATGCGCCGCCACTTTTTCCCGCGAGATCTGAATTTCGGCATCGTGCGGGGCCAATTCAACCCCGGGGAGGCTTAGAATTGGTTTCCTTGACGGAAATTCATCCGCCTGCCAAAGGCTTGGCATGGCCAAGAAACTGACGCAATTGGGCCGCGCCGTGCCGCTGCCGCGCTCGCCGGACGAAGCGGTGCTGGATGCCGTGCCGAACCCGCAAGCCGGTTCCGACTACGTGGTGCGGTTCACCGCACCCGAATTCACCTCGCTCTGCCCGGTGACGGGCCAGCCGGATTTCGCGCATTTCGTGATCGATTACGTGCCGGGCCGGTCCATCGTCGAATCGAAATCGCTCAAGCTGTTCCTGTTCAGCTTCCGCAACCACGCCGCCTTCCATGAGGATTGCACGGTGAGCGTGGGCAAGCGGATCGTCGCGGCGATCAAGCCGAAATTCCTGCGCATCGCCGGATACTGGTATCCGCGCGGCGGCATACCCATCGACGTATTCTGGCAGACGGGCAGACTTCCCGCCGGCGTGTGGCTGCCCGACACCGGCGTTGCGCCTTATCGCGGCCGCGGCTGATGGACGTCAACGTCGTCCTGGTGCCGGAAGACGACAAGCCGCTGCTTTGGGACAAGCTGCAGGACTATATACTGGAGCTGACGGCCTACGGCACGCACCAGCCGGTGGACGGCGTGTTCGATTATCCCTGGTTCGACCTCTACTGGCGCGAACCGAATCGTTTTCCGTTCTGGGCGATGGTCGGCGGCGAGCGCACGGCGTTCGCGCTGGTGCATTGCGAGGAGCGCACCGAGATGGCGGAGTTCTACAGCTTCCCCGCCTTTCGCCGCACCGGCGCGGCGCTCGCCTTCGCCCGCCAGGTCGTGAAGCGGTTTCCCGGACCCTGGACGCTGTCGGAATACCGCACGAACCACGGCGCGGTCGCTTTCTGGCACAAGGTGATCGCGCCCTGGCCGTTCGATGAACGGGTCTATATCGGCGGGCAGGGCCAGGAACGGCTCGAGCAGACGTTCACGGTGCCGGGCTAGATTCGCTTCAGCAGTTCGGTCTTCTTCGCGTCGAATTCGGCCTGCGTGATATGGCCCTGGTCGCGCAGCTCGGCGAGATGGCGGATTTCCTCCGCGATTTCGGCGGCGCCGGTCTTGGCCGGTTGCAGCCCCGCATTGGGTCCGAAGATCGGCGCCACGGCCGGCTGGATGACGGGCGTGCCCCC
The DNA here is from genome assembly GCA_037355265.1 of Rhizomicrobium sp. Classification (GTDB taxonomy): domain Bacteria; phylum Pseudomonadota; class Alphaproteobacteria; order Micropepsales; family Micropepsaceae; genus Rhizomicrobium. Next base: position 396,711 of record JBBCIB010000002.1, on the reverse strand, counting down.
GCTGACCGCCGACGAGGCCTGCATCCTGGCGCGAATCGCGTTCAGCGCATCGCTCGGCCATTTGCTGAAGATGCTCCAGAACAGGTAACCCTCGGCGCCAATCACCAGCAGGAACCACAGCCCGCCGCCGAAGAAGAAGCCGCCGAACAGCAGCGCTGCGAGGCCGAGTGCCACCGCGTAGACGATAAACTGGGTCGCCGGATCGACGGCGATCGTGACGTTGGACTTGCCGGGCTCCAACGAGGGCGCGATCACCGCGCGGCCGGGCATCACGGCTTCTATGGAGCCGGTCTCCAGGTCCTTGCGGGTCAGCGAAAACTCGATCTGGGCCGGCGGCGTCTGCAGGCCGAGCGTGACGCCGGAGTCCCGCAGCGCCTCGCGTGTATAATCGAACGCGTCGGCCGGACTCATCGCGACGGTGTAGAGCGCCGATGCCGGCATCAGGACCTCCGAGCTTAGGCGCCCATCCTGTCAGAGATGGTGCGCCCGCGCGAGCTTGGCGATCGGATCGTGGCGGTGGCAGGTCACGATGTGGTCGTTGACCATGCCAACGGCCTGCGCAAAAGCGTAGACGATCACCGGCCCCACGAAGTTGAAGCCCCGCGCCTTCAGGTCCTTGGAGAGGCCCTGGCTCATCTTGGTTTGGGGCGGAATCTGGCCGAGCGTCTTGAAGGCGTTCTGTTGCGGCTTGCCGTCGACATGCTTCCAGATGAGGTGGGCGAAGCCGCCCGGCTCCTTCGCCTCGATCTCCAGCCAGAGCTGCGCGCCCTTGATCGCGGCCTTGATCTTGGCTTCGGAGCGGACGATGCCGTCGTTCTTGAGCAGCCGGGCGATGTCGCGCTTGCCGTAGCGGGCGATCTTTTCCGGCGCGAAGCCCTCGAACGCCGCCCGGAAGTTCTCGCGCTTGCGCAGGATCGTGATCCAGGCGAGGCCGGCCTGGAATCCGTCAAGCACGAGCTTCTCGTAGAGCGCCCGCGGATCGTACTCAGGCACGCCCCATTCGTCGTCGTGATAGTCGCGATAGATCTCTTCCTTGACAGACCAGCCGCAACGGATCGGTTCGCTCAACGGCGGGCCTTCTTCGCCTTCTTCTTGACCGGCGCGGCTTTTTTTGCGGGCCGCTTGACGGCCTTCACGGATTTCTTTGCGGCCTTCCGTGCCGTTTTCGTCTTCGCCGCCGGCGTATTGAGCAGTGCGGCTTCGATCTTGTTGCCGTCGAGGTCGTAGATGAAGGCGCCGTAGTAGTCGGGGCCGTAATCCGGGCGCGGGCCCGGCTCGCCGTTGTTGCTGCCGCCTTGCTTGAGCGCGACCTCGTGGAATTTCAGCACTTGCGCCTTGCTGCGCGCCACGAAGCCCAGATGCGTGCCGTTGCCGGCGCTCATCGCCTTGCCGTCATGCGGCGGCTGGATCCAGAACTCGGGTCGATCGACGCCGTAGCCGACGGCGTGCGGCGCGTAATCCGCCACCCGCTTGAACCCAAGGGTGCCGAGCACGGCGTCGTAGAATTTGGCGGCGCGCGCAACGTCGGACACGCCGACGGACACATGATGCAGCATGGACAAATCCCGTCTGTAAATCGACCGCGAGGCTTTCACTGCACCGTCATAGCGTCAAGCGAAAAGCCACAACGGCCTGGTTAAACCGACCGGACTGCTGCCAGACGTGACAGGAGCGCCGCCCGCTTCGTCGAGCCGGTCGAGGCGGATGAGCGCAAAGCCCTGCATGCCATAGGCCGACGCGATCTCGCCGATGTCCTTGCCGTTCGCGCTCAGGGCGGTGCCGGCGGCCAGCGGCGCTTCGCCGGCGACCGCCAGCAGGCGCTTGCGGGCGGTGCCGCGGTGCTTCATCCGCGCCGTCAACTCCTGGCCGACATAGCAACCCTTGGTGAAATCGACCGCGTGCAACTCGTCAAGATCGGCGTCGAGCGCGAACATCCGATCCGAGCCGAAATCGGCGGCCTCTGGCACACCCATGGCGAGGCGATGGGCATGGTAGAGCGCCGCGTCCGCCAAACCCGCATGCATCTCGCCTTTGGCGACGATGGCGCGCTTGCCCAGCGCCGCGACGCGTGGATCGGGGTAGGCGATGGCGTATCTGGCTTCGTCGCCATCCCACTCGGCCAGCACCGCGAGCTGGTCGCGGGGCTCCAGCACGATCTTGGCCCGCAGCCTGTACATCGACAGGCGCTTCAGGAGCGCGTCGCGGGCCGAGGCCAGGCAATCGATCAGGATCGCGCCGTCGCCCTCCACCAGGAAGAAGTCGAACAGAATCTTGCCCTGCGGCGTCAGCAGTGCGGCATAGACCCCGCGGCCGGGCGCCAGGCGCTCGATATCGTTGGTGATCAGGCCCTGCAGGAAGCTGCGCGCATCCTGTCCGGTGACGGCAAGGACGGCACGGTCTTCCAGATGGACTATCGGCATGCCGTGACACCTAATCCTCCGGCTTGCGGTTGCCAAGATGGCGGTCTACGCATCGACCATGTCCGAGACCTTCGACCTGCTTATCCGTGGCGGCATTGTGGCCACTCCCAATGGGATCGCCGAGGGCGATGTCGGGGTGCGCGGCGGCAGGATCGCCGCCATCGGCGGGCTGGGCGGTGCCGCGGCGGCCGAAATCTTCGAGGCGAAGGGCCTGCACGTCCTGCCTGGGGTGATCGACAGCCAGTGCCATTTCCGCGAGCCCGGCAACGAGCACAAGGAAGACCTCGAAAGCGGCAGCCGTGCCGCGGTGCTGGGCGGCGTCACCGGCGTCTTCGAGATGCCCAACACCAATCCGCCGACCACCACCCGCGCTGCGATGGACGACAAGCTGGCGCGCGCCGCCGGCCGCATGCATTGCGATTACGCGTTCTATATCGGCGCCACGCCGGCCAATATCGGCGCGCTGGCGGAGCTGGAGCGCATGCCGGGCGTCGCGGGCGTCAAGGCGTTCCTGGGCTCCTCGACCGGCACGCTGCTGCTCGACCATGAAAGCGACATCGCCGCGATGCTGCGCGCCGGGCGTCGGCGCGTGGCGGTCCATTCGGAGGACGAGGATCGGCTGAAGGCGCGCAAGCACCTGGCGCTCGCCGGCGACCCGCGCAGCCATCCGGTGTGGCGCGATGCGGAAGCGGCGCGGATGTCGACCGAGCGCGTGATCCGGCTGGCGCGTGCGGCGGGACGGCGGCTGCATGTGCTGCATGTGACGACGGCGGACGAGATCCCGCTGCTGGCCGAGGCCAAGGACATCTGCACCGCCGAGACGACGCCGCAGCATCTGACGCTGGCCGCACCGGAATGCTACGAGCGGCTCGGAACCTATGCGCAGATGAATCCGCCGATTCGCGACGCTTCGCATCGCGCGGCCTTGTGGGACGCAGTGACCCAGGGCGTCATCGACGTGATCGGCTCCGACCATGCGCCGCATACGCGCGCGGAGAAGGACAAGACCTATCCCGATACACCGTCCGGCATGCCGGGCGTGCAGACGCTGGTGACGATCCTGCTCGATCACGTTGCGGCCGGACGCCTGACGCTGGAGCGCTTCATCGACCTCACGAGCGCCGGCGCGGCGCGCATCTTCGGCATCGCGGGCAAGGGCCGCATCGCCCGCGGCTTCGACGCCGACTTCACCATCGTCGACCTGAAGGCGCGGCACCGGATCGAGAATTCCTGGATCGCGTCCAAATGCGGCTGGACCCCGTTCGACGGCATGACCACGACGGGCTGGGCGCTGGCCACGATTATCCGCGGCAGGATCGTGATGCGCGACCGTGCATTGGTCGCGGCCGGGCAGGGCGCAGCCATCCGCTTTACCGAGACTTTGACGCCGTCTTGAGCGCGGCGCGATAAGACCGCGTCAGGCGCAAGAGCGCATCGACGAATTCCGGCTTGTGGAGGAACGGCGAATCCTCCAGCACCGCCGACCGCACGACGCCCAGAACTGCGCGCGTCAGAACGTAGGCATCGAGCTGCGACAAGCGCAGTTCCAGCAAGCTCGAAGTCCGGTCGAGATCGCGGTTGATCGCTTGCGGCGGAAGACCGCTCACATCGGCGGTCAGGGTGCGGACCACGATGCGCCGCAGCCTTGGGCGGCCGGGAAAGGCATCGATAAGGCGCTGCAACGAGCGCCGCTCCCGGTCGCCTCGGGCCATCGCCTGCGTCGCGTCGTGCAGCGCCTCGGTCTCGCGCCGCGCCAGTTCGCGCACGATCGCGATCTTGTCGGGGAAATACTGATACAACGTGCCGATGCTGACGCCGGCGCGCTCGGCGATGCGGTTGGTGTTGAAGCCGGCCTCGCCCTGCCGCTCCAGAATCTGAGCCGTTGCTTCCAGGATCGCGTCGATGGTGGCGCGCGCCCGGGCCTGCCGCGGCCCGCGCCGCGCGATTTTCCGTGTTCGCTTCATGCCCGTCCGAATGCGAGTAGCGGAATATGAGCTTGGCTCGGATTATGGCGGCGCGGCAAGGGACGGAGACCGGCATGAGCATAGCGACGGATCATCTCGACAGGCTGATCGCCGGCCAAGCGGAGGCGGTGCCCGTCGTGAAGACGCTGCGTCTGGGTCTGCTCGACCGCTGGCAGCCGGGCTTCGCCGCCAAGCGATGGGAACCGGCGCCGGAGCTGCTCAATGCCGACGGCTCGCTGTTCGGCGGCTACATCGCCGCGATGGCCGACCAGATACTGGCGTTCGCCGCCATGACGGTCGTGCCGGATGGCTCCATCGTGCGCACCATCAATCTCGGCGTCCAGTTCCTGCGCGTCGGCAAGGCGCATGCCGTGCTCGCGGAGTCCAAGGTGGTGGCGCAAACCCGGTCGCTGATTACCGTCGAAGCGGAGTTCTTCCGCGAAGCCGACCGGACATTGATCGCCAAAGCCCAGGCGCAGCAAATGGTCCTGCCTTACCCAACAGCTTGACGCGGCGCGCGAATTCGGGTCGCCTGCCGCCAACAACAAGGTGGGCAGCGTCGCATGAAGAGCCGTTTCAAGGCCATTGTCCTGCGCAAGGAGGGCGACACGCAGACGGCCGAGGACGTCGAGCTGACGCTCGATGACCTGATGCCGGGCGATGTGACCGTCGCGGTGTCGCATTCCACCGTCAACTACAAGGACGGTCTGGTGCTGACCGGCCGCTCGCCGGTCGTGCGCAAGTTTCCGATGATTCCCGGCATCGATCTGGCCGGAACCGTAGCGGCGTCGGACAATCCCGAATTCAAGCCGGGCGACAAGGTCGTGCTCAACGGCTACGGCCTTTCCGAGGTGCATTACGGCGGCTGTTCCGAGGTCGCGCGGGTCAAGGGCGACTGGCTGGTGAAGCTGCCGCCGGCCTTCACGCCGGCGCAGGCGATGGCGATCGGCACGGCGGGCTACACCGCGATGCTTTGCGTGCTGGCGCTGGAAGATGCCGGCGTCGCGCCGGCCAGGGGCGCCGTGGTCGTCACCGGGGCGAGCGGCGGCGTTGGCTCGGTCGCGATCGCGGTGCTCGCCAAGCTCGGCTACAAGGTGATCGCCTCGACCGGGCGGCCGGAAGAAGAGGCTTATCTTAAAGACCTCGGCGCGTCGGAGATCGTCCCGCGGTCCGAGTTGGCGGCCGAGCCGCGCATGCTCGGCAAGGAGCGCTGGGCGGGCGGCGTCGACAGTGTCGGCTCCAAGACGCTCGCCAATGTGATCGCATCCACCGCCTATGGCGGTGCCGTGGCGGCGTGCGGGCTGGCGGGCGGCATGGACCTGCCGACCAGCGTAGCGCCCTTCATCCTGCGCGGCATCTCGCTCCTGGGCATCGACTCCGTGCACATGCGCAAGGCCCGGCGCATACACGCGTGGAACCGGCTGGCCGAGGATCTGGACGCATCCAAGCTCGCGGCGATGACGCAGACGATCCCGCTCTCGGGTGTGCGCCAGGCGGCGGAGGACATCCTGGCCGGGAAGGTCCGCGGCCGGCTGGTCGTCGAGATCTAGCGCGTATGGATTACATCTATCTGGCCGTCTCCGGCGTGGTGATCGGGCTGATCGTGGCCGTGCCGATCGGTCCGGTGAACCTGATCTGCATCCGGCGCACCCTGGCCTTCGGGCCGCTCAACGGCTTCATGTCGGGGCTCGGCGCCGCGGTCGGCGACACCGTGTTCGCGATCGTGACGGGCTTCAGCCTGACCTTCATCGCGCAGATCATCGAGGGCTATTCGCGCATCCTCGAAATGGCCGGCGGAGGGATGCTGATCTATTTCGGCGTTCACACCTTCCTCGCCAAGGTCGAGGCGCGTTTCGACGACAAGTTGACGTCCAGGGAGAAGGGCAAGTCCACGCTGTTCCGCGCCATGGCGTCCACCTTTGCGCTCACCATCACCAATCCCGCGACCCTGTTGGGTTTCGCGGCGTTGTTCGCCGGGTTGGGTGGGCTCGCCGGCGGGCATCCGAGCATCGCCTCGGCGGCGTTCGTGGTGATCGGCGTGGCGGTGGGCTCCGCCGGCTGGTGGCTGATGCTGACAACCGTCGTCGGCCTGTTCCACGCCAGCATCACCGATCACACGATGCGGCTGATCAACCGCGCCTCGGGCCTGGCGATCGCCGGATTCGGCATCGCGGTGCTTGTCCATGTCGCGCTCAAGTCCATGTGACGGCAATCCACGTGACGGCGGCCGGCGTCAGCGCTTGGCTGCCGTCCCGGCCAGGGCCGCCATGCGGGCGATGACGTCTTGGGCCTCCGCCACGATCTCTTCGATGATCGCGCGCGAGGATTTCACGTCATGGATGCCGCCGGCGCCCTGGCCCATGGCGAAGGCGGAGCGCTCGCGCGACAGGCCCTCGATCTGGCCGCCGATGCCGCCCATGACGCCGGCCTGGGCCGAGAGCATCGATTGCTGCGGGAAGGGCTTGATGTCCTGCGGGCGGCGCTCCCAGTCGGCGACCCACTCGTTCCTGAACACCCGCATCGGCTTGCCGGAATAGGAGCGGGTGATGATCGTGTCCTCGTCGCTCGCATCGAGGATGACCTGCTTGTAGAGCGCGCCGGCATGGGCCTCGGTGGCGGCGATGAAGCGCGTGCCCATCCAGACGCCCTGTGCCCCCAGCGCCAGCGCCGCCGCGAGGCCGCGGCCGTCGACGATGGCGCCCGCCGCGATCACCGGAATCTTCACCGCGTCGACGATCTGCGGGATCAGCGCCATGCCGGCGATGCGGCCGGTGTGCCCGCCGGCCTCGGTGCCTTGCGCGATGACGGCGTCGAGCCCGCCGGCCTCTGCCGAACGCGCATGCTTGACCGCGCCGTTGACATTCATGACCTTGAGGCCGGCGTCGTGGAATTTCTTCACCAGATGCGGCGGCGGCACGCCGAGGCCGGAGATGAACGCCTTGGCGCCACCCTCGATGATGATGTCAACGGTGCGCTCCAGCGATTCCGGGATGGCGGCGAGGAGGTCGACGCCGAACGGCTTGTCGGTGTTGTCGCGCACGATCTTCATCTCGCGGCGGATCTCGTCCAGCGGCCGCCCGGCCATGCCCAGCGTGCCGAAGCCGCCGGCCTCCGACACCGCCGCGGCGAGCACGCCATAGGACACGCCGCCCATGCCCGCGAGCATGATGGGATATTCGATGCCGAGCAGGTCGCAGAGCGGGGTGCGGAGTGTCATGGCGGTCCTCTTCTCGCCGCCCGCTAGCGGGGAGGTCGAACCTATCCAAACCGCTTCTGTGCCTCCCGGGTCAAGCCTAACGCAACGGAAAGGAAGTCCGATCCCGCGGTGGCGCGGGCGGACGGCGCGGCGCGCTCGATCGCCTGGCGGACGGCGGGCACGCGGCCCGATCCGCCGGTGAAGAAGATGGTGTGGATGTCGTTCGGCTGAAGACCCGCATCCGCGATGCAGGCGCGCGCGACGGTGTAGAGGCGGTCGGTCTTGGCGCGGATGGCGTGGTCGAAGCCGACGCGGGTCGCCTGCGCCGCCAGCCCGGCATCCACGAAATCGAGCAGCAGCGGCGTGGCGCCGGCTTCGCTGAGCGCGATCTTGGCGTCCTCGACGCTGAAGGCGATGCGGTGGCCCAGCCGCTGGCGGATCACCTTCAGCAGCCGCGCCACCTTCTCCGGCTCGCGCGCGCCCGCCACCAGCTCGATCAGCATGCGTTCATTCTGGAAGGTGTAGGCGAAGTTGATGGTCGACCAGGTCGCGAGTTCGAAATAGAGCCCGTTCGGCATCGGCAGGTTCTTCTCGACCAGCGCCGTGCCCATGCCGAGCATCGGCATCACCGCATTGAGGCTGAGCAGGGCGTCGAAATCGGTGCCGCCGATGCGCGCGCCGTCATTGGCCAGGATGTCGTCGGCGCGGTCGTCCCGGGCGCGGCGTTCCGGCCCGATGCGGATCACGGTGAAGTCCGAGGTGCCGCCGCCGATGTCGGCGATCAGCACGGTCTCCTCGCGCGCCGCCGTCTCCTCGTAGTGATAGGCCGCCGCGATGGGTTCGTAGACGAAGGCGACGTCGCGGAAGCCGACCTTGTTCGCGATGGCTTCGAGCACGCGCTGCGCCTTGGCGTCGGCCGTGTCGTCGTCCTCGACGAAGCGCACCGGACGGCCATGCACCACGGCGGTCAGCTCGGTGCCGGCGAACGCCTCGGCCCTGGCCTTGAGATGGGCGACGAAGATCTCGACCACCTCGGTCAGCGGCACCATCCGCGAGCCGAGTGCCGTCTTCTCGTCGATCAGGGGCGAGGAGAGGATGGATTTGAGCGCCCGCATCAGACGGCCGTCGGTCTGCCCGATATAGGTCTCGATCGCCTCGGCGCCGAACAGCACGCGGCCTTTGGTTTCGTAGTCGAAGAACACGGCGGACGGAATGAGCGTCTCCGTGCCCTCCACCGGGGCAAGCGCCGGCGCATTGCCGCGCACGACGCCGATCGCCGAATTGGAAGTGCCGAAATCAAGGCCGCAGGCTGTCATGGCTATCCCCTGTCATACGGATGAGGGGATGTCATCTATTACGCAAGGCGCGGGCTTGCCAGTCTGTTTCTTTTTCTCTAAGCTATCTTTCATCGTGGGATGTCCAGATGACTGGCATCCCCTTTTTGTTTGTGTACGGACTATTCTGCCGGCATCGCGGCGGCGCGGCGCGGGGCGTTCGCCCGGGAATAGAGCGCCACCAGGATCACGTTCGGAATCCAGCTCGTATAGGCCAGCCATACCGAAGCCGCGCTGTAGCTGGGAAAGCCCATGATGAGGAAAAGCGGAATCTGGGCGCGCAGCATCACGGCGCCGAACGTCATCGCATAGCTGAAGCGCATGAGCAGGCGGTGCAGCGGAAAATCGCGGACCACCGCGGCGCGCCAGGCCCAGGCCGTCGTGGCGATCCAGGCGACGGCGAGGACGCCGAAGCCCACACCGGCCACGGGCCCGCCCGACGCAAAGGGTGCGGTCGCCAGCGCGCCGAGGCCGGCGATCAGGCAGGCGGCGACATAGACGCGACCGCTCCAGCGATGCCAGCGCGGATGGCGCGCGCGCAGCCGGGGCATGAACTGGAACGGCCCGAGCAGCAGGGCGAAGGGCGCGACGAGCATGTGGGTCAGCGCCTGCAGCGGCACGCGTCCGATCACACCGCGGATGCCCTGATCGATGCCCAGCCAGATATGGGCCGGCACCGCATCGTAGCGCATGGCGTGCAGCGCCACGCCTATCGCCAGGACGGTCGTCGTCCAGAGTCCGATGCGGGCAATCCCTCTTTCCATGGCACCCTCCTGCCGGTATTATCTTAACAACGTACAGATCAGATAGGCCGCGATTTGAACAGCGTCAAGATAGGGACGAAGAAGTCCCGGCAGAAAAAGCGCGCCTACCATCACGGCGACCTGAAAGATCAACTGGTGGCGGCGGCCGAGGCGATCATCCTGGAGCGTGGGGTGGACGGCTTCACCCTGCGCGAGGCCGCGCGCCGGGCTGGCGTCTCGCCCGCTGCGCCGGCACACCATTTCCGCGATGCCAAAGGGCTGCTCGGCGAGGTCGCGCTGCGCGGCTTCAAGGCCTTCGGCGACGCGCTGGCGGCGGGCGACGCAAAGGGAGGGACCGATCCCCAGAAGCGGCTGGCGGAGCAGGGCTATGCCTATGTCGATTTCGCCATGCGCAACCCCGCGCGCTTCCAGCTCATGTTCCAGCACGGCAAATACGACGTCGAATATCCCGGACTTGAGCAGATGGGCGCGCGCGCCTTCGGCATTCTCGAAGGCGCTGTGCGGGCCGCCTTGGGCCTGAGAGCGGCCGAGCCGATGACGCCGGACGCCTATGGATATCTGATGGCGGTGTGGTCGATCGTGCACGGCTTCTCGCACCTGACGCTGGGCGGCGAGTTCGACAAGCTGCCCGGCCTGCAAGGCGGCAGGGACGCGATCGTGAAGACCTTCCTGCCGCCGACCCTCAGGCGCCTGCCCGCGCCTGGGCGATGATCTCGCCGATGGCGGCGGCGACGAGCGCGGGCTGTTCGAGCTGGATGTTGTGGCCGGCCGCGACCATGCGGCGCTCGCCGCGCGACGACAGGGCCGCCAGCTCTTCGTGGAGGCCGAACCAGGCGGCGCGCAGCTTGGCGGTCATCTCGTCGGGAATATCGCGGCCGATCTCGATATGGGCGGCGGTGAGGACGAGCAGCGGCATGGTACCGCGCGAATGGCTCGCGGCGCGAAGCTGGCGGGCGCTTTCGCCGCTGAAGCATTCCAGTTCCGAGGCCCAGGCCTGCCACAGCGCCGGCGAAAGCCGCAGCGTCCGGTAGGCGTCCTTCAAGGCATCGGACAGGTCGGGATGGTGCAGCGCGAAGCAGTCCACATGGTCCGGCGCATCGGGCGTCAGCGTCCCGTTCGCGGCCGCTTCGCCGCAGCGGCGGTAGAGCGCCAGGGCGGCCGCGTTCAGCCTGTCGAAGCCGCCGCTTATGGCTGCGAAGCGGTCGGTCTGGTGCTCGCTGGATGGATCGACCAGCACCATGCCGGCGACCTCTTCCGGATGGCGGAACGCGAACATCCGCACGTCGTAGCTGCCGGCGGAATGGCCGACGAGAATGTAGGGCGGCCTGACGTCCAGCGCCTTCAGCACCGCGCGCAGATCGGCAACGATGTTGTCGGTCGTGCGCGGCAGCGGACCCGCATCGCTGAAGCCGAAACCGGCGCGGTCATAGGCGAGAACCTGCGTGGTCCGAGCGAGCCGGCGCTGCGTATCGGCCCAGGACAGCGTCGTGCCGCCGAGGCCGGGTGCGAGGATCGCCGTGGGCGCTCCTTCGCCGGTCAGGCAGACATTGATCCGCCGCCCGCCGCCGATGTCGACGAGACGCTGCGGCCTTGCATATCCGTCGTTCATCGCGGCTCCTTGGGCGCCCACCAGCGCCCGGCGGCCGCGATCCTCTGTGGGTAGTCCGGCCGGTCGGGCACGATCAGCGGCAGGTCGAAGTCTTCGGCGATGATTGTCCGGACGAGCGGCCAGTCGAGGTCAGGTTTCGGGCCCAGGCGTTCGACTGCGCGCTGCCAGATCACGACTTCCTGGCCCCAGAAGTAAGCGGCCGCCGCGCCGATATTGTCCTGCATGCTGCGATAGTCCCGCACCCGGTTCTCGCCGGTGGTCTTGGCCCAGATATCCGCCAGCAGGGTGTCGACGCGGTCTTGCGGCCGCCAGGCATTGGCGTCGGCTTGCACCAGTTCGATCTTGTCCCGCGCCTCCTGCGGCAATTGCTCGAACACGCCCTGCGCCCGGACCAGCTCCATGACCTGCGGATCGTGCTCGACGACGGTGACCCGCTCCACATTCGGGTTCAGCGCAACATTGGCGGCCTGCCAGCCCAGGCCCAAGCCGAGCACGGCGGCATGCCCGCGCGCCGCCTTGACGCCGATCTCCTGGCTTTCGATTTCCCAAGGGGTCGTCGACATCCAGGTCGAATCGCCGCCTACGGTCGGTCCCACCAGCAGAATGGTGCCCATGAACGTGTACTGTTTGCCCCAATAGCCTCGGCTGCCGCTCATGACGATGGCCGTGACCTTCCACGGTCCCATGGTGACTGCGCGATAGCGCGGGAACCACATGTCCGTATCGAAGCCGCGCAGCAATTCGCGCGTGTCGAGGTAACCGTCCGTGCCGGTCGCGACCAGCAGGTGGGGAAGAGCGTCCGCAGCCATCAGAAGACGAGATAGCCGCCGTCAATCACGAAGGTGTCGCCGGTGTGGTATTTCGAGGCGTCCGAGGCGAGATAGACGGCGATGCCGCCGAAATCCTCCGGCGTGCCCCAGCGGCGCATCGGCACGCGCACGATGACCTTTTCCTGGAACGTCGAATTGTTCTGGGCGCCGGCCGTCATGTCGGTGGCGATCCAGCCCGGCGCGATGGAATTGGCGCGGATGCCGTAGCGCGCATGCTCGACCGCGATGGAGCGCATCATCGCCAGCACGGCGCCCTTGGTCGCGCTATAGGCCTCGTTGCGGCCGGCGCCTTCGAGGCCCGCCAGGCTCGCGACGCCGATCACCGAACCGCCGGCATCGCCCTTGCCGGCCCGCGCCACCATGTGCTTGCAGGCTTCGCGCAGGGTCCAGAACGCGCCCTCTTCGTTCACCGCATGGACGCGGCGCCAGGTTTCGGTCGTCATCTGGCTGAAGGACGGGGCACCGCCGCCGATGCCCGCATTGGCGATCACCGTGTCGACGCGGCCATATTCCGCGATCGCCGCACCCATCGCATCGACAACCTGGGCCTCTTCGGCGACGTTCACCTTGGCCGCCCCGACGCGCTTGCCGTGCGCCTTGAGCCGCGCGACCGCTTCGACGTTCTTGTCGTCCTTGGTGCCCCAGATCACGACGTCGGCACCGGCCTGCGCCAGCGCCTCGGCCATGCCGAAGCCGATGCCGCCATTGCCGCCGGTGACGAGCGCAACCTTGCCGCTCAGATCGAATGGTCTGTACATGCCGCTTCCTTCCTCATCTCTGCCAAGACCGTAAACGGCGGGCGGAGGCCGGGCAACCGACGCGTAAACCATGATCCGCGCGCGTTTTCCAAACGCCGCGCGGCTGTGGAATACTTGCCCTTAAGCTAGCGGGGCAGGCGATGACATCCGAAATCGCGGTGATGAACCAGCGCGCGGTCGCGCTCGCCGCCGATTCCGCCGTCACGCTGATCGACGGCGGCACGGTGGTCGTGCGCAACGACCAGAGGAAGCTCTACAACCTCGCCGGCGGCCAGCCGGTCGGCATCATGTTCTTCGGCGTCGCCGACATGATGGGGCATCCGTGGGAGCACCTGATCGAGCATTACCAGAAGACCGCCAAGGCGGGCGCGCTGCCGCACATGCGCGATTACGCGACCGGCTTCACCGGCATGCTCGACAACCTCGAGGAGTTCTTCCCGAAGGAGCGCCAGAGCGACGACTACAAAAGGCTGCTGGCCTCGGTGTTCCGCTACATCTTCCATCTGGCGCAATACATGCGCGAGGCCGGCGGCGCGGAGCGTCAGGACGTCGGCGACGTCATGATCCTCGAAGAGGCGATCGAGCGCGTCTGGCGCGACTATCAATTCCGCGACGACGGCGCCGCGAGAGGCGATCTGGGCTGCTTCCCGCCGGGCTTCGCCGGGCAGGTGGCGCGCGACCATGGCGGCACGATCGACGAGCTGATCGCCTATGGCTTCCAACCCTTCGGCCTCGGCAAGCAGGCGGTGCAGCGGCTGAAGGAGATCGCGGTCTTCTGCGTGGTGAAGGACCTGTTCCTGGAGGATGTGACGGGGCTGGTCTTCGCCGGTTTCGGCAGCGAGGAACGCTATCCCGTCGCCACCACCTGGTTCGTGTCGGCCATCGTGGGCGGCATCGTGAAGCGCGCGGAAGCCTCGTTCGACCGGATCGACGGCGACACCCGGTCCAAGATCCGCGTCTTCGCCGACAGCGAGGTCACCAATGCCTTCCTCCGCGGCATCGATTTCAACCTGGAGCGCCGCGTCTATGGCGCGCTGAACGCGCTGATGCACGGGCTGGTCGACCAGGTGATCGGCGCTTTTCCCGAGGCGGATGCGGCACGGCGGGAAGATGTCCGCCGCAACATCCGGTCGAGCGCGATCCCGCAATATTTCGATGCCTTCCGCGGCATCATCGGGGAGTACCAGCAGCACGCCTTCATCAACCCGGTGCTGCGCGTGCTGGAGATCGCCTCGCGCTCCGAACTGGCGGAGACGGCGCGGGAACTGGTCTCGCTCAACGTCTTCAAGAAGCGTATCATGGCGCAGAAGCAGACGGTGGGCGGCGCCATCGACGTCGCGATCATCAGCCGCGAAGGCGGCTTTCAGTGGCACAGCAGGCAGGGCGGAGGCTGACATGGCCAAACTCAGCGAACCGGTGGGCTCTTTAAGCGAGGGCGCCGAGCGCCTCGAGCGCCTAATCAAGGGCGTGAAAGACCGCCAGCTGTCCGAACTGCACAATGCGCCCAGTCCCAAGGCCGTCACCAGCGCCTTTGCCGTCAGCCCGGAAGAAGCATGGTCCAGGAAGTTCATGACGACGGACATCGGTCCACAGGAGTTCGCGGCACCCCAGATGCCCAGCATCGGCCTTGCGGCGCCGCTGGGCGGCCAGCCATTCCGGGCCGCTCCGGCCCGCGAGCCGGCGCCCGGGGCCTTGCGCCCGGCGACCATCGGCCAGGCGCTGGCCAGGCCCGCCCGGCGGCGGTCCTGGCTGGGCCGTTTCTTCTTCGGGGACTAGACGGCCGATTGAGTGCGCGGTCCTATTCTGAGATAAGCTGCACGCTGCCGCCTACAGGGAGTTTCGGATGAAGCGTTTCGGGGCCATTCTGGCCGCGCTGACCGCGTTTTTGTCGTTTGCGTCGGTCGGGGCGCAGGCCGCCGATCCGGCCTTGAGCGCGGAGGCCAACGCCGCCTATCTGCGGACCAACGCCACCAAGCCCGGCGTGGTCATCCGTCCCAGCGGACTGCAATACAACATCATCAAGAACGGCTTCGGCGGCCGGCCACTGCCGACCGACGAGGTCCAGGTCGCCTATACCGGCATGCTGATCAACGGCAAGGTGTTCGACGGCACCGAACCGATGACGCCCGCCACTTTTACCGTCAACAAGCTGATTCCCGGCTGGACGGAGGCGCTGGGCCTGATGCGGGTGGGCGACAAGTGGCATCTGGTGATCCCGTCCAACCTCGCCTATGGCGCGCGCGGCGCGGGCGACGGACTGATCCCGCCCAATCAGACGCTGGTGTTCGACATGGAGCTGTTGTCGGTGTCGCACCCCAAGCAGGCCCCGGGGAGCGGCGATCCCAACGACCCGAGCAATCCGGACAACCAACTCTAGACGGGAGCGGACCCGGGGACGTGGAACTTGAACCCGGCAGGCAGCCGACCCGTATCGCAGGGCAGCAACAAACGTGATCTGGGCAGTCGCAAGCGGCTGGTTTAGGCGAATCGCGGGCGGCAGGGGGCGAATCGTCCTGGCGCTGTGCTTGGTCGTCGGCGCGTCGGTTCTGTTCTGGGCCAGTCTTGACTATACCGTCGTGGCGCCCGACTGGGACGGTCAGGTCCGCGGCATCACCTACGCCCCCAGCCACGTCTTCACGCTGCGCGACCACGCCCGCATCACGCCCGAGCAGATCGACCGCGACATGGCGCAGCTCTCGCTGCTCACCAACCGCGTGCGCACCTATACGGTCGCCGGCGGCATGGACAAGGTGCCGGAGATCGCACGCCGGCACGGCCTGACCGTGTCGCTGGGGTGCTGGATCTCCGCCGATCTCGACCAGAACGAGACCGAGCTGGCGCTGTGCATCAGGACGGCGCGCGCCAACCGGCGCGTCATCGACCGGGTGTTCGTCGGCAACGAGGCGATCCTGTTCGGCTTCGTCACGCCGGACCAGCTCAACGCCTATATCAAGCGGGTGCGCGACGCGCTGCCCAGCCGCATCAAGATCACTACCGCCGAGCCGTGGTCGACCTGGCTGCTGACGCCGGAGATCGGTCAGTATGTCGACGTCATCTCCGTGCATCTGCTGCCCTATTGGGAGGGCATGCCGGCGCAGGATTCGCTGCGTTTCGTCGAGCACGCCTACAACGACGTGCAGGAGGAGTTCCCCGACAAGCCGATCATCATCGGTGAGGCGGGGTGGCCGTCGAAGGGCCGCACCAAGCATTTCGGCGAGCCTTCGGTCGCCAACGAGGCATTCTTCATGCGCGGCTTCGTGCAGCTGGCGATGGAGAAGGGCTACGATTATTATCTCCTCGAGGCCTATGACCAGCCCTGGAAGATGGGCAATGAAGGCTCGGTCGGCGCGAGTTGGGGGCTCTACGACGCGCTGGGCAATCCGAAATTCGGCTTTACCGGGTTGCTGCGCACCTTCCCCGAATGGCGCACCTATGCGGCGTTCGCGTCGGTGCTCACGCTGGCGCTGGGCCTGCTGATTTTGGGCTGGATGCCGCGCATGCGCCAGCAGGGCTATCTGGTGATGGGCGGGCTGGTGGCGCTGGTCGCCACCGGCCTGCTGTGGCTGATCGATGCCAGCTCGCTGGAGTATGTCGAGCCGGCCGATCTGGTGATGATCATCGCCATGACGCCGCTGGTGCTGCTGGCCTCGACCGTGATCCTGACCGAGGGCATCGAACTGGCGGCGAGCCTATGGCGCGTCGACCGTCGCGCCATGCGCGCCGCGATTCCGGAAGGCAGCCCGCGCGTCTCGATCCACGTGCCCTGCTACAACGAGCCGCCGGCCATGGTGATGGCGACGCTGGATGCGCTGGCGCGCCTCGACTACGACAATTTCGAAGTCATCGTGCTGGACAACAACACGCCGGACGCGGCGACCTGGGCGCCGGTCCAGGCGCATTGCGCGGCGCTGGGCGAGCGGTTCCGCTTCTTCCACTACGACGACATGGTCGGGTTCAAGGCCGGGGCGCTCAACGAGGCGCTTCGGCTGACCGATCCCGCAACGGTCTATGTCGCGGTGATCGACAGCGACTACCAGGTCGAACCGTTCTGGCTGCGCCGGGCGCTGCCGTTCTTCGCCGCGCCCGAAATCGCCCTGGTCCAGGGGCCGCAGGACTACCGCGACGCGCGCGAAAGCATCTTCAAGGCGATGGCCTATGAGGAATATCGCGGCTTCTTCCAGATCGGCATGGTCGAGCGCAACGAGCACAACGCCATCATCCAGCACGGCACCATGACCATCGTCCGACGCCTTGCGCTCGAGGGACGTCGGCGGCTGGGCGACCTGGTGCATTACCGAAGACACCGAGCTGGGATTGAAGCTGTTCGAAGCAGGCTATTCGGCGGCTTATATCCCCGAATCGATGGGCTCGGGCCTGATGCCCGATACGCTCGATGCCTTCATCGGCCAGCGCTATCGCTGGGTCTATGGCGCGATGCAGATCATGAAGCGCCATGCCGGCGCGATCTTCCTCGGCCGCACCAAGCTCACCATGGCGCAGCGCTACCAGTTCCTGGTCGGCTGGCTGCCCTGGATCTCCGACGGCCTGGGCATGATCGTCACCTACATGGCGCTGGTCTGGACCGCGCTGATGTGGGCCGCGCCGCAGAGCTTCGACGTGCCGCTGCCCACGCTGTCCGCCGCCGCGCTGGCGCTGTTCGCCGCCAAGACGGCCAAGACGCTGCTGCTGTACCCGCAGAAGGTCCGCTCGGGCATGAAGGGCGCGATCATGGCCTCGGTCGCGGGCCTGTCGACCACGCATGCGGTGGGCAAGGCGGTGATCTCGGGCCTGTTCACGCGCGGCAAGCCGTTCCTGCGCACGCCCAAATGCGAGGATCCGGCCCTGCTCAGCCAGGCGCTGCGCAAGGTGTGGCAGGAGACGACGCTGTTCGGCCTGTGCATGCTGGCGCTGGCATCGCTCGCCACCGGCTCGCCGCTCGACGATCCGGCGATCCAGCTCTGGATGGTGATGATCACGGTGCAGAGCCTTCCCTATCTCGCCACCATCGTGACGGCGACATTGAGCGCCGCCTCCAACCGCCATCCTGCCAAGTCGGTCGCAGCTGCGACGGCGGCCGTGCCGGCGCCGGAGCCGGTGCTGCCGAAGGCGGCTTAAAGCGCAACGATCTTGCCGGGATTGAGGATGTTCCTGGGATCGAGCGTGCGCTTGAGCGCCCGCATGACGTCGATCTCCGCCGCGCTTTTGTAGCGCGCAAGCTGGTCGCGCTTCTGCACGCCGATGCCGTGCTCGGCGCTGATCGAGCCGCCGAACGCGTGCACGATGTCGTGGACGACGCGCTGCACGTCTTCCCATCTGTCCAGGAACGCTTTTGCGTCGCCGCCCTTGGGCGCGTTGAAGTTGAAATGGATATTGCCGTCGCCGATATGGCCGAAGCTGACCGGCCGCGCGCCGGGGAGCATCGCCAGCACTGCCGCCGTGGCCTTGTCGAGGAACGCAGGGATCGCGCCGATCGGCACCGAAACGTCGTGCTTGATCGAGGCGCCCTCGCGCTTCTGCGCCTCCGACATGTTCTCGCGCAGCGACCACAGGGCATCGCGTTGCGCGTCACTGGCCGCGATCGCCGCATCGGTGACCAGATCGCTGCCGGCCAGGGCATCCTCGAAGACGGAGGTCAGATCGAACCGCGCCGCGCTGGTGGCTTCGATCAGCACATACCAGGGCGACGGCGCGGCGAGCGGATCCCTGGCGTCCGGAAAATGTGCGGTGACGAGTTCGATGCCGATGCGCGGCAGGATTTCAAACGCCGATACCAGGCCGCCGGTCTGCGCCTGCATCTGCACCAGCAACGTCACGGCCGCCGCGGGCGAAGGGATCGCGGCCAATGCCGTCACGCGCACCGCCGGCCTTGGAAAGAGCTTCAGCGCCGCCGCGGCGACGATGCCCAGCGTGCCCTCGGCGCCGATGAAGAGCTGCTTGAGGTCGTAGCCGGTGTTGTCCTTGCGCAGGGTGCGCAGCAGGTCGAGCACGCGGCCGTCGGCCAGCACCACTTCCAGCCCGAGTACGAGATCGCGCGCCATGCCGTAGCGCAGCACCGCCACGCCGCCCGCATTGGTCGAGAGGTTGCCGCCGATCGTCGCGCTGCCTTCCGACGCCAGGCTCAGCGGAAAGAGCAGGCCGGCCTCGTCGGCCGCCTTCTGCACGTTCGCCAGCACGACGCCGGCCTCGACCGTCAGCGTGTGTGCGGCGGGATCGATCGCGCGGACCTTGTTCATGCGCGCCAGGCTCAGGATCACTTCACCGTCGAACGGGATTTGTCCGCCGACCAGGCCGGTATTGCCGCCCTGCGGCACGACGGCGGTATTCGTCTCGTTGCAGATCGCCAGCAGGGCCGACAGTTCGGACGTGGGTCGCGGGCTTCAGCAGCAGCGCCGAACGGCCCTTATACTTGCTGCGCCACTCTTCGAGATGCGGCGCGATCTCCGCCGGGTCTTCGGAAAATCCCTTCGGACCGGCAGCGGATTTCAGGCGCGCAAGCGTTTCAGGGGTCATGATCCCTCGCGCGGCGCGGCGGCGCGCCTCAGCCTGTCGTTGATCGCTTCGCCGAGGCCCGCGTCGGGGATAGGCATCACCGCGATGACGGGCGCCTCATCGAGCGCGTGCAGCATTGCGAACAGATTCGCCGCCGCCTCGCGCAGATCGCCGGAAGCGCTGAGATTCAACGCACCGGCGGGTGCTTCCGGGCCGAAGCCGAGCAGCGTCTCGCCGTCGCGCGCGGCATGCGCGTCGAGCCGCAAGGCGCCGCGCGGGGCGTAGTGGCTGGCAAGCTGTCCCGGCGACCGGACGGCGGCCGCGCTCGCCGTAGACAACGGACCCGCCACGGCTTCGATGGCACCGCGGGCGATGGCGCCGGTGCGCAGCAGGACGGGGCGTCCGCCCTCGAATCCGATCACGGTCGATTCGAGGCCCAGCGGCGCCGGACCTCCATCGAGGATCAGATCGACCTTCGCCCCGAGGCTTAGCCGCACATGCGCCGCCGTCGTGGCCGTGATGCGGCCGGAAGCGTTGGCGCTCGGCGCCGCGATGGGAACGCCGCTCGCTTCGATCAACGCGGCCGCGACGGGATGGGCCGGCACGCGCAGCGCGACGGTGCCCAGACCGGCGCTGACCAGTTCGGAGAGGCGGCACGCGCCGGCCCGCGGCAACACTAAGGTGAGGGCGCCGGGCCAGAAGGCGTCGGCGAGCTTTTGCGCTATGGCGTTGAACATAGCATGCCGTTCGGCTTCGGCGGCGTCCTGCACATGCACGATCAGCGGATTGAAGCGCGGCCGGCCCTTGGCCTCGAACACCCGTGCCACGGCGCGGCCGTTGGTGGCGTCGGCGCCGAGACCGTAGACGGTCTCCGTGGGAAACGCGACGAGGCCGCCGTCGCGCAGGATGCGCGCGGCCTCGGCGATCGCGCCGGCGTTGTGCAAGCGGTCCAGGGTGTCCATGGCCGCAGTCTATAGCGAATTCACCGGGCCTTTGTCGCCGTCAGGTCAACGGTGACCGTCACCGCATGCGCCACCGGCGTCTCGCCAGCCCATTCGCCCTGGCCGAGCCCGAAATCGATGCGGCTGACGAGCGCCTTGCCGGTCATATGCGCCGTATTGCCGGCAATCGTGAGGGTGAAGGGCAGGGTGATGGACCTGGTGATGCCGTGCAGGGTCAGGCGTCCGGTCGCGACATAGGCGTTGCCGCCTTTGGCCGCGAAGCCCGTGGTCTCGAACTTGGCAGTCGGAAATTGCCCGGTCGCGAAACCTTCGGCGCCTTTCAAGCCGTCGTCATTGTCGGCGGAGCCGGAGTCCTCGCTGTTCAGGTCGATCGTCACGGCGGCATGGGCGTGGACGAGGTCGGCCGGATCGAAGGCGACGTCGGCCTTCCACGACTTGAAGGTCGCGTCGAATGCCTCGCCACTCCATTGCACCGAGAACCCCAGCCGGCTCCTGGCCTGGTCCACGGTCCATTGCGCGGCGCAGGCGGGCAGGGCGAACAAGGCGCCGGCGATGGTGATGGCCGCGAGGCGTCTCATGCGGGCTCCGTGACATCCGTGCCCGGCAGGATGCGCTTGAGCACGTCGTCGCGACGCAGCGCATGGTGATAGAGCGCGGCCACGACATGAATCGGCACCAGCACGATGGCGCTCCATGCCAGGTAGACATGGCCGGTCTCGAACAGCTCGTGATAGGGCCTGAGTTCTGCCCGCGGCACGCCGGTGAACAGCGGCAGGTTCGGCCAGTCGAACAATCCGAAATAGAGCGTGCCGTTGCCCAGTGGCGACGCCGACACCATGATCCAGCCGGTGAGCGGGATGAAGACGATCAGAAAGTAGAGCAGAAAGTGGGACAGGTGCGCGCCGAACCGCAGCACCGGCCCCATGCCGCGCGGCAGCGGCGGCACCGGATTGACCAGCCGCCAGGCGAGCCGCGCCAGGCTCAGGACCAGCACGGTCAATCCGATCGATTTGTGGATCTGGACGATCGCGAACTTGTTCGGATCGCCGCGCGGCAGCTCGCCCATGTAGAGGCCGAGCGCGATGTTCGCGATCAGCAGCGCCGCGATCAGCCAGTGCAGCGTCATCGCCACGCTGCCGTAGCGCAGCACCGTGTTGCGCGCCGCCATCGTTACGACTTCTGCTGCACGAACATGGCTTCAATGGTCAGCTTGACCTCGCTGCCGACCAGGGCGGACCACGCCATGCCGTCCAGGCCGAAATCGCTGCGCTTGATGACGGCCGTGGCGTGGAAGCCGAGGTCGTAGCCGGCACCGCCCATCGGGGCCGGAAGGCCGCCGTTGAACGTCACATCGAACGTCACCGGCTTGGTCACGCCGTGGATCGTCAGGTCGCCGGTCATCGTGCCGGCCGCCGGGCCGGTCCTTGTGACGCCGGTGGACTTGAAGGTGGCGGTCGGAAAATGCGCCGAGTCGAAAACCGTCGGTCCGACCAGTTCGCCCACCAGCGTGCCGTTCATCACATTGGCGCTTGCCGTGTCGATGGTGACGTCGACCGCGCTCTTTTCCGGCGCCGCCGGATTGAAGTTCAGCGTGCCGCTCACCTTCTCGAAGCGGCCGTAATAATCGGTGAGGCCGAAATGCGAGATCGCGAAGACCACCTGGGTGTGCCGGGTCTCCATCTGATAGGTGCCGGCGGGCGCCTGTCTCGGATCGGTCGAAACGCCGGCGCCCTGGGCGACGGCGCCGAGCGCTGCGAGGGCAAACAAGGCGGCAAGCATGTGACGGCGCATGATTCCTCCACGGCAATTATGGTTGCCCAAGGGTATAGCGCCCCTTGCGTCCGCTTGCAGCGCCGTAACGCGGTAAATGTGCATCCTTGACGCCGCTTCGCCGCAATACCCATAGTCGAAGCAACGCTATCGCCTGAAAGGCTCAGCCTTGAGCATCGCCGAAGTCCGGGTCCGTCCCGGCAGCAATCTGGAATACCCCTTCGAAACACGGCCCGAAATCGGGCAGAGCATCGAAGTTGCGCCCGGCATCCAGTGGATCCGCATGCGCCTGCCGATGCAGCTAAACCATATCAACCTCTACCTGCTGGAGGACGGCGACGGCTGGACCGTGGTCGACACCGGCATCCGGAACGAGGAGACGCAGCAGGCCTGGGAACAGGTCCTGGCCGGGCCGATGAAAGGCCGTCCAATCAAGCGTGTGATCGTCACGCATATGCATCCCGATCACATCGGCCTGGCTGGCTGGCTGGTGCGCAAATTCGACATACGGCTGTGGATCACCCGCACCGAGTTCCTCATGTGCCGCAATCTCGCGTCGGACACCGGCCAGGAAGCGCCGGCCGAGGCGCTGCGCTTCTATCGGGCCGCCGGCTTTCCGGATGACCTGCTGGAGAATTACCGCACCAGGTTCGGCGGTTTCGGCCATGGCGTCTACCGCCTGCCCAACGCCTATCAGCGCATCGTCGAGGGCGACGAGATCGCCATCGGCCCGAACGTCTGGCGGGTGGTCGGCGGCAACGGCCATTCGCCGGAACATGCCTGCCTGTGGTGCCCGGAGCTGAACGTGTTCATCTCGGGCGACCAGCTCCTGCCGAAGATTTCCTCCAACGTATCGGTGCATCCGACCGAACCCGAGGCCAATTCGCTGCAGGACTGGATCGACAGCTGTGCCAAGCTCAAGCGCATCGTGCCGGACGAAGCGCTCGTCCTGCCGTCGCACAACGAGCCTTTCCGCAAGGCGACATTGCGGCTGCAGGAACTAATGGACCATCACGAGGAAGGGCTCGAGAAGCTCTACGCGATGTGCGCCGAGCCGCAGCGCGCCGTCGACGTCTTTCCCGCGCTGTTCCGCAGCCGGATCACGCAGGGCAATTACGGCATGGCGACGGGGGAGAGCCTGGCGCACCTCAACTGCCTGCGCGCCCGCGGCCGCATGCTGCGCACCGAAGACAAGGACGGCATCAACTGGTACGAGGCGATCTGAAGTCGCGTCATGTTGAAAAGCGCCATGTCGATTCGCGTCGCTCTTTTCGCTGCGGCCTGCCTCACGGCCGTCCCGGCCGGCGCGGCGGTCCTGCCGCCCTGTGCGGGGCCGGTCGAGATCGGCAACGCCCAATTGCTGCGGGTGGAGCACAACGGCTCGGTGATCTTTGCCGACGGCCGCGCCGCCCATCTGGAAGGCATCCGGCTTCCCGCCGGTGCCGAAGACCGCGCGCCACAAGCGCTTGCCGATCAGGCATTGGACGCATTGGCCAGCCTGGCGCACGCCGGTCCGCTGAAGCTGACAGCCGTCTCGCCGAAGGAGGACCGCTACGACCGCGTGCGCGGACAGATCTTCACCCGCGACGGAACCTGGGTCCAGGCGGCGCTGCTTGCCCGCGGCCTGGCGCGTGTGCTGATCGCGCCGGACCGCACCGAATGCGCCGCCGAGCTGTTCGCGGTCGAGGCCAAGGCGCGCGCCGCCCATGCCGGCCTCTGGGCCGATCCCGCCTACGCGATCCGCGCGCCGCAGGGCCTGCGCCGCGACACCGGCACGTTCCAGATCGTCGAGGGCAAGGTGGCGAATGCCGAGCTCAAGAACGGCCGCGCCTATCTCAATTTCGGCGCGGACTGGCGCAGCGACTTCACCGCGACCGTCGAGCCGGAGGACATGCCGAACTTCCGCCGCATCGGCGTCGATCCGCGCGCCTATGCCGGCCAGACCATCCGCGTGCGCGGCATCGTGCAATCGCTGAACGGCCCGGAGATCGAAGTCGCCAATCCGCAGGGCATCGAGGTCGTTCAATAGCCGCGACAGGCGCCAATAAAGCAAAACGGCCCGGATCGCTCCGGGCCGTTTTGCACAATTCGAACCGGCTCAGGCGGCCTTCTTCAGCAGCATGCCTTCGACGCGCTTGACCGCCGTGACTTCGTCGGTCTTTTCGACGGCGGCGACTTCGCGCGCCATGCGGGCGAGAGCCGCTTCGTAGAGTTGGCGCTCGGAATAGGATTGTTCCGGCTGGCCGCTGGCGCGATGCAGGTCGCGGACGACTTCGGCGATGGAGACGAGGTCGCCGGAATTGATCTTCGCTTCGTATTCCTGCGCCCGGCGCGACCACATGGTGCGCTTGATGCGGGCGCGGCCCTTGAGCGTGTTGAGCGCGTTGGTCACGACGTCGACCGAGGACAGCTTGCGCATGCCGACCGACTTGGCCTTCATGGTGGGCACGCGAAGGGTCATCTTGTCCTTCTCGAAGGTGATCACGAACAGTTCCAGCTTGGTGCCGGCGACCTCCTGTTCCTCGATCTTCATGATCTTGCCGACGCCATGGGTGGGATACACGACATGGTCGTTGGTCTTGAATTCGTGCTTCTTGCTGTTGGAATTGGCAGGCGTCTTCTTCTGGACGACGACGGGTGCGGGGGCGGTCTTGGTGGCGGTCATCAGGTCACTTTCGGCTGGCCCACCGTCGCGCGTCCGGCGCGCGCCCTGGGGCGATCTTCACATGGCGCTGCACAGAAACGAGCACCGGCGCCGGATTGTTGCCAGTCCGGAGAGGGGTGCCGTCGATCGTTTCTGAACGTGCAATTATATATCACAAGTCCTCCGTAAACGGAAGGACAAAGTGACAAGTTGTTGAATCAATAGCGTTTATTTAAACCTGTCGCGGATTCTACCGCGGTATCAAGTGGTTAAACGGGAGTCTGCCAAAGGTTCACACGCCAGGACAGCGGCGGCCGATCCGGAGGGAACAATTCTACGAGCCGGAACCGGGTTTATCACTGAAAAATTTCTCGAATTTGTCGGGCACGCCTTCCCACGCCTTGGCGTCCGCCGGCGCGGTGCCGTGCTGGGTGATATTCGGCCATTTCTTGGCGTAGTCGGCGTTTAGGGCGAGCCACTTCTCGAGGCCGCTCTCGGTATCGGCCTTGATCGCCTCCGGCGGGCATTCCGGCTCGCAGACGCCGCAATCGATGCACTCGTCGGGATGGATGACGAGCATGTTCTCGCCTTCGTAGAAACAGTCGACCGGGCAGACCTCCACGCAGTCCATGAACTTGCATTTGATGCAGGCTTCGGTGACGACGTAGGTCATGCGGCGGTCCCAGCGGAAAACAAGGGTTTTGACTTAAGGGGATGCGGTTTGCCGATCAAGTGTCGGATCCGCGACGATTTCGTATAGCACACGAGCTTCGGCCGCCGGGCCGCGGCGAAGGCCGAAAGCGACCACACGGACGATAAGGACTTCCCGGCCCTGAGGCACGGTCAGGAGGTCACCGAGCCTGATGCCGCGGCCGGCCTTTTCCACGCGCGCGCCGTTGTGGCGGATGCGGCCCTTCTCGGCGGCCTCCTGCGCCAGCGCCCGGGTCTTGTAGAACCGCGCATGCCACAGCCATTTGTCGATGCGGATACGGTCTTCGCTCATGCAACCTATCCGCAAACAGGGCGCAGTTGCAGCATCCGCCGGGCTTGCCTACGGTTCATGCGCATTCGTTGCGTCGCGTCTGTCTTCGAGCCATTCGAGGAGAAATCATGCGCCGTACGGCAACGTCTCTTGCAATCCTCTTCACCGTGCTTTGTGTCACGCCTGCGGGCGCGCAACGTTATTGCGACGGCTGCAGCGTCCTCGAGGAATACGGCATGAGCGGGTTCCAGATCGGTGGGCATTACCGGCTGGACGGCGGCGAGCCGGCGATCGTCGATCAGGTTGATACGCGCACGAACCAAGTTCTCATCCATTTTCCCGGTTTCAGCAATTCACCGGATTGGGTTCGTGCCGATCGGCTCTACACCGACCAGCACGCGTTCGAACGGGGCCAAAAAGCCGGACTTGCGTCGTCCTGCGCGATCTATGCCGCGGCGGACGGTTTCCTGGC
Source organism: Rhizomicrobium sp. (assembly GCA_037355265.1). Classification (GTDB taxonomy): domain Bacteria; phylum Pseudomonadota; class Alphaproteobacteria; order Micropepsales; family Micropepsaceae; genus Rhizomicrobium. The sequence goes on along the minus strand of JBBCIB010000002.1, from coordinate 370,517 downwards.
TGCGCTGTTCCGTGGCGCATGCTGTGAAAGCTCTGCTGCAAAACGCTACGGCACTCCGCCAGGGCTTTGCTAGCAAGGCTACTTCCGCACCAATGCCGCGAGCGAGGCAAACGGCGAGTCCGGACGGATCTCGACTTTGAACTCTTTCGGCTTGCGTGGCTCTGGCCGGTCGCGGCGATGCTTCGGCGGACGGGCCGCCTTCTCGCGCGCCTTGCGCCAGACGGAGGTGGTGCCGCTGCCGGTATCGGCGACTTCGACCGCCTCCCAGCCGAGCCCGGCCAGGACCGTCCTGAGCTCGTCATTGCTGGAGCCGATCAGGGAGACGAGCTTGGGCAGCAGCACGTCGGCATGGACGCCGGCGGCCGCCCCTTTTTCGAGCTCGTCTTCGAGCCGCTCCAGCATGTCGAGCCGGATGGCGCGCTTGCCGATGACGCGGAAGCCGGCGGCGGCGAGGAACGGCGCCGGCAGGTCGCCGTCGTTCACGAAAGAGGTCAGGCCGGGCTGCGGCGGGGTGAAGAGGCGCGGCTGCCGGGTCCACACGCCCCACAGCAGCGCCAGTAGCGACGCCGCATCGGGCCGCAGCATCTTGGGCAGATAGAGCGAGCGCCGCCCGAACCACACGCCATAGACCTTCAGGGCACGGATCAAGGGGCGGATATCGTCGGGCAGGGTGAGCCGGGCGCGCTCCAGCGAGCCGAAATTCTCGAGCAGCTGATGGGCGATGCCGCGCGCGGCGGCGGGCAGGGCATCGGCGGTGCCCGCCTTCGCCTCCACGCCTTCGACCAGTTCCAAGAGCGGCAGCAGCCGCGTCGCGATGCGGCTCTGCACGAAGGCCTCCAGGCGCGTCTGCACGTTATCGCGCAGATCGCCTTTCAGCCGCTCGTCGGCCAGGATCTCGATACGCGGCGACAGCGGCGACGCGCCGGCGCTCAAATGGCCGACCACGGCGCCGTCCCACCACAATTTGCCGTGTTCGCTCAGCGCGATCGCCTTGTCGTCAGCCGCGGCGAGGCGCCGGGCGCGGGCGTGGAATTCGCCTTCGAGGCCGCGCATGGCGGCGGCGCGCAAGGTGCGGCCGTGGATCCCCTCGGCACGGGCGTCGGCCTCGAAGCGGAAGCCTTCCAGCTTGCCGACGATCTCGCCGCCGATCGCGACCCCGCCCGAATCGTCGAGCGTCAGCGCGATGTCGTCGTCTTCGCGCAGCCGCTTCATCAGCACCGAGGTCCGCCGATCGATGAAGCGCTGCGTCAGCTGTTCGTGCAGCGCATCGGACAGCCGGTCCTCGACCGCGCGGGTCGCGCCCTGCCAATGCGCGGCGTCCCTGGTCCAGCTTTGCCGGTGCGCGGCATAGGTCCAGGTCCGGATCTGCGCCAGTCGGCCGCTCAGGGTCGCGACGTCGCCTTCGGTGATGTCGAGCCGCTCGATCTGCCGCGCCAGCCAGTCGTCGGGCAGCACGCCCGCGTCGCTCATCAGGAACAGGAAGATCGACTGCACCAGCCGCACATGCTCGTCCACCGACAGCTTGCGGAAGTCCGGCATCTGGCAGGCGTCCCACAGCCGGTGGACGCCGGTGCGCGACGTGGCGAGCGCCAGCACGTCGTCCTGGGCGGCGAGATGGCGCAGCGCGGTGAAATCGCTCGCCGGCCGCGCCTTGGCGAGGCCGCGCATCGGCGGCGGCTCATCGAGGCTGGCCAGAAGGCGGTTCAGCGAGGCGAAATCGAGCGCCGAATTGCGCCATTGCAGCACGCGCACCGGATCGTAGCGGTGACCCTCGATGCGGCTGACGAGTTCTTCTTCCAAGGCCTCGGCCTCGCCGGTGGTGCCGAAGGTGCCGTCGTTCATGTGGCGGCCGGCACGGCCCGCGATCTGTCCGGCTTCCTCGGGCCTTAAGGGTCGCATGCCGAAGCCGTCGAACTTCTCCATCGCGGCGAAGGCGACATGGTCGACATCCATGTTGAGGCCCATGCCGATGGCGTCGGTCGCAACCAGGAAATCGACGTCGCCGCTCTGGTAGAGCTCGACCTGTGCGTTGCGGGTGCGCGGGGATAGCGCGCCCAGCACCACCGCCGCGCCGCCGCGCTGGCGCCGGATCAGTTCGGCGATGCCGTAGACGTCCTCGGCCGAGAACCCCACCACGGCGGCACGGCGGGGCAGGCGGGTGAGCTTCTTGTGGCCGGTATAGGCGAGGTCGGAGAACCGCGTCCGCGCCATGAAGTAGGTCCGCGGCACGAAGCGCTGGACCGCACCGCGCATCGTGTCGGCGCCGAGGAAGATCGTCTCCTCCTCGCCGCGGGCATGGAGCAGCCGGTCGGTGAAGACATGGCCGCGCTCCGGGTCGGCGCAGAGCTGGATCTCGTCGACCACCAGGCAGGCGACGGGGATGTCCATCGGCATCGCCTCGACCGTGCAGACGTAATAGCGCGCGTCCTTCGGCACGATCTTCTCTTCGCCGGTGATCAGCGCGGCGAGACTGGCGCCCTTGAGGCGCACGACCTTGTCGTAGACCTCGCGCGCCAGCAGGCGCAGCGGCAGGCCGATCATGCCGGACTTGTGCGCCAGCATGCGCTCGATGGCAAAGTGGGTCTTGCCGGTGTTGGTGGGGCCGAGAACCGCGGTGACGCGGCCGACCGTATCGGGCGCACGCTGCGCCGTTTTCTGGTTCATCGTCTGCCGAACATGGGTTCTTTGGCACGGGGGCACAAGCGGCGAAAATGCCGCCGCCGGCCGGTATGTGGATCATCCGTCTACGGAAGGAACGTCACCCGAACGAATCGGGCCCGAATCACCAACTGCTTCGGTATCATCCTTTGTTCTCATACGTTTAGTAGAAAGTCAAGGGTTGGATGGCACTACATCTTGTGGGCAGGCCGAGCCATGGCGCCGGGACGGCTTATCCACCGAATACTCCGTACCCGGATGATTTATGTCATTTCAAAGACTGATCCGTGACGCGTTTGACGCCTCTTTCGCGCCTGCGATACTGGCGGCAGGCGATTATCAGGCGGGACGATGGGTAGCGACGGCAAGACACCGGAAAGCTGGGCCAAGGCGGCGCAGAAGGAATTGAAGGACCGCAAGCTGGCGAGCCTGACATGGGCGACGCCGGAGGGCTTCGACGTGAAGCCGCTCTATACCGCCGCCGACCTCGAAGGGTTCGAGGCGGCGGATTCGCTGCCCGGTCAGATGCCCTATATGCGCGGCGTACGTTCCACGATGTACGCCGGCCGGCCTTGGACCATTCGCCAATATGCCGGGTTTTCGACCGCCGAGGAATCCAACGCGTTCTACCGCAAGAACCTCGCGGCCGGCCAGATGGGCCTGTCGGTGGCGTTCGATCTGGCCACCCATCGCGGCTATGACAGCGATCATCCGCGCGTCGCCGGCGACGTCGGCAAGGCGGGCGTCGCGATCGATTCCGTCGAGGACATGAAGATCCTGTTCAGCGGCATTCCGCTCGACAAGATGAGCGTGTCGATGACGATGAACGGCGCCGTCATCCCGATCATGGCGAACTTCATCGTCGCGGGGCAGGAGCAGGGCACGCCGACCGAGAAGCTGTCGGGCACGATCCAGAACGACATCCTCAAAGAGTTCATGGTGCGCAACACCTACATCTATCCGCCCACCCCCTCGATGCGCATCGTCGCCGACATCATCGAGTACACGGCGAAGAAGATGCCGAAATTCAACTCGATCTCGATCAGCGGCTATCACATGCACGAAGCCGGCGCGACGGCGGTGCAGGAGCTCGCCTACACGCTCGCCGACGGCATGGAATATGTCCGCGCCGCGCTCGCCAAGGGATTGGAAGTCGACGCCTTTGCGCCGCGCCTGTCCTTCTTCTTCGGCATCGGCATGAACTTCTTCATGGAAGTCGCCAAGCTGCGCGCCGCGCGGCTGCTGTGGTCGGGGATCATGGCGGGCTTCGGCGCCAACAATCCCGAGAGCCTGATGCTGCGCACCCACTGCCAGACCAGCGGCGTGTCGCTGACCGAACAGGACCCCTACAACAACGTCGTGCGCACGACGATCGAGGCGCTGGCCTCGGTGCTCGGCGGCACCCAGTCGCTGCATACCAATTCGTTCGACGAGGCGATCGCGCTGCCGACCGAATTCTCCGCCCGCATCGCGCGCAACACCCAGCTCATCCTGCAGAACGAAAGCCAGGTGACCAAGGTGGTCGATCCGCTTGGAGGCTCCTACTACGTCGAGGCGCTGACCCATGCGCTGGCCGATGCCGGGCGCCAGATCATCGACGAGGTCGAGAGCATGGGCGGCATGACCAAGGCGGTCGAGGCCGGCATCCCGAAGCTGCGCATCGAGGAGGCTGCAGCCCGGCGTCAGGCGCGCGTCGACCGCGGCGAGGACGTCATCGTCGGCGTCAACAAGTTCCAGCTCAGCCAGGAAGACGCGCTCGACGTCCGCGCCATCGACAACGCCCAGGTGCGCGAGTCGCAGATCGCGCGCCTGAAATCCATCAAGGCGAGCCGCGATCCGGCCAGGCTGAAAGCCGCGCTCGACGCGCTCGTCGCCGGCGCGAAGGGCAACGGCAACCTGCTCGAACTCGCGGTCGAAGCGGCGCGCGCCCGCGCCACGGTCGGCGAAATTTCCGATGCGATGGAAAGCGTGTTCGGCCGCCACAGCGCGCAAATCCGCTCCATTTCCGGCGTCTATGGCGCGGCCTATGAGGGCGACAACGCATTCGGCGCCATCCGCGGCGATGTGGAGGCCTTCGCCAGGGAAGAGGGCAGGCGCCCGCGCATGCTGGTGGCCAAGATGGGGCAGGACGGCCACGACCGCGGCGCCAAGGTGATCGCCACCGCCTTCGCCGATCTCGGCTTCGACGTCGATATCGGCGCCCTGTTCCAGACGCCGGAGGAAGTCGCCAAGGACGCGATCGATGCCGACGTGCACGTCGTCGGCATCTCGAGCCAGGCGGCGGGGCATCTCACGCTGGTGCCGCTGCTGATCGACGCGCTCAAGAAGCAGAAGGCGGACGACATCCTCGTCGTGGTCGGCGGCGTGATCCCGGCGCAGGACTACGATGCACTGCGCCAGGCGGGCGTCGCCGCGATCTTCGGTCCCGGTACCAACATCCCCGACGCCGCTCGCAACGTGCTGAAGCTGATCCGCGCCCGCCATCTCCACCACGCGGCGGAGTAGCGATGGCACGCGTCGCCGTCATCGGTCCTGGCGCCATCGGCGGGGCGGTCGCGTCCGCGCTGGCGCCGGGGCACGACCTCGTGATCTGCGCCAACCGCGGATTCGACATGCTGGCGGTCACACGGGCGCCGGGCGGCGAACGCAAGACCGTTCCCGTGCGCGTGCTCACCATGCCTTCGGAGGCGACGCCCGCGGAGTGGGTTCTGGTCTGCGTGAAATCGCACCAGACGCCGGCCGCCGCCGGCTGGCTGAAGGCGCTGGTCGGTCCGCACACCAGGGTCGCCGTGCTGCAGAACGGCGTCGAGCATCGCGCGCATGTTGCGCCTTACCTTCCGGACGGCACGCAGGTCGTTCCTGTCGTGGTGGCGATTCCGGCCGAGCGTGTCGGCCTGGGCGAGATCGAGATGCATGGCGGCGCGCAGCTGACCGTGCCGGACGACGCGGCGGCGCGCGACTTCGCGGCGCTGTTCGACGGCAGCTTCATCCGGGCGGCGACGGACGACGACTTCACGACGCGGGTGTGGGAGAAGCTTTGCCTCAACTGCGCGGGCGGCGCGCTGTCGGCACTGGCGCTGCGGCCCGATGCGCTGGCCTCCTCGCCCGAGATGACGGCGCTGGGCATGCGCTTCATCGCGGAGACGATGGCGGTCGGCCGTGCCGAAGGCGCCCGCTTCGCGCCGGACTTCGCCCAGACCCTTGTCGCCATGCAGTCCGGCCCGCGCGTCGGCCGCGGCAATTCGATGTACTATGATCGCCGCGACGGCAAGCCGCTGGAATGGGACGCGCGCAACGGCGTGGTGCAGCGGCTGGGCGCCAAGCACGGCATCCCGACGCCGATCAGCGACGTGGTGGTGCCGATCCTCAAGGCGCTGTCGTTGTCCTAATTGCAGAGATGATCGCCTGCAGGAAGCCCAGCAGCCGCATCTCGCCGGGCTCCTGCGGCCATTGCGACGGGGTCGTCGATGACCGCCTCGCCGCGCGCATCGTCCATGCGCTGCTGGTCCACGAGGATCAGCACGCCGTTGCCCAGGATGTGCCCAAGGTCGGCATGCAGAAAGGCGGCAGTGAAGAACCGCCACCATTCGTGGGCGCGTGCGCACGAACTCCCAGCTCAGCGCGCCGAGGGATGTGAAGTAATGCTCGTCGACCGACAGGCCCGGCGCATGGCTGCAGCGCAGCTGGGCCCAGAAGACGACGGTCAGCACCGCCATGAGCAGCAGGGTCAGCAGCGACACGTAGAAGATGCCGCGGGCACCGGCGCCTCGGCCGGCATCGCGGCGACGACCGGTGCCGTCGCGGCCGGAGCGCGCGAGCCCTGCGGTGCCGGGCGCACCGGCGCGCGCCGCCCGAACGCCTGCGCCTTGCCGAAACCGGCGGCCGCCATAGCCCAACCCCGCGTCGCAGCGCGCAGGATGGGCCCGAGAGACTAATGAAGGTTTGAGGACAAGCCTCAACTTTTCGGCGTCACGCCGTCGATCTTGAGGCTGGTGGCGACGGCTGCGATCACGCCATAGCTGGTGTCCGACCACACCCGCAGCGGGACCACATAGGGGCGGCCGGTCACCGAACTCGGAAAGGTCGCCACCCAGGCGCTGATCATCGGGAAGTTCGCGCCGTCCTTTATCACCCGCGGCTTGTAGCCGGCGAGCTGCCTGTACTTCATCTGGCACAGCACGGCCTTGCCCTTGTAGAGGCCGTTGTCCATCGCGACGTTGACGTCCTTCACCTTCTCGAACGCGACGTCATAGCGTCGCCGCCCGTCGAACACCGGCAGCGTGGACGCCGCACGGATTTGTCGGCGGAGATCCCCGGCGCCGGACACGAAATAGGTGATCGCGCTGAGCGGATCGAAGGTGTTCTTCTGCTGCTCCGGCGCTCACTTCGTAGCCGGTGGTGGAATAGGGCGGGTCGGCATAGAGGCGGACCGGCCCCTCGGGGCCGTAGGTCAGCGACACCTCCTGCTTCTTGTCGGCGCGTCCCGTGTAGAAGGAATCGTAGAGGCCGGGATGGAAATTCCGCGGCGCCACGGTGCCGGTCGACGTCGCCTGTATCTCCGACTGCCAGAACGCGTTGACCACGCCGGCCGGTCTGGAGGTTCGACACCGAATGATATTGGTCGCCGCGGATCGTGGCATTCAGGTCGACCTTGCCCAGGGTCACGCCGCCCGCATAGAGCGTCATCGCCATTTGCAGGGTAGAGCCCGGCTGCGACGGCGTCTCGCCACCCGCGCCGCCGGCGGCGAGCGCGGCTCCGCCGAGCGGCGCCGCAGCCAGAAGCAAGGCAAGGGCGTGACGAAATTTCATTGTTTCGGTCTCCTTGAGGCAGCCAAACTAGCGGCGCGGACGCTCCAAAACCACTATGGTCCAATTATGGCCGGAACCCTTTCGAATCCGACGCTTAGCCTGGGCGAGGCGCTGAGATCCGGCGACCGCCGCGCGCTGGCGCGGGCGATCACGCTGGTCGAATCCACCCGCCCGCAGGACCAGGCGGCGGCCGAGGCGCTCCTGACCGTGCTGCTGCCGCACACCGGCGCCGCAGTGCGGATCGGCATCTCGGGAGCGCCGGGGGTCGGCAAATCGACCTTTATCGAGGCCTTCGGCCGGCATCTGACGCGCCTTGGCAAGCGCGTCGCGGTGTTTGCGGTCGATCCGTCCTCGCGCCGCTCCCGGTGGTTCCATCCTGGGCGACAAGACGCGGATGGAGACGCTGGCGCGCGATCCCGCCGCCTATATCCGTCCCTCGCCGGCCGGCACGACCCTGGGCGGCGTGGGCGCGGCGCACGCGGGAATCGGCGCTGCTGGCCGAAGCGGCCGGTTTCGACGTGGTGATCGTGGAGACGGTCGGCGTCGGCCAGTCGGAGACCGCCGTCGCCGACATGTGCGACCTCTTCGTCCTGCTCGCCTCGCCGGGCGGCGGCGACGACCTGCAAGGCATTAAGCGCGGCGTGATGGAACTCGCCGATCTGCTGATCGTCACCAAATCCGACGGCGACCTGAAACCCGCCGCCAACCGCGCGGCGGCGGATTACCACGGCGCCCTCCACCTGATGCGGCCCAAGCACGCCGGGCTGTATCCGAAGGTCCTGCAGGTCTCGGCGGTCGAAGGCGCCGGCATTGCCGAGACGTGGCAGGAGATGAACGCGATCCACGCCACCGCTGGCCGCCGACGGCCGCCTGGAGCGGCTGCGCGCCGAACAGGCAAGGCGCTGGTTCTGGAACGAGGTCCAGGCCGTCCTGAGCGAGGCAATCCTGTCCGACGCCGCGCTTGGCCGCCCGCGCCCAGGCGCTGGAGACCGACGTCGCCGCCGGCCAGGCGCTCCCCTATGCGGCGGCTCGGGCCTTGATGCGGTCGTTCCGGCACGGAGAGCGCCTGACCGGCCGGCGCGGTATCGCTTCTCTTTCCACCGCCTTTGCCGTACAAGCCGTCGCAGTCCCGTCATGCTTCCCGCTTGACCGCCCCGGGCTCTGCCCTTATGAGGGCGCCTCTTTTTTACGTGAGAGTCCCATGGCACGCCGTTGCGAATTGACCGGAAAAGGCACCCAGGTTGGCCACAATGTGAGCCATGCCAACAACAAGACCAAACGAATCTATCGCCCGAATCTACAGCAGGTCTCGCTCGCCAGCGAACTGCTTGGGAACTCCTATGTGCTGAAGATCAGCATGAACGCCCTGCGGACCGTCGACAAGAACGGCGGGCCTCGACCCGTTCCTGCTCAAGGCCAAGGAAGGCCTGCTGTCGCCCAAGGCGCTGCGCCTGAAGCGCGCCATCGCCAAGAAGGCCGCCGCTCAGAAAGCGGCTTAAAAGCGTTACCTAAGCACCTTGGAAATTTACCATGTCTTCCCTCCAGGGAGGCATGGTTCGTGCTCCGTCTTTCGCCTAGAGTCTCACAATGAGCCGGCCTGAGTGGGCCGGCGGGGCGGGGTGTTTTGCGGGCGTACGAAATCTGGGGCTGGGCGCAATGGCGCGCCCGTGCAGTTGGCCGTCGGCATCAATGACGTCCCTACCGCTTGCGCGGTGCGAGCGACGCGACTTGGCCGTCGCAGGCTTACGGCCAGAAGCGTGCCGGTTCGGTACGGCGGCGGATCGCCATCGCTTTGCGCGCCACCGTCCGGATGGTCTGTCCCATCCTGGCGCTGACGGCTGCTCTCGGGGCGCTCCTACCTCTACATGGACACGCCCGTTCCCTATCTCGAACACACAGGCGAGGCCTGGCTGTCGGTCGGCCATCTGCTGCTCGCCGCTCGCCTTCCTCGCCATCCATCTCACGAATCGCCGTTACGGGCCGGCCTATGCCTTGGCCCAGATCGCGCTGTCGCTTGCCGTGCTGGGCGCGGCGGTCCTGTTCGGCAACGATGTCGCCCACCGCTTATTGCCGCCGGCTCTGGTACCCGGCCTGCGCGAGGCGGTTGCCTTCGTCGCCGCCTTCATGTTCGCCGGTTTCATGTCGATCGTCGCGTTCGACGGCTCGCGCGGGCCGCGCTGGTGGACGGCGCCGCTGGTCGGTTCGATCGTGGCCGCGCTGGTTTTCGTGCCGATCTACTACCCCCGGCGGCCTATTTCGGCACGCCGGTGCCTTGGTTCGACTACATGACGGTCGAGGCGGGCGTGCTGTGCGGCGGCGCGGTGCTGACGCTGATCCCGTTCTGGCTGCTGCGCCGCATGGTGCAGCCCCTGCCGGGCTTCGGAGGCTACTGAGGGCGTCAGGCCCCGCGCGCCGGCGCGGGCGCGCGGCGTGGGCGGCATGTTTGGGTCCAGCGACGCGCTTGGCGCCGCGGACATGGCCTTCATGGCCCCGGTCTTCGGCGAAACAGGCCGATCAGCTGTTCCGTCATCGCGCCGCCGAGCTGCTCGGCATCGACGATGGTCACCGCCTTGCGGTAGTAGCGCGTCACGTCATGGCCGATGCCGATCGCGGTCAGTTCGACCGCGGATTTCTCCTCGATCTCCTCGATCACCCGGCGCAGATGCCGCTCGAGATAGTTTTCCGGCGTTGACCGACAAGGTCGAAATCGTCCACCGGCGCGCCATCGGAGATCACCATCAGGATCTTGCGCTGCTCGGGCCGGGCGACGATACGATTGTGCGCCCCACATCAGGGCCTCGCCGTCGATGTTTTCCTTGAGCAGGCCTTCGCGCATCATCAGGCCGAGATTCTTGCGCGCCCGGCGCCACGGTTCGTCCGCGGCCTTGTAGACGATGTGGCGCAGGTCGTTCAGCCGGCCGGGATGCGGTGGCTTGCCGTCGGCGATCCACTTCTCGCGCGACTGGCCGCCCTTCCAGGCTCTTGTCGTGAACCCGAGAATTTCCGTCTTCACCGCGCAACGCTCCAGCGTGCGGGCGAGAATGTCGGCGCACATCGCCGCCACCATGATCGGCCGGCCGCGCATCGAGCCGGAGTTGTCGAGCAAGAGCGTGACCACCGTATCGCGGAAGGTCATGTCCTTCTCCGCGCTTGAACGAGAGCGGATACATCGGGTCGATGATGATGCGGGGCAGGCGCGACGTGTCGAGCATGCCTTCCTCGATGTCGAACTCCCAGGTGCGGTTCTGCTGGGCCATCAGAAGGCGCTGAAGCTTGTTGGCAAGGCGCGAGACCACGCCCGACATGGCCCTGGAGCTGCTGGTCGAGGAAGTTGCGCAGCCGGCTCAGCTCTTCGGGATCGCACAGTTCGTCGGCGTGGACTTCCTCGTCGAATTGCAGCGTGTGGGACCTTGTAACCCCAGTCTTCCTGGTGGCTGAAGGGCTGCTCGGGGGCGCTGCGGCTTGGCGCCGTCCTGCGGCCTCCTCGGCGTCCGACATCTCGTCGGTCTGCTCCGCCCGCATTTCGGTTCGGGAGTCTGGCCTTCCTCGCCCTCGGCCTCCTGCATGTCGGCTTCGCCGCTCTCCGACTGCGAATCCTGGTCCTGCTCCTCGCCTTCCTGCTCCTGGCCCTCGGCGTTTTCGCCTTCGCCCGTGTCGTCCGAGGATTCGTCGGCGTCGAATTCGTCGGACAGTTTGAGGTCGCGCAGGATCGTCCGCGTCACCTTGGCAAACGCCGTCCTGGTCGCGGAGCGAGCCTTCGAGCTTGACCAGGTCCTTGCCGGCATTCTCCTCGATGAAGGGTCGCCAGAGGTCGACGGCGTATTTCATCGATTCCGGCGGCGGTTCGCCCGTCAGCTTCTCGCGCACGATCAGGCCGAGCACGTCGGCCGATCGGGGCATCGGCGCGTACCCGCGCCTTGGCCAGGCCGCGCTGGGTCAGCCGCTGTTCCAGTCCCGCCGCCAGGTTGTGCGCCACACCCTTCATCGCCAGCGATCCGATCGCCTCGACGCGCGCCTGCTCGGCGGCTTCGAACACGGCGGCGGCATCGGTCGATTGCGGACGGTACTGGTCGTGCACCTTGTCTTGGTGATGCGCCTTGCGCAGGGCGTAAGCGTCGCCGGCACCGCGCACGATCGCCACTTCATGCGGCGGCAAGTTGCGCGACGGCAGCGGAAGTTGCGCGACGGCAGCGGCAGCCGCGCCTTGAGGCCGCGCAGGGCGGGCGGCTCGGCCGAGAACGTGACCTCCAGCTCCGGCTCACCCGACAGCGCGCGCACGGCGCCGGTGACGGCACGCTTGAATGGTTCGGAGGGGTTTTCGGGCTTCGACACGACTAGATAACCCAAACAAACCTGTCATCGCCCGCGCATGCGGGCGACCCAGGTGACACCGCCGCGATGGCGCAGGATGCAACTGGGTGGCCCGCATGTGCGGGCCATGACAGTGAGGTCATGTCACCAGCACCTTCGCCGCGCTCTCCGGCAGGTCCTCGCCGAAGCAGCGCTGGTAGAACTCGGCGACAGTGGCGCGTTCGAGCTCGTCGCACTTGTTCAGGAAGGTCAGCCGGAAGGCGAAGCCGATGTCGTTGAAGATCTCGGCGTTCTCGGCCCAGGTGATCACCGTGCGCGGGCTCATCACGGTCGACAGGTCGCCGTTGATGAAGGCGTTGCGCGTCATGTCGGCGACCCGGACCATGGCGGCGATCTGCTTCTTCTTTTCGGACGTCACGGCGTAGGAGGGCACCTTGGCCAGCACGATCTCCTGCTCGGCGTCGTGGCTGAGATAGTTGAGCGTCGTCACGATGCTCCAGCGGTCCATCTGGCCCTGGTTGATCTGCTGCGTGCCGTGGTAGAGGCCGGTCGTGTCGCCCAGGCCGATCGTGTTGGTGGTCGAGAACAGGCGGAACGCCGCATGCGGGCGGATCACCTTGTTCTGGTCGAGCAGGGTCAGCTTGCCCTGCAGCTCCAGCACGCGCTGGATCACGAACATCACGTCGGGGCGGCCGGCGTCGTATTCGTCGAACACCAGCGCCACGGGGTGTTGCAGGCACCACGGCAGCAGGCCTTCGCGGAACTCGGTCACCTGCTTGCCGTCTTTCAGGACGATCGCATCCTTGCCGATCAGGTCGATGCGGCTGATATGGCTGTCGAGGTTGATGCGGATGCATGGCCAGTTGAGGCGCGAGGCGACTTGCTCGATATGGGTCGACTTGCCGGTGCCGTGATAGCCCTGGATCATCACGCGGCGGTTGAAGGCGAAGCCGGCAAGGATGGCGAGCGTCGTCTCGCGGTCGAAGCGGTAGGCCGGATCGCGGTCGGGAACGTAGGAGGTCGCGGTCTTGAAGCCCTTGACCTTCATTTTGGTGTCGATGCCGAACAGGGACTTCGCGTCCATGTCGATGTCGGGCGTCATCGCGGCGTCGAGTTCCTGTTGTTCACTCATGTGTCGGTATCCGGCTCAAGACTCGTGGGGCGGGGTGACCGCCGGATGAGAGGGGGGCGTCTGGAGAGCCCTTAGGTCAGGCCGGAGGCGCGCAACACGCCATAGGCTTTGATAACCTGCTTCAGACGCTCCTCGGCGCCCCGATCGCCGCCGTTCGCGTCGGGATGAAACCGCTTCACAAGTTCCTTATACCGCGCCTTTATTTCTATCAAGGTGGCGGTGTGCGCCAGGTGCAGCGTGTCCAGCGCCTGAATCTGCAGCCGCGTCAATGTGCGCTCGGGGCGGCGCGGCTGCGGCGCCGAATCCGCATCCTTGAGCGCGCCGAAGCTGTCGTTGAGTTCGGCGCTGCCAAACGGATTTTGCATGCGGGCCGTGCGCTTGCCGAGCGGCCAGGTCGGGCGATGGCCGGTCAGGGCGTCGTTGCGGAAGGTCTCGATGGTCTTCTCGTCCATGCCCCGGAAGAAGTCCCAGCCCTCATTGTGCTCGCGCGCATGCTCCAGACACAGCCACATATACTCGCCTATGTGCTCCGCGCTGCGCGTGACCTTGTAGCCGCCCGGCTCCTCGCAGCCCGGTCGCGCGCAGGGGCGAAGCTGGGTCTCGGGCACCGCACGCGACTTCTCCGGCTTGATGCGGATGTCTGCCTTGTAGCGCGGTTTCTGCTTTGCGTTGGCCATGGGTGAATTATGGGGTCGAACCGCCAAAACACAAGAAAACGTATCGCTTGACTTACGTCGGCGATCGGCTGACACGCTGGATTCATGACAGCCGCCGACACGATCCGCGAGAAGCTGCAGGCCACCTTCGCGCCCAGCGAACTTACCGTGAGCGACGATAGCCACAAGCACGCCGGTCATGCGGGGCGCGCGCCCTGGCGGCGAGACCCATTTCAGCGTGCGTCTCGTCTCGGACGCCTTCGCCGGCCTTGGCCGGGTCGAGCGGCAACGCCGCGTCTATGCCGCGCTGGCCGAGCTGATGAGGCCGAACGGCATCCACGCCCTGGCGCTGACCACGCTCACGCCTGCTGAGGTCTGGCAGGAGCATTGAGCGTTTCCGCGGCTTTGGCCGGCGGGATCACGCGCAGCGCCGTGATCTGGTTGCGCTGGCGGCGCAGGATCTCGAACTGGAAGCCGAAAAAGGCGAAGCGCTGGCCGACCTCCGGGATCGTGCGCGCCTCATGGATGACCAGGCCGGCGATGGTGGTTGCCTCCTCGTCCGGCAGGTTCCAGTCCAGGTCGCGGTTGAGTTCCCGCACCGGCACCGAGCCGTCGATCAGGTAGGAGCCGTCCGGGCGCTTGCGCACGTCTGGGCGCTCCTCTTCCTCGTGCTCGTCGGGAATGTCGCCGAAGATCTCGTTGAGGATGTCTTCCAGCGTGATGAGGCCCTGGAGGGCGCCGTATTCGTCCACCACCAGCGCAAAATGGGTCCGCTGGGCGCGGAAGCCCGCGAGCTGTTCCTCCAGCGTGGTCGTATCCGGCACGAACCAGGGCGGCGTCGCCAGCGCCATCACGTCGACGCCGGCGCGGGCCATGCTCGATGATGGCGCGGACGATGTCCTTGGTGTGGATCACGCCGACGATGTTCTCCGGCTGCCCGCGCCATACCGGCACGCGGGTATGGCCGGAATCGAGCACTTCCTTCAGCACGTCCTCCGTCGGCATGGCGGCGTCGATCGATATCATGTTCTTGCGGTGGATCATGACGTCGGCGACGGTGAGCTCGCGCAGGTCGAGCACGCCCGCGATCATGTCGCGGTGCTCGCGCTCCACCGTGCCTTCCTTGTGATGCAGGTTGACGGTGCCGCGGATCTCGTCATGCGCCTCGACATCTTCCTCCGTATGTTCGCGGATGCCGAACAGGCCCAGCACCCGCCACACCAGGAACTGCACCGCATTGACCATCGGCGCCAGGATGCCGACCACGAAGCGCACCGGGGTGGCGACTGTCAGCGCGAAACTGTCGGTGCGCGCGATGGCGAGCGTCTTGGGCAGCACCTCGACGAAGAACAGGATCAGCACGGTCATCAGCGCGGTCGCGACATAGACCGTGCGCGGCCCGAAACGGGATTCGAGCACGCTGGTCGCCAGCGACGACGCCAGGATGTTCACGAAGGTGTTGCCCAGCAGCAGCGCCCCTACCATGCGCTCGCGGTCGATCATCAGCGCGTTGACGTCCCCGCGCCGCGCGCGAGCCTTCTTGCTCGAGCTGGTGCATGCGCCCGCGCGACACGGCGGTCAGCGCCGTCTCGGAGCCCGCGAAGAAGGCGCCCAGCACCAGCAAAAGGAAGATGGGCGCGAAAGCGAGAAGAAACACCGTATCCATGAGAATCCACCTGTTCGGATGAACAGAATGTCATTCGCAGGCCGGCGGGGCCAGCGGGCTATGTTGGCAGCTTAGTTCAGCACGGCCCGCACGGCGTCGACCGGCACGTCATTGCGCGTGAAAGCCTGGCCGATGCCGCGCACCAGCACAAAGGTCAGCCGCCCGTCCTTGACCTTCTTGTCGTGCGCCATGTGTTCGAGCAGCACCTCGGCGGATTGGCCGCGCGCCGGGGATGTCGGCGATGGCGGCGGGCAGGCCGACGCTCTTCAGATGGCGGACGAAGCGCTCCGCGTCCTGGCCGTCGCACAGGCCCAGCGCCACTGACAGCCGAAGCGCCAGCGCCATGCCGATGGCAACGCCTTCGCCGTGCAGCAGGCGGTCGGAATATCCCGTCGCCGCTTCCAGCGCGTGCCCGAAGGTGTGGCCGAGATTGAGCAGGGCGCGGTCGCCGGTTTCCCGCTCGTCGCGCGCCACGATCTCGGCCTTCATCCGGCAGGAATGCGCCACGGCGTGCACCATGGCGGCCGCGTCGCCGTCCAGAGCCGTGGCGCCGTTGATCTCCAGCCATTCGAAAAACGTCCGGTCGCCCAGCGCGCCGTATTTCGCCACTTCGGCGTAGCCGGCCAGCAATTCGCGCCGCGGCAGGGTCTGCAGCACAGCGGTGTCCGCGATCACGATGCGCGGCTGGTGGAACAGTCCGACCAGGTTTTTGCCCGCCGGCGTGTTGATCGCGGTCTTGCCGCCGACCGAGGAATCCACCTGGGCCAGCAGCGTCGTCGGAATCTGCGCGAAGCCGATGCCGCGCTTGAGCAGTCCCGCCGCCAGTCCCGTCAGGTCGCCGATCACCCCGCCGCCCAGCGCCACGACCAGCCCGCTGCGGTCGACGCCGGTGTGGAGCAGTTCGGCGCACAGCTTTTCGAGGCCCGCGAAGCTCTTGGTGCCTTCGCCCGCGTCCATGACGATGGGCCGGGCATCCAGTCCCGCTTCGCCCAGGGCGTCGAGAAGGGCGGCCAGGTGGATCTTGGCGACGTTGGTGTCCGTGACCAGCGGAAGCGGCCCGCGCGCCAGCGGCTGCAGCAGCATTCCCGCGCGCGCCAGCAGGCCGGGGCCGATATGGATCGGATAGCTGCGCTCGGCGAGGCGGACGGTGATGGTCTGGCTCATGCCGTCAGAGCTCCGCGTTCGCGCAGCAGGCCGACGATCTTCTCGACCGGGGCGGCGTGCGGCCCGTCTTCGCTGTCCAGCGTGCAATCGGCTTCGCCATAGATCGGGGAACGCTCCGCCAGCAGCCGCTCCAGCGTCTCGCGCGGGTCGCCGTCGCGCAGCAGGGGGCGCGAGTCCCGCCGCCCGGTACGCGCCAGCAGGACGTCGACCGGCGCCCGCAGCCAGATGGTCACCGAGCCCTGCCGCATCGCGGCGCGCGTGGCAGGGTCCATGAAGGCGCCGCCCCCGGTCGCCATGACATGCGGCGGCTCGGCCAGAAGCCGCGCGATCACCTTGCGCTCCCCGTTGCGGAAAGCAGGCTCGCCATAATGCGCGAAAATCTGCGAGATCGAGCAGCCGGCGGCTGATTCGATCTCGGCATCGGCGTCGCGGAACGGCACCCCCAGCCGCGTCGCCAGGCGCCGGCCGATCGAGCTCTTGCCCGCGCCCATCATGCCCACCAATGCCACGGTCCGCGTCAATTTCATCGCCTCCGATTACACGCACGCCGCGTTCTCTGCCAGCGGGTCTTGCGAAACCCTCTGCAATTCCGCCACAAACCTCCCGGAGGTCTGCACATGCGTTCGAGGAACACGGAATCGATGGGCTGGGGATTGAGGATTGCGATCGGTGCGGGCGTGCTGGTGCTGATCGGCGCCGTCGGGCTGTCGATCTATGGCGGGCGGGTGCAGCCCAGGACCCATCCGGTCGAGCAGATCATTCCGAATGACCGCCTTCCGGGCTAGCACAGGGTTCTGCCTCGCCCTGCTGCTCGCGGTGTCGGGGGCGGACGGGCAGCCCGTAGCCACAGGCGCCCCGACTCCGCTCGGCAGTGCGGCTCCGCCCGACACTGCGCCGGACAACGCGCCCACCGAGTTCAAGCCCGGCATCCTGGGCAAGACGGCACAGCCCGGCGTCACCACCGGCGAGCTCGGCATCGTGGACGGGCCGCCGGTCGGCATCTTGGACGACTCCAATGGCGGCCTCGGCCAGTCGATGTGGACCAACGCCTCCCGGCCGGAGGTGGAGGATCTGCTGGCGCGCCTGCCACTGGTTAGCGCCGACCCCTTCGTGCGCGGCCTTGCCAGCCGCCTGGTGCGCACCACCTCCGATGCGCCGGTCGGGCCGGCCAAGCGGGCGCTGGTCACGATCCGCATCGAAAAGCTGCTCCAGGCGGGGCTGATCGGCGAAGCGGCCACGATTGCGGCGTCGCTGCAGCTCGGCGGCGATGCCGATTTCGCGCGGACGCAGGCCGATGCACTGCTCTATGCCGGCCGCAAGGCCGATGTCTGCGGCGACCTGACCGCCACGCGCCTCACCGCACCGGAACCATTCTGGCTGGAGCTGCGCACCTGGTGCTTCCTGGCCGGCGGCGACGCCGCGTCCGCCGAACTTGCGCACGCCGCGCTGGATGCAGAGGCCAAGGATGCCGCGTTCGACATGCTCGCCGACGACGTCCTGCATGGCCACAAGAAGATGCCGGCGGCAATCGACCATCCGACCGCGCTGCATATCTATCTGCTGCTGAAGGCCGGCCTTCCGGTCAGCAACGCCATCGCCGCCAAGCTCGGCACGGCGGCGAATCTTCTGGCCGCGCGGGAAGCGAAGAACTCGCCGGCCGACCGCCTTTCCGCTGCCGCACGCATCTCGGCGACCGGTGCACTTCCACCCCCCGAGATCCAGGCGCTGCTCAACGCCCAGACCTACAAGCCCGAACAGGTGGCGCAGGCCCAGGCCATCGTCGCCAAGCTCACCTTCCTGCCCGCGCAGGCGCTGCTGCGGCGCGCCGCCACGCTGGAATCAAGGCCGCTGCAGAAGGCCGACCTGCTCGTCGCCATGCTGGCGCCCGGCGGCAAGACCGATCGGCTGCCGCTGACCGCCGCGCTTCAGGGCGACATCGCGCTGGCGATCAAGCCGGACGCGGCGACCGCCAGGGCCCGCTTCCTGATCGCCCGCGCGCTGCTCCTGAACGGCAAGGCGGACGAGGCGGCGGCCTGGTACGCGAACGCGCCGGCCGACATGGATCATGCGGCTTTCGCGATCCTGCTCGATCTGGCCGCGCCCAATCCGGCCCGCGACGGCGGCGCGCAATCCGCCTATGACTGGCTCGCCAAGAATGCAGCCCCGCAGCAGAACCCGGCACCGATCGCGGCGCTGGCGCTGGGCTTTCCCGACGTGTTCGGCCGGCCCATGCCCGCCAATGCCCGCGCCCTGGCCGGCACGTTCGAGGGCATGCGGTGGCCCGGCACGCGCCCGCCCGCCGACGACATTCAGAAGCTGGTGCAAGCGGCCGCCCAGCCCGGCCGCAAGGGCGAGGTGCTGCTGCGCATTCTCGACCTGATCGGTCCGGACGGTCCGGCCGACCTGCCGCCCGACCTCGCGGTGGAGTGCGCCCGCATCCTGCTGCAGATGGGCATGCCGGCCGAGGCGCGCGCCCTCGCCATCGAGACGCTCGCCCTCGCGCGCAGCCCATGAAAGGCGACGATGCCAACCTGGTCGAGTCCTTCCTCGACATGATGAGCGCGGAGCGCGGCGCCAGCATCAATACCATGGCCGCCTATCGCCGCGACCTGCTCGATTTCGCCGGCCATCGCGCTGGCAAAGGCGGCAGCCTGCGCGCCGCGTCGCGCGACGACATCAAGGCCTACCTCGCCATGATGTCGAAATCCGGCGCTGCCGGCTCGACCCAGGCGCGCCGGCTATCCGCGCTGCGCCAGTTCTTCGCGTTTCTCTATTCCGACGGCATCCGCAAGGACGATCCCACCAACGCCATCGATGCGCCGCGGCGCGAACGGCCGCTGCCCAAGGTTCTCTCGCGCGACGACATGGAAGCGCTGATCGCGGCGGCGCGCGTGCAGGCGGACAATTCGGCCGAAGGCCTGCGCCTGCTGTGCATGGTGGAGATATTCTACGCCTCCGGCCTGCGCGTCTCCGAACTGGTCACGCTGCCCATCGCGGCGGCGCGCAACCGCGACGGCTTCCTGCTGGTGATGGGCAAGGGGCAGAAGGAGCGCCTGGCGCCGCTCAACACGCCGGCGCGCGAAGCGATGCAGGCGTGGCTGACCGTGCGCGAGGATTTCCTGCCCAAAGGCCCGCGCCGCGCCCATGCCGAGCGCTTCCTGTTCCCGTCGCGCGGCGTCGAGGGCCATATCACGCGCCGGCGCATGCACCAGATGCTCAAGAACCTCGCGCTGGCCGCGAACATCGATCCCGCCAAGCTTTCGCCGCACGTCCTGCGCCACGCCTTCGCGACCCATCTGGTCGAGGGCGGCGCCGACCTGCGCAGCGTGCAGACCATGCTCGGTCACGCCGACATCGCCACCACGCAGATCTATACCCATGTCGCCAAGGACCGTCTGACGCAGGTGGTCGAAAGCGCACATCCGCTTTCGCGGCGCCGCCCGAAACCCTGATTGTCATGGCCTGCGACAGCAGGCCATCCAGGTGATGCGGCCACCGCGCTTGCAGGCGTCGCTCGGATCGCAGCATCATCAGCGTTTATCGTAGCACCCCAACTGGATGGCCCGCCGTCGCGGGCCATGACAGGATGGGGATGAGAGGAAGCCCGTGTCCTTCACCACCATCGAGCGCCAGGCGCCGGTCCGCATCTATCGCTCCAAGCTGTTCGTGCCGGGCTCCAAGACCGCTTTCTTCGAGAAGGCGGCGGCCGGTGCCGCCGACTGCGTCTGCCTCGACCTGGAAGATGCGGTGGCGCCCGCCGACAAGGACAAGGCGCGCGACAATGTCGTGGCGGCGCTGAACGAGGTCGACTGGCGCGGCAAGATCGTCACGGTACGGATCAACGGGCTCGACACCGGCTGGTGCTATCGCGACGTGATCGCGCTGGTGGAGAAGGGCGGCGAGACACTCGACGCCATCATGATCCCCAAGGTCGCCAACGCCAAGGACGTCTACGCCATCGACTGGCTGGTGACGCAGTGCTCCGCTGCCGCCGGGCGCAAGAAGAAGATCGGCATCGAGGTCATCATCGAGAGCGTGCTGGGCCTCAAGAACATCGACGAGATCGCCGCCTCTTCGAAGCGCATGGAGACGCTGCATTTCGGCGCCGCCGACTATGCCGCCAGCCAGGGCATGCGCACCACAAATATCGGCGGCGGCAATGCCGATTACGTGATGCTGACCGACAAGGACGACGCCGGCCGGCGCGAGCGGCACTGGAACGATCTGTGGCACTACCCGCTGTTCCGTCTGGTGCAGGCGGCGCGCGCCCACGGCCTCGTCGCCATCGACGGCCCGTTCGGCGACTACCAGGATCCGGACGGCTTCCGCGCCCAGGCCAACCGCACCGCGATCCTGGGCTGCGAAGGCAAATGGGCGATCCATCCCAGCCAGGTCGAACTGTGCAACGCGATCTTCACGCCGCCGCAAAAGGAGTTCGAGCGCGCCCAGGCGATCCTCGCCTCGATGAAGGACGCCCACAGCACCGGCTCGGGCGCCGCTTCACTGGGCGGCGTGCTGATCGACGCGGCGTCGATCCGCCAGGCCGAGGTGATCGTCAAGCAGATGGAAATGATCCGCGCGAAGTCGGGGGGGGTGAGCGCGCGCAAGATGCCGCCGCCGGTCGACTGCGCGGCCTTCCTGCCCGGCTTCACCTTCGCCGATTGCTACGGCATCGCCATTCCACCCGGCATGGATGCCGTCGCGGTGGCGCACCGCAGCCTGTCTTCGCTGCCCGGCTGGGCCGCCACGCTGCTGGACCTGCGCAACAAGATCGTCGGCCCGATGGGCCTGAAGGTTGCGGCGCTGCGCGAATTCCCCATCGTCAGCCAGACGCCCGAGATCGTGTGCCTCGGCTTCGACGACCGGCACCTCGCTTTCCGCATTATCGTCACGGCCGGCCCGGGCAAGACCGCGGCCAACCAGGCGACCCTCACGACCATCGTGCGCACCCACAATTTCGCCGGCCGGCTTTATCTCTTCCTCATCATGCCGTTTCACATCCTCATCGCCCGCCAGGCGCTGGCGAATGCCCTCCACCCTGTCAGGGCGCCCTAAACCATCGGGTGGGCTTCGGCGTTATCTCTCCGGGCGCCAGCCTCTGGATTTGTGACCACGAATGCGCATATCAGGAGGCCCCGGGGCCGGTTTTTTTCCCGGAGAACGCGCGAGAGACGATGCACGCCTATCTGGAATTCGAACGCCCCATCGCCGAGCTGGAAGGCAAGATCGTCGAGCTGCGCAAGCTGGCCGAGGAAGACCCGGCCATGCAGATCGACGCCGAGGTCGGCCGCCTGCAAGCGCGCGCCGACGGCCTGATCAAGGATACCTATTCCAAGCTCTCGGCCTGGCAGAAGGTGCAGGTGGCGCGCCATCCCGGCCGGCCGCATTTCTCGGACTACGCCAGGAACCTGTTCGACGAATTCACCCCGCTGGCGGGCGACCGCTCCTTCGGCGACGACCACGCCATCGTCACCGCGCTGGCGCGGTTCCGCGGCCGTGCCGTGGCCGTGCTGGGCCATGAGAAGGGCAACGACACCAAGTCGCGGCTCAAGCACAATTTCGGCATGGCGATGCCCGAGGGCTATCGCAAGGCCGAGCGAATATTCGCGATGGCCGACCGCTTCGGCCTGCCGGTGATCTCGCTGGTCGACACCTCCGGCGCCTATTCGGGCGTCGCGGCGGAGGAGCGCGGGCAGTCGGAAGCCATCGCGCGCTCGACCCAGGCCGGGCTCGAGATCCGGGTGCCGTTCGTCACCGTCATCATCGGCGAGGGCGGCTCGGGCGGCGCGCTCGCCATCGCCACCGCCAACCGCGTCTACATGCTGGAGCACTCGGTCTATTCGGTGATCTCGCCGGAAGGCTGCGCCTCGATCCTGTGGCGCAAGCCCGAGAAGACGCAGGACGCGGCAATCGCGATGAAGGTCACGGCGCAGGACTGCCTGAACCTCAAGGTGATCGACGGCATCATTCCCGAGCCCGTCGGCGGCGCCCATCGCGCGCCGGAGGAAGCCATCCTCGGCGTCGGCGAGCAGATCGCCCGCGCGCTGGTCGAGATGGACCGCGTCCCCGGCGACCAGCTCCGCCGCGACCGCCGCGAGAAATACCTGGAGATGGGCCGCAACTTGCTGGTCTGACGTCCGTCACACGCCAAAGGCGTGCTCCAGCCACATATCCATCGCCGCCGCGAACCAGATCGCACCGAAATGCGATTGCGGCATCGGGGTCTTGCGATCGCCCGCCCACCAGGCCGCATGCTCCTGATACATCACGCGGAGGCGGTCGCCGTCGATCCAGCCCATTTGCACGGGCAGAAGCTCGCCGATATCGCGCTCGCGAAGCCGCTGCTGCAGCGCGCGCAGGATGACCGGCGTGAAGTTCGCCTTGCCCTGGCGCGTGCGGACCTTTTCCGGCAGTGTTCCGCGCATGGCGAGCCGCAGCAAGTGTTTCGTCTCGTCGCCGCGCAGGAAATATTGTCCGTCCGCGCCCATGGCGAAATGCGAGATGCGCAAGTCGTGAAACGGGTGGCGGATCTCGACGTTGCAGCGATCCGCATGCGCCAGGACATTGTCCCAGTTCACGTGGCGGCGCCCGGTATCGTAAACCTGGTAGCGAAATCTGGAGGCATACGCGTCGAAATCCGCCGTCGGCCGGTCGTCGCGCCATCGTTCGGCGAGACCGATGCGCGCGGCCCATTCCGGTCTTAACCAGCGGGGCGGCGTGGCGCCGAACGCGGCGAATTGCGGCCAGCGCGCCTGCAGGCGGCGCGATGCAGAGATCACCGGCAAGACGCCGTTGCCGATAGCTTGGCGTATCCGCGTCTTCAGGGACCGCCCGGATCGCAGCGCGATCGCCTCGCGGTAAAGTTGAAGCCATCGCCCATGGCGCACAAGGTCGGGCCAATGCGCACGGCTGCCGGCCATCCAGTCGTCGCCGCCTTCACCGGTCAGCAGAACCCGCACGCCTTGCGCCTCGAGCCGCTCGCAAACCGGCATCATCACATTGGGCCGCAGCGGCAGGTGCAGCGTGTCCCTGCACCATTGGCGGGCGGCATCGAGGTCGTAGGGCCGATCCGGCACGACATCGGCCGCGATGCCGAGATGCTCCTCCGCCGCGCTGCTCCACTGCGACTCGTCGTGCGCTTCGCCCGGAAACCGGACGCTGACGGCGCGCATGGGTCTCGCGATCCTCCCCGCGCGATAAAGCTCGACGCCGCGGCACACGACCGAGGTGGAGTCGAGGCCGCCCGACAGCTGCGCGGCGACGTCGGTCGACGCCCGCACCGATGCTTCCAGGGCCTGATCGAACAGGCCTCGGAATTCCTCTACATGGTCGGCTTCCGACCGATGCGTCCAATCCACGATGCGCGGCGTGTGCCAGTGTCGGGTTTGCAGCCGGCCATCCTCCACCACAAGCGACGATCCACCGGGCAGCCGCTGGATTCCCTTCCAGAACGTATCGGTCAGGGAGACGAACCGCGAGGATAGGTACTCGCCGATCGCGCCCTCGTTCAACGCGCGCTTGAGACCGAGGCCCGCGATCAACGCGCGCGGCTGGCTGGCGAACGCGAAAAAACTGTCGTTGAGGGTCCAGAGGAATGGGCGCCAACCCAATGGCGAACGGGCGCAAAACAGTCGTCGCGCGGACGCACGCCAAATTGCCAGCGCATAGTCGCCGGTCAGCATCGACACGAACGCGTCGCCGAACCGGGCGTTCAGCGCGATGGCGATTTCGCAGTCCGGTGCCGACGGCGGGACCGATCCGCGCAGCCGTTCCAGCAGTTCCGTCCGGTTGTCGAGCCGGCCGTCGAAGACGATGCAGTCCCCCGTCTTGGGATCCTGGAAGGGTTGGGTCTCATGAACGGCTTCCGGCGTCGTGGCGTTGCGGAATCGCACGAAACCGGTCTGAGAATCCGACCACATGCCAACGCCATCGGGGCCGACGGCGGAACTCGCAGCGATCCGGCCGAGAATTTCTCCAGGAAAGGGGCGGCGGTCGAGAAACAGGACGCCGGCGAGGCCTGCCATCGTCAGGCGCCGCCCGGGTCGCGCAACAACAGCCCCGCACCCACCAGTTCCTCCAGAAATGCATCCACCTGCTCGGCAATCGATTCGCTGGGCGCGTCGTACGTCGCGGCCAGATTGGCGACAATGTCAGGCCGGGGTGCCCCTCTCGCACACGCGCGCCAGATCGCCGACCCGACACCGTTCAACGCATGATACTGCATGGATTGCTCGTCGAAGAGGACCAGATCGGCGTCGACGTCGCGCCAGCCGATATGTGCGGGAACGATCCAGCGGGGGCTCATTTGACCTCAATGTATGGACGTGTACAATTTCGTCCGGCTCGGGTTTCCGGTGATAGATTGGGGATATGACATGGACGATCGTCACGAGAATTCCATTCCGGCGGAAAGCGATCAATCCGTCCGTGCCAAAATTTCGTGGGAAAAGCCGACTTGGGCGAGCTTTAATCCCGTCGCCGTCACGCAGGCCGCCACCCGCACTCTCGGCGACGGCGTAAATAATCTGATCTCCTGACCGGCGCGCATTGCCGGCGGCCAAGGCGTTGAGCGATCCGCCGCAATCGCGTCTCCCCGGCCGGGCGTATGATTTGGCGCGTCCAGAGCACGACTTTGCGCCTTGGCCCGGACCGCCTCGCCGCTCCATCGTTCTTTGCACGATCCCGCGCTCGGGCAGCACGCTGCTCGGCGAAGCTCTGTATTTTGCCGGCGGCCTCGGTTGCCCGCTCGAATATTTCCATCGCGGGTTCCGTCCCTATTTCGAAGCACGCTGGAACACGACGGGCACGGACCAGCTCAAGAACGCCGTGTGGCGCTGGCGGACCGATGCCAGCGGCACGCTCTCGATCAAGCTGTTCTGGCGCGATGTCGAGGACCTCGCCGGGGAAATGTCCGATGGCCCGCGGATCGGCGATCCCGCGGACGCGACGGCCGACGATTATCGCGCCTTGTTCGGGCGAATTGCGCCCTTGGTGCCGAATCCGGTGTTCGTGCATCTGTGCCGGCGCGACGAGGTCCGGGGGGCCGTGTCGGGCCTCATGGCCGCCGACTCGGGTGTCTGGCGCTCTCTTCCCGGCAAGACGAACAACACGCCGCGCCCGGTCGCCTATGATTACGAACGCATCGCCGGGCTCATCGCTTATGCGCGACACTGTCACGCGCATTGGAGGGGCTTCTTCGCCGCCAATGGCATCGTGCCCTTCGTCCTGACCTATGAGGAACTGACGCGCGATTACACGGAGACTGTTGCGCGCCTGTTGCGCCATTTGGGCAGCGAGGCGCCGGTCCCGCAGGCCCGCTTGCGACGCCAGTCGGGCGCCCAAACCGAATCCTTCGCGTTGCGCTTCTTGCAGGAGAACGCCGCGCGGCAGGAGGTCTGATCTCAGTCCAGCGTCCGCGCGAAGGCGCGGATGCTCGCCATCAGGTCGTCCGGCCGTTCCAGCGCGGCGAAGTGGCCGCCTGCCTCGAAGCTGTCCCAGTGGGTGACGTTGATGCTGCGCTCGACCTGGCTGCGCGGCGGAAACGGGATGAGATCCACCGGAAAGGCCGCAATACCCGTCGGTTTTTCCAGTCGCGCGCCTTTCGGCAGCGGATTCATGAAGGCTTCCTCGGCGCGGCCACGATACATCCAGGTCGCGGTGTTGAAGCTCCGCGTGACGAGATAGATCATCACACTGGTCAGCAGCTGGTCTTTCGTATAGGTGTGCTCGAAGCCCTTGCGCGTGTCGGACCAGCCGTGGAATTTCTCGACGATCCACGCCGCCGCGCCCACCGGCGAGTCCATCATTGCGTAGGACAGCGTCTGCGGCTTGGTCGTCTGTTCGAGGAAATAGGCGCCCTCGGCCTGGAACAACTGACCCGCCTTGGCCGCATGGGCTTTCTCTTCTTCCGTCTCCGGCACAATGCCGGGCGGGACCCATCCCATCATGTTGAGATGCGCCGCGCGGCAGCCCTTGCCCTCATAGGACATGTAGGCCGAGATCGTGCTGCCCCAGTCGCCGCCTTGCGCGATATAGCCCGGCAGTTTCAGGACATCGGTCATCAGCGCGTCGAACAGCGCCGCGGTGCGCCGCGGACCGATCGGCCGCTGCGGCTTGCCCGACCAGCCATAGCCGGGCAGCGAGGGCACCACGACGGTGAACGCATCGTGCAATTCGCCGCCATGCTTCTCGGGATGCGCCAGCTTGTCGATGACGTGGAGGAACTCGAACACCGAACCCGGCCAGCCATGGCTCAGGATGAGCGGCCGCGGCGCCGTGCCCGAGCCCTTCACGAAATAGAAATGCAGGTCGATGCCGTCGACCGGCGCGACGAATTGCGGGAACACGTTCAGCGCCGCTTCCCATTTGCGCCACGCATAGCCGTCCACCCAATAAGCGCACAGCGCCCGCATGAAATCGAGATTGGCGCCATAGGCCCAGCTACCATCCAGACCTTCGCCGCGCGGCATCTCGTGCCATTCATAGGCACGGACCTTGGCGCGGATCGCATCCAGCGTGACTTGCGGAACGTCGACGGTAAAAGGCTTCATGGCTGGCTCCCTGCTGTCGCCGGGACGATGCTACCACCAGCCGCGCCATTTGAACCATGCGACGGGCACGATGACGCTGACAATGATCATCAGCCAGCCCCACTCATACCCCCAGGCCCAGTGGAATTCCGGCTGGTTCTGGAAGTTCATGCCGTAGAGGCCGACGACGAAGGTCGGCGGGATGCCGACGATCGAGGCGATGGTCAGCACCTTGAAGATGTCGTTCTGCTCGGTGTTGATGAAGCCCAGCGTCGCGTCCAGCAGGAACTGGACCTTGTCGGTCAGGTGGGTCTCGAAATCGTTGAGCGACTGGATGTCCATCGACGCGGTCTTGAGCTGGGCGGCCACGTCGTCGCCGATCCATTTGCCGCCGCGGTCGACCACGAAGGGCAGCGTGCGCTGCAGCGCCAGCAGCGTCTCGCGCAGTTCCGACAGCCGCTCGCCGGTGTCGCCGAGCTTCACGACCGTGTCGCGCAGCTTGCGCCCCTCGCGCGCGATGTTCCGGCGCTCGATCTTGCCGCGGTGGAAGACCGCCTTGGACACCGTCCGCATGTCGGCCTGGATGTGTTCCAGCTTGTCGGCGCTGTAATCGATGATCGAGTCGACCAGCATGGCGAAGATCTGCGCGCTGGTATAGGTGTTCCTGTCGTGGCTGATCTGCTCGCCGACCTTGTGGAAGGTGTGGAGCTCGTCGAACCGCACCGTCGCCAGGATCTTCGGCGTCAGCACGAAGCCGATCGGAGCCGACACCGGATCGGAATCGGGATGATAGGGCGTCAGCGGAAGGCTCAGCGTCAGCTTTTCGCCGTCGGCCTGCAGCCGGCTTGAGGATTCGATTTCATCGAGCTCCTCGCGCGTCGGGATCGTGAGCTTGCAGTCTTCGCAGGCCTGCGCGATTTCTTCCGGCGTCGGATCGTGCAGGTCCACCCAGACCGGCACGCCGTTTTCCTTGTAGACGTGCCGCACGAGGCCTTACACCAGCGCGCCGTGGCAGTGCTTGAACTTCCGTCCCGAGCCGCACGGGCAGGGTGCGTTGCGCTGGACCTTGCCCCAGGTACGCGGATCGTTGGGATCGACGGCGACGTCGCGGTCGCGCGCGAAGGTGCGCTGGCCCTGGGTGGTTCCGTCCGGCAGCAGCGCGTCCGCCATCTCGTCCTCGCCGGTCAGCGGATCGATGTGCGAGGCGTGCAGCTGCAGCGGCGACAGGTCCACCGGAAGCGGCGGCGGCTCCGCCGAGACCTGGATGTGCATGAGCTGGCGGATGACGTCGGCGCGCATCTTGCCCAGCAGGACCTCGAACAGCGTGAACGCCTCGCTCTTGTACTCGTTCAGCGGGTCGCGCTGGCCGTAGCCGCGCAGGCCGACATACTGGCGCAGATGGTCCAGGTGCACGATGTGCTCGCGCCAATTGTGGTCGAGCGTCTGCAGCAGGATCGCCTTCTCGGCATAGCGCATGACTTCGGGGCTGAACTCGACCGTGCGCGCCGCGGCGCGCTTCTCCACCGCGGACTGGATGCGGTCCCGCACCTCTTCGTCGGCGATGCCTTCCTCCTTCGTCCAGTCGACGACCGGCAGCGAGATGCCGAAGATGCGCTCGACCTCGTCGTGCAGGCCGGCGGCATCCCACTGCTCGGCATAGGCCTTGGGCGGGATGTGGCGCTCGACCAGGTCGGCAACGACCTCCAGCCGGTATTCCGCGATCTCGTCGCTGACGTCGTCCGACGACATGATCTCGCGGCGCTGCTCGAAGATCACCTTGCGCTGGTCGTTGAGCACGTTGTCGTATTTCAGGATGTTCTTGCGCATCTCGAAATTGCGCGCTTCGACCTTCTGCTGCGCCTTCTCCAGCGCCTTGTTGACCCAGGGATGCGCGATGGCCTCGCCCTTCTCCAGGCCCAGCCGCGACAGCACCGAATCCATGCGCTCGGTGCCGAAGATGCGCATCAGGTCGTCCTGCAGCGACAGGAAGAACTTCGACGCGCCGGGATCGCCCTGGCGGCCGGAGCGGCCGCGCAGCTGGTTGTCGATGCGCCGGCTTTCGTGCCGCTCGGTGCCGATGATGTAGAGGCCGCCGGCCTTCAGCACCTTCTCCTTGTCGATCTTCACCTCGGAGCGGATCTGGTCGGTCCGGCGCGCCAGCTCGGTCTCGTCCACGATGCCGCCGAGCTCGGTGCGGATGCGCATCTCGGCGTTGCCGCCGAGCTGGATGTCGGTGCCGCGGCCCGCCATGTTGGTGGCGATGGTGATCGCGCCGGAGACGCCGGCCTGCGCCACGATGGTCGCCTCCTGCTCGTGAAAGCGGGCGTTCAGAACGTTATGCACGATCTTGCGCTTCTTCAGCAGTTCGGAGAGCTGCTCGGATTTTTCGATCGAGGTGGTGCCGACCAGCACCGGCTGGCCGCGCTTGCGGCACTCCTCGACCAGCGCGATGATCGCCTCGTTCTTCTCCTCGGCGGAACGGTAGACCTCGTCGTCGGCGTCGATGCGCTTCACCGGCAGGTTGGTCGGCACATCCATGACGTCCAGATTGTAGATGTCCATGAACTCGGCCGCTTCGGTCAGCGCGGTGCCGGTCATGCCCGCCAGCTTGTTGTAGAGGCGGAAATAGTTCTGGAAGGTGATGGAGGCAAGCGTCACGTTCTCGGGCTGGACCGCGACGTGCTCCTTGGCCTCCAGCGCCTGGTGCAGGCCTTCGGAATAGCGGCGGCCTTCCATCATGCGGCCGGTGAACTCGTCGATGATGACGACCCTGCCGTCCTTGACGATGTAGTCGCGATCCTTCTGGAACACGACATGCGCCTTCAGCGCCTGGTTCACATGATGGACGACCGAGATGTTGTCGATGTCGTAGAGATCGCCGTGATCGAGCAGGCCGGCGCCCCGCAGCAGCTCGACCATGTGCTCGTTGCCGGCCTCGGTCAGCGTGACGTTGCGGCCCTTCTCGTCGAATTCGTAGTCGCCCTTGTCCTGGACGACCTCTTCGACCGGCTTGCCATCCTTGTCCTTGACCATCTTGCCGGTCTTGACCCGGTGCGGCGCCGTGAGATGCGGGATCAGCGCGTCGACCGAGACGTACATCACCGTCAGGTCGTCGGTCGGGCCCGAGATGATCAGCGGCGTGCGCGCCTCGTCGACCAGGATCGAATCCACTTCGTCCACGATCGCGAAGGAATGGCCGCGCTGGCTCATCGTGTCGATCGAGTATTTCATGTTGTCGCGCAGATAGTCGAAGCCGAACTCGTTGTTCGTGCCGTAGGTGATGTCGGCGGCGTAGGCCGCCTTGCGCTCCTCGTCGGTCAGGCCGTGGACGATGCAGCCGACCGTCATGCCGAGGAACTTGTAGACCTGGCCCATCCATTCGGCGTCGCGGCTGGCGAGATAGTCGTTCACGGTGACGACGTGCACGCCTTCGCCGGCCAGCGCGTTCAGATAGACGGGCAGGGTGGCGACCAGGGTCTTGCCCTCGCCGGTCTTCATCTCGGCGATGTTGCCGCCGTGCAGGATCATGCCGCCGATCAGCTGGACGTCGAAATGGCGCTGGCCGAGCGTACGCTTGGCCGCCTCGCGGACCACCGCGAAAGCTTCGGGCAGGAGCTCTTCCAGCGTCTCGCCGCCGGTACCATCCGCGCCGCCGGCCAGGCGCTTCTTGAAAGCGGGCGTCATGGCGCGCAGCTCGCCGTCGCTCATCGCCGCGAATCTGGGCTCAAGCGCGTTGATCTCGGCGACGCGGGCGCGGAACTGCCTGATCTTCCGCTCGTTGGACGACCCGAAGAGTCGTTGCGCTATGCCGCTGAAACCCAGCATGAAATCCTCTTGAACCGGCCTGATGGGGGCTTGCCCGGCGTGAGGGCCGGCGGCGGAGAGATAAGAACGCCTCACCCCCTTGTCAAATCAGGCGTTTCGGGTCACATGCGCGCCCGGTTCGAACGGGCGAGGGCGTGTAAACATGGCCAAGGCAAAAGCGGCAGCCAAGCCGGCAGCGAAAGCCGCCCACGCCGTGTCGCCCTTGGCCCCCAAATCCTTCCCCAACCTTCCGCCTCTGGCCGGGGTCCGCCTGTCCAGCGGCGCGGCCGGCGTCCGCTACAAGGATCGCACCGACGTGCTCCTGGCGGTGTTCTCGCCCGGAACACAGGTCGCCGGCGTGTTCACCCGGTCCAAGACCGCCTCCGCGCCGGTCGACTGGTGCAAGGCGCACGTCGCCGCCGGCTCGGCCCGCGCCCTGGTGGTCAACAGCGGCAATGCCAACGCCTTCACCGGCAAGGCCGGCTATGACGGCGCCCGCGAGGTCGCCGAATCGACCGCCGCGATCGTCGGCTGCCGGCCGTCGGAAGTGTTCATCGCCTCGACCGGTGTGATCGGCGAACCGCTTCCCGCTGCCAAGATTACAAAAATTTTGGGAACGCTGGTGGAGGAGGGCGCCGCAGGCGGCTGGCGCGCAGCCGCCGAGGCGATCATGACCACCGACACCTATCCCAAGCTCGCCACCGCCCAGGCGACGATCGACGGCAAGCGCGTCACGATCAACGGCATCGCCAAGGGTTCGGGCATGATCGCGCCCGACATGGCGACGATGCTGAGCTTCGCCTTCACCGACGCGAACCTGCCCGGCGCCGTGCTGCAGGAGCTGCTGTCCGCCGCGGTGAAGCCGTCCTTCAACGCCATCACGGTCGACAGCGACACCTCGACCTCCGACACGCTGCTGCTGTTCGCGACGGCCAAGGGCGCCAGCCATCCGGCGATCGCCAAGGCCGGCGACAAGCGCCTCAACGAATTCCGCCAGGCGCTCGACAAGGTGCTGCTGAGCCTCGCGCTCCAGGTCGTGCGCGACGGCGAAGGCGCGCAGAAGCTGATCCGCATCGACGTGACGGGCGCCGAAAGCGACGGCGCCGCCAAGCGCATCGCGCTGTCGATCGCCAATTCGCCGCTGGTGAAGACGGCGATCGCGGGCGCGGACGCCAATTGGGGCCGCATCGTCATGGCGGTCGGCAAGTCCGGCGAAGCGGCGGATCGCGACAGGCTCAGGATCGGTTTCGGCGGCCATGTCGTCGCCGAAGCCGGCGCGCGGTCGCCGACGTACAACGAAGCCGCCGCGACCAAGGCCGTGAAGGGCCGCGAGGTCGAGATCGCGGTCGATATCGGGCTGGGTACCGGCAAGGCGCGGGTCTGGACCTGCGATCTGACCCACGGCTACATCGACATCAACGGCAGCTATCGCAGCTAGTGCCACGCTGGTTCCGGGCCGTCCGACGCGCTACTGCTGACGCATGCCCGCCAGCACGCACCTCATTCCCGCCACGGACGCCCACTTTACCTGGATGCTGGGTGAAGGTCCCGTGCCGTCGCCGGATCTTGTTTTGCCGCCTGACGGCGTGGAGGAAGCGGACGTCCTGCGCCTGCTGCGCCGCATGACCCGGCGGGTCCATGCGGGGGGAAGTCGCGGCAGCTGGCTCATGGCATGCGAAGGCGAGGTCGTCGGCCTGTGCAGCTACAAACGGGCGCCAAAAGACGGCGTGATCGAGATCGGCTATGGCGTGGCGGCCAGCCGGCGGGGGCGGGGCCATGCCACGCGCGCCGTTGCCGCCATGCTGGATTTCGCCCGGAGCGACCCGGCGGTCGGCACGGTTACCGCCGCGACCGCGGTCGCCAATCTGGCTTCCCAGGGTGTCCTCGAACGCAACGGTTTCCGGAAAAGCGGGACATCCCACGATCCGGACGACGGCGACCTGATCTTGTGGAACTGTGATTTGGCCAAAGTTTACCCTCATCCTTAAACCGGCCTTAAGCAGGGAGCTTCCATCGTGAGCGCGTCGGCATTCAGGCTCGTGCTGGTTGCGGCCTGCGCGTTGATCGATCCGGACGGACGCGTGCTCATCGCGCAGCGTCCGCCGCAGAAAGCGATGGCGGGGCTATGGGAATTTCCAGGTGGAAAAGTCGAGGCGGGCGAGCGTCCCGAAGAGGCCGTCATACGGGAATTGCGGGAGGAACTGGCGATCACGGTCAAGGAAGCGTGTCTCGCGCCCTTCACCTTCGCCTCGCACACCTATCCGGACTTTCAGCTTCTCATGCCGCTCTTCGTCTGCCGGCGCTGGGACGGCATGGTCGCGGCACAGGAGCACAGCGCGCTCAGATGGGTAAAGCCCCGCGATCTGCACCAGTATCCGATGCCGCCGGCCGACCTGCCCCTCATCCCGATGCTGCGCGACCTGCTCTGAGCCGGTTCGTGAGCGACCAGGGCGGTGCCACGGCGATCGAATACGCCATGATCGCCGTGCTGATCTCGATCATGATCGTCGCGGGCGCGTCGTCCATCGGCACCACGCTGAGCGGGTTCTTCCAGTCGCTGGTCAACTACGTCTGAACGTCTTCTCGCCTGTGCTGCGTTCTTTCGTGCCCAGCGCGTCGGCGAGCCGCGAACGCGCGCTACCGGGCTTCAAAGGCTGCTGCTGGCTCTCATGCGGCGCCCAGCCGGTGAGATAGACGATGTCGAATGTGGCGCGCAGCCTGCCGTCGGAATCGGCGAACCGCTGGGCATATTGCGCCATGGTCGCGGCAAGCGTCGCGCGCGTCACCGGTTTGCGGCTGCGTTCCGTCAGGG
This sequence comes from Rhizomicrobium sp., assembly GCA_037355265.1. GTDB lineage: Bacteria > Pseudomonadota > Alphaproteobacteria > Micropepsales > Micropepsaceae > Rhizomicrobium. The sequence continues at coordinate 336,976 of JBBCIB010000002.1, read as the reverse complement.
CATTGGTCTCGCCCATCGCACGCAGGTCGCGGACCAGCGAAAAGAGGTCGGAATAGCGAACCACCGTGCGTTCGACATCGGCCACGGGCAGGGCGAAGCCGGCGCGCTGCAGCAGGCCGCCCAGGTCGCGAACGTCCGCGAACGGCGCCACGCGCGGGCTGATCCCGCCCAAGGTCTCGATCTCCGCCGCCGCCAGCGACTGGCGCAATTCGGTGAGCGTCTCGCCGCCGAACAGCGCCGCCAGGAACAATCCGTCGGGCTTCAGGAGCCGCCGCGCCTGCAGCAGGACACCGGGCAGATCGTTGACCGCATGCAGCGTCAGCACGCTGGTGAGCAGGTCGAGCGAGTCCGGCGCCCCCGCCACGCATTCGTCCTGGTCCAAGACCAGTTTCATCCGCCGCTCGAACGGCCGCACCACGCCGGCGAGCCGCGCCGCCAGGCCTTCCGCCGCTTCAGCCGCAAGAAACCCATCGCCGCCGCGTCGCGCCGCCCGCGCCCGGTGCATCGTCAACGCCTTGGCGTCGAAAATCCGGGGCGGCGGTCCTTGGCTCATTGCGCTAGAATAGGAACATGGACGTGGGAATGGAATTGCGCTTGAAGCGCGCCGGTCGCGCCGCGCTGGACTTCGTCTTTCCGCCGCTGTGCATCGCCTGCCGGGCGCATGTGGCCGGGCCGGGTGCGCTCTGTGCCGCCTGCTGGCAGGCCATTCAGTTCCTCGACGGCCCGATGTGCGACTGCTGCGGCCTGCCGTTCGAATTCGATCCCGGCGGCGAGACCCTGTGCGCCGGCTGCCACGCCAGGCCGCCCGCTTACGACAAGGCCCGCGCCGTCATGCGCTATGACGAGCACTCGCGCGGCCCCATCCTCGCGCTCAAGCATGGCGACCGCCTCGACCTGACGCCCGGCTTTGCGCGCTGGCTGGACCGCGGCGGCCGTGCGCTGATCGACGAAGCCGATGTGATCCTGCCGGTTCCGTTGCATGCCATGCGGCTATGGACCCGCCGCTACAACCAGTCGGCGGAGCTGGCGCGGGCCTTGTCGCGCCTGTCCGGCAAGCCGCTCGACGTTGCGGCGCTGAGCCGCAGCCGCGCCACGCCCAGCCAGGGCGCGATGCGCTCGGCCAAGGCGCGCCGCCGCAACATGCTGGGCGCCTTCAAGGTTTCGCCGCGCCACAAATCCGCCATCGCCGGGCGCAAGATTCTGCTGGTCGACGACGTCCTGACCACCGGCGCCACCGTCGACGCCTGCGCGCGTGCGCTAAAACGCGCAGGGGCGCAGAAAGTGCTGGTTCTGGCGTTGGCGCGCGTTGTCCGGCCGCTTGCCGGCGATATTATATAACTGTCACCGAAGGTGCTCACGAGTCGATCGCCATGTCCAAAGTCACCATCTACACCACGCCGATCTGCCCCTATTGCGTCCGCGCCAAGGCGCTGCTGAAGAAGAAGGGCGCCGCGTTCGAGGAGATCGACGTGTTCATGGATTCCGACGCAAGGGCGCAGATGCAGGCCAAGTCGCATGGCGGGCGCACCGTGCCGCAGATTTTCATCGGCGAGACCCATGTCGGCGGCTGCGACGACCTTTACCGCGCTCGAAAGCAAGGGCCAGCTCGATCCGCTGCTGCAAACGGCATGACGGCGTTCAGGGCCGCCTGCGTCCAGCTTCGCTCGTCCGACGATGTCGCGGAGAACATTCGGGTCACGTCCGAGTTCGTCCGCGAAGCGCGTGGCAAAGGCGCGCAGTTCGTCGCCACGCCCGAGAACACCACGCTGATGGCGCCCGATGGCGGCGCCAAGCTCGCCAGCTCCTATGACGAGGCCCACGACCCGGCGCTTCCCGCCTTTGCCGCGCTGGCGGAGGAGCTGGGCATCTGGCTGCTGGTCGGATCGCTGGCGATCAAGGTCAGCGACACCAAGACCGCCAACCGCCAATTCCTGATCGATCCCAAGGGCCGCGTCGCGGCGCGCTACAGCAAGATCCATCTGTTCGATGTCGACCTGCCGTCGGGCGAGAAATACCGCGAGTCCAACACCGTCGCCGGCGGCGACGAAGCGGTCCTGGCCGACACGCCCTGGGGCAGGATCGGGCTGACCATCTGCTACGACATGCGCTTCCCGCAGCTCTATCGGGCGCTGGCGCAGAAGGGCGCGTTCCTGCTGACCGCGCCGTCCGCCTTCACCGAGACCACCGGCAAGGCGCACTGGCACATCCTGCTGCGCGCCCGCGCCATCGAGAACGGCGCCTTCGTGCTGGCGCCCGCGCAGGGCGGCACCCACGCCAACGGCCGCAAGACCTACGGTCACTCGATCATCGTCGCGCCCTGGGGCGAGGTCCTGGCTGAGGCCGGCACCGAGCCTGGCGTGATCGTGGCCGACATCGATCCGGCTGCCGTCACCGAGGCGCGGGCCCGCGTCCCGAATCTGCAGCACGACCGGCCGTTCCACGGCCCCTGATACAGCAGTCTGCGCTGTCTACATTCGCCGGCCGGATGCCCGGCTTGCGAGAGTCGCGGCCGGCCGCCTTGCCTTCCGGGAGCCTGCGGCGCTAAAGGCCTTGCGGAATCGCAATCCGCATTCGGTTTTGGCCGTATAATGTCGCTGTCTCTGAGGTCTGGACCGTGATCGTCTACAATCTTCGCTGCCGCAATGCGCACGAGTTCGAGGGCTGGTTCCGGGACTCCGCGGCGTTCGACGCCCAGGCCAAAAGCGGCAAGATCACCTGCCCCGTCTGCGACTCGCGCAAGGTGGAAAAGGCGATCATGGCGCCCGCCGTCGCGGGCGCGAAGAAGTCCACCGCCACCGAGGCCAGGCAGCTACGCCAGTTCATGACGGGCCTGCGCAGATATGTGCAGGAGAATGCCGATTATGTCGGCCCCAGCTTCGCCGAGGAGGCGCGCAAGATTCACTACGGCGAAGCCGAGCACCGTCACATCTATGGCGAAGCCACGGTAGAGGAAGCCAAGGAACTGGTGGAGGAGGGCGTCGACGTCGCTCCCCTCCCTCCCGACCTGGACGGCGCGAACTGACCTTAACGCAGCGCCGCCCGCAACGGATCGGCGTCGCGGTTGCAGGCGCGGCCCATATAGAGGTCGTCGAATGGCACCATGCGGCCGTAATATTCCGCGTTCAGCTCCGGTTTCTGCTCCATGGTGGAGTCGTTGACGGTAAGGCCGATATAGGCGCCCGCCGCCCGCGCCCAGCCGATGATGTCGCCGTGATAGCTGGCGTCGCCTTCATTGCCGCCGGCCATCAGCACGGCGAGTCCCGCCTCGGTGCCCAGCCGGAAACGCTCCTGGCGCACGGCCTCGACCGCCCGGTTGGTCATCAGCAGCATCACGATCTGCGCGCTGGAGATGCCGGCCTGAAGACCCAGCGAGGGCGAACCCAGCGAATAGAACGCCGGATAGGTCCAGCTCGCGCCGTTGCGCCGGAGCAGCACGGCGTCGCCGCCCTGGCCGCCGATGATGAAGCCGACCTTGACCAGCGCGGGCACGATGATGATGCCCTTGGCCTGGCGCAGCAGGCTTTGCGGGATGCTGGGGCTCATGTCGTAGAAGGTCCGCGTCGCCGCATGAACGAGATCGCCGGACTTGCCGGGCGACATGGCCACAGGACACATGGCGACATGCGGCGGACGCCGGTGATGCGGCGCCGGCCTCTTCCTGGCGATGGCGGGTGTCAGGACAAGGACGGTCGCGGCAAGCACGGCAATGCCCAGAGCGGCAAACGACTTCATGGAATCCCCCCAAAGAATCGATCGAAATGCGCCGCCATCCTAACCGTCCGGTCAGCGGCTGGCGACCATCAGATAGTTCACATCCACATCCTGCGACAACCGCCAGTCCCAGGCGAGTGGATCGAACGATACGCCCTGCGTTTTCATGGGGTTGAGGCCGGATTCTTCGAGCATCCGTTGAAGCTCGGCGGGAGTCACGAAGCGGTTCCAGTCATGCGTGCCGGGTGGCAGCCAGCGCAGGACGTATTCCGCCCCGATCTTGGCCAGCGCCAGCGACTTGAGCGTCCGGTTCAGCGTCGCGACGAAGGTCAGCCCGCCCGGCCGGACCAGCCGGGCACAGGCCTTGAGATAGCCGCGCAGGTCGGCGACATGCTCGACCACTTCCATGTTGAGGACGACGTCGAATGCCGCGCCTTCGGCTTCCAGCGCTTCGGCCGTGGCGGCGCGATAGGCGACCGGCGCGCCCGACGCGGCGGCATGCGCCCTGGCGGTGCCGACGTTCTTCTCCGACGGATCGACGCCGGTTACGGCAAAGCCGAGCCGCGCCATCGGCTCGCTGAGCAGGCCGCCGCCGCAACCGATGTCGAGCAGGCTGAGGCCGCCGAAGGGCTTCAGCCCCGTCCGGTCGAAATGCGCCGCCGCGGTGTCGCGGATGAATTTCAGCCGCACCGGATTGAACTTGTGCAGCGGCGCGAATTTGCCGTGCGGGTCCCACCATTCGCCGGCAATGGCGGAGAACTTGGCGACTTCCGCCGCGTCGATGGTGCTGCCGGTCATGCGGACGTTGAGCCTCGGGCGCCTAGCGTCTATGTAGGCCCCGATTTCGGGTACGGCAAACGGAACGGCTTGATGGCGAAGATCACGATGAAATTCGGCGGCACCTCGGTGGCCGACATCGACCGCATCCGCCATGTTGCGACGCTGGTGAAGCGGGAGCGCGACCGTGGCAACCAGGTCGCCGTCGTCGTCTCTGCCATGGCCGGGGAGACAAACAAGCTGGTCGCCTGGTGCAACGAGATCGCCAGGGCGCCTGGCTCCAACGCGCCGGCCGTCCCCGACGCGCGCGAATACGACGTTGTCGTCGCCGCCGGCGAGCAGGTCACGTCCGGCCTGCTGGCGGTGGCGCTCGGCGCCATCGGCGTGCCGGCGCGGTCCTGGATGGGATGGCAGATCCCGATCCGCACCTCCGCCGTGCACGGCTCCGCCCGCATCGAGGGCGTCGAGCGCGACCTGGTCGACGAAAGCCTGGCGCGGGGGGAGGTCGCGGTCGTTGCTGGCTTCCAGGGCGTCGGTCCGCATGACCGGATTTCGACGCTGGGCCGCGGCGGCTCCGACACCTCGGCGGTCGCGGTGGCGGCCGGGCTGAAGGCCGACCGCTGCGACATCTATACCGACGTCGACGGCGTCTATACCTGCGACCCGCGCATCGTGCCGCGGGCGCGGCGCCTGCTCAAAGTGTCCTACGAAGAGATGCTCGAACTGGCCTCGCTGGGCGCCAAGGTGGTGCAGACCCGCGCGGCCGAACTTGCCATGCTGTATCGCGTTCCCACCCGGGTCCTGTCGACCTTCGATCCCGACGCGGGCGGAACGCTTCTGTGCGATGAGGATGAAATCGTGGAAAAGAAACCCGTCACAGGCATCGCCTATTCGCGCGACGAGGCGAAGATCACGCTGCTGAAGATCCCGGACCGTCCCGGCATTGCCGCCGCGATCTTCGGGCCGCTGGCCGATGCCGGCGTGAACGTCGACATGATCGTCCAGAACGTGTCGGAGGACGGCAAGCGCACCGACCTGACCTTCACCGTCACCCGCAGCGAACTGGCGCGCGCCTTGGGCGCGATCGAGAAATCGTCCGACCACATCGGCTATCGCGAGCTGCTGCACGACGCCAACGTCGCCAAGGTCTCGATCATCGGCATCGGCATGCGCGCCCATCCCGGCGTCGCCCAGACCATGTTCCGCACCCTGTCGGAGAAGGGGATCAACATCCAGGTGATCTCGACCTCCGAAATCAAGGTCTCGGTCCTGATCGCCGAGGAGTACGTCGAACTCGCCGTGCGCGCGCTGCATTCGGCGTACGAACTGGACGTGGCGTAGATGGCGGTCGCGGCGGGCGGGCCGCGTCTGCTCCTGCGCCGCCTGCGCGAGATCATGGCGGAGCAGACGAGCGCGCAGACGCGGCTCGACAAGCTGGTGACCGTGATCGCCACCAACATGGTCGCGGAAGTCTGCTCGATCTATCTGCGCCGGGCCGGCCGCGCCCTTGAACTGTTCGCGACCGAGGGCCTCAACCGCGCCGCCGTGCACAACACGCGCCTGAAGGAGGGCGAGGGCCTTGTCGGCCTGGTGGCGGAAACCGCCGAGCCGGTGAACCTCTCCGACGCGCCGGCCGATCCGCATTTCTCCTACCGGCCGGAAACCGGCGAGGATCCCTACAAATCCTTCCTCGGCGTGCCGATCGTGCGCGGCGGGCAGGTGTTCGGTGTGCTGACGGTGCAGAACCGTGCCGCGGTGCTTTACGCCGAAGAAGAAGTCGAGGCGCTGCAGACCGTGGCCATGGTGCTGGCCGAGGTTGTGGCGCAAGGCGGCCTGTTCAAGGTCACCGAGCTGGACGAGCCGGAGCTACGCGCCGACCGGCCGCGCACCTTTCACGGCGAAGGCTTGGCCGAAGGCGTCGGCGTCGGCCGCGTCGTGCTCCACGAACCGCGGGTCAGGGTCGAGCGGATGATCGCCGACTCGCCGTCGGAGGAGCTCATCCGCCTCGAGGAAGCCATCGGCTCGCTGCGCGACTCGGTGGACGAGATGCTGGAATCCAGCGAACTCGACCTGACCGGCGAGGGCCGCGAGGTGATCGAAGCCTATCGCCTCTTTGCCCACGACCAGGGCTGGCGCACCCGCATGCGTGACGCCATCCGCACCGGCCTCACCGCCGAAGCCGCGGTCGAGCGCGTGCAGGACGAGATGCGCGTGCGCGTGCAGCGCCTCGACGATCCCGTGCTGCGCGAGCGGCTGCACGATCTCGACGATCTCGCCCGCCGCCTGCTGCGCCATCTCACCGGCGATGGCGGCATCCAGGAATTGCCGCTCAATGCCGTCGTGGTGGCGCGCGCCATGGGGCCGGCGGAGCTGCTCGACTACGGCCGCGAGAAACTGGCCGGGCTGGTGCTCGAAGAGGCCGCCAGCACCAGCCATGTCGCCATCGTGGCGCGCTCGATGGGGCTGCCGCTGGTTGGCTCGGTCGAAGGCATCACCGATTCCGCCCGCGGCGGCGACCAGATCGTGCTGGACGGCGAGATCGGCGAACTCCATCTGCGGCCGCAGGCCGAAATCGTGCAGGCCTTCGAGGCGCGGCGCGCCCTGCGCGAGCAGGCCCAGGCGCGCTTCGCGGCGCTGCGCGATCTTCCGGCGATCACCCGCGACGGCGTGCCGATCAAGCTGATGATGAATGCGGGCCTGGCGCTCGACATGCCGCATTTGGCCGAGTCCGGCGCCGACGGCATCGGCTTGTTCCGTACCGAGCTGCAATTCATGATCGGCGAGACCATGCCCCGCCTGGCCGACCAGGTGCAGTTCTACCGCCAGATCCTCGACGCCGCCGGCGACAAGCCGGTCGTCTTCCGCACACTCGATCTCGGCGGCGACAAGGTGCTGCCCTATGCCCGCTGGGAGCGCGAGGAGAACCCCGCGCTGGGCTGGCGCGCCATCCGCATCGCGCTCGACCGGCCGGCGCTGCTGCGCTACCAGGTCCGCGCGCTGCTGATGGCGGCGGTGGGGCGCACCTTGCGCATCCTGCTGCCCATGGTCTCGAACGTCGACGAGTTCAACCGTGCCCGCTCGCTGATCGACCGCGAGACCGAGCGCGCACGGCTGCTCGGCCAGGAACGGCCGCGCCAGGTGCTGGTCGGCGCCATGCTCGAAGTTCCCTCGCTCGCCTTCATGCTGCCGCAGCTCATGCGTTCGGCCGATTTCGTCTCGATCGGCTCCAACGACCTGCTGTCTTTCGCCTTCGCGGTCGACCGCACGAATCCGCGCGTTTCCCGCCGCTACGATTCGCTCAACCCGGCGGCGCTGACGTTGATGCGGCTGATCGTGAACAGCTCGGCCGAGGCGCATGGGGAACTTTCGCTCTGCGGCGAAATGGCAGGCAAGCCGCTCGACGCCATGGCCTTGCTGGGGATCGGGCTTCGCACCCTGTCGATGCACCCGGCCAATATCGGCCCGATCAAGCTGATGATCCGCAGCATGAATCTGAGCGAAGTCTCGCCCTTCGTGCACAAGCTGTGCGGCCGAACCGACCACAGCCTGCGCACCCGCCTGACGGCCTTCGCGGCGGAACGCGGCATTGCCTTGAAATAGGACATCGCCAAAATGTGATCGGCGTGCGGCGCAATCGTCATCTTGATTCGGCGTCGTTTCGCTGGCACGCATCCAGCTCGGGTATGTCATTTGGGGTTGCCATGCGTTCCAGCGCCGTCACGATCGCTTTCCTGTCGGGCATGTTTCTCTCGGCCACCGGCGCAGCTGCGCAGACGGCGCCGGTGACGCCTGCTCCGGCCGCCACCCCTGCACCTGCAACGCCGGCTGCTGCGGGGCCGGGCGACGACGACGTCCTCTGCCACGAGGACCGGGTGACCGGCTCCTTGTTTTCCAAGCGCGTGTGCCACACCCGGCGCGAATGGGACCAGTTGAGCCTTCAAGCCAAGGAGGTCATGGACAGGGCGAACACCGTCGGCCGACGCGGCTCGGGCGGCGGAAACGGCAACTGATTGCGACAGGAGCCTGCCCGACACTTTCGCAAAGAATCTGACAGGTCGACGTACTATTGTTGCAGAGGCGTACGCATCGGCGCGCTTCGACATAATTTTTTGTCGGTGTGACCGAGGACCTGGCACCGAAGTAGGTCGTCTTCGACGCCGGCACATCGATGCAAATGGCTGCACCGCATGTTTGCGCTGTGCCAGACGAAATGACATAGGCCCTTTCCGCGGAAAAATGCTAGGCTCACTCGCGAGTTTCCGCTGTCCGACTCGCGGCAATAACCGCTGATTTCGCGCGGTTTTGCAGATTTGGGCTGGCACGTGTGCAGCGCAGCAGATAATGGTTGCCCTATGACCAAGGTGACGCGCCTGACGTTGGACGACGACGGCAATATGAAAAGCCGCCGCATCCATTTGCGTGAAATATCGGGCGACAGCGACGCGCCGCTGGAGACGGTGGGCCAGGACCTGCGCGCCGCGCGCCTGCGCCGCGGCGACGACCTGGCAACAGTTTCCAAAGTCCTGAAAATCCGCAAGGATCATCTGGAATCGATCGAGGAGGACCGGATCGAATCGCTGCCCGGCCGCACCTATGCCGTCGGCTTCGTACGGTCCTATTCCGATTATCTGGGTCTCGATGCCGGCCAGTGCGTCGAGCGTTTCAAGGCGGAGATCGCCGGCCGCGAGCACGCCGACGCGCAGCAGGCGGTTACCGTCATCGACGAGGACGATCATCGCCGCCTGCCGCAGGGCTGGAAGATCATCGCCGTCGTCGTGGTGCTGCTGATGCTGTACGGCGCCTATTATGTGGTGACGTCGACCAATACGATGCTGGCGCAGCCGGCGACGCCCCCGCCGCCGCAGCTCAATCCCAAGCCCGCCGTCGCGCAAGGTCCGCCGCAGGCAGCGCCGGCGACGGTCCGTCCCGCACCGACGCCGCCGGCAGCGACCGTCCAGCAGCAGGCAAGCGTCGCGCCCGGCGCGGCGCCTGCGGCCGTTCCGGCGGCTCCGCTGCCGCAGGGCCAGGTCTATGGCAAACAGAACGCCAATCCGCGCGTTGTCCTGCGGGTGCATCAGGCCACGCACATCCTGGTCGAAGGACCTGACGGCATGATCTACATCAATCGCACCCTCCAGCCGGGCGATACCTATCAGGTCCCCAACGTCGTCGGGCTGGCCCTGAGCACGCCGAACGCCAACGCGGTCGAACTGGATCTCGACGGCGAATCCAAGGGCTTTGCCGGCAAGGACGCCGGGCCGTCCGAAGGGCTTTCGCTCGATCCGCAATCGATCGTCGACCGTGGGAGCCACATATGAGCATCCGCGCCTATCGCGACATCCACCGGCGCAAGTCGCGCCAGATCATGGTCGGCAAGGTGCCGGTCGGCGGCGATGCGCCGATCACCGTGCAGACGATGACGAACACCGTGACCGGCGATGCGCGCGCCACCATCGACCAGATCCGCGGCATCGAGGAAGCGGGCTGCGACATCGTCCGCGTCTCCTGCCCCGATGAGGACGCCACGCGGGCGATGAAGGCGATCACCCGCGCCGCGACCATTCCGGTCGTCGCCGACATCCATTTCCACTACAAGCGCGCCATCGAGGCGGCGGTGAACGGTGCCGCCTGCCTGCGCATCAATCCGGGCAATATCGGCAGCGCCGCCCGCGTCAAGGACGTCGTGCAGGCCGCCAAGGATCACGGCTGCTCCATGCGCATCGGCGTCAATGCCGGCTCGCTAGAGAAGGAGCTGCTGGAGAAATACGGCGAGCCGTGTCCCGAGGCGATGGTCGAGAGCGCGCTCAACCACGCCCGCATCCTCGACGATCTCGATTTCCGCGAATACAAGATCTCGGTGAAGGCGTCCGACGCCTTCCTCGCCGTCGCCGCCTATCAGCAGCTTGCCGACGCGGTGGATTGTCCGATCCATCTGGGCATCACCGAGGCGGGCGGCATGATCTCCGGCACGGTCAAATCCTCGATCGGCATGGGCATGCTGCTGTGGAGCGGCATCGGCGACACGATCCGCGTCTCGCTCTCCGCCGATCCCGTTGAGGAAGTCCGCGTCGGCTTCGACATCCTCAAGAGCCTCAACCTGCGCCATCGCGGCGTGAACATCATCTCGTGCCCGTCCTGCGCCCGCCAGGGCTTCAACGTCATCGGCACCGTCAAGCAGCTCGAAGACCGCCTCAAGCACATCGCCACGCCGATGTCGCTGTCGATCATCGGCTGCGTCGTGAACGGCCCGGGCGAGGCGCGCGAGACCGACCTGGGCTTCACCGGCGGCGGCGCCGGCAAGGGCCACGGCCAGATCTATCTCAACGGCAAGCCGAGCTACCGCCTCGACAACGAGAACCTGGTCGAGCACATCGTCGAGCTTTGCGAGAAGAAGGCCGCCGAGATCGAATCCTCGCGCGGCAATGTCGACGCCAAGCCGGTGCTCGAACCGGCGCAGTAGACGCGAGTGGCGAGTGGCGCGTAGCGAATAGGGTTTTCTATTCGCTCGTCGTTCCCCGTGTTATTCCCTGTTTGCCATTCGCTACTTGCCATTCGCCAACATGATTCCCGCCGCCAAGCTCGAACGCCTTCTGGACCGCTTTCATGCGGTCGAGGCGGAGCTTGCCGAAGGCGGCGGCGGGCCCGGCTTCGTCAAGCTGTCGAAGGAACACGCCGAGCTGGCGCCGGTGGTCGCGGTGGTGAAGGCCTATCGCGACGTACAGGACCAGCTCGAAGGCACCCAGGCGCTGATCGACGATCCCGGGACGGACACGGAGATGCGCAGCCTCGCAGAGGAGGAGCGCGCTGCGCTGAAGGAGCGCTTCGCCGGGCTCGAACACGACCTGCAGATCCAGCTCCTGCCCAAGGACGCCGCCGACGCGTCCTCCGCCATCCTCGAGATCCGGGCCGGTACCGGCGGCGACGAGGCGGCGCTGTTCGCCGACGACCTGCTTGGCATGTACACGCGCTATTGCGCGCTGCAGGGCTGGCGCACCGAGATCCTGTCGCGCACCGACAGCGACTTGGGCGGCATCAAGGACGTCGTGATGGACGTGACCGGGCAGGGGGTCTACGCCAAGCTCAAATTCGAAAGCGGCGTGCACCGCGTGCAGCGCGTGCCGGTGACCGAGGCGCAGGGCCGCATCCACACCTCGGCCGCGACCGTCGCCGTGCTGCCGGAGGCCGAGGACGTCGACGTCCAGATCGACGACAAGGACCTGAGGATCGACGTCTATCGCGCCCAGGGCGCCGGCGGCCAGCACGTCAACAAGACCGAGAGCGCGGTGCGCATCACCCACATCCCGACCGGCATCGCGGTGGCGCAGCAGACCGAAAAGTCGCAGCACAAGAACAAGGCCGGGGCGATGAAGATGCTCAAGGCCAAGCTCTACAATATGGAACGCGAACGCATCGATTCCGCCCGCGCCAGCGCGCGCAAATCGCTGGTCGGCTCGGGCGACCGCAGCGAGCGCATCCGCACCTACAATTTTCCGCAGGGACGCGTCACCGACCACCGCATCAACCTGACGCTCTACAAGCTCGACCGCATCGTCTCCGGCGACGACCTGGGCGAGATCATCGACGCGCTGGTGGCGCAGGACCAGGCCGACCGCCTCGCCGCGCTGGAATCCGAAGGGTGAGCGATCCGGTCGCCGACGCCGCGGCCCGGCTGCGTGCCGCCGGCATCGACAGCCCGCGCCTCGACGCCCGGCTGCTGTGGGAGTTCGCGCAGCGCCGCCCCGACATTTTTGAACGCCTCGTCGCCCGCCGCACGGCGCGCGAGCCGCTGGCCTACATCGTCGGCACCAGGGAATTCTGGAGTCTCGACTTTGCTGTCGGCCCCGGCTGCCTGATCCCGCGTCCCGAGACCGAAACGCTCATCGAAGTCTTGATCCGGCTCGTTCCCGACCGCGCCACGCCGCTCTCCATTCTTGACCTCGGCACCGGTTCGGGCTGTCTCCTGATCGCAGCGCTGAAGGAATATCCGGCGGCACACGGAGTAGGCATCGACTCGTCGCCGGACGCGCTTGCCTGGGCCGCGCGCAATGTTGCGGCCCACGACGTCGAAGACCGCGCGTCGCTGATCCAGACCGGCTGGATCGAGGAGGCCAGCCCAGGTTTCGACATCGTCCTCTCCAATCCGCCCTATATCCCCAGCGCCGACATCGCCCAATTGGAACCCGAAGTCAGAAATCACGAGCCGTTGACCGCTCTGGACGGCGGGCCGGATGGCCTGGACGCCTACCGGGCCATTGCCAGCCGAATCAGCGGCTTGCTGCGGCCATCCGGCCGTGCGCTTCTGGAGTTGGGCATTGGCCAAGCGGAGGCCGTCCGCGGCATCTTGATCGGGCGGAACCTCCAGGTAATGGGAATAACGCCCGATTTGGCGGGGATTTCGCGTGTCATCATTGCCCTTGGGAACAAAAAAGCCGCTTAAACCTTGAAAAAAACAGTTGGAAACCCATCTACAAGGGGATAGCTTCCCGGCCCGTGGGGACATAGGGACCCTGCCGGTGATCGATCCGATGGGGTCGGGGGGAGCCGGAGCGGCTAGGCCGCGGTTCTTGTGCAAAGCGAAAGACGAGCCCTGCTTACTGCGCCAGCCGGACTCGCACGCCAATTTCGGCGTGTCGCGCACGGCGCACAGCAGAAGCAAATGCTCTAGATAGGGGCCAAAGTGAAGCGTTCACGCAGAGGCGGCCGCAGGCCGCAACACGCAGGTGGCGGCAGCCATAACAACAATGGCGGCGGCGGCGGCGGAGGAAGCGGCGGCGGCGGGCACAACCCGAACCGCACATTCGATTCCAACGGGCCCGAGGTGAAGATCCGCGGCTCGGCGGCGAATGTCTATGAGAAGTATCTGCAGCTTGCGCGCGATGCCAATGCGTCGGGCGACCGGGTGATGGCGGAGAACTATCTCCAGCACGCCGAGCACTATTACCGCATCATGGCCGCGCAGCAGGCCCAGCTGGCGCAATACCAGCAGCAGCAGGCGGCCCAGCAGCAATCCCGTGGCCAGAATGGCCAGGGCGGCGGCGACGGTGCATTCCCGCCGCAGCCGAACCAGAGTACTCCGTCCTTCTCGCTGACCGAGAACGAGGAAGAGGGCGAAGAGGAAACGGCGGACTAACCGCCGCTTTCTCCGATAGGGCATGAGCGGCGCGTCCTGCAAAAGGGCGCGTTTGCGTTAGACAGCGATCCGCCACAGCTTTTGCGTCCCTTGGATCGATGCCGATCCCCGGCAGAACAGGCAGCGCCATGAAGGTTCTCGCTCTCTCCTGATCCTTTCCGTCGTCGCATCGCGACCGGCGGTCAAGAAGCGAACGTCCGCGTTCTGCGCGGACGGCTGTTCTCTGCATTTGAAATAGGGGATTCCGTTGCGGATATCGTTTCCGTCCGGCGCGCTGTGGCAGCACGCCGGCTTCATGCGGCTGTGGGCCGCCCAGACCGTCTCGTCCTTCGGCGCACGCATCACGCGGGAAGGTTTCGCCATGACGGCGATCCTGTCGATCGATGCGCGGCCGGCACAGCTCGGCCTGCTCGCCGCGCTGACCCTCGCGCCCCAGGTCGTTGTCGGCCTGTTCGCCGGCGGCTTCGTCGATCGCGCGTCGCGCCGGCGCATCATGATCGGCGCCGACCTGTTGCGCGCCGCATTGCTGCTGACGATCCCAGCGGCGGCGTGGCTGCATCTGCTGCGCATCGAACAGCTCTATGTCTGCGCCTTCGGCGTCGGCGCGGCGAGCGCACTGTTCGACATCGCCGATCACGCCTTCCTGCCGACGCTGATCGGTCGGAACTTGCTGGTCGACGGCAATACCAAGCTCAGCGCGACCGAGGCCGTTGCCGAGATCGGCGGGCCGGCGCTGGCCGGCGCGCTGTTCGAGATTTTCACCGCGCCCTTCGCAATGCTGTGCACGTCGCTGACCTATTTTGTCTCGGCGCTGTTCCTGCTCACGGTCCCACACCCGGAGGAGCCGGAACGCATCCGCGAGGGGAAAAACTGGCTGGTCGATCTGCGCGAGGGCTGGGACGCGATCATGGCCGAGCCACTGGTCCGGCCGGTCTTCTGGATCGGTGCGTTTTCGCCGCTGTTCGGGGCCTTCTTTTCGGCGCTGTATATGATCTACGCGCTGAAGGTTCTCGGCCTTGCGCCGGCCTTGCTGGGGCTGTGCATCGCCATGGGCGGCGTCGGAGCGCTGTTCGGGGCGGGACTTTCTTCTTTTCTCTGCCGCTGCCTCGGCGTCGGCCCGACAATTGTGTTGTGCGGTCTCGCCTCCGGCGCGCTGGCGCTGCTCATCCCGCTCGCCAGCGGACCGCTGTGGCTGAAGACCGCCATCATGATGCTCACCCAGTTCGGCGGCGATGCCGTCGGCGTGGCAGCGGTCATCCCGGTGACCAGCCTGCGCCAGTCGGTATTGCCGCAAGCCACGCTTGGGCGCACGGCGGCGTTGTTCAGTGCCGCCGCCGGAGCCACATCCATTGTCGGCGCGCTGGTCGGCGGCGCGCTTGGCGGCCTCATCGACATCCGCCAGACGCTCTTCATCGCCGCGCTGGCCTGTCTGCTCACGCCGCTATGGGCCGTTTTCTCCCCCTTGAGACGGTTGAAGAAAATACCCTAGGAAGTTGAAACAGCCGCAAAAAAGAGTCTTAGGAATTGCCGGTATTGGCTTCCGTAAAGATGTTGATGCCGCTTTCCGCATCCCTCGCATCACGACGGAGGAGCTGTGGCACGGACCATGGCAGCCGCCCGTCGACGACGGCCATCCGATATCAATAGCTCTTTGCGGGACTCCGCCATGGTACTCTCCTCGAATCCAGAAAGGCCACGATGGCGCGGGGGGCTCCGCAGGTCTGGTCAATATTGCTCACTCCGCGGCGATCCGCGCGGCCGCGCCGATCGCATCGGCGGGACGCCTCGATCCCATCGAATTTCCAACCGGAGCGGGGGTTGAAAAGCACGGAACGGGAACCCAAATGAGGTCTCGGGATTGGGTGCCCGTCCGGGGCCTTATTCCAGATCAATGAGACTTGCCCCAGGCGGGCCGTAAGGCGTCTGTGGCACGGGCTTGAGAGGCAAAAATGGACGTCGAGAAATTCACCGAGCGTGCGCGCGGATTCATGCAGTCCGCCCAAGGGTTGGCGACGCGCTCCAACCACCAGTATTTCGCCCCCGAACATCTCCTGAAGGTCCTCATCGACGACGAAGAGGGCCTCGCCGCGCGCCTGATCGCAGCCGCCGGCGGCCGGCCGGAACAGGTCCGCGAAGGCATCGAAAAGGCGCTCGCCAAGCTGCCGAAGGTCCAGGGCCAGTCGGGCCAGGTCTACCTGTCCCAGGACTCCGCCAAGCTGTTCGACAATGCCGAAGCCATCGCCAAGAAGGCCGGCGACAGCTTCGTGACCGCCGAGTATCTGCTGCTCGCCCTGACCATGGCGCCCGGCACCGAGAGCGCGCGCATTCTCAAGGACGCCGGCGTCGCGGCGCAGAACCTGAACAAGGCGATCGCCGACCTGCGGCAGGGCCGCACCGCCGACAGTGCGACGGCGGAGAACGCCTATGACGCGCTCAAGAAATACGCCCGCGACCTGACCGAGGCCGCGCGCACCGGCAAGCTCGATCCCGTGATCGGCCGCGACGAGGAAATCCGCCGCACCATCCAGGTGCTGGCGCGCCGCACCAAGAACAACCCCGTGCTGATCGGCGAGCCCGGCGTCGGCAAGACCGCCATCGCCGAGGGCCTCGCGCTGCGCATCGTCAACGGCGACGTGCCGGAATCCCTGCGCAACAAGAAGCTGATGGCGCTCGATATGGGTTCGCTGATCGCGGGCGCCAAGTTCCGCGGCGAGTTCGAGGAGCGGCTGAAGTCGGTCCTGAACGAGGTCACGTCGGCGGACGGCAACATCATCCTGTTCATCGATGAGCTGCATACGCTGGTCGGCGCCGGCGCCTCGGAAGGCGCGATGGACGCTTCCAACCTGCTCAAGCCGGCGCTGGCGCGCGGTGAGCTGCATTGCGTCGGCGCCACGACGCTCAACGAATACCGCAAATATGTCGAGAAGGACGCCGCGCTCGCCCGCCGCTTCCAGCCGGTCTTCGTCGACGAGCCGACGGTGGAGGACACGATCTCCATCCTGCGCGGCCTGAAGGAGAAATACGAAGTCCATCATGGCGTCCGCATCACCGACAGCGCGATCGTCGCCGCGGCGCAGCTTTCGAACCGCTACATCACCGACCGCTTCCTGCCCGACAAGGCCATCGACCTGATGGACGAGGCCGCGAGCCGCCTGCGCATGCAGGTCGACAGCAAGCCCGAGGCGCTCGACGAACTCGACCGGCGCATCATCCAGCTCAAGATCGAGCAGGCGGCGCTGAAGCGCGAAACCGACCGCGCCTCACAGGATCGGCTGAAGACGCTCGAGCACGATCTCGCCGAACTCGAAGAGAAGGCCGCGGTGCTGACCGCCAAGTGGAAGGAGGAGAAGAAGTCCGTCTCCGACGTCCAAACCCTGAAGGAACAGCTCGACAAGGCCCGGATGGAGGTCGACATCGCGCAGCGCAAGGGCGATTTCGCCCGCGCCGGCGAACTGTCCTACGGCGTCATTCCCGATCTCGAGCGCAAGCTGAAGGCGATCGAGGACAAGGACACCAACGCCCTCGCCAACGAATCGGTGACGCCCGAGCAGATCGCCGGGGTCGTCTCGCGCTGGACCGGCATCCCGGTCGACAAGATGCTGCAGGGCGAGAAGGACAAGCTGCTCAAGATGGAGGACGCGCTCGAACAGCGCGTCGTCGGCCAGCACGAGGCGGTGCGCGCCATCGCCAATGCGGTGCGCCGCGCCCGCGCCGGGCTGCAGGATCCCAACCGGCCGATCGGCTCGTTCCTGTTCTTAGGACCGACCGGCGTCGGCAAGACCGAACTGACCAAGGCGCTGGCCGCCTTCCTGTTCGACGACGACACCGCATTGGTGCGCATCGACATGAGCGAGTTCATGGAGAAGCACGCCGTCGCCCGCCTGATCGGCGCGCCGCCGGGTTATGTCGGCTATGAGGAGGGCGGCGTGCTGACCGAAGCCGTCCGCCGCCGGCCGTATCAGGTGATCCTGTTCGACGAGGTCGAGAAGGCCCATGCCGACGTGTTCAACGTGCTGCTCCAGGTGCTGGATGACGGCCGTCTGACCGACGGGCAGGGCCGCACCGTGGATTTCAAGAACACGGTGATCATCCTGACGTCGAACCTGGGGACCGAGCTGCTGTCGACCGGCGAGGAGACGCGTGAGGCCAAGGCCGCGGTGTTGCAGGCCGTGCGCGCACATTTCCGCCCCGAGTTCATCAACCGGCTCGACGAGATCATCCTGTTCCACCGCCTCAGCCGCGCGAACATGGACAAGATCGTCGAAATCCAGATCGGCCGTCTCGACAAGTTGCTGGCCGAACGCAAGATCGAGATCACGCTCGACAAGAAGGCAACGGAGTGGCTCGCCAATGCCGGCTATGATCCGGTCTATGGCGCACGGCCCCTGAAGCGGGTGATCCAGCGCCGCCTGCAGGATCCGCTCGCCCAGCTTCTGCTGGAGGGCGATATCCTGGATGGCTCGAAGGTGAAGGTCTCGACGGGCAAGAACGGCCTGACCATCGACGGGATGGAGTTCGCTGCGTCCGACGACGATCTCGATATCGAACACTCGCCGCAGGCGAGCCGCGCTGTGCATTAAGACCTGGAAAAAGCGCCGTTGTCGGTCGACTGCTACGACCGCAACGGCGCCTTTTTGTCAGCCGAGCGCCCGTGGCAAGGCGATCAGGCCACGTCTCGGATCTCTTCCGTCAGAACCTCGAACTTCGCCAGCTTCGCCGAACCGAACGCGGTGGAGATCGCGACGTCGGCGGCGTCGCGGCCGCGTCCCATCAGGATGCGGCCGATGCGGGGCGCGTTGTGCCGCGCGTCCCAAGTGTACCACATGCCGCCCAGATAGACCTCGAACCAGGCACTGAAATCCATCGGCGAAGGATCGGGCGGCACGCCGATGTCGCCCAGATAGCCGGTGCAATAGCGTGCCGGGATGTTCATGCAGCGGCACAGCGTGACGGCCAGATGCGTGTAGTCTCGGCACACGCCGATACGCTCATTATGGCCTTCGACGGCGCTGCGGTCGGGACGCGCATTGGGATAGCTGAACGTGATGCGGTCATGAGCGTATTGCGCGATCGCCCTGACACGCTCCCAACCGGGCGGGATGTTGCCGAACAAGGACCAGGCGAGATCGGAGAGTTTGTCGGTCTCGCAATAGCGGCTGCCCAGCAGGAAGACGATCAACGCGTCGGGCAAGTCATCGACCGCGGTTTGCGGCGCACCTGCGGGTATCGGATCGGGCAAGCCGCCGTCGCGGATCAAGAAGTCGGCGGTAAAACGGGTGATGCCCGGCAGCGCGACCAGCCGGGTGCAGAAATTCCCGAAACCATCGTGATAGTGGCGGAACGGCACGCCCGGCGTCACGGCGAAGTTCTGCGGCGTCCGAAGGTCGGCCTGCCGCTCGGGCCGAACGTGCAGCATCAGCAGCAGCGGTGTTTCAGCGTTGCATTCGAAGGCGATGTCGTAACCGCAGCGGATCAGCACGCGCATGCCCTCTAAGGTTCAACGCATCCGCACCACGCGATTGCGTTCCGTTTCGCCGGGCTCCTCCGCCACGACATCCACTTCGACATCCATACCGAGATAGTCGCCGATCTCGCCATCAAACGTGCCCGATAACGGCACGGCCTGTGCCGGATCCCGCGCCACCGCCACGCGGATCAGGTCGCGATTGCCGACAAGGCCGTTCGTGGGATCGAACTCCGCCCAGCCGCCACCGGGGAGGAAAACGCGCACCCAGGCATGTGTGTTCCCACCGCCCTTGTGGATGGCGCGCCCATCGCGCTGGGGGACATACAGATAACCCGAGACGAACCGCACGGCCAGACCGAGCGTCCGCGCCGCCTCCATCATCAACACCGCGAAGTCGCGGCAGGTTCCGCGTCCCACCGCCAGCGTCTCGAGCGGCGCCTGCGGCGGACCGCTGACGCGGCCCTCGTAGACCAACTCGTCATGGATCGCCAGCGTCATGGCCGCCAGCACATGCGGCGCATCGCGCATCGTCAGCCCATCGAGAAAGCGTCTGGCCCAGGCCGCCAGGGCGCCATGGAGGTCCGGATAGATCGGCGCCCTCGACGGCGCCAGGTCCGCCACGTCCACGGGATCATAGGTGAACGGCCACGCATTGGCGGCAAAGTCGGAGCGCGGGATGTCCAGCGAGTTCTCCGGATGAAGCTCCAGCCGGTTGATGCTCTCGAACACCAGCTCGCGGGCGCGGCTCTCGAACCGTGCGATGCCGATCGTGTTGCCGAACACGTCGTGGACGTAGCGGATATGGACGGGTCGGGGCGTGATCGTCAGCACCGATTCCAGGACATGCTGGTCGAAGCTCTCGCGCGGACGGAACATCATGCGATGCTCGCCGAACGACACCTTCTGCGCATAGCGATAACGCGTCAGGTGACGCACGCTCAGGACGGTCAAGGGCAACCCCGATTCTGTTGCCATCTTGCGTCATCCGGCACCGGCGAGGGCGTGACCGAACGTCGCGCAGCGTTGCTACCTGGGATACCCGGCCCATAGCCATTCGAGCGCGCCGGGCAGCGTCTGCTCGGTCACACGCGGATCGACATGCCGCGCGCCGAGCGACAGGGTGAAACGATAGGCGTAGCCCTTCGTCTGCAGAACCGCCGCCATGCGCCGGTTGGCGAGCGGCCAATTGTGCCAGGTCTCTTCGGGGTCGTCGAAATGCAGGTCCTTCTCGCCGACTTCCATCCAGATGCGGATCGGCTTCGGCCCGGCATTCGGGATCAGCGTGGCGTGGTATTCCCAGGCGCCGCGAGGCATCGCCGCATCGGACGGCGATTGCTGGTTCACATAGGTGCCGGAATAGGAAAGTACACGCCGGTACCGCTCGGGATGAAACCAAGCCATCGAGAAGGCGCAGGCGGCGCCCGAACTTGCGCCCATGGTGGCGCGCCCGTCCGGGTCGGCTGTCAGCGTCACGCCGGTCTCCCGGGCCACACGCGGCAGCACTTCGCTCTCGATGAAGTCGCTGTAGCGACCGGAAAGGGTGTCGTACTCCAGACCGCGCTGGCTGCCTTGCGCGTCGCCGCCGCCGCTATCGACCAGAACTGCGATCAGCGCCGGCGCGCGACCGCCGGCGATCAGATTGTCCAGCACGAGCGGGAGCCGGTTGAGATAGCCATAGCCGTCCTGCACCACCATGAACGGCGCCGGCGTACCGGGCACATATTGCGCGGGCACATAGACCCAGACGGTGCGCGTATAGGGGTAGGGCGCCGATTGCTCGTGCTCGGCGGCGGCAATACGGTTGCCGTAGGAATCGCGGCGCCGGGTGATCTCGTTCTCGATCCGCCGAATGCCCGGATAGGTCGCACTGTCGCGCGATTCCATCGCAAAGGCATGGATCCGGCCTGCCGGGACGCCTGGCCGCGCGGTGAACTCCGGCGCCGGCGCATAGTCCGGACCGATGACGAAATCGCCGGACTTCGGATCAGGCGTCACGACGCTCAGCGCGCCTTGGCCTGGCGCAGATCGCTCGCCGCGTCCGCCACCTTGGTCTCCAGCGGCGTCGAAGCCAGCACGGCGTCCAGGTGGAGCTGGGTGTATTTGAAGTCGACGAGGTCGTGCCCCGACAGGATGCGCCCCTGCGCGATCTTCAGCGTCAGCGGGTTGACTTGCGTGTTGTTGACCAGCGTCTCGTAGTGCAGATGCGGGCCCGTCGACAAGCCGGTGTTGCCGCTATAGGCGACGACTTGACCCTGGCGCACGCGGCTGCCGACATGCACGCCGGGCGCGAAACGCGACAGATGACCGTAGGCGAAGCCGTAGCCGTTGCCCATGTCGACGCGCAGGTAGTTGCCGTAGCCGCTCGAGCGTCCCGCGATCTTCACGACGCCGGTGCCCGAGGCCATCACCGGCGTGCCCACCGGCACCGCGAAATCGATCCCCTTGTGCATGCGCGTATACCCCAGCACCGGATGGAACCGCATGCCGAAACCGGAGGATATGCGCGCGCCGTCGACCGGCGTCTTCATCAGCATGCCTTTCAGGCTGGCGCCGTGCTCGTCGTAATACTCCGCCGCCTGGTCCGGGTTCGGCTGATAACGGTAGAGCCGGTATTCATGGCCCCGCGTGCGGATCAGGGCGTAATCGATATTGCCCTCGCGCGCGGGCAAGCCGTCGGGCGTGTAGTAGAAGCTGTAATAGACCTCGAACGCATCGCCGGGACGCAGATCGCGCTGGAAGTCGATCTTGTAGGCGAACAGCTTGATCATATCGACCATGATGCCGGCCGGAATCCCCGCCTGCATGCCGGCGAGATAGAGCGAGCCGTCCAGCGTCGCGCCCGCGCGATGCTGGTGCGCGACCAGTTCCTTGACCGCGTCGGTGGCCGTGAAGCTGTTGTCGGCGTTGCGGGCGATGGTGACGTCGTGCTCGACCGACGGCGAGAACGCGATCGACAGCAGCCGCCCTACCGGCGCCGCCACGACCGGCGTGACGTCGCCGCTGTCGGCATCGTCCTCGTCATCGCCGGCGATCGTGCCGGCGGGCGGCGCGCCGTAGATCACCCGCGGCAAGGGCGCCGCCACCGGCTTCTCCGGTTGCACCGGCTTCTGCGGCACCGCCTCGAAGGTCAGCGTCAGCGTCGTGCCGGCGCGCATGTTCTTGACGTCGTAGACCTTGACCAGCGCCGCCACCGCGGCGGCGGCGTCCGCATCGTTCACGCCGCCATCGGTCAGCACGCCGGTCAGCGTGTCGCCCTTGTCGAGCGTTATGGTGTGCGTCTCGGTGCCAGGGGTCGCGCTGCCATTGTCGTCGCCCGCTTCCTCGTCGGCCAGGTTGCGGTCGAGCTGTGCCGGCGGCGGTGCCGCCCTTTGCGCCGGCGACCTGCCGACAAGCGCGTCGCCCGCCTGCACCAGTTGGGTGAAGAGGCGATAAGGCAACAGCGTCGTCGACGCTTCGTTCGCCCGGGTGTGCAGCGGCGGCATCGCGGTCGCCGCGAGCCACGCCATCGAGCCGGCGACGAGCGCGGTAATGGAGGTGGAGACCAGCGCCCAGCGCCCGTCGGTGGTGGACAGGGCGGCCGCCGTCGACCGTGCGCGGCGGCGCAGATTTGCTATGATGTCTTGCGTCGAATGACGACGATCCACGTCGGCTCCTGTCGTTCAGGTTCGACGCGGAGAGAAGCGTCAACCCAGCCCAGTGTTACGCCCCCGGTACATGCCGGCGTGCGGGTGCATATAGCCGTGTCGAATATAGGGGCGTCAACCCTTTCGGCTTGGTTAACAAGTCCTTGCTTTTCCGGGAATGGCGGTTCCACAAAGAAAAGCCCGCGATGCGTTCGCACCGCGGGCGGGAAACCCGGCTCAAAAGCGGCCTATAATCGGACGAGAAGACCTTCCGCGATCTTGCCGTGCACCCAGCCGATGGCCCGGGCAACATGCAGCACCAGGAAGAAGACCAGCACGCCGAAAAGCGCGAACACGATCAGGCCCGGCGCCGTGTGCAGGAAGTGCTCCAGATAGGGCGCGTTCGAGATCTGGATATGCGATTCGCCGGTGACCAGCGCGACGATCGAGCCCGCAGTGATCCCGAGGGAGAAGGCGAGGCCGACCACGCCGATGACGAAATAGATGATCCCAAGCGGCAGCATGAGCAGCATGTAGAACAGCGACGACCAGGTACGGATATCCGTCAGTGCTTCCTTGATCTTGGTCAGCAGGCCTTCGTCGGCGGATGGGCCGGCCGGAAGGCGCCGCGGCATGCGCACGCCCAGCAGCGCCTCGACGATGCGGCCCTCGACATGGCTGAGCACGCGCACCGATGCGATCACCAGCAGGAAGAAGGGAATGCCGATGATGAGAATCGCCAGGCTGAGCGACAGGACGATGCCGGTGAACGCCCAGATGAAGTAGAAGATGCCCGTCGCCAGCGACAGCAGCATATAGAGCAGGGCGCCATAGGTGCGCGGATCGGAGACCACGTTGAAGAACCCGAACCTGCGCGTTTCGGTCTGTTCGGGCTGCGGGAACGGTGTGGTGATCGTCGTTTCCATGTCTCGGTACTCCTCGGCGATCTCCGCAGGCGTGCCGTAGGTTTCCACCACGCCTGCAAGTATCTGCGCTTCGTTCAAATCGGGATTCTGTGCGATCTCGCTGTTCAGATGGTCTTCGCAATCGGCCAGAGCGTCGGCGATCAGGCCGGCCGGCGCGCCTTTCAGCGCAGCCCGCAACTGGCGCAGATAGGCTTGGACCGTGTCAGGCGGCTGCGCCGGCATGACCATCAGGTGTCACTCCTGCCTTCAGGGCATCGTCGACGAATTCGCGCATGTCGCGCCAGGCGAACTGCCATTCGGCCAGCGCTTTGCGCCCGTCGTCGGTGATGTCGTAATAACGCCGCGGCGGACCGAAGGCCGAAGCCTCGACCCGGCTGTGCAGCAGGCCCGTGGCATTCAGGGACCGCAGCACGGGATAGATCGCGCCCTGCTTGAAGATCAGTCCACCTTCGCCTTCCGCCTTCACGGCCTTGGCGATTTCGTATCCGTACATTTCGCGTCCGGCGCGTGCGAGCACGGCCAGCAGCACGAGCGATGAAAGCCCTGCCATGAGTTCTTTACGGAATTTGCGTGTGAATTGAGATTCCTCGGTCACAACGCGCCTTCTCCGCCTCCCAAGCTATTACGAAGTTCTATCTAGCACGAACTTCATACTATGCAAGGGTGCCCTCTACTGAAGTTGAAAATAAATCGATTCGCCGGGAAACCCGCTAGTTTTGCGTCGCATTTTTGCCGGAGCCGGCACATCGGCCCCGTTTCCACGTCTTTAACAGGCAACTCGGAGACCCGCCATGACCGCCCGCCTGAACCCCTATGCCGCTAGCCCAAAGGGCTTCAAGCCCATGATGGACCTGGAGAATCACGTGAAATCGTCCAAACTGGAACCGACCCTGATCGAATTGGTGAAGATGCGCGCCTCCCAGATCAACGGCTGCGCCTTCTGCCTGGACATGCATTCCCGGGACGCGCGCGCGCATGGCGAGACCGAGCAGCGCCTTTATGTGCTTCCTGCCTGGCGCGAGACCACCCTGTTCACACCCCGCGAGCGCGCCGCCCTGGAATGGACCGAGGTCCTGACGCTGATCGCCGACACCCATGCGCCCGACGAGGCTTATGACACGGCCCGTGCCGCGTTCGACGAAGGGGAACTGACCGACCTTACCTTGCTGATCGGTACCATCAATATCTGGAACCGCGTCGCGATAGGATTTCGCATGCCGCTTCCGCTACACAAGGCGGCATGAACCTGGACGCTTATCTCGCACGCATCGGTCTCGATCGTCGTCCGCCGGCCACGCTGGAAGGATTGAAGACGCTGCATCGGGCGCACCTGCTGGCGATTCCGTACGAAAACATCGACGTCCAGCTCGGCCGCCGCGTCACCACGGCGATCGCGCCGACCTACGCCAAGATCGTCGAACGGGGCAGGGGAGGCTGGTGCTACGAGATGAACGGCATTTTCGGCTGGGCGCTCGGAGAACTCGGCTTCGAGGTGACCCGAGCCACCGGTGCCGTCTTTCGTACAGTGAAGGGCAAAGCGGCACACGGCAACCATCTGGTGCTGCGCGTGGCGCTTCCCGAAGGCCTGTATCTCGCCGATGTCGGATTCGGCGACGGACCACGCGATCCCATCCCCGTCTGCGTTGGGGCGCTCGCCAGCCATGGCTTTCATTTCAGCGTCAGCCGCGCCGACGAGCCCTGGTGGCGTTTCACCAACGACCCGCGCGGTAGCGCGCCGAACTTCGATTTCGATCTCGCGCCGGCGGACGAGGCGCTGCTGGCGGCGCAATGCGACCTCCTGCAGACCTCGCCGGAATCGCCCTTCGTGCAGAACCTGGTCGCGCAGCGCCATCTGCCCGACGGAATCGCCATCCTGCGCGGCCGCACCTTGCGCCGCCTCGCGCCGACGCGCACCACCGACCGCGACATCGAGAGTGCGGAGGATCTCGTCGCCACTTTGCGCGGTGTCTTCGGGCTCGACGTGCCGGACGTCGCCGAATTATGGCCCAGGATCGTCGCGCGTCACGATGCGCTCATCGCCCAGCGCGCCGTCGCGTCGCGCTAACGTTCCTTCTTGTCCGGGGTGACCGCAACAACGATCTGCCCGTTATGCGACCAGGTCGAATCGTGAGTCTGCTCGCTTCCCGTGTGAATTTCGAAATAGAAGCCACCGGCGGCGGCGCCTCTGACCTGTGTGTTTTCCTGTAAGCGCGAGATCGGCCTGCCCACCAGATGTGTATCAGATGCCACCGCCATGTAACGCTCGCCCGGATGTGCCCGGAAAAGCGCGGTGAGGTTGGCGCCGCGGAACAGGAAGCTGCCGTCAGGCAATTCACGCATCACATTGCCGGCCGAATCGAGCAGGATCGCGCGCGGCGCGAAGGTCGAACGACCCATCGGAACGCTCGAAACGCTGACTGTGTATGGAGCCCCATCGGGCAGCGCGAACAGCGCATAGAGCGCCTTGCCTCCTGCGCCGTCGAGGCAGCGGGCCTGCGCGTCGATCAGGGCGTTCGCCGGCTTGTCGGGATCAGGTGCGACTGCGACCGCGTTCGCCAGGGCCGGCCTGGTATCGCATGAGCGTGCCGCGATCATGGTGACCGGCTCCAGATCGGGCGGTTTGGCGGCACAGCCCGCGACGAACAGCGCCAGCGCCACGAATGCCGGCGCCTTCACTGCAGCAGCCGTCCCACGGCCGCGGCGGAATCCGTCAGCGCCTTGTTCATGCCGTCGACCGCCCGGCCGCGATCGGCCATCAGCGCGTCGAAATCGACAAAGGTGTACTGCGGATCCGGTGCGATGGTCACGGTGTTGGCCGGTGTGCCGATGGGATTGTAAGCGATCACGTCTTCCATCAGGACCTTGCCGTCCGAGGACCGTACCAGGCGGCAACGCATTCCGGTGAACGGGCGATAGGGCGTCGAATCGCCGATGCCGGCGGCGAGATAGCCATAGTTGACCACTGCGATGTCGAGATAGGCGTCGGACGGCACGGTCGCGATCGCAGCGTAGCTCTTGAGCAGCGACGAACTACCGTGCGCCACTGCGATGTCGACCGTCTGATAACCCTGCGCCGCCAATGACGCTTTCAGCGCAGCCAGGAATTCCGCCGGCGGCTCGACATGCGCACTCTGCAGCATCGCTCCGAACTTGCCGTCGCGATTGGCCTGCATCGAGGCGTCGACCAGCGCACCGATCAGGCCGAAGGATTGACCGATGTCGCTGGCCAGCACGATACGCGGCGTCGGCTCAATGCCGGGCTGGATCACGCCGATCGTCTTGATGCCCCGATTGGCGCTCCGGTCGAACGGCACCTCTGGAGTTGAGCAAGCCGCGAGCACAACCACTATTGCGCACGCGAAAGCGCGAATTGCGAACTTGAACACGAGAATTTCCCCTAAATCCGCGCCCCCGCGGATGTCTCATCGGGGTTGTAATGCCCGGCCGGGGCAAACACAAATCCGAACGCGAGCGGCGCGGCTCCCTCGGATCCGCGCCGCCAGCATTTCCGTATACGGAAGAACTAGCCGCCGTAGTTGTACGTGCCGCCATCGAAACTGCACAGGTCACGCATGCCGGAGTGGCAAAATGCGACGCCTGTACCCGGTTTGAGTAACGTTCACCGCCTGCGAGGCGCCTAGCTGTTCGCCAGAATCATGTTCCGAATGATCGGGTAGATCTGGGTCTGCCACCGGCTTCCCGAGAAGACGCCGTAATGGCCGACGCCGGCCTGCACATAGTGCTTCCTGCGGAAGGGCTTGATCGACGTGCACAGGTCGTGCGCCGCCATGGTCTGGCCAACCGAGCAGATGTCGTCGCGTTCGCCTTCCACGGTCAGCAGCGCCGTCCTGCGGATCGCCGCCGGTTCGACGCGCCCGCCGCGATAGGTGAACAGGCCGCGCGGGAGGTGGTACTCCTGAAAGACCTTGCGCACGGTCTCCAGATAGAACTCGGCCGGAAGATCGGCGACCGAGAAATATTCGTCATAGAAGTTCCGGTTCGCATCCGCCTTGGCATCCTCACCTTTGCGGATGTGCTCGAACAGGTCGAGATGGGCGCGGATGTGGCGCGGCAGGTTCATCGACAGGAAGGCCGAGACCTGGATGAATCCCGGATAGACCCTGCGGTGCGAACCGGCATAGCGCCGCGGCACCGTGGTGATCAGGTTCTTCTCGAACCATTCGATCGGATGGCTCGTGGCCAGCTCGTTGACCGAGGTCGGATCGATCCGCGTGTCGATCGGCCCGGCCATCAGCGTCATGCTGCGCGGCTGGCAGGGATGATCGTTCTGCGCCATCACCGCGACGGCCGCCAGAAGCGCGGCACAAGGCTGGCACACGGCAACGACATGTGCACCGGGCCCGATCTTCTCGAAGAAGCGGATGAGGTGCTCGATATATTCGTCGACGCCGAAGCGGCCGGCGGCGAGCGGCATGTCGCGCGCATTCTTCCAGTCGGTGATGTAGACGTCGTGCTCGGGCGACATCGTCTTCGCCGTGTGGCGCAGCAGAGTCGGGAAATGGCCGGCCATCGGCGCCACGATCAGCACCCGCGGCTGCTCGATATTCGTTTCCTTTGCGAAACGGAGCAGGGTGGCGAAGGGCGTCGTCAGCGCCGCCTCTTCCCGGACCGGCACGGTGCGGCCGTCGAGTTCGATGGTGTCGATCTCATAGGACGGCCGCTCGTGATTGAGATGCGCCCGGTTCACGATCTCCGCCGCGGCCGAGATGCTCTTGAGGACGTAGTTGGCGCCCGGCCCGGCGCAGGTCTCGCGGAACAGGACGCTGGTCAGCCCTGCCCAGGCACGCACAGGGGCGAGCAGATCCGACTGGGCCTGGTAAGCGTCATACAGCATCACTGGACTGAAACGCCCCTTACGCCCGCACCGGTTTCCGCTTTTGCACTGCGGCAACAATTTTCCAATTTCACGCCTCGCCGCCGAAAAATACTAGTGCATTTTATGCTGCAGCGCGAAATAATTGGTTACGGTCGAGCTGAAAAGAATCGTCTGCCATGAGCAAAGCACTCCTGACGATATCGAGCAAAAACTACTCCTCCTGGTCGCTGCGCGGCTGGCTTCTCTGCCGCATGGCCGGCCTAGATTTCCAGGAAAAGCTGCTTTCCAGCGACGATCCCGATGCGCGGGCCGAGTTGCTGCTGCTCTCGCCGTCCTTCCTTGTGCCGTGTCTGACCGATGGCGGGATCAAGGTTTGGGACACGCTGGCAATCGCCGAGTACTTATACGAACGTCATCCCGCGTCCGGCCTGCTGCCGAAGGATCTGAAGGCCAGGACACACTGCCGCTCGGTATCGGGCGAAATGCATTCCGGCTTCGCCAATCTGCGCTCGGCGCTGCCGATGAACCTGAAAGCGCACTACACCGCCTTCAAGATCTGGGCAGGCGCGCAGGCCGACATCGACCGCGTGGTCGCGATCTGGCGCGAGTGCCTGAAGGCCTATGACGGACCTTACCTTTTCGGCGACAAGCCGACGGTCGCGGACGCGATGTATGCGCCGGTCTGCACCCGCTTCGGCACCTACGACGTGAAGCTCGACCGCGTCTGCTCGGACTATTGCGAGACGATCCTCAATCTGCCCGACATGATCGAATGGATCGAAGCCGCCAAGGCCGAGCCCGACGCGGTGGAAGAACTCGAAGCGGAGTTCTGAGCGCCGCCCCTCAAGGATGGTTGGGCGACTGTCCCGACGTCTGCGCGCCATTGCCGTCGTCCTGCGGCGGCGTCTGGTCCGGCGTCGTGCTGTCGGGTGCGGGCTGATCCGGCGTGGTGGACGTATCCGGGGCGGGCGTCGTATCGGGCGCCGGCGTGGTATCGGGCGCCGGCGGCGTCGTGGTTTCCGCCGGCGGTGTGGCAGCAGCCGGCTCGAGCGCGCGGTCTTCGGCGCTCGGCGTATAGGCACTCGACTTGGCGAGGTCCGCGTCGGCGGCGGCTGTGTTGCCCAGGCCGCGCTGCGCCAGACTGCGGTAGTAATAGTCGAACGGCATCGGCGTACCGTTCTCGATCACCCAATTGTAGTCGGCCAGGGCGTCCGCATAGTCCTTCTTCATCAGATAGGCCTTGCCGCGATGCGCGTGGGCGTTACCGAACTGGGTCTTGTCGGTCGCGTAGGGATTCGGCTTCAGCGCGGTACTGCAGGCCGATACGATGGCGTCCGCGTCCGTCGCGGCGCTGCAAACGCGAAACTGGTTCTCCGCCTCCTTCATCTTCGGCATGACGCTGAGATAGACCCAGGCGAAGAAGCCGCCGACCAGAATCACGATCAGCGCGACGATCGTCAGCACGACGTGCCGGAAGATGTGCGATTTCGGCTTGGGCTGCGGCGGGTATGGCATGTAGACCACCTGCGGCTGCGCGGCGGGTGGCGCTACATATTGCGGTTGGGGCGGCGGCACGTTGGGCGGCGGAGGAGCCGCGACGACCGCTGCAGCCACGCCGCCGGCGCCCACGGCAGCTGCGATCTGATTCAGCGCCGCGTCCCAGTTCTGGCTCGCATCGATCCAATTATACGTTGCCAGCTCATAGGCGAAGTGCTCGTCGGGCGCGGCACTGTCCGCCTTGACCGGAACGATGGTCAGGTGATGCTGCGCCGCCAGCGCCAGCTCGCGCCTGGCGTCGTCCGAACCGTTGGACGCGGCGGAAAAGACCAGCACCATGTCGGTCGACGTGCCGATCGCCCGCACGATCGCAGTGTGGGCCTCCTCGGTCGACAGGTTCGACGGCGCCATCCAGGTGGCGAAGCCGCGCCCGGCCAGCGCGTCGTGAATCTTCTCGGCGGCGGCGCGGTCGGCCGGTGTAAAGCTGATGAATACCGATCGCGGTGCGCCACTCATGTCGAATTGTCCCCCACTTGATGCTGCCGGAAATGAAACGTGCACGGCGGCGTCAGGATGCGCCGCTTTCGTTGGCTTTCGTTTGCAGCTGCACGAAATTCTGGATTCCCATCTGCTCGATGAGGCGAAGCTGGGTCTGCAGCCAGTCGATGTGCTCCTCCTCGCTTTCGAGGATTTCGACGAACAGCTCGCGGCTGCCGAAGTCCCGTATGGCTTCGCAATGGACGATCGCCTGCTTCAGGTCGGGATAGGACGCCATCTCCAGCGACAGGTCGCAGGTGATGACCTCGTGGACGTTCTCGCCGATCAGCAGCTTGCCGAGGTCCTGAAGATTGGGCAGCCCGCCCAGGAACAGCACGCGCTTGATCAGCTTGTCCGCATGCTTCATCTCGTCGACGGATTCCTCGTATTCCTTGCGCGCCAGCGTCGACAGGCCCCAATCGGCCAGGATGCGCGAGTGCAGGAAATACTGGTTGATCGCGGTCAGCTCGTTCTTGAGCACGACGTTGAGCCAGCGGATGGTCTCGGGATCGCCCGCGACGCCGGCATGGGGCTCGGGCCCCGGCGCTACTCCGCCGCCAGAAGCACCCGCGGCGGGTCCGCCACGTCCAGCATTTTTTCGATCGTTACCTGGCATCGGCCGCAATTCTTTCTGACGTTGCAATAAGAGTACACGTCATCGGAGCAATTCGCGCCCTGGGAAATGGCGCCGCGAATCTTCGTGTCGTTCAGCCTATTGCAGACGCAGACGATCATCCAAGAAGGACCTTGAGCCTCAGCGTCTTCATATTGTGCGACTGAGAATGATTGTCAACTATGGCTTTGCCGCAGGGCGCTGATCCGGCGAAAATCCGCCCATTCCAAGGGATTCGGGACATGGCTGAGATCGACGACCTGCTGAAAGCCTGTACCGTTGGCGATATCGAGCGGGCCGGGGCCATCCTCGCGGCCGACCGGTCGCTGGCTTCCGGCGCCAACATGTTCGGCGCGACCCCGCTGCACGCCGCCTATTTCGCCGGCCACGCCGATATCGTCTGGCTGCTGCGGAGCCGCGGGGCGCGGCTGG
Source organism: Rhizomicrobium sp. (assembly GCA_037355265.1). Lineage (GTDB taxonomy): Bacteria > Pseudomonadota > Alphaproteobacteria > Micropepsales > Micropepsaceae > Rhizomicrobium. The sequence goes on along the minus strand of JBBCIB010000002.1, from coordinate 305,426 downwards.
ACGGTTTTGCGCTGGCCGAGCTGGACCTGGCAGACGAACTGGGGGCGGTGCTGCAATGCGATCCCGGCTTTGCCCGGGCTTGGAACCGCGCAGGCGCCACGGCGCTGCACGGCGCCTGTTACTGGGGCGGAATCGCGACCGCGCGGCTGCTGCTCGACCGTGGGGCCAATGCGTCGGCCGCGACGCGCGACGGATTTCTGCAGATCCACCCGCTGGGTTCGGCGGTAGCGACGCCCGACATTCCCAATCCGGCCCAGGGCGAGGACAACGTGCTGGCGCTGGTCGAACTGCTTTTGGAGCACGGCGCCGACGTCAATGCCCGCCGCCGCGACGGCATGACGGCGCTTCACACCGCGGCCTATCGCGGACTCCTGAACGTCATCGCCCGCCTGATCGCGGCCGGCGCCGATCCGGCCATCCGCAGTCATGAAGGCGGCTTCCACAGTAACGAAACGCCGCGCGACACCGCGCTGTCGCAGGGCCAGATTGAAGCGGCGGAGTTGCTGGCGCGCTGAGCGTCAGCCCGCCGCCATCTGCGCTTTGACGTTCTTCTCGATCTGCACGTAGTCGGTCTTGCCCGTTCCGAGCACGGGTACTTCGTCCACCGCGATGATCCGGCGCGGGACCGCGATCTCGGCGACGCCGTGATTGTGCGCCCAGCCGACGAGGTCGTGGCGGCTGGCGTCCTTCACCGTGGTGACGAGCACGATCTGCTCGCCCTTACGGCCGTCGGGCACGGCAATCGCCGCATGGCTGTGATCGGGCCACAGCGCCGAAGCGATGCTCTCCACCACCGCCAGCGACACGGTCTCGCCGCCGATCTTGGCGAAGCGCTTCATGCGGCCCTTGATGGCGATGAAGCCGTCCTCGTCGATCGACACCACGTCGCCGGTGTCGTGCCACCCGTCCGGCGGCGGGTCGATCACGCCCGGCTGGTCGGCCTTGATGTAACCGAGCATCACGTTCGGGCCCTTGACGAAAAGCCGCCCGGCATTGGCGATGCCTTCCACCGGCTCCAGCCGTGCCGTCATGCCTGGCATCAGCGTGCCGACCGTGCCCGGCCGGTTGGCCTCAGGCTGGTTCGCCGCGATGACGGGGGAGGTCTCCGTCACGCCATACCCTTCCAGCAGCTCGATCGAATATTTCTTGCGCAGCAGGGCGCGCGTCTCGTCGCGCAGCCGTTCCGCGCCGCACACCGCCAGGCGCAGCGAATTCAGATCGCCCTGGTCGCCGGCCCGCGCATATTGCGAGATGAAGGTGTCGGTCGACAGCAGGATCGTGGAACCCGTCTTGCGGATGCGCTTGACGATCTCGCGCGGCTGCAGCGGCGTCGGGTGGCACACGACCTTGATGCCCAGCAGCAGCGGCATCAGCGAACCCACGGTCAGGCCGAAGCAGTGGAAGGTCGGCAACGGATTGAACAGGATGTCGGTCGGATAGAGCGTCAGGTGAAGACGCACCTGCTCGACATTGGCGAGCAGATTGGCGTGCGACAGCGCCACGCCCTTGGGCTCGCCCTCGGTACCCGAGGTGAACAGGATCACCGCCGGCGTCGTGTGCTCCACCCTGGAGGCGACCAGGCCCGGCACGAAGGTGCCGACCGCGGCGTAGAGCTTGTCGACCAGCGAGAGCTTCTCGCGCACATCTTCGAGATAGACGAGCTTGCAGCTCTTCTCGAGTTCGCCGATCAGCGCGTCCAGCTTGCCCAGCTCGACGAAGCGCCTGGCGGTGACGACGCGTTTGACTTTCGCGGTCCTGATTGCGCTTTTCAACCCTGCCGCGCCGGCGGTGAAGTTCAGCATGGCCGGCACGCGGCCATAGGCCGACAGCGCGAAGAAGGCGATGATCGAACCCGCGCCGGTCGGCAGCAGCACGCCGACCGACTCGCCCGGCCTGGTGCCGCGCTTCAGGGCATGGCCGAGCGCCAGCGAAGCGCGGATGATCTCCTCATAGGTCAGGACCCGCTCGTCGCCGTCCACCAGAGCGGCATGGTCGGCGCCATATTTGGAGCGCGCCTCGACCAGCGCGTGGAAGACCGGCTTTTCCGATCGGGACATGTCGAAAGGTACGGCTTCTTCGCCGGACGCTGCGGCGAGGCTTGCGACGCTCAATGTTCCACCCCAAGCTGTATGGGCCGCGGGCTGACCCCGGCGTGCCATCCCTAATATGCACTTGAATATGCACTTGTGGCGGTGCCGCGTCTCGTAACCCCTATATGGGGATTATTTTCCTCCGATCAAGAGGAAATACCAAATTTTCTCCACTCCAAGCAAAACCAATGGCTTGCGGGTCGAAATACCTAGCGCAGGCGCTGGACCCAGGCCGAGAGCCGCTCGGTGATCGCGTCGCGGACGTCATCGGTATGGATCGAGGTGAGCAGGCGGCTCACAGAATCGCGCCACGGGCGGGTTTCCGCCCAGACGCGGTCGGCTTGGGGCGCCGCGGCGGCGGCTAGCGGCAGCAGGGTCGCAGCGCTGAGCGGCTTGATGATCTCGTCATAGGTGCGGCGCGTGCCGAACAGCCCTACGCCCAGCGCAGCCAATCCCGCGACGCCCGCAACGATCAGTGCGGTACGCACCACTGGCGATGCAAACAGTGAGGATGGAGCCGATTTTCGGCGCGACGGCGCGGCGCCTCGCGAAAGCGGCTTGCTAGCCTTGGTGGATTTGCGACGGGCCATGTGTAACTCCTCCGAGACCTTTGCAACGCACCATGGGAACAAAAGTTCAAATACCCAGGATTTTCCCCAGCCGAGAGACTATATCAGACAGGCCATGACCGTCGTTATCGATCGCCTAAATCCGCCGCGCCACCCCGAGAAGGCGCACCGTCCCGACACCGCGGTCCTGCGCAAGCCGGACTGGATCCGGGTGAAAGCGCCGGTGTCGCGCGAATACGCCGCCACAAGGGCGGTGGTCCGCGCGCATAACCTGCATACCGTCTGCGAAGAGGCGGCTTGTCCCAATATCGGCGAGTGCTGGACCAAGGCGCACGCCACCATGATGATCATGGGCGACACTTGCACCCGCGCCTGCGCCTTCTGCAATGTGAAGACGGGACTGCCAGGGCCGCTCGATGCGGCCGAACCCGACAATGTCGCGCAGGCGGTGAAGACGCTCGGCCTCAAGCACGTCGTGATCACCTCGGTGGACCGCGACGACCTTCCCGACGGCGGCGCCGCGCATTTCGCGCTGGTGATCCGCGCCATCCGTGCGGCCAGCCCCGGCACGACGATCGAGATCCTCACCCCCGACTTCCTGCGCAAGGACGGCGCTATCGAGGTCGTGATGGAAGCGCGCCCCGACGTCTTCAACCACAATCTGGAAACCGTGCCGCGGCTCTATCTGACCATCCGGCCGGGCGCGCGCTATTTCGCCTCGCTGCGCCTGCTGCAGAAGGCCAAGGAGCTGGCGCCGACCGGGTTCACGAAATCGGGCCTGATGGTCGGCCTGGGCGAGAGCCGCGAGGAGATCATGCAGGTGATGGACGATCTGCGCGCCGCGGGCGTCGATTTCCTGACCATCGGCCAGTACCTGCAGCCGACGCGCAAGCACGCCGCGCTGGACCGGTTCTGGACGCCCGACGAGTTCAGGGCGCTGGAAATCACCGCTCGGGCCAAGGGCTTCCAGATGGTCTCGGCGTCGCCGCTCACCCGCAGTTCCTACCATGCCGACACCGATTTCGCCGCGCTGAAGGCGGCCAGGCTGGCGCAAGCCGGATCGTGACCGCGCTTTCCGAAACGCGGACCGTTCCATACACGGCCGATCTCATGTTCCGGGTGGTCGCCGACGTGGAGCGCTATCCGGAGTTCCTGCCCTGGGTCGTCGCGCTGCGCGTGCTGGGCCGCACCCAGGACGGAGGCCGCGAGGTGGTGACGGCGGAGATGGCGGTCGGCTATGGCGCGCTGCGCGAGCGCTACACCAGCCGCGTCGTCCTCGATCCGGCCGCGCGCACCATCGATGTGGCGCAGACCGCGGGGCCGTTCAAGGTGCTCGAGAACCACTGGCGGTTCGCCCAGGACGCACAGACGACGCGGGTCGATTTCTCGATCGCCTACGAATTCAAGAGCCGGCTGCTCAACGCCGTCGCCGGCGCCGCCTTCGGCAAGGTCTATGCGAAGATGGCGGACGCCTTCATCGCGCGGGCGAAGGTGCTGTCAGATCAGCCGGTGCAGCAGGCTTAGCGCGGCTTCGCAGGTCTTGAGCCGCACCTCCGTCCGGCCGATGTCGCCGAAGCGGTGCGCCTCGTGCAGGATCGAGCGCCCTTCGCGCGCCGCCGCGACATGGACCAGGCCGACCGGCTTCATCGCCGAGCCGCCTCCAGGCCCGGCGATGCCGGTGACCGCGACGGAGAGCTGGGCGTTCGAATTCTCGACCGCGCCCTCGGCCATCATGCGGGCCACCGCCTCCGACACTTCGCCCATGTCGGCGATCAGGTCGCCGGGCACGTTGAGCAGGTCCTGCTTGGCGCGGTTGGTGTAGACGACGAGGCCGCGATCGAACACCGCCGACGAACCGGGAATCTCGGTGAGCAGGGTGGCGATCATCCCACCCGTGCAGCTCTCCGCCGTCACGATGCGCAGCCTGGCCTGGCGCGCATCGGCAATGACGACTTCGGCAAGACGGATCAGCGGACTGGGAAACATCGCGCACCTGTTCGAGGACGGATCAGATTAGGCCGCGCCAGCGCAGCCCTGCAACGAGGACGGCCGACAATGCGCCCGCGATCATGTCGTCGGTCATGATGCCCCAGCCGCCGGGAAGCCTTTCGCCCCACGACACCGGCCACAGCTTGGTGATGTCGAAGAACCGGAACAGTACGAAAGCGATCGCGAAGCCGAGCGGCGACAGCGGCGCCGCGGCGCAGGCCAGCCACTGGCCGGCGACCTCGTCGACCACGCATTCCGACGGATCGTCCTTGCCCGTGGCGGCGGCATAGACGCCGGTCGACCACACGCCGACGAGAAACGCTACGACGCTGGCGGCCGCCAGCGCACAAGGTCCGAGCGTCCACAGGATCAGCCAGGCAAAGGGCAGGGCAACCGCGCTCGCCACCGTTCCCGGCGCTAAGGGCGCGCGCCCGACGCCGAAGACGGTCGAAACCAGGGTGACGATCATTCGATCTTGAACACGTACATGTTCGCGGGCGAATTCTCGAGCTCTCCGCCGGCGGCGCGATACAGCGCATTGCCGGCGGTGTTGCCGAGCTCGGTCAGAACCCACATCTCGCACCAGCCGCGCTCGCCGCCCAGCCCGGACAGGAAGTTGACCAGGGCCCGTGCCGCGCCCTTGCGCTGGTGTTTCTCCACCGTGTCGACCTCGTACATGAGGAAATCCGTCGCCTCGGCACGGTGCAGGACGTGGCCGTAGATGCGCGCCATGACGTCGCCGCCGTCGTCCAATGCCACGACCATCACGAAGGTCGGCTCGCGCAACAGCATCGCGGCGCGCTCGAGCGTCGGCTCGCCGTTGAAGACCGCTTCGGCGCGCTGCAGCAGCGCTTCGTCGCCGGGCCTGAGGAAGACCACCCGCATCAGGGCAGCCTGACCGTCGCGACGGCCTGGGCCGCAAGGCCTTCGCGACGGCCTTCGAAGCCGAGCCCTTCGGTCGTCGTCGCCTTCACGCTGACGCGTGCCGGGTCGAGCTTGAGGATCTGCGCGATCCGCGCCCGCATCGCGTCGCGGTGCGGGCCGATCTTGGGCCGCTCGCAGATGATGGTCACGTCGCAATGCACGAGGGCGCCACCCTTGGCCGCCACCAGCCGCGCCGCATGATCGAGGAATTTCCACGACGGCGCGCCGCGCCAGCGTTCGTCGCTGGGCGGAAAATGCTGGCCGATATCGCCTTCGCCGATGGCGCCCAGGACCGCGTCGGTCAGCGCGTGCAATCCCGCGTCGGCGTCGGAATGGCCCTCCAGCGCATGGTCGTGCGGCACCTTCACGCCGCAAAGCCAGACGTGATCGCCGTCGGCAAAGCGGTGAACGTCATAGCCCAAGCCAGTGCGGCTCTCGCCCAGCCGCGCCCGCAGATGCGCCTCGGCGATGGCGAAGTCTTCCGGCGTCGTCACCTTCATGTTCGCGTCTTCGCCAGGCGTGGAGGCAATGCGCAGTCCGGCAGTCTCCGCCAGCGCCATGTCGTCGGTGACGTCCTGCGAGGCATAGTGGCGGTGCGCGCGCAAGATCTTCGCGAAGCGGAAACCCTGCGGCGTCTGGGCCCGGTGCAGGCCATCGCGCGGCACCGTCGTCCACGTTCCATCGCCCTCGCGCTTCAGCGTGTCGGCGACCGGCAGCAGCGGCACCGCCGCCTCGGCGCCGCTCTCCAGGGCCGCGATGACGGCGTCGATCATCTTGGCCGAAGTCAGCGGCCTGGCGGCATCTTGAATCAGCACGAAATCCGGCGCTGCGGCGGCCAATGCTTCGAGTCCTTTGCGTACCGATTCCTGCCGCGTCGCGCCACCGAGAACGGGCGGCAACATTTCCATCCCCTGGACGGTCTCGCCATAGAAATCGTCCTGGTCCGGACCGATCGCGACCTGGATTGCCGTGACTTTCGGGTGGCGCGCGAACGTCTCCAAAGTCCATCTCAAAATCGGCTTGCCGAGCAGCGGAGTATATTGTTTGGGCACCGCGCCGCCCGCCCGCTCACCTTTGCCCGCGGCAACGATCAGAACCGCTACACCCGACATGGCATCTCCCAGTTTGCGCTTGGGTAGCATGAAAGGCGCGAAACACAGAGGCTGCCGCACTGCAACATAACCATTGCCCAGTTTGTAGCCATGGGCGTATGATGCCTATCAACTAGGCACAGGTATGGCATTGCAATATACGAGTACCAAGGAAGCGGCAGCCACATCGGCGATCGCCGGCGCGCTGCCGATGCCGCTGCTGGTCGTCGGCGCCAGCTTGAACATTACGTTCGTCAATCCCGCGGCGGAGCAGTTTTTCGACACCGGCGCGGGGCTGCTGGTGCGCCAGAACCTGACCGACCTCGTGCCGTTCGGCAGTCCGCTGATCCAGCTCGTCGCCCAGGCGCGCGAGCGCGGTGCGTCGGTCAGCGAGCGCAATGTCGATCTCACCACGCCGCGCAATGGCGAGCGAGTCGCCGATGTCATCGCCACGCCGCTGCCGGAGCCCGACGACGCCGTCGTCGTGATCCTCCAGGAGCGCAGCCTGGCGCAGCGCATCGACCGCCAACTCCTGCATCGCGGCGCGGTGCGCTCGATGCACGGCATGGCGGCGGTGCTGGCGCATGAGATCAAGAATCCGCTCGCCGGCATCCGCGGCGCCGCCCAGCTTCTCGAAGAGTCCGGCACCGAAGCCGACAAGACGCTGACGCAGCTCATCTGCGACGAGGCCGACCGCATCCGCGCCCTGATCGACCGCATGGAATCGTTCGGCGATACGCGGGCCATGCCGCGCACGCCGGTGAACATCCATGAAGTGCTGGACCGCGTACGCAAGGTCGCCGAGTCCAGCTTCGCCAAGGGCGTGACCATCACCGAGAGTTTCGATCCCTCGCTGCCCGCGGTGCTGGGCGATCGCGACCAGCTCATCCAGGTGTTCATGAATCTGGTGCGCAATGCCGCCGACGCACTGCCGGAAGGCGGCGGCGAGATCACCCTGACCACGGGATACCGTCCCGGCGTGCGCTTCGGCGCCGCCGTCGCGGGACAGCGCCTGAGCCTGCCGCTGGAGATCACCGTGCGGGACAACGGCGCCGGCGTGCCGTCCGACCTGATGCCGCACATCTTCGATCCCTTCGTAACCACCAAACCGCGCGGCTCGGGGCTCGGCCTCGCCCTGGTCGCCAAGATCATCGGCGACCACGGCGGAGTCATCGAATGCGACTCGGTCCCGCGCCGCACAATCTTCCGCATCCTGCTGCCCAAGGCAGTCGGTGCGCAGGAAGGAGGCTGACATGCCTGCCGGCACCATTCTCGTCTGCGACGACGATTCCGCCATCCGCACCGTGCTCAACCAGGCGCTGGGGCGCTCCGGCTACGACGTCCGCACGACCGGCACCGCTGCCGGCCTGTGGCGCTGGGTCTCGGCGGGCGACGGCAACCTGGTCATCACCGACGTGGTGCTGCCGGACGAGAACGGCTTCGACCTGATTCCGCGCATCAAGCGCATCCGTCCCGAGCTGCCGATCGTGGTGATGAGCGCGCAGAACACCATCCTGACCGCGATCACCGCCGCCGAGCGCGGCGCCTTCGACTACCTGCCCAAGCCGTTCGACCTCAAGGAGCTGACCTCGGTGGTTCAGCGCGCGCTGGCCAGTCCGAACGCGAAGCGCGAGACGAGCGCCGAGCCGAAAGGGGAGGAGCGCCTGCCGCTGATCGGCCGTTCGCCCGCGATGCAGGAGATCTACCGCGTCATCGCCCGGCTGACGCAGACCGATCTGACCGTGATGATCATGGGCGAGAGCGGCACCGGCAAGGAACTGGTCGCCCGCGCGCTGCACGACTACGGCAAGCGCCGCAACGGCACCTTCGTGGCGGTGAACATGGCGGCGATCCCGAAGGAGCTGGTCGAGAGCGAATTGTTCGGCCATGAGCGCGGCGCCTTCACCGGCGCAACCAATCGCGGCGTCGGGCGCTTCGAGCAGGCCGAGGGCGGCACGCTGTTCCTCGACGAGATCGGCGACATGCCGCTGGAGGCGCAGACCCGGCTGCTGCGCGTGCTGCAGCAGGGCGAGTACACCACCGTCGGCGGCCGCACACCGATCAAGACCGACGTGCGCATCATCGCCGCCACCAATCGCGACCTGCGCCAGCTCATCCAGCAGGGACTGTTCCGCGAGGACCTCTATTACCGCCTCAATGTCGTGCCGATGCGCCTGCCGCCGCTGCGCGAGCGCGCCGAGGACGTGTCCGACCTGGTGCGCCACTTCCTGCGCAAGGCGGAAGAGGAGGGCCTGCCGGCCAAGCATCTGGATGCCGAAGGGCTCGACATGCTCAAGCACTATCGCTGGCCGGGCAATGTGCGCGAGCTGGAGAACCTGATCCGCCGGCTGGCTGTGCTGCATTCGGGCGACGAGATCCCGGCAAGCGCGATTGGCGCCGAGCTGAAGGAGCCGGCACGCTTCAGCGACCTGGAGGAGGGCGACGAACCCGCCTCGCTGAACGCCGCGGTGGAACGGCACCTGACCAAGTACTTCCTGGAGCAGGGCGACAAGCTTCCGCCGCCGGGCCTTTACGACCGGGTGCTGCAGGAAATCGAGCGGCCTTTGCTGTCGATCTGCCTCGCCGCCACCCGCGGCAACCAGATCCGGGCGGCGCACCTTCTCGGCCTCAACCGCAACACGCTGCGCAAGAAGATCCGGGACCTGGGGCTGGAAGTCATCCGCGGCTTACGCGCCGATTGACGCCTGCGGCTTGTTCAGCGGCCATTCCTCCCGATTCCGGCGGGCACGCCGCTGCATTCTTGCAACAGGCTGTGTCTTCGCTACACTGTGACGGATTGTTGAACGGCGCTAGAGATTTAGCGCCTGTCACCGGGCCTCGATGACTGTAGCGAACATCGCGCCGACGCCGCCGAGCGTCGGGTTATTCAGTTGGATGCGCGCCATTTCGCGCCCGTCCCTGCTTGCCTTCGGCGTTGGCATCCTGGCGGTGCTGTTCGGCGTGGCCACCTACGTCATGGTCATGGGGCTGACGCCCTACAATCCCAGTTCGGACATGCTGGTCGCCACGCTGGCGGTCAATCTGGCCCTCAGCCTGACGCTGGCCGGGCTGATCACCTGGCGCCTGGTGCGGCTCTGGCGTTCGCGGCGGTCGGGCATCGCGGGGGCCAGGCTGCACGTCCGGCTGGTGGCGATCTTCGCCGTCATCGCCGTCGTCCCGGCGATCATCGTGGCCTTCTTCGCCTATGTCTCGCTCAACCAGGGCATCGAATCCTGGTTCTCCGACCGCATCCAGACGAGCCAGGCGAACGCGGACGCCATCGCCCGGCAATATATGCTCGAAATGGCGAACCGCATCCTGCTCGATGCCGGCGAGATCGCGGACGGGCTGCAGCGCGATCCGTCCCTGTTCGACGAGCAGAAGCACGCCCGCATCCCGCTGATGATCGAGAAGCTCGACGTCATGACGCGGGACCGCGGCCTGGCCGGCTCGTTCTTCGTCGATTCGCACGGCACCGAATTGGTGCGGAACTCGCCGCTGGCCTATTCGGCGGCGCTGCGCCCCAGTGCCAGCGACCTTGCCGATGCGCGCGCCGGCAAGATCGTCGTCGACGGCAGCCAGAAGACCGGCATCATCCACGCCCTCATCGTGCTGCCCTATCTGAAGGACGCCTACCTGCTGGTGGTGCGCCAGGCGGACCCGAAAGTGTTCGGCTATATCCGCCGCACCCGGGACGCGTTCAACGAATATTACCGGCTGAAAGCCAACGGCTCGGAAGTCCAGCTCATCTTCGCCGGCCTCTATGTGGTGGTCTCGCTCCTCGTCCTGCTGTCGGCCATCTGGCTCGGCCTGTGGGCTGCCAACCGCCTCGTCCGGCCGATCTCCGGCCTGATCGGCGCCGCCGAGCGCGTCACCGAGGGCGACCTGAAGGTGCAGGTGGATATCGAGCGCGAGGACGACGAGATCGGCGCGCTGGGCCGCGCCTTCAACCGCATGATCGCCCAGCTCGACGGCCAGCGCAGCGCGCTGATGCAGGCCAACCGGCAGAACGACGAGCGCCGCCGCTTCACCGAGACGGTGCTGGCCGGCGTCAGCGCCGGCGTGATCGGCCTCGACCATGACGGCATGATCACCATCGTCAACCGCGCCGCGGCGCGCCTGATGAACGCCGCGCCCGAGGATCTGGAAGGCCGCCATTATTCGGAGACCGTGCCCGAGCTGGCGGCGCTGATCCGCCGGGCGATCACCGAGCCGGTCGGCCGCGCCAGCGGCGAGGTCACGGTCAAGCGCGGCGCGACGATGCGCGCCCTCAGCGTCCAAGTCGCCAGCGAGCGCGGCACCGACAGCAGCGGCTTCGTCGCCACCTTCGACGACATCACCGACCTTGTCTCGGCCCAGCGCACCGCCGCCTGGGCCGACGTCGCGCGGCGCATCGCGCACGAGATCAAGAACCCGCTGACGCCGATCCAGCTTTCCGCCGAACGCCTCAAGCGCAAATATGCCGGCGAGGTGAAGACCGACCCCGAAGTCTTCGCCCAGTGCACCGACACCATCATCCGCCAAGTCGGCGATATCGGCCGCATGGTGGACGAGTTCTCCTCCTTCGCCCGCATGCCGACGCCGGTGATGCGGCGCGAGAACGCGCAGGAGCTGATCCAGCAGGCGGTGTTCCTGCAGCGCGTCGCCCATCCGCAGATCGCATTCGAGACCCGCGTGCCGAAGGAGGCGGTCTATTTCGAATGCGACGGCCGCCTGGTCTCGCAGGCGCTGACCAACGTGCTCAAGAACGCTGCCGAGGGCGTCAGCGCCAGGCTGGCCAAGGGCGACGACGCGCCGGGCCGCATCGCCATCGGCCTGGAGCCTGGCGACGGCAGGATCGTCTTCCGGGTGACCGACAACGGCATCGGCCTGCCGCACGAGCATCGCGACCGGCTGACCGAACCCTATGTGACGACGCGCGCCAAGGGCACCGGGCTCGGCCTCGCCATCGTGCGCAAGATTCTCGAGGACCATGGCGGCGATTTGAAGCTTCAGGATGCCGGTAACGGCGACAACAATACCCAGCACGGCGCGGAAGTGGTTCTGACCTTCCCGCCGCGGCAGAAGACCATGAAAGGGGCTCTGGATGAGCAAGAGCGGATCGCAGATCGCGTCTGAAATCCTGATCGTCGACGACGAAGAGGATATCCGCGACCTGATCGCCGGCATCCTGCGCGACGAGGGCTTCGAAACCCGCGTCGCCGGCGACAGCGATGGGGCGCTGAATGCGGTGCGGCTGCGCCGGCCGCAGCTCGTCGTGCTCGACATCTGGCTGCAGGGCTCCAAGCTCGACGGCATCCAGGTGCTCGACACGCTCAAGCGCGAGCAGCCCGACCTGCCGGTGGTGATGATCTCCGGCCACGGCACGATCGAGACTGCGGTCGCGTCGATCAAGAAGGGCGCCTACGACTTCATCGAGAAGCCGTTCAAGGCCGACCGGCTGATCCATGTCGTCGGCCGCGCCCTGGAAGCGTCGCGCCTGCGCCGCGAGGTCAACGAGCTGCGCCTGAAGACCGGCGACGATTCGGAGTTCGTCGGCCAGTCCTCGGTGATCTCGCAGATCCGCCAGGCGGTCGACAAGATCGCGCCGACCAACAGCCGCGTCTTCGTCACCGGTCCGTCCGGCTCGGGCAAGGAAGTCGTGGCGCGGCTGATCCACGCCCGTTCGCGCCGCTCCGGCAACGCCTTCGTCGCGATCAACTGCGCCACCATGGCGCCGTCGCGCATCGAGACCGAGCTGTTCGGCGCCGAGGGCGGCGACGGCCCGCGCAAGACCGGCATGTTCGAGTTGGCGCATAACGGCACGCTCTATCTCGACGAAGTCGCCGACATGCCGCTGGAGACGCAAGGCAAGATCCTGCGCGTGATGGTGGACCAGACCTTCACGCGCGTCGGCGGCACCACGCGGGTGCAGGTGGATGCGCGGGTGATCTGCTCCACGACGCGCGACCTGCGGGCCGAGATCGTGGCGGGTAAGTTCCGCGAGGACCTCTATCACCGCCTCAACGTCGTGCCGGTGCGGGTGCCGGCGCTGGCGGAGCGGCGCGACGACATTCCGATGCTGGTGGCGCATTTCATGAAGCGCCTGTCGGCGACCTCGGGTCTCGCGATGCGCGAGATCGGCGACGACGCGATGGCGGTGCTGCAGGCGCATAACTGGCCGGGCAATGTCCGCCAGCTGCGCAACATCGTGGAGCGGCTGCTGATCCTGGCGACCGACGACGCGGCGCAGGTGATCTCCGCCGACCTGCTGCCTGCCGATCTGGGCTCCAGCGCGCCCTGGGGCGGCGGGGGCGGGCGCGGCGACCTCGTGATCTCGCTGCCGCTGCGCGAGGCGCGCGAAATCTTCGAGCGCGATTATCTGATCGCGCAGATCAACCGCTTCGGCGGCAACATCTCGCGCACCGCCGCCTTCATCGGCATGGAGCGCTCGGCGCTGCACAGGAAGCTCAAATCGCTCGGCGTCGGTCCCAATGGGCGCGAGCAAGGCTACAACGCGTGAGCAAGGGCTGGAACGGCCGGCCGCCCGCCGGCCGCGTCGCCTATGTCGACGGCTGCTATCTGCGCCATGGCGAAGCGAGCGTGCATGTCGAGGATCGCGGGCTTCAACTCGGCGATGCGGTCTACGAAGTCTGCGGCATCGTCGACGGCGCGCCGACGGATGAAGAGGAGCATCTCGACCGGCTCGAACGCTCGGTCGGCGAGATCGAGATGGCGATGCCGATGGCGCGCCCGGCGCTGAAGCTGGTGATGCGCGAGATCGTGCGGCGCAATGGCGTGCGCGATGGGCTGCTTTATCTGCAGGTGACGCGCGGTGCAGTGCGCCGCGATCATCCGATCCCGGACCGATCTCCGCGGCCGAGCCTGATCGTCACGGCGCGGTCATGGGATGTGGATGCGGCGGCGAAGCGCCGGGACGAGGGCATCGCGGTGGTCTCGCGGCCCGACGAGCGCTGGGCGCGCTGCGATATCAAGACGACCCAGCTGCTGGCCAACCTGCTCGCCAAGACCGCCGCCCGGCGCGCCGGCGCCTATGAGGCGTGGCTGGTCGACGCTGACGGCGCCGTCACCGAAGGCAGCTCAACCACGGCGTGGATCGTCGACCGCGAGGGACGGCTGATCACGCGCGACCTCAGCCACGCGATCCTGCCGGGCGTGACGCGCCGGGTCATCATGGCGGCGGCCGCACAGGCCCAATTGCCGGTGCTGGAGCGGCGATTCGCGCTGAATGACGCGTATTCGGCGCGCGAGGCCTTCATCTCGTCGGCGACGGGCGTGGTGCCGGTAACCATAATCGACGGCAGGCAGGTGGGCGAAGGACGGCCCGGACCGGTGACGCGCAGGGTCCAGGAGCTTTATGCCGCCGAATCCGCCAACCGGGCCGAGGAACAAGGCACTTAAGCCTTTCGCAAACGCAGCAATGCAGCCTATGCTAGCAGACATGCTTCGCAGGGGCTGCGAGGCATCCTTTCACACGGATTCCCCGATGAGCGAAAAACAACAAAATCTGCAAGACACGTTTCTCAACGCCGTCCGCAAAAGCAAGTCGGCCGTTACCATCTTTCTGGTCAACGGCGTCAAGCTTCAAGGGAATATCACGTGGTTCGACAATTTCTGCGTTCTCCTGCGCCGGGACGGTCAGGCCCAGCTCGTCTACAAGCACGCGATCTCGACGGTGATGCCGCTGGGTCCGATCCAGCTTCAGGACGAGCAGGCCGCGGCCGAGACGGCGTAAAGCCCAAATCGCGCTACGACGAAGCGCGCGACACGCTGCGCACGGCGTTCGTCGTGCATGTGGAGCCGAAGGCGCGGGCCGCCGGCGCGCGCACCGACCGCGACGCGCAGGCACGGCTCGAGGAAGCAATCGGGCTCACAGCGGCGATCGGGCTTCATGTCGTGGAGAGCTTCATCGTCCCGCTGGTGCGGCCGGTACCAGCGACGCTGATCGGCAGCGGCAAGGTCGAGGAGATCGGCACCGGCGCCAAGGCGCTGGAGCCGACCGTCGTCATCGTCAATGCGCAGCTTTCGCCGGTGCAGCAGCGCAATCTCGAAAAGGCCTGGGCGACGAAGGTCCTGGACCGCACGGCGCTGATCCTGGAGATCTTCGGCGAGCGCGCCCGCACCCATGAAGGCCGCCTCCAGGTCGAGCTGGCGCATCTGTCCTATCAGCGCTCGCGCCTGGTGCGGTCCTGGACCCATCTGGAGCGGCAGCGCGGCGGCTTCGGCTTCCTGGGCGGTCCGGGCGAAAGCCAGATCGAGACCGACCGGCGGCTGATCAGCGACCGCATCGTCCGCATCAAGAAGGACCTCGAAAGCGTCAAGCGCACGCGCGGCCTGCAGCGCCAGGCGCGCAAGCGGGTGCCGTACCCGGTCGTCGCGCTGGTCGGCTACACCAATGCCGGCAAGTCGACGCTGTTCAACAGGCTGACCGCCTCGGACGTCTTGGCCAAGGACCTGCTGTTCGCGACGCTCGACCCAACCATGCGCGGCATCAGGCTGCCGGGCGGCACGCGGGCGATCCTGTCGGACACGGTGGGCTTCATCGCCGACCTGCCGACCGAGCTGGTCGCCGCCTTCCGCGCCACGCTGGAAGAGGTGCTGGAAGCCGACGTGATCTGCCATGTCCGCGACATCTCCCACGCCGAGAGCGACGCCCAGAAGGCCGACGTGCTGAAGGTGCTGGCCGACCTCGGCGTCGTGACCGACGGCGAGCGGCCGTTCGTCGAAGTGTTCAACAAGATCGACCGGATCGCGGAACCCGAGGTCCGTGCCGGATTGGTCGCGGGCAACAACCGGACGGCGGGGCCGGTCGCGGTTTCGGCCCTGACCGGCGAGGGACTGGACCAGCTCCAGATGCGGTTCGAGGCTTTGTTGACGGCCGCCAACATCCATTATCGCCTGACCTTGCCGCATGCCGACGGCGAAGGCCTGGCCTGGGTCTATCGCCATGCGCAGGTGCTGGAACGCAGCGATGGCGCCGGCGGCGTGGCGCTGACGCTGGCGATCGATCCCCGGGATGTGGATCGTTTCGAGGGCCGATTTACGGACGGAAACCTCGTCCAAACAGCAGGTTAGGGCGTATTTCTCACCTAGCAGGCTGTTGAAGAAGTCCCTAGCGGACGGCTTTTGATCGTGATTCCCTTGGTGAAGCGTGCTGAGGGATTTGCGATGCGAGGAAGCGACGAACGGTCTGGAGCACTGTTCAGCTATGTGGATTTGGAGTCTCGGGTTCGCGAGGACCATCCGTTGCGGACGATCCGTCGGATCGCGAACACGGCGCTGAGCGATCTGTCGAAGGAGTTCTCCAAGCTCTACACGGACTTCGGCCGGCCCGGCATTGCACCGGAGAAGCTCTTGCGGGCGATGCTGCTGCAGGCGTTCTACGGGGTGCGCTCGGAGCGGCAATTGATGGAGCGGATGGAGTTCGACCTTCTGTTCCGCTGGTTCGTGGGGCTGGGGATCGACGATCCGGTGTGGGACCACTCGGTGTTCTCGAAGAATCGCGACCGGCTTCTGGAGGGCAAGATCGCGGCGAAGTTCCTGAACGCGATCTTAGACCAGCCTTCGGTTAAGCGGCTGCTGTCGAGCGACCACTTCTCGGTGGACGGCACGCTGATCGAGGCCTGGGCCTCGATCAAGAGCTTCCGCAGGAAGGACGGCGACGACCAGGACAGCGACGGCCCCGGCCGCAACGCCGAACGCAGCTTCCACAAGGAGAAGCGTTCCAACCAGACCCATGAGAGCACGACCGATCCCGATGCCAGGCTCTACAAGAAGGGCGACGGCCAGCCGGCCAAGCTCTGCTACATGGGTCATGCCCTGATGGAGAACCGTCATGGTCTGGCGGTCTTAGGGAGCGTCAGCCAGGCCACCGGCACGGCCGAGCGGGAGCAGGCGCTGGCGCTCATCGACCGCCACCGGCGGCGCCGGCGCAAGCGGCGGATCACGCTGGGCGCGGACAAGGCCTATGACGTGGAAGCCTTCGTGCTGGGCCTGAAGAGCCGCCGCGTCACGCCGCACATCGCCATCGACGGCCATCTGAGCAAGACCGGCAAGGCGCGCAGGACCGCCATCGACGCACGAACCCTGCGTCATCCCGGCTATGCCGTAAGCCAAGTCTGCCGCAAGCGGATCGAGGAGGTGTTCGGCTGGATCAAGTCGTCCGCCGGTCTCGCCAAGATCAAGCTGCGAGGCCGAGCCCGTGTCGACGCCGCCTTCACCATGGCGCTGGCCGCCTACAACCTCATCCGGCTTCCCAAGCTGCTGGGAGCCGCGGCGTGAGGGGCACGTGGCGCATCACCAAGATGCCGGACTATGAGGCCGACTTCCTCGACATGATGGAGCCTGCCTACATCCTGTTCGACGGCGAGGGCGGCGGCGAGTTCGCCTTCGGTTGCATCACCGGCGCCATCCACGGAGCCGGCGACACCAGCAACGTCGCGTTCTCCTGGGCCGGCAACGACGAGATGGACGAGGCCAGCGGCGAGGGATGGGCTGAACTTCAACCCAACGGCAGCCTCAACGGCCAAATTTGCTTCCACAACGGCGACGAAGCCGACTTCATCGCCAAACCCTGGAACACTTCTTCAACAGCCTGCTAGACCTCAGCTGTTCACAAGTGCTGTCTTGGCCTTTACCCACAGGGCTTCCAGTTCGTCGAGCCTGGCGTCGGTGGGCTTGCGGCCTTGGGCGGCGAGCTGGGCTTCGATCCAGGCGAAGCGGCTTGTGACCTTGGCGTTGGTGGCGCGCAACGCGGCCTCGGGATCGACATTCAGGTGCCGCGCCAGGTTGGCGATCACGAAGAGCAGGTCGCCGACTTCGCCTTCCAGCTCGCCATGGCTGGCGCCGGCGGCCTGGGCTTCCACGATCTCGGCCGCTTCCTCGGCCACCTTGTCGAGCACCAACTTGGCGGAATGCCAGTCGAATCCGACGCTTGAGAGCCGCTTCTGAAGCTTTTCCGCACGCGCCAGCGCGGGCAGGGCGCGGCTGACCCCCTCCAGCACGCCCACCGGACCCTTGGCCTGGCGCTCGGCCGCCTTGGTCGCTTCCCAAGAGATGGTCTGGGCTGCGGCGCTGCCGGGTGCCGCTTCGGTGCCAAAGACGTGCGGGTGGCGGCGGATCATCTTGGCGGTGATCGCTTCGACCACGTCGCCGAAGCCGAACAGGCCCAGCTCCTCGGCCATGCGGGCGTGATAGACGACCTGGAGCAGCAGGTCGCCCAGCTCGTCCTTGAGGCCCGGCCAATCCTTGTCCTCGATGGCGCCGGCGACCTCGTAGGCTTCCTCGATCGTGTAGGGCGCGATGGTCTCGAAGGTCTGTTCCAGGTCCCAGGGACAGCCGCCATCGGGCGCGCGCAGGCGGCGCATGATCTCCAGCAGGATGGCGATGTCGCGGCCGGGGCGGGGTTCGTCCGTCATCGTCGAAGCCTAGTGCGATTTGGCCGACTCTGCGAAGTTCGCCGCAGCAATTTCCGGGGACGGTTCCATGCGCGATCTGCCCGAGCGGCCGACGCTGGCCGATTTTCAGGCCTTTGTCGTGGCGCTCGAAACCGAGCGCGGCTTCAACCGCCAGACGCCGGTCGAGAAATGCCTCCTGATGGGCGAGGAGGTCGGCGAGCTGTTCAAGGCGGTGCGCAAGGCCGAAGGCATCGCCATCGAGCCGGGCGCCAAGGTCGGCGGCATCGGCGAGGAGCTTTCCGATATCCTGGTCTACCTGTGTTCCATCGCCAACCGCTATGGCGTCGACCTCGAAACCGCGTTCCGCGAGAAGGAAGCCCGCAACAAGACGCGGACTTGGCGCTGACGAACGGGCGGGGGAACGCCCGGAATCGAGGCGCGGCACGCCCGGCCAGTGGCATTGCTTCTTCGTATAAGTAATATTATGGGAAATTACAGGGCGATAGTATACTTGACACATGCAATTGGCGCGCTCTATAAACTCCGTCAAGGAGTTAGCCGTCATGTCCAAGTCCATCCCTCTGCGCTTTACCGACGCCGATGCGGCCCGCCAGCACCTTGAGGCGCTACAGTGGCCGGACGGCCCGATCTGTCCTCACTGTGGCACCGTGGACCGCGCCTCGTCCATCAAGGGCGGACGCAAGGGACTGTGGTTCTGCAACGCCTGCCGTATGCAGTTCAGCGTCACGGTGGGCACGGTCTTCGAGCGCTCCAAAATCCCCCTGAACGTCTGGCTGTATGCTACCCATCTGCTCTGTTCATCGAAAAAGGGCATTTCCAGCCACCAGCTCGCCCGCATGCTGGGCCTGAGCTACAAGTCGGCATGGTTCCTGTCTCACCGTATCCGCGAGGCCATGACGCCCGTGGCGCCCGACCGTTTGGGCGGCGAAGGCAAGGTGGTGGAAGCCGATGAAACCTACCTCCTGAAGGCAGACGGCAAGCGCAAGGCCCCTGGAGCGGCCGGCGGCGCCCACAAGATGAAGGTGCTGAGCCTGACCGAGCGCGGCGGCCAAATCCGCTCGATGCGCATCAAGGACGGTACCAAGTCGGAGATCGTCGGGCACCTGTTCGCCAACGTAGACCCGCTGTCCGTTCTCCATACCGATGGCGCCCAGGCCTACAAATTCACCGGGGCCGTGGCGGACCATGAGAGCGTCGATCACAACAAAACCTATGTCCGCAAGGGCAAGTCTGGGAAGGTCCACACCAACACGCTGGAGGGCTTTTTCAGCGTGTTCAAACGCGGCTTGGTCGGCACCTATCAGCAGATCGGCGAGCAGCACCTGAACCGCTACTTGGCCGAGTTCGATTTCCGCCAGAACAATCGCATCCGCCTTGGCATAGACGACGACATGCGCACCGAAAAGGCGCTCAGCGGCATCGTTGGCAAGCGCCTCACCTATCGGCGGACTATCAAAGCCACGCACCATTAGACAGCAAGCCGCGGCGTTCATCCGCTGGCGTAAGTCTAACGGCTATGCCGTGGCGAAACGAAAACGCGTGTTCTGGGGAAGGCATGCGTGGCGTCAAAAGCAGAAGCCCACCGAATGACTCCGGTGGGCTTCGCTATTATCCTAGGAGTGCGACCTACCTAGGAGAAATTCATGGCAGACAGTCAATTGCGTCAACTAGAAAGCTGGAAAGGTCTTTGCACGACGCCAGTCGTTGAAAGCGCTCTACTCCGATACCCACCGGGAGGAGCAGGCACAGTTCGACTCCTCCTGAACTTCGGCCACGAACAGCAACTGGATATTCCTCTGACACCTCAAGCGCTGGGCGAGCTAGTTGAGGCGCTGGCTCCGTATGTTCGGAAGTGATGGACCGCTGCATGTTCATGGCAACACAGTAGCATGACGATCAGTTTGACGCATCATCTTTAACCGGTTCGGTGCAAAACACGGTTGGAGCAATTGGCTTCGCGTTAAAACCGGCGCGGTCTTCCACGTATGAGCAATACGATAAATTGCCAGTCTTGGTGTCCAGGCGCCACGCCGACCATGTATCAACTGGAGGCTCTGAGCGCGTACCAGCAGGCACGACAATCCAGCGCCCGAGGTATGGCGGTTCTAATTTATTCGGAGGCTGTAGTGGTGCCGGGCTCTCGCCGCACCCAGCTAGGGTTGCTAAGGCAATCGTAAAAAATACCCGCTTCATTGCGTCGTACAACTAAAGCCACCCATGCCGTTCGGCTGACAATTCGTGACTTGTAGAGGTGGTGGCCGCGTCGCGGCATACGGTACCCGTCCAGAGCAGACCAATTCAGCATTGCTCATGGCTTCGGCTAAGGAGCCTGTTCGAGTCGGCTGGGCGAGCATCGCCGCGTAACACTGACGATATGTTTGTTGCTGAGGCGTCCCGTAGCGGCAGTCGTTATAGGCTTGCGTGCCAGATCGGTAGCCGGCCTGTACGCACTGCTGATCCGGAAGGGTGCAATCCGACAATCCACGCGACCGACGCTCGGCATCTAACTTTGGTCCGTGAGCATAAATGTCAGAACACAGCACCATGGTCTGGGTGCTTTTGAGCTGGGCCTCGCTCATGTTTTTCAGGCCCCAAGGATCACAACTACACAGCAACACCGCCGCTATCAGCAGCGATAAAATACGCGCCATATCTTTCTCCCCTCTGGCGATCGGGGAGTTAAGAAGCCTCGGTTAGGAGAGCCGCATACGCCTTTAGACTTTCGTCCTGAACATACGCGCATGCCTCCTCGACCATGTGGGTTGAGGAGTGCCTTGACGGCGCACTTAGCCGCCTAACCGAAGAGGTTCTTAAGCCCCGGAGCAGCCTGTGGGCTGCTCTGACGGGGAACATAGCGCGGGATTAACTGCCGCGCGAATCTGTGGGCTTTGCTGGCTTCTGGGCAGACTTGGTGCCCCGACTCGGCTTCGTCTTGGCCTTAGCGTGGTGCTGCGGGGGCGTTTTCAGCATGCGCCGCAGCACCTCATCTTCTCTGGATAATTTGGAGGTATTTTGGGCCATGCCGCGTCAGCCTTTACCTGAAAAATTTCGCCAGCTTTGGTCGATAGGACCAAAAGAAATTGAGAAGCGCCCTGAACACGTTGCGATAATCGGCAAGTGTATAGCACTTTGGCCAGAAGTGGACCAACAGATGGCTACGCTATTTGGCATTCTACTGGGGTCTGATCCTGAAAGTGCTGTTGCCGTTTTCTCTGTCGTTCGGATGTTCCGAACGCAGCGTGAAGTATTAATAGCGGCAGCTGAAATGAGACTTGACGCTCAAGACATGGAACTTCTCGATGCAGTATTGACGATAGTTGGCTCTGCCAGCAAAGAGCGCGATGCACTTGGGCATGGTTGTTACGGAATCTGCCCGAGAATTTCTGATGGCATTCTCTGGGTCGAGAGCAAGTATGTAGCTCCGTGGACAGTTAGTATGCTGCTCAAAGAATCCGCCGGCCTAAGTTACACAGGTACTGAACACGATGAACTTGCGCGACGGATTTTTGTCTATCGGATGGAGGACTTGGAAGCGGTCTACAATGAGATAGATGAGACGCAACAAATAGCATTTGAGTTTGTCGCTTACGTGCGCTGGAGACAGAAGCCATCGCTCAGGAAGGGTGTAACACGCGACGGATTATACCACCTGCTATGTACGAGACCTCGCCTTCAGATAGCATTAGCAGGCTGTTGAAGAAGTCCCTAGCGGACGGCTTTTGATCGTGATTCCCTTGGTGAAGCGTGCTGAGGGATTTGCGATGCGAGGAAGCGACGAACGGTCTGGAGCACTGTTCAGCTATGTGGATTTGGAGTCTCGGGTTCGCGAGGACCATCCGTTGCGGACGATCCGTCGGATCGCGAACACGGCGCTGAGCGATCTGTCGAAGGAGTTCTCCAAGCTCTACACGGACTTCGGCCGACCCGGCATTGCACCGGAGAAGCTCTTGCGGGCGATGCTGCTGCAGGCGTTCTACGGGGTGCGCTCGGAGCGGCAATTGATGGAGCGGATGGAGTTCGACCTTCTGTTCCGCTGGTTCGTGGGGCTGGGGATCGACGATCCGGTGTGGGACCACTCGGTGTTCTCGAAGAATCGCGACCGCCTTCTGGAGGGCAAGATCGCGGCGAAGTTCCTGAACGCGATCCTGGCCCAGCCGCCGGTGAAGCGTCTGTTATCGAGCGACCACTTCTCGGTAGACGGGACCCTGATCGAAGCGTGGGCCTCGATCAAGAGCTTCCGCAGGAAGGACGGCGGCGACCAGGACAGCGATGGTCCCGGACGCAACGCCGAGCGCAGCTTCCACAAGGAGAAGCGTTCCAACCAGACCCATGAGAGCACGACCGATCCCGATGCCAGGCTCTACAAGAAGGGCGACGGCCAGCCGGCCAAGCTCTGCTACATGGGTCATGCCCTGATGGAGAACCGTCATGGTCTGGCGGTCTTAGGGAGCGTCAGCCAGGCCACCGGCACGGCCGAGCGGGAGCAGGCGCTGGCGCTCATCGACCGCCACCGGCGGCGCCGGCGCAAGCGGCGGATCACGCTGGGCGCGGACAAGGCCTATGACGTGGAAGCCTTCGTGCTGGGCCTGAAGAGCCGCCGCGTCACGCCGCACATCGCCATCGACGGCCATCTGAGCAAGACCGGCAAGGCGCGCAGGACCGCCATCGACGCACGAACCCTGCGTCATCCCGGCTATGCCGTAAGCCAAGTCTGCCGCAAGCGGATCGAGGAGGTGTTCGGCTGGATCAAGTCGTCCGCCGGTCTCGCCAAGATCAAGCTGCGAGGCCGAGCCCGTGTCGACGCCGCCTTCACCATGGCGCTGGCCGCCTACAACCTCATCCGGCTTCCCAAGCTGCTGGGAGCCGCGGCGTGAGGGGCACGTGGCGCATCACCAAGATGCCGGACTATGAGGCCGACTTCCTCGACATGATGGAGCCTGCCTACATCCTGTTCGACGGCGAGGGCGGCGGCGAGTTCGCCTTCGGTTGCATCACCGGCGCCATCCACGGAGCCGGCGACACCAGCAACGTCGCGTTCTCCTGGGCCGGCAACGACGAGATGGACGAGGCCAGCGGCGAGGGATGGGCTGAACTTCAACCCAACGGCAGCCTCAACGGCCAAATTTGCTTCCACAACGGCGACGAAGCCGACTTCATCGCCAAACCCTGGAACACTTCTTCAACAGCCTGTTAGACCAGATACGGAAGGGCAAGAAAAATAAGCAGTGATCTCTTCATGTATCGCTTCAACCAACATGGAAAGCGACACATGAATTTCTGCCGCTTCGGTTTTGAGAAGGGCGCCCACGGCACATACCTTGTTCTCGGAGGCTCCGTATGGAAATTGGCGATGTATGCCCGGAGCCTCCGGAACCTGACTTGCTTAGCGTCGGCCTGTCCGAATCACTGTAGCATGTGTCAAGTATACTATCGCCAATTACAGGGCGATGTTTCACTTGACATACTTGCACGCCATCCATAGTATTGGTCGTACAAGGAGTTAAGGCAATGGCATCTGCACTTTCCGCCCCACATTTCACCAACGAGGAAGCCGCCTTGGCCTTCGTTGAGGCTTGGCTTTGGCCCAATGGCCCCGTCTGCCCCCACTGTGGCACGTCAGGCGACCGTGTGGGCCGCCTCAAGGGCAAAACCACCCGTGCTGGCCTGTGCAAGTGCTACGCCTGCCAGAAGCCGTTTACGGTCAAGATGGGGACGGTCTTCGAGGACAGCCACGCCCCGATGCGGCTTTGGCTTCAGGCGATTTACCTGATGTGCTCGTCGAAGAAAGGCATCTCGACCCGCCAGCTCCAGCGGACCCTGGGCGTTGGGATGAAGACCGCCTGGTTCATGGGGCACCGCATCCGGCACGCCATGGCACCGGGTGGCGATGCTGGTCCGATCGACGGTCACGGCCAAGTCGTGGAAGCCGACGAAACCTTCCTGCAAACCAAGGACGGCAAGCGCAAGGCTCCGGGTGCCGGCGGCTACGCGCACAAGATCGTGGTTCTTAGTCTAACGGAGCGCGGCGGCCGTATCCGCTCCCGCAAGATCGAGACCGTCACCAAGGCGGAGATTGCCGAACGCATCCGTGCCGACGTTGATCCGGCCAGCATCCTGCACACGGATGGTGCCCAGCACTACAAGTTCATTGATGGTGTCGCCGCCCATGAAAGCGTCGATCACGTCAAGACCTACGTCCGCAAAGGCAAGTCCGGCAACAAGGTCCACACCAACACGCTGGAGGGATATTTCTCGGTCTTCAAGCGCGGCCTCGTCGGCGTCTACCAGCACGTCGAAGAACAGCACTTGAACCGATACCTTGCCGAGTTCGATTTCCGCCAGAACACCCGCGCCAAACTCGGCATCGATGATGTAAGCCGTACCGCCATTGCCCTCCAAGGCACCAAGGGCAAGAGGCTGACCTACCGAACGACTCTCTCAGCCCCTCACCATTAGGCAAAAGGCCGCTGCCTTCATCCGCTGGCGGAAAGCGCACGGCTACGCCGTTGCGAAGCGTAAGCGTGTGTTCTGGGGACGACACGCATGGAAGCGAAAACGGCCCCCGACATGACGCCGGGAGCCGTTCCGCTTATCCTAGGAATCGCGACAGACCTAGGAGAAACCAAATTGTCGATGCCAGAGCCCGGTGCGTGGTACTACGCAATTCGATGCCGCCATTGCTCGTCGCCGATCATCGTCCAAGAAGATCCAATGCAAGGGCGCGGATAGCCCAATCATTTTTCCGCAAGGCACTCTTGTGTCTCTCGATTGTGGCAATGCGGCTTGCCGTAAAACGGGCACCTATCAAGCATCAGAAGCCAGCCGGTATCGTAGTCCGGGAACGGCGGGATAATCCGCACTACTTCACCGGGCTCGGCCGCAAGAATGCGCGTCAGATTGTCGGATGTTGGTAGCTGGACGGATATGTTCTTCGCCACGCTGGACATGGTTGAATCTCTCGCGTACGTTGTTTCGCGAGATCGCGCTGTCGCGGCGCACTGTTGACGGGTTCGGATTGGCCTCCGAACCCGTTTCGTTTTCTACATACCTTCAATCACCACGACGAGCAATCTACCGATCCATCGAGCGGAGATCGCGAACAATGCGTTTGGACGGCCGGTGGTGCTAGAGCTGCATCTTCTGCAGCAATCTGGGCATCAGTTAGCGCGGCTTGATTCTGGCTCTGGGCTAAAGCTATCGCGCGTGCTTGCACCTCCGAATTATACCGCACTCTTATCTGCGCCAGTTCAAGCGTCGCTTCTGCGGCTGATATTGTGTGTTGGTCGTATTTTGCAGCGACCACATAACTCGCATCAACCGATTCTTCGATTAGGTCCCTCACGGACGAATAGTTCGGCGGCAATGCATCGACATAGCCGTCGTAAATGCAGTGAAACACTCCGGCTTGCGTGGTGAGCCATCCGTTTTTTCCGTCTAGATTGCAGCGCCGGGAGTTTTCATCAACTGTCCACTGAACGCCGGCAGTTATGCCCATAGGGCTATCGTATGGTATGCGCGGCACAAGCGGTGTCTGTGGAGTAAGATGCTTTGGTGCAGGTGTCACGGCCGCCATATTCGGTGCCAAATTTGATTTTGTGGTGTCCGTCAGAACTACGGTAATCAAACATGCGATGGCACCTACAATTGCGATAGCAAGAAGGAGTACGCTAGCCGAACGTGCGAGAGTGAGTTGTCTCGATTTTGTAGGGGCTCCAAAGTAGATGCCATGCAAAGCCATGAGTGCATATGCGGCGATGCCGATACAAACCGCATAGACAAGGCTCTCGGCCACCCAAAAGCCAAACCGATCACCAACGGTCGGGAATGGTCGAGTGAGAGCGCCTGGTACAGCAATGCCGAAGCCAAGTAGCGCGCCTGTCACCACTGCCACATTTGCCCGCGTGACGTAATTCATCCCATCCTCCCCTCTGGCGATCTGGGAGTTGAGAAGCCGACACGAGGAAGGCCGCATGCGCCTTTGGGCTCCTAAGCCTTGGACATACGCGCATGCCTCCCCGACCATAGGGTCGAGGAGTGCTGTTTTCCGGCCGCACAAAGTGCCGCCTCGTATCGGGGTTCTCACGCCCCAGCGACCCATGGAAGGGCCACCGGCATGGAACATAGCAGGGCCGTTTCGGACGTGCGAATCCGGCTATTTCTGTGGTATAGGGCGAACCATGGCACGCAAACCGGCACCAAAACCCAACGATCCCGAGCAGGTGAAGCGGTTCATCGAAATGGCGAAAGCCATCGAAGTCGATGAAAGCGACGGTGCCTTCGAGAAGGCGCTTAAGAAGGTCGTGCCGCCGAAACGCGACGCCGCAAGCTAATTGCCAACAAGGCAGATGTTCCAATCCCCGACCTCTAGAACATCGATAGAAACCTCGATCACCAATTGCACGGTGGTGGCCTTGATTGTCGGGGGCGTCAGAAGTCGGTCGGTTTCAACATCAAAATGAGTAACGAGCGTATCGCTCTCCATGAGGCAATACAGATGGTCGTGAGCGGATGGATATTTCGCGTCATCATCAGGCGACGGCATTTTTAGGGCATCAAGCAGCGTCTTAAGGCGACCATCGAGATCGCCAGCCTTGAAGAAAAGTGATCCCGGGTCTTCCTCACGCAGAAACAGCACGGTCAGCCTGCACGCTAAACTGAGAGACTTTCTTACGAGCGGGATCACTTTCCGCTCTCCAACAGAAATCGGCCGATTTAGGTCCACGAAAAACGGATTCTCGCGTCCATCTGGAAGTGTGGCCCAATTCTTTGGAGGGGGGTGCTTGATGTACTCTATGGGCGGCCATTTCGACGCATTTTGCCCCGGATTTCGCGAGGTTATCGAAGTCCACTGAAGTCGCTTAAGTGCGGTATGTGTCTGCCAAAGTTGTTCAAGTTGGGGATGTAGTTCATCGCGTATCCGACGAACATCATCTGGCTTCGAGGCGTTGCCCGAAGACCGTAGGGACCCGGACCAGACAAGCCGAAACCGCATAAGGTCCACAATCGGGCAAGAGAGATTGCGCACTGTGTAGCGCCAGTCGGAACTATTCGCGACTTGGGTCACAATCTACCCCTTGGGGCCAAGTATGGGAAGTGAAACATCGCCAATTACAGAACTGTCACTCCGGCGGACGGGTTGGCGTCGCGGCGTGCGTTTTGCGTGGCGGGCCGCGGCAAAGCCCGAAGCCACGGATGCGTGGCGGATATAGCGGCCGTGGCGCAGGCGGTTGTCGTTGCCCGGTTGGGCGCCGCGGCGGCGCTTGGGCGCGGCCGGATCCGGGACATGCCTGCGCGGGCGACCGCGCTTGCGGGCTGGCGGCGACGGGAGCGAGATCGGTCTATCGGGCTGGGTCATTTTCCGCCATTCGAACCCGATTTCTTCGGTGGGGGGTCCCCCTCCTCCGCCGCGATGGCGGCATCGGCGCGCGCCGTCTCGTCGTGGAACAGCCTGGTCCACCGCTCCCAATATTCCTCGTCGCCGGCCTTCTTGGCGGCTTCGAGCGCCAGGCGCGAGCGGGCCTGGGCGAGTTTGGGCGCAAGGGTGCCGCCGCTTTCGGTGCGGTGGACGTGGACGGTGCTGGAATGGTGGCTGTTCAGCCGCGCCAGGACAGTGCCCAGCTTGGCCGTCATCTTCATGAAGGCGAGCGCGCGGTTGTAATCGGCTTGGCGCGCCGGGTCGTATTGGACATGTTCGACGGTTGGGTTCTCCGCCTTGACGATGGCCTTGCGCACTTCCTCCTGGCAGGTGACAGAGCGCCTGCTCGAGGGCGCCAAGGCCGGTGAGCGGGTTGATAGGGCGATCGGGGGGCAGTTCCTGAGTCAGGAATGGAACATAACAAGAACAAAACTGATATGCAAGTGTAGTCGAGCACAACCAGTGCGTATCCGTCCGTCGATTGTGCACTGCGGCACCGGGTTGCAAGAAAAAATGCGGTTTTGATCTTTACCTCGTCTCGGGGTTTGTTTCTGATACTGAAACCACTTCGGGTAAATTGCGGAATTACCGGAATATAGAAGAAAGTTCAAAGGCTTATAAAACACAACGGATCCGTTGGCTTAGCGTGCATTGCACCATGTGAGACCCATGAACGTTCAGGCAGCCAATTTTCCGAGAAGATTGGACCGGGTCGCGGCGCTTGCCTCCTGGCGCGCAGACATCCCGCACCAGCACGCAGCCTCGGCTCTCGCGCTGTGCATCGATGCCGTTGTCGTCGTCGCCATCAGCATGGGCTCCGGGCTTGCCTTCCAGGAAGTGGCGCACAATCACGGCGCCGACCTTGCGGAACTGGCCGGCATCGGCGCCATCGTCGCGGCCTTCTTCTGCGGTCTCGTACAGCTCCAAAGCTCGCGCGACCCGCGCGCCAGCGTGACCCGGCTCGGCCGCGCGCGGATCGCGGCGGTGTCCTGGATCGTCACCTTCCTGTTCCTCATCGTGCTGGCGTTCACGATCAAGATCAGCGCGCATTTCTCCCGCGGCGGGATATTCCTGTTTTTCGTCACCGGCCTGGCCGGCGCCGTGGCGTCACGGACGGTCGTGCCCCGCCTGCTGGCCCGCTGGCTGCAGAACAACACCTATCGCGGCCTCGAAGTGCTGATCGTCGCGCCGCGGGATTGTGCGGGGGCGGAGGCTGTCGCCGGCGAGCTGGGCGCACAGGGCTGCAAGGCCATCCGGCGCCTGGCGTTCGACGACCGGTGCGGACCGGTCGCCTGGATTCAGGAACGCAAGCACCTGCTGCAACGCGTATTCGACGCCGCGCGTTCGGCGGCGCCCGGCGAGATTTACGTGCTGGGCGGCGGCCTGTCGTTCGAGGCGATCTCCGGCCTGATGTCGGGCCTGCGCGTGCTGCCCCGCGCGATCTACCTGGTGCCGGACGAGCAGGTCTCGACCCTGCTGCAGCATTCGGTCCGCGGACTGGGCGGCGTGCTGGCGCTGGAGATGCAGAAGAGCCCGCTGACGGGAACGGAGCGGGCGGTCAAGCGGGCGACGGATATCGCGATTGCGGCGATGGCGCTGGCGTTCCTGGCACCGCTTCTGCTGGCGATCGGCATCGCGATCGCGGTGGATTCGCGGGGCCCCCTGCTCTTCCGGCAGCAGCGCCTGGGCTATCGCGGCCGGCCGTTCCAGATCGTGAAATTCCGCACCATGACGGTGATGGAAGACGGCGCCGAGATCCCGCAGGCGCAGCGCAACGACCAGCGCATGACGCCTGTCGGGCGCTGGCTGCGCAGATCGAGCCTCGACGAGCTGCCGCAGCTGTGGAACGTGCTGCGCGGCGAGATGTCGATCGTCGGGCCGCGGCCGCACGCGGCGGCGCATGACGCGCTCTATGCCCGGCTGATCGAGAATTACGAAGTGCGCCAGCATGTGAAGCCCGGCATCACCGGCTGGGCCCAGGTCCACGGCCTGCGCGGCGCAACGCCGAACATCGACCTGATGTACCGCCGCATCGAGATGGACATCTGGTACGCCTGCAACTGCAGCCTGGAGCTGGACGCGCAGGTGCTGTTCAAGACGGTGGGCGCGGTGCTTGGGCAGGAGAACGCGTTTTAGGGCTGCCGGTTAGGGCCGCCGGTCGCCGAGACGATCGCGTCGCTCGCTGCATCGGCGTCTGCCGCCCGGACGATGCATCGCCACGGATTGGCTGCGATCCCGATCAGGCGGTGGTCGCGTGCGACGCGCGATATGACGTTTCGTCCGCACCGCCCGGATCGCCCAAGCTCCCGCCGGACGCCACGTGCGAAAGGAGCGCGGCAAAGCGCGGCAAGCTGCGGCGGGAATCGAACTCGGCCGCCAGGGCGCGCAAATTGGCAACGTCCGGCACCACGCGTTCGCGTGCCAGGCGGCATACTTCGCGCGCCAGGCTCTCGGAATCGCCCGCCGAGACGAGCGTTGCGGTCCCCGACAGGAAGGTGTGCAGTTCCGTGCCCGCATCCGCCGTCACCAGCAGATCCCGGCCGCTTGCCAGCATGCCCCCGAGCTTGGACGGCAGGACGAGATCCGCGGCATCCCGAGTCTGGGGCAAGATATGAACGTCGGCCAGGTTCAGCAACTCGCACAGCCGGCTTTCCGGCTGCATCGGCAGGAAGCGCACATTGGGCAGCCGGCCATATCGCGCGGTCAGGCCTTCCGTCGCCGGACCGTGGCCGGCGACGACGAACAGGATGGCGGGTTCGGTGCGCAGCCGCTCGGCGGCGTCGAGCATGACGTCCAGTCCCTGCTTGGCGCCGACGCTGCCGGCATAGAGGGCGACGAACGTGTCGGACGATATGCCGAGTTCGTCGCGGAACGCGTTGGGGCCGTCGCGCGGCACGATGCTTTCGAGATCCACCCAATTGCGGACGATGGCGAGGCGTTCGGGAACCACCTGCTTGTCGCGCAATCGGTCCCGCATGCGCTGCGAGATCGTAACGACGGCGTCGAACCGCGAGAGCAGCCGACGCTCGATCCAGAGGGCGGCCCTGCGCCAGCGCTCGCCGCGCAGATGCCCGACGGCAAATGCCGCGTCGACTTCCAGGTCCTGGACATGCAGGACCGTCCTCGCGCCGCACAGTACCGCCGCCAGGAGCGCCACCGGAGCGACGAGCAGCGTCGGCTCGATGACCAGCACCAGGTCCGGACGGGTCCGCAAGATGCGCCAGAACGCGATCGGCGCCGAGGAGACCGCGAAACTGGCCGGCGCGATCAGGCGCGCAAATCCTCTCATGCTCTTTCCAAGCCAGATGGGACAGCGCGTTATCCGGACGCGATCGATGGTCTCGCGCAGATATCCCGTCGCCCGGTAGGGCCGAGGGATCGACCAGCTCGGGTAGTGGGGCGGCGAAGCTATGACTTCGACCTGCGAGCCGGATCGCGCAAGGAAACCGCCCAATTCCCCGCTGAAACGCCCCACACCGAGAAGCTCCGGTGCGTAATTGATTCCGTATATGACGATTTTCTTCGGCGCGGAGCCGCTGTCGGCTGCCGGCCCGCCCAATGCCGGTTGCACGCCTTTCCGCCGTTCGCGCCAAGCCAAGCAAGCCTACCCCGTGGACGTCGCTATTCTGGTGGCTCGGCCAAATCCATCGGAAGGCGCGGTACCCAGGCAGGGCGCACATAGCACCTGCCGGCATGCACCGAATGCTTGCGTTCGCGCATGGGCAACACCCCCACCAAGTGCCAACCACTATCTTAGTCCTTATAAACATTAATCAAATCGAGCGAATTCCGCCAATTGCCGCAGGTTAATATCTGTCAATCGGTGTCTAGTTTCGCTACGCTGCGCCGGGGAATCCCGCTGTCCACATCTGGCTTGGGCCGGAGCTAATTCTGCAAGTTGGGTGAAATGGCCTCGATGGTCGCGTCCGGGTGTTCGCTGCTGCCAGATTTTGCGGAGCATTGTCATTGCCGCAACATCCACGCGCACGCCGGCGCGAGCGGCCAGGGAGCGGTCCGGGCCGCCTCCGGGCAGGCCTCGTCGAGATTGCATGCGCCATGATGCCCGACACGTCGCTCGCCATCGGCGGTGGCCGGACCAGCGGTTCCGCATCGTTTCGCGGAGCCCGCGGGCGCTGGTATGTCGTCCAGACACGGCCGAACAAGGAATCCCTGGCCGAGCGCGAACTGCTGAATCAGGGCTATGGGGCCTTCTATCCGCGCCGTCTGAAGACAAGGCGTCACGC
The DNA here is from genome assembly GCA_037355265.1 of Rhizomicrobium sp. GTDB lineage: Bacteria > Pseudomonadota > Alphaproteobacteria > Micropepsales > Micropepsaceae > Rhizomicrobium. Next base: position 273,687 of record JBBCIB010000002.1, on the reverse strand, counting down.
GCGGAAGATTCAAACCGTCCTGGCGCCGCTCTTCCCCAGCTATATCTTCGTTCAACTCGATCTCGAAAGCGACAGGTGGCGTTCCGTCAATGGTACGCGCGGCGTGGCGCGCATCGTGGCGTTCGACAATCTCCCGACGGCCGTTCCGGACGGTCTCGTCGATGCGTTGCGCGCCGGCTGTGACGACAGCGGCGTCTTGAACAATGCGGAAATGCTGGTGGCGGGACGACGGGTGCGGATCGTCGCCGGCCCGTTCGCGGACTTCATCGGAACGCTGGAGCGTCTGGACGGCAACAGGCGCGCTTGGGTGCTTCTGGAAATCATGGGAAGGCAATTGCAGGTCGTTGTTCCCTGCCGATCGGTGAGCGCCTGATACGTGTCGGCATCAAATTCGAGCGGTGAGGCGAATTCCGTTTCACCCGGCGTGCGGTAGCTTGGCCGGAACGCAAGCGATCGACGGAGACTGGACCATCGACTCCCTGACAACCGTGCCGAACAGCGAGCTGCGCCGCGTCGCATCCCCGACCGGCTGCGCGGTGATCGCGCGGACGCCGGACGATGCGTCGTACTTCTTCGGCTTTCACGACATTTCGCCCTGGTCGGCCGACGGCCGCTACCTGCTGATGCACCGGTTCGATGGCGAACTCGCCGGACTGCCCGACGGGAGCGACGAGGCCGAGATCGTCATCTGGGACCGGTCGAGCGGCGAATTCCGCGTCGTCGGGCGGACGACGACCTGGAACTTGCAGCAAGGGGCGCGGGCGATGTGGCTGCCCGGGCCGGGCCGCCAAGTGGCGTATAATCGGCTGGTCGATGGAGGCGCAGGCTGCGAAATCGTCGACATCGACTCGGGCGCGCGCCGCACATTCGGCACCACGATCGGTGCCGTATCGCCCGACGGGCGTTACGCCCTGACGCCGAGCTACGGCCGGCTCGCCCGCTACTGGAAGGCTTACGGCTATCAGGCATTGCCGCCGCCGCCCGGCCTCGACGCGCCGGGGCCGGCGGAAGACGGCATCTGGCGGCTCGACCTGGCGACGGGCGAGCATCGCCTGATCGTGCCGATCTCGGAGCTGCCGCGCGGCGATGCACGGGACGGCGCCGGCGAGCCTTACCGGTTCGTGACGCATCTGTCGTTCAATCCGGCCGGCACGCGCATCGTGTTCTACGACCGCTCGATCACGCGCGACGGCGCTCTGTATTCGCGCTTCCTGTCCGCCACGCCCGAGGGCACCGGCCTGCGGGTCATCGCCGACGAGAAGGTGTCGCATTTCTGCTGGCTGGACGAGAAGACGCTGCTGGTCTGGATGCGCCGGAGCCTGCTGCCGATCACGCGCATCCGCAGCGCGGGTCTGCTTTCGAATCCGCTCGTGAAGCCCCTGCTCGCCTTCGTGCGATCGCTGAAGGGCCGGTTCAAGAGCTCCATGCTCCGCGAATCGTTCTACGAGCTCGACGTCGACGGGGCGGCGGCGCCGCATCCGTTCGAGCCCGCCCTCTTCTCCCAGGACGGCCATCCCATGCTGTCGCCCGACGGCCGATACATCGTGATCGATGCCTATCCCGACGGCCGGGGGCGCATACCGCTGGCGATCTACGACCGCCTCGCGCGCCGGCGGGTCGACATCGCCGACTTCCAGCATGGTGTCGTCGTCACGGACAGCGACCTGAAATGCGATTTCCACCCGCGATGGAATCGCGACGGCACGCAGATTTGCGGCGATGTCTGCACCATGGGCCGGCGCAGCGTCGTCATCCTGGACGTCCGGCCGGCGCTGGCGCCCTAGCGCCGACAGGTCGATCAACCATGTCAGACCGTCAAAGACTCGTTTTCGTCGCGCAACATCCGATCCACTATCATGCCGTTCTCTACCGGCGCGCGGCCCAGGATCCCTCGCTGGATAGCTGCGTCTATTTCATGCAGGAGGCATGGGCCGAAGGCGGATACGAACCGGAATTCGGCCAGCGCGTCGATTGGGGCGTGCCGATCACGGACGGCTTCCGGCACCGGTTCTTCCGCAACCTCAGCCCGTTTCGAAACGGCGACGGCGTCCTGAAGTTCTTCAACCCCGGCCTGGTCTGGGCGATCTTCGCGGGGCCGCGGGCGACGGTGTACATCCACGGCATGAATTACCTGACGCATATCGGCTGCATGCTTGCTGCCGTCCTGTCGGGAAAGAGGCTCATCCTGCGGACCATCACCTACGACGTGACCAAGCCCAGAGGGCTGAAGGGCTTCGTGCGCAATGCGATCTACCGCCTGATGTTCAAATTGCCTTCCGCGTTCCTCTATATCGGCAAGCACAATCGGGACTTCTTCGTCAATCACGGCGTCGCGCAACGCAAGCTCGTGCACGCCCCCCATGTCGTGGACAACGCGTTCTTCGCCGCCAAGGATGCGGCGTTGCGCGAGCAGGACGTCAAGGCCAGGCTCGGCCTGGCGGCGGATGACGGCGTCATCGCATTCGTGGGCAAGATGTCGGAGCGCAAGCAATGCTCGGCCCTTTTCCAAGCGTTTGTCGAGGCCGATCTCGGCCCGAAATGGACGCTCGTGTTCGTCGGCACGGGCGACAAGTGGGACGAACTCCACGCCTTGGCGGCGGATACGGCGGCACGGGTGATATTCACCGGCTTCCTCAACCAGATCGAGCTTTGCGACATATACAAGATCACCGACATTTTCGCGCTTCCGTCGCTGTCCGAGACCTGGGGCCTTGTCGTGAACGAGGCACAGAATTTCGGTTGCGCCGTTGTCGCCAGCGACAAGGTCGGTTGCGCGCCGGACCTTGTCGAAGGGCGTTCGGGATTGATCCATCCCGCCGGCGACGTCGCGGCGCTGGCCGGCGCGCTGCGACGGCTGGCGCTCGATCCGGCATTGCTGGAGGCGATGCAGGCCGGCGCCCGCCGGACGATCGCGCAATGGGACGTCGAGCACTACATCGCCGGCCTGAAGCGGGCGATCGCCGTGGCACAGGAGTAACCGCGACATGTGGCGCAAACTCCTGGACATCCTTCCGGGCGCGTTGGTGGGCTGGGCGGAGTACACGTTCCGGCCGGCCGTGGGCGGCTACGGCATCCTGAACGGCCAGACGGGGCGCCGCCGCCTCTTCGAAGAGCTGACGAAGCGGTTCGCCTGCGACGCGATCGTGGAGACCGGCGCTTACAAGGCGACGACGACGCTTTACTTCGCCAGATTCGCCGCCAAGGTCGTCACGATAGAAAGCGCCAGCCGCTATTTCACCTATTCGAAGCTCAGGACTGCGAGGGTGAAGACCATCGAAGTGCTTCGCGGCGAATCGCAGAACGTGCTTCCCGCCGTCCTTCGCCGTCCCGAACTGACGGGAAAGAACATCTTCCTCTACCTGGATGCGCATTGGGGCGGCGTCCTTCCGCTCGCCGCCGAGATCCGTGCGATCGCCGCGTTCGACGGCCGGAGCATGTTCCTGATCGACGACTTCGAAGTGCCGGGCGACGCGGGATACCGCTTCGACGCCTATGGCGGCACCGAAAGCCTCAATCTGGACTATCTCGGCCGCATCGACCTCGACCGGCCGCTGTTCGTCTATTTTCCCAGGTTGCCGTCCGGCCAGGAGACCGGCTTCCTGCAAGGCTATTGCGTCGGAACGACCTGCCCCGACGTGGCGGTGCTGCTCGACGGCATCGACATGCTGGAATCCAGCAACCGCAGGCTGCAGCGCCTCGCCGGAACGTCGGCGGCCTAGCGCGATGTCCGGGACGCGCGCGACGATGCTGCTTGCGGCACGAACGGGCACGCCGCGTTGAGCTTTCTCGGGCTGAAACTCTCCAGGCTCCACAAGGGCTTTCTGGGACAGGCTTCGGGACAGCTCGTGCAGATCGCCGTCCGCCTGCTCGAAGTGCCGGTGTTCCTGCATTTCTGGAGTCCGGAGCGATATGGCGAATGGCTGGTCGTCACGGCGATCCCCGGCATGCTCACGCTGGGCGATTTCGGCGTGTCGCAGAGCGCGGTGCGCGGCATGACCACGGCGAGCGCCGCCGGCCGCTTCGACCAGGCGCTGGCGATATTCCAATCCGGCGCGCTGGTGACGTTTTTGTTTTCCCTGGCTTTTTCGTCGCTGTTCGTCGTCGCCTCGCTCTTTCACGCCGTCGGCGGCGCCATCGGCCTGACGCTGTCCTTCGCGCCCACGCTGCTTTCGCTGGTGGCGATTCTCGCGGCCTACACGATGCTGTCGATGCAGTCGCTCCTGCTGTTCGGCGTCCTGCAGAGCGCCGGCCGCTATCCGCTGGGATTTCTTCTCCTCGGCGCGACCCGGCTGCTGGAGTTCACCTTCGTCGTCCTGGCGCTCGCGTCGGGCGGCGGTGCCGCGACCGCCGCGCTGGCCATGCTTGCCGCGCAGCTTGCCAGCTATCTGTCCCTGCTGGCGTCCGCCCGGCACCATGCACCATGGCTGCGCCTCGGCGCCGGCAGCGTCAGCGGGCGGGCGGTGCGCGCCCTCATCAAGCCGTCGCTGTCCTTCTCGGCCTTTCCGCTCGCCCAGGCGATCAGCCTGCAGTTCCTGCGGCTGCTGCTGGGCGGGACGCTGGGACCCGGCGCGGTCGTCATATTCACGACCCACCGCCAGTTCGGGCGCCTGCTGAACACCGTCTCCAACCTTATGCTGAGCGTGCAGGCCGAACTGGGGCTTGCGTTCGGCGGCGGCCATGTGGAGCGTTTCAAGGACCTGGCGGTGCGCACCTTCCACATCCTGGCGGTGACGGGCGGCGCCGCCTTCATCGTCCTCCTGCTCCTGTCGCACCGGGTGTTTTCGCTCTGGACCGTCGGCCGCGTGCCGTTCGACTTCTGGCTGTTCCTGACGCTTTCCCTGGCCTCGCTCGGGGAGCTCCTGTGGCGCGGCGCCCTGGCCCCCGCGATGGCGACGAACCGGCACGAGCGCGGCGCGCTCGCCTATCTTGCCGTGCAGCTGCTGTGCATTCCGGCGATCCTGGTGAGCATTCGCTACGGCCTCGAGGCCGTCGGCGTCGTGATCTGCGCCGCGGAATTCGCCGTCCTGGCATTCGTCCTTTTCGAGTTCCGCCGCATCACCGGCGTGCCGCTCAGGACCCTCCTCGTTTTCCGGCCGGGCCGCGCCTGATGGGCGGCCTGCCGTGCCGTCCGCCGCGATGAAGATCTCCATCGTGACGATCTCGTACAACCAGGCGCCGTTCCTGGAGCGCGCGATCCGGTCCGTGGTCGCGCAGGACGGCGTCGCGCTGGACTACGTCGTGGTGGATCCCGGTTCGACGGACGGAAGCCGCGACATCATCGAGCGTTATCGCGACCGGATCTCGACCGTCATCTATGCGCCGGACGAAGGCCCGCCCGACGGGCTGAACAAAGGCTTCGCCAAGGCTACCGGCGACGTCTTCGGCTATCTCAATTCCGACGACTTCTACATGCCCGGCGCGCTGCACAAGGTTGCGGAATTCTTTTCCCGCGACCCCGGCGCCGACGTCGTCACCGGACACGGCTATGTCGTCGACGCGGCCGGAAAGCCGATCCGCCGCTTCCGTTCGCCGCCCTTCAGCGCGGTCCGCTTCGCCTATGGCCATTCCTACGTCCTCCAGCAGTCGACGTTCTTCCGCCGCCGGGCGTTCGACCGGGCCGGGGGATTCAATATCGCGAACCGCACGAGCTGGGACGGCGAGCTGTTCCTGAAGATGGCGCTCGACGGCGCGCGCGTCGAAATCCTGCCCGACTACATCTCGGGCTTCACCATCCATCCCGGCTCCATCACCGGAAGCGGCGCCACGGCCGCCGAAAGCCGGCGCAACCACGACCGCTATTTCGAGATGGTGATGGGCCGCAAGCGGGCGCCGCGCGACCGCTGGCTCGCCCATCTGGCGCGGGCGGGAAAGTACCTCGCGGATCCGCTGAACCCGATCGTCCGCCTGCTCGACCTGACCGTCGGCCCGAACGTTTCGCCGGAGCGGCCGGCGAAACCGGTCCGGGAGACCGGCGATGCCTGATCCCGACGGCAGCGGAGTGATCGTGGTCAATGGCTACAAGGTGTTTCACCTGGCGACCCTGGCGGAGGAGTATGCGCGGAAGGGCCGCCTCAATCGCCTGATCACCGGCGCGTATCCGTACAAGCGGTTGATGCCGCTCCTGGCCGGGCTCGGCGCGCTCACGCCGGACGCCGGGCGATTTGCCGCGCGCCGCGTCCAGGTCTGCGAACGGCGCATCGTCGCGAACTGGCTGGGCGAAGGGCTTTGCACCGCCGCGATCGCCGTGGCGCCGCGAAGCCTCGCCGTCTACGAGACGCTGAACGGACGAGCGGTGGACATGATGTCCCGGGCCGCGATCGCCGTCCTGAAGGAGCAGCCCGCGGCGCAAAACGTCTACCATGTGCGAAGCGGATTCGGCGGCCGCTCCTTCGCTACGGCGCGGGCGCTCGGCTATCTCACGGTTTGCGATCACACGATCGCCCATCCCTTCGTCATCGAAGGCCTGATCGAGAACGGCGGCGCGCTCGATGCCGCTCCGGTCGCGCGGGTGCCGGAAGCGGACATCTGGCGGCGCGCGGCGAAGGACCTGGCGTCCAGCGATCACGTACTGGTCAATTCCGACTTCGTGAAGCAGACCTTCGCGCGGGCCGGCGCCCGGACCGACAACGTCCACGTCGTCTATCTGGGCATAGACGACCGGTTCCTGGACTATCTCGCGGCGGCGAGGACCGCAGGCGTGCCGCCCCGCGACCGCCGGCTCCGGATGCTTTTCGCCGGCGGCGTGACGCAGCGAAAGGGCATGTCGACCGTCGCCGCCGCGCTCACGGGCCTCGACGACGTCGACTGGCAATTGACGATATCGGGAAACGTGACGCCACGCTTCCGGTCCTCGATCGGCGGGCTGCTGGACGATCCGCGCGTGCGCTATCTCGGCGTGACGCCGCGCGACGGCCTCGCGGCGCGGATGGCCGAAGCGGACGTGTTCGTCTTTCCGAGCCTCGCCGAAGGCTCCGCCAAGGTGGTGTTCGAAGCGCTGGCCGCCGGCTGCTTCGTGATCACCACGCCCAATTCCGGCTCGATCGTCGAGGACGGCGTGCACGGCTTTCTGATCCCGCCCGGCGATCCCGCGGCGCTGGCCGACGCGATCCGCCGCGCCGCATCGGACCGGCCGATGGTCGCGCGGATCGGGGTGCGCAATGCGGCACTCATTCCGAGGGAATATCCCCAGGCGCGCTACGGCGAACGCGTTCTGGGCCTGTTCGACCGCCTGCTGGCCGCAAGAGCCGCCGCGCCGCGATGACGCTGCTGCCGCGCAGGGCGATCCGGACGCGGCTTCCCGCTTCGCCATTCCTGCGGCACGATCGAACCCCGGTGGACGGACCATGTGCGGAATAGCGGCCAGATTCGACTACGCGCGCAGCAAGGCGCGCCTGTCGGAGGACGACGTCGTGCGGGTGCGCGATGCGATGTGGTATCGCGGCCCCGATGCGAGCGGCCTGTGGAGCGCGCCGGACGGCGGCGTCGTGCTCGCCCATCGCCGGCTTGCGATCATCGACCTCAATCCCGAGGCCGACCAGCCGATGCGGCTCGCCGGCCCGGATCTGCGCATCACCTTCAACGGCGAGATCTTCAACTACCGCGAATTGCGCGACGAGCTGCGCGGCCTGGGCGCCGTATTCACGACCTCCTCCGACACCGAGGTCATCCTGCACGCCTATGACCGCTGGGGCGTCGACTGCCTCAAGCGCCTGCACGGCATGTTCGCCTTCGCGCTGTGGGACGGCCGCCGCCAGTCTCTCCTGGTCGCGCGCGATCCCCTGGGCATCAAGCCGCTCTTCCTCTACGACGACGGCAGCCAGGTGCTGGCGGCGTCGCAGGTTCGCGCCATCGCCGCCCTCGGGCGCCCCCTGACGCCGGACGTCGTCGCCCATTGCGGCTTCTTCATCAACGGCAGCGTGCCCGAACCCCGCACGATGTTCCGGGAAATCCGCGCCCTCCCCGCCGGCGGCTACCGCATCTACGGCGGGGGCGGGATGCGCGAAGGCTCGTACTTTTCGCTGCCGCAGATCGCCGCCGCCGCTTCGGACCGCGTCGTTCCGGCAGCGCAGAAAAGCGAGCTGATCGCGGAGGCGCTGCACCGTTCGGTGTCGAGCCATCTCGTGGCGGACGTGAAGGTCGGCATCTTCCTGTCCGGCGGCGTGGACTCCACGCTCGCCGCCTGGATCGCCAAACGCTCCGGCCTCGTGGCGCCCATGGGCCTGACGCTCGGCGCGCGCCAATATGAGGGGACCGATCGCGACGAGATCCCGCTTGCCGCCGCCTTCGCCGAGCGGCTGGGCATGGAGCATCGGTTCAAATACATCGACGCCGGCGGGTTCCACGAGATCGTCGGCGATCTGACGCGCTATATGGACCAGCCGTCGATCGACGGCGTGAACACCTATCTGGTCAGCCGCATGGCGCAGGAATTCGGCTTCAAGGTCGTGCTGTCCGGCCTGGGAGGCGACGAATTGTTCGCGGGCTATCCCGGCTACCGCCAGATACCCCGCCTCGTCCGGGCCGTCCGCGCCTTGGGGCCGCTGGCGCGGGCCGGCCGGCTGCTTCGCGTTCTGGGCGCTCCCCTGGCAGCCCGGCTGTCGTCGCCGAAAATTGCCTCCCTCGTCGAAATGGGCTCGACCTATCCGGACGCGTATCTGCTGCGGCGGGCGCTGTATCTGCCCTGGGAGATCGCCGATCTCGACGGACGACCGTTCCCGCGGGAGATCTGCGACGCCGCCTCGCAGCACGGCGCCACGGATGCAGAGGTCGACGCGATAGCCTCGCCGTCCGGCCGTATCGCCCTTCTCGAAATGACGCGCTACATGAAGAACCAATTGCTGCGCGATTCCGATTGGGCCGGCATGGCGGCATCGCTCGAAATCCGCGTTCCGTTCGTCGATTCCGAACTCGTGACGGCGCTTGCCCCGCTCATCTTCGGCGCCGAGCCCGTCACCAAGCGCGACGCCGTCGCGGCGGTGGACTATCCCATGGGCGCGGAGATCGTCGCGCGGCCGAAGCGCGGCTTCGGCCTGCCGGTCCGCGAGTGGATGACGCAGGGGATGGACGTCTCGCAGCGCGGCCTGCGCGACTGGGCCACCCATCTCTATGCGGCGTGGTGCGCCAGCGTCGGCACCCAGCCCCTGGTCCGTGCCCGTCCCGCCGCAAGCGCCGGCCGGGCGCCATCATGAGAGTGCTGCGCATCATAGGCTCGACCGACCCGGCAACGGGGGGGCCGATCGAAGGGCTCCTGCGGACGTCACACGTCATGGCCGGCCTTGGCTGCCGCAACGAGGTGGTGTGCCTGGACCGTCCATCCGATCCCTGGCTGAAGGGATTTCCGCTGCCCGTCTTTGCGCTGGGGCCGGGACTTGGGCGGTATGGCTATACGCCGGCGCTGCGCACCTGGCTGCGCGCCCATGCGGCCGATTACGACGCCGCGATCGTGCACGGCATCTGGAATTATTCCTCCGTCGGCGCCTGGCGCGGGCTCTCCGAGACGCGAACGCCCTATGCCGTTTTCGCGCACGGCATGCTCGATCCCTGGTTCCGGCAGGCCAATCCCCTCAAGCACATCGCCAAGCAGGCCTACTGGCTTGCGCTCGAAGGCCGCGTCCTGGCGGATGCCTATGCGGTCCTGTTCACCACCGAAATGGAGCGGCTTTCGGCCCGCGGCGTGTTCTTCGGCGCGCGCTTCAAGGAACGGGTGGTGGCCTATGGCGCGGCCGACGCACCCTCCGGCGGGTCAGGCCAGACCGAGGCGTTTCGCGCCGCCCTCCCCGCTCTGGGACAAAGGCCTTATCTCCTGTTCCTGAGCCGCATACATCCCAAGAAGGGTTGCGACATCCTGCTGGCCGGATATGCCCATGCGGCGGCGCGCAGCGGCATGGATCTCGTGATCGCCGGTCCGGACCAGACCGGACTGCAGCGAGAACTCGTGCGGATGGCAGATCGGCTGGGAATCTCGGCGCGCGTGCATTGGCCCGGCATGCTGTCGGGCGATGTAAAGTGGGGCGCATTGCGGGGGGCGGAGGCTTTCGTACTGCCGTCGCATCAGGAGAATTTCGGCATCGCGGTGGCGGAGGCGCTGGCGGCGGGGACGCCGGTCCTCATCAGCGACAAGGTCAACATCTATAACGAAGTCCGGGACGGTGGCGGCGGCATGGTGGCGGCGGATACGGCCGACGGCGTCGCCGATCTCTTCCGGCGCTTCCTGGACCTGGACGGCGACGCGCGCGGCCGGATGCGCCTCGCAGCGCGAAGGCTGTTCCTCGAACGCTTCGACGTGCGCATGGCCGCCCGGGACCTCATCGCGTTGGCGGACGATATGCGCCGCTCCGTCCGGCGCTGATGGCTGCGGGCGCCCGGGACCTGCGTGTCGTCGTGAACGCGGACGACCTCGGCCTGTCGCCGGCCGTCAACGACGCGATCTTCGCCGCGATCGATGCCGGGCGGGTGACCTCGGCGACGATGCTGGTCAATGGCGACGCCTTCGAGGACGCTGTGCGCCGCAGCCGCAAATATCCCCATTGCTCGTTCGGCGTGCATCTCAATCTCACGCAGTTCGCGCCGCTTTCGGCGGCCGCAGCGTCGTCGCCGCTGGTCGGGGACGGCGGAGTGCTGTCCTCGAAATGGCGCGAAGGGCGGTTGACGGGCGCTCTGCGGCGCGCGGCCCGGGCGGAATTCGCGGCACAGATCGAACGCGCCACCGCCGCGCTGGGATCGATCAGCCATGTCGACTCGCATCACCACGTCCATACCCTTCCCGCGCTGTTTCCCGCGCTGGCGGCCGTGGTTTGGCGATACGGGGTGCGGCGCGTCCGGCTGTCGCGCAACCATTACGAACCCGCAAAGGCCCCCGGCCCGGCGCTGCTGTTGAAGAAATACGCGTGGAATCGCGCGCTGCGCTGGGGGTTGCGGGTGCGGACGACCGATTGCTTCACCGACCTGGCGACCTTCGCCGCCGCCCCCATCGCCGGCGGCGTGGTCGAGCTCATGGTCCACCCGGGCCATCCGTCCTATGCTGCGGAGAACGACATCCTGGCGGGAGACTGGCCGGCGCACTGTCCGGCGCAAATCTCGATGATCGGCTATGATCAGGTATGAGCAGACCGGCACGACCGGACGCGCGAGCGATGCAATGGACGAAGCCGGCTTTATGATTCTGGATGCTCGGGAGCACGGATCGAAATATGGCGGCCCCAGCTTCGCCCTGCGCCAGCGCCTGCTGCGCGCCGGCTGGAACGTCGTGTGGTTCGCACTGGCATCATGGACGCCGCCGCCGTTTCACCGCTGGCGGATTCTCCTGCTGCGCCTGTTCGGCGCAAAGGTGGACTGGTCCGCATCGGTCTACGGGTCGGCGCGGATCTGGTACCCGCCCAATCTGGTCATGGAAAGACACGCCTGCCTGGGACCGCGCGCCAATTGCTACGCCATGGCGCCCGTCCGGATCGCGGAGGGCGCGGTCGTCTCGCAGGGCGCGCATCTGTGCGCCGGCACGCACGATATCGACGATCCCGACTTCCAGCTCGTGGCGCGCCCCATCGTGATCGCGGCCGGCGCATGGGTTGCCGCCGAAGCCTTCGTAGGTCCGGGCGTGACCGTCGGCACAGGCGCCGTGCTCGGGGCCCGCGCCGTGGCCTTCAGGGACCTTGCGCCGCACACGGTCTATATCGGAAATCCGGCGGCGGCGGTCAGGAGCCGCACCGCGGCCGGCGCGGAATAAGGCTGACGGCCATGGCGGATCTGACGGTCATCATCCTGACCTACAACGAAACCCTGCATTTGGCGCGGGCACTGAAGTCCGTCGCGCCGGTCGCCCGCCGGGTGGTCGTCGTCGATTCCCATTCGACCGACGATACCGTCGACATCGCCCGGGCGCATGGCGCGGAAGTCTTCCAGCGGCGCTTCGTCAACCAGGCCGATCAGTTCCAATGGGCGCTCGATACGATCGCGGTATCGACGCAATGGACCATGCGCCCTGGACGCCGACGAGATCGTGGAGCCAGACCTCGCCGCGGAAATCGAGGCGAAGCTCGGTGCCCTTCCGCCCGCGGTGACCGCGGTGAACCTCAAGCGCAAGACGATCTTCATGGACCGCTGGATCAGGCATGGCGGCCGCTATCCGCTCACGCTTCTGCGGATATGGCGAAGCGGCAAGGCGCATGTGGAGGATCGCTGGATGGACGAGCACATGCTGCTCGACGAAGGCCGTGCGGTCACGTTCGAAGGCGGGTTCGCGGACCACAATCTGCACGATCTCGGCCGCTTCACGGCCAAGCACAACGGCTACGCCACGCGCGAAGCCGTGCAGCTCCTGCTCGAACGGCACGTCCTTCGCGGCGCGGGCGAGCGCCCGCTCGCCAGCGTGACGCCGCAGGCGGCCCTCAAGCGCATGGCGAAGAACAACCTCTATGGCCGGACGCCGTTTCCGCTCGATGCCCTGGCCTACTTCCTCTATCGCTATGTGCTGCGCGGCGGGTTTCTCGACGGGCGCGAGGGCGTGATCTATCACGTCCTCCAGGGCTTCTGGTATCGCTTCCTCGTCGGCGCGAAGCTCATCGAATTCCGCCGCGGCCTGCACGGCGTGCGCGACCCCGAGGCCGCCCGGGCGATTCTCGCCCGGCTGTCCGGACTGCATCTCGAGTGAATGCGCCCGCCGATCTGCATTTCCTGACGGTGCGCAGGACCACAGGCCTGGTGAGCGTCTACCAGGTCTATTTCATGGAGCAGAGCTTGCGCCGCCTGGGCGTGCCCGCCACCGTCGCCCTGCCGGATGCATTCGCCGAAACCATCGCGAAGGTCCTCGCCAAGCTGAAGCTCCTGCGCAAGATCGCGGCGCTCGGCTCGCGGGTCTATCTGGTTCCGGTCAACGGCCTGTCGGAATACATGACGTTCCCGCGCTGCTACTTCTCCGACATGGTGACGTTCTCCTTCGATTGCTGGCCCGACCGGTATGAGGCGTGGGTGGGATTCTTCCGCCGCCACCGGCCGAAAGTCGCCTTCATTTCGAGCCGGGCATCGGTGATCTATATGCGGACGCGCCTGCCGGACCTCGTCTTCGCCTGGATGCCGGAAGCCACCGACCCGGCGGCCTACGATTCCCGCCTGCCGCTCGCCGCGCGGACGACCGATCTGCTCGAACTGGGCCGGCGAAAGCCGTCCTTCCACGATGCGGTGGCACCCGCCATGAAGCGGGAAGGGTTCACGCATCTGTACGAACGCGTGGTAGGCGAGAAGATATTCGGCGCAAGTCAGAAATCGCTGGCCGACGGACTGGGCGCGGCCAAGCTGGTGGCCTGTTTCCCGGCATCCGCCACCCATGCCTTTGCCGGTGGTGTGGAGACCATCACCCATCGCTATTTCGAGGCCATCGCGTCGCGCTGCCTTCCCGTCGGCCATGCGCCGGCGGATCTCGTGGAGATGTTCGGCTACAACCCCGTGGTCGAGATCGGCGAGAGCGATGCGGCCGGCCGGATCCTGTCGCTGCTGGGCGATATCGCACGGTGGCAGCCCCTGGTGGAGCGGAATTACCGCCGGCTGCTCGAGGTGGGGACCTGGGACGTGCGGGCGCGCCAGATGCTGGACGTCATCGCGAATCCGGCGGCCGCGCGTCCAGGCTGACCGCCCGCCTGCATTGCACGTCGTTAATACGCGGCCGCGTGCGCTTTCAATGCCGAAGAGATAAAAGGACGAGCGGCAAACGGATATTTGACGGTCGCCGGATGAATATTGCACGGCACAGTGGGGAGCTTCGTTTGAGCAATCCGTCGATTTCGAGCCACGCCCTATTCCGGTCGAAGATCGAGGACAAATCCGTCGCCGTCGGCATCATCGGGCTCGGCTATGTCGGCCTGCCCCTGGCGCGCGCGTTCTGCCAGGCAGGCGTAAGGGTCGTCGGCTTCGACAATGACGACCAGAAGATCGAAAAGCTCGGTCGGAGCGAAACCTATATCGCGCATATTCCGTCCGACACGATCGCCGGCATGCGCGAGGGCGGCCGGTTCACGGCGACGGCCGACTATTCCGAGCTTGCGAAGGTGGACGCGGTGCTGATCTGCGTTCCGACGCCGCTCAAGCTGACGCGCGAGCCGGACCTCGACTATGTCGTGGCGACGACCCGCGCGATCGTGCCTCACCTGCGGCGCGGCATGGCGGTCGTCCTCGAGTCGACGACCTATCCGGGGACGACCACCGAAGTCGTGGTTCCGATCCTCGAGGAATCCGGCCTTCGCGCCGGCGTGGACTTCCTGGTCGCATTCTCGCCGGAGCGGGAAAATCCCGGCGGCAGCCATCCGACCAGCGAAATCACCAAGATCGTCGGCGGCCTGGACGCCGAATGCGGCGAGTCGATCGCGGCACTCTACGGATTGGCCTTCGCCCGGGTGGCCACGGTCTCGAATGCGGCAACCGCGGAGGCGGTCAAGATCACCGAGAACGTCTTTCGTGCGGTCAATATCGCGCTCGCCAACGAGTTGAAGCTCGTCTACACAAGGATGGGCATCGATGTCTGGGAAGTCATCGAGGCGGCGAAGACAAAGCCGTTCGGCTACATGGCATTCTACCCGGGGCCCGGCCTCGGCGGACACTGCATCCCGATCGATCCGTTCTACCTGTCGTGGCGGGCACGAGCCTTCGAATTCGACACGCGGTTCATCGAACTGGCGGGGGAAATCAACCGCGAAATGCCCCGGATCGTGGTCCAGACGCTCAGCGACAGCCTGTCGCTGCGCTTCAGGCGCGCTCTCAACGGCGCCCGCATCCTCGTCATGGGCGTCGCGTACAAGAAGAACATCGACGACGTGCGCGAAAGTCCCGCCCTCCACATCATGGACCTCATCCGCGCACAAGGCGGCGAAGTCGAATATTACGATGCCCATTGCCCCCGCATACCCAGGACGCGAGCGCATGGACAACTCGAGGGCATGCAGAACGTGACCTTCGACCGCAAGACGGTGTCCGAGTTCGATGCTGCATTGATCGTCACCGATCACGACGGAGTCGACTATCAGGCGCTGGTCAATTGGTCCAAGCTCGTTGTCGATACGCGCAATGCCTGCGGAGCCTTGCGCCATGGCCGCGAAAAGGTCGTGCGTGCGTGACGGCTGATGCAATTCGCGCGCAGGCCCGGAACTGAGGCAGGAATGGTGGATATTTCGTCGAAACGGATCGTGGACGGCGCCTTCGCCTGGCGTCGGCCGCCGCCGCTGAGCGCACGGTCGAAGCGGCGCAGCTTCGACGTCGAAGATGCGCTCTGCCTCGTCATCCCGTCGCTGATGCCGATCCAGTTCAACGTGGGCGGCAGGCTGATCCTGTCGGAAATCCTTGCGATCTTTCTTCTGCCCGTGTTGTACGCGCTGAAGGGGAGACTTTTTCGCGGCATACAGCAACGGCGCGTGATAGGGCTGGGACTGCTCTGGCTTGTCGGGCTCGTCGCGACCGATCTCATACGCGGCACGAAGTTCGAAGACTATTCGCGGGGCTGGGCGCTGGTCTCCTTCACGCTGATCGATTTTGCGCTCATCTTCCTGCTCGCGGAAAACAAGGTCAGCCGCATCAAGCTTCTTTTCGTCGGTTATGCGATCGGCACCGGCCTGGAAACGCTCCTGACACCCGGCGTCGAAGGCATCCGATGGAAGATGGGCGGCGGCGACGCCGTCCTGCTCGGCGCCCTGGCGCTGCTCTCTCTCTGGACGCCGAGCGGCATCCAGGCGCGGCGCTTCGGCATCGCCCTCGAGGCGGCCAACGCGGTGCTCGGGGTTCTCTTCAACGCGCGAAATGTCGCCGGCCGCGCGTTCGTCGATGCGATAATGCTGGCGAGCTCCCTATTCCGGCCGTCGAGCGGGTTCAAGCTGGCGCAGTCGCGGCAGACGATGATCATTCTGGCCCTGCTCGCCCTGCCCACGATGTATGTCGGCCTGAGCGGCTATGCCTATCTGGCTCAGAGCGGCGTGATGGGAGACTCCGCGAGGGCGACTTACGCCGCCCAGAGCAACAGTTCCTTCGGCCCCTTCGGCGTCCTGTTCGGCGGCCGCCCCGAAATCTTCGTCGCGTCCCAGGCGATAGCCGACAGTCCCATCATCGGCCACGGATCGTGGGCCCGAAGCATGGATTACTATCTGCGATTCCGGCAGCTTGCCGCCCTCGGCTTCGACGTACGCGAGTCGGGCGTCACCGATCCGAGCGCGCTGGTGGCGTCGCGCGGTATGGAGCCGGAGATACCGGCGCACAGCATCCTGTTCGGGTCCTGGGTCTGGGCCGGCGTTTTCGGCGCGGTATTTTGGTGCTATGCGCTCTATCTCATCGTGCGGTGCTTCGGTGCCGCCCTGATCCGCATGGACACGGTCGCCCCGCTCCTGGTGCATGCCAGCACCTTGATGTTATGGGACATTCTCTTCTCGCCCTATGGCAACGACCGCCGCTTCGAAGCTGCCATATTTCTGACCGCCGCGATCATCTACGCCCGGTCCGCTCCCAAGCCGTCGAAGGCGACGACCAAGCGGCTCGGCCTCCCGGCGCTGCGGCAGGCGGCCTAACGTCCGGCCGGTACTGAGCCGACGACCGCCGCGCGGCTCGTCACTGCCGCATCAGCCGGATTCCGCTCTTCGCCGAAACTGCGGATGGAGGCGCGGCGGCACCAGAAAGAGCATCTTGCACCAGAAATTCTCCAGCGCCCCGGCCGACGACATTTCGAGGAATTTCGTCTTGAGCGAGACCCGGTCGCGGGTAAAGGCGAATATCGAATATTCCCAATCTTTGCAGAGCTCCGCGAGCGCCGCGCGATCGTCGCATTCGGTCAGGATCAAGGGCCGGCAACGCGCAACGGTCGTACGCATGCCCAGCAGCGCCTGCAGGTCGTGGCCTTCGATATCGGTTTTTATCAGGGCCGGGTCCGCCTGCGGCCGCGCCGAAAGAAAATCGTCGATCGTCGTCAGAGGAACCGAGATGGTTTCGCCGCCGCTCCGGTCCAGGCTGCTGACCGAAGAGCCGGCCCTGAGGTGCAATTGCCCCGTACCGCCATGGGACGAAACCGCCATCGGCACGACCTCCACATTGCCGGCCAGTCGCGCATTGGCCTGCAGCGGCGCGTAATTGGCCGGATGCGGCTCGAACGCGTAGACCCGCCTCACCAGCGGCGAAAGATAGGCGGAGTAGTAGCCGATATGCGCGCCGACATCGATGAAATCGCGCTCGGGTTCCGCAAATCGGGCAAACAGCGCCTCCGCGCCCCAGTCGACATTCGCGCCGGTGACGTAGACCTCCGTGGCGCTCTGGCTGCCGCGCGGCAGCACGATGCTCGAGCCGTTCGGAAGATGCATGAGATTATCGCGGCGCAGAACGCGCTTGGTGAACTGGCGGGCGCCATAACGCCATGCCCAGCGGAACACGCCCACCTGCCGGATGAATTGCATACGAGGCATATGTCTCCCGATCCGGCATCGTCGCGCGGCGGACTGCAAGGGAAAGATATAGCAAGGCGGCTTCCGATGCAGCCTTGCCGCCGACCGAAAGACGCGGAATTCGCATCGTAACGTCTCCAGCAGCGCTGGACAGGTCGTTTTCGAACCAAAACCGGACTTAGAGATCTAGCGCGATGTGGGCATCGCAGCGGTTGCGGCCGACGGCTTGCCCTGGCTTCGCAGCGATTGCGCGACACCTGCACCGAGCAGCACCGCGAAACTGAGGGCGACGGCCGGTATCTGAAGGCTGAAATCGACCGTCGCGTGAACTGCCACGAGCACAAGCGTCCCCAATCCCACCAGCGCGAACACCTGATGGCGGCGCCGGGTGAGCGCGCCGGCCGCGCAGCGGACCCCAAGCCATGCCAGCGCGGCACACCAAGCGACCATCGCCGGAATCCCGGCCCCCGCGGCAAACTCCAGATAGTCGCAATGTGCCTTGTCCATGACGAAGGGAAGGACCTTGACCGCATAGAGCGGATAGGCGTCCTGGAACGTCCCGAGACCCGTTCCCAGCCAGGGTCTGTCCGCGATCATGCGCCACGCGGCGTCCCAAAGAGCCAGGCGAACGGCATCCGGACCTCCCGCATCGGCCAGCTCCGCGAAGCCCTTGGCCAGCAGGCCTCCGTTCGAAAGGATGACGCCGAAAAGCGGAACGACAACGATCAACGTCACCGCCGCCGGCCACATGGCCTTTCGTGCACTCCGGCGCCGCAAGGCGGCGATGAGGCCGAGCACCATCAGGGCGATCGCAGTGGCCCCGAATCCGGCGCGCGAGGCGGAAGCGACGACGGCGGAAAAGAGCAGGATGGCCGCGACAAGCATCAGGGCGCCACGGTCGAAAATGAAGTGCATCGCAGTCAGGAGGAACTGTCGCGGTCCGCGATCGGCGACGATCGTCTCGTCCGCCGAGGCGAACAGCCGGGCCGCCGCCGCAACCGTGCCCAATCCCGCATAGGTCGCAAAGCTGTTGTGCAGCATGAAGGGGCCGGTGATGAAATTTGCTCCAAGCGGCAGCGCGTAGATGAGCTCGACCTGCGTCACATGCAGCCCCGCCAATGCGAAGGCGTAGAGCGCATAGGCCGCCGCGATCGCGATGAAGGCGACGAGCAGCATTTGCGCATGTTCGACCCTGCGCGACAGCGAGAAAGCCACCCAGAACGCGGCGACATAACAGCTGAGCTTCAGAAGTTCGGCCCTGGTCCGCCACGGATCGATCGACACGAGGCCGCGATTGGGATGCTGCAGGGCGGTTGCGGCCACGCCCCAGATCGGGTGCGCCCAATCCTGCGGCACGATCGGGACGGTCTGGATCGCGACCCAGGCCAGCGCCGGCAGTGCAAGCAGCGCCGGAATCGCGACGACCCGGGCATCCCGCACCGGTCGTCCGGGGTCGGCAATCGTCGACGCGGCCCACAGAACCAAGCTGGCCGCGACGAGAACTTCCAGCAGGGGTGCGCCCCAACTGACGGCGCTGCCAAGCGGAAAGGGCGCCCATGCCATGGTCAAAACCAACAGCCAGAGCGACGCCAGACGGAAATAGCGCGCGGCGCGGTCTTGAAGACCCGCTTCGTCGTTCATGCGCATATCGGACGACATGCGAAACTCAGCGCCCGGCGGCGCGGCGGCGACGCTCGGCGGAGACCCATCGGTTCAACGCGCGCAATTCGTCGACGTCCGTGGCGAAGGCATCCTGCACAAGCCGTACGCCGGCACGCGTCGACAGCAGGATGTGCAACTGGCCGCGCAGCTGCGGCTCCTCCCATAGAAGGCGCGTCTGGCGCAGCGCCGCGGCACGCGCGTCGTCGTCGTCAAGGTCGTACCACAGGACGGCGGCATCCCGCGCCCGCGCCCCGGCCAGCCAGAAATCGTCGGGATCCAGAATCAGGGCCTGCGCCAACGCGCTTGCGGCATGCGGCCGGTCGGTGGCGAAGAGCGCCTCGGACAGCAGCGTCCACCCCCGCGCCGAGGCCGGGTTGTCTTCAAGACCCTCGCGCAGCCCAGCGATTTGCATGCCGGCGGACGGCCGGAGGTGCATCCGCGCTTCGGCGGCGGCGATTTGCGCATCGCCATCGGCGGGATCGGCGCGGGACAAGGCGTCGGCGGCCCGTTGGTATTCGGCGCGCTCCAGCGGGATCTGCTCGATCATCCCATTGGGCACCGGAATCGCCGCATCCCATGCCAGACCGTCGCGAAGATGGGCGACGGCCGACCATGCCAAAAGCAATCCCGGCAGCGCCGCGCCCGCCACGCCGAGCCCCCGCATCCACACGCTCATCGGCACGTCAAGACCGCTCTCGCACCGCCATAATCAGGCACTGTAGTATTTGTCGTAGTTATAATAGCTCTGATAACCGTAATTATAGTAGCGGAAGCGGATGCTGTCGGCGCGCGCGAGCGCGACGCCGGAAATCGGCGCGTGCACATCGGCCAAGGCGCGCAGCGCATTGGTGGCGGCCTCGCGAGGCGTCTTTTCCCAGCGGATGACGAACAGCACGCTGTCGACAAGTTGGCTCAGCACCTTGGTGTCGTTCACCGGCAATATCGGTGCCGAGTCGATGACGACGAGATCGAAGGTCGTCGACAGCAATTTCACCAACTGCTTCATGGCGTTCGAGCCGAGGAAATCGGCGGGACTGTGGTGGGGCTGCAGGCAGGGCAGAACGAACGCTTCCGACTTCGGATCCCGGACGATACAGGTATCGAGCGGCTTCTCGCCGGTGACGGCCTCGGCCAGGCCATTCGTGAAATGGTCCTTGCCCAGCGTCTTGGCCACGTTCGGCCGCCGCATGTCGGCATCGATGATGACCGTCTTGAGCCCGCCGCGTGCCGCGATGCGCGCCAGGCTCAGCGCGATGGTGGTCTTGCCCTCGCCCGGAACTGAAGACGTCACCAGGATCACTTTCGGCCGGCGGTCGACATTCGAAAGCGCCAGCCCCAGCTGCAGCCCCCTTATGGCCTCGGCGAAAGACGAGATCGGATGCTCGAGGACGAAATCGGCCGACTCCGACGCGCTCTTTACCGCGCCAGCGATCTCGGGAACCGTCGAAAGAACCGGAATTCCGAGCATGCTCTCCAACTGGCTGGTGGTTCGGAATCCGGAATCGAGCCTTTCCCTCCCGAAGGCCAGAAGCAATCCCAGGACCAGCCCCGCCGGGATCGCCACCATCAACGTCAGCGTTTTGCGCGGAAAGCTCGGCGATTGCGGCACCTGGGCGGTCGATATCACCCGCGCATCGGGCGTCTGGATGCCCTCTTCGCCCTGCGTCTGGTTGAGGCGGCCGAGAAACGCCTCGTACATGGAACGGGCCGAGGTCGCGGCGGATTGCAGGGCCGTCAACTCGACGGCCGCGGCATTCTGTGTCGCGCCCTCGCCTTCCAGCTGCTTGAGGCTGCTCTGCAGCGAGCCGACATGCGCGGCCGCAACCGATACGTCGTTGCGCGCCGCGTCGACGATCCGCTGAACTTCCTCGGCTATCTTGGAGTCGATATTGGCCTTCTGCGCCTGCAAATCGAGGATCTTCGGGTGCCCCGGAAGGTATTTCGACGACAGGTCGGCCAATTGCCGCGCGATCTCCGATTCCTGCGCCCGCAGGGCGGAAATCACCGGCGAGGCCATCGCCGCCGCGGAGTCTGCCGCGCGTCCGGCGCGCGCCAGAGCCACGAGGCTCGAATAGGCCGCCTCCTTCTCGGCGAGCTGGGTCTTGGAGATGACGAGCTGGCTGTTGATGTCGCCGGTCTGCTGCTCGACCACCGAGGCGCCGGTCGCGTTCGTGGTGATATTGTGCTCGGCCTTATAGCGCTGGACCGCCGAATCCGCTTCCTGTGCCTTGCGCGACAGCTCGGAAATCCGGCCCGTCAGCCATAGCGTGGCCTTCTGTGTTGCATCGAACTTGGCCTCGAGCTGGTCCTCGACATAGGCGTCCGCGATCGCATTGGCGATATAGGCCGCCTTCGTGGGATCGGCCGAGACATAGGTGACCTTGATGGCGGTCGACAGGCCCACGGGTTCGACGGTGAGACCGTCATGCAGCGCATTGGCGAGCGCCGTGCGCGCCTCGTCCCGGCCCCGGCGGTCCGATTGCGCATTCGGATTGCCCGGAAACCAGTGAAACGGATTCAGATACGACCAGATGGAGAGACGCGGTCGAAATTCCGGATCCTGCTCCAGATGCAGCTTGGCGATGACGCGATTTGCCAGCTCCGTCGACATCAGAATCTGCACCTGGTTCTGCAGCGTCGCCGGATCCGACGGAAGACCGGTCAGCGCGGCAGCCGCGTCTTCGACCGTGTTCTTGCGCTGATCGAGCATGACGAGAGCCGTGGCGCTGTAAAACGGCGTCATCAGGATCAGAACTGCAATCGTCGCCGCGATCACGGTGAGCGCCGTTCCAACGATCAGGACGCGGCGAACGCGAATGACGCGCAGGATATCGAGAAGCGTGATTTCGCTTCCAGAAGCGCCGAATCTCTCGGCGCGCCCATCGGCGTCCTGCTCCTCTTCGGCCGAGACCGGTCTTTCCGCATTCATCGCAACATCCCGCGGGGCACCGCCCCCGTCAGCAATTGATCGAGCCTCATAGCCCAGACTGTCGAAAGTCGCGCACGTTGCGCACGCTACCGGCGGCAGCGCCGCAGGGCGCGGCCCGGAGTCGACACCGGCCTAGATGTGAAGCGCAAGACCGACGCTGACCATATTGTCCGTATATTCGACATTGCCGAAGTTCGATGAGCGTTCACCATAATTGTAGTCCAGGTTAACGCTCATATACCGGTTCATCAGATATCGGACGCTGACGCCTGCACCGGGATAATCGTCGGTTCGCGGGCTGCCGGCCAAGGTGCTCTGCGTGTATGAAAAGTAGCCCTGGAAGATCACATTGCGCCGGAACTCGTAATCGGCGCTGAGCTTGATCAGCTTGTCGTCGCTGGCCGACACCCCGCCCAGGGTGACGTCGGAAATCTGGTGCGCGCCGTTGAGGTGGACGGTCAGCAGCGGCGTGGCGAACCAGTCGAGGGCGACACCGTAGTCGACGCCCGAAATGTTCTTCAGCGGTGCCGCGAAGTTCTGGTCGAGGTAACCGACATAGACGTCGCCGGCCAAAAGATGGGTCAGCTGCAACGTCAGGCCCGCGTCGAAGCGATAACCATTCGACGAACGATGTACGCCGGTGCGGTCGAGGAACTGATCGAACTGGCGCGAATTGTACAGGGCTTTCACATAGCCCGAATATCCCGGCGAAAAATCGTAGCTGACCTTGGCGAAGCCCTGGAATTCGTCCTCGTCGCGGTCGGTGTTGGACAGCGTGCCGCCGCCGATTCTCGGCGTGTTCAGCCAGTCATAGCGGTCGAAACTGCCGCCGATGCTGAAGCCCAGGCGATTGGGCTGGTAACGGCCCGTGACGTCGGCATGAGTCTGGTAGTCGCGGTTCGGCGACGCCTGGAAGCCGACGGTGTTCGGCGAACTCAGCAACTCGTGGAACTCGCCGTAAGAAACGTTGGCCGAAAAATCCGCGGCCCGCGAAATGTCGAGGCGCCCATCGGTGCCGATATTCCAGTCCGTCAAATTCTCGCGGCTGAAGGTTGCATAGTTGTAGTTGTCGGCGCCGCCATAGATCTCGAAAAAGTGGCGCCCCCCATTCCGATTTCAGCCGGAGCGACGGCGTCTCCTCGAAATACCAGTCGGAGGTCCGCCACCGGCGCCCGGAAGACATTGGTGTCATAGCTGGCATTGGCATCCAGCGAGGGAAACAGGCGGAAGCCGCCGAGCGGAATTCCCTTGGCATCGTATTCCGGTCGCGACCGCTGCAACACGCCGACATCCTGCGGCGTCATACCGATATAAGTCGGCGTCGTCGGTTCTTCGGCAAGGACCGGCGCGGCTGCGGCGAAGGCTCCGGCAGCGGAAACGCCGAGCAGCAGCGCCGCGCGCCGAAGAGTCCCCGGCATGAAACGCTCCCTCCTCGCGGCCATTGCCGCGACATCCGAACGTTGCTTGCCGTGCGCGAGCCCCCGGAACGCGGACGAGATTTCGTCCAGAGCCGTGTCGATGCGCCTGAGGCTTTCACTACGGCGATCGTTCGCCGCGATACGCTGGGCGAGAACCCGTCGCAGCAACTCCAATTCCGCAAGCGCGCCTTCGACATCGGAGACGATGCCGCCCTTGCGGCGAGCCGAACCGCCCGCGATGCGACCGGACAGGAGCGTGAGACACTCGATGATGCCCGTGAGCGCGTCGACCTTCACATCTTCATCCGTCGCAGGCATTTCGGACGCAACTCTCTGTGGCGGATTATGCATTAATCCCACCCACCGTTCATGACACGCTGTTGACGACTTAGAGACTGGTGCAGGACGGATTGAGGCAGCCGCTGCCGCTACCACCGCTGCCATTCGCGAAATTGTTGCCGCTGCTGGTGCCGGTAAGCCCCCCACCCGCGCCGCCGCTCTCGCCGGTCGCGGAAGGGCCGGAGCCGGCAGTCGAGGCCAGATTGGAATAGCCGAGCGCCGTGGTGGTCGATTGGTAGGACGTGACCTCGTCCGACTTGCCTTCGTTGGCCAGCGTGGATGCGATGGTAGAGGCCGCCGTCGTATTCACCGCGGCCACCGCGGCCGACGCCTGGCCCAGGCCCGCACCGATTTCCGCGCCCGTCGCGCCGGCAGATTCGGCAATCGTCAATACCGCCGAAGCGATGGACCCCGCAGCATCCGTGCCGTATGTCGCGATCGCGTTTTGCACCGCCGTCGAAATCGCCGCCTCGATCGCGGCAGGATCGCCGTTCGCCGCCTGGATGACGGCCGTCAGCGACGTTTGCAGGGAAGACGTCTGGTCGGTCGTCAGCGAGACTGCCGCGGACGCCGGCGAAATCATCGCCAGCTCGGCAATGCCGATCGAGGAACTCGCGACTGCGAAATTCAACACAAGCGCAGACACGCTCGCGCGCATGACAGTTACAAACGAATTCCTCACACCAACCCCCTCCGTAATCCGGCCACTACGGCGAACTCATGGTTGCGATCTTCGCGACCGCAACAAACTACCGCAAAACCAGCCGCCGCTCAATGCGGTTATTGTCAACACGCAGCTAATCATCGAACGACCGTGTTGGGCATGCCGCGAAAATCTGCCACCGTCTCTATTTTACAACCCCAACGGTGGCCAACCCGCCAACAGGGGCGCCATCGGAGCTTGGCGCCGTATTAAAATATGCGTTCGCGGATCCGAACGATGTCGCCCGGGTAGATACGGGTCGTTGCGTTGGCCGGAAAGGCCTCTTCGTTGGCCGATCCGTTGCGCCGGATATACACATCTGAATCGCTGGCGCGGTAGGTATATCCTCCTGCAAGAGCCACCGCACCCAACGCATTGAGCCCGCTCTCAAAGGGATACTCCCCGGGCTTGTTCACCTCGCCGATGATGTAGAACGGCCGGTAATTCTCGATCTGCGCACTCACCTTCGGGTCCCGAAGATATTTCTCGCTGAGCATCCTCTGAACTTCCGTCACAAACTCGTGGACGGTCAGCCCGGCTGCCTTGACCTGACCGACAAGCGGAAGCTGCACCTGCCCCGAGCCGTCGACGAAGAATTCGCCGCTGAGGTCGTCCTCGCCGTAGACCGTTACCTTGACCTTGTCGCCCGTGCCCAGATGATAGTTTTCATCGACGAATCCGCCGTTTTCGGGAGCCGCGGGCGGCGCGAGGCCCGGCTGCGCCGCGGCCTGCGAAGGGGGGATGCTGGGGCCGGGCAGCGTCGACTGGGCTGTGGCAACGGCGGGAGCCGCGCCCAAGGCGCACAGGATCAACAGCGCTGCGATCCAGATGCGGGCGGAAGGTTGCGTGTTCATTCTGGTCGTTTCCCAGTGGATAGGCCGGTACATTGCTAACCCAAAAACGGGACGGCATCGGCCGTCGCCCGACCCGTAGCAAGGAATGTGCAACCCTCGCCTTCCAAAACGGCAGCGGTAAGGCAGCCGGTCGCGTGCGCGCCGGTGTCCAGGCAGATCCGGTTGCGGCGCCGCACCGGTGACGGCGCCGGCGTGTGTCCGTGGACGACGACCCGGCTGGAGAGCCGGTTCGACAGCAGGAAGTCGTCGCGGATCCACAGCAGATCTTCCGGCACCTGCCGTTCGATCGGAATGCCTGGCCGGATACCGGCATGGACGAAGAGATAGTCGCCCTCCTGATGCAGGTTCTTCAGATCGCGGAAAAAGCGCAGATGGGCCGGCGGACACATCTGCGCCAGCTCGTCGCGGGCCTTGGCGAAAGCCTTCTCGTCGTCGAAGCGCGGCGGCATGACGCCATAACTGAGCAGCGTC
This sequence comes from Rhizomicrobium sp., assembly GCA_037355265.1. Lineage (GTDB taxonomy): Bacteria > Pseudomonadota > Alphaproteobacteria > Micropepsales > Micropepsaceae > Rhizomicrobium. The sequence continues at coordinate 247,915 of JBBCIB010000002.1, read as the reverse complement.
TCGGCGCCACCGAAATTGCGCCAGGCGCGATAGAGGTTGGCGTCGTCCAGGAAGTCCAGCAGCGACTGGTCGTGATTGCCGCGCAGGAAGACGATCTCCCAGCCCGGCAGGTCGAGTTCGAGCAGATAAGCGATCACGCCCTTCGAGTGCGGTCCGCGATCGATGTAATCGCCTAGGAAAATCAGGGTGTTCTGCGCCGGTCCTGCGGTCTTGCCGTAAGTGCGGATCTGGCCCGTCAGCCGGTCGAGAAGATCGCGCCGGCCGTGGATGTCGCCGACGGCAAAGACCCGGCGGCCTGCGGGTACGGCAGGCGGCCTGGTGTTCCTGCCAAGCAGGCGCTGGAGCCAGTCTGCCTCCTTGTTAACCACAGCCATATTGCTTGTCATGATATGCGCTCGCTTGGGCCATTTTAGATTTTTCGCGTTCGCTTCTGCAACCAAAGAGCCCGAGATTGAAAAACGACGCCGCTCTTTTGCGCGGCGCGGCGCTCCGAATTCGATTCAAATTTTAAGCGAATGATATGAGAATACGTATAAATTCCAATTACTTGGCTTAGACCGCCCGAAATCCGCCCCTGCTTAGTCTCGCCTGGAGACGCGGGGGCGTAGCACATGGGCGGGGCATTCCCAAAAACGGCGATCATCGCCGTTCTGGCTGCAACTTTGGGTGGTTGCACCTCTTCCGTAGGTCCTGTGGCGTCGATCCCAGCCTTGCCGCTTTCCGTTCTTACATCGCCGGCAGCCCAGGCCACCGTCATCCCGACCACCACCATGGCGCCGGATGGCGAAGCAGCCGTCCCGGCCGGTTTCGCGAGCTTTTGCCTGCGCTTTCCGGATCAATGTCCAGCCAGCGGCGGCGCCCCCAGCGTCGCCATGACCGCAAGCCTCTGGCAGACTCTCGCCAAAGTGAACGGCGACGTCAACGACGCCATCTGGCCCGAGGATGATGAACAGCACTATGGCCGCGCCGAATACTGGACGATACCGACCGACGGCTATGGCGACTGCGAGGATTATGCGCTTACCAAGCGCAAGGCCCTGATGGCGCAGGGCCTGCCGGCGGCGGCCTTGCGGGTTGCCGTCGTCATAACGCCGCGGGAAAACCGCCATGCGGTGCTTACCGTCGTGACCGACAAAGGCGACTACGTGCTGGACAATCTCACCAAGGCCGTATTGCCGTGGGATCGGACCGGTTTCCGCTGGATCGAGCGCCAGGATCCCGTGAACACGCAGGCATGGGTGTCGCTGCGGCCCGCCGAAAGGCAGCTAGCGGCCTCGGCGGCGATGAAGACCGCGGCGTCGCCGTAAGCGGCGTCAGCGGATAACGAAAAAGACCAGCGCCGCCGTCCAGAAAAGCCCGCAGCCGATGGTTGCAAACCGCAGCGTTGCGCCCATGGACCATTTCGGGCCGAAGTCCGTGTCCAGGCCCGGGACGGGCTCGTGCTGCGTGCGATTTGCCGGGCCTTCGCCGGCAGGAATGAAGATCGGGCGTTCGACGTTTTCGTAATGGACCGCCGAAACGGAAAACACAGAAACCGAGTCCGCCATCCGATGCTTCCCCCGAGAAAGGCAACGGATGGAACTTTCTCAGCTATCCCTTAATCGCCCGTAAAGTTCCCGAAGCTCCTGTTGCAGCGCAATATGGAGATGATCACGCCAAATGGGCGTCGACCGACATTCCATCGAAAGCGGGCTCGATGCCGGGCGGAAGCTCGGCAGCCAGGGTGGCGTAGTCGAGGTCGACGTGCATGTTGGTGAGGATGGCGCGGCGCGGCTTCACCCGGGCGATCCATTCGAGCGTGCGGGCGAGATGGCTGTGGCTGGGATGCGGGGTGTAGCGCAGCGCGTCGACAATCCAGGTGTCCACGGCGGCGAGCGCGGCGAAGGCGGCCTCGTCCAGCCCATCGACGTCGGGCGAATAGGCGATGGAGCCGAACCGGAAGCCCAGGCTCCTGATGCGCCCATGGCTCTGGCCGAAAGCGAGGACCGGGATGTCGCCCCCTGCCCCGCCGATGGCGAACGGCCGGAACGGCTCCCCGATGGTATGCGCGTTCAGGATCGGCGGGTAGTCGCTGCCCTGCGGCTGGACGAAGCAATAGCCGAAGCGCGCCATCACGCCGACAAAGGTGACGGCATCGGTCCACACGTCGACGCGGCGGCGCATCAGCATCGCGACCTGACGCAGATCGTCCAGGCCATGGAGCTGGTCGGCGTGATCGTGGGTGAACAGAACCGCGTCCGCGCGCGCGACGCGGGCATCGATCAGCTGGTCTTTCAGCTCGGGCGCCGTGTCGACGAGCACCACGGTCTCGCCGGCGGCGGATTTCCGGCGCAGCACGACCGAGCAGCGGCGGCGGCGGTTCTTCGGGTTCGCCGGATCGCAGGCGCCCCAGAACCCGGCGCCGTCCGGCCCGCCGATCCGCGGCACCCCGCCCGACGAGCCGCAGCCCAGGATGGTGAGTTCGAGCTCAGCCATGCGGCCGCGTCACTTTCGTGAAGAGGCGGAAGAAGTTTTCGGTCGTCGCGGCAGCGAGGGCTTCGCTGCTCGCGTCCTTCAACCCCGCGAGCATGGCCGCCGTGTTCACCACGAAGGCGGGTTCGTTGCGTTTGCCGCGATGGGGCATGGGCGCGAGGAAGGGCGCGTCGGTCTCGACCAACAGGCGGTCCAGCGGGACGGTCTTCAGTACGGCGCGCAATGCGTCGGATTTCTTGAACGTGGCGATGCCGCTGACCGAGATGCTCATGCCGAGGCCGAGCGCGGCGTCGGCCAGGCGCTGCGTGCCGGTGAAGCAGTGGATCAGGCCGGTGAACGGCGCTGCGGACATTTCCTCCTGCAGCACCGCGATCGTGTCGTCGTCGGCGTCGCGGGTGTGGACGATGACAGGCAGGCCGGTGGCGCGGGCGGCGGCGATATGGGCGCGGAAGTTCGCGATCTGCTGCGGCCGCGGGCTGTGCTCGTAGAAATAGTCGAGCCCGGTCTCGCCGATGCCGACCACCTTGGGATGCGAAGCGGCGTCGATCAGCGGTTGCGGGTCCGCGAGCAGTTCGTTCTGCGCTTCGTGCGGATGCACGCCGACCGAACACCACACATCGGCGAAGCGCTCGGCGACCGCGCGCACGCCGGGAAATTTGGCGAGCGTGGTGCCGATGGAGACGCAGACCGTGACGCCGACGGCGCGGGCGCGCTCCACCACGGCGTCGAGCTCGGGCGCAAATTCCGGAAAATCGAGATGGCAATGGCTGTCGACGAGCATGCGGTGGAGGTAGCGCGGATTGCCTTCGCTGTCATCCCCGGCGATCGTCGCGTGCTTGCCGCGACGGTCGCCGGGGATGAGAGTTTTGCTTAAACCGCTCCGGCGCGGCGGGTGGTATTTGCGAGCTGGCCCGCGGCGCTGAGCAGGGTCTGGCGGGGGTCGAGGTTGAGCGCCGAAGTGCGCGCGAAGCTGGCGTTGAGGCGGTTCAGGCATTCGACCCAGCGGTCGAGATGCGGCCGTCCGGCGCGGGCGCGAATGCGGTCGGTGAGCGCCGTCTGCAGGAAGCCGCCGAAGGTGTCGAGGCCGTCGGTGATGCGATTGATGCGGTCGCCGAGGCTCAAGATCGCGGCGAGGTCGGGCACCGATGCGTGGTCGATCAGCCGGTCGGCTTCCTTGGCCAGCGCCAAGCTGTCGCCGGCGGCAAGCTGCAGCGCCAGGCCGAGCGAGCCGCCCGAGAGCCGCGCCAGCGCGGTGCGCTCGGCGGCGCCGATGGCGGGCAGCAGGCGCGCCAGCTCGGCTTCCAGCGCCGGCGGATCGAGCGGGCGCAGGTCGAGGCGCCGGCAGCGCGAGCGGATGGTCGGCAGCAATCGGCCGGGCACGTTGGAGAGCAGCAGCAGCATGGCGCGCGCCGGCGGCTCCTCCAGCATCTTCAAAAGCGCGTTGGCGGCGGCGTCGTTCATGTCGTCGGCGGTGTCGACGATGGCGACGCGCCAGCCGCCGGCGCCCGACGTCATGCCGAAGAAGCCGGCGAGCTTGCGCACCACGTCGACGCCCAGCACGGTCATCCGCTTGCCCTGGTCGTTGAGGCCGCGCTTGAGGACCTTGAGGCCCGGATGCGACGCCGAGGCGACCTGTTGCGCGGCGACGGCGGTGGCCGGCACGGACAGGTCTTCCGGGCCGTCGGCGGTGGCGCCATAGGCCAGCATGTAGCGCGCGATGCGGTAGGCCAGCGTCGCCTTGCCGATGCCGGGCGGACCGGTCAGCAGCCAGGCCTGCGGCGGCCGTCCCGAGCGGATGGCGCGAGCGGCGCGGGCCAGGGCGGCGCCCTGCCCCACAAGCTGCGCGGTCTCGCGCGGATGCGGGAAGCCGCCGACGCGGTCGGTCTCCTCGATCTCCTCGGTTTTGATGACGCGGGTGCGCGGGGCCATTATCTGAGCTTGTACCGTTTGGCGAGCGTGTTCCAGATCGCGGCGGCAACCATGTCCTCGTCGGCGGCGGCATCGATCACGATGCAGCGCTCGGGTTCTCGCCGCGCGATGGCGAGGAAGGCCTGGCGCAGGCGTTCGTGGAATTCGATGCCCATGCTCTCGAAGCGGGTTTCGGCGTGACGGCGGCCTTGCGTGCGCGCGATCCCGGCTTCGACCGGCAGGTCAAGGACGAAGGTCAGGTCGGGCCGGAAATCGTCCAGCACCAGCGATTCCATCCGCCTTATGGTCTCGCGCGCCAAGCCGCCGCCGGCGCCCTGATAGGCGTAGGTGGAATCGGTGAAACGGTCGCAGACGACCCAGGTCTTCGATGCGAGCGCCGGCTTGATCGCCTTGGCGACGTGGTCGCTGCGGGCGGCGAACATCAGCAGTGTTTCGGTGAGCGCGTCCCAGCGGCCGGGCTCGCCGGTCAGCACAAGCTTGCGGATATCCTCCGCGCCCGGCGAGCCGCCGGGCTCGCGGGTGGCGAGCACGGCGATGCCGCGTGTCTCCAGCGCCGCGGCCAGGCGCCTGATCTGGGTCGACTTGCCCGCGCCGTCGCCGCCCTCCAGCGTGATGAAGCGCGGCGGCCGGCTCATGCGCCGCCGAACAGCGCTTTGACGCCGAGCACGATCCGGCCGAAGAAGCCGACCTCGTCGACCGGCTGGTTGACATAGAGCGGCACGCTGAGGCCGGGGAAGTCCGGCGCGCTGATGTCGAGCGTGCCGACCTGCCGGCCCTGCGCCAGCGGCGCGCGCAGCGGCTCGCTGAAATGCGCCGCGACCTTGAGGCTGTTGCGCGAATCCACCTGCAGCGTGAGCGTGACGGGCGCCTTCACGGTGAGTTCGGCGGTCGGCAAGGCGCCGCCGAAGACATACGCCTTGGCCACGACGTCGCCGGGCTTGAACAGCGTGTAGCGGCGGAATTCGCGGAAGCCCGCCTCCATCAGCCGCGCGCCCTCGTCGGCGCGGTCCTTCTCCGAGCCGAAGCCGTTGGCGACGACGATCAGGCGCTGGCCATTGCGCGAGGCCGAGCCGACCAGGCCGTAGCCGGAGGCTTCGAGATGGCCGGTCTTGAGGCCGTCGGCGCCCTCGACCTTGCCGAGCAGCGGATTGCGGTTGGGCTGGTGGATGTTGGTCCAGACGAATTCGCGCTCGCCGAAATAGTGATAGTAGGCCGGGTAGTCCCGGATCAGGTGGCGCGCCAGGCTCGCCAGGTCGAACGCCGACATCATCTGCCCGGGCGGCTGGTCGAGCCCATCGGGATTGACGAAATGCGAGTGCTTGAGGCCGAGCTCGGCGGCGCGCTTGTTCATCATCGCGACGAAGCCTTCCACCGTGCCGCCCAGCGCCTCGGCGACCACGACGCAGGCATCGTTGCCCGACTGGATCACGATGCCGCGGATCAGGCTCTCGACGCTGATATGGTCGCCGATGTTGACGAACATCTCCGAGCCCGAACGCTCGCGCCAGGCCCGCTCGGAGACCGGGAAGGTACTGCCCAGCTTCACCCGGCCGTCCCTGAGGCGCTGGAACAGCAGCTCCACCGTCATCAGCTTGCTCATCGAGGCCGGCGGCATCGGGACATAGGCGTCCTTGGCCCACAGCACCTCGCCTGATTCCGCATCCATGATCAGCGCATGGTTGGCGGTGGTGGCGATCTCGGCGCGCGCGGGCGCGACGGCGGCGAAGAAGATGAAAACGGCGCCCAGAAGGCGGTACAGCATGAAAAATCTCCGTAAGCGTCGCTCAGCGGTCGACGACGATCTTGGCGTCGTTACTACCAAGGCCGGTCAGCCGGGCCAACGCCTGATCCGCCTCGCCCACATCGTCGAACGGGCCGAGGCGCACGCGATAGAGAGTCTGGCCACCCCGCGCAATCGGCGAAATCTGCAGGCCGGCGCCCAGCCGCGCCTGCAGCCTGGCGGCATTCTGGTAGGAGCTGAAGGCGCCGGCCTGGACGTAAAGATGGGTCGCCGACGGCACCGGAACTTCGGTCACCACGCCGGTCGGCCGGGTCGCAATCGGATTGGCGGGCGGCGCCACCACCGGCGCCGGCAGCGGCGCGGCGACGACCGGCGCCGCGACCGCGGTTCCCGGAACCGCATCGAGGGCGGTGCTGGCGACCCGTCCGGCGGGCGCGGCCGGAACGGCGGCGGCGATCTCGGGCGGCGTCTCGTCCGGCGGCGGGCGGCCGCCCGAGAGGTCGGCGCGGGCGACGAACTGGACCCGGACGCGGGCGGTGCCGGCCTGCTTGTAGCCGAGCAGTTCGGCGGCGCGCTCCGACAGGTCGATGATGCGGCCCTTGGCGAACGGCCCGCGGTCGTTGACGCGCACCACCAGCGACTTGCCGTTGTCGAGATTGGTGACGCGGACATTGACCGGCAGCGGCAGGGTGCGGTGCGCCGCGGTCAGGTCGCCGGCGGTGTAGACCTCGCCATTGGCGGTGGAATGGCCGTAGAAGGTCGGGCCGTACCAGGAGGCGATTCCGGTTTCGTCATAGTCCGGCTGCTCCTTGGGATAATACCAGGTGTCGCCGATCTGGTAGGGGCCGGCCGATCTTGTAGACGCCGGCCATTGGGCGGCACGCGCACGCCGCTGGTCTCCGGCGTGCTGGCGCAGGCAGCGGCCAACAGGCCCAAACAAAGGGACCGCGCCCAGTCTGCGCGCCGTCTGGATCATGTGTGCGAATCGAGCCCTTGAGGCCGGCGCAGCGTAGGGGAACGCGGAGATGTGCTCAACGCCGGAGAATGATCGGCACTGTTACAGTTTGAAAGCGGTCGCCGTCTCAGTTTGAAATTACGAGCCTGAAGTGGCGCACGTTCAGCGTTCCCGGAGCCGCCATCACAATGGCCCACTGCTCGTATCATCCACGACTTCCATGAGCTTTTTGCGCTCGGCATCGTCGTACAGCCCTTGGGCAATCGTGCGGACATCTTCGGCGCGGCGGCGGTATCGTTTCGCTAAATCTGCTTTGGCGCCCATATCGCACCCCTGCGTTTGGCCTGCCATACTACCCTCATGCCCGAGGGACCCCAAGGCCAGAAACGCTCCGCCGATCTCATCGGCAACGCCGTTCATGTCATGCGGGAAAGCGGCGGGACGGGAATCCGAGACTGGGACGGTGGCCGAACGATCGTGGCCCTTGATCCGAGGTCCGTGCCGGATCACGGTGCGGCGCTTCCAATCCGGGGATTTCCTTGACCATCGACATCACCCGCCGCGCGGCGGTCGTCCTGCTGGGCGCCACGGCGCTGACCGCGCCGGCACAGGCCGCAACGGGCACGGATGCAAAATTCGACGATCTCACCAAGCGCTGGCTCGCAGGCGTTCCTCAAGCTCCAGCCGGCCGGCGCGACGCAAGTGGGCGATCACCGTTTCGATGGGCAGATCGACGACATGAGTGCCGCCGGCCGCGCCGCGCGGCTGACAGCCTGGAAGGGGCCTGCTGACGGAGCTGAAACGCGATCGACCGGGCGCAGCTTTTCGCGCGACAACCAGGTCGATGCGGCGATCCTGGCCAGCCAGCTCGGCCTACGCGATCTGGGACGAGGAAACCTTCCAGAGCTGGGCGTGGGACCCGCAGGTTTATGCGGGACTGGCAGGAAATTCGCTCTATGCACTGATGTCGCGCGAGTTCGCGCCCCTGCCGGTGCGGGTGAACCTCTGCGATCTCCCGCATGGAGAAGATTCCGGCGCTGTTCCAACAGATGCGCGACAACCTGGTGCCGGCCCGGGTGCCGGCGATCCACGCCACGACGGTGGCCAAACAGAATGGCGGCGTGATGCAAGTGGTCGACGGCATGGTGATGCCGCAGGCCGCGAGCCTGGACGCGGCCGGCCAGGCGCGGCTGAAGGCGGCGGGCGGATGCGCTGCGCCAGGCGGTGGCCGAACAGCAGGACTGGCTGGACAAGGCTCTGGTGCCCAATGCGCAGGGCGATTTCCGCATCGGCGCCAAGCTGTTCGACGAGAAGCTGGCCTTCACGCTCAATTCCATCTCAGCCGCAAGGAGATCCGCGATCGTGCCGAGGCGGCGGTGAAGGCAACGCGCGCGCAGATGTATGCGGCGGCGCGCCTGGCGCTGGCCGGACAGGCGCGTGCGCCGGCGATGCCCGATGGCGCCGACGCCGGAAGAGCAGCAGGGCGGTGATCGAGGCGGCGCTGGCGCTGGCCTATGCGCAGAAGCCGCCGCGCGACAAGGTGGGTCGAGGCGTGCACCGATGCGCTGGCACGGGCAACCGACTTCGTGACGGCAAAGGACCTGATCGATCACCCTGCCCGACGCGCCGGTCGCGGTGGTGACGATGCCGGAATTCGCCCAGGGCGTGGCGGTGGCCTATTGCGACTCGCCGGGTCCGCTCGACAAGTCGCTGAAGACCTATTTCGACGTCTCGCCGATCCCGGCCGACTGGACGGCGGAGCAGACCGATTCCTTCCTGCGCGAATACAACGATTTCGGCATCCAGGACATCGCGGTGCATGAGGCGATGCCGGGCCATTACGTGCAGCTCTGGCATGCGAACACGTGCCCCTCGATGATCCGCGCCGTGCTGGGCTCGGGCTCGTTCGTCGAGGCTGGGCGGTCTATGCCGAGGCGATGGTGGTGGAACAGGGCTTCGCGCGGCCGAGCCGCTCTACAAGCTGGCACAGCTCAAGGTGCGGCTGCGCACCGTCACCAATGCGATCCTCGACCAGGCGCTGCATGTCGACGGCATAGCCAAGGAGGACGCGATGGCGCTGATGACCAAGACCGCGTTCCAGCAGGAGCGCGAGGCGAGCGGCAAGTGGACCCGCGCCAGCCTGAGCTCGACCCAGCTCTCGACCTATTTCGTCGGCGTATCGGAACACGACGCGATGCGCGCCGAGGCGCAGCGCCGGGACGGCGCGGCGTTCGCGCTCAAGGCCTATCACGACGAGGCGCTGTCCTTCGGCTCGGCCCCGGCCCGCTACGTCCGCGCCCTGATGTTCGACGAGGCGATTGGCTAGCGGCGGCCATCGTGCGACGATCTTACCGTCGTCATACCGAGCGCGGCGCCCATGGCGGACAAGAACACGACGGTCGTGTCGACCAAGGGACGCGCCCTCAGTGAATGCGGCGGATCGACGTGGTGCGGTCGTCGAAGCCGAGACGGCTGAGCTTGGCGACGTCGTGGTCCATCGTGATGCAGCGGCCGCGATAATAGGCGTGCTCGCAGAGCTCCCAGACGCCGCGCCGCACCTCGAGGCTCGAAACGCGGTCGTCGAAGCGGGATGCGGCTGAGGTCCGGCACGTCTTCGTGCAAGGCGCGGCGGTCGCCGCCGAAATTGTCTTCTTGAAAAAGGACAATGCCGGGGCCGGGTGCGGCCTCGACCGTTGGAGCGGCGGCGGCCAGAAGACCGGCAAAGCCGGCCAGGGATGGCGAATCTGGCGATGTGCATGAAAGTTCCCCCCAATCGACGTTGCGACCATAGCCGAGGTCGGGAACTTCGGGAATATCGCCCGGCTTCGCAGCGGCCGGAATCGGTCTAGGATAGCCCTTTCTTTTGGGGCTTCGAGCATGGGCAAGAGCATTGCGGACCGATATTGCTGGCGGCAGGCGGGGTCGTTCTGGTGCTGGCGATGATGACCGCCATCGTCGCGATGAAACCGCTTAGCTTCGCGGCGCCGGTCCATTGCGAAGAAGGCGCGGCCTGTGCGCCCGAGGGCAAGCCGGCCACGACGGAAGCGCCGCCGGTCTCCGGGGAACGCGCCACACCGCCGGCCGAGCACCACGAATAGGCCGCTGTCAGCGAGTCCGCCGATAGGTGACGACCGGGCCGCCGAAGTCCAGATCCTGAAGGCTCATCTGGTCGGGACCGCCGAACGCGATTCCCTCCCGGCCGCCCGGCGGCTTGTCGACCGGGTGACATCCGGTGGCGGCGAAGCACTGCTGCTTCGGCTCCCAGTCTTCGACGGTCAGGTGAATGGTGTTGCGATCGAGCCACTCATAGCGTCCCGTCGTGAGAGTCATAAGAGTCCCCATGCGGAGCTGCTCGCTGAACCGGCCGTCGGGCTGGAACACGACGGCGGACCAATAGTCGCGCCGTTGAGCTGCACCGAACCGCTCCTGCTGCCCACGATGCCGTTAGGCCCTGCGCCTGGGCCGCAACCGGCGACAGCAGCGACAGGAGCAGCAGATAGAACGCCCTGGCACGCATCGATCCCCCCGTCGGCAAGGCGGACAGGCTAACATGAGACCATGGCGGCACGGCAAGGCCCCCGCACGGCGCCGGGATCGGTTGCCATCGCGGCCGCGCCTCAGTAATTGATCCCCTAACGGGATGGGTGGCCGAGCGGTTTAAGGCACCGGTCTTGAAAACCGGCGTGGCGGAGACGTCACCGTGAGTTCGAATCTCACCCCATCCGCCAAGCACCACAAACATTTTGCGGCTGGCGGCGCGTTGCCGGTTCCGGCACACTGGCGGCGGCAAAGCGGCAGGGCTCCGTGGCGGACGAATATCATGCGCGCGAAGTGTGCAACCAGTCGGGCGTCTATCGGGCGGTGCACGATCCGCAGCACACGCCGGATCACGACGTGACCGTGCTTTACGGGCACATCTTTCCGCGCTGTTCGCACCATGGCTGCAATCCGAAATTCGTGCTGATCGCGCCGGGGCAGAACGTCAACTCCAACAACTGGTTCAAATGATGCTGACACGGCGGAGCATGCTGGCGGCGGGCACCGCATTCGCGGCAACGGCGCCGGCCTTGGCGGCGAGGCGTGACGGCGCAGCGGCCGAGGCGCGGGCGATCCACAACAGGCTGCTCTGCCTCGACACCCATCTGGACACGCCGGCCAATTTCGCGCGGCCGGGCTGGGACATCATGCAGCGCCATACGGTGGCGGGCGATCTGTCCCTTTGTCGACTATCCGCGCATGGTCGAGGGCGGGCTGGATGGCGGGTTCTTCGCGATCTACACGCCGCAGGGGCCGCTGACGCCGGAGGGGATGTGGGCGGGCGCGCGATGCCGCCCTGCTCCGCGCGGCGCAGATCCGCGAGATGGCAGCGAAGAACGGCGCCCATTTTCGCGCTGGCGTTCCGATCCGGCGACGCGGCGGCCATCGCGGCTTCGGGCAAGCGCATCGTCTACCAGTCGATCGAGAACGCCTATCCGCTGGCGGACGACCGTGACGCTGCTGCGCAGCTTCTACGCACTGGGCGTGCGGCTGTGCGGCGTGGCGCATTTCAAGAACAACCAGTTCGGCGATTCCGCGACCGACACGGCCAAATGGAACGGGATTGTCGCCGGCGGGACGCGAGCTGATCGGCCTGATGAACGAGCTCGGCATCGTGCCGGACCAGTCGCATTCCTCCGACGACGTGTTCGACCAGATGGTGGCGCTGTCCAAGACGCCGATCCTGCTGTCGCATTCGGGCTGCCGCGCGGTGCACGACCATCCGCGCAATATCGACGATGTGCGGCTGAAGAAGCTGGCGGACACGGGCGGCGTGATCCAGATCAATTCGTTCAACGCCTATCTGATCGCGACGCCGGACAATCCGACCGCGAGAAGGCGCAGACGGCGGTGTTCATGAAGCTGCGCGGGCTGAGCGCAATGACGCCGTCGCAGGCGAAGGTCGCGATGGCCGACGCGGCGAAGGCCTATCAGGCATTGAACGTGCAATATCCGGAGCCGCGCGCGACGTTCGACGACTACATGGCGCATATGCTGCACGCGCTGAAGCTGGTGGGGCCGGAGCATGGTCGGTGTCGGCGCCGATTGGGACGGCGGCGGCGGCGTGACGGGCATGGCGGATTGCGCCGACAATTGGAAGATCACGGCGCGGCTGCTGAAAGAGGCTACCGCGAGGACGACCTGCAGAAGATCTGGAGCGGCAATGCGCTGCGCGTGCTGAAGGCGGGCGGAGGACGCCCGCGCCAGGCCGCCGGCGCTGCCCGCGCCGAATAGCGGCGGCGAATAGTGCCTGCCGCGGACGACGCGTTCGCGCAGCTCATGCGCCTCGCGGGGTCGCTCGCCGCCCGATTTCGCGACGATCGAGTCCGGGACGCCGGCGCTGAAGACGCGGTTCTTTGCCGAAGACGCGGCGGCTGCGGCGATCGCGGCGGGCGGGGCGGTCGCGGCGGATATCTGGACGCTGCGCGGTGGTGCGCGGCAGGAGGTGCGGGTCGGCACGCGCGAGGCGGCGGCGAGCCTGGTCTCGTTCCGGCACCAGGCCTTCGCCGATGCCTCGAAGGCACCGGACATGCGCGGCCAGTTCGAGATGGCGCCGACCGCAGCCAAGGGATTTCACCTGACGCGCGACGGCCGCTTCGTCTTCCTGCATCCGAGCTTTCCGGCGAGCACCGAGCGATTGCTGAACCTGCTGGCTTGTCCCGACACGCCGGAAGCGGTGGCAGCGACGCTGCGCCGATGGAATGCGCTGGATTTCGAGAGCGCGGTCGCGGCGGCAGGCGCCTGCGCCGGGCTGGCGCGCACGCCGGAGGAATGGGACCGCGTCGGACCAGGGTCGCATATTGGCATCGCGGCCGGTGGTCGAAGTGATCAAGATCGCCGACAGCGCGCCGGAGCCTTTCCCGGCCGCCGGCGACGGCACCGCTGTCGGGCGTGCGGGTGCTGGATCTGACGCGGGTGCTGGCGGGACCGACCTGCGCGCGCACGCTGGCGCAGTTCGGCGCGGAGGCGCTGGCGATCTCATCGCCCAACCTGCCCTCGGTGCCTTACTTCGTGACCGATAACCGGGCACGGCAAGCGCGCGGCCTTCGTCGATCTCGCCATAGAAGACGGGCGCGCCACGCTGCGCGAATTGGTGCGTACGGGCGACATATTCTCGCAAAGCTATCGCCAGGGGGCGCTGGAGCGGCATGGCTTCGGGCCGGTGGAGCTGGCGGCGCTGCGGCCGGGCATCGTGGTGACGGCGATCAATTGCTACGGGCACGAAGGGCCATGGCGGGCGCGGCCGGGATGGGAGCAGCTCGGCCAGGCCGTGACCGGCATGGCGGTGATGCATGGCGGCGCCGACGGTCCGCGGCTGCAGCCCGGCGCGGTGACGGACTACATGACGGGATTCCTCGCCGCTTTCGGCACGATGCTGGCGCTGCAGCGGCGGGCGCTCTACGGCGGATCGTACCTGGTGCGCGCCTCGCTGGTGCAGACCGCAGCCTGGCTGCGCGGGCTCGGACTGGCGGACGCGGGCCGGCTGACCGACGGTCGCGCGTTTGGCGCCGACGAGATCGCGGCGTGGTCGCTGCACAGCCGGACCGGCTTCGGCGCGATGACGCATCTGCGCCCGCCGCTCGCGATGACCGCCACCCCGCCGCGCTGGACGCGCGGCGTGGTTCCGCTGGGAACGGATGCGGCCCGTCTGGACGACGTAACGCTCCGTTACTTCACCTTCGCCGGCGGCACGAACTCCGCGTAACGGATGGCGGCGCCGGGTTTGGGCGCCATGTTGGCGGCGACGGCGGTGCTGTTGGGCGGCGTGTCGTAGCGGCGGTATTCGGGGACTGGTCGAGGCGCACGAAGCGGTAGCCCTCTTCCATCAGCGCCGGGACCACGGCTTGCACCAGGTCGCCGGACTGGCGGTGGACGCAGTGCATCAGCACCACGCCGCCGTCGTGCCGGCGGATCTCGCGCAGATAGCCCTTGGCACACGTCGCGGCCGACCAGCCGTGCCGCCAGCAGCTCCAATCGGCGGAGCTCATGATATAGCCGTCGGCGGTCATCGAACTCTCGCCGCCCTCGTCCCAATAGACCGGGCCGACGTAATTGCGCAGGACCGGATCGGCGTTGAGGATCGCGGCATGCTGCGCCTTCCAGGCACCGTAGGGGGCGCGGAAATAGAGCCGGTCGCCGCGATGCATCAAGGGCGCGATCTGGTCGTTCACGCTGCGGATCTGGTCGATCAGCAACTCGGGATGCTCGTCGAAGCGGCGGCCGAGAAAGGGATGCGTCGCGCTGTGATTGGCGAGCAGATGTCCTTCCGCCGCGATGCGCGCCAGCACGTCGGGATGGCGCGCCGCCATCTTGCCGACGATGAAGAACGTCGCCTTGACGTTCATCGCCTTCAGCGCGTCGAGCACCGCCGGCGTGTCGGCGTTGGGACCGTCGTCGAAGGTGAGCGCCACGACATGGGCTTCGCGCAGGCCGGAATGGAAATGGTCTTGGGCTGGAACAGCGCGATGCGGTCGTCCAGCGGCTGCGCCGCGGCCGCGCCGGCGACGGCAAAGCCAAGCACAAGCCCGGCAAGCAGCCTCGAAAAACGCATTATACCCAGCCCTTTAACAGACACCCTTGCGAGCGCACTCTAAGGGGTTCCGGCTGTGCCAACAAGGGACGTACCGGACGGCATGCTTAACGCCGCACCAGGGTCAGGCCGGGAGACGAGGTTCACAGCCGCACCGGCCTGAAGATCCGCCGCCACTGAGATGCGCGGCGCCGCCGTACCGGACGGCACGACGTCGTGGAAGATGTGCGAGGGGAAGAGCGTGAGCCATCCCGCCTCCGGCTTGATGAAGCGCGTGCCCCAAGCACGGCGCGTGGCCGCCGGCCTGCTGGTCGCAGCAGCCGAGCGCCAGCGCCCGCGCGTGTCGCTGGCCTGCGCCACCACGTCCGGCACGCGGACGTGGTAGACCGCGGAGATGTAGCCCAGGCCGTGGATGTGCTGGCCGTTGCGGCCATCCTGCCGCAGCACGACATTCGCGGTGAAGAGCGTGGCGGCTTGCGGCGGCGGCGGCATGACCTTGTCGAGGCCGCGGCGCGGCATGGCGTCGATATAGCGCTGCATGGCGTCGCGGATGAAGGCGTACAGCGCGGCGAAGGCAAGGCTGTCCCTTACGCGCGGTTCGTAATGCACGTCGACACCGTCGCGCACGGCACGGACCGGGCGGATCGGCGAGGATCTCTCGGCCAGGGCGCGGTTGAAGGCCTCGACGCCGCCGAAGCTTTCCGGCGGCACGAAACGCTCGCGCGCGACGTGACGCTCGAGATCGACCAGCGCATTCGCTTCCGCGGTGCGGCCCAGCCGGCTGAGCGCAATGGCGCGATAGGCGCGGACCGGCGCCGTGTCGGCCAGCGCCGCGGCGGGGCGTCGCACAGCGCAAGCAGCGCGCGCGCATCGTCCCTTCCTGGCGAGCAACATCAGCAATGCCGTTAGCGCATCCGCGCCGGCACCGGCTTCGAGCGCCGCTCGCAGGGCGGCACTGGCCTCGCCGTCGCGGCCGAGCCTGCGCAGCGCCTTGCCGCGCAGGAACAGCGCTGCGGCGCCCGGCGCGGCGCGGTCGCAGGCGGCCAGCGCGGCGTCGTAGCGGCCGGCGACATAGTGGACGCTCGCGAGCGCCACCCAATGACGCGGATCGGCCCGCGCGGCCGCCTCGTACATTCGTGCCGCGCCTTCGGAGTCTCCGCAATCGAACAGCGCCAAGGCAAGTTCGGCCTGGCGGCCGGGATGCGGGCCGGTCTTCTCCATCGCCTTGCGCAGCAGTGCCGCACGCACGGAAGGCGGCGGGAGTTGCGGTGCAGCATCGGCTTCGATCCAGCTCATTCTTGCGGCCGCCACGTGCATGGCGGCAATCTTGGGCAATCGGGACGAGAACGACAAGCGGAGCGACCATGATCAAGCTGACCTTCTGCCTGATGCGCCGGCCGCACCTAAGCCGCGAGGCGTTCCAGGCCTATTGGTCCGAAAGGCACGCGCCGCTGGTCGCCCGCCACCGCGAGGTGCTGCGCATCCGCCGCTATGTGCAGATGCATGCGGGCAGCGAAGCGATGAACGCCGCCATCGCCGCCAGCCGGCAGGCGCCGGCCATGTTCGACGGCGTGGCCGAGCTATGGTGGGACTCGCTCGACGACATCATCGCCAATCCCAACCCCGGCGCGGCGGAAGCCGGCCTCGAACTGCTCGAGGACGAGCGCAAGTTCATCGACCTGCCCCGCTCGCCGCTGTTCTTCGGCGAGGAGAAAGGTGGTGTTCGGATAGCGTCCGTCGCTCCGGCTGAACGCGATGCCCGGCCGGGGCGCAGGGGTGCTCATATGTCCGCGTAGCAGCGGACTTCCCTCGTCCGCGCGGGCGTGGTGAGGGCGCCGTAGCGCGCCGAGCCGACATTCTTGGCATAGCGGGCGAGCACACGGTCCTGAAGGCGGGCTTCTTCGGCGTCCAGTCCTTGCGGCGCTCGGCGAGTTCGGCGTCGCTGAGCTCGACGTTCAGGATACCCTTGTCGGCATCGATCACGATGATATCGCCGTCCTTGATCAGGCCGATGGGGCCGCCGTCGGCAGCTTCCGGGCCGATATGACCGACGCAGAGGCGCGGGGTGGCGCCGGAGAAGCGGCCGTCGGTCAGCAGCGCAATGTTCTCGATTCCCTGGCCGTAGATCGCCGCGGTGGTCGACAGCATCTCGCGCATGCCGGGGCCGCCCTTGGGTCCCTCATAGCGGATGACGAGCACGTCGCCTTCCTGGTAATCGCGGCGTTCGACCGCGGCGAAGCAGTCTTCCTCGCATTCGAAGACGCGCGCCGGGCCGCGATGATGGGTGTGCTTGAGGCCGGCGACCTTCACGATGCCGCCCTCGGGCGCCAGGTTGCCCTTCAGGCCGACCACGCCGCCGGTCGGCGCCAGCGGGTTGGTCGTGTCGCGCATCACCTTCTGGTCCGGATTGAATTTCACGTCCTTGAGATTCTCCGCCACCGTCTTGCCGGTGACGGTCAGGCAGGTCGCCGTGCAGATAGCCGCCGTCGAGCAGGGCGCGCATCAGCATCGGCACGCCGCCGGCCTCCCACATGTCCTTGGCGACGAACTGGCCGCCCGGCTTGAGCGAGGCGAGATAGGGCGTCGAGCGGAACACCTCCGCCACGTCGAACAGGTCGAACTTGATGCCGCACTCGTTCGCCATGGCGGGAAGATGCAGCGCCGCATTGGTCGAGCCGCCGGTGGCGGCGACGACCCGGGCGGCGTTCTCGAACGCCTTGCGCGTCGCGATCATCCGTGGACGGATGTTCTTGGCGAGCAAATCCATCACCGCCTGCCCGGCCTGCAGGGCGAAATCGTCGCGCGAAAGCAGCTCGGCCGGCGGGCCGGAGGAATAGGGCAGCGCCAGGCCGATCGCCTCGGCGACGCAGGCCATGGTGTTGGCGGTGAACTGGCCGCCGCAGGCGCCGGCGCCGGGACAGGCGACGCATTCCAGCTCGTGCAGGTCGGCATCCGACATCTTGCCGGCGGAGTGCATGCCGACGCCTTCGAACAGGTCGACCACCGTCACGTCGCGGCCGCGGAAGTGCCCCGGCTTGATCGAGCCGCCGTAGAGGAAGACGCTCGGCACGTTGAGTCGCAGCATCGACATCATCATGCCGGGCAGGCTCTTGTCGCAGCCGGCGATGCCGACCAGCGCGTCGTAGCAGTGGCCGCGCATGGTGAGCTCGACCGAGTCGGCGATCACCTCGCGGCTGACCAGCGACGATTTCATGCCTTCATGGCCCATCGCGATGCCGTCGGTGACGGTGATGGTGCAGAATTCGCGCGGCGTGCCACCGGCTTCCTTGACGCCCTTCTTGGCCGATTGCGCCTGGCGCATCAGTGCGATGTTGCAGGGCGCGGCCTCGTTCCCAGCACGAGGCGACGCCGACGAAGGGCTGGTGAATCTCGGTCTCGGTAAGCCCCATCGCGTAGTAATAGGACCGGTGCGGCGCGCGCTCCGGGCCTTCGGTCACATGGCGGGAAGGAAGCTTGGACTTGTCGTATGTGGTCATTTGCTGCTCGTTGGCCGGTTCCTCGGCAACATAATTGTTCCGCAGAACGTCGGAGGACCCCTCCCCTTACCGGATCAGCGCGGCAGCACAAGCGCCGGAATGGCGCATCTGCCCAGCTAGGAACGAAATCCGGAAATTCAAGGGCCAGTTTGGAATAATTCCGAACTACTTGAAAGTCGCGCGGCGCATCTTAGATTCATTCCAACCAGAACCGGCCGGTCCTGCCCCCTCCGGATCAGCCGGATCAACTGGCCCCAGGCGACGTCAGTGCCCCCCTCCCTGGACGTCGCCTGGGCCTTTTCTTTGCCCGGCTCGCTACTCCGCCGCCACCGTCTCCAGCGCCGGATAGTCCGTGTAGCCGTGCGGGCCGGGGGCGTAGAACGTCATCGCGTCCCATTTGTTGAGCGGGGCGTTCGCCTTGAAGCGCGTCTCGAGGTCGGGATTGGCGATGTAGTCCTTGCCATAGGCGACAGCGTCGGCGATGCCCCGCGTCGAGCGCGGCCTGGCCGCTTTCCCTGGTGAAGCCCTCATTGACGACATAGACGCCGCCGAACGCCTCTTTCAGCACGGCACCGATCGAATCCTCGGCCTGGCGCTCGCGGGCGCAGAGGAAGGCGAGCTTGCGCTTGCCCAGTTCCCTGGCGACGTAGGTGAAGATGCCTTTGAGATCGCTGTCGCCCATCGTGTGCGCGTCGCCGCGCGGGGCCAGGTGCATGCCGACACGATCCGATCCCACACGTCGCAGACGGCGTCGGCGACTTCGAGCATCAGCCGGGCGCGCTTCTCCCCGGGAGCCGCCATAGGCGTCGGTGCGGTGGTTGGTGCTGTCCTGCAGGAACTGGTCGAGCAGATAGCCGTTGGCGCCGTGGATCTCGACGCCGTCGAAGCCGGCCGCCTTGGCGTTCGCGGCGCCGTTCTTGTAGGCGGCGATGATGCCGGGAATCTCGTCGGTTTCGAGCGCGCGGGGCACGCCGTAATCGCGCTCGGGCCGCAGCAGGCTGACATGGCCCTTGGCGGCGACGGCGCTGGCGGAGACGGGGCGGCTTGCCGTCGAGGAAATACGGATCGGAGATGCGGCCGACATGCCAGAGCTGCAGGAAGATATGGCCGCCTTTCTTGTGGACGGCGTCCACGATGGGCTTCCAGCCTTCGGTCTGTTCGTCGGACCAGATGCCCGGCGTGTTGGGATAGCCGACGCCCATCGCCTCGACCGAGGTGGCCTCGGTCATGATCAGGCCGGCGCCGGCGCGCTGGGCGTAATATTCGATGGCGAGCGGCGCCGGCACGCGGCTGCCTTCCAGCGCGCGGGTGCGCGTCAGCGGCGCCATCCAGATGCGATTGGGCAGGGTGAGCGCGCCCACCTTGATGGGGTCGAACAGGGTCGGCATAGGGAGTCCTTTGGCGAAATGGCGGAACACCGAATTTAGGGAGGAAAGCGGCGTTCGCCAACCACCCCGGCGTCAGGCATTTGGCCGCTCATAGGCCCGGATGCCGGCCGCGTCCCGGACCAGGACGTCACCGTCGCGCATCGTGCGATAGGGCATTGCCTGATCGAGCAGGTACATCGTCACCTTCTCCGCCGCGGCGGATTCGGCGTGATCGCTGTCGTAGTGCGGCACCAGGTGGACGCCGATGAGGCCGAGGCCCTCCCACACCGGCGCGGGATCATAGCCGTTTGCGACGCGGTCCGGCGCGTCCATCAGCTCGATGCCGCGCAAATCGGGGCACGCGACGACCGCCCCGGCGCTCCAGCCGGCGTAGAGCAGCTTGTCGTCGCGGATGCGCGCGACGCCGACCGTATCGAAGCCGCTTTGGCGCATGGCGCGGCGGAGCAGGAAGGCATTGCCGCCGGTCGCCCACACCGCATCGAGCCCGGCCAGCGCGGCGTCGAGCCGCTCGGGCCGGCCGAAATAGGCGCGCAGGTCGAGATCGGAAGCTTCAAGGCCGTGCGCGCGCAGTTCGGCGACCGGGTCGTGCACTGTGCTTGCATAGGCCTGCCGGTCGGCATCGGGAATGAGATCGAGCGCGTTGGCGATCACGCCGACGCGCGCGCCCTGCCCCGCCATTTCCAGGAACAGGTCGAAACGGTCGCCGAAGCGGGAGGAGGACAGATAGAGGCGCATCGTTCTGAAGATATTTCCGGCAGCGGGGGTTGAAGACGGCGCAATCCGCTACACCTACCAGAACGCGGGGCCGAAGGGAGGCGGGCGTGGCAGGGAAAGTGCGCGCCGGCGACCGGATCGCGCCGCATGCGCTGCTGACGGTGTCGGGCCCGCTGGCCGCGGTGCCGGATGCGGCGCGCGTGACGCATCTGCAGTTCCGCCGCTTCGCCGGCTGCCCGATATGCAATCTGCATCTGCGCAGCTTCGTGCGCCGGATCGGCGAGATCGAGGCGGCCGGGATCAGCGAAGTCGTGGTGTTCCATTCGACGCCGGAGGAAATGCGGCGCTACGCGGCCGACCTGCCCTTCGCCACCATCGGCGATCCCGACAAGCGGCTCTACCGCGAATTCGGCGTCGAGGCGGCACCGCGCGCCCTGGCCGATCCGCGGGCCTGGGGCGCGATCCTGCGCGGCGGCTTGGCCGAGGTGCGGGAATCGATTCGGCGCGGAAGGCTGACGGCCAATACCGACCCGCAAGGCGGCCGCCTCGGCCTGCCGGCGGATTTCCTCATCGCGCCGGACGGCCGGGTGACGGCGGCGAAATACGGTCAGCATGCGGACGATCAATGGAGCGTGGACGAGGTGCTGGGGTTGGTGCGCGGTTAGCACCGGTGGTGTTTTACGTCGCCAGCCTCGCCGCCGCTTCCTTGAGCCGCGCCGCCGTCGCCACCGCTTCGGCGCGTTTTTCGCGTTGTTCGGCGAGGACGTCTTCGGGGGCGCGGGCGACGAATTGCGCGTTGCCCAGCTTGGCGTCGAAGCGGGCGATCTCGTCGTTGGCTTTCTTGAGGTCCTTCTCCAGCCGCGCGCGCTCCTTGGCGAAATCGATGACGTCGCCCAGCGGCATGCCGGCGACGGTGTCGCCGACGACGAATTGCGCCGTGCCCTTGGGCAGCGTGTCGGCGGGCTCGGCGGTGACGAGGCGCGCGAGCTGCAGGATCACGTCCTTGTTGCGCGCCAGGCGCTCCAGGGTCGGTGCGTCGGCGTCCTTCAGCAGCAGCGCGATGCGGGCGCCGGGCGGCACGTTCATCTCGGCGCGGACGGAGCGGACGCCTTTCACAAGGTCGATCACCCAGTTGAGCTCGCGCTGCGCCTCGGCGAATTTCGGCAGCGCGGCGAAATCGGGCCACGGCGCCTCGATCAGCAGCGTGTCGCGCGCCGGGCCGCCTTCCGCCGTGCGCGCCCACAGCTCTTCGGTGATGTAGGGCATGAAGGGGTGCAGGATTTTCAGGAGCTGGTCGCGCGCCCAGGCGGCGGTGGCGCGCGTCTCCGCTTTCGCATCTTCGTCGCTGCCGCCAAAGATCGGCTTGGCGATCTCCAGATACCAATCGCAGAAGACGTCGTAGACGAAGTGATACGCCGCGCCGGCGGCTTCGTTGAATCGCAGCGCCTCGATATTCGCGGTGATTTCGGCGGCGGCCTGGCCGGTCTCGGCGACGATCCAGCGATTGGCGGCGAGCGTCACCGCGGCGGGATCGAAGCCCGGCACGGTCACGCAGAAATTCATCTCGCAGAAACGCGCCGCGTTCCACAGCTTGGTTGCGAAATTGCGGTTGGGCTCGACGCGGCCGGGACCGATGCGCATGTCGCGGGTCTGGCCGGCGGCGGCCGCGAGCGTGAAGCGCAGCGCGTCGGCGCCGAACTGATCGATCAGCTCGAGCGGATCAACGACATTGCCCTTGGTCTTGGACATCTTGGTGCCCTGCTCGTCGAGCACGCGGGTGTGGATGAAGACGGTGTGGAACGGCACCTCATCCATGAAGTGCAGCCCCATCATCATCATCCGCGCCACCCAGAAGAAGATGATGTCGAAAGCGGTGGAGAGGACGTTGGTGGGATAGTAGCGCGCCAGCTCCGGCGTCTCGTCCGGCCAGCCCAGCGTCGAGAACGGCCACAGCGCCGAGGAGAACCAGGTGTCGAGCACGTCGGTATCGCGGCGGAGCGTCTTGCCGGGCGCCTGTGCCTGCACTTCGGCCTCCGACATCGCGACGTAGATTTTGCCCTCTTCGTCGTACCACGCCGGGATCTGATGCCCCCACCAGAGCTGGCGCGAGATGCACCAGGGGTGGATGTTGCGCATCCAGTTGTAATAGACGCCGGTCCAGTTCTCGGGCACGAATTTGGTACGGCCGTCTTCCACGGCCTTGATCGCCTTCTCGGCCAGCGGCGCGACGTCGAGATACCATTGCTCGGTCATGTAGGGTTCGAGCACGACGGTCTTGGTCTTCTCGTCATGCGGCACGGCATGGCTGATGGCTTCGACGCGGTCGACCAGTTCGAGCGCTTCGAGATCGGCGACCACCGTCTTGCGCGCCACGTCGCGGTCGAGGCCGCGATAGGCCGGCGGCACGCTCTCGTTGAGCGAGCCGTCCTTGTTCAGGATGTTGATCAGCGACAGGTTATGGCGCTTGCCGACTTCGAAATCGTTGAAATCGTGGCCCGGCGTGATCTTGACCGCGCCAGTGCCTTTCTCGGGATCGGAATGTTCGTCGCCAATGATCGGGATCGGACGGTTGGCGAAAGGCAGGATGGCGTGCTTGCCGATCAGGTCTTTGTAACGCTCGTCGGATGGATTCACCGCCACGGCGGTATCGCCGAACATGGTCTCCGGGCGCGTCGTCGCCACCGTGATGAAACGGCCGGGCTGGTTTTCGATCGGGTATTTGAGATACCACAGATGGCCCTTCATCTCGATGTTCTCGACTTCGAGATCGCTGACCGCGGTTTGCAGCTTGGGGTCCCAGTTGACCAGCCGCTTGTCCTTGTAGATCAGGCCCTGGTTGTAGAGCTCGACGAACACTTTGAGGACGGCGCGGCTGAGGCCCTCGTCCATCGTGAAGCGCTCGCGCGACCAGTCGGCGCTGGCGCCGAGGCGGCGCAGCTGCTGGATGATGGCGCCGCCGCTTTCGGCCTTCCACGTCCACACCGCTTCGAGGAATTTCTCGCGGCCGAGATCGGTGCGCTTGATCTGGCGCTCGGCGAGCTGGCGCTCGACGACGAGCTGGGTCGCGATGCCGGCATGGTCGGTGCCGACCTGCCACAGCACGTCCTTGCCGCGCATGCGCTCGAAGCGGACCAGGATGTCCTGCAGCGTGTTGTTCAGCGCGTGGCCGATATGCAGCCGCCCGGTGATGTTGGGCGGCGGGATCACGATGCAGAAGGCGGGCGCGCCGGGCCGCCGGCCGGCCTGGAACGCGCCGGAGGCTTCCCATTGGGCGTAGATGCGTCCTTCGACGTCTTTGGGATTGAAGGTCTTGTCGAGCATGGAGGATCAATACGGCTTCTGTCCCTCCCTTGAAAAGGGAGGGTGGATCGCCGAAGGCGATCCGGGAGGGATTTGTCGCGGCATCCCCCTCCCGATCCGCTGCGCGGATCGACCCTGCTACACTGCGCTCCGCGTCCGCACGCTGCCGCTACGGACCCCCCGTTTTCAAGGGGGAGGATTACTCCCTACTTCCCGCCGCGAGCGCGGACGACGCGTTCGACTTCGTTGCGGACGGCACCTTCGAGCAGCGCGGGGAAGTGCTCGTCCATCCATTCGCGGATCAGCGGCTTCACGGCGGCCATCAGGTCGGCCTTGTTGGCGTCCATCCACTGGTGCAGGACCGGGTCGAAGGCGCCCGCGACGGCACGCTCGAACACCGCCTCGACCGAGCTGCCGGGCGGGATGCTGAGCGCGGGAGCCGGTGCGGGCGGCGGGGCCGGCGGCTCGACCGCGTCGGGAATCTTGGCGAAGGTCTCGTCGAGCGCCTTGCGCGTCTTGTCGGAGAAGATGTCGTCATGGACGACCGGGGCTGGAGCTGCCGGTGGCGGCGCGGGCTTGGGAGCCGGCTCTTCGATGGTCTGGAACACGATATCGTCGGCGGGCTTGGGTGCCGGAGCCACGGCGACCGGCGCGGGCTTCGGGGCCGCCGGCGGAGGAGGCTCGGACGGAAGTTCCTGGGTCAGCTCCAGGACATCGGCTTCCGCCGCGGCCGGAGCCGCGGGCGCCTCGCTGGAATCCTCCGAGATGATCTTGCGGATGGAGGCCAGGATCTCCTCCATCGTCGGTTCATGCTGGGGGTTCGACGCCATGACGAAAACTCCGGTTACCGCGGCACTCACCGCTCGCTCGACCTTAAGACAGTGACCCTCGGAAGGCAAAAAATACGTTAACGCAATGACATTTGTCGGTACGGTGTCCGCGCCGGCGTGCGGCACACGACCTCAGTCGCCGAAACCGACCCAGGCTGACGCGCTGTCGTCGTAGTGCAGCAGCGGGTCGTAGAGGTTCACTTTCAGGCCCAGATCCTTGGCGGTGAGCGAGCCGTTGGCGGCCAGCACCTGGAACGCGGCCACCTCGGCATCGCGCTTGGCGCTGACCAGCGCGACCGAGGCGTTCAGGAGTTCCTGCTCGGCGTTGAGCACGTCGAGGATGGTGCGGCCGCCGACCGACTGCTCCTTGGAGACGCCTTCGAAGGCGATCTCATTGGCGCGGACCGCGGCTTCGTTGGAGGCGATGGAGGCTTCGGCCGCCTCGAACTGGGCCCAGGCGGTGGCGACCGCATCGCGCACGCCGCGGTCGTTGACGGCGACGGTGAGCTGGGCCTGGGTGTGGAGCTGCTTGGCCTGGCGCAAGGTCGCGTCCTCCACGCCTGCCTGGTAGATCGGCACGTTGAGCTGGCCGGTCACGGCGACGAAGTGATCGGCCGTGTGCGGCGGACCGAGGGATTCGTTCAGCGTGCCGGTCGGCGACACCAGCGAGCCTTGGCCGTAACCGTACTGACCCTGCACCGAAAAGGTCGGCAGGAGCGCACCGATGGCGTCGTCCACCGCATAGTCGGCCGCGACTTCGGCTTCGCGCGCCTGCACGATGGCGGGGGTTCTGCTTCAGGGCCAGGGTGGTGGCGTCGTCGATGCCGGTGGGCAGCGCCGGCGGCAGCGCGGGATCGTTCTCCAGCGTCTCGGACGGGCGGCCGATGGCTTGGAGGAAATTCGCGTTGCTGATCGCCAGCTGGCTCTGCGCCGCGGTGAGGTCGGACTGCGCCCCGGCCAGGCGCGCCTGCGACTGCGCCACATCGGTACGGGTGAGCGAGCCGGCGTCGAACTGCGCCTGGGTCGCGTCCGCCTGTTTCTTGAGGACTTCGACATTGTGCTGGCGCAGGCCGAGGATCGCGGTGTCGCGCACCACGTCCATGTAGGAGGTCGCGGCGCTGAGCAGCACGGTCTGCTCGGCGGCGATGAGCTGGGCGCGGGCGCCGCGGACCTGCGCCTTGGCGCGTCCGATCTCGGCGACGGTGCGGCCGCCGCGGAAGATCGGCTGGGTGACGGTGACCGCCGCCTGCGCCGGATGGGCGGAGATCGTCGAGAACGGCCCGAACACGATGTTGCCATTGGTGTCGGTCACGCTCTGCGGGAAGAAGTAATACTGCTGATAGCCATAGGTGCCGCCGGCGGAGATCGTCGGGCGCCAGCCGCCATTGGCGATCGCGACATTCTCATCGGTGGCGCGCAGCGAGGCCTGCTGGGCGGCGAGCTGCGGATTGGTCTCGTAAGCGACGGCCAGCGCTTCGGCGAGCGTCAGGCTGGGCTTGGTCGGCGGTGGCGGCAACAGCGAAGCGGCGTCCGCCGCGGTTGCCGTCGGGGCCGCCTGGGCGATATGCGCCTTGTGCGGCGCCGCCGTTGCGGACACGGCAACGAGCGCGGCCAGCAGCGCCGCCGCCGCGATGCGGTAGTCGAAATTCATAACAGATGAGCCCCCAACCCACGCCCCTCACATGGGGATTTCAGAAGACGAATCCAACCACCTTGCGGAAGCCGGCGAGCAGCGGAACCGTGGCATCGAAGTCGCCGCGGCTGCCGACGCGGCCCTTCTCGCGCACGAAGAGATGGGCGCGGCCCTGTGCCCCCGTCGCGCAACACGGCGACCAGGCGGCCACCCTCGCCGAGCTGGGCGAGGAGCTGGTCGGGCACCGCCTCCACCGCGCCATTGATGAAGATCACGTCGTAGGGCGCCTTGGCCTTGTAGCCCTCGGTCAGACCGCCCTGCACCACCGTGACGTTGGAAGCGCCGCCGGCAGGGATCATGTCGGAGGCGATGCGGACCAGGTCGGCGTCCTGCTCCAGCGCGATCACGGAGCGGACGATGCGGCCGATGACGACGGACGAATAGCCGGTGCCGCAGGCGACATCGAGCGCGCTGTCGCTGCCCTTGAGCTGGGCGAGCTGCAGCATCTTGGCGAAGGTGCGCGGATCGAGCAGGTAGCGGCCCTGCGCCACCTCGACCGGCACGTCGGCATAGGCCAGCGCACGCTTGGCGGCGGGCACGAAGCGCTCGCGCGCCACCGTGTTCATCACCTGCTGGACGCGGGTGTCGGTCACGTCGTTGGTGCGGACCTGGGTCTCGACCATGTTGAAGCGTTGGGCGGCGTAATCGGCCATGGCGATTCGAAAGCTCCAGGAACCGGTGGCTTATAGAAGGCGCCTCAAGGCCTGACAACGCGGGCCCGTTCGTGGGGCGGTTGTCGGCTGGCACATGCATCTGTTATAGGCCGCGTCCGCATCCAAACCCGCCCGGGTATTGGGAATAAGACGAGGCCACGTGGCGGAGTGGTGACGCAGCGGACTGCAAATCCGCGAACCCCGGTTCAATTCCGGGCGTGGCCTCCAAACTCCGCACCGGATCACCGTTGCCGCGTCATGTGCGCGCCGTTGCGGGTACCTGCCCCACAATTGGGCACATTAAGCTTTTATTAACCCTGCGGGCGCACAGTTCCGCCGTCTTCCCTTGAAGACACCCCACCATTACCCAACGCCTTGGGGCCGGGCTAACCCCCGGCCTCTTTTTCCTTGCGCCGTGCGAAAGCGGGGTTTGCGGCGAAAAAGCCGGCCATTCCGCGGCGGTCAGTTTGGGCTTTCTATTCGCGGGAGGACGGGCTAGACACCCCGTCCGCGCAGTGTTCCTCGGTAGCTCAGCGGTAGAGCAACCGGCTGTTAACCGGTTGGTCGCTGGTTCGAATCCGGCCCGGGGAGCCATTTCCATCGGCAAAATCGGGCCGACATACGCCCCGACCGACCTTCCGGTCGGCAGACCGTCCCCTTCACCCGCGCGTCTTATGGAATCTTGATTTTTTCGGCCGCCGATCGGGCTCGAATTCATATGGCGCCGTCCGTAGCTTCCGCGCGAAACCTGCGGTCCGCCTCTAGAAGGCGGCGAAAGCGCTCCGCGATGCATCCCTTCGGTTCCGGAATCTTCGTGGGGCGGCCGCCCGCCCCGCTGCCGCGCAGGCGCCTCGCACCCAGGCGGGCCCGGCGTGACGGCGATGTGAGCGGGTACGCCGCGGCGACGCTCGCCATGGCGCTGGCGGTCGCTCTCGCGCTGAGCATCCACGCGCTCGCCTCGGATGGCGCAGGCGCAATCTCCTGGCACACGGCCTTTCGCTGATCGCGGCCGCCACTGATCCGGATCGAATCGCCGTGCCGCTTCTCCGCTTCCTTCCCGAGACCACCAATGTCGACTTCGTCGGATGGCGCCATGTGGCGTTCGCCGTCGACGGGATCCTGCTGCTCGCGGCGGTCGTGTCGATCCTTGTCAGGGGATTCAATCTCGGCATCGATTTCGAGGGGGGGCGTGCTGATCGAGGCGAAGGCGGCGCACACGATCGATGTGGGCGCGGTGCGCGGCCTGCTCGGCGCCCGCGGCTTCAACGACGTCAACGTCCAGCATCTGGGCGGCGGTTCCTGCGACCGGCCGGTGGAGTCCTGCGTCCTGATCCGCACCAAGCCGGCGCAAGGCGTGTCGGGCGAGACCGTGGTGCGGTCGATCAGGCAGAAACTCGGGCCGGACTTCGCCTTTCGCGACACGCAGGTGATCGGCCCGAAAGTCAGCGAGGAGCTTTTCCGCAACGGCGTGTTCGCCACCATCCTCGCCGTGGTGATGATTTCGTTCTACGTCGCCATGCGCTTCGAATGGCAGTTCGGCGTCGGCGCTTTGATCGCGACGGGGCACGACGTGTTCGTCACGGCCGGGCTCTATTCGGTGGCGCAGCTCGATTTCTCGATCAATTCGGTCGCCGCCCTTCTGCTGTTGGCCGGCTATTCGATCAACGACACCGTGGTGGTGTTCGACCGGATTCGCGAGAACCGGCGCAGGTTCAAGCGCATGGCGCTGGGCGATCTGATCAACCTGTCGACCAACCAGATCGCGACGCGGACCACGCTGGTGTC
Source organism: Rhizomicrobium sp. (assembly GCA_037355265.1). Classification (GTDB taxonomy): domain Bacteria; phylum Pseudomonadota; class Alphaproteobacteria; order Micropepsales; family Micropepsaceae; genus Rhizomicrobium. The sequence continues at coordinate 219,391 of JBBCIB010000002.1, read as the reverse complement.
GGTCGCGATGGCGCTGGCGGTGCTGCCGCTCTTCCTGTTCGGCGGGCCTGCCCTGCTGGATTTCTCGGCGGCGATCCTGTTCGGCGTGGTGGTCGGCACGTTTTCGTCCACCTATGTCGCGGCGGCGCTGCTGCTCTACCTGCCGCCCATCGGCGGTCGGGTCTGTCAGGAAGACCCCTGACGCGCCTCAATCCTTGCCCTGCAGCTCCGGTAGCGCGCCGTCGATATGGCCGGCCTCGATGTCCTTCACGACCAGCGCGTTGTGGTAGCCGATGGCGGCGGTGGCGCTGGCGCGCCAGGCGTCGATCACCATGTCGCGCAGTTCCGACGCACCGGCGGCGAGGCGCGCCGCGACGAAGGCCTTGCCGTCCGAGGTGCCGGAGTCGAAGGCATGCGCCTTCTCCAGCGTGAACAGCGGCACCACCTGGGACTCGCTGGCGATCAGATAATCCGCCGTGCGCGCCTCGATGGCGCAGGCGCAGTCGCGGTACGGCGCCAGCAGCGGCGTCATATCCGCCTCGGTGATGTTCGTGCGCACGAAGGCGCCCTCGAAGCGGGCGTGCAGGCCTTTGACCTCCGAGAAGCCCTGCGGATTGGGACCGTCGCCCCACATGTCGTAATGCAACGAGACGTGCAGCGGCTGGCTGGCGTCGCCGACATAGTGCGCCCAGACGCCGAGATCGCGCAGCGTGAGCATCTCCCGCAACTTGGCGTCGGCGGCGAACCAGGCACGGTCGGCGTCCGACTTGGCGAATTTCACGCCGGCCGTGTCGATGCGCCAATAGGCGAAATCGGTGCGCAGCTGCTGCCAGCCGTCGATGATGGAGTATGGCAGATAGCCCGCCTTGTACTGCGTGGCGCCGACGGCGCGCAACACGGTGTCGTAGTCGCTGCGGGTCGGCGGCAGCGCCTTGAGCGAAGGACCGCCCAGCACGCTGAGATCGTCGGAGCCGTCGACGAAGTGGCCCGGGTCGCGTTCGGAATCGTGGACCAGGCCCGAGCCGCGCCAGCGGTCCGGCTCGCGCGACAATTCCCCGATGGCGGCGGCGGCGTCCGGCGTGCGCAGGAAGGCGGGAATCTCGTCCGGCAGCGCCCTGGCGGCGACTTCCCCGATCATGCGGTGACCGCTCGCGCCCCAGCCATAAGCCGGTCCGGCCGCAGCCAGCATGCCGCAAAGCAGAATCGAAAACGGCGTGGCGGTCCGCATCGGACACTCCTCAAGATCGCAACGGATGATCGCCCAGGCCGGCGCCGGGCGCAAAACTGCAAACCCAAAAAAACGGCCGGCCGGGACTTCTCCCGGCCGGCCGATCGAGGAACGGCGTCTCAGTAACGGGCGGTCAGCGTGACCTGGAACGTCCGCGGCGAACCGAGATAGGCATAAGGATAGCTCGTGCAGCCGCTGGTCGTCGGCGCGACGGGCGTCCAGCAGGTCTGGGTGCCGAGGCTGCCGAAATAGTGCTTGTCGAGCAGGTTGTCGACGTTGAAGCGCAGCGACGAGCCCGTCACGCCCAGCTTGTCGAGATCGTAGGTGAGATCGGCATTGAGCGTGTAGTAGTCCGGGACATAGGCATTGTTGTCTTCGGTCTGGTTGCGCTTGCCGACATATTTGGCTTCGAGGCCCAACCGCAGTTCGGGAAGGATGGCGTACTGGCTGCGGCCGGAGAAGGTCCATTTCGGCGTTTCGGACAGCTGCTTGTTGAGCGTCTGCGCGAAGCCGCCGCCCACCGCGATATTCGACGTGATGCGCGCGCGGTCGTAGCCGGCATTGGCGTAGAAGCTGAGGTCTTCGTTGTAGAAGTAGTTCGCCTCGAGATCGACACCGGAGAAGTTCACACCCGGGACGTTGTGATCGAAATAGGTGTTGGTGTCCTGGTCGAACGAGCTGACGATGCGGTTCTTGACCTGCGAGTTCCACAGAATGACGGCGGCCTGGATGTCCTCGCCGAGGTAGCGATAGCCCAGCTGATAGGTCATCGAGGTTTCCGGCTTGGTGCTGGCGAAGGTCGCATAGCTGGTGCAGGGGCTGGTGCCCGACGTGCAGACGCTCTGATAGAGATTGTCGGTGCGCGGCGCCGCGATTTCCTGCGTGTAGGAGCCGAAGAACTGGTGTTCGGCGCCGAACGGCAGATAGGTCAGTCCGAGATGCGGCAGGAAGCGCGTATAGCGGCGGACCGTCGATCCCGGCCGCGTATAGTGCGTCGCGCTGCCGGCAAAGCTGACCGTGTTGTCCGCGTTGATCGTCGCGGGCGTCTGCGTGGTGCAGTAGGCGGTGCTGCTGCCGGCCTGCTCATAGCAGTACTGATTGAGGTCGCGCTCGAAGAACGGCAGGCGGAAGCCCAGCGAGGCCAGCAGGCTGTCGCCGAAGAACTTGCCTTCGTAGTCGAGCGAGGCCTGGTTCATGATCGCCTTGGACTTGCGGTCGCGATAGCGCAGCGGCACGCCGTCCGGACCGACAACCTCATGCGCCGGATCCCGCAGACCGGCGAAGGGATCGAAAGGCCCGTTCACCGGATCGACGAACGACGTCGTGCCGGTCTGGCGATGCAGGCCGTAGTCCAGCGTGTAGGCGGCCTGCACCGTGTTGTTCTCGTCGAACTGGTAGATCAGCGAGGTGTTGAAGCCCCAGCGGCGCGTATTGGTCGTGCTGGGCTGATAGAGGCCGACCGTGTCGAGCAGGTCGCCGTCGCCGTTGAGATCGCAGCCCTTGCCGGCGATGCAGCCGAAGGCCGTCGTCGTGGTGCCGACGCCGCCCGACGTGCCGCCGATGAGCTGCGGGCTGTTTTCCTTGAAGGTGAAGAGGCCGCCGCCATTGGCCAGGACATATTGCACGTTGGCGTCGACCGTCAGCGTGAGCGAATCCATCAGGTGCCACAGCGATTGGGCGCGCAGGCTGCCCGTGTCCGACGGGTTGATCTTGGCCTTGTACCAGTTGCCGCAGGTCGTCATCGTGTTGTCCGCAACGCCTTTGACGGGCGCGGTGTAGGCGCAATTCACGAGGTAGTCGCGATCCCAGCCCGTGCCGCCGAAATTGGCGGCCGTGGTGTTGGCCGGATTGCCAATATAGCCGCCGCCTGCGGGATTCTTGATGAGATCGGCGGTTCCGATCAGGGACGCCGTCGCGAAACCCGCGGTGCTGGGCACATAGTCTTCCGCGTAATAGGAATTGTTGCGGTTGATGTTCCACTGGCCCGAAAGCGTGATCCAGCCGGTCGGGCCCAGATCCTGGAGAATCTTGAAGTTGGACTGGAACTTCCGCTCTTCGCCCGGTCCCTTGAACTTGTTGTAGTCCTGATAGGACATTTCGCCGAACGCCTGGGTATCCCAGGGGCCGACCTTGCCGGTGTCGATGCGGCCGAGATAACGCTGGTCGCTCAAGGAACCGCCGCTGATCACCGCTTCGGCGCCGAAATCGTCATGCGGACGGTCGGTCACGATCGCGATGACGCCGCCGGTGGCCGCCGCGGTCGGGCTGTCCACGTCGGTCGAGCCCTGGTTGACGCTGATCCGGTCCACAACTTCCGGATCGGTCTGCTGGTTGGTGTAGACGGCGTAGTTGCCGGTGTCGTTCAGCGGCATACCGTCCAAGGTCAGCGAGATGTGGTTGCCGTCCTGCCCGTGGATGCGGATGTTGCCGCCGCTGGAGCCGTAAGGGTCGTTGTTCGTGAAGACCACGCCCGGCATGAAGTTCAGCGATTGGAAAACCGTCTGGCCGGCAGTCTGTGTGTTGAGGAACTCGCTTGTGATCGTCGAGCGTTCCTTCGAGATCGGCGCTGCGTTCATCAGGCCGTTCGATTCCGTTCTCTCCGCCGTCACCGTGACGGTCTCGATCACCTGCGTGCCGGTCGACTGTGCGACGGCCGGACCGCCTGCGAGCAGCAGCGGTGCGACCACGCCAAGCGCGCTCGCACCCAATAGAAGCGACTTCATCGTACGCATTTTCATGGATATCCCCTCATGGATTGAAATTGTAACGGGCGCGTCCGATCCGACACGCCGCGTCGTCTACGCACTTCGATCCTGGTGTTCTTGTCCCCACTTACGTCGCAAACGCCCGCTTTTGTCTCCCAACGGGCACTTTGCGTTGCGGCAATCTCACGACCGGACATCGCCTGAAGTCAATCTATAGGAGGCGACCTTTGCAGATTTGCGACTGTGGGCGTGTGGATTCTGCCACGCCGTCGACAAACGCACAGTTCCATCGGCGCGCGGTATTTTATGAGCCGTTGCGCGGCGCGCGCTTCTCAGTTGAGCGATTGTTCCGCAAGTGCGGCAAAAAATTCGAGCAGCACGCATTGGATTCGAGCATGCGCCTTGGCCGCTTCATCGAGCGTCTCGTGGTGCGTCAAAGGTTCCGCGCCGAGTCCGGCCGCGAGATTCGTCATTACCGACAGCGCGACGACCTTCATGCCGCAGTGAACCGCGGCCAGCGTCTCGGGAACCGTCGACATGCCGACCGCATCGGCACCGAATTTCGCGAACATGCGAATCTCCGCCGGCGTTTCGAAATTGGGGCCGGATGCGAAGACGTAGACGCCGCCGACGACATCGACGCCGGCATCGCGCGCGGCCTTGTGCAGGATGGCGCGAAGACCGGCGTCATAGGCGTTCGACATGTCGGGAAAACGCGGACCGATCTTCTCGTCGTTCGGACCGATCAGCGGATTGAACCCGGCGAAGTTGATGTGGTCCTCGACGATCATCAGCGTGCCGGCGGGACGGTCGGCGTGCAGGCTGCCCGCCGCGTTGGTAAGCACCAGACGCTCGACGCCCAGGCGGCGCAGGATGCGGATCGGGACGGCGATCGCCTGCGGCGGATGGCCCTCATAGGCATGGAAGCGCCCCTGCAGGCAGGCGAGCGGATGCCCCGATATCGTGCCGACGCGCAACCGGCCGCGATGACCGGCGACGGTGGGAACCGGAAAGCCGGGAATGTCGCTGTAGGCGATGTCGAACGCGCCGCGCATCGTGTCGGCGATGGGGGCGAGCCCGCTGCCCAGCACCAGCGCGGTCTTCGGGAATGCCCGTCCCTGGAGCGCTGCCTGGATCGCCGCCACGCCGTCCTCGATCGGAGTTGCCATTTGCGCCGTCCCCCTCTATCTCGCGCGTGAAGTATATATTTCCGCAGGCGCGGACAAATCTGTATCCTGCCCTCGTCATTCACATCGGGATTTCGCCTTGCGTGCGGTCATCGGCGTTCTGGACTCTTTCGGCCTCGGCTCGGCGCCGGACGCGGCGAAGTTCGGCGATGCGGGCGCGAATACGTTCGGGCACGTCGCCAGGGCCTGCGCCGAAGGACTGACGCGCAAGGACGGGCACACCGGACGCTCGCGATTCCCAATTTCCTGTCGCTGGGGCTGGGCAAGGCGGCCGAGGCGGCCGATCCGCACGTGTCGATGCCGTCGCCGGGCAAGATCGTGGGCCGTTACGGCTACGCCGCCGAACTCGGCCGCGGCAAGGACACGCCGAGCGGGCATTGGGAGATGATGGGCCTGCCGGTCGACTACGACTGGGGCTTCTTCCCGCGGACCGTGCCGACCTTTCCCGCGGAACTGACCAAGGCCTTCATCGCGCGCACCGGCGTGCCGGGAATCCTGGGCGACTGCCATGCCTCGGGCACCGAGATCATCGACGCGCTGGGCGAGGAGCATATCCGCACCGGCAAGCCGATCGTCTACACCTCGGCCGACTCGGTCTATCAGGTCGCGGCGCACGAGACGCATTTCGGACTGCAGCGGCTCTACGATTGCTGCCGCGTCGCGCGCAAGCTGGTCGACGAATACAATATCGGCCGCGTCATCGCGCGGCCCTTCGTCGGCGAGAAGCCGGGCGCGTTCAAGCGCACCGGCAACCGCCACGACTATGCGATGCCGCCGCACGCGCCCACCCTGCTCGATCGCTACGCCGCGCTGGGCAGGGAGGTGGTCGGCATCGGCAAGATCTCCGACATCTTCGCCGCCAGGGGCATCACGAAATACGAAAAGGCGTTCGCCAATGACGAGGTGTTCGACCGCATGCTCGACAATGTGAGGCGCGGGCCGGACGACGCGATCATCTTCGCCAATTTCGTCGACTTCGACACGCTCTACGGCCATCGCCGCGACGTCGCGGGCTATGCCGGTGCGCTGGAGGCGTTCGACAGGCGCATTCCGGAGCTGCAGGCGCTGCTGCGGCCGGACGACCTTGTCGTGTTCTCCGCCGACCATGGCTGCGATCCGACCTGGACGGGCACCGACCACACCCGCGAATTCGTTCCCGTGATCGCGTTCGGCCCGAAGATCGCGCCGGGGCCGATCGGCGAACGCAGCACCTTTGCCGACATCGGCCAGTCGGTCGCCGCGCATCTTGGCATCGACAGACTGCCGGTGGGGACGTCGTTCCTGTGATGGAGGCCCAGGGTCCCCGCGCCGGCAACGTCCCCGCCACCGAACTGGTGCGCTGCGACAATCCCGCGGACGTGGTCGACCGGCTGATCGGTCTTTATGACGAGGCGATCGCACAGATCGAGAAGAACTTCGAGGCCTTCGCGCGCACCGGCAAACGGCCGGAGAAGCATCCGGTCTATCCCTATCTCGGCGTCGAAGTCGAGGAGGTGCCGAACACCACGACGCTGGCTTACGGCAAGGTCTCGCGCCCGGGCTTCTACGGCACCACGATCACGGCGCCGCGGCTGTTCCGCGACTATCTGATCGAGCAGCTTTCGCTGCTGAGCCGCAACTGCCATGCCGAGCTCTATGTCGGCAAAAGCCGCACCGCGATCCCGCTGACCTTCGCGGTCGAGCGCGCCGCGTCGGCGATGTCGGCGGAGCAGCGGCTGGAGCTGGCGCGCCACTTTCCGCTGCCGCGGCTGGACGCCGCCGACGACACGGTGGTCGACGGCGGACGCTGGACCGGGCGCGAGAGCGGGCCGCTGGCGCTGTTCACCGCCGAGCGCACCGATTTCTCGCTGCACCGGCTGCGCCACTACACCGGCACCGACGCGCCGCATTTCCAGAGCTTCGTGCTGTTCACCAACTACCAGCGCTATATCGACGAGTTCAGCGCCTATGCGCTGGGCGAGATCGATGCGGGCCGGGCACTGCGCTTCGTCGAGCCCGGCAACCGCATCACCGCGAAGGGCAAGGAGCCGTCGGCGCCGCCGCTGCTCAAGCTGCCGCAGATGCCGGCCTATCACCTGGTGCAGGCGAGCGGCGAAGGCATCACGCTGATCAATATCGGCGTCGGTCCGTCGAACGCCAAGACGGTGACCGATCATCTCGCCGTGCTGCGCCCGCATGTCTGGCTGATGGGTCGGCCATTGCGGCGGCTTGCGCGGCAGCCAGCGGCTGGGCGACTACGTGCTGGCGAACGCCTATCTGCGCGACGACCATGTGCTGGACGCGGTGCTGCCGCTGGCCATCCCGGTGCCGACCATCGCGAGGTGCAGCTTGCGCTGGGCGCAGGCGGTGACGGCGGTTGACGGGGCTGAAAGGCACGGTGCTGAAGGGAGCGCCTGCGCACCGGCACGGTGGGTGACGACCGACGACCGGAACTGGGAGCTGCGCTTCGACGACCTCGCCATGCGCTTCAACCAGGTCGCGCGCCATCGCCATCGACATGGAATCGGCGACCATCGCCGCCAACGGCTACCGCTTCCGCGTGCCCTATGGGACGCTGCTCTGCGTGTCCGACCGGCCGCTGCATGGCGAGATCAAGCTGCCCGGCATGGCGGACGCGTTCTACGAGGAACGCGTGAGCCAGCACCTGCAGATCGGCATCAAGGCGCTGGAATACATGCGCGAGGAAGCCCGCGCCGGCACGCTCCATTCGCGCAAGCTGCGCAGCTTCACGAACCGGCGTTTCGGTAAACGCTACCGCTGTCATCCCCGGAGCGAAGCGAGGGGAAGGGGACCAGGTGTCGAAATCCTGCACAGGTTGCCGGCGCCTGGGTCCCCTTCCCTCACGCCGCTCCGCGCGTTCGGCCGGGGATGACACTTACTTTCCCTTCCACACTTATTTCCCTTCCATTGCGGCTGCCGCTTCTCCGCGAACGCCTTGGGTCCCTCGCGCAGATCCTCGCTGCGATACATCGCGGCGATCGCCGGATAGGTGTTCTGTTCTTGAGCGCATCGGCGATCGAGGCTTCGTTCAGCCGCGATAGACGGCCTGCTTGGACGCCCGCACCGACATGGGCGACAGTTCCATGATCTGCTGCGCCAGCGCCTTGGCGCGCGTCATCAGGTCGGCCTTCGGCACGACCTCGTTGACGAACCCCAGTTCCTTTCCCTCCGCCGCGCCGACCCGCCGCCGGTCAGGATCATGCCCAGGGCGCGCTTGGTGCCGATCTCGCGCGGGCAGGCGATGCAGCCCGCCGGCCAGCGCCGCCAGTCCCACCCGGCGCTCCGGCAGCGCGAACACCGCGCTGTCCGCCGCCAGGATGATGTCGCAGGCGAGCGCGATCTCGAAGCCGCCGCCCATGGCGACGCCGTTGACCGCCGCGATCAGCGGCTTGTCGAGATCGAACCGGCCGACCAGTCCGCCGAAGCCGGCCGAGATTCGCCGGCAGCAGCCGTGCGCTGCCGCCGCCGGCCGCCGTGACCTTCAGGTCGTTGCCGGCGGAAAAAGCGCGGTCGCCGGCGCCCGTCACGATAGCGACCCATTGTTCCGGGTCGGCGGCGAAGGCGTCGAACACCGCGCCCAATTCGTCATGGGCCGGGGCATGCAGCGCGTTCATCACCTCGGGACGGTTCAGGGTGACGATGGTCAGCCGTCCCTCGCGCTCCACTTTGCAGAATTCATAGTCGGCCATCGGCGTTTCCTCATGTTTTCTGGCCCAATTCTCCGGCGCCGTGCCGCCCGCAGCAAGGCTTGGGTAACTATTTAATTCTAGGTTGGGCGCAGCTAAGGAAGCTTCGACCGTCATGACGGAAACCTGGTCCATCAGCGTCGGTGGCCGCGCCTACGGCCCCTATACGCTCGAGCAGATGCAATCCTTCGTCGCCGAGGGACGGCTTGCGCCGCACTCGCTGGTGGCGCCGGGCGCCGAGGTCAAATTTCGCGCCGGCCGGCGAGAATCCGCGGCTGGTGCGCCTGTTCATGCCGGCCGCTCCGGCTCCCACCCCGACAGGTCCCTCGGCCACCGGCAAATTCGTCACCGCCAGCGGCGTCGAGCTGGACGAAGAGGTCGTCCAGCCGACCTTCGGGCGCAGCAATGACGAGCCGCGCAGCGGCGAACGCGCCCGCTTCGTCGTCATCGCCGACATGAAGTCGCGCTCCATCGCGGGATTGGAGGAAGAGATCTTCAACCTCGGGCCCGCCTATTCGCTGATGCCGCAGGCCTGGCTGCTGTCGAGCGACATGGGCATCAACCAGATCCGCAACACGCTGGTGCAGAAAATGGGCAAGATGGACATGCTGTTCGTCGTCGACGCGACGCACAACAAGGCGGCCTGGTTCAACTTCGGCCCCGAATCCGACACCCGCATCCGCCGCGTCTGGTCCGCCCAGCACGACCCCGTCGCCAAGGCGGGCTAGATTGCGCATCCTTCGAGGCTCCGCTTCGCGGAGCACCCCAGGATGGCGCATTCCCGCAATTCGTCATGCTGAGGTGCCCGGCGAAGCCGGGCCTCGAAGCACGCAGGTCCGCGCAAAGCGCCGATGGTTGTGGACATAGCCGGCGGCGGACATCTTCAGTCCCGCCAGTTCCATTTCGTTCAGCTTGCGCGCCGCGCGCGCCGGCGCGCCGAGGATCATCATGCCATCGTCGAACTGCTTTCCCTCCGTCACCAGCGAATTGGCGCCGACCAGGCAATCCCTCCCGATGCGCGAGCGATTCAGCAGGGTCGAGCCCATGCCGATGAGCGAACCGTCTTCCACCGTGGTCGAGTGCAGGATCGCGCGATGGCCGACGGTGCAGTTCGCGCCGACCGTCACGGGCTGTCCCGGATCGGCATGGATCACCGAATTGTCCTGGACGTTCGAGTTCTCCCCGATCGTGATCCAGTCATTGTCGCCGCGCAGCACGCAGCCCCACCAGATGCTGGCGCCTTTCAGCAGCCGCACCTTGCCGACCAGCACCGCGTCCGGCGCGACCCAGTAATCGCCCTCGGCCGGAAGCTCGGGCGTCGCATCGTCCAGGGCATAGATCGGCATGGCATTCCGTCTCGACGTTTTGCGGCGGCATTGTGACAGGGGACTTTTGCGAAGGCGAGCGTTCGCGGGCATACTTCGCGCCATGGCACCGCTTCCGGATTCGCACCTGCCGGCGCTCGACAGCGCCCTGGCGCGCAGCATCGTCGAGGACGCGATTCGGACCTATTTCCGCAAGCGCCGCTCGCGCGTCCCCGCCTTCGTCGAAAGCACCTTCTCGTTCCGCGCCGCGCTCGGGACCCATCGCCACGCCTTCGGCCACGATTTGTGGCGGGCGCCGCTCAACGCCGCGCTGGCCGGCCCGCAGATCGGGCTCAACGCCGCCGCCGCGATCCTGAAGCTCGCGGGCCGCCGGCAGACGGCCGAATGGGTCCGCAGCCGCGAGATCTTCTTCCGCACCAGCGTCGCGCGGGAGATCGAACGCCGCCTCATCGTCGAGCTGCTCGAGCTTCCCTATGTCGGCACGGGCGAGCCGTCGTTCCACGATGCGCTGGCGGTCGAGATCCTCGGCGACAAGCGCCTCGACGGCGCGCTCGGCATCCTCAACGGTCCATGGGGCGAGGACAAGCGCCTCATGATGGACCGCAAGCTCGCCGAGCAGATCGCGATCTATCTCAACGCGCGGGGCGCGGCGGGCGAGATCGTCAGCGCCGCCGTGACCATGGGCGCCGGCGCCACGTTCCTGCACCAGGCGACACCGGGCGTCCTCACGCTCGGCCCCGCTCTCGCGCAAGCGCTGGGCGCCAAGATCGGCGGCGTCGCGGCCTTCACCGTCGCCGGCGCAGTGCTCGCCGCCAGCGCCACGGCCGCCGCCTTCGCCGGCGTCGTCACCGATCCGATCCAGAGCGCGCTCGGCATCCACCACCTGCGCCTGATCGCGCTGCTCGACACGCTGGAGGATGCCTTCCTCGGCGGCGATGCGCGCCTGGCGATCCCGGAGCAATACGCGGCGCGCCTGATCGACCTCGTCGACGCCATCGTCTCGATCGCCGGGCACATCCGCGCCGGCTGACGAGCGGCGCAGGTAATCCGTCCACAGATTTCACATTGCAGTCGCACAATCCCTGTTACGTTTTTCTTGTCGGAGCGTGATTCGACGACGTTGGGGGCCTGATTTAGTGCAGCTATGCACGTCATTCCTCGAATACCGGGGCACTGAAGTCCGCCCTTCCACACACGCCCGCCGCACCATCAACCTCAGCGTTTTGTTCCTGACCAGGGAGACTCCATGGCCAAGCGTTCTCCGCGTTACAAGACCCGCGAATTCCAGGAATCCGAAAACGTCCATCCCTTTCCCTCCCGCGGCTGGAACCCGCGCGACACGGAAGAGCCTCGCGACCGCAAATACGTGAAGAACATAAGGGCGATGAGCCCGACCCAGCAGCTCCTGCTGGACGCCATCGAGGAGCGCCACGTCGTCCTTGCGCTCGGCCCCGCCGGAACCGGCAAGACCTACCTCGCCATCGCCAAAGCCGTCGAAGCGCTCGAAGCCGGGCGCTGCGGCCGCATCGTCCTGTCGCGTCCCGCGGTCGAGGCAGGCGAAAGCCTCGGCTTCCTTCCCGGCGATCTCAACGAGAAACTGGCGCCTTATCTGCGTCCGCTCTACGACGCGCTCACCGAGCGCCTGGGCACCAAGCGTCTCAAGGCGCTTCTGGCCGATGGCGTGATCGAGATCGCGCCGGTGGCCTATATGCGCGGCCGCACCCTGTCCGATTGCTATGTCGTGATCGACGAGGCGCAGAACTGCACCTACACGCAGCTCAAGATGCTGCTGACGCGCCTGGGCTGGCGCTCGACGATGGTGCTGACCGGCGATCCGGACCAGACCGACCTTCTCCGCGGCCTGTCCGGCCTCGGCGACATCGCCGATCGCCTCGAACGCGTTCCGGAGATCGCCGTGGTGCGGCTGGGCGACGCCGATATCGTGCGCCACCCGCTCGTCGCGGGCATGCTCACCGTGCTGTGACGGTACCAGCCTCTCCCGCGAAAGTGGGAGAGGCTTTACCCTGCGCGGGCGTTGGCGCGGGCATTTGACTCTGGCGTGCTCCGTTTCCGGCGTACGATGCGGATCGGCTTCGAAGGATGAGATCGATGCGAAACGGCCTGCTGCTCTGCGCCGCCCTTGCCTTCGCCGCGCCCGCCTTTGCCGCCGACGCGCCCATGGTGATCCCGCATGGCGGCGCCGATGTCACCAAGGCGGTGGCCGGCGAATACACGCTGGACGGCAATCATGCCGGCGTCATCGCCAGGGTCTCGCATCTGGGCTTTTCGTTCAGCGTCTTCCGCTTCGACCAGGTCGCGGGCAAGCTGATCTGGGATCCGGCGGCCATCGCCAAGTCGCAGCTCAGCGCCACCGTCAAGACGGGCTCGATCGCCACCAATGTCCCGAATTTCGCGGCCGATATCGCCCAGAAATATCTGCTCTCCGACAAATTCCCCGACGCGACCTTCGTTTCCACCGCGTTCCGGCCGACCGACGCGACCCACGGCAAGGTCGACGGCAATTTCACCCTCAAGGGCAAGACCGTGCCGCTCACCTTCGACGTGACGCTGGTCGGCGCCGGTCCCGGCTTCGCCGGCGGACCGGTGATGGGCCACGTCATCGGCATCCATGCCGAGGCATGGATAATCCTGCCGATTTCGACATCGGCGCCTTCTTCAAGGATCCGATCCAGCTCGTGATCGACACCGAGTTCGACCACAAGGGCTGACGGAGGATGGTGTGACGCCCAGGCTCTTTTTCCATCCCCTGGCATCCTATTGCTGGAAGGCGCTGATCGCGCTCTACGAGAACGACACGCCGTTCGAGCCCGTCATCGTCGACCTCGGCGATCCGGCGGCGCGCGAGGCGTTCCTGAAGGTCTGGCCGCTGGGCAAGTTCCCCGTGCTGCAGGATACGTCGCGCGACTGGCTGGTGCCCGAGGCGACGATCATCGTGGAGTATCTGGACCGGCACTATCCCGGCCGCTCCAGGCTCGTTCCCGCCGATCCGGATCGCGCCCGCCAGGCGCGCATGCGCGACCGGTTCTTCGACAATTATGTGATGACCCCGATGCAGAAGATCGTCGGCGACCGCATCCGTCCCGCCGGCATGCGCGACCTGTTCGGCGTCGACGAGGCGCGCGCGCAGCTGCGCACGGCCTGCGCCATCGTCGAGCAGGACATCGGCGCGCGCTGGGCGATGGGCGACGATTTCACCCTGGCCGATATCGCCGCGGCACCGTCGCTTTACTATGCCGACAAGGTCGCGCCGCTGACGCAGGATTTCCCGAAGACCGCCGCCTATCTGGAGCGGCTATGCGGACGCCCGTCCTTCGCCCGCGTGATCGAGGAGGCCGGCCCCTATTTCCGCTTCTTCCCCGCCGAGCCGTTGCCGTAGCAGCGCGATCCGTACCCAATATTCGAATATTTCGCTGGCCTTTTGTGAACCGCTTTCGGATACTGACAATATGTCAGATCCGCTGGAGGCACGCGCATGGCATTCGAAGCGATCTCGCCCACCGACGAGCTGGGCTTTGATCCCGATGCGCTGAAGCGCAAATACCTGGCCGAGCGCGACAAGCGCCTGCGCCGCGACGGCAACGACCAATATGTCGAGATGAAGGGCCGCTTCGCCCATTATCTCGAAGATCCTTATGTCGCGCCCGCCGCCCGCGCGCCGCTTACCGATGCGGTGGAAGTCGTGGTCATCGGCGGCGGCTTCGGCGGCCTGCTCGCGGGCGCGCGCCTGCGCCAGGCCGGCGTCCACGACATCCGCATCATCGAAAAGGGCGGCGATTTCGGCGGCACCTGGTACTGGAACCGCTACCCCGGCGCCGCCTGCGATATCGAGAGCTATGTCTACCTGCCGCTGCTCGAAGAACTCGGCGTCATGCCGGTCGAGAAATACACAAGCGCGCCGGAGATCCTCAAACACAGCCGCGCCATCGGCGAGAAGTTCGATCTCTACCGCAACGCCCTGTTCCAGACCGAAGTCACCGAAATGCGCTGGGACGAGGACGCCAAGCGCTGGATCATCGAGACCAGCAAGGGCGACGCCATCAAGGCCCGCTTCGTGGCGATGGCGAACGGCCCGCTGCACCGCCCAAAGCTGCCGGGCATTCCCGGCGTCGAGAGCTTCGCGGGCCACGCCTTCCACACCAGCCGCTGGGACTACGCCTATACGGGCGGCGATTCCAACGGCAACCTGACCGGCCTGAAGGACAAGGTCGTCGGCATCATCGGCACCGGCGCCACCGCCGTGCAATGCGTGCCGCATCTGGGCGCCGGCGCCAGGCATCTCTACGTCTTCCAGCGCACGCCGTCCTCGATCGACGTGCGCAACAACCGCCCGACCGATCCGGCGTGGGCCACGTCGCTGCAGCCGGGCTGGCAGCAGGCGCGGATGGACAATTTCAACGCGCTGGTCTCCGGCGTGCCGCAGGCGGAAGACCTCGTCAACGACGGCTGGACCGACATCATCGGCAACATGCTGGCGCTGATGCGCAAGCAGAACGAGGCCGGCGGCACGGTCGACCTGGCGACGACCATGCAGCTCGCCGACTTCAAGAAGATGGAGCAGGTCCGCGCCCGCGCCGGGCAGATCGTGCGCGACAAGGCCACCGCCGAGGCGCTCAAGCCCTATTACAACCAGTTCTGCAAGCGTCCCTGCTTCCATGACGACTATCTGGACACCTTCAACCGCCCCAATGTCACACTGGTCGACACCGACGGCAAAGGCGTCGAGCGGATCACACCCAAGGGCGTGGTGGCGAACGGCAAGGAATACGAACTCGACTGCCTGATCTACGGCACCGGCTTCGAGGTCGGCACGTCGTATACGCGCCGCTCGGGCTACGAATTGTATGGCCGCGGCGGCCAGTCGCTGACCGACAAGTGGAAGGACGGCGTCGCCACCCTGCACGGCATGCACGCGCGCGGCTTCCCCAACGTGTTCATCTTCTCGAACACCCAGTCCGGCTTCACCGCCAACTTCCCGCACATGCTGAACGAGCAGGCCAGGCACCTCGCCTATATCGTCAAGACCGCGCAGGACCGCCAGGCGACGGTCGTCGAAGCCTCCGAAGAGGCCGAGACCGCCTGGATCGACACGATCGTCAGATCGGCGCTGCAACGCCGGCGCTTCCAGGAGGAGTGCACGCCCGGCTACTACAACAACGAGGGCAAGCCCTCGCCGCTCGCCGCCCGCAACGGCTCCTACGGCCTGGGTTCGATCGCGTTCATCAGACTGCTGGAGGAATGGCGCAAGGCGGACGACATGAGGGGCCTGGAACTCGGCCGCTGACGGTTGCCCGTTTTACTTGATCACCAGGCAGACCTCGACGATGAACATGCCCAGCGCGAAGCTCCAATAGCCGGAAATCGCGGCCGCGAGCCAGAAGGCGAAGCTGGAGCAGTCCTTGGCCCGGAACGATGTGGCGGCGTTCTCGAACAGCACGTTCGGGCCGGCCACGACCATGACCGCGAGATAGCCGATGCGCCCGGTCGTCGAGACCGGTTTTTGCGCGATCAGCCGATAGAGATTGGCCAGAATTCCCGAAGCGGTGAACCCCGCCAGCGTCGCGAACGCCACCAAGAAGATGTCCCTGTACACGCAAACGTCCCCACCAGCCCTGTGCCCTCCAGCCTGTGCAGGCGCCATGCCTCGAAAACGGCGCCTTTGCCGGCGCATTTCGTTCCGATTTGATACGCCCGACTGTGGAACAGGAGCCGCCGTCCCGCCTTGAAGCGGGGCCGAACCGATTGATCCGGCTTTGTCGCGCTTGCGGCCTGCGGCAGATCGGCCACGTAGATGCTTTTGCGCCACGCAGCGCGAGAATCAGCTAGCAGAGCCAGAGCGCCGCAACGGATATGCGTCGGCCCCATGTTAAGTAGCAAGAGCGCGAATCCGAAGGATCGCGTGTGGATGGCAATGACCTACTCCGATACCGACGGCACGATCCGCAAGCGCTCCGGCTGGCTGATCCCGCTCGGTGTTTTCCTTGTCACCTTTGTGCTTTCGGCGCTGGTGCTGCTTTACTACCTGGTGCCGGCCGCCCCCAGTTTCCTGGAGGAGCAGGCCGTACCCACCGCGCGCACCGATCTCGTCGCTCTGCGCGTCCACGGCCTAAAGCTTTGGATACCCGCCAACTACCTGCGCTATGAGAGCAGCCGCCAGGGCGGCGCCCGCAAGGAGCTTTCCCTGTTCGCGATCCTGCCCGATCTCGCCGGCTGGTCGAATGGGGAGGCGGCGAACTTCTCCGGCAACACGCCGGACTCGCCGGTGGTCTACCTCCTGATCCGCGACGAGGAAGTGAACCGGCCGGAGGCCGACCGCCTGGCGCGCATCTACATGGCCTATGTCACCGATCCCAAGGGCGTCCCCGGTCCGTTCGGGCTGACCCAGTACACCTTCCGCGAGGATTCCGGCTATCGCAGCGAGGACCTGTTCGTCGGGCAGACGCCGGCCGGGCCCATGGTGCTGCGCTGTGTGCGCTTCTCGCCCGAAGTGCCCAGCCCGAGCTGCCTGCGCGACATGCCCATCGACCGCAAGGTCGCGCTGTCCTATCGCTTCAAGCGCGCCCATCTGGCGCGCTGGCATGAGATCGCCGACAGCATCGACAACCTGATCGCCGCCTTCCGCAAGCCGCCGGCCGAGCCGGCGGCTCAGCCGCGGCCGTAGAGGTCCTCGACCGACATCCGGCGGCGCAGCAGCGTTTCGAGCGCGGTGGCGAGGGCCGGTGCCAGCACCAGCGCCGCGCCGCCGCCAAGGGCGAACAGCGCCGCCAGAGTCGCCAGCGATCCGTGCAGCACGATCCATGGCGCCATGGCCGCCGCCGCGCCGCCGCAGCCGAACAGGGCGGGCATGGCGTCATCTTCGATGGCGCGGAGCCGCGCGACGAGGGGCGCATCGCCCGCCGCGCGATAGCGCCGCGCGCGATCCAGCAGGTCCAGCGCCACCAGCAGCGCCGCGGCCGCCGCGGCCAGGATGTCCAGGAATGGCAGCGGCGTCACATGTCCCACCGCCCTGCCCCAAAGCCACACGCCCAGCGCGATCGACACGGCCAGGGCCAGCGATGCGCCCACCGCTTCGCGCCCGTCGCGGCTGATCGCAAAAACCACTCCGAAAACGACCACGGCCGTCGCGAGCCAATAAGCCGGCTCCGCCAGCAGACCGTTCTTCGCCAGCACCGACCCGGCGCCGAACGCGCCCAGCACCGCAAGCACCAGCGCCACGCCGCTCAGGCTCATCCCCCAACGCGGCTCGACCACCAGGGTCATCAGCCCGAGCCGCCGTCCGCGCCGCTCCCGCGCCCGGTTGACCTGCGTGATCGCCGTCTCGCTGAACGGCAACGTCGCTGCGCCGAACCCGATAAACAGAATCACCGAGACGGCGCTCGCCATCATTTCCGCCGACATCGCGAATGCCAGGCCGCGCGCTTCGCGAAACAGCCAGCCGATGGCGAGCACGACGGCCACCAGCACCGCCGCACCCAGGGCAGGCAGCAACCGCGGAGGCGAGACAAAGGCCGCCTCCGCCCCGTCACGTCCGGCAAGGATGACGGTCACGATGCCGCTGCACAGCACCGCGCCGGCGACCGTCGCGAAGCCGTACACGGCCAGCAAGCCCGCAATGTCGAGACCATGATCGACGGCGAACGGACCCGCCGCGAACATTCCCGGCAATGGCGCCGCGGTCGCGACCGCTGCCAGGGCCATGTGCCGAAGATGCAGGAACGCCACCGCGAACGCGGCGGCCAGCGAAATTACGCTCAGGAAGATCGCACCCACCGGAACGGCACGGCCGTGGAGGGCAAGAAACAAAAAAGCCGCCGCGGCCAGAACCAGCGCGGCCAAGATGACGAAACGCTGCCGGTTGAGAACCGTCAAAGGCGACACGATGGCGTAGTATGGGCGCATTGCGGCAGGCGCTCAAGCGTTGCTCCCGGCCTGCCGGTGCGCCAAGTTCTGGACATGATTCCGCGCGACGCAAAACACCAGACCCTGAAGGACGTTTTCGGCTTCGACGCCTTCCGGCCCGGTCAGGAGGCGGCGATGGACGCGCTGCTCGCCGGGCGCAACGTCCTGACCGTGATGCCGACCGGCTCGGGCAAGTCGCTGTGCTACCAGGTGCCGGCGCTGGTGCTGGGCGGGCTCAGCATCGTGGTCTCGCCGCTGGTCGCGCTGATGCAGGACCAGGTCTCGGCGCTGCGCCTCGCCGGCGTCGCCGCCGACAGCATCAACTCCTCCCAGCCGCGCGAGGAGAATGTCGCCGCCTGGCGGCGCGCGGCGACCGGCCAGACGCGGCTTCTCTATCTCGCGCCGGAGCGGCTGATGACCGAACGCATGCTGGAGGCGCTGGCGAGGCTCGACGTCCGCCTGATCGCGGTCGACGAAGCGCACTGCATCTCGCAATGGGGACCGGCCTTCCGTCCGGAATACGAGGCGCTGTCGCGCCTGCGCGAACTCTTCCCGCGCGTGCCCATCGTCGCGCTGACCGCGACCGCGGACGAAGTCACCCGCGCCGACATCGCCGCCCGGCTGTTCGACGGCGAGGCGGAGATGATCGTGCTGGGTTTCGACCGCCCCAACATCAAGCTGGCGGTGGAGGCCAAGCAGGACGGCAAGAAGCAGCTTCTCGCCTTCCTTGGCCGCCATCGCGGCGCCAGCGGCATCGTCTACTGCCTCTCGCGCAAGAAGACCGAAGACACCGCCGCGTTCCTGACGGGGCACGGCATCCGCGCCCTCGCCTATCACGCCGGCATGGACAAGGAGCAGCGCGACGCCAACCAGAACGCCTTCATGACCGAGCCCGCCATCGTGATGGTCGCGACCATCGCCTTCGGCATGGGCATCGACAAATCCGACGTGCGCTTCGTCTTCCATGCCGATCTGCCCGGCAGTCTCGAAGCCTACTACCAGGAGATCGGCCGCGCCGGCCGCGACGGCGCCTCCGCCGAGGCGCATATGCTGTTCGGCCTCGCCGATATCCGCATGCGCCGCATGTTCATCGACAACGAGAACGCGGGCGACGACCGCAAGCGCCGCGAACACCAGCGGCTGAACGCGCTGCTCGCCTATTGCGAGGCGCCATCCTGCCGCCGCCGGCTGCTGCTCGGCTATTTCGGCGAGCAGGCCGAGCCTTGCGGCAATTGCGACCTCTGTCTCGAACCGGGCACGCTGGCCGACGGCACCGCCGACGCCTGCGCCGTCCTCGCCGTCATGCGCCAGACCGGCGAGCGTTACGGCGCCGTGCACATCGTCGACGTGCTGCGCGGCCAGCAGAACGAGAAGGTCCTGTCCGCCGGCCATGA
Organism: Rhizomicrobium sp.; assembly: GCA_037355265.1. Taxonomy (GTDB): domain Bacteria; phylum Pseudomonadota; class Alphaproteobacteria; order Micropepsales; family Micropepsaceae; genus Rhizomicrobium. Next base: position 199,970 of record JBBCIB010000002.1, on the reverse strand, counting down.
CCGCATCGCCGCGTTCGGCGCCGGTGCCGGGCGCAAACGGGAGGAATGGCAGACGCTGATCCGCCAGATGGTCGGCGCCGGCCTCCTGCATCTCGACGTCGCGGGCTATGGCGGACTGGCGATCACCGACAAGGGCCGCGCCCTGGCGGCCGGCGGCGGCACGTTCCGCTACCGCCCGCATGTCGCGCGCAAGACCGACCGCAAGGAGCGTCCGGCGGCGGCACCGCTCGACGGCGACGACGATTCGCTGCTGACCGCGCTCAAGACCCTGCGCATGCGCCTCGCCAAACAGCGGCGGGTGCCGGCCTATGTGATTTTCTCCGACCGCACGCTGACCGACATGGCGCAGCGCCGCCCGCAGACCGACGCGGAATTCGCGGAGGTCAACGGTGTCGGCGCCAAGAAGCTCAAGGAATTCGGCGTCGTCTTCCTCAGTGCGATCCGCGACGCGGCGGCCGCTTAGGTTCTGCTGGCCGGCGGCTCCGGCAGGTCCATCTCGAGGATCGCCATGTTGAAGGCGTAGGAGGTCTCGCCGTCTTCCTCGTCCTTGAAGATCACGCCGACGAATTCGCCGGCGACCTGCACCTCGACCGAATCCGCCTGCTTGGGCCGCTCCACGATGGTGATCGTGTCGAGACGGAACAGGTTGCGCAGATATTTTTCCAGGCGCCAGATTTCGCTGCGGGTCACGGCGTTCTCCGATAAGGGATGCGATCCACTCGCACGGGCGGGAAAGCCGGTCAAGGCCGCACTTGACCTGGCCGCACCGCCTCGCGCAAGCACGGCGCATGGGACCTCAGGGCTATTATGCGGCGAGCGCGCCGAGCGCCGCACCGGGCGCGCCGCTGCCCGGCGATGCGACGGCCGATATCTGCGTCATCGGCGGCGGCTATACCGGCCTGTCGGCGGCGCTGCACGCGGCACAGGCCGGCGCGCGCGTGGTGCTGCTGGAGGCGCAAAGCGCCGGCTTCGCGGCGTCGGGCCGCAATGGCGGCCAGATCCATCCCGGCCACCGCAAGGAGCAGGTGGAACTCGAATCCTGGCTCGGCCTCCAGCACGCCCGCGATCTGTGGTCGCTCAGCGAAGAAGCGCGTGCGCTCGTCTTCGATCTGGCGCGCGAAGATTGCGACCTCAAGCGCGGCCTGGCGATCGCCGCGCATGACGCACGCGCCGCGCGCCATCTCGCCGAGGACACCGAATATCTGGCGGCGAATTACGCCTACCGCGAAGCCCGCATGCTGGACGGCGCGGACGTGCAGCGCGCGCTCGGCACGTCCGCGTATCCCGCCGCGCGCCTCGACAGGGGCGGCGGCCACCTGCATCCCCTGAAATTCGCACGCCGCCTCGCGGCCCTGGCATCGCAAGCGGGCGCCACGATCCACGAGAACAGCCCCGCCCGCGCCATCGACGGCGACACCGTCCGCACCGATAGCGGCTCCGTCCGCGCCGACCGGATCATCCTGGCCGCCGATGCGTTCGGCGCCGCGCTGGCGCCGCAACTCGCGCCCTTTATCGCGCATGTCGAGAGCTTCCTCATCGCCACCGCGCCGCTCGGCGAGGATCGGAATGCGCAGATCCTGCCCCTCGACGCCGCCGTCGCCGATACGCGGCATGTGCTCGACTATTATCGCAAGAGCGCCGACGGCCGGCTGATCTATGCCGGGCGCGAGAGCTACTGGAATCCGCCGTCCGATATCGCCGCGCTGGTGCGGCCGCGGATGTTGAAGACGTTTCCGGCGCTGAAGGACATCGCCATCGACTACGCCTGGCGCGGCACGGTCGGCATCACGCGCACGCGCATGCCGCATTTCGGCCGGCTCGGCGAACGCGTGCTGTTCGGCCATGGCTATTCCGGTCATGGCGTCGCGCTCGCGGTGCTGGGCGGCAAGGCCTTGGCCGAGGTGGCGATGGGCAGACCCGAGCGCTTCGACATCCTGGCACGCGTGCCGCCGCGCACATTCCCCGGCGGCCCGCTGCTGCGCAAGCCGATGGTGACGGTCGCGCTGACGGCGCTGAAGCTGCTGGACGCCTTTTAGCCGGTCTCGTCGATGACCTGGTTCATCTCCTGCGACGGGCGGTCACCGCCCGCGCAATTGGTCAGGTGCGCGGGCACGCCCACGGCGGTGCAGCCCGGCGGCACCGCTTTCAGCACCACCGATCCCGCGCCGACGCGGCTGTACTCGCCGATCTCGATATTGCCGAGCACCTTGGCGCCGAGCGAGATGAGCACCCCGCGCCGCACTTTCGGGTGGCGGTCGCCGTTCTCCTTGCCGGTGCCGCCCAGCGTCACGTCCTGCATGATGGAGACGTCATCCTCCACCACCGCGGTCTCGCCGATCACCACGCCGGTCGCGTGGTCGATCATGATGCCCTTGCCCATCCGCGCCGCGGGATGGATGTCGACCGCAAACTTCTCCGACACCCGGCTCTGGAAATAGCGCGCCATCGACTGCCGGCCCTGGGTCCACAGCCAGTGCGCGATGCGGTGGGTCTCCAGCGCATGGAAGCCCTTGTAGAACAGGAACGCCTCCAGATGCGCCTTGCACGCCGGATCGCGGTCGAATACGGCGGAGAGGTCGGCGCGCACCGCGGCGCCGATCCCGGCATCGGCGGCCATCGCCTCCTCGAAGATCTCGCGCGTCATCATCGGCGACAGGTCTTCCGATCCGACCTTCTTGGCCAGGTGATAGGACAGCGCGTTCTCCAGCCGGTCGTGCTTGAGCACGGTGGCGTGGACGAAGCTGGCCAGCGCCGGCTCGCGCTCGGTCAGGGTCTCGGCCTGCTCGCGCAGGGCTTCCCAGATGGGGTCGCAGATGGCGAGCTTTTCGCGAATGACGGCCATGATCTCTCCCGGTTGCCGCCTTATAGCAGCGGCGGATCGATTCTATCAAAGGAACGCGCGAAGCGCATGACGGCGCCCAAAAATGGGTGCGGCCCCCGCCCTTTTCCCTTAAGTAAGTCGCGAACAAGCCTCGGCAACCCCCTTGAACCCGCATAGGCCCGCGATGGATTCCGCAACCCCCGCCCTCAACCGTCCCGCACCCGACGCGCTGGACCTGCTGCTGTCGCGCCGCTCCGGCTCGGCCAAGGCCATGACCGGACCCGGACCGTCGCCGGCCCAGGTCGAGGCGATCCTGACCGCCGCCGCGCGGGTCCCGGACCACGGCAAGCTGTTCCCCTGGCGTTTTATCCTGTTCGAGGACGACGCCCGCCGCCGCGTCGGCGAGGTGCTGGTCGAAGCGATCCGGGAATCCGAGCCGCAGGCCAGTCCGGAACGGCTGGACACCGAGCGCCATCGCTTCCTGCGCGCGCCGCTGGTGATCGGCGTCGTCAGCCGCACCCGCGAGGCGATCCCGATCCCGGAATGGGAGCAGGTGCTGTCCGCCGGCGCGGTCTGCCAGACCCTGCTGATCGCGGCGCATGCGCTGGGCTTCGTCGCCAACTGGCTGACCGAATGGCCGGCCTACAATCTGCGCGTGAAGGAAAAACTCGGCCTCAAGCCCGGCGAACGCATCGCGGGATTCATCTATATCGGCCATCCGGCGCAACCCCTCGAAGAGCGCGTGCGGCCGGACATGACGAAGATCGTGACGCATTATTGAATTTGCAGGAGGACACATGCGCGACACCGCATTGGCCGCCGACATCAACGCGATCTCGCGCTTGACGGGCCGGTTCAAGCTGCGCTCCGGCACGATGGCCGATGCGTATTTCGACAAATACCGCTTCGAGTCCGAACCCGCCCTGCTCGCGCGTCTCGCATCCGCGATGATCGCGAGGATACCGCCCGGCACGCAGGTGCTTGCGGGACTCGAGCTCGGCGGCGTGCCGCTCGCGACCGCCATGGCGCTGCAATGCGGATTGCCCGTCGTGTTCGTGCGCAAGGTCGCGAAGGACTACGGCACCTGCCAGGCGATCGAGGGCCGGGACGTGCGCGGTGCCCGAATCTGCATCGTCGAAGACGTGATCTCCACAGGCGGCGCGGTCGTTCAAGCCGCGCGGATGCTCGAGGCCGCCGACGCGACGCTGACCGGCGTCGTCTGCGCGATCTGGCGTCCGGCAACGCTACCCCGGATCGAAGGTATGATGGCGCCCGTTTTCCCTGTCTTCACCGCCGCCGATCTGGGCTGACTCATGGGCCGCAAGATCCTCTTCATCACCACGGACCAGATGCGCTTCGACGCCATCGGCGCGAACGGGCAGAGAATAGCGCGCACCCCGCATATCGATGCGCTGGCGAAATCCGGCATCAACTACACGCGCTGCCACGCGCAGAACGTCGTCTGCATGCCGGCGCGCGCCACCATGATCACCGGTCAGTACGTCACCACCCATGGCGTGTGGATGAACGGCGTGCCGCTGCCGCAGGATGCGCCGTCGGTGGCGCGGCTGCTGAAGGAGAAGAAGGACTACCGCACCGCGCTGATCGGCAAGGCGCATTTCGAGCCGTTCCTGGATATCCAGCTCCGCTATCCCGAGAACCGCATGGGCCGCCTGGGCGAGTTCGGTCCGCATCGCGGCTTCGACCACATGGAGCTGGCGGCGCATGGCGCGCGCGGGCCCCTGCACTACGCGCAATGGCTGATGAAGGCCCATCCCGAAGTGCTGGACGAATTCTATCCGGTGCTCGGTCCCGACCTGTTCCAGAATTCCTTCGGCGGCGGCGACACCGGCGCGGTGCAGGTCAAGCACAATGCGACGCCGCGCGGCCTCTACCACACCGACTGGATCGCCGACCGCACCGTCGCCTATCTCGACGCGCTGGACGCGAGCGAAGACTGGTTCGTGTGGATGAGTTTCCCCGATCCGCATCATCCCTGGGACCCGCCGCAGAGCGAGCTCGGGCGCCACGACTGGCGCGACCTGCCCGTCCCCGACGGCTATCCCGGCAGCGCCGCGAAGATCGACGAAATCCTCTCGGCCAAGCCGCATCACTGGCGCGACTGGTGGAGCGGCAAGCGCATGACTTGTTACGAGGCGCCGCCCAAATGGATTCCGTCCTCGCTGACCACCGACCAGCTGCGCGAGATCGACGCGATGACGCACATCAAGAACGAACTGATCGACGAGGCGGTCGGCCGCGTCATGGCCGCCGTCGCCGCGCGCGGCTGGAACGGCGACACCGACGTGATCTTCTCGACCGACCATGGCGAGTTCCAGGGCGATTTCGGCCTGCTGTTCAAGGGCCCGCACCATGTCGACAGCCTGATGCGCCTGCCGCTGATCTGGCGCCCCGCGCCCAACGCGCAGGTCGCGCCCGCGACCATCGCCGCGCCGGTCGGCCAGGTCGATTTCGCGCCGACCTTCTGCGACATCGCGGGCATCGCGCGGCCGGACTGGATGGAAGGCGCGGCCCTGCCCCGCGATGCCGCAGCCGCCGCGACGCGCGAAGCGGTGTTCACCGAATGGGACTCCGAGTTCAACGGCGTCTCGGTCTCGCTGCGCACGCTCCACCGCGACGGCTGGACGATCACCGCCTACGGAAAGTCTTCGATCTACGAGGGCAGCGAAGGCGAGCTCTACGATCTCGCCAACGATCCCAGGCAATGGCGCAACCTGTGGGACGAGCCCACCGCCGCCGCGAGGAAGCGCGATCTGCTCGCCGACCTGCGCGCCCGCACGCCGAAAGGCGAGACTCGGCGGCTCAAGGTCGAGGCGCCGGTCTGAAACTCACCGTATCCCGATCAGCTTGTGGGTCTGCAGGCTCAGCCGCCATTGCGGGTGGGCCAGGCAATAGGCGGTCGCCGCCGCGGTGTTGGCGTCGCGCGCCGCATTGTCCATCGGCTGCAGGAAGAAATGGTCGAAGGCCAGATCCGCATAGCGTTCGGGCGGCGCGCCCTCCTGCGGATAGACCAGCTTCAATTCGTTGCCCTGCGTCAGCACCAGATCGGCAGCGGCCTTGGGGCTGACGCAGATCCAGTCGAGACCAGACGGCGGCGCCTGCGTGCCGTTGGTTTCGATCCCGACCGCGAAGCCGCGCCCATGCAGCGCCGCGATGGCGGCCGCGTCCAATTGCAGCAGCGGCTCGCCGCCGGTGCAGACGACATAGGGCCGTCCGCCGCCCGGCCATGTCTCCGCCACCGCCGCCGCCAAGGCATCGGCCGTCGCGAACTTCCCGCCGCCCGGACCGTCGACGCCGACGAAATCGGTATCGCAGAAGCGGCACACCGCGACGGCGCGGTCGCGCTCCAGCCCCGTCCACAGATTGCAGCCCGCGAAGCGCAGGAACACGGCGGCGCGGCCCGCCTGCGCGCCCTCGCCCTGCAGCGTGTAGTAGATCTCCTTGACCGAATAGGTCATCCGCCGCGGTACTTCGCGTAGCCCTTGGCGCGCAGGTCGCAGGCCGGGCACGCGCCGCAGCCCATGCCCCAATCGTGCGGCGCCGGATCGCCGTGATAGCAGGTCACCGTCTCGCGGATGATGAGGTCGACCAGTCGGGCGCCGCCGAGATCTTCGGCCAGTTTCCAGGTCGCCGCCTTGTCGATCCACATCAGCGGCGTATGGATCGTGGTCGCGCGCGCCAGCCCCAGCGACAGCGCCCGCGCCGTCGCCTGGATGGTCTCGTCGCGGCAATCGGGATAGCCGGAGAAATCCGTCTCGCACATCCCGCCCACCAGGTCCGAGATTCCGCGCCGGTAGCCGAGCGCGCCCGCCGCGTTGAGAAACATCAGGTTGCGCGCCGGAACGAACGTCGTCGGCAACCCGTCGCGCCCCATCTCGATCTTCACGTCGTCGGTCAGCGCCGAGCCGCCGATCGCGGCCAGCGTGTCGATCGGCAGCAGATGATCGTCGCCCAGCCGGTCGGACCATTTGGCAACACCGGCCAGCGCCGCCCGCACGCCGGGCCGCGCCGCAAGCTCGGCCATGTGCCGCTGACCGTAGTCGAAGCCGACCGTCTCCACGCGCGCGAAATTCTCGAGCGCCCAGGCCAGGCAGGTGGTCGAATCCTGTCCACCGGAAAATAGCACCAACGCTGTCTTGTTGTTCATGCGGGGCTTTTAGCGCTCCGGCCGTCAGCTTGCCAGCGCCTGGCGCGGACAAGTACGCGCCGGCGGCAGCGCGATCGTCACGCGGGTGCCGGCGCCCACCGCGCTCTCGATCAGAAGCTCGCCGCCATGCAGCTCGACCAGCGACTTGGCGATGGAAAGGCCCAGTCCGGCGCCTTCGAACCGCCGCGCCAAGGAGCGGTCGAGCTGGCGGAACGGCTCCAGCGCCGCGGCGGTCTTCTCCGCGTCCATGCCGATGCCGGTGTCGCGCACCATGAGCGAAATCCCGCCGCTCCGGTCCTGCCGGGCCGTGACGGCGACCTGGCCGCCCTCCGGCGTGAATTTGAGCGCGTTGCTGACGAGGTTGGCGAGCGCCTGGCGCAAGCGCTGCGGATCGACGTCGGCCTGCGGCATCATCGCCGCGACGTCCAGCGCCACGTCACGGCCGTCCTTGGTCGCGATGCGCGCCATGGTGATGGCTTCCTCGCATAGCGCCGCCACCGAATAGGGCCGCGCATTGAGCGTGATTGCGCCGCCCGAGATCCGCGCCACGTCCAGCACGTCGCTGATGATGGCGAGCAGCCGTGTGCCGCTGGCGTGGATATCGGCGGCATAGGCGCGGTATCGCGCCGGCGTGATCGGCCCCAGCACCTCGTCCTTGATGATCTCGGAAAAGCCGAGCACCGCGTTCAGCGGCGTCTTGAGCTCATGGCTCATCGCCGCGAGAAAGGCGCTCTTGGCCCGGCTGGCCTCCTCGGCCTGCGCCAGCGCCGCGCGCATGGCGATCTGCGCGGTCTGCCGCTCGGTCACGTCCTCGACCGTGCCTTCATAGCAGACGACGCGGCCGGTCCAGTCGCGCACCGCGCGCGCATTCTCCGAGATCCAGATGGTCGCGCCGTCGCGCCGCCGGATCTCCGACACGAAGGCGCCGACCTGGTCGTTGGCCTGCATCAGCGCCTGGAACGCGGCGCGCCGCGCCGGATCGACATAGAGCTGGTCGGCAATATTGGTCAGCCCCGCCATCAGCAGGGTCGGGCTCGGATAGCCGTAGATCCGCGCCAGCGCCGGATTGGCGTCGATATAGCGCCCGTCGGGCGTGGTGCGGAAAATCCCTTCGATCGCGTGCTCGAAGAAGGCGCGATAGCTGGCGTCGCCGGTGGTGAGCCGCCCGTGCGACCGCTCGGCCAGCCGGCTGACCGCGAACAGCGTGGCACCCAGCAGGGCGAAGATGACGAGCCCCGCCAGGCCTTCCCGAACGGGAACGCGCACGGATGCCAGTCCCACCACCACGCCGCCGGCCAATGCGGCCAACACGGGTGCCAATCCCGGTGCGCGCCTGCGCCCGTCCCCCGCCTTGTCCCACACCAAATCCACACCAACTCCGGCGAAATCGCGCCCCGCCCTTCTTCTAGCGGCAATCTCTGAACGCCCGGTTTATCGTTTGGTGAATTGCTTGCCTTTGCGGCGGGCCTAAGCCAGCCTCCGGCCACGGATTTCAAGGGGATGGCAGCGGTGACAGGGTTAGCCGTAAGCGGGACCGGCCTCTACACGCCGCCCCATGCGATCAGCAATGACGAACTGGTGGCGGCGTTCAACACCTATGTCCGCAACACCAATGCGTCCAATGCCGAGGCCATCGCGGCGGGAACCCAGGCGGCGCTGGTCGAGTCCTCCGCCGAGTTCATCGTCAAGGCGTCCGGCATCAAGTCCCGCTATGTGGTCGACAAGGCCGGCGTGCTCGATCCCGCGATCATGACCCCGCGCATCCCCGAGCGCCCCAACGACCAGCTGTCGGTCCTGGCCGAGATGGCGGTGGCGGCGGCGCGCGACGCGCTGAAAGCCGCCGACCGCACGCCCGCCGACATCGACGGCGTCCTGGTCGGCGCCTCCAACATGCAGCGCGCCTATCCCGCCATGGCGGTCGAGGTGCAGGAGGCGCTCGGCATCGACGGCTTCGGCTTCGACATGAACGTCGCCTGCTCCTCGGCGACCTTCGCGCTGCAGGCCGCCGCCGACATGGTCGGCGCCGGCCATGCCCGCGCCATCCTGGTGTGCAACCCGGAGATCTGCTCGGGCCATCTCAATTTCCGCGACCGCGACAGCCATTTCATCTTCGGCGACGTCGCCACCGCCTTCGTGGTCGAGCGCGCCGATACCGCCGCCGGCCACAACGCCTGGGAGATCGTCGCCACCCGGCTGAAGACCAAATTCTCCAACAACATCCGCAACAATTTCGGCTTCCTCAACCGCGCCGCGCCCGAAGGCATCGGCAAGCCGGACAAGCTGTTCGTCCAGGAAGGCCGCAAGGTCTTCAAGGAAGTCGTGCCGATGGTCGCCGAGCTGATCGGCTCGCATCTGGCCGAGAACGCCATCGCGCCGGCGCAGCTGAAACGCCTGTGGCTGCACCAGGCCAATCTGGGCATGAACGAGATGATCGCCCGGCGCGTGCTGGGCCGCGACCCGGTTCCGGGCGAGGCGCCCAACATCCTGGATGAATATGCCAACACCAGCTCGGCCGGCTCCATCATCGCCTTCCACAAATATTCGAGCGACCTGAAGGCCGGCGACATCGGCCTGCTCTGCTCGTTCGGCGCCGGCTATTCGGCGGGCAGCGTGATCCTGAAGAAGCTGTCCTGACCGCGCGGGCTCAATGCACCAGGAACAGCGGCAGGTCGGCATGGCTGACGACGTGGCGCGTCACGCCGGAGAACAGCATCTCGCGCAGGCGGTTGTGGCCGTAACCGCCGGCCACCAGCATCCCCGCCCCACCGGTTGACGCCGCCTCCAGCAGCACGTCGCCGACGACGCGGTTGCCGCCGTCGACCACCCGCTCGCTCGCGGCGATGCCATGCAGCCGCAGATAGGATTTGAGTTCGCCGGAGTCGATCGGCTCGTCCTTGCCGCGGCTGACAATGAGTATCTCCACCGCGTCGGCGCATTTGAGGAAGGGCAGCGCCGCGGTCACGGCATGCGCCGATGCCATGCTCTGGTTCCACGCCAGCGCGACCTTGCGGCAGAACGATATCGGCGCCGCCTGGGCGCTCAGCAGCACCGGGCGCCCGGTCTGCAGCAGCGTCGCCTCGAACGCCTCGGTCAGTCCCGGACGGTCGTCCTCCTTGAGGGCGCCGAACACGACGAGGTCCGACAGCTGCGCCGCCCGGGCGACCTGATCGGCGAAATTCCCCGTCACCTCCCGGAACGAGGCCGTCGGCACGTCCTTGAGTTCGGGGACGTCCTGGAACCCCGCGCCGGCCGCCTTGACCGCCGCATCGAGCGAGGCGCGCGCCTGTCCGATCGCCACGTCAGACGCCTTCTGCGAGGCGTCCGCGATCTCCTGCATCACCGCGACCGATACGCCTTCGCCGTAGAACGGCACCGCCTCGGTCGCATCGGGGCGCACGAACAGGGCGGCGACATGGGACTTGAACGGCTTGGCCGCGGCGAAGGCGCTGGCGAGCACCGCCTGGTCGCGCGCGCCGCCCGTCAGGGGCGCCAGGATCTTCACGAAGGTCATCGGCTTCTCCCAGGAGGATGCGCGATTACAAGCCCGAACGGCGGCGCGAGTCGAGACTGGCGGACCGGCGGATCGGTGTTAGACTTTCGTCCGGATCGGGATTTGGGGTCGTGTATGCGGGAAGGTGCGCGTATCGGCCGGGCTGCGGCGTCGGATCGCGCCGTGCAGCGGCTGCTTGCGTCCGAACCGCCGCACATCCAGACCGGCCAGGCCGTGCGCGGTATGCAGGCGGTTGCCGATGCGATGAACGGCAGTCCGCAGGTGCGTCGTACCCAGGCGCTGTCCGAAGCGCTCAACGCGCCGCCGCTGCAACGGGCGCCCGACCGCACCGGTCTGGGCACGCCGTTGAAGCAGGGATTGGAGTCGCTGTCCGGCGTCTCGCTGGACGATGTCCGCGTCCATCGCGGCTCGGCGCTGCCGGCCAGCGTCGGCGCGCATGCGGTGGCCCAGGCGAACGCCATCCATCTCGCGCCCGGCCAGGACCGCCACCTGGCGCACGAAGCCTGGCACGTCGTGCAGCAGAAGCAGGGCCGCGTCCCCGTCACCGGCCATCTCGCCACGCCCGGCGGCGGCGCCGTCGCGCTGAACGACGATCCTGCCCTCGAACACGAAGCGGACCGGATGGGACGGCGAGCGCTCTCGGCGGGAGACACGCCGGTACAGCGGGCGGCCCTCGTACAAAGCGTTCCGGGCCGCGGCGTGGCGCAAGCCGTCATGCAGCGGGTGATCGCCCAGGTCCTCCTGGACGAGCACGACATCGTCAATCTGGCGATCGTCGGACGCCCGCCGAACGTTTACGGCTCCAGCGCCGGCGACCACCTGACCGCCTTCGGCGTGCGCAAATTCGGCCTCAAGACCCGGCTCGACGGCCAGCCGTTCTGGGACGCGGTCGGCGAGATGGATGCCCTGATCGAAGGCATCTTCGATCTCCCGGGTTATGGCCTGGTCGAGAACCTGCCGGAAAAGCAACAGGCCCGATTGAGCGATGCGATCGCCCAGGTCTTCGCGCTCAAGGAGAAACTCGCAGCCAACAAGCCCATCGACGGCACCGTCCTGCCGCAAAACGTCACCGCCCTGCAGCAACTGATCGCGGCCTATCTGGAAGCCGTCGAACTGGTCCCGCTGTCCACCATCAACACCGCAAGCCATTCCGCCGCCAGCGCCGGAAAGGGCAAGGCCGAGGCCGGACCGCTGCAGAGGCTGGTCGAAGGAGAGACCTTCTTCCGTACACGGAAGAAAGACGAACAGCCGAGCGACGGCCAGTGGAAAGACTGGCTGGACGCCGTCGCGGGCAGTTTCGATTCGTCCGCCGCGGCGCGGGCGGCCGTCGAGGACGATCCGTCCGCGCTCGCACCGGGCCTGACCGCCAAGGACGACGTCGACCGGCGAATCGACCTGCTGGTCCGCCATCACCTCGCCGGCACGGCGCAAAGCTTTCCCCTCCTGATGCAGGCGCTGAACGAGCACAGCGCCTTCCTCCACGCCGACTTGCAGAGCGTGGTCCGCTGGCAGGCGCGCGTGCTGCTGGAGAAGGATTTCGTCAAGCTCATTCCCAAGATCGAGGAAGATCAGAGATCGATCCCGGTCAAGATCGCCGCCAAGCCGCCGCCGCCCCTGAAAAGCACCCAGAGGGGCGCGTCCAAGGTCCCCTTCAGGACAGCGACCCGGAACGTCGTCAAGACTGCCCGCGACAAGCTGCTCAACACAAAACGCAAGCAGGAGGAAGACGAGAAGGAGAGGAAGAGGGTCAAGAAAAAGACGAAGACCGAGGCCGATCCCAAGACCGGCGGGCTTCTGAAGAAGCGCAGGAAAAGCCCGATCACGGCGATCAACGAGAAGCTGGCTCCCATTCGCAAGAAGCTGAAGCTCGAATCCCCCTATCTCGGTCAGGACGTCAGCAAATTCGTCCCCTCGCTGTTCTCATCGGGCCTCGAATCGCTGCTGCAGTCGTTCATATCCCGCGCCGACCCGATCCTCGCCTCCCTCTCCGGCCTGACCGGCCCGCCCCGGCTTTACGGTCCCGGCGTCGATAGCTCGGCGCTGTCCATCGCACCGGAGATCAAGAAGGAAGAGGCCAAGAAGGACGAAACCGCGGCACTCGTGACGACAACGCCGGCCACGGACGAGGAGGAAGAGGCCGGCGAGCAAGAGGCCGCCGCCGAGGATACGCCGGCGCTTACCGGCGTGCCCGGCCCGACCGTGCAGATCGCGTTCGCCGAAGACGGCACGATCGCGGGCATCGACTTCGCCGGGCGCAGCCCGTCGCCCTTCAGTTCGACGATGGGCGCCCACACGACGGCCTGGGTCGTCTATCTCGACAGCCTGCGGGAGGAACTGACTGGCCTCACGCTCGACCAGGCCGTCCGCGCATTCGGCACGCTGCGCAAGCGCGCGGCAAAAAGCCTGGCCACCTTCGAAACGTTGAACGTCGGCGGCTCGCGCAAGGGCTCCGAAGACCGGATAAGAGGCGACGAAAACCGCGCCAATGCGACAAAGACCCTCGACGCCGTCGCCAAGGGCTTCGGTAGCAAGAACCCGGCCGCCAGGCTCTCCGCGCTGCAAACCGGGCTGAGCGCGCTGCTGGATTTCGAGAACAACATTCCGGGCATGACGCTGGAAGCCTCCGACACCGGCGGCAAGGGCGAAAGCAAGGCGCGCCGCGTGCTGCGCGACGCGAACCTCGAAGTGAACAAGAATAAGGGTGCCGCGCGCCAGGCGATCCTCGGGCTGTTCGACATGCGGTCCCTGACGCAGGACGCCAAGCCTTCGCCGACGCTGACCCTGGCGCTGCTGGAGCATCATTTCGAGCGCATTCAATCCGCCTATCCCGCCGCCTTCATCACCGCCTTCGGGGAGAAAGCCAGCGCGGCCGACGTCGCGACCAACTATGCGAGCAGGAGCGATTTGGGCGCCGAACTGTCCAAGGCGACCGCCGCGTTCAAGGACGTCAAGCTGCCCCGGCCGGTCCGCCCGGCACGGAGCGCCGATACCAAGCCCGTCCTCAACGTCCAGAGCGAGGACGACCTCGCCAAGGTCCGGGGCCTCGAACCGGGCGGCGCCATCGTCCCGGACGGCACGCATGCACCCAATCTCGAATATCTCTACGAGGACGCGGACATCTACAACCTTCTCCTGAAGGGCACGGCGGGCGACAACGTGACGGTCGTGCCGCCGGTGGACGACATGGCGCCCGACCAGTTGAACGACCGGCTGGACGAACTGGCCGGCCCGATCGCGCTGACGGCGATGACGCTGATCCCGCTCAATCTCGGCGGCTATCACTGGGTCGGCATCGCGGTCCGGATGCGCGTCGGCCAAGATCCGGAGATCCGCTACATGGATCCGCTTCCCGGCGGCCGCGGCATGCCCGGCGAGGTCCGCGATATCCTGCTGAAGCGCTTTCCCGGCGCCGATTTCAGCAACGCGCCGCGCCTGCAGCAGACCGATGCGACGAGCTGCGGCCCGCTGACGGTGCGCAATCTGCTGCTGCAGGCGGCCGGCGCAACCCTGCCGCGCAACATACCGGCGGGCCGCGGCTACATCTCCGAGCTGCGGCGAAGTCACATCGGCACCCTTGGCGGCCTGCCCGGCTACGAAAATTTTTCGCAGCGGCAGAGCGAGAATGCCCGCCCGGACTTCTTCCCGCTCAGCGCCCTCAAGAAGGTCAGCTTCACCAGGCGCGGCACGCTGCGCATCCTGCGGATGGCCGAACTGGTGCGGAGCATGGCCGACGACACCGTCCGCCTGCCGCTGGAAACGGCGTTCGCGGAGGTTCTCGGGCCTGCCGTGCGCAACAATGGCCGCGCGGCCTATGACAAGCTCCGGACCGGGTTCAAGCAGGCGCTGATCGCGGCGAAGACGCTTCCCGTCGTCATGGGCGAGGACGATACCGATCTCGACAAGCTGACGACGCTCGTCGCCGCCTTCTGGAATGCCCCGCTGCCGGCGGACGGCAGTTTCGACGCCCTGTCGTTCGCCGACTACGACACGATGCTGGCGGTCGCCGAAGCCGTCACGGGCGAAAGCGAATTGTCCGCGCCCATCGGCGAGCTGCAAAAGCAGATCGAAGAGGAAGAAGGCACCTTCAAGAAGAAATAGGCGCGATCCTAGAACCGCCACCACGGATCGAGCCGCACCGGCCTCAGCACGCGCGGCCGGGCGAAGTCGGTCAGCCTGTCCTGGACGCGGCGGTTGAAGGAGCGGCGCGGAAACGTCCCGTCGCGGCGGCGCCGGCCGGCCGCCAAGCCGGTGAGCGTCTCGATCGCCTCGTCCACCGTCGCCGCCGCATAGATCGAGAACGCGCCCCGGCGCACCGCCTCGACCACGTCCTCGCGCAGCATCAGGCTGACGATGTTGGCCTTGGGGATGATCACGCCGTGCTGGCGCTTGAGGCCGCGCGCGGCGCAGACGTCGAAGAAGCCTTCGATCTTCTCGTTGGCGCCGCCGATGGGCTGCATCTCGCCGTGCTGGTTGATCGAGCCGGTCAGCGCCAGGCTCTGCTTGAGCGGCACGCCCGCGATGGCGGAGAGGATCGCGATCAGCTCGGCGGCCGAGGCGCTGTCGCCGTCGATCGTGCCGTAGGACTGCTCGAAGGCGACGCTGGCGCAGATCGAGAGCGGCCGGCCGATGGCATAGACGCCGTTCAGGTAGCCCGACAGGATCTGCATCCCCTTGACGTGCGACGGCCCGCTGAAACGCGCGACGCGCTCGATATCGACGATGCGGCCTTCGCCGGGCCCCACCTGCGCCGTGATCCGCGCCGGCATGCCGAAGGCGAAGCCGGCCGCGCTCATCACGGTGAGGCCGTTGACCTGTCCGGGCCGCGCGCCCTCGGTGTCGATGAACAGGATGCGCCGCTGGATCAGCTCGTGCTCCAGGGCGCGGAAGCGTCCCGCGCGATCCTCCTTCGCCGCCACCGCGCGCGCGATGTCGGCGGCGCCGATCAGCGAGCGGCCCTCCAGCGCGGCATAGTGGTCGGCCTCGCGCATCACGTCGGCCAGCCGCCCCAGCCGCACGCTGATCTTTTCCGCGTCGCCCGCCTGGCGCGACGCCTCGTCCAGCAGCCGCGCCGCGCCCGCGGCGTCGAGCTGCTTGAGCCCGTCGTCGCGCGCGATCGACGCCAGGGTGCAGATCAGCGCGGCGCAATTCGCGTCGTTGCGCGGCGCGGTGGTCGAGAAATCCGCCTGCACCTTGAACATGCCCGCGAACTCCGCGTCCATCTGGCACAGCCGGTGATAGACCCAGGGCTCGCCGAACAGCACGACCTTGATATCGAGCGGCACCGGCTCGGGCTGGATCGACACCGCCGGACTGCGATCCAGGATGTCGGCCATGCTCTCGATCCTGACCCGCCGCGCCACCAGCGCCCGCTTCAGCGTTTCCCAGGCCAGGTCCTGGCGCACCAGGTCCATCGCGTCTATCAGCAGGAAGCCACCATTGGCACGGTGCAGGGCGCCGGGCCGGATGAACATGAAATCGGTGACGATGGTCATCAGCACCGGCACATGCTCGATCTTGCCGATCAGGTTGGTCAGCGACGGCAGGCCCAGCGTCTCGACCGGCGCGCCCTTGGCGCCGGCGTTGTCGACGATCAGGTTGACGTCGTAGCGGTGGAAGGCGGCGCCTTCGCGGCGCGTGCGCTCGTCCGCCTCGCCGCGTGCCAGCGCTTGCAGCAGGTCGACCTGCGCCGCAGCGTCCTTGAACACGGCTTCGATATGGTCATGCGCCTCGCGGTGCTGCGCGAAGCGCTGCGACAGCGGCGTCGTCAGCTCCCGGATGCGCGCCTCGCCCAGCTCGCGGTCCAGCACCCGCACCCGCTCGACGGCTTCGAGGCGCCGGCCTTCGAGAAGCTCCATCGCCCTGTCGAGCGCGGCGCGCAGGTCGCGCACCTTGGCCCCCAGCCGGTCGCGTTCGACCTTGGGCAGGCGGCGGTAATCGTCCGGCGCCAGTTCCAGCCCGTCGCGCGCCGGCTGGAAGTCGAACTTGCCGTCGCCGCGCTCGACCAGCGCCAGGCCCTGCGCCTCCGCTTCGCGCCGCAGGCCGTCGAAGCTGGCTTCGGCGGTGCGGTGGAATTCCTCTTCCAGGGCCGAACGCCGCCGGCGGTAGTCTTCACTCTCGAACAGGCGCGGCATGATGGTCTTGAGGGCGGTAGCGAAGTCGCGCATCGCATCGCGGAACCGCGCGCCGTCGCCCGCCGCAAAGCGCAACGCCCGCGGCCGGTGCGGCGCCGCGAAATTGTGGACATAGCCGACATCGGGCGGCGCCGGCATCGCCGCCGCCAGCCGCTTCAGCGCCCGGCTTACCGCATTGCGCTTGCCGCTGGCGGCCGGTCCGGTGACGAAGATGTTGTAGCCCGGCTGGGCCATGCCCGCGCCGAAATGGAGCGCCCGCATGGCACGGTCCTGCCCGACCGGGCCCAAAGGCTCCGGCAGGCTCCCTGTCGTCTGAAACGGCAGCCGCGCCGGGTCGGTCGCCAGACGCAGCGTCTCGGCCCCCAGAGGCTTGATGCTCATAGCCATCCCATGCCGTGGCCGCGGGCAAGCGTCCGGTGTCGAATCGACTATACCGGCGCCCTCCGCCCGGCTCGCACGCCAACCCGGATTACGGTAAACGGGCGACCCGCACCGGAGCCGACATGGCCAAAGACCCACCCCGCGCCTGGCAGCGCATGCTGAGCGGCCGCCGGCTCGACCTGCTCGACCCCTCGCCGCTGGACGTGGAGATTTCCGATATCGCCCACGGCCTGGCGCGGGTTGCCCGCTGGAACGGCCAGACCAGGGGCGAGCACGCCTTCTCGGTCGCGCAGCACTGCGTGCTGGTCGAACGCCTGGTCGCCGAGCTCCGCCCCGGCCTTACCCGCGAGGCCCGCCTGGCCGCTCTCCTGCATGACGCGCCCGAGTATGTTATCGGCGACCTCATTTCGCCGTTCAAAGTCGCAATCGGCATTGATTACAAAGCCTTGGAGCACAGACTTCAGGCGGCAATTCACCTGCGCTTCGGCCTGCCGGCGACCCTCAATCCCACCCTCTCCAGGCTGTTCAAGAAGGCGGATCTGATGGCCGCGTTCTTCGAAGCGACCCAGCTCGCCGGCTTCGAGATGGAGGTCGCCCGCAAACTGTTCGTCGTGCCCCCGCCGGACATGCGGGCGCCAAGGCTGATCCCGCTCTCGACCGCCGACGCCCAGGCGCAATTTCTGGACAGGTTCAAAAAGTTGGCAGTATAGAGCCTTTCTCCCGTCGCTTTCCTCCGGTAGCAAGGGGGCATGTCCCGCATCCTCGTTACGCCGCTGTCCGCCGTGGACGACGTCATCCGGTCCCACCGGCCGTCGCACATGGTCACCCTGCTCTCGCCCGAGCATATGATCGAGACGCCCAGGGGCTTCCCGCGCGAGCGCCATCTGCGCTTGGGCATCAACGACGTGGTCGATGTTTCGGCCGGCGACAATCCGCCCGCGAGGACGCATGTCGAGTCGCTGCTCGCCTTCTCGCGCAACTGGCCGGCGGAGGATCCGATCCTGGTCCATTGCTGGGCCGGCATCAGCCGCTCCATGGCCGCGACCTACATCATCCTGTGCGACCGGCTGGGACGCGGCAGCGAGCACTACGCCGCCAAGGCGATCCGCGCCCGCGCACCCCACGCCTATCCCAATGCGCTGCTGGTGCAATACGGCGACGACCTGCTGGGCCGCCAGGGCCGCATGGTCGACGCCATCCGCAGCATCGGCGCGGGCGAGATCGCGGCCGAGGGCGGAATCGTCGAATTTCCCCTGGTGGGTCTGTGATCGGCCGCGCCAGGCATGTCGTCAGCATCGGCCTGTCGGCGGCCATCGTGTCGGTCGCCGATGAGCGTCCCTGTGTCCTCGTCGTGCGCCATGCCGGCAGCGAGGACGCCCTGCCCTTCGGCCCGTTCGACCCGCTCAACCACCGCACCCTCGACAGCGGCCTGCGCAAATGGGTGGGCGAGCAGACCCTGCTCGATCTCGGCTATGCCGAGCAGCTCTACACCTTCGGCGACCGCGGCCGCCACCTGCCGACGCCCGGCGAGGACGCGCGCGTCGTGTCCGTCGGCTATCTCGCGCTGACGCGGCAGGCGAGCGAATTGAAGGCGCCCGACACCGCCTGGAGCGACTGGTACGGCTATTTCCCGTGGGAGGACTGGCGCGAAGCCAAGCCGGCCGTGATCGACGCGGTCATTGCGCCCGCGCTCAAGCAGTTCGCCAAGGCCGCGCCGTCGGGCGCTGCCGCCGACCTGCGCCGCGAGCGCATCCGGCTGTGCTTCGGCTTCGACGGCCTCGCCTGGGATGAAGAGAAAGTGCTCGAACGCTACGAACTGCTCTATGAGGCGGGGCTCGTGCAGGAGGCGTTGCGCGACGGCCGCACGCCCGTCGCCAAGGTTGCGGCGCTCGGCGCCTGCATGACCTTCGACCACCGCCGCATCCTCGCCACCGCGATCGCGCGCCTGCGCGGCAAGATGAAATACCGTCCCGTCGTGTTCGAGCTGATGCCGCCGCGCTTCACCCTGCTCGAGCTTCAGCGCAGCATCGAGGCGATCTCCGGCATCCGCCTGCACAAGCAGAATTTCCGCCGCCTGGTCGAGGACCAGGGCCTGGTCGAAGGCACCGGCAAGGTCGCCACCCAGTCGCGCGGCCGCCCGGCCGAACTCTTCCGCTTCCGCCGCGAAGTCCTGCGCGAGCGGCCTGCGCCCGGCGTGCGCCTGGGTCCGAGGCGCGCCCAATGAGCGACCGGATCGCGCTGTTCCGGGCCGTCAATGTCGGCGGCAATGCGATCCTGCCCATGGCCGGCCTGCGCACGATGGCGGCCGCGATCGGTCTTGAGAATCCGCGCACGCTGCTGCAAAGCGGCAACCTCGTCTTCGACGCCGGCGCGCGGTCGCCGTCCGCATGCGAGAAGCTGCTGCAAGCGGCCTGCACCGAGACCTTCGGTTTCACGACGGAAATCTTCGTCCGAAACCGGACAGAGTTGGAGGCCGTCGTCGCCGGCACCCCCTTTCCGAAGGAAGCCAAAAACGATCCCGCGCGCCTCCACGTCTTCTTCCTGCGCGGCGCACCCGCGCCGGAGGCGTGTCGTGCGCTCGAGGCGGCGATCAAGGGCCGCGAGGCGATAAAAGTCAGCGGCAAGCAGGCTTATATCTATTATCCGGACGGCGCCGGGAGGTCCAAGCTGACCGCCGCGGCGATCGAGCGCCATCTCGGTCATGCCGGCACCGCCCGGAACTGGAACACCGTCACCAAGCTGCTGGCGCTTCTGCGCCCCTGACGATTCAACGTGCCCAAAGCGGGTAGCTTCGTGTGGCCGTCGGCTACGCAATACAACCTTAATTAACGTACACCTCCATACTCTCGCCTTCGCAAAAGCGACGCACAGGCCATTGGGGCGGCCAGGCGATGGGACAGACGAGACTGAACCTCAAAGGTGTCACGACGCTCCTCGTGGACAGCGATCTGTTCACGCGCGGCCTGGTGTCCAATATGCTGCGCGGCTTCGGCATGGAATCGCCGACGCTGGCCGACACCGGCGCGCAGGCCAGGCATCATCTCCAGCACCACTACGCCGACCTCGTGATCATGGAGGCCGGGCTGCCCGACATGCTGAGCGCCGATCTGATCCGCTGGATCCGGCGCCAGGAAAAAAGCCCGTTCCGTTTCGTGCCGATCATCGTCCTGTCGGGCTACACCCAGTTGCGCCTGATCTCCACGATACGCGACGCCGGGGCCAACCTGGTCGTGAAGAAACCGGTCTCGCCGGCGGCTTTGTTCGACCGCATCCTGTGGGTGGCGCGCACGGCGCGGCCGTTCATCGAGGCGGGCGACTACATCGGCCCCGACCGCCGGTTCAAGAACATCCCACCGCCGGACGGCGACTTCAAACGCGACTCGGATACGGCCGAAAGCGATGCCGGCAACGTCGCGAACCAGCAAAAACTCAACTCGGCGGCATAGAGGCGAACGCGCATGGCGGGCAAGGCGAAAAAGAAGATCTTCTTTCCCAAGACGCGGCTGGCGGAACTGGCGTCGCGCGCCGGAGGCATCCTGCGCGACGACGCGCTCGAGGGCGCGCTGAAGACGCTCGAATCCATGCGCGAGCAGGCCGACACGCAGATCCGGGCCGCCATCGCGGCGATGGAGGACATCGTCTTCGCGCGCAGCACCGGCGACGCGCTCGACGACGGACAGATGCTCGCCATTCTGCGCCATGCCGACCAGGTCGTCACGCTCGCCGGTACGTTCTGCTACGCCTCGCTCGACACCGCGGCCAAGAGCCTGTGCGACGTCGCTGACGGCCTGCTGCGCAACGGCATGCACGATCGCCAGCCGGTCGCCGTCCATGTCCAGACCATGCACCTGCTCGCGCCGGGCAACATGACGCTCTCGCCCGAGCATGCCGACAAGATGCTCAGCGAACTGGCCAAGGTGAACGAGCACTTCAACTTCGCCTCGCTCGCCGCCGCGGCGGCGGGCGACGGCGACGAGCTGGCCGCCGCGCCGGTATAGGAAATCATAGACGGCGCCGGTCAGCGTTTCTTTCGCGGCGCGCCACGCTTGCCTTCCGTCGCCAGGCTCCGCCGCTGCGCCGACCACGCCGCGTCTTCGGCGGCGATTCTGGCATCGAGTGCTGCCCGCTCGCGCGCCAGCCTGTCGCGCTCCGCCGCGTGCGCCCGCTCGGCGTCGGCCAGCTTGCGCGCCGCGTCCGCCGCAGCCTTGCGCGCCTTCGCATCGTCGCGCGCCTTTGCCTTGCCGGCCTTGCGCCGACCGCCCTTCACCGTCGGCAGCGCCGCGTCTTCGCGGAACGCGCCCTTGGCCCCCAGCGGGCGTTTCAGCACCACGCCCGGCCTCGCCAGCGCAGCCGCGACGGTCGCGTCGTCGTCCGCGACGCGCGCCATGCCTTGCGCGAACAGGTTCTGATGGATGCCCCACGCCGCCAGCGCCTTGGCCTGCGACGGCGCCGCCACGGCGAGATCGTAGAAGCCCGATGGCGTGGTGAAGACTTTCAGGCGCGGCATGGATCGCAAATGCGCACGCATCCCTCCCGGTTCATTCGCCCCGCGCCCGCCAGGCGGCCCGCGCCTCCTCAAGGCTCACCGCATTGGCGCCGCCGCGAAAGCCGGGATCGCGCGCCTGCACCGGATCGTCCTCCCAGCCGCAGCGCGGGCAGATCTCGTACCCGCCGCGCACGGAGATCGTATGTGCCCCGCAACAATCGCATGGCAGCAGATTGTGCTTGGCGCCGGTCATTGCCGCTCCCAATAAGCCGCGCCGTCGTCCGGCCGGAAGAAGGTGCGCAGCGCGCCGTCCGACGTGCGGACCGCGAACGTGTCGCTCGCCGGATCGTAGAACAGCGTGTCGCCATTGTCGCGATGCTTGGTCAGAGTCCCCGGCGGCGGGTGATCGACGAAAGCCCGCGCCCCGGCTTCGTAGCTTTCCTCGTCGCGGAATTCGGAAAATTCGCCGCCATGCTTTTGCCAGTGCCGTTGCGCGCTTTCTTCCCCGCCGGTCCATGTCGCTTCGCTCCCGGCGTCGCCGGTGGCGGTTGACGCCGGGGCATCCGCCGGCGGCGGTGCGGTCGGCACCGACTGCGACCTCCACATGACCAGCGCCAGCAGGGCCAGAACGACGAGAACCGGCACCGAAACGTTCCGCAGCACCCGCAGCCAGTTCACGAAATCCTCCGGAATCGGGCCTTTTGCGCCCGCTTGACAGACTTATGCTCAGATGTAGCATAACCGGAATGACACCGGCCTTGAAGGCCGGTCTTTTTGCCCCATATATATGCTCACATTGAGCATTATTGCCGGCAAGGCAGGGAGAAGCGAGATGGGCGTCGAGTTGGCCTACACCAAGGCGGTCGCGAAAGAGACCGAAGCGCTGTACCGCAAGGTCAGCCATGTGATCCCTGAGATCGAATGGCCGGTCTTCGCGCCGGCGATCGCCGAGATCAATCGCCTCAAGCGCGAACGCAATGCCGTCATCCTCGGCCATAACTACATGACGCCGGAGATCTTCCACTGCGTCTCCGATTTCGTCGGCGACAGCCTGGCGCTGGCCCGCGAGGCGGCGCGCACCGACGCCAAGGTCATCGTCCAGGCCGGCGTGCATTTCATGGCCGAGACCTCCAAGATCCTCAGCCCCGGCAAGACCGTGCTGATCCCCGACATGCGCGCCGGCTGCTCGCTGGCCGCCTCGATCACCGGCGCCGATGTGCGCCTGCTCAAGCAGAAATATCCCGGCCTGCCCGTCGTCACCTATGTGAACACCTCCGCCGACGTGAAGGCGGAGAGCGACGTCTGCTGCACCTCGTCCAACGCGGTCGCGGTGGTCGAGGACATCGCGCGCGAATGGGGCGTCGGCACCGTGATCATGATCCCCGACAAGTACCTGGCGCAGAACGTCGCCAATCTCACCGGCGTGAAGGTGATCACCTGGGAAGGCGCCTGCGAGGTGCATGAGCGCTTCACGGCGCAGGAGATCCGCGACTACCGCGCCGCGCATCCGGGCATCGTCGTGCTGGCGCATCCCGAATGCCCGCCGGAAGTCGTCGCGGAAGCCGATTTCGCCGGCTCGACCGCGGCGATGATCGACTATGTCGGCGTCCATCGCCCGCGCCGCGTCGTGATGGTGACCGAGTGCTCGATGAGCGACAACGTCGCGGCGCAGTACGCCGACATCGAATTCGTGCGCCCCTGCAACCTCTGCCCGCACATGAAGCGGATCACGCTGGGCGGCATCCTGCACGCGCTCCAGACCATGACCGTCGAGGTCCAGGTCGATCCCGCGGTCGCGGTGCGCGCCAAGCGCGCCATCGACCGCATGCTGGCGGTGCGCCTGCCGGTGAAGAAGGCCGCGTGACATGCCCCACACCATCGACAACATCATCGAGGCGCCCGGCGCGCTGATCCTGGGCGCCGGCATGGCCGGCCTCTTCACCGCGCTCAAGCTCGCGCCCTTCCCCGCCATGGTGCTGGCGGCGGCGCGTCCCGGCACCTCGGGTTCGAGCGCCTGGGCGCAGGGCGGCATCGCCGCTGCCATGGGCGAGAGCGACAGCTGGCAGAGCCACGCCGCCGACACCATCGCGGCCGGCGCCGGCCATTGCGATCCGAAGATCGTCGAATACGTCACAAGCGAAGCGCCGGCACGCATCCGCGACCTCATCGCCTATGGCGCGCCCTTCGACCGCAATCCCGACGGCAGCCTGGCGCTGGGCCGCGAGGCGGCGCATTCCGCCAAGCGCATCGTGCATGTGAAGGGTGACCGCGCCGGCGCCGAAGTCACCCGCACCCTGGCCGAGCGCGCCCTCGCCACGCCCTCGATCCAGGTCATGGAAGGCTTCCACGCGCTGGAGCTGGCGCTGGAGAACGGCCGCGTCGCGGGCGTGTTCGCGCGCTACGGCACCGGCAATGGCACGCGCCTGGTCCTGTTCCGCGCCCGGGCGGTGATCTTCGCCACCGGCGGCATCGGCGCACTCTATGCGGTGACCACCAATCCGCTGGAGACGCGCGGCGAGGGCCTGGGCATGGCGGCGCGCGCCGGCGCCGTGATCCGCGACGCCGAGTTCGTGCAGTTCCATCCCACCGCCATCGCCATCGGCCGCGATCCCGCGCCGCTCGCCACCGAGGCGCTGCGCGGCGAGGGCGCCACGCTGATCGACGAAACCGGGCGCCGCTTCATGCTGCCGATCCATGCCGATGCCGAGCTGGCGCCGCGCGACATCGTCGCCCGCGCCCTGCACCGCGAGATCGCGCAGGGCCACAAGACGTTCCTGGACTGCACCCAGGCGATCGGCGTCCATTTCGCCGACCGCTTCCCGACCGTCTATGCCGCCTGCCGCAGCGCCGGCATTGATCCCGTCACGCAGCCGATTCCGGTGGCGCCGGCCGAGCACTACCACATGGGCGGCATCGCCACCGGCGACCATGGCCGCTCGACTCTCGACGGGCTGTGGGCGGTGGGCGAGTGCGCCTGCACCGGCCTGCATGGCGCCAACCGCCTCGCCTCCAACTCGCTGCTCGAAGCGCTGGTGTTCGGCGCCCGCGTCGCCGAGGACGTGGCCGGACAGATCGCGCCGCGCCAGGGCGCCGGCACGCCGCCCGCGCCCGAGCGCTTCAACGCGCCGCCGCCGCCGCAAGCGCTGCGCGACGCCATGACCCGCTATGTCGGGCTGGAGCGCGACCAGGACGGGTTGCAGAAGGCGCACGACATCATCGAGGCGGTCGAGCGCGCCGGCGCCGGCGAGCCCGCGCTGCTGAACATGACCGCCGCCGCCAAGATGGTGACCGCCGCCGCGCTGGTCCACCGCGAAAGCCGCGGCGCCCATTTCCGCACCGATTTCCCGCAGACCGACGCGGCCTTCGCCGGCTCGAACCACGTCTATGGCGATCTGGGCGTCCTGTGGAACGACGTCCCCGGCGCCCCGGCGAAAGCGGCCCAATGATCGTGTTCACGTGACCACCGCCCTGCCCTTCACGCGGCCGCCGCCGGCGTTATTGGTCGAGCCCCTCGTCCGCCATGCGCTGGAAGAAGACCTCGGCCGCGCCGGCGACATCACCAGCGAACTCACCATCGCGCCGGAAACAAGCAGCCGCGCCACGCTCGCCGCACGCAAGCCCGGCACCATCGCGGGCCTGATCGCCGCGCAGATCGCGTTCCGTCTTGTCGATCCCGCGCTGTCGTTCGACGTCCGCACCCCTGACGGCACGACCGTCGCGGCCGGCGCCATCCTCGCCGTCATCGAAGGCCCGGCGCGCGCCCTGCTCACCGGCGAACGCGTCGCGCTCAACTTCGCCGGCCACCTGTCCGGCGTCGCCACCGCGACGCGCGCGCTGGTCGACGCCGTCGCCGGCACCAAAGCGCGCATCACCTGCACCCGCAAGACCACGCCCGGCCTGCGCCTGCTGGAGAAATACGCCGTGCGCTGCGGCGGCGGGTTCAACCACCGCTTCGGCCTCGACGACGCGGTGCTGATCAAGGACAACCATCTCGTCGCCGCCGGCGGTATCAGACCGGCCATGGAACGCGTCCGCGCCGGCCTCGGCCACATGGCGAAGGTCGAGCTCGAAGTCGACACCCTGGCCCAGCTCGAAGAGGCACTGAGCCTGGACGTCGACACCATCCTGCTCGACAACATGCCGCCCGACGCGCTGCGCCGGGCCGTCGCCATGACGAAGGGCCGCGCCACGCTCGAAGCCTCCGGCAACGTGACGCTCGCCACCGTGCGCGCCATCGCCGAGACCGGCGTCGACTACATCTCCAGCGGCGCCATCACCCACAGCGCCCCCAACCTCGACCTGGGCCTGGATTTCTAGTCAAGTACGTCCCGGAAAATCCCGGAGACGCACATGGACCTTCACCTCAAAGGCAAGAACGCCGTCATTCTCGGCGGTACGCGCGGCATCGGGCGGGCGATTGCGGACACGCTGGCGGACGAAGGCGCCAATGTCGCGCTCTGCGCCCGCAACGCCGACCAGGTGGATGACGCCGTCGCGGCGCTGAAGGACAAGGGCGTGAAGGCCATCGGCGCCCCGGTCGACATCATGGACGGCGCGGCGCTCAAGGCCTGGGTCGCAGCCGCCGGCGACGCGCTCGGCGGCATCGACATCCTGGTCTCCAACGCCGGCGCGATGGCGCAAGGGCACGATCCCGCCTCCTGGGAGCAGAACTTCCGGCTCGACGTCCTGGGCATGGTCAACGCCTTCGACGCCGCCAAACCGTTCCTCGAGAAGGCGGCCGCGGCGAACGGCGATGCCGCCTTCGTGGTCATCGCCTCGGTCTCGGCGGCGGAGAGCGACAACGCCAGCTCCTACGGCCCGATCAAGGCGGCGCTGATCCACTACGCCAAGGGCCTGGCGCGGCAATTCGCGGCCCGGCACATCCGCACCAATGTCGTGTCGCCCGGCACGGTCTATTTCGAAGGCGGCGTGTGGAACATGATCGAGAAGACCATGCCCGCCGTGTTCAAGGGCGCGATGGAGCGCAATCCCACCGGCCGCATGGCGACGCCGCAGGATATCGCCAACGCCGCCGTGTTCCTGGCCAGCCCCGCCTCGTCCTTCACCACGGGCGTCAACCTGCTGGTCGACGGCGCGATCAGCCGGCGCGTGAATTTCTAGCCCGGCACGCCATCCTTCGAGGCTCTCCCGGCTCAAGGCCGGGAGAGCACCTCAGGATGACGCACATTTTCGTCATGCTGAGGTGCTCGCGCACAGCGCGAGCCTCGAAGCATGCAGCGCTCAGGCGCCGCGCGTTCGGCCATGCCCCGCGCGGCGGTAGAATACATGCCCGCCGATCTCGACCGTGCGCACATATTGCACGCCCCAGTCGGGATGCACGCTGACGGCGTGGAAGCCGACCGCGCCGCCGGTCAGGCCGCCGACCTCTTCCTCGCCGGTCAGGATGCGCGCCGCGAGTTCCTGCGCCCGGCGCCATTCGCGCGGCTCGCGCGGCAGGTTGACCGCGCCGCTGCACACCCAGGAGAACTGGCAATGGCCGTTGCGCGCGCCCTGGTACACGACCTCGCAGATCGAGCCGGCATAGTTGCCGCTGTGGATGCGGTTCAGGATGACCTCGGCGACCGCCTTCTGGCCGTCATCGGTGTTGCCGCGGGTCTCGTAGTAGATCGCCTCCGACAGGCATCTGTGCTCGGCCATCAGGCGCGAGGCGAACATGTCGGCGGCCGAGGCGCGCAGCGCCCCCGTGGCGACGACGGGCTCCGGCACGACGCGCACCACCGGCGTCTCCACCTTCACCACGGTGACTTTCTCCGTAGACGGACGAGCGTTCAGCGACGAGCCGACCGCCGCGCTCGCGGTCGCCAGCACGATGGCGAGCGCACCGACGAGCACGCGGTCGGACCGCGCGATGGCATCTCTGCTTTTCATGATCCTTGGCCTCTTCGAGTCTTTGGAATCGCGTGACGTGAATGAATAAGAAACGAACAGCCCCCGCTCCGCTTTGACAAAAGCGGTCGCGTTGGTGCCAACGAACGCACCGGTCGTCAAATAAAATCTTCAGAATGGTGACGCCGTGTCATTTGACAAGGCAGAAACCAGAGGGTTTCCCTGGATTGTCCGTAGACAGATCAATCCGCGTCGCTGCGTTTTGTCAAAGCGGCCTGCGCCGCGGCCAGCCGCGCCACCGGCACGCGGAACGGCGAGCACGACACATAGTCGAGCCCCGCTTCGTGGCAGAACCGGATCGAATCGGGGTCGCCGCCATGCTCGCCGCAGATGCCGAGCTTGAGTTCCGGCCGCGTCCGGCGCCCGCGCGCGGCGGCGATGCGCACCAGTTCGCCGACGCCGTCGACGTCGATCGTCACGAACGGATCGCGCGCGATCACGCCCTTGTTCAGATAGTCGGTGAGGAACATGCCGGCGTCGTCGCGCGAGATTCCGATCGTGGTC
This sequence comes from Rhizomicrobium sp., assembly GCA_037355265.1. Classification (GTDB taxonomy): domain Bacteria; phylum Pseudomonadota; class Alphaproteobacteria; order Micropepsales; family Micropepsaceae; genus Rhizomicrobium. Next base: position 172,061 of record JBBCIB010000002.1, on the reverse strand, counting down.
TGGGTCAGGTCGTTGGTGCCGAAGGAGAAGAATTGCGCCGTCTGCGCGATCTCCGCCGCCCGCAGGCAGGCGCGCGGCAGCTCGATCATCGTGCCGACCAGGAAATCGGGCACCCGGCCGCGTTCGGCCTTCACCGCCGCGGCGACCGCGTCGATGCGCTCCTTCATGCGGTCGAGCTCGGTCTTGAAGCCGACCAGCGGGATCATGATCTCGAGCAGCACCGGCGCCCCGCCGGCCGCCTCCACGTCCAGCGCCGCCTCCAGGATGGCGCGGGCCTGCATCTCGTAGATCTCGGGATAGGTGATGCCCAGCCGCACGCCGCGATGGCCCAGCATCGGATTGGATTCGTGCAGCGCGATGGCGCGGGCCCGCAGCTTGGCCGGGTCGGTCCCCGCCGCGCGCGCCACCTCGGCGATCTCCTCCTCCTTCTGCGGCAGGAATTCGTGCAGCGGCGGATCGAGCAGGCGGATGGTGACGGGTAAGCCCTCCATCGCCTTGAAGATGCCCTCGAAATCTTGCCGCTGCATCGGCAGCAGCCTGGCCAACGCCGCCTCGCGGTCCGCCAGCGCGTCCGCCAGGATCATCTGGCGCACCGCGACGATGCGGTCGGCCTCGAAGAACATGTGCTCGGTGCGGCACAGCCCGATGCCCTCGGCGCCGAAGCGGCGGGCCGTCGCCGCGTCTTCCGGCGTGTCGGCATTGGTGCGGACCTTCAGGGTACGGATCGAATCCGCCCATCCCATCAGCACGCCGAAATCGCCGGTCAGCTCCGGCTGGCGCAGCGCCACGCGGCCCTTGAACACCGCGCCGGTGGCGCCGTCGATCGTGATGATGTCGCCGCGCTTGATGATGTGCCGTCCGGCGACCATCTCGCCCTTGGCGATGTCGATCTTCAGCATGCCGGCGCCCGAGACGCAGGGCCGCCCCATGCCGCGCGCCACCACCGCCGCATGGCTGGTCATGCCGCCGCGCGCCGTCAGGATGCCGCGCGCCGCATGCATGCCGTGGATGTCTTCCGGACTGGTCTCGGTGCGCACCAGGATGACGTCGTGGTGGTCGGCGGCCAGTTTCTCCGCCTCCTCCGCGGTGAACGCGACCTCGCCGGTCGCCGCCCCCGGCGACGCCGCCAGGCCGCTGGCGATCTGCTCCTTGGCCGCATTGGGATCGAGCGTGGGATGCAGGAGCTGGTCCAGCGCCTGCGGCTCCACCCGTCCCACCGCGGTCTCGATGTCGATCAGCCCCTCGTTCTGCATGTCGACCGCGATCTTCAGCGCCGCCTCCGCAGTGCGCTTGCCGTTGCGCGTCTGGAGCATGAAGAGCTTTCCCTCCTGCACCGTGAATTCGAGGTCCTGCATGTCGCGATAATGCGTCTCCAGCCGGGCGCAGATCGCGCTGAGCTCGGCGAAAGCCGCCGGCATCGCCTCTTCCATCGACGGCTTCCTGGCGCCCTGGCGCTCGCGCACCGCCTTGGAGATCGATTGCGGCGTGCGGATGCCCGCGACCACGTCCTCGCCCTGGGCGTTGATCAGGAACTCGCCGTACAGGATCTTCTCGCCGGTCGACGGATCGCGCGTGAAGGCGACGCCGGTGGCCGAGGTCTCGCCGCGATTGCCGAACACCATCGCCTGCACCGTCACCGCCGTGCCCCACGCCTCGGGGATGTTGTGCAGCCGGCGATAGGTGTTGGCGCGCGGGCTCTGCCACGATCCGAACACCGCGCCGATCGCGCCCCAGAGCTGCTCGTGCACGTCCTCGGGAAACGGCCGGCCCAGTTCCTTGGCGACGCGCTCCTTGAACAGCCCCGCGATGCGCTTGAGGTCGGCGGCGTCGAGTTCGGTGTCGAGCTCGACGCCCTTGTCCTCCTTCTCGCCGTCCAGGATGTCCTCGAAATGGCGGTGCTCGACGCCGAGCACGACGTCGGAATACATCTGGATGAAGCGACGATAGGAATCATAGGCGAAGCGCGCGTCGCCGGTGATCCGCGCCAGCCCTTCGGTGGTCTGCGCGTTGAGGCCCAGGTTCAGCACCGTGTCCATCATGCCCGGCATCGACACCCGCGCGCCGGAGCGCACCGACACCAGCAGCGGCCGCGCCGCGTCGCCCAGCGCGCCGCCCGCCAGTTCGCCCACCCGCGCCAGCGCCGCCGCCACCGCCGGTTTCAGGTCGGCCGGATAGGTCTCGCCATGGCCGTAGTAATAGGTGCAGACCTCGGTGGTGATCGAAAATCCCGGGGGCACGGGAAGCCCCAGATTGCTCATCTCGGCCAGGTTCGCGCCCTTGCCGCCGAGCAGGTTGCGCATCCCCGCCTCGCCGTCCGCCTTGCCGTCGCCGAAGGAATAGACCCACTGTGTCATGTCGAATCTTCCAACATCCGTCATGGCCGCCCTTGCGGCGGCCATCCATCGGGCGCGCGTCTGCGCGGCCAGGAGACTCTTTCCTGTTGATGGATGGCCGGGTCAAGCCCGGCCATGACGAATGCTGATTTGGTCGCGCCTGTTAGCCAAACCGCTATTCCGGGCTAACCTCGCCCCGACCAGCCCGAAGGATTCGCCATGAGCCAAGCCGCCATTTTCACGCCCATGGGCGTCCTTGCCTTCTGGACCATGGGGGTGCTGCTGCTGGCGCCGTTCCGCCGCTTCCGCGCCGCCGCCGACGATTCCGGCCTGCCGGTCGCCGACCGCGTGGTGATGAACCTGCTCGAGTTGCCGGTGCTGTTCTATGTCGTCTGCCTGATGTTCTTCGCGACGGGAAGCGTCACGCCGCTGGCGGCGCAGCTCGCCTGGGCCTATGCGATCTTCCGCCTGGCGCAGACCATCGTCCACGTCACCTACAACAACAGCATCCATCGCGTCACCATGTTCGCGATCTCGAATTTCGTGCTGGCGGCGCTGTGGATCCTGTTCTTCTTTCCCCTCCTGACGAAGTAGGATTGCCAGCCACCAGAAAGGAACCGGCCCATGGCCCTGCGCAAATTCATCATCGAACGCGACATCCCCGCCGTCGGCAGCTTCGCGCGCGAGCAGCTCAAAGGCGCCGCCGCCCAGTCGAACAAGGTGCTGAAGGAGCTCGGCCCCGACATCCAGTGGCAGGAAAGCTACGTCGCCGCCGACAAGACGTTCTGCGTCTACCTCGCCAAGGACGAGGCCACGATCCTCAAGCACGCCGCGCTCAGCGGCTTCCCCGCCACCAAGATCACCGAAATCCGCAAGATGATCGACCCGACGACCGAGCGCGAGGGCGCGTGAAACGAACCTCTCCCGCTTGCGGGAGAGGTTATTCACCCTTCGATCTTCGAGAAATCCGCCACCTGGTGCAGCGTCGCGCGCAAGGCCGCCAGCAGGTTCAGCCGGTTGGTGCGCACGACCCTGTCGTCGGCGTTGACCTTCACCTTGTCGAAGAACGCATCGACCGGCGCGCGCAGCCCCGCCATCTGCCGCATCGCGCCCGCGAAGTCCTCGGCCGCCAGCGCCGGGGCGATCGCGCCCCGCGCCGCCGCCAGCGCCGCGAACAGCGCGATCTCCTGCGGCTCGGAGAGCTGGCTCTCCAGGACCTCGCCGCCATAGCGGTGATCGTCCTTCTTCTCCTCGACCTTGAGGATATTCGCCGCCCGCTTGTACCCCGCCAGCAGATTGGCGCCGTCATCGCTCTTGAGAAACGCCTGCAACGCCTCGACCCGCGCGACGAGCCGCACGAGGTCGTCTTCATGGCCGAGCGAGAACACGGCATCGATCAGATCGTGGCGGGTGCCTTTTTCGCGAAGCGCGACTTTCAAGCGATCGGCAAGGAAAGACAGGATATCTCTAATTAAGGGTGTTAGCCCGGGCAAATTCTGGATTACAAGTTTGCTGGAGAGATTTTTACCGGCGGCGATATCGGCACGTGCTTGAACTTCCGCGAACGTTTCCCGAATCCGGTTTTCTGTTGGCGAAAGCAATTCTATCAGACTGACCTTTTTTTGCCCTTCAAGCAGAATCCGGATCACGCCAAGCGCGGCCCGACGAAGTGCAAATGGATCGCCCGAACCGGTCGGCTTTTCATCTGCAGCAAAGAAGCCAGTAAGCACGTCTAATTTGTCGGCCAAGGCCACGGCAAGAGATACATTGCTCGCCGGCACCACATCGTTCGGACCAACAGGCCTATAGTGATCCCGCACCGCATCGGCGACGTCTGCATCCTCGCCGTCGTTCAGGGCATAGTACCGTCCCATCACGCCTTGCAGTTCGGGGAATTCGCCGACCACGCCGGTGGTGAGGTCGGCCTTGGCGAGGCGCGCGGCGCGGCGCGCCTTGACCGGATCGGCGCCGATCTTCGCCGCGATCGCGGCGGCCAGCGCTTCGATGCGCTCGACGCGTTCGAGCTGGGTGCCGAGCTTGGCGTGGAACACGATGCCGCCCAGCGCCGCGACGCGGTCCGCCAACGGCACTTTGCGGTCCTGGTCCCAGAAGAACTTCGCGTCCGACAGCCGCGCCCGCAGCACGCGCTCATTGCCGGCGACGATCTGCGCCCCGCCGTCCTCCGCCACCATGTTCGCCACCAGCGCGAAGCGGTTGGCGAATTTGCCGCCCTTCGAGGCTCGCTCCGCTCGCGCCTCAGGGCGACGATTATCGTCATCCTGAGGTGCTCGCCCGTCAGGGCGAGCCTCGAAGGAGGGCTCGCGCAGCGAGAAATATTTCTGGTGCGTCCGCATCGCGGTCTGCAAAATCTCTGGCGGCACGTCCATGAACTGGTCTTCGATGGCGCCGAGCAGCACCACCGGCCATTCCGCCAGCCCCGCCACCTCGTCCAGCAGGCCCTCGTCCGGGATCATCTCCAGCCCGTGGATGAACGCCGCCGACTTCACGCCCTCGAAGATGATCGCCTTGCGCTCCTCGGCGTCGAGCACCACATGCGCCGCGCGCAGCTTGGCGACATAGTCCGCGAACCGCCTGGCCGTGATCGTGCCGCTCGACAGGAAACGGTGCCCGCGCGTCGTGTTGCCGCTCTGCACGCCCGCGAACGCGAAATCGACGACGTCGCCATCCAGCGTACACAGGATGGAATGCAGCGGCCGCACCCAGCGCACCGGCGCATTGGTCGCCTGCGGCCAGCGCATCGATTTGGGCCAGGGCAGCTTGGCCAGCACCTCGGGCAGGAACTCGGCGATCACGTCCGCCGTGGCGCGGCCCTGCAATTCGATCACCGCGACATAAAACGGCCCCTTGCCATCGTCGCGCTGCTCGCAATCCTCCAGCTTGACGCCCGCCGCGCGCAGGAAGCCGTCGATCGCCTTGGCCGGCGCATTGACGCGCGGACCCTTCTTCTCCTCGCGCACATCGGGCTGCTTGGCCGGCAGGCCCTCGATCGCCAGCGTCAGCCGCCGCGGCCCCGCGAACGCCTTGGCGCCTTCGAACAGCAGCCCGCGATCCGACAGCGCGCCGACCACCAGCCGCTCCAAGTCCTTCGCCGCCTGCGCCTGCATCCGCGCGGGGATTTCTTCGGAAAAGAGTTCGAGCAGGAAATCGGACATCACCCGAACCTCGGCGTGTAGCGGCCCTGCTCGGTCGCGAGCCACGCTTCGCAGCACGCCTTGGCCAGGGTGCGCACCCGCCCGATATAGCTGGCGCGCTCGGTCACGCTGATCACGCCGCGCGCATCGAGCAGGTTGAAGGTGTGGCTCGCCTTGATGCACTGGTCATAGGCGGGCAGCGCCAGCTTCTTGTTGCCGCTCACCAGCTCCTGGCACTGCGTCTCGGCGTCCTTGAAGTGCCGGAACAGGATCTCGGTGTCCGCCATCTCGAAATTGTAGGCGGAGAATTCCTGCTCCGCCTGGTGGAACACCTCGCCGTAGCGGAAATGCTCGTTGAAGGCGAGGTCGTAGACGAACTCGACATTCTGGATGTACATCGCCAGCCGTTCGAGCCCATAGGTGATCTCGCCCGACACCGGTTCGCAGTCGATGCCGCCGACCTGCTGGAAATAGGTGAACTGCGAAACTTCCATCCCGTCGCACCACACTTCCCAGCCCAGCCCCCAGGCGCCCAGCGTCGGGCTCTCCCAATCGTCCTCGACGAAGCGGATGTCGTGCAGCGCCGGGTCGAGCCCGATGGCACGCAGGCTCTCCAGATAGAGGTCCTGGATGTCGCCCGGCGCCGGCTTCATGATCACCTGGTACTGGTAGTAGTGCTGCAGCCGGTTCGGGTTCTCGCCATAGCGGCCGTCCTTGGGCCGGCGCGAGGGCTGCACGAACGCCGCCCGCCACGGCCGCGGCCCCAGCGCCCGCAGCGTCGTCGCCGGATGGAAGGTGCCCGCGCCCATATTGTCGTCATAGGGCTGGAGGATCAGGCAGCCCTTCGACGCCCAGAAATTCTGCAGCGTCAGGATCAGGTCCTGGAAGGTCTTCGCCTTGGCCACGGTCGCGCATCCGAAAGTGAGGGCCGGAAACTACAGACCGCGCCCCCCGGGGACAAGGCATTGCGGCCATGCCGGGCGTCGGCCGCGCCGTCACGAATATTTTTGGTGCCACGGGGACTCTTCGGCGTATCGTGCGCAGCCATGATCCATCGAACACCCCTTCGGCTGCTCGCTTTCGTCGCCATCGCCGGCCTTGCCGCCAACTGTGCCGTATCGCTGCCCACCGGCACGGTCACCAATGCCCGCGAGGCCATCGCCGTGGCCAACACCGCGTGCAGCGTCGACCTTGGCCGCTTTCCAGGTCCCTGGCATGTCGAGCTGAAGAGCGGGACCTGGATCGCCTGGAAGCAGCAGGACGGATTGCGGGTCACGATCGATGCCGAGACCGGCACCGCCACCGACTGCGAAGTCGCGCACTGACCGTCACTCGGTGACCTGCAGCGCGAAATACCAGGCATAGGCCGAGGTCTGTGACGTGTTCTGCACGCCGGGCCCCAGCGACGCGAGGAGATGGTAGTGCTCCGACAGGTCGTACACCGCGCCCAAGCCGATATTGGTCGCCTGCTCGGCGTGCCGCGCCCCGGGCGTCACGCGATAGACCTCGGCGCCGAGCTGGAGCGTCGGCGAAACCTGCCAGGTCGCCGCCGCGCCGAACAGGCAGAAATCCTGCGAGAGATTGTCGCCGGGAAAGTTGCAGCCGCCGCCGCCGAAGACGCTCCACTCGTCGCCGTCCTTCTCGAACTGAAGCGCCAAGGACGGAACGACGCCGTTGAACCCCAGCGCATGGTCGCTGTGCGTCGGCAGCGACAGGCCCGGGACCACCGCGACGTCCACAAAGTCTTCTTCCTGATGCAGGAACTTGTACTTGGCGCCGATCTGGAGATCGGTGAGACCGGCGGCGTCGCGTGCCGCCGTCTGGTCCAGCGCCGAGGCGAAGGTCGCGTTCAGCTCCAGGTCGGGCAGCACGCCATAGCTCGCATTCACGCCGAATTGTTCGAGGCTCGCGGTCTTCGACGCCGCGCCCGACGTGAACAGGTTGACCTCCCAGTGCCCGGCCGAGGTCGGCTCGGCGTCGTCGGTCACATAGGGCGGCCCCGCCAGCGCGCCGGTCGCGCACAGCGCCAGCATCGATCCGGCCACGAAAGCTCTCAAGGCGAACGCTCCCCGTCGGCAGCTATCGATAGGACGTCCAGACTACACCTGCGCGACGTTCTTCAAACCAGCCTCGCCGCGCAGCACCGCATCGGCCTCCGGCGTGTAGGAGCCGTCCGCGTTGTGCAGCACCAGGCCGTGCCGCATCGCGAAGGGCGCGCGCGAGGCCTTCCTGACCTGCAGGATCACCCGCTTGGCCGCTTCGCCGGCGCGCGGATGGAGCGGAAAGGCGCTCACCCCCGTGTCCGGCAACGCGCCCAGCGCCTCGCCCATGCGGTCGGCGCGCAGGATGCAGGTGAAGGTCCCGCCCGGCACGGTGCGCCGGACGCCGACCGCCAGCCATTCGGCCAGCGCCCCGTCGTCATGCGTCGCGCCCGCGCGCATCTCGTCCGGCGATTGCCCGCCCCCGTGAAACGGCGGATTGCACAACACATGCGCATAGTCGCGCTTCATGTCGGCCGGCAGCTCCAGCGCGTCGACGGTCACGAACACGACCCGTTCGCCCATGCCGTTCGCGGTCGCGTTGCGGTTGGCGAGCGTCACCAGGTCGCTTTCGATCTCCGCGCCGGTCACGCGCACGCCAGCAACCCGCGCCGCCAGGCACAGGCTCGCCGTTCCCGCACCGCTGCCGAGTTCCAGCACCTCGTCGCCCGATTGCGCCGGCACGGCTGCCGCTAACATGACGGCATCCAGCCCGGCCCGGAAGCCGTCCTTGCGCTGGCTCACCAGCACGCGTCCGTCCAGGAACCGGTCCTCGGTGATCTCGGGCGGCGCTTCCACCTGTTCCAGTCCCTCGCGCAGAATCGCCTGTGCCGGCGCGAAATCGCCGTCCGCCACCATCAGCCGGCGCGGCAATATGCCCAGACTGCCGTCCATCACCGAGGCATTCTCGTCGAACACCACGCTTTCGATCTGCGCCGCGGACAGCAGGCTTTGCGCAAATCCGAGCAGCACCGGATCGTTGGTCTTCAGGATGGGACGCATGGCCGGTCTGTCTCGCGCAAGGGACTTCGGGGGTGTGGGTTCAGGCCGTCTTGACCGGGCGATGATCGCCTCGCAATGTCGCAAATGCCGGGGCACCCGGGCAAGGACCGCATCGCATGCTCAAGCCCGACACGCGCAAAGCCAGGACCGACGGCATCTCGCCGGTGGAGCGGCTGCACACGCTGGTCGCCGCCGACATGGCCGCGACCGACCGCATGATCCATGCCCGCATGGGCAGCGGCGTCGCGTTGATCCCCGATCTCGCCCGCCACCTGATTGATTCGGGCGGCAAGCGGCTGCGCCCCATGCTCACCCTCGCCGCGGCGCAGATGGGCGGCTATACCGGCGACCGGCACGTCAATCTCGCCGCCGCGGTCGAGTTCATCCACACCGCCACGCTGCTGCATGACGACGTGGTCGACGCCAGCACGCTGCGCCGGGGCAAGGTCGCCGCCAATCTCGTCTGGGGCAACAAGGCCACCGTGCTGGTCGGCGACTTCCTGTTCTCCCGCGCCTTCCAGCTGATGGTCGAGACCGGCAGCCTGCGCGTGCTCGACATCCTCGCCGGCGCCTCCGCCATCATCGCCGAGGGCGAGGTGATGCAGCTCAAATCCGAGAGCAATCTGGGCACCACCGAGGAGCACTATCTTAAAGTGGTCGGCGCCAAGACCGCCGCGCTGTTCTCTGCCGCGGCCGAGGCCGGCGCCACGCTGTGCGCCCGCGGGCCGGAGTTCATCGCCGCGCTGCGCGCCTATGGCGACAATCTCGGCATCGCCTTCCAGCTCGTCGACGACGCGCTCGACTATTCCGGCCGCCAGGCGCTGATGGGCAAGGCGGTGGGCGACGATTTCCGCGAGGCCAAGGTCACGCTGCCCGTCATCCTCGCCTATGCCCGCGCCGACCGGCAGGCGGAGCTGTTCTGGAAGCGCGTCATCGAGGGCGGACCGCAGGGCGAAGCCGATCTCGAACGCGCCATCACCTGCGTCGAGGAGACCGGCGCCATCCGCGAGACCATGGACCGTGCCCGCCGCTACGCCGACCACGCCATCGCCGCGCTCGGCCCGCTCCCCCACTCCGACATCAAATCCGCCCTCGCCGACATCGCCGATTTCTGCGTCGAACGGGCGTATTAGAAGTCCGGACTCAATTCGATCTGTTCCCAACCCGTCATGGGCGCCCTTGAGGCGCCCATCCATCGCGCCCGCGTCTGCGGACGCAAGAAAATCATTTGGGCGCGCGACGCGCGCCGACCAGGCCGCCGTCCGCGCATCGATTGTTCGGGCCGAACAGGGCAAGGACGATGCGCCGCCGGCCAAGCTCTACCGCCGCATCGTCGCGGGCGAACATCCCGTCCGGATCTGGCGCGAGCATCGCGGACTGGGCCTCAATGCCCTGCCAGGGCGGCAAAGCTTTCCGCGCCTTACCTCTCGGAGATCGAGACGCGCGTGAAGCCGGGAAGCGTCGCCGCCATGCGCAGCCTGGCCAAGGCGCTGCACGTCGATCTGGACGACCTCGTCGGTTAGCCCAGCTGCGTCGCCCTCGCCCACCAGCCGGGGTGGGAGCTTTCCAGCGCGATCGCCGCCATCGCCGCGGCGCCGTCGTCCTGGAACAGGCCGAAGCAGGTGGCGCCGCTGCCGCTCATGCGGGCCAGCGCGATGCCGGGCATGCGCGCCAGCTCGCCCAGCACCTCGCCGATTTGCGGTACGAGCGCACGCGCCGGCGCTTCCAAATCGTTGCGCGTGGTGCGCAGATAGCGCGTCAGCGCCGCGGCGCTCGACAGGTCGAACGCCGCCGGCGCATGGCCCAGACTCGTCCGCGTCGCGAGCCCGGCGAAAACCTTGCCCGTCGGCACGCCCACGCCCGGATTGACCAGCACCGCAGGCAGCGCCGGGCATTTGGGCAGTACCTCCAGCACCTCGCCGCGGCCGCGCATCATCAGCGGCTTCGACAGCACGCAGGCGGGGATGTCGGAACCGAGTTCCGCCGCGATCTGCAGCAGCCGCGCCGCGTCCGCCGCGCCGGCCAGCCCGCGCAAAACCGCCGCTGCATCGGCCGAGCCGCCGCCGATCCCCGACGCCACCGGCAGGTTCTTGGTCAGCGCGATCCGCGCCGTGACGTCCAGCGCCCGCGCCGCCCGCAGCACCAGGTTGTCGGGCTCCGCCTCCAATCCCTTCGCGAACGGCCCATCGAGCGTCAGCGACAGCGTGTCGGCGGATTCGAACGCCAGCGCGTCGCCGATATCGGCGAACACGACCAGGCTTTCCAGCGCGTGGAATCCGTCGGCGCGCCTGTCGCCGACATGCAGGAACAGGTTGATCTTCGCCGGCGCGGCCTCAGTTCGGCGTGGCGGCGGCATCCAGCCCGTCCTTGAGCTTCTTCTCGATCACCGCCTTCTCGCCGTCGTCGGGCCCGAAGGCGAGCGCGTGGTTCCACTGGAACTGCGCCTCCATCTTGCGGCCGACGCGCCAATAGGCGTCGCCCAGGTGATCGTTGATCGTCGGATCGCCCGGCACCAGCTCGACCGCCTTCTCCAGCGTCTTGGCGGCGTCGGCATAGCGGCCCAGCTTGTAATAGGCCCAGCCGACGCTGTCGGTGATGTAGCCGTCGCTCGGCTTGAGCGAGCGCGCCTTCTCCAGCATCGCCAGAGCCTCGGGGATGTTGCGGTTCTGGTCGATCCAGCTGTAGCCCAGATAGTTCAGCAGGGTCGGCTCGTTCGGCGCCATCTGCAGCGCATGCTTGAGATCGACCTCCGCCGCGCTCCAGTTCTTGCTGCCTTCCTCGGACACCGCGCGCGCGAAATAGAGCGGCCAGACGGCGGGCTTGTCGGCACCCGCCAGCGCCACGGCGCGGTCGTAGGCGTCGGCGGCGTCCGCGAATTTGCCGGTGCTGCGATAGGTGTCGCCCAGCGCGGTCCAAGCTTCCACGTCGGTGGGATCGGCCGCCGTCAGCGCCTTGAGCTGCGCGATCGCGACGTCGTTGCGGTTCAGCCGCGCCTCGTTCAGCGCGATCTCCACCGCCGCCATGCGCCAATAGGGCGAATCCTTGCCGACGGTCTGGTACACCGCGATGGCGTCCTCGTATTTCTGCAGGTTCTCGAAGCGGTCGGCCAGCAGCACCGCGCCGAGGTCCAGGCCCGGCCGCAGATAGAGCGCCAGCCGCAGATAGAGGATCGAGACGTCGGCGCTCGCGTCGTCGGTCAGCGATGCGGCGATGCCGAACAGCGCCTCGGCAGCGCCGTCTTCCGGCCTTGTCACCAGCGCGTCGGGTCTCCGCCCGCTCTTGACGCGCGCCAGCCCGGCCTGCGCGATCTGCTTCAGGCCCGGCTCCTGCGCCATCTTGGTGTAGAGCGCGACCGCATCGTCCTTGCGGCCCTGGCGCTCCAGGAAGCGGCCATAGGCGTCGACCACGCGCGGGCTGCCGCTCGAGGCCAGCACGGTGCGGTAGGAGGTGTCGGCGATCTGGTTGTCGCCGACGAACTCGGCCAGCAGCGCCAGGTGGAACATCGAGAGCGCATCCGCGCCGCCCTGCGCCCGCAGCGCCGCGAGGTCGGCGATCGCCGCCGCCTTGTCGCCCTGGCCCGCCGCCGCCCAGCCGTCGATCATCGACACGGTCAGCGACGTGAACGGACCTTTCTCCGACAGCGCGATCTGCTTGCGCGCCCCGGCATAGTCGCGCTTCTTCAGCGTCGCCACCGCCAGCGTCAGCCGCCCGGCGCGGTCGGCCGGCGAGATCGCCACCACGCGCTGCGCCAGCGCCGCCGCGCTGTCGACGTCGCCGGAAGACGTCGCGAAGAAGAAAGACAGCGCCAGGAGCTGCTGGTTGGTCGGATCGGCGGCGAGGCTGGCGCGATAATATTGCGCCGCGTCCTTCAGATTGTGCTGGCTGGCCGCGAAACGCGCCGAGAGGTAGTTGCCGAACTCGGCGGCGTCGGCGTCCGGCTTCGCCTGCGCGATCCGCGCGTCCCTCGACATGCCGGCGCAGGCGCCGAGCGCCAGCGCCAATCCCAAAGCCGCAATCCGGCCCAAGGCCATAATCCGGTATGCCATGCGCAAGCGATGATCCTCACATGTTGGGGTAATTCGGACCGCCCCCGCCCTCCGGCGTCACCCAGTTGATATTCTGCGCCGGATCCTTGATGTCGCAGGTTTTGCAATGCACGCAGTTCTGCGCGTTGATCTGGAAGCGCGGACCGGCCGTCTCCTGCACCACCTCGTAAACGCCGGCCGGACAATAGCGCTGCGCCGGCTCGTCATATTCGGGCAGGTTGACGCGGATCGGTATCGTGGGATCGGTCAATTTCAGGTGAACCGGCTGGTCTTCCTCGTGGTTGGTATTGGACAGGAATACCGACGAAAGTTTGTCGAAACTGATAACCCCATCCGGCTTCGGATAAACGATCTTCTTGGATTCCGCCGCGGTCTTGAGGGTCGCATAGTCCGGCTTGCCGTGGCTCAAGGTCCCGAAAAAGCTGAATCCCAGCAACTGGTTGGTCCACAGATCGAGCGCCATGAACGGCAGGGCGACGAAGGTGCCGAGCCGGGACCATAGCGGCTTGAAATTGCGCACCCGCTTGAGGTCCTTGTAGACATGGCTGGCCTCGTAGGACGGCTCGTAGCTCTCCAGCACGTCGCCCGCGCGGCCCGCCGCCAGCGCCGCCGCCGCCGCTTCCGCCGCCAGCATGCCGGTCTTCATCGCATTGTGGCTGCCCTTGATGCGCGGCACGTTCATGAAGCCGGCGGCGCAGCCGACCAGCGCCCCGCCCGGAAAAGCCAGCCTGGGCACCGATTGCAGCCCGCCCTCGGTCAGCGCCCGCGCGCCATAGCCGATGCGCTTGCCGCCTTCGAGCATGGCGCGGAGGCGGGGATGCTGCTTGATCCGCTGCATCTCGTCGAACGGCGACAGGAACGGGTTGGAATAGTTGAGATGGACGACGAAGCCGATGGAGCAGAAATTCTCGCCCCAGTGATAGCAGAACAGCCCGCCGCCGGTATCGTTGCTGAGCGGCCAGCCCACCGTGTGCAGCACCAGGCCGCGTTTGTGCTTGTCGGGCGGCAGCTCCCACAATTCCTTCACGCCGATGCCGAATTTCTGGTAGTCGCGCCCTTCGCCGAGCTTGTAGATGTTCAGGAGCCGCTTGGTCAGCGAGCCGCGCGCGCCTTCGGCGAACAGCGTGTATTTCCCCAGGATGTTCATTCCCGGCGTGAAGCCGGCCTTGTGATGGCCGTCCTTTGCGACGCCGAGGTCGCCGGTCGTGACGCCCTTCACCACGCCGTCCGCGATCACCAGTTCGGCGGCCGGAAAGCCCGGATAGATCTCCACACCCAGCGCCTCGGCCTGCGTCGCCAGCCATTTGCAGACATTGGACAGGCTGACGATATAATTGCCGTGATTGCTCATCAGTGGCGGCATCGCGAAATTCGGCAGCCGGATCGAGCCCGCCGGTCCCAGCAGGTAGAAGCGGTCGTCGGTCACCGGCGTATCCAGCGGCGCGCCCTTCTCCTTCCAGTCCGGAATCAGCTCGTTGATGGCGATCGGGTCCATCACCGCGCCCGACAGGATATGCGCCCCGACCTCGGAGCCCTTCTCCAGCAGGCAGACCGTGATCTCCGGATCGATCTGCTTGAGCCTTATCGCCGCCGACAGGCCCGCCGGCCCGCCGCCCACGATGACGACGTCATACTCCATGCTCTCGCGCTGAATTGGCTCTGCCTCGGCCATTGCTCAAAAACCCGCTTTCATCCCCGTAAACCCCTTATGGGGCGGTAGGATTCAGGGGTCAACCGCGCCTAATATCGCCGTTATGAACGCTTCCCGCGAGGAAACCCTGTCCGCCCTCAACTGGCTCGTCGAAGCCGGTGCCGACGAGGCCGTCGGCGACTCGCCGGTGGACCGGTTCACCGTCAGAGCATCGCCGCCCGCTACGCAGCAGCGTCGGGTGGAGGGCGCGGCACCATTGCCACCGCGGCCGGCACCGCGCGCGCCGGGCGAAGGCAAGCGCCCGCTCGCCGCCATCACGCCCACCGACGGCTTCGCCTCGGCGCTTGAGATCGCAGCGCGCTGCACCACGCTGGCGGAACTGAAAGCCGCGCTCGAAGCCTTCGACGGCTCGCAGCTCAGGAAGCTGGCGCAGAACACGGTCTTCGCCGACGGCAACCCCGCCGCGGGCATCATGTTCATCGGCGAGGCGCCCGGCCGCGACGAGGACGCCGCCGGCCTGCCCTTCGTCGGCCGCGCCGGCAAGCTGCTCGACCGCATGATGGCCGCCATCGGCCTCGACCGTTCGTCGGCCTATATCGCCAACGTCATGCCGTGGCGCCCGCCGGACAACCGCAACCCCGATCCCGGCGAGGTGGCGATCTGCATCCCGTTCCTGCGCCGGCATATCGAACTGGCGGCGCCGAAGGTGATCGTGCTGCTCGGCGCGGTGGCGGCGCGGCATGTGCTGGGCTTGAACGACGGCATCATGAAGCTGCGCGGCCGCTGGCTCGAATACCGAATCGGCAGCACCATGGTTCCCGTCCTGCCGACGCTTCATCCTGCCTACTTGCTCCGCCAGCCCGCCCATAAGAAACTGGCCTGGCGCGATCTGCAGTCCGTCGCCGACAAGCTGGACGCCATAGGTCTGCGCGCCCAAGATTGAGCACAATTGATCCCCATTGCTCCGGGGACGCAGCGGAACAGGATATCGAATGCGATTCACCACCGGCGCCTTCGCCGCACTGGGACTGATTGTGGCCTGCGGCGCGGCGCGGGCCGAGATGCCGCTGCCGGCCGATGCCGGCGCCGCCGTCAGCGTGCCGATGGCGGTGCTGTCGTCGTCCGACGCCGCGCTCTACCGCCAGATCTTCGATGACGAGCGCGCCGGCCGCTTCGACGACGCCAAGGACCTGTTCGCCAAGCTCTCCGACACCTCGCTCCAGGGCTATGTGCTGGCCGAGCATTATCTGTCGCCCTACGGCCACGCCTCGCTCGACGAGCTGGTCGACTGGATGCACGCCTATGGCGATCTTCCCATCGCCGACCGGGTCTATCGCCTCGCCGTGCAGCGCGCCTCCAAGCGCGTGCGCAAGCATCACAAGACCGTGGTCGTGGTGACCGCCAGCGTGCCGGTGCCGGCGGCACCGCCGCACAAGCGCGGCGGCGGCTATGAGGAATTCGACCAGCCCGATCCGCCGCTGAGCTCCCCCGCCGGCCAGGCGGCGCGCGGCACCATCGAGACCTATATCAAGGCCGACCAGCCCGACCAGGCCGCCGCCACGCTGCGCCAGGCGATCGCCAATGGCGCCTCGGACTACGACGTGGCGCGGCTGACCCAGCGCGTCGCCGCCTCCTATCTTGCCGAGAATCAGGACCAGGCCGCCTACGACACCGCGGTCGGCGTGCGCGGCACGATCCGCCAGGCGGTGCCGTCGCTCGACTGGTATGCGGGCTTCGCCGCCTTCCGGCTCGGCAATTACGAGGACGCGGCGCAGCGCCTCGAAATCCTCGCCGCCTCCACGACGGTGCCGAACTATCTGCGCAGCCAGGCCGCGTTCTGGGCGGCGCGCGCCCATCTGCGCTTCGGCGATCCGCAGCGCGTCGTCACCCTGCTCACCGCCGCGGCGCGCGAGGAGCCGACCTTCTACGGCCTGCTCGCCGCCAAGACCCTGGGACAGGACCCGCAGGCCGCGTTCCGCGATCCGGTTCTCACCGGCTCCGACCTCGCCGCCGTGATGGTGGTGCCCGCCGCGCACCGCGCCGTCGCGCTGGCGCAGATCGGCGAGGAGCGCAGCGCCGTCCCGGTCGAGCTCAACCGCGCCTATGGCGACAGCGACGGCAGCCACGACGTCGCCTATGCGGCGCTCGCCCGCCGCGTCGGCGCGCCGAACATCGAGCTGCGCGCCAGCGAAAGCGTCGCGTCGCATAGCGGCCCGCTGCTCACCGGCCTGTTCCCGGTGCCGCCCTACAAGCCCGAGGGCGGCTACACGCTCGATCCCGCGCTGGTGCTCGCCTTCATCCGCGCCGAGAGCCGGTTCATTCCCGAAGCCGTGTCGGTCGCCGGCGCCCGCGGCCTGATGCAGCTCATGCCCTCGGCGGCGGTGAAGTTCGGCGGCCCCGGCGCCACCGCCTCGCTCAACGACGCGTCGTTCAACATGGCGCTCGGCCAGCGCTATCTCGCCTTCCTGCTCGACAATTACGGCGGCAATCTCGTCAACGTGCCCGCCGCCTACAATGCCGGCAGCGCGCGCGTCACCGGCTGGCAGGCCGCGCGCGTCGGCAAGGAGGACGATGCGCTGACCTTCATCGAAAGCATCCGCATTTCCGAGACCCGCTACTACGTCAAGCGGGTCCTGATGTATCACTGGATGTACAGCCGCCGCATGGGCCAGCCGGCGCCGAGCCTCGACCAGACCGCGTCCGGCGGCTGGCCGATCTATCATCCGCCGGCCCAGCCCTCCGCGCCGCCGCCGACGCCCGCACCGCCGGCGCAGCAGCCGCCCGCCGGCACCACGGTCGTCTCCGATGCCCGGTATTGACGAGGCCGTCGCCTTCGTCCCCGTCCGCATCGCGCTGATGACGGTCTCCGACACGCGCACCTTCGCCGACGACACCTCCGGCGACACGCTGGCGGCACGCATTGCGGAGGCCGGTCACATCCTCGCCGCGCGCGCCATCGTGACTGACGACCAGGCGAAGATCGCGGCGCAACTGACCGCCTGGATCGACGATCCGGCGGTCGACGCCGTGATCTCCACCGGCGGCACCGGCCTGACCGGCCGCGACGTCACCGTCGAAGCGTTCCAATCGGTGTTCGAGAAGCAGATCGAAGGCTTCGCCGTTCTCTTCCACCAGATCAGCTTCGCCAAGATCGGCACCGCGACGGTGCAGAGCCGCGCCTGCGCCGGCGTCGCCCGCTGCCCGGCTCGCCCGGCGCGGTGAAGGACGGCTGGGACGGCATCCTCAGGCAGCAGCTCGACATCCGCTACCGCCCCTGCAACTTCGTCGAGATCATGCCGCGGCTGGAAGAGCACAGGAAGCGCTAGCCGGGCGGGAGACGACGACGATGGCGGTGCGCGTGTCCTTCGTCTGCCAGCAGGGCCGGCTCGAAAGCCAGGCGGTGCTGCTTGCCGCGTCGCTGCGGCTGCACTTCCCGTCCGACACGACGCTGATCGCGGCCCATCCCCGGCGCCACGGCGCGCTCGCACCGGCGACGCGGACGGCGCTGGACACGTTGAAGGTCGAGGTCGCGGCGATCGAGAACCCGCTCGCCGCCGACTATCCGATCGGCAACAAGCTCGCGGCGCTGTCGCTGCTGCAAGGCGCGGAGCTCGGCCTGTTCCTCGACCTCCGACATCCTCGCCATCCGCGCGCCCGACGCGCTGCCGGCCGCGCTCGCCGCCGTGCCGGCCAGCGTGCAGCATTGCGATCTTGCGGTCTGGGAGCATCTCTATCGCGCCTTCGGGCTGACGCTGCCGCCCGATCCGCCGGCGACGCTTCTGTCCGAGGAGCGGACCCGCGCCCTATTACAACACCGGCTTCATCGCGATGCCCGGGCAGCTCGCCACCCGCTTCGCCGAGGCCTGGATGGACTGCGCCCGCCGCATCGACGCCGATCCCAAAGTCCCCGCAGCGGCCAAGCGTCCCTATCTCGACCAGGTCGCCTTTCCCATCGCCGCCGCGCTTTGCGGCCAGTCCGTCGCTGCGCTGGACGAGAAATGGAATTACCGCGGCTGGGGCTGGGACCTGCCCGAGGACGCCGACGCCATCCTTTTCCACTACCAGGAGGCCGTCCGCCTGACCCGCCAGCCGCGTTCGGTGGCCACAGCGGAAGCCGCACGACATTTTTCCCCCGCGGTCGAACATGCGCTTCGGGAAATGACGGAATTCTGATCGCGCCGGCCGCTCGGCCGGAAGAACACCTGCGTTAGAGTCGGTTCTGCCAAACCGAGGGATCGCGGCGGCCATGAACGCAAGCCACTATCAGAATCTCATCGGCTTCAACGCTGAATATGACTCCATAGGGAAAACGCCGGACGGTCGCACGCCGAACTCGCCCATATTTGATCTGATATGCGAGTGGATTCTTTTCGATTCTGGCTATAGTGGCCTCGAAGGCGCTCACGAATCTCGCACCGACGCCGCGGGCGCGGTTCT
Source organism: Rhizomicrobium sp. (assembly GCA_037355265.1). GTDB lineage: Bacteria > Pseudomonadota > Alphaproteobacteria > Micropepsales > Micropepsaceae > Rhizomicrobium. Next base: position 153,401 of record JBBCIB010000002.1, on the reverse strand, counting down.
CGTACCATTCCGCGGCTTCAAGCAATTCGAGTCTGGCTTGCGGACGGATGACGATCCGTCGGCTCATTTCATCCGCGACCAAAGCTCGGCACGAACGGATTCCCAGTCAAGCGCCGAGGACGGATCGGCTGAATGCTCAGCCAGCCGACGATCGATCTCGTCTTTCCACGCCTCGGTTAAAGGAGGGAGTTGTTCCGCTTCAATGCTATCCCACAATTCCCCAATGAGCTGAAGGCGCTCATCCACAGACAGTCTCAAAAGATCGCGGATATCGTTCACGGCCAAGTGTCTCAAAGCCAACGTTCCAGTACAAGAGACTATGTAACCACAAGTAGTAGCACGGCAGAAGAAATACTGGTTGCGCCCTGTCGAAATCGGAGCCTGCCGCGCGTCATTATCATGGCTGCGCGATGTGCGCCGGCCATCCGACGAAGGAGACGCTCATGCAATACATGCTGTTGATCTATGCCGACGAAGCCGGCCAGGCGGGCCGCAGCCAGGCGGAAATCGGCCAGACCATTGCCGCCTATGGCGCCTACACCGAGGCGCTGAAGAAAGCCGGCGCCCTCGTGTCCGCCGACCGGCTCAAATCCGTCGCCACCGCGACAAGCGTGCGCGTCGCCGACGGCAAGACCCAGGTGCTCGACGGCCCCTATGCCGAGAGCAAGGAACAGCTCGGCGGCTATTATCTGATCGAGGCGCCCGATCTCGATGCGGCCATCGCCTGGGCGGCCCGCTGCCCGGGCGCCAGCCAGGGCACGATGGAAGTGCGGCCGGTTTGGCAGATGTGAGCGCATGAGCGGGAGCGAAGCGCTTGTCCATGACGCTGCCGAGGCCGTCGCCCGGCGCAGCTACGGCAAGTTGCTCGCCCTGCTCGCCGCCCGCACACGCGACCTGTCCGCCGCCGAGGATGCGTTGTCGGAGGCCTTCGCCGCCGCCCTCGCCTCCTGGCCGCGGACCGGCGTCCCCGACAATCCGGAAGCCTGGCTGCTCACTGCGGCGCGGCGCAAATCCATCGATACGGCACGGCGTGCCAGGCGCAGCGACGCCGCCCTCGGATCACCTGAAGCTCATGGCCGACGAGCTCGCCAGCACCGCGCCGGCCGACATTCCCGACCAGCGCCTCGCCTTGATGTTCGCCTGCGCCCATCCCGCGATCGAGCCGTCGATGCGTGCGCCGCTGATCCTGCAAAGCGTGCTCGGCTTCGACGCCGCCGCCATCGCCTCGGCGTTTCTCATCGCGCCCGCGGCGATGAGCCAGCGCCTGGTGCGCGCCAAGTCCAAGATCCGCGCCGCCGCCATTCCGTTCCGCGTGCCGGACCGTGCCGATCTCGGCGAACGTCTCGATGCCGTGCTGGAGGCGGTCTATGCCGCCTATGCCGAAGGCTGGACCAACCCCGCCGGCACCGACGTCCACCGCCGCAACGCCGCCACCGAAGCGATCTGGCTGGGCCGGCTGATCGCCTCCCTGCTGCCGGGCGAGCCCGAAGCGCTCGGCCCTGCTCGCGCTCATGCTGCACACCGAAGCGCGGCGCGCGGCTCGCCGCGACGCGCTGGGCGAATTCGTGCCACTGGCCGAGCAGGACATATCCCGGTGGGACGGCGTTCTGATCGCGGAGGCCGAGACCCTGCTCCGCCGCGCCGGCGCGATGCACGGCATCGGCCGCTATCAGCTCGAAGCGGCGGTGCAGTCCGCCCATGCCGTGCGCCGCCTCACCGGCCGCGCCGACTGGCCGGTCATCCTTGAGCTCTATGACGCGCTCTGGCGCCTCACCGCCTCGCCGGTCGTCGCGATCAACCGCGCCGTGGCGCTGGCCGAGGTCGCAGGCGCGGCCAAGGGACTCGCCGCGCTCGATGCGCACGCCGGCGACGCACGCCTGGCGCAGTATCAGCCCTGGTGGGCGGCGCGCGCCGAACTCCTCGCCCGCGCCGGCCGCGCGGCAGAGGCCGCCCTCGCCTACACCCAGGCCATCGGCCTGGAAAACCGACCCCACGGTCCCGCCGCTTCCTGCAGGCCAGGCAGGCGGCGCTCGCGGCGGCGCACCTGGACGATCACCCGCCATTGACTCGGCGATGCGCCGATAGTATTCAACCAATCGGTTTACAACTATCCGGTTTAAATACATGCCAGACCCCCTCACCCTTACGCTTGCGGCGCTCGCCGATCCGACGCGGCGCGGCATCCTCGCCCGCCTGGCGGGCCGGCGACGCCACGGTGGGCGAGCTGGCTGCGCCCTACGACATGAGCCTCGCCGCCGTCTCCAAGCACCTGAAGGTCCTCGAAGGCGCCGGCCTGATCAGCCGCGGCCGCGAGGCGCAGTGGCGTCCCTGCCATCTGGAAGCCCGGCCGCTGAAGGGCCGCCACCGAATGGCTCGAAGGCTATCGCCGCTTCTGGGACCGCAATCTCGACAGCCTCGACGCCTATCTCAAGACCGTCCAGAAACAACCGCGCCGGAGGAAGACGCGATGAGCACACAGACCGAGATCCCTCCGGGCGAACCCGTCATCGTCATGTCGCGCCTTTACGACGCGCCGCGCCCGCTGCTGTGGCAGAACGCCGACCACGGCGCGCGCAAGGACGGCCCGCCGACCACGCACATCACGCTGACGCTGGAAGAGGCCGGCAAGCGCACGCGCTGGACCATGGTCGCGCGCTTCCTGTCGCTGGCCGACCGCGACGCGGCGCTCGATCACGGCTTTACCGGGCCGATCGCCGCCAGCAGCGACGTCCTCGTCGACTATCTGAAAACCGCCGAGCGCGCGCCGTAACCGTTCAACCGGCCGGCGCCGCTCACCCGATCCGCGCCACCAGCGACACCGGCACGCGCAGCGCATGGGCGAAGGCCACCAGCGCGCCGCGGCGCTTGTCCTCCGCCGCGGGCTTGTTGATCGCGCGGGCGCGCAGCCGCAGCAGCCTTGCGCGGCCGATGCGCCGCACCAGTTCCGCATCCTCCATCGCCACGGCACGATGCCCGCCGAGCTTCTGATAGAGCCGCCGCGGGATCAGCAGCCCCTGCTCCGCATAAGGCAGCGCGAACAGGAACGTGCGCAGGCGTCACCATCGTCTCGCGCCGCCGCGCCGCGCCCGAGAAATCGTCCAGCGCGAAGCGGAACGAGGCGGCGCGCGGCCGCTCGAACGTCACCCCGGCCAGCACCGACTCCACCTCGTTCTCCCAGCCGGCTTCCAGCAGCGTCTCCGGCAGCAGGAACAGCAGCCAGTCGCCCCGCGCCATCGCGGCGCCGGCGATCCATTGCGACGCCCGGTCCGGCGCCGCATGCGCCACATGGCAGCCGGCCGCGTCGGCGATGGTCAGCGTCCCGTCGGTCGAGCCGCCATCGGCGACCACCACCTCCTTGACCACGCCGCGCACGGTGGCGGCGATCAGCCCGTCGAAGCAGCGCGGCAGGAAGCGGGCCGAATTCAGCGTGGGAATGACGACACTGATCATGCCGCGACTATGGCGCAGGCGCCGCCCCGCGCCAAAAACTTTCCTGTCGCACGGTTTCTGGGGCAGAATGTTGCCGGGCTGTATGGGGCGACTCCGCAATGCGCGAACTCGACGATCTGAAGATCTTCGGCGAGACGAAGGTCGGCTGGTGCGCCGTCACCCCGCCGAACGAGACGACGGACGACCAGGGCCGTCCCGTGATGCCTGACCTTGCGTCAGGCCGCATCGACCCGCGGGCGCCGCGCGTCCCGCGCCTACGACCATCCCGAGGTGGAAGCCTTGCGCGCCCGCCTGCGCGACAAGAACGGCATCGTGGGATTGGAAATCTGCGAGCCGCACGAGGTCGAACGCGCCACCCGCATCTTCCACCGCGACGGCTTCGTGGTGGTGAACAATTTGCTCGATCCGGAGCGCCTGGCGGCCTGGCGCGAGGCTTCCGCCCGCGTGCTGCGCCAGATCCTCGAGATCGGGGGCGAAGGCGGCCGCAAATACGTGACCGAGACCGGCCGGCTGCCGCACCGCTACTCCTACGGCACCGCCTCGGCCAGCCGCGAACTGCTGCAACGATCCGGTATGGGCGGCGATGATCGACCTGCCGACCACCACGCCGATCCTCACCGGCATCTTCGGCACCGCCGACTATTTTGTGCGCGGCGCCGGCGGCGATCTGTGCCTGCCCGGCGCCATCGAGTACCAGGGCCTGCACGCCGACACCCGCGACGATTTCCGCATCGGACCGGCGCGGCGCCGGCAGGCCGAGCGCGTCGGCATCCGCCTGCGCACGCTTCCGGGTACGGACGAACTCGATCCCGCCACGGTCGGCCTGATCCTCGAGCGCACCCCGCCGCACGTCACGATCAACTTCCTGATGAGCGACTTCACCTGGGAGAACGGCCCGGTGCGCCAGATTCCCGGCACCCATGGGCCGCGTGCCCAACCCGCCGCTGCTGCCGGACGAGCCGGAATGGATGCGCCTCTCCACCCTGGTCGGCGCCAGGGCCGGCGCCGGCGTGTTCCGCGACAACCGCGCCTGGCACGGCGCCACGCCGAAACCTGTCGCGCGAGATCCGCGCCATGCCGAATGTCGAGTACCACGCGCCCTGGGTCGACCCGGCCAAATACTGGAAGTCCATGCCGCACGACATCTGGGAGACGCTGTCGCCGCACGCCAAGGCGATCGCCCGCCACGTCAAGGAAGCCCCCGGCATCTGGCCCGCCGGCGCCGGCGTCATGCATCCCCTGGCAGCGAAGCGGAAGGACGCGAAGGCGCTGGCCTAGGACGCGGCGCGAATTCCGCCCGCGCCGCGACCGCTACGCGGCGCCGCTTCCGGCAATGCCGCGGACGAAAGTGCCGGCGCGCGCCAGCACCGCCGAAGCGAGTGCACGCTCGGACAGGCCCGCAGAACACGCCCACCAGCATCGCGGTACCGCCGCCGATCCGCGGATCGATCGCAAGGCCTCCGACCTTCAGCGCGAACGCACCGGTCCAGAACAGCAACGCGACCACGACCGCCAGCACCACGACGAACAGCACCCGCACGCCGGGCCCGATGAATTCGGCGTCGAACTTGCCCAGATCGGCGAATGTCAGGTCGAGATTGCGGATCGAGAATGACAGCCACGTCCCCACCGCGGCCCCTGCAACCAGCAGGAATATCGCCCTGTGGGCGTAAAGAAAGCTGTTCGTGGCATAGCCCTGGCGCACGACATCGCCTTCGGTACCCAGCGGGATCAGCCAGCGGCAGGCGAAATAGGCCGCCGCGAAGACCGCGGCCGCACCGAAAGCCCAGACCGCGAGCCTGTCGTTCGCCGATTTTTTCAGGGCGGTGGCGTAGCGGGAAAAGAATTCCTCCTTGAGGGTCGCGAGCGCGACCTCCGCCAGCCCCGTATGCGAACCGCAAAGGCCCACAGTGCCGCAATCGGCCAGCTTCCGGATGAACTCGTCGCGCAGCGCGATCGTCCGCGCGCTTTCCTGCGTCGGATCCATGCGGTCGCATGCCGTGTTGACGACCGTCAGCGCGGAGGTGAGGTCGACGAAGAGGGCCTGCCTGTCCGGCGGGATCGTGACGTCCTCCATCGAACGCACGCCGACCACGAGGTCCGTGGCCTTGCCCTGCTTGGAGATGACCGCAATGCTGAACAGCGACGACGCCAGTTGCTCGCGCCGGTACTTGCCCATGACCTGGTCGACGCCGCGCAAGGCGTCGGCGGCCTTGAGATTTCCGGCGCAGAATTGCTCGGCGTCGCGGCGAAGGATCAGAGCGGCGGCGCTGCGCTGTTCGACGCGCGCCATTTCCGCGCTGTCGGCCGCAATTCTCGATGCCCGCAGCTGGGAAAAATTGTGCAGCACGATGCGGAGCGCGGCGACATAGTCCGCCTCGCCGGGCGGAATGGCAGTCGCATCGCAGCGCAGTTCGAAGCATTCCTTGAAGTCGCCGTTACTCTGATCAACGACCGTGTATGTCGGCATTTTCCTATTCCCCCCGACGCCTTTCCCAATACTAGCGCCGTGCTCAACAATATTGTACCTGTTCACGCCAATCCCGATCCGCCCATGAGCGGCCGCAGCGCCGCACGCAGATTATGTACTTGATTTGTTCTCATCGCCGTCCTACATTCCGAGCATGACGACGGTCCTGGACATCACGGCAGACAGGCGGCTCCTCAAGGGGCGCGGCGCGGTTTCCAATGCGGTGGGGCGCTACGAAAAGCAGCAGCGCGTCCTGATCGATGACGGCTGGGGCCGGGGCGAAAGCCCTGCGGCCCCGCCCGCCGCGGACGAGAGCGACGACGGCTGGCGGCCCGAGGACGGCGCGCCGCCGCCGCTGCGCACCGAGGTCATCACCGACGCCACCCGCACCATCATCGCGCGCAACAAATCGCCCGACATCGGCTTCGACCGCTCGATCAACCCCTATCGCGGCTGCGAGCACGGCTGCATCTACTGCTTCGCGCGGCCGACCCACGCCTATCTCGGCATGTCGCCCGGCATCGATTTCGAATCGCGCCTGTTCGCCAAGCCCAATGCCGCCGAGCTGCTGCGCAAGGAGCTGTCGGCGCCCGGCTACAGCCCGCGCGTCATCGCCATCGGCACCAACACCGATCCCTATCAGCCGATCGAGAAAAGGATGCGCATCATGCGCTCGGTCCTCGAAGTGCTGCGCGAGTTCAGGCATCCCGTCGGCATCGTCACCAAGTCGCCGCTGGTGCTGCGCGACGTCGACATCCTGTCGGACATGGCGCGCGAAGGCCTGGCCAAGGTCGCGCTCTCGGTCACCACGCTGGACCGCAAGCTGGCGCGGGTGATGGAGCCGCGCGCCGGCACGCCGCAACGCCGGCTCGACGCCATCCGCGGCCTGTCGCAGGCCGGCATCCCCACCGCCGTGATGTTCGCGCCCGTGATCCCGGCGCTCAACGACGCGGAGATGGAAACGGTGCTGGCCGCCGCGGTCGACTGTGGCGCGACCTCGGCCGGCTATGTCCTGCTGCGCCTGCCGCTGGAGATCAAGGACCTGTTCCGCGAATGGCTGGAGGCCAACCGCCCCGACACGGCGAAGCACGTCATGTCGCTGATCCGCTCGATGCGCGGCGGCAAGGATTACGACGCACAGTGGAACGTGCGGATGAAGGGCACCGGGCCTTACGCCGAGATGATCGCCAGGCGCTTCCGCCTCGCCATCAAGCGCTACGGCCTGAACCAGGACGTCCGTTCGCTGACCGTGGCCAAATTCCGCAGGCCCGCGCCGGCCGACGCCCAGCTCTCGCTGTTCCCGGAGGAGCAGATCGCATCGTAAAAGTCGCAAAAACGGCGGTTCAATTCCGACATAAAATTTCAAGCCGCTTGCATCCGCCCCGCGATCCGCGCGCATCTAACCTCCGTCTCATCCGCCAGGCCGGCGGGAAACGGAAGGAAGTTCGATGTTCGCGGGAGTGGCTCTCATCGCCGTCACGTTCTGGATCGTGATCGGCGTCGTCGTCGTCGCCAACGGCTATTTCGTCTACCAGGTCCGCATGGCGCGCTACCGCGTGATGCAGACCCTCGCCGACAAGGGCCAGCCGGTCCCGGCCGAGCTGTTCAACGGCAATCTGCGCAACACGCCGGTCGGCCTGATGCGCGGCGCCATCGTGCTGCTCTGCCTCGGCGCGGCGCTTGGGGTCTTCTTCTGGTCGATGACGGCGCAGTCCGTTTTCAACGGCCCGATCGAGAGCGCCGCCTGGCTGCCGACCATCGCGCTGTTTCCCTTCATGGTCGGCGTCGCGCTGCTGCTCATGGCGCTGTTCGAGCGCCGGCGCCCGCGCTAGGAAAGGGAAAGGCATGGCGTAAAGGCCGTGGAAGAGTACCCGCTGGTCGACCGCGCCGTGGCGAAGGACGTCGCCGCCTTCGGCGCGCTCGCACGCCTGCACCAGTCGAATGTGCGCGGCCTGCTGCTGCGCCTGACCAAGGGCAACCACGCCGCCGCCGACGACCTGGCGCAGGAGACGTTCCTCGAAGCCTGGCGCGGCATCGGCAATTTCCGCGGCGACAGCGCCTTCGCCACCTGGCTCTACCGCATCGCCTATTCGCGCTTCCTGATGGCCGCACGCAGGCGCAAGCCCGACGAACAGCTGGGCGAATGGCAGGGCGAAGCGCCCAGCGGCGCGGCCGCCACCCACGCCCGCATCGACCTCGAACGCGCCTTCGCGCAATTGTCGCCGCCCGAAAGCGCTGCGCTGACGCTGTGCTTTGCGCTCGGCCTGTCCAATACGCAGGCCGCCGATGCGCTGGGCCTGCCGCTCGGCACGCTCAAATCCCACATCCTGCGCGGCCGCGAAAAGCTCAAGGCAATCCTGGGAGACCAGCCATGATGACCGATACCGACCTCGACGCCCTGCTCGCCGCACCGCTGCCCGAGCGCGATGCCGGCGCGTTCTCCGTCCTGCTGCTGGAGCGCATCGCCCACGACCAGGCGCGCCCCGCCCGCATCCTGTCCTGGGTCACGGTCGGCATCCTCGCCGTGGTGATCGCCGCCGCCGCCGTGTTCGGCGCCGGCGCGCGCACCGCCTTCGACGCCGGCGTCATGACCGTTCCGGCGATCCTCACCCTGCTGACGCTGGTGCTGTCCTACGCGGTAGCGCGTTCGGCGCGCGAATGAGTTCCGCAAGGTTCCGTCCGCGGGTTCATCCTTCGTTAGCCGCATGCGCCTAACACCATGCGATGCGACAGCTCCTCTACGTCAGCAACACGGTCTGCGACTTCCCCGAAGCCGGGCTGGAAAGCATCCTGGCCGCTTCGCGCCGCGCCAACGCCGCCGCCGGCGTGACCGGCCTGCTGCTCTATCTCGACGGCGCGTTCCTGCAGGTGCTGGAAGGCGAAGCCGAAGCAGTCGACGAAACCTATGCCCGCATCCTGCGCGACGACCGGCACTGGGACGTGCAAACCCTGCTCGCGCAGGACGCCGCGGACAGGGCGTTCGGCGAATGGAGCATGGGCTTCCAGCGGCTCGGCCCCGGCCTGCTCGACGCGGAACAGGCCTTCCGCATCACCCGGGACGCCATCCGCGCCAAGCTTACGCCGCAGGCCCCGCTCGCGATCGCCACGCTGCTGCGCAGCTTCCAGCTCGTCCATGGCGGCGGCCGGGCGGCCTTCGCCTCGTAGCGATGGACAGCGGCGGCCGCGCATAAAGCAATTCCAGAAAAAGTGCGAAGCGGTTTTCCGTCCGGAATTGCGACCAACAATAGCTAGAGTGGATCACCGATTCCATGAATCGGTGATCCACTCTAGTATCTGGCGGGCATCGCATCGCCGGGAAGGATTCGCCGTGCTGAAGATCGCCGTCGTCCGCATCGAGGGCAAAGGCCGCGGCGTCGTCGCGGCGCAGCCGATCGCTGCCGGCGAACTCATCGAGCGCTCGCCCGTCCTGCCGCTGGCGCTCAAGGATTCCGAGTGCCCGGGCCTCAACGATTACGGCATGGCGTGGGAGGAGAATTTCGACAACCCGACGCCCGGCCGCGAATGCTGCATCGGCCTGGGCTATCTGTCGATCTACAACCACGGCGCGCCGCCCAACGCCACGCTGGACCATCACTACGACAGCGACGAGATCAGCGTCATCGCGCTCCGCGACATCGCACCCGGCGAAGAGATCACCTACGACTACGTCGTGCCGCTGTGGTTTCCGGAAGCTTCAGAGACCCGTGCATAAGTCGGCGCGTTCGCTTTTCGGCCCGAATCGGTTTGATAAGGTCCGGCCATGCCGCACTACATCTACGAAGCGCGCGTGCTGAAGCTCCGGCCCGGCCCCGTCGCCGGGGTGGATGAGGCCGGCCGCGGCCCGCTCGCCGGCCCCGTGGTCGCCGCCGCCGTTATCCTCGCCAAGGGCAGTATCCCCAAGGGCCTCAACGATTCCAAGCAGCTCGACGCCGAAACGCGCGAGGAGCTCTACGGCCAGATCATGCTCAAGGCGGTCGCCGTCGGGGTCGGCGAGGCCGGCGTCGACGAGATCGACCTGATCAACATCCGCCAGGCGACGCATATGGCGATGGCCCGCGCCATCCGCGCCCTGGCCCACGCGCCCGCCTTCGCGCTGGTCGACGGCAACGACGCGCCGGCGCTGCCCTGCCCCTGCGACACCATCGTCGACGGCGACGCCAAATCGGTCTCCATCGCCGCCGCCTCGATCATCGCCAAGGTCACCCGCGACCGCCTGATGGCCGCGCTGCACGACCAGCACCCGCATTACGGCTGGATCACCAACAAGGGCTACGGCACGCCGGAGCATCTGTCCGCCCTCACCCGCCACGGCCCCTGCCACCACCACCGCCGTTCTTTCGCCCCTGTGCACAACATCTTGTACGGTGGGAATCTCGCGGACTCTACGATAACGCCCTGATTCAAAACGGACTCTTGACGGCGACTCATCCCCGAATCACTGTGCATCCAACTGTTGATAAAACCGGTGGGGCGCATGGCTGGGTTGGAATTGGATCGGGTGATCGAGGGCGACTGCGTCCAGGGGATGCGCACGCTGCCGGACGGCATCGCCGACCTGGTGTTCGCCGACCCACCCTACAACCTGCAACTGCGCAACGAGCTGCGCCGCCCCGACCAGTCCAGGGTCGACGCCGTGGACGATGCCTGGGACCAGTTCGCCAGCTTCGCCGAGTACGACCGCTTCACCCGCGACTGGCTGACCGAGGCCCGCCGGGTGCTGAAGGACACCGGCGCGCTGTGGGTGATCGGCTCCTACCACAACATCTTCCGCGTCGGCGCCATCCTGCAGGATCTCGGCTTCTGGATCCTCAACGACGTGGTGTGGCGCAAGACCAATCCGATGCCGAATTTCCGCGGCCGCCGCTTCACCAACGCGCATGAGACGCTGATCTGGGCGACCAAGAATCCGAAACAGCAATACACGTTCAACTACGAGGCGATGAAGGCGCTGAACGACGAGCTGCAGATGCGCTCGGACTGGAACCTGCCGATCTGCGCCGGGCATGAGCGCATCAAGGGCGCCGATGGCGCCAAGGCGCACTCGACCCAGAAGCCGGAATCGCTGCTGCACCGCGTGATCGTCTCGTCGACCAGGCCCGGCGACGTCGTGCTCGATCCCTTCTTCGGCTCCGGCACCACCGGCGCCGTCGCCAGGCGCCTCGGCCGGCACTACATTGGCCTGGAGCGCGACGCGGGCTACGCCAAGATCGCCCGCGACCGCATCGCCGCCGTGGTGCCCGCGCCCGACGACGCCATCGAGATCACCCGCTCCAAGCGCGCCGAGCCGCGCATCCCCTTCGGCTGGGTGGTGGAGCGCGGCCTGCTGCCGCCCGGCACCGTCCTGCACGGCACCAGCAAGCGCCACCGCGCCAAGGTCCGCGCCGACGGCACCCTGGTCTGCGCCGATGCCACCGGCTCGATCCACCAGATCGGCGCCCATGTGCAGGGCCTCGACGCCTGCAACGGCTGGACCTTCTGGCAATACGAGCACAACGGCGCCCTGATCCCGATCGACGTGCTGCGTCAGCGCCTGCGGGCCGACCTCGCCTAGCCGGGCGGACTTGCGATCCGCTGCCGGTATTCGTGCCTTAAAGCGCGATAGACGGGTCCGGCAAAGTGCTGTTTGCGGCATGTGCGTTTTGCACCGTCCGGGCCGCACGACATCTGGCGCTTATACCAAGCCCTGCCTTTCGCGTGCGCGGCGGCGCGGCCGAAGCGCCGGACCAGGTCGAAATAGGTCGTCGCCATCATCGCGCCGCGTCCAAGATTGCAGAACCTGCACGCCACCACGATGTTCATCCAGCCGCTCCAGCCGCCGGCCGCAAGCGGGATGACATGTTCAAGCGTGGCGGAATCGTCCTCCATCCCCGAGGCAGCGAGCGCAATGCCGCAGTAGCAGCATCGGTGCCCCTGCGCCTCCGACAGGCGCGATCTGAGCCTCACTCTCCGCAGTACGCCCATCGAACAGCGCTCCTCCCTACGCAATATAGGAGAAGCTTTGTCCAAGCATAGGACGCCCAGCGCGGGCGCCTTCAAAAGTCGAAAGCATGGTTTATAATCTTTTTCATTACAGTCGGCAGCGCGACCGCGCTCAGATCGTCGGCCCAAATCTCCCCTGTCATCCCCGGCGACAGGCGTGCGCCTGCGCGCGGATGTCGGGAAGGGGACCCAGGCGTCCGCGACTTATCGGTGTCGGACGTCCGGGTCCCCTTCCCCTCGCGCCGCTTTGCGGCACTCGGCCGGGGATGACAGAAATTTATATCGCGCGGAGCATTGGCGACCTCCGCCACATACACCTCGATCTCCAGTTCGAAATGCGTGAACCCGTGGCGCACCACGCCGGCGCGCTTCTTCCAGTCCGCCGCGAACGGCGCCTGCGTCATCGCCTCGGCGGTTGACGGAAAATCCTTGCCCCACGGCCCCATCGGCGGCTGCATCATGGCGCCGAGCAGGCCCTTCTCCGGCCGTTTCACCAGGAGCACCGCGCCCGCCGCATCGCGCGCCACGAACGCCGCGCCGCGCTTCAAGGGCCGCACCATCTTCGGCGCCTTCACCGGCAGTTCTTCCTGAAGGCCGCGCCGCCGCGCTTCGCAGCCCGCCTCCCACGGACAGCGCGGACACGCCGGGCGCTTGGGGCGTGCAGATCGCCGAGCCCAGATCCATCAGCGCCTGCGCGAAATCGCCCGCACGGCGCGCGGGCACCAGCGCCTGCAATGCCGCACGCATGTCCGATTTCGATTTCGGCAGCGGCGCGGTGATGGCGAACACCCGCGCGATCACCCGCTCGGCATTGGCATCCATCGCCGCGTGCGGCAGGTCAAAGGCGATCGCCGCGATCGCGCCCGCCGTATAATCGCCGACGCCCCGGCAGCGCGCGCAGCCCCTCATAGCCCTGTGGAAAGCGTCCGCCCAGCTCGTGCGCCACGACCTTCGCCGCCGCGTGCAGGTTGCGCGCCCGCGCGTAATAGCCGAGCCCCGCCCATGCCGTCAGCACCGCGTCCTGCTCCGCCGCCGCCAGCGCCGCCACCGTCGGCCAGGCTTTCAGGAATTTGACGTAATAGGCGCCGACCGCCTGCACCGTGGTCTGCTGCAGCATGATCTCGCTCAGCCACACATGGTAGGGATCGGCCCGCCGCCCCGCCTTCGCCCGCCACGGCAGGCTGCGCCGGTTGGCGTCGTACCAAGCCAGCAGCGCCGGCGCGTCCACAGCTTTTGCTTTTTGCTTCTTCGCGGCGGAGGCGGGCATACTCGCACCATGGCGCAATCGAACGCTCCGAAACAACCCGAAGAGCCGCCCAGGCGGCGCGGCTGGGCGCGCGATGTCGGCGGCGACGTCACCGTCGCGGCCAAGACCGCGTTTGCGCGCGCCGGCTTCGCCGATCCGACCTTGGTGCTGCGCTGGACCGAGATCGCCGGCGCCGAGACCGCCCGTCTCGCCCGCCCGATCAAGCTCTCCGAAGGCGCTTCGGGCGGCACGCTCACCCTGAAGGCGGAGCCCGCCGCCGCCCTGTTCCTCCAGCATGAGAGCCGCGCGCTGTGCGCCCGGATCAACTCCTATCTCGGCCATGTCGCGGTGGTGCGGCTGCGCTTCGTCCAGGGCCCGCTGGCCGCGCCGCCGCCCCCGCCGCCCATGCGCCCGCGTGCCGTCGAGCCGGCCCCGACCGATCCGGCCCGACGCTGGCGCGGCCCCGAAAATCTGGGCGCCGCCCTGCTCAGCCTGGCCCGCCGCCGCGGCGCCAAAACCGCCGCAGATTGAACCGGCCCGCCGCCTCTGCCAAAAGCTTGGCGTCGAAGCGTCGGAGAGCCCCCCCGTGAGCCGCAACCAAGTCCTGATCGGCATCGTCGTCATCGCCCTGCTGGCGCTGGGCGCCTTCGCCTGGTTCACCATGGGCCGGTCCGACAGCGACGCGTCCGCCACGGCGGCCGCCGGCGCGCCCGCCGCCGTCGCCACCGCCGACGACCGCACCCTGGGCAATCCCAAAGCGCCGATCGTCGCGATCGAATATGCCGCGCCGATGTGCCCGCACTGCGCCCATCTGAACGAGGAAGGCTTCCCGGTCCTGAAGAAGGACTACATCGACACCGGCAAGGTCTTCTATATCTTCCGCGTCTTCCCGATCGGCCAGCCCGACATCGCCGCCGAATCCATCGCGCGCTGCCTGCCCGCCGGCCAGTATTTCGCCTTCATCGACCTGCTGTTCCGCAACCAGGCCAAATGGGATCCGGAGAACGGCGTGCAGGACGTCCATGGCGGCCTCGTCGCCATGGGACGCATCGCCGGGCTCGGCGCCGACCAGGTCGACCAGTGCATCGCCAACACCGATTCGCAGAAGCGAATCATGGCCGTGGCGCAGGACGCCTCGACCCGCTACGGCGTCAGCGGCACGCCGACCTTCGTCATCAACGGCGACGTGCTGCCCGGGGGCGCGCCCTGGACCGACGTGAAGGCGAAGATCGACGCCGCGTTGGCCGCGAAGAAATAGGCCGTTCGCGTCCTGTTCGCCTCGCCGGGCTTTGCCTGCGGATAACTATTTCCATTCGTTGACCCGATTTGTGCGAATCAGGCCAATTGATCCGGGAAGACCGGTATCTCCGGACGCCGCAGCCGCCCCGGTGAACCGGGGCGAATTTGGACACACCGCCGGCAACGAAGAGCCCGGCAAAAAGCGCAAAGGCGCCAGGTCATTGAAGTTCACCCGCTTAAGGCTTTCCGGCTTCAAGTCGTTCGTCGAACCGACCGAGCTGCACATCGAGCCCGGCCTGACCGCCGTGATCGGCCCCAATGGCTGCGGCAAGTCGAACCTGTTCGACGCGCTGCGCTGGGTGATGGGCGAGACGCGCCCGTCCTCGTTGCGCGGCGGCGAGATGGACGACGTGATCTTCGCGGGCTCCGGCGGACGCGCCTCGCGCAACATGGCCGAGGTCACGCTCTTCGTCGACAACACCGACCGCACCGCGGTCGGCGCCTACAACGAATATGACGGCATCGAGGTGACGCGCCGCATCGAGCGCGAGGCCGGCAGCGTCTACCGCATCAACGGCCGCGACGTGCGCCAGAAGGACGTGCAGCTGTTCTTCGCCGACGCCTCCTCCGGCGCCGGCTCGACCGCCTTCGTGCGCCAGGGCCAGATCGGCCTTTTGATCAGCCAGAAGCCGCTCGCGCGTCGCGCCATCCTCGAGGAAGCCGCCGGCATCGGCGGCCTGCACCAGCGCCGCCACGAGGCCGAGCTGCGCCTGCGCGCCGCCGAAACCAACCTGAACCGCCTCGAAGACGTCATCCACGAGATCGAGGGCCAGCTCGCCAGCCTCAAGCGCCAGGCGCGCCAGGCATCGCGCTACCGCAACCTCTCGGGCCATATCCGCAAGGCCGAGGCGCTGGCGCATCACCTGCGCTGGACCGCCGCCGAATTGCGCCTGCGCGCCGCCGAGGAAGAATTCGCCGCCGCCGCCGGTGCCGTCGAAGCCGCCACCGCCCATGCCGCCGAGGCTTCCACCGCGCAAGCCAATGCCGCCAACGAATTGCCGCCGCTGCGCGAGGCCGAAGCCGAGCGCAACGCCGCGCTGCACCGCCTGGTCGTCGCGCGCGAGCAGCTGGATGCCGAGGAGGCCCGCGCCCGCGAAGCCGCCCAGCGCCTGCGCCAGCGCATCGCCCAGACCGAGAACGACATCGAACGCGACCGCGTGCTCGGCCGCGACGCGCAGGCTGCGCTGGAAACCCTCGGCGGCGAAAGCGAAACGCTCGAAGCGGCGATGGCGCGCGCCGGCGACGAACTCGGCGAAGCCGACGCCCTCGCCGCCCGCCTGCGCGAAGCGCTCGCGCAGGCCGAGCAGGCGCTCGAAAGGCTGACCGCCGAGCTCGCCGACTTCAATGCCCGCAAGGCCAGCGCCGAGCGCTCCCGCAACGTCGCCGCCGCCCTGGCCGAGACCAGCGGCGCGCAGCTTGGCCAGGCGCAGGCCCGCCTCGACCGCGCGATGGCCGACGCTGCCGGTGCCCCCGACGTCCTCGCCGCCGAGGCGGAAGGCGAGCGCGCCCATGCTGTGGCCGAAGCCGCCCGCGCCGCCGCCGCCGCCGCGCGCGAGGTCCTCGCCTCCGCCGAGCGCGCCGAAACCGAAGCGCGCACGCCGCTCGAAGACGCCGAGCGCGAATGGCAGCGCCTCTCCGCCGAGGCCAAGGCGCTCGGCGACCTGCTGCGTCCCGAGGGCCAGGACCTGTTCCCGCCGCTGGTCGACGCGGTGCATGTGCAGTCCGGCTATGAAGCGGCGCTTGCCGCCGCGCTGGGCGATGACCTCCAGGCGCCGCTCGACGAAGCCTCGCCGCACCATTGGCGCGACCTCGGCCCGTTCGACGCCGGCGCGCCGCTGCCCGAGGGCGCCAGGCCGCTTTCCGCCTTCGTGCAGGCGCCCGACGCCCTGACCCGCCGCCTCGCCATGACCGGCGTCGTCTTCCCCGACCAGGGCAAGGCGATGCAGAAGCTGCTGCAGCCCGGCCAGCGCCTGGTCTCGCCACGCGGCGATCTGTGGCGCTGGGACGGCTATTCCGCTTCCGCCGACGCGCCCTCGGCCGCCGCCGTGCGCTTGTCGCAGCGCAACCGCCTCGCTGCGCTCGATGGTGAGATCGAAGCCGCCAGGGAGCGCCGCGCCGCCATCTTCGCCGCCTATTCCTCCGCCAAGGACGCCGCCAACGCCGCGCGCGAAGCCGCCCGCGCTGCCGAGCGCGACGAGCGCGGCACCGACCAGGCGCTGCGCGCGGCGCAGGACTTCTCCAGCAAGGCCGCCCGCGCCGCCGCCGAGCGCGCCTCGCAGCTCGCCTCGCTGGAAGCCGAGATCAAGCGCCTCGCGCAAAGCCGCGACGCCGCGCTCGACTCCCGCCGCGCCGCGGAAGGCGAGCTCGAACAGCTCGGCGACGGCATCGCGCTGACGCAGAACGCATCGTCCGCCCGCTCCGGCGCCGCCGAGGCGCGCACCGCCTATTCCGAAGCCCGCGCCACTTTCGACGGCCTCAAGCGCGAGGGCGAGGCGCGCGCCCGCCGTCTCGCCGCCATCGCCGACGAGCGGGGCCGCTGGGAAGAGCGCCGCAACGCCGCCGCCACGCATATCGAGGAGCTGGAGCAGCGCCGCGAGGAACTCTCCGTCGAGCTCGCCGCCGCCGAAGCCCTGCCCGAGCAGATCGCGCGCAAGCGCGGCAGCCTCTTGGACGCCATCGCGATCGCCGACACGGCGCGCGCCGCCGCCGCCGAGGCCCGCGCCGCCGCGCAGACCATCCAGGCCGACGCCGACAAGGCCGCCAAATCCGCCGACGCCGCGCTCTCCGCCGCGCGCGAGGAACGCGCCCGCGCCCAGGCCCTCAACGAAGCCGCGCTCGTCCGCATCACCGAACTGCGCGACCGCATCCGCGACGAGCTCGAAGCCGCGCCCGAAGAACTGCCCGAGCGCGCCGAGATCAAGGACGGCGAGGAACTGCCGCCGCTCGAACAGGCCGACAAGCGCGTCGAGAAGCTCAAGCAGGAGCGCGAGCAGCTCGGCGGCGTGAACCTGCGCGCCGAGGAAGAGGCGCAGGAGCACGAAGCGCGCCTCAACACGCTGGTCACCGACCGCGACGACCTCACCGGCGCGATCGAGCGCCTGCGACGCGGCATCACCAGCCTGAACAAGGAAGGCCGCGAGCGCCTGATCGCCTCGTTCGAGAAGGTCAACCGGAACTTCCAGGA
Organism: Rhizomicrobium sp.; assembly: GCA_037355265.1. Taxonomy (GTDB): domain Bacteria; phylum Pseudomonadota; class Alphaproteobacteria; order Micropepsales; family Micropepsaceae; genus Rhizomicrobium. The sequence continues at coordinate 135,773 of JBBCIB010000002.1, read as the reverse complement.
CCTGTTCGGCAAGCTGTTCGAAGGCGGCGAAGCCAAGCTCACGCTCACCGAGTCGGAAGACCCGCTCGAAGCGGGCCTCGAGATCTTCGCCCGCCCGCCGGGCAAGAAGCTGCAATCGCTTGCCCTGCTGTCGGGCGGCGAGCAGGCGCTGACCGCGATGGCGCTGATCTTCGCGGTGTTCCTGGTCAACCCTGCGCCGGTCTGCGTGCTCGACGAGGTCGACGCGCCGCTCGACGACGCCAATGTCGAGCGCTTCTGCAACATGCTCGACCAGATGACGCGCCTGACCGACACCCGCTTCCTGGTCATCACCCACCACGCGCTGACCATGAGCCGCATGCACCGCCTGTTCGGCGTCACCATGGCCGAACGCGGCGTCAGCCAGCTCGTCTCGGTAACCCTGGCCGAGGCCGAGAAGGTGGCGGCGGAGTAAAGTGGCGCTCAGGCCCGGATTGCGGTAGGTTCCGTGCATGGCACAGGACCTTCTGTCACGCATCACGATCGAGCCGGGCAAGTGCGGTGGGCGACCCTGCATCCGCGGCATGCGTATCCGTGTCGTCGATATCCTGGAGATGCTTGCCGGCGGTTCCAGCGAGGCGACGATCCTCCATGACTTTCCTGACCTGGAGCAGGATGACATCCGTGCTGCACTGGCTTACGCCGCGTCCAACATGGATGGCTCGGTCCTGATCGCAGCGCAATAACCTTGGTGCGCCGATGAAATTCTTCATCGACCATCAGCTTCCGCCGGAATTGGCGCTTTGGTTTCAAACCAAAGGACACGAGGCGACGACGGCGCGCCGGTCCGGCCTTCGAAGCATAGATGACCGGACGATCTGGGCGCATTGCGCGCAACACGGGTTCATCGTCGTATCCAAAGACGAAGACTTCGCGAATTTTGCTTTGACCGCGGAAGGCACCACCGTCATCTGGGTCCGGATCGGCAACGCCGTAAACGATGTCCTGATCGCGCGATTTGAGGCGATTTGGCCGCAGATCGAAGCGCATCTGATGGCTGGAACGCGGCTGATCCAGGTGCGCTGACCGACCGTTGCGCGCATTTCGCCGCGCCTGCGAATTCCCCTGCAATCCCAGCCGCTTAGTCCTATTCTTGCGTTATTGACACCTTGGGGACCCAACCCTATGGTCCGCGCGCCTTCGGGGAGCCGCGAAGGCCAGCAAACGCGCGGATCATCGGCACGAGACGGGAGCTTTGGGCATGTCTGCTCAGGACCCTCAGAATCTGCGCGAGCTGGGCGAGCGGCTGGACGAAGCCCAACGCAAGAGAGCGGTGCGCACCACGCGCCCGCCGCCGACGCAGATGGGCATCGCCTTCCGTTTCGCGACGGAGCTCGTGGTCGCGCTGCTGGTCGGCGGCGCGCTGGGATGGGGCCTGGACTGGGCGGCGGGACATTTCGGTGTCCGTACCAAGCCGGTCTTCCTCATCGTGTTTTTCGTGGCCGGCGCTGCTGCGGGCATCCGCAACGTGATGCGCGCGGCGAATGAGATCAACGCCGAGGTCGCAGGCTCCCCGCCGGCGCCCGCGGTTCGCGACGACGAGGAGAACTAGCCCCGTGGCCATGCAACCCATGGAGCAATTCCAGGTCAAGCCGCTTGCCGTGCTGGAGCATCCGCTCTTCCGCATCGCCGGCCACGACATCTATTTCACCAACCAGTCGCTGCTGATGGTGATCGTCGCGCTCGCCGCGTCGGCCTTCCTCACGCTCGCGATGGGCGGCCGCCGGCTGGTGCCGGGCCGCGCCCAGTCGATGGCGGAGATGTCCTACGAATTCGTCGCCAACATGATCAATTCGGCGACCGGCGAGGACGGGCTCGTCTTCTTCCCCTTCGTCTTCACGCTCTTCATTTTCGTGCTGCTGTGCAATTTCTTCGGCATGATCCCGGGATCGTTCACGGTCACCAGCCAGATCGCCGTCACCTTCGCGCTCGCCGCGCTCGTCATCCTCACCGTGATCGTCACCGGCTTCGCCCGGCACGGCATCGGTTTCCTGATGCTCTTCGTGCCCAAGGCGCCGTGGTATCTGCTGATCCTGCTGGTGCCGATCGAGGTCATTTCCTTCCTCACCCGCCCGATCAGCCTGTCGGTGCGCCTGTTCGCCAACATGCTGGCCGGCCACACCATGCTGGCGGTGTTCGGCGGCTTCGTGGTCCTGCTCGGCAGCGCCGGCGGCGTCCTCTCCGCGCTCTCCGTCGCGCCGATGGCGCTCATCGTCGCCATCATGCTGCTGGAGCTGCTGGTCGCGTTCCTCCAGGCCTATGTGTTCGCGATCCTCACCTGCATCTACCTGAACGAAGCCCTCCATCTCCACGACCATCACTGATCTTTAGAAGGAAGTAAGACCATGGACGTCGCAGCAGCCAAAATGATCGGCGCGGGCCTTGCCTGTATCGCCCTCGTCGGCGCCGGTATCGGCATCGGCAACGTGTTCGGCAGCTATCTCTCGGGCGCGCTGCGCAATCCGGGCGCCGCCGCCTCGCAGACCACCAACCTGCTGCTCGGCTTCGCGCTGTGCGAAGCGACCGGCCTGTTCGGCCTGGTGATCGCGCTCATCATCCTGTTCACGTAAGACGAACATGGCGCAAGGCGACACGACAGCGACGACGGAAGTCCCCGCAAAGCCGCAAGGCGCGGGCTTCCCGCCGTTCAAGACGGAGACCTTTCCCAGCCAGATCTTCTGGCTGGTGATCACGTTCGGCTTTCTGTTCGTCGTGCTGTGGCGCGTCGCCGGCCCGCGCATCGCCGGCGTCATCACCCTGCGCCGCAACCAGATCAACGACGATCTGGCCGAAGCGCAGAAATATCGCGGCGATGCCGAGGCGGCGTCGCTCGCCTACCAGACTGCGCTGGCCGGCGCCCGCGCCCGCGCCAATGCGATGGCAGAGGCCAGCCGCAAGTCGATCTCCGGGGAGATCGATGCCGCCCGGGCCAGGGCCGATGCCGAAGCCGCGGCCGACATCGCCCGCGCCGAGGAGCGCATCGCCGCCTCGCGCGGAGAAGCGCGCACCCATGTCGTCCAGGCGGCGCAGGACGCCGCGATCCAGATCGTCGCCCAGCTCACCGGCGAGACCGTCCCGGCCGACGAAGCGGCCGCCGCGGTCGGCGCCGCCACGGGAAGCTAGACCATGGAATTGCTCCTGGATCCGGAATTCTGGGTCGCCGTCGGCTTCGTGATGGTGGTCGGCCTGCTGCTCTATGTCGGCGTGCCGAAGATGGTCGCCGGCCTGCTCGACGCCCGCGCCGCCGGCATCAAGGCCGAGCTCGACGAGGCCCGTCGCCTGCGCGAGGAAGCGCAGGCCGCGCTTGCCGGCTTCAAGGCCCGCGCCGCCAGCGCCGAAGCCGAGGCCCAGGCCATCGTCACCGAGGCGAAGGCGGAGGCCGAACGCTTCGCCGCCGACGCCCGCGCCGGCCTCAGCCAGCAGATCGCCCGCCGCGCCCAGGTGGCGCAGGACAAGATCGCCCAGGCCGAAGCCGCCGCCCTGGCCGAAATCCGCCACCTCGCCGCCGACGCCGCCGCCGCCGCCGCGGAAAAGCTGATCGCCGCGCGGATGGACGAGCAACGCCAAGCCGCATTCGTCGAATCAAGCCTGCAGGAAATCCGTACCAATCTCGGTTGAGCGCTCAGTGCGGTGCGACAGCCGGTTGGCTGTCCAGAATGCCTTCCGGAATGTATCCCTCGTCGTAGAACTTCTGGCAGAGCGCATAAGGCGCGAGGAAGTTGTCGTGCTCGCGGAACGCCGACAACCGGCAGGCCCCGCCGCAAAACGTGTTGAACGGACAGCGTCCGCAAATTCCCTCGATCTTGCGCGTGTCGAGCGCGCGCGTGTGGCGAAAGAGCGGCGACATGCTCCAGATGTCGCGGAATCGCGTCTGCTTGACGTTGCCGGCGACGAGATCCGGCTCGTCGCTCGCCACGCCGCAGATCGTGACATCGCCATTCGACAGCACGCCGCAGAAGTTCACCGCCCAGCCGCAGGCCGCACCGCGGGCGGGAATGATCTCATCGAGATATTGCAGCAGCGGCGGAAGGTTGATGAACACCTTCACGCCGAGCTTGCGCATCGTGTGGCAGTATTCGCGCAGCTCGAAAATCTGCTCCGCGGATAATTCCTTGGCGGCCATCGCTTCGCCGCGGCCATTGGGATGCAGCAGCGAGAACCGCATATTGCTGTCGAAATCGCGCGAAATCTTCGTCAATTGCGGGACGTCCGCCAGATTGGCCTTGAAGATCGTGGCGTTCATGTCGAATTCGACGCCGGCCGCGCGCAGATGCGCAAGCCCGCTCAAAGTGCGGTCATAGGCGCCTTGCTGGTCGCGCAACTGGTCGTGGATTTCGCGCCCGCCGTCGATGGAGATCGACAGCGTCACGTGCTTGAGCCCGGAAAGAAATTGCGCGACCGATTCGGTGATCAACGTACCGTTGGTCGCCAGCGATATTTCCATGCCCTGCATATCGAAAATTCTGGCCACATCTCGCCAGTCGTTGCGTGCCATGGGCTCGCCGCCCGACAGGATGACCCGTCGCGCCCCCAGTTCGGCCGCATCGGCGGCGATCTGCTCGACAATATCGAGCGGCAGGTTCTCCGTCTTGCCGCGGATCGCCTTGTCGTAGCAAAAGGCGCAGCCGAGATTGCACGTCTTCGTCGCGTTGAAATGTATCGTATCCAGTTTCGGCGGCGGCGGGCCGTCGTCGATCAGCGCGCCCTTGCCCTGCCAAGGTTGTGGCATATGCCTAACCCAGCTTGACGGCGGATATGAGTTTCGCCGCGATCTCGTCCACGACGGCATCGCTGAGCGTCGCCGGATCGGATATCCGCGCGAGGGGCGATGCGGCGGCGCCTGCGCCGCAGGCGACGCACCAATCCTGCTCCAGCCGCGCCCGATCGGAGAGCTGGTTGATGAAATCCTTGAGAACGGCCGGTTCGGTGAGTTGCTTTCCAAGCGAGGCGACAATCTCGCCCGGGTAATCCAGCTTGGAAGACGCCGCACCGGCGCCGCAGGCAACGCACCATTCGTTCTCCGCACCCGGCTTCTGCAGCGTGGCAAGAACCTCGCGAATGGCCTGCCGGTCAACCTGCAAGTCCAATTTCCGTGTTGTCATTGGAACATCCCCTACCTCGAAGGAGATGCAACTATAAGTTGTATATCACGACATAGCAATATTGATAATTCCTATGTCTCAAAAATATTTGGAATACTTTGCCAATACCGTCGAACTCTTGGAAGCCGCAACCGGAATACAGAACTCGCGCCTAGCTGGCCATGACGAAACCGGTCCAGCCGGCGCATTTCCGCTGCGAGACCCGGCCGGCGGCGGCAGGCGAAGCGCCTGCACGGCACTTGCCCCGTCCGTCTCGGCGTCGCGCGTCGCGACGCCGAGACGGGTGTCACACTTTCTCCGGCTGCACCACGCGGATGTGGAGTTCGCGCAGCTGCTTGGGCAGCACTTCGGTGGGCGCGTTCATCAGGAGGTCCTGACCCTGCTGGTTCATCGGGAACATGGTGACCTCGCGGATGTTCTCCTCGCCCGCCAGCAGCATCACCACGCGCTCCAGTCCCACCGCGCAGCCGCCATGCGGCGGCGCCCCGTGGCGGAAGGCGTTGAGCATGCCGCCGAACTTGGCCTCGGTGAAATCGCGGCCATGGCCGGCGAGCTCGAACGCCTTCAGCATCACCTCCGGATCGCGGTTGCGCACCGCGCCCGACAGCATCTCGTAGCCGTTGCAGACGATGTCGTACTGAAACACTTTGAGATCGAGGATCTTCTCGCGGTGGCGCTCGGCATCCAGCGCCATGAAGGCGGGCGTCTCGATCTGCGGCAGCGAGAACGGGTTGTGCCCGAAATCGATGCGCTTCTCGTCTTCGTTCCATTCATACATCGGCATGTCGACGATCCAGCAGAACTTGAACACGCCCTGCTCGATCAGCCCCAGCTCGGTGCCGATGCGCGTGCGCGCCAGCCCGGCCAGCTTCGCCGCGCGGTCGGTCTTGGCGTCGGCGGAGAAGAACAGCGCGTCGCCCGCCATGATGCCGGCGCGCGCGATCAGCTCGGCCTGCGCGCCCTCTGGAATGAACTTGGCGATCGGCCCCTTGCCCACGATCTTGCCGCCGTCGGCCTCGAAGATCACATAGCCCAGCCCCGCGGCGCCTTCCGAGCGCGCCCAGTCGTTGAGCTTGTCGAAGAACGAGCGCGGCTGGCCGCCGGCGCCCGGCGCCGGAATGGCGCGCACCGTCTTAGCCTTGAACGCCTTGAACGCCACGTCGTCGCGCGCGAACACGTCCGAGACATCCGCGATCCGGATCGGGTTGCGCAGGTCCGGCTTGTCGGTGCCGTAGAGCAGCGCCGCGTCCTCATAGGTGATGTGCGGCACCTCGGCATGGACCTTCCGCCCGTCCGCGAATTCGCCGAAGGTGTCGAGCAGCACCGGCTGGATCGCGTCGAACACGTCCTGCTGGGTTACGAAGCTCATCTCCAGGTCGAGCTGGTAGAACTCGCCCGGCGAGCGGTCGGCCCGGCCGTCCTCGTCGCGGAAGCACGGCGCGATCTGGAAATAGCGGTCGAAGCCCGCCACCATGATGAGCTGCTTGAACTGCTGCGGCGCCTGCGGCAGCGCGTAGAAATGCCCCGGATAGCGCCGGCTCGGCACCAGGAAGTCGCGCGCGCCCTCCGGCGACGACGCGGTCAGGATCGGCGTCTGGAATTCGGTGAAGCCCTGGGCGATCATGCGTGTACGGAGCGACTGGATGATCCTGGACCGCAGCACGATGTTCTTGTGCAGCCGCTCGCGCCGCAGGTCGAGGAAGCGGTATTTGAGCCGCGTCTCCTCCGGATAGTCGTGGTCGCCGAACACCGGCAGCGGCAGCTCGGGCGCCGTCGCCTGCACCGTCACCGCCTCGATGCGGATCTCGATCTCGCCGGTCGGCAGGTCCGTGTTGACCGCTTCGGCGAAGCGCGCGACCACCTTGCCCGTGAGCGTCAGCACCCATTCCGACCGCGCCTTGTCGCACTCGGCGAAGGCCGGCTCCTCCGGCTCGATCACGCACTGGGTGATGCCGTAATGATCGCGCAGGTCGATGAACAGCAGCCCGCCATGATCGCGCCGCCGGTTGACCCAGCCGGACAGCCGGACGGTCTTGCCGACATCGTCCTTGCGCAACTGGCCGCAGGTGTGGGTCCGGTAGGCATGCATGGCAAAAAACCTTTGAAAACGTTGGTATTTGACGGTTATGCGGCGTTTGGTCAAGGCCCGTCCGGGCATAGTGCAACTGTCGCAATTGCCGGCTTAAGTTACGGCCGCATAAGGGGATTCCCATCATGATCCTGCCGCGTATCGCCGCCCTCGCCCTGGCCGCCGCCGCTTTCGCCCTGCCGGCCGCCGCCGCCGACACGCCCCCGCCCAAGCATCGCAACGTGCTGATCTTCGTCGCCGACGGCCTGCGCTACGACAGCGTCACGCCGCAGGTCGCGCCGACGATGTGGCGCATCCGCAAAGAGGGCGTCGACTTCACCAACAGCCATTCGATCTATCCCACCGTCACCACCGCCAACGCCTCGGCCATCGCGACCGGCCACTATCTCGGCGACACCGGCGACTACGGCAACACGCTGTGGTTCGACTTTGCCGTGCCGTGCAAGCTCGGCCCGGTCGTCACCTTCCTCGAAGACGATTGCGTGCTGCGCGACGTGAAGGCGCATTTCGGCGACGGCTATATGGGCCAGGCGACGCTGGTCGATTCCGCCCGCGCCGCCGGCTTCAACACCGCGATCCTGGGCAAGAAGGGTCCCGCCGCGATCCAGGACCTCGCCTCGCTCGACAGCGCCGGCGCCAAGATCGAAGACCCCGCCGGCATCCTGGTCGACGACGGCACCAACCACGCCACCAATCCGGACGGCACGCCGACCAGGAGCACCATGCTCAAGGGCGGGATCGGCGCCGACGTCTTCACCTTCACCGGCGAAGGCGCCCCCGCCCTCACCGCGGTGCCCAACACGGTCCAGCAAGCCTGGCTGGCCAGCGCCGCGACCCAGGTGCTGATCCCCAACCTCAAGGCCTCGGGCAAGCCCTTCGTGCTGTTCTTCTGGTCGCGCGATCCCGACGCCACCCAGCACAGCGCCATCGACAGCGAAGGCCGCCTGGTCCCCGGCATCAACAGCGGCAACGGCCGCGCCGCCATCGCCAATGCCGACAACAACCTGAAGGCGCTGCTCGACGCGCTGGCGGCCAACGGGCTGCTGGCCGACACCGATGTGTTCGTCACCGCCGACCACGGCTTCTCCACCATCGCCAAGGGCATCCCCGACGCCGCCGGCGACACCCCGCCCGCCGCCCTGCCGCAGGGCTTCCTCGCGCTCGACGTTGCCGAATGGCTGGGCGGACAGAAGCTGTTCGATCCCGACCGCGCCAACAGCGAGATCATCCGCGCGGACGGCGACCGTCCGCCGGGCGGCAACGCCCTGATCGGCCCCACGCCGGACGCCCCGGTCGCCATCGTCGCCGCCAATGGCGGCACCGACTTCATCTACACGCCGGGCCCGGACGGCCGCGCCACCGCCAAAACCATCTTCGCCCGGCTGGTCGCGGCGCCCTATGTCGGCGCCCTGTTCGTCAACGACGCGCTGCTGAAAGACAATCCACAGGATTTTGCCGGCGCCCTGCCCATGAGCAAGATCGCCCTGATCGGCTCGGCCACGGTGCCCCAGCCCGCCATCGTGGTCGGCTTCCGCTCCTTCCTGGCCAGGGGCTGCACCGAGAAAGCGATCCTGCTCTGCACCGCCGAGATCGCCGACACCTCCCTGCACACCGGCCAGGGCATGCACGGCACCTTCAGCCGCGCCGACACCCGCAACTTCATGGCCGCCATCGGTCCGGACTTCAAAAAGGCCTTTGCCGACCCGACTCCGGTCGGCAATGCCGACATCGCGCCCACCCTGGCCAGCATCCTGGGCGTCGCGCTGAGCGGCCCCGGCGCGCTCAAGGGCCGCGCCGCGACCGAGGCGCTGGCGGGCGGCAAGCCCGTCCCCACCGTGCCCGGCACGCTGGCCTCGGCGCCCGGTCCGGGCGGTTTCCGCACCGTGCTCGAATACCAGCAGGCCGGCGGCGCGATCTATTTCGACGCCGCGGGCGTCCCCGGCCGCACCGTGGGCCTGAAGGCCAAATAGCCGCGCGCCACGGCGGCGCGAATCCGCTATCACGGTCCGATGAAGATCGTGGACAACACGGCTGACCTCCGGGCGTTCGTCGCCGGCCTGGAGAACGCCCCCTATCTCGCGCTCGACACCGAGTTCATGCGCGACCAGACCTATTGGCCCAAGCTCTGCCTGATCCAGGTGGCGGCGCCCGGCATCGAAGCCATTGTCGACCCGCTGGCCGAGGGCATCGACCTGACGCCGCTCTACGACCTGTTGCGCAAGCCCGGCATCGTGAAGGTGCTGCATGCGGCGCGCCAGGACATCGAGATCTTCCACCACCAGGGCGGCGTGATCCCCGAGCCGCTGTTCGACAGCCAGATCGCCGCCATGGTGGCGGGCTTCGGCGACGCCGCGTCCTACGAGACGCTGTGCCGCAAGATCGCCCATGTCGAGATCGACAAATCCTCGCGCTTCACCGACTGGTCGCGCCGGCCGCTCAGCCAGAAGCAGCTCGACTACGCCATCGGCGACGTCACCCATCTGCGCACGATCTACGAGTACCTGAAGAAGCAGCTCGAAAAGACCGGCCGCGCCGCCTGGGTGCAGGAGGAGATCGCCGCCCTCCAGGACCCCAAGCTCTACGAACTGCAGCCCGACACCGCCTGGAAGCGGCTCAAGCCGCGCACCTCCAACAAGCGCTTCCTCGCCATGCTCTGGGCGCTGGCCGCGTGGCGCGAGCGCGAGGCACAGAACCGCGACGTGCCCCGCGGCCGCGTCCTCAAGGACGAAGCGCTGATGGAGATCGCCGCCCATCCGCCGGCCGACGCCGAAAACCTCGAACGCATCCGCGCGGTCCCGAAGGGCTTCGCGGGCTCCCGCCTGGGCAAGACGCTGATGGAGGCGATCGAGCTCGGCCGCCATGCCGAGCCGCCCGAGCCCCTGGAGCTGGACCGCCCGCGCCGCCGCCGCGAGCCCAGCCAGGCCGCCGTCGACCTGCTCAAGACGCTGCTGCGCCTGCGCGCCGAGGCGGTCGGCGTCGCGCCGCGCCTGATCGCCAATGCCGACGACATCGAGCGCCTCGCCGCCGAGGAGGACGAAGGCGTCCCCGCCCTGCATGGCTGGCGCGCCAAGGTCTTCGGCGACGACGCCCGCGCCTTGCGCAAAGGCGACCTCGCCATCGCGCTGGAAGGCGGCGAAGCGGTGGTGGTGGAGCTGGAGGATTAGAGCCGTCGCTCGCCCTACGCGGTGTGGAAGACGCCCAGGATCGTCACGGTTCGCGCCGCGTTCGAAACCTCATAGACGATCACATCGGATATCGGCTGACGCTCCACTCGCGTGTGTTGGATGAACGGCCCGTTCGGCCCATATATGGCCGGGACGCCAGTCTCTTGCAGACCGCTTGTATCGCGCCGACGACCCGAGCAGCAGCCGGCGGATTGCGCTCATCGATATAGGCGCGGACAGCCTCGATCTGATCGTGCGTACGATCCGAATAGGCTAACGCATAAGTCCGGCGCGGCGCCAAAGTGCGTCCATCTTTTCTTGCGACGCAATCTTTCCTTCGGAGACCTCTTTCTTCGCCAGCTCGACCTCAGCCAGTTGCTCGTCCGTCAACCGGTACGGCGCCTGCTCTTCCGCCAGCTCGCACACATACTCGGCCAGCTCTTCCTGCCGTTCCGGTGGCAGTGCGCGCAGCTTCGCGATGGCCAGTTCCATTTTGGTCATGGCGCATGTTAGCAAAAATCGTTCCGCCCGCCTACTCCGGCCGTCGGGTGCACTTCGTCCCCTTGCGCAAATGCGACCTCGCGATCGCGCTTGAAGGCGGCGAAGCAGTGTTGGTGGAACTGGAGGATTGACTTGGCGCGCGTGGTAGGGAGTAGTAATTTCTTACCATGAACGCCCCAGTCTCCCGCCTGACCTCGAAGGCCCAAACGGTGATCCCAAAGGCCGTGCGCGAGAAGCTCGGCCTCAAGCCCGGCGACCTGCTGCGCTACGTGGTCGAAAAGGACCGCATCGTGATCGAGAAGGTCCGCGGCGACGCCGAAGACGACCCCTTCGCGGCCTTCACCGAATGGTCGAGCGAAGCGGACGAGCACGCCTACGAATCGCTTTGAGATGTTCGCGCCTTTCGATGTCGTGGTCGTACCGTTCCCCTACGCGGACCGTCTCGCGGAGAAACGCCGCCCCGCCGTCGTCGTCAGCGCCGCTTCATTGGAGAAGCAGCATGGCCTGGTCTGGCTGGTCATGGTCACCAGCGCCGGCAACCGGCGTTGGCGGGAGGATATCGACGTATCGGACTTGAAAGTGACGGGGCTGCCCGCGCCTTCGCTCCTTCGGCCCACCAAGATCGCAACCGCCGATGCCGCCAGAATCGCGCGCCGCATCGGGCACCTTGCACCGAAGGACATCCAAGCGCTTCAGAGCGCGCTACGCGCTCTGATCGCGACCTGAGCTGCGCGCCCGCCTAGGTCAGTTCCGGCCCGCCCGTCATCAGTTCGGGCTCGCCTTCGACATAGGGCTCCTCGTCGGGGCCCAGCATGTCGTTCGGGCTGGGCACGTCGAAACCCGCCGGCGGGATCGCTTCCAGGAAGCCGGCGGCCTTGAGCTCGTCGACGCCCGGCAGGTGGTTCACGTTCTCCAGCCCGAACTGGACCAGGAAGGCCTCGGTCGTGCCGAACGTCACCGGCCGGCCCGGCGTCTTCTTGCGGCCGCGGATCTTCACCCAGCCGATCTCCATCAGCACATCCAGCGTCCCCTTGGACAGCATCACACCACGGATGTCCTCGATCTCGGCCCGCGTCACCGGCTGGTGATAGGCGATGATGGCAAGCGTCTCGATCGCGGCGCGCGACAGCCGGCGCTGCTCGGGCTGCTCCTTGCGCAGCAGGAAGGCGAGATCGGCGGCAGTGCGGAATTGCCATTTTCCGGCGACGCAACAAAGGTTTACACCGCGAGCCTGATAAATCCGTTGAAGCTCCTCCAGAAGCCCCGCCACGTCCGCGCCCTCCGGCAGCGATGTTGACAGTGCCTTTGCGTCCAGCGGCTCGCCCGCCGCGAACAGCAGCGCCTCGGCCATGCGCAGATGCTCGGGGTTCACGCCCACGGCTTCCACCGCCGGCGCTTCGCCCTCACCCTGTTCCACGTCCACTCCCATTTCGGTTTCGATCTTGGCGACGAGGCGGGCGACTCCGCTCATGGGCTTACCTCTAAAGTGGGCTCTAAAGTGGGCTGGACCCGGTCCCGCACATAGACGGGCTCGAACGGGGCCATCTGCCGAATTTCTATTTTACCGTCCCGGGCAAGTTCCAGGCAGGCCAGGAGCGTGCTGGCCATCGCCGAGCGCCGCCGCTGTCCGCCGGTCCATTCGAACGGCAGCAGCCGGTCGAGGCCGCTCCAATCCGCGATCCGCCCCAGCATCCGCTCCAGCCGCGCCCGCGCCTCCTCGATCAGGAGCACCGGGGCATGGCGGCGGACATAGGTCTGGCCGCCCATCGTCTTGACCCGCTGGGTCGCATAGGCGGTCAACAGGTCGAACAACGAATCCTTGTAGACGCGCAGCTTGACCACATTGACCGGCTCGGGCGCGCCGCGGCCGAACACGTCGCGGTCCAGCCGGTCCCCCGCCATCAGCCGCGCCGCCGCCGCGCGCATCGCTTCCAGCCGCTGCAGCCGCCAGCGCAGACGCGTCGCCATCTCGTCCGCCGTCGGCTCGCCATCCGCGGCCGGCGGCTGCGGCAGGATCAGCCGCGATTTCAGATACGCCAGCCACGCCGCCATCACCAGATAGTCGGCCGCCAGCTCCAGGTTCATCTTCTTGGCCGACTCGATGAACTCCAGATATTGGTCGGCCAGCTTCAGGATCGAGATCTTGGCGATGTCGACCTTCTGGTTGCGCGCCAGCGTCAGCAGCAGGTCGAGCGGCCCGTCGAAGCCGTCGACATGGATGAACAGCGAATCCTCCGGCGGCACGATCGCCGACGCCTCGAAGTCGCCGAACTCCTCGCCCGCTTCGCTCATGCCGCGCCGCCCATCAGCGCGGCCAGCCGCGCTTCGGCGCCGCCCGCGTCGAACTCCTCGTCGGGCGACAGCAGCGACAGCGCGTGCGCCGCGCGGTGCAGCGCTTGGCCCTCCAACGGTCCGACCTCCGACGCCACGTCTTTCATCTCGTCCATCCTGCCGTTGCAGTGAAGCACGACATCGCAGCCCGCAAACAATGCAGCCTTTGTACGCGCCGGCAACGACCCGTCCAGCGCGTTCATCGAAAGATCGTCCGATATCAACAGGCCATCGAAGCCGATCTCGCCGCGAATCACGTCGCGAATCACTTTCGGCGAGGTCGTCGCCGGGCGCTGCGGATCGATCGCCTCGTAGACCACATGCGCGGTCATCGCCATCGGGCAGGTGTTGAGGCTGCGGAAGGTCACGAAATCGGTGGCGCTCAGCTCCCCCGCCGCCGTCGCCACGCGCGGCAGCAGGTGGTGCGAATCACCCGTGGCACGGCCATGGCCGGGAATGTGCTTCATGATGGGCAGCACGCCGCCCTCCATCAGGCCTTCGATCTGCGCCCGCCCCAGGTCGATGATCGCGGCGGGATCGCGCGCGAAGGCGCGGTCGCCGATCACCGCGTCGGCGCCCTCCACCGGCACGTCCAGCAGCGGCAGGCAGTCGACATTGATTCCGGCCTCGGCCAGGTCGTGCGCGATCAGCCGCGCGTTGAGGTAGACCGCCTCCAGCGCGGCCTCGTGGCCCATCGCATAGAGCGCGCCGAACCGCGCCGCCGCCGGCCGCGCCGTCCAGCCCGGCGGCGCCAGCCGCGCCACGCGCCCGCCCTCCTGGTCGATCAGCACCGGCGCGCGGCCGTCGCCTACCGTCTCGCGCAGCGCCGCCACCAGCGCGCGGATCTGCGCCCGGTCCGCGATATTGCGCGCGAACAGGATGAAGCCCCAGGGCTGCACGTCGCGGAAGAAATCCCGCTCCCCTGCACCGAGCGTCAGCCCGGCGCAGCCATAGATCGCGCGCGACCGCATGTCCCCTGCCCTCTGGCGAAATCACTTCGCCGGTATGCAATCGCCGCCGTCGGCCTTCAGCCGGGCGCAGAGCGAGACCGCGTCGGCCTTGCTCGCGACCACGATGCGCAGCCGGTACCAGGTGCCCTTGGCGCCCAGATCGGCCTGTTTCACGTCGCTGGAAAGCCCACCCACCAGCCCGGAATGCTTGGCCTTGTACGAGGCCCAGGCCTCGTTCGCCTCGGCCTGCGACTTGTAGGAGCCGATCTGCAGCAGGCCGCTGCCGGCCGCCGCCACGGGCTTTTCAACCGGTGCAGCCGGCGGCGGCGGCGCGACGGCGGCAGTCTCGACCGGCTTCGGCGTCGCCGGCGCGGGCTTGGGCACGACCGGTGCCGGCTTGGGTGCCACGGCCGCCATGGCGGCTGGTGGGATCGTTTCCGGCTTCGGCGGCGTGGGCTTTGTTGCCACCGGTGCCGGCTTTACCGGTACGGGCGTCGCCGCGACCGGCACAGGCTTGGACGGTGCCGGCGCGGCAACCACCGGCACGGGTTTGGGCGTCGCCGGCGGCGGCGCGGTGTCGGCGTCCGCCTGTTCATCCGACGGCGCCGGCTGCTGGTAGATCTTCAGCCCCGTATAGGGCGTCGGGGTGCCGCCCTGGTCGACCGGCGCCACCTTGGCCGGTCCCGGCACCGCCGCGATGACGCGCGGAATCTCCGAATGGCCCTGCGCCACGCCGCGCTGATAGGCGAGATAGACGACGGCGCCGAACGCCGCCAGCACGAACAGGGCGATGACGATCAGGAGCGGAAGGCGCGAGCCCTCGACGTCCTCTTCGTCCTCGCCGCCGTCGAACACGCGCACATCGTCCGATCCGCGCTCGTAATTGGCCATAAGTTACGGGCTCCGATTCTCAAGCGGGCAATCTAGCACCCGGTCGTGGTCGAATCATGGTGCGAAATCGCCCAGTTCGAGCTTGAGTTTACGTAACTTGCGCACATTTTCCCGCCCGAGCGGATTTCTCAGGCGTAAGGCGTGCCTGCCATTGCGGCCTTTAAGCCGATAGTTCCCTTATCGACAAGGGCGAGAAAGGCGGCGTTCGCTTCCTCCGCATCTCGCCTCTGTCGAAAGGTCCGGTGGGCCTGGATGAAGGCCACGGTCCAAATCGCCAGCAGCACACCGGCCGCCAGACAGGCGTCGGGATCGGTAGCGACCCGCCCTGCGCATTCGGACAGCGCCACCGCTACGACGTGCGCGAGTTCATCCCGTATCGCCCGGGCCCGGGCCTTCAGGGTTTCGCTGCGCTCGACCGTCTCGGCGAAGCTTTGGCTCCGCGCAGAAAATTCGACGGCGGGGCTATGTTCCGCAACCAGCCGATGCGCGAGCAGACGGTATGTCTCGATCGGCGAAACTTTGGGATCGCGCTGCCGCAAGGCTGCGCGCAGCATCTCGCGGCCTTCCTCGTCGCGGTCGAAGAACATGTCCTCCTTGCGGGGGAAGTGGTTGAACACCGTCATCCGGCCGACATCGGCGGCCTCCGCGATCTCGTCCACCGTCACATGATCGAAGCCCCGCTCGATGAAGAGGAGCGTGGCCGCATCGGAGATGCTCTGCCGCGTGGCCAGGCGTTTGCGCGAGCGGCGGTCGGGACGTGTTGACATCAGGCTCAAGATATCCGAATATATACTGAGTATATGTTACGATTAAGTACACCGAAATGTAGCGTACCTGATGGGATGCTGTATATGAAAAATGATGTCCTCGTTTGCGGCGCGAGTTTCGCGGGACTTGCAACGGCCTTCTGGATGAAGCGATCGGGTTACAACGTGACCGTCGTTGAGATCGCCGAAGGTCTCAAAAGGGGCGGCACGCCGGTAAACATCCAGGAAAACACCATCGACATCGTGAAACGCATGGGGCTGTTCGACCAAATCCGGTCGAACAGAATAACCATGGAAGCGATCGAATTTAAGAATTCCGATGATGTCACCGAGAGAACGGGCTTCATTCAAGACGATGGCGAGCAGCACTCGGAAGATGAGTGCGAAATCGAGCGCGATATATTGCTCGATATCATGTTTGGGGCTGTCGAACATGATGTCGCGTTCATTTTCGGCGACAGCATTGCATCGTTGACGTGCAGGAGCGACGGCGTCGACGTCGATTTCAAAAGCGGTCGAAAGCGCTCGTTTGCCTTGGTATTCGGCTGCGACGGCATTCATTCGACCGTCAGGAAATATTGCTTCGGCGAAGAGGCGAAATTCGTGCATTTCCTCGGCGCATATTTCTCCATCACAATCGTGGATAAGCTGCTGATCCGCGAAAATACGACACAGATGTATAACGAACCGGGCAAGGCGATCATGCTGAACGCCTACAACGGCAAGACCGATATCGTTCTGTGCTTTTCCTCGGATGCGGAAATTCCTTACGACTACCGAAACGAGGAACAGCAGCGGAATATGATCCTGAAGCAATTTTCCGGGCTGGGCTGGCGCACGCCGGAATTGCTGGAAGACGTGAAGAGATCGAGAACATTTTACTTCGACATGCTGTGCCAAATGAAAATGCCGTCGTGGACCAAGGGCAGGGTCGCGCTCGTCGGTGACGCGGGATACTGCGCCTCACCGGCTGCCGGCAAGGGCGGATCACTGGCAATTGACGGGGCGTCCGCCTTGGCCGATGCCTTCCAAAAATGCCGGGGCGATTTTGAGCTTGCCTTCCGGGAATACGACAAGACGTTCCGCCCGTTCATCGAGAAGGTCCAGGCGGATGCGGTGAAATTCGGCGTGAACTTCCTTATTCCGAGAACTGCAGAAGCTATCCGCGAACGAAATTCACAAGCGCCATCTCCTTAGGGCGACAAGACGCGCCCGGGGCAACAGGCGCGCGGACCGTTCCCGGCGTGCGAAGGCGGCGCGGATCGGACCTCCGAACGGCAAGCCGACATGAGCGGCGCACCGCGTGCGTCGAAGGCGAGGAACGGGATGAAAGCAGTGCAATTCCGCCGGTTCGGAGGTCCCGAGGTCCTCGAGATCGTGGATCTTCCCGACCCGCATCCCGGTCCCGGACAGATCCGGATCGCCGTGCACGCGGCCGGCATCAATGCAACCGAGTGGAAGCTGCGCAGCGGCGTGTTGAGCTTCGGCGAGGGGCTGCCGCAGACGACGGGCCGTGATGTGGCAGGCGTCGTTGACGAAATCGGAGACGGCGTGACGGATGTCGCCGTCGGCGACCGGGTGTTCGGTATCTCCGACGACGGTGCCGGCGCGGCCGAACTGGCGCTGCTGACCTATCACGCACCGATCCCGCCCTCCCTCGGTTTCGTCGACGCCGCCGCCCTCCCCGTCGCGCTCGAAACGGCCACGCGCAGCCTGGACGAACTCCGCGTCGGTCGTGGAATCACTCTGCTCGTCAACGGCGCCGCAGGCGGGATCGGCAGCACCGCCGTCCAGCTCGCCATCGCCCGCGGCGCGCGCGTGATCGGCACCGCCGGCACCGCCAACCACGACTACCTTCGAGGCCTCGGCGCAGAGCCCGTGACATACGGCGAAGGCATGGCCGAACGAGTCCGCGGCCTCGCGCCCGATGGCGTCGACGCCGCGCTCGACGTCGCCGGAAGCGGCGTGCTGCCCGCGCTGATCGATCTCGCCGGCGGCCCGCAGAACGTGGTGACGCTCGCCGACATCGACGGAGCGAAGCGGCACGCGGTGCGCTTCAGCAACGGCTTTCAAGGCCACGCCTTTCATGCGCTTGCCGAAATAGGAGCGCTCATCGAAGCCGGGCGCTTCTGGCTTCCCGTCGAGCGAACTTACCCGCTCAACGAGATCTCCGAGGCGCACCGCGTCAGCGAGCACGGCCACGTTCGAGGCAGGCTCGTGCTGGTCGTCGGCCGAAGGCCATGAACAGACCCCTTGTCGTCATCTTCGCCGCGATCGGCCTCGACGCCGTCGGCATCGGCCTCATCTTCCCTATTCTCCCGCGCCTTCTCGAGGATGTGACGCACAGCCGGAATATCGCGCCCTATATCGGGATGATGATCGCGCTCTACGCGGTCATGCAGTTCATCTTTGCGCCCATGCTCGGGGCTTTGAGCGACAATCTCGGCAGGCGTCCCGTGCTGCTTATTTCGCTGGCGGGTGCTGCGATCAATTATGTCGTCATGGCGTTCGCGCCGCAGCTTTGGATGCTGTTCGTCGGCCGCGCCGTTGCCGGCCTGACCAGCGCCAATGTCTCCGTCGCAATGGCCTACATCACGGACGTTTCGCCCGAGGATAAGCGAGCCCGTCGCTTCGGCCTGTTCAGCGCCATGTTCGGCATCGGCTTCATCGTCGGGCCGGTTCTCGGCGGATTGCTCGGCGACACTTGGCTGCGGCTCCCCTTCATCGCCGCCGCCGTGCTGAATGCCGGCAATCTCCTGCTGGCTCTGTTCGTCCTGCCGGAGTCTCACACGCCGGCCCGCCGGAAGATCGATCTGGCCGCGCTCAACCCGCTGCGGCCGCTGCGCTGGGTCTTCTCGATGAAGGGGCTCCTGCCTATCGTCCTCGTGTATTTCATATTAAGCGCCACCGGAGAGGCCTATGGCAGCTGCTGGGCGTTGTGGGGCTTCGATACGTTCAAGTGGAATGGCCTGTGGATCGGCCTTTCGCTGGGCACGTTCGGCGTCTGCCAAACGCTGGTGCAGGCCACCTTGCCCGGCCCGGCGACCAAACGGCTCGGCGAACGCTGGGCGGTTGTCGTCGGGATCGCCTGCGCCTGCATCGCTCTCGTCGTCATGGCCTTCGCCAAGCAGGGCTGGATCGTGTTCGCCATCATGCCGATCTTTGCGCTCGCCGGCATCGGCACGCCAGCGTTCCAGGCCCTCGCCGCCCGGCAGGTCGATTCAGCCCGCCAAGGCCGGCTCCAAGGCGTATTGGCGTCGGCCGTCAGCCTGGCGTCCATCGTCGCACCGCTCGCTTTCTCGACGTTCTACCTTGTTGTCCGGCAGCAGTGGCCAGGTGCCGTCTGGCTCTCGGTGGTCGTCATTTACGCCATCGCGGTCCCGCTCGTTTTTCTCGGCACCCGGACCGCACGCACTGCGCAGCCCGCGAGCGTGCAATGAGCGCTTCGCCAAAGCTGTTCCGGCGAACATCCTTGCCCTACAGCACGATTTCCTTGCGCAAAACGCGGGCATATTCCAGCAAGGCGTAGCCGTCGGTCATGCCCGCGATGTAGTCCCGCACCACGCCGCCGGTCGCCGCGTCATCCGGCGCGCCGCACAGCGCCGCCCAATCGGCGGGCAAGAGCCCCGGATCGGCACTCAGCGCCGCGAAGAGATCCGTCACCACCATTTTGGCGCGCCCGATCGGCACCATGACGCGCGGATGGCGGTACATATGGGCGAACAGGAAGCGCTTGATCGCCGCCACCTGCTCGGCCATCGCTGCGGAGAACGCAGCCAGCGCACCCTTGTGCGCCCGCACATCCGCCGCCGACGCCAGGCCCGCCGCCGCGATCCGCGCCTGCGTCTCGGCCAGCAGATCCTCGACCATCAGGCTCATCACGACACGGACGAGTTCGCCGATGAACCGCCCCAGCTCCAATTCGCCCCAGCGGGCGCGGATCGCCCGGACATGCGGACCCGCCAGCGGCGCGCCCTCCAGGTCGTCGATCGAGAACAGCGCGGCGCGCAGCCCGTCATCGATGTCGTGGTTCACATAGGCGATGTCGTCGGCCAGCGCCGCGCATTGCGCCTCCAGCGACGGCCAGCGCGACAGGTCCAGCTTCCAGCGCACATCGAAGGATTGGATCGGGCCCGGCAAAGGCTTCCGCAAAGGCCCGTTGTGTTTCACCAAGCCTTCCAGCGTTTCCCAGGTCAGGTTCAACCCGTCATAGGCCGCGTAGCGATGCTCCAGCTTGGTCACCAGCCGGAGCGTATGCGCGTTGTGGTCGAAGCCGCCGATGTCCTGAGTCGCGGCGCTCAGCGCATCCTCGCCGGCATGGCCGAACGGCGTGTGGCCGAGGTCGTGCGCCAGCGCCAGTGCCTCCGCCAGGTCCTCGTCCAGCGCCAGCACGCGGGCCAGCGAGCGGGCGATCTGCGCCACTTCCAGCGAATGGGTCAGCCGCGTGCGGTAGTAGTCGCCTTCGTGCTGCACGAAGACCTGCGTCTTGTGCTTGAGCCGCCGGAATGCCGCCGAATGGATGATGCGGTCGCGGTCGCGCTGATAGGCGGTCCGCGTCGCGCTCTCCGGCTCTGGCACCAGCCGCCCGCGGCTCTCCCCCAGCCGCGCCGCGAACGCCGCCCGCTCCGCCGGCGGCTCGTAAAGCGGCGGCAGCAATCGCCCTGCCGGCGGTGAAGGATTCGCCATGGCAGTAACCTGTCACGTCCAGCACCCCCTTTCACCTCCCCATGCTGGGGCTTTGCACAAATAAGGCGCTTTCCAAGCGGCCCCCACAAAAATTCGATTTCCTGCACAAAAATTCGCGACCGACTGCCGTCGAGCTTTCCGGGCACAAGAAAGCACCGAGCGAACGGGAGAGAGTGCTGTCTGTCGCCTCCGACCTAGCGGCAGAAGGAGGGGCTTTGCGCGCTCCTCGAGCTGCCGCATCCAGCCATTGTTGCAGGCCTCATCGACGCATTTGACCTGCCAGTCGTGGATGTCACCCTTGCCGCGAACCACCCGCATGTCACAGCGCCGGGTCGGAGAGGAGCGCGCCCAGCATGTTTTGAATAGGAGCGGCGGCATCGGCCTTCTGGCGGAAGTGATACTGCTCGAACCCATTCCGTCAGAAGCGCGGATGGCAAGTCCAATTTGACGATTTCTCTGTCGCCGTGCTTGCGTATCGCGGAGCCCCGCCGATAATTGGCCACTCTCTTGGCCAGTATTGGCCGACTATTGCTTCGCCGGCAGCCAGATGATCGGCCTTTGTGGGACAAAACGATTTTGAGCGTTGGCATAAACAGAAGTCCATCGAATGCCCGATTCAAACAATCTTTTTAGACGCGAGGTATTCAAGGCGCGCGACGATAGCTGGCTTGGTGGAATAACCGTAGCACGCCCGATGTCTCTCGTATGGCTGGTCAGAGGCGTAGTTGTCGCCACATCAGCACTGGCGCTATTTCTGGTATTTGGGCAGTACTCTCGGCATGAACATGTGGTCGGAATACTTGCACCGAGTGCTGGACTGATTGCAATCAAACCCCTCAATTCTGGAACCGTCATCGGCGTCTCTGTTCAAGATGGACAGATGGTGAGGAAGGATCAGATATTACTTTCTTATTCGAGCAGCCTGGTCGGCGCATCAGCTCACGATGTGCCAATCCTGCTCGCAGCCGACCTATATGGGCAGCGGGAGCGGCTGGCGACGGATTTGGCCGCTCACGACGGCAGCGCTCGCCTGCAGATGGCAACATTGAAAGCGAAGCGCGATTCGGTATCCGCGCAACTCGCTCAGATTGCAAGTGAAGTCACGCTTGCGGGCGCCCAGGTCAAATCGGCGAAGCTCCTGCTGGCAAAAATGTTGCCCTTGAGCGCGGAGGGATACGTATCCTCATACAAAATTGCGGAGCTCAAGGCCTCTATGATGTCCTATCAGGCACAATTGAGTGCGCTGATACGACAGCAACTTGAACTCGAGGGGCAGCTCGCTGACACGAACGGTCAATTGCAACAAGCGCCATACGAATCGTCGCTGGCAACCACCGCCATCTATGACAAAATCAAGGATATCGATCAGGCGATCGCTCAGTACGAGTCGTTGCGGGCGGCCACTCTTCGATCGCCGTGCGACTGTGTAGTGTCTACGGTCTTGGCTAAGCCCGGCCAGATCATCGAACCCCAACAGGCCGCGCTCTTCCTTTTGCCCACACATGGCCGAATACAGGCGGAACTAATGATTCCTGAAAGCGCCATTGGCGGGATAGCCATCGGCTCAGACGTGTTGTTGCAATACTCTGCATTTCCATATCAGAAGTACGGATTCCAGCATGCGCGGATAGTTGCGCTGTCGCATAACACGCTAACGCCAGCCGAAGTCCTGGCATTGACTGGCGTGAGCGTTCAGAACCCGGCTTACCAAGCAGTTGCCGACATAGATCGCCAGTCGATTGCGACGAAGAAGGGGACTTACGACTTGACGCCGGGCCTTCTCGTCTCGGCCGACATCGTTGTCGAACGCCGCACGTTGCTCTCATGGATATGGGCTCCAAATATTGTGGCCGATCATGGCGGGCGATAAGAGCGCGATGAGCGCGCCGTCTGCGGGGCCTCTGTCGTTTTGGGCGCTATTCTGGAATCGACGGACATTGCCATTTGTCATGCAGAGCGAAGCAAGCGAGTGCGGCTTAGCCTGTTTGGCCATGGTCGGACGATACTATGGCCATAAGCTCGATCTGATCTCTCTGCGGCGGAGATTTTCCAACTCCGTAAAGGGAATGCGCCTGGACCGCTTGGTGCATATTGCAAGGGAACTAAATCTGGCCACTCGGCCGGTCCGCATCGAACTCGATGACCTGCCCTATGTGCGGTTGCCATGTATCCTTCACTGGAATTTAAATCACTTCGTGGTCCTAAAGGAATGTTCCGAAAAGAAGGCTACAATTTACGATCCAGCCTCCGGTCCCCGGAACCTGCCCTTGTCCGATTTATCTCGATCCTTCACCGGGATCGCCATCGAGATATGGCCCTTACCACAATTTGCTCCAGAAATTTCGAAAGAGAAAATTACGATAACGAGACTTACGGGGGAAATCGTTGGCCTGCGCTCGGCGGTAGCCCAGATTTTATTGCTCGCACTGTCATTGGAACTCGTCAGCATCCTGGGCCCGATATTGCCGCAGTGGATACTCGATCAGGTGCTATCAACTCACGATGTTGCTCTGTTGCAGTTGTTGGGCACGGCTTTTGTGTGCGTCACATTGTTCCAAGTTTTTATAGGGGCCGCCCGCAGTTGGGCCTTGTCCTGGGTTGAAGCGACGATCAATACACAATGGCTTGTAAACGTGTTTCATCACGTTCTTCAATTACCGATGCCATTCTTTCAACGCCGGCCCGTGGGAGACATAATCTCCAGGTTTGGCTCGATATCCATTATTCAGTCGGCATTGTCGACAAAATTCATCGAGGCATTGCTCGATGGCCTCACTGCCATTGGCACAATCACGATGCTCTTCCTCTATAGCTTCCCCCTTGCCTTGATAGTGCTTCTTGTTTTTGGCCTGTACGCTTTGATGCGATATGCTTTTTTTTGGCCCTTGCGGCGGGCCAGCGAACAACAAATCAGCTATGACGCGGACCAGCAAACCCAGCTGATGGAAGTCGTGCGCGGTGCTCAAACCGTCAAACAGAATAACATGCAGGCGGCGCGTGGAGCACAGTTTGCAAATCTGGTTGTCGCGACGACAAATCGAAAAGTTGA
The DNA here is from genome assembly GCA_037355265.1 of Rhizomicrobium sp. GTDB lineage: Bacteria > Pseudomonadota > Alphaproteobacteria > Micropepsales > Micropepsaceae > Rhizomicrobium. The sequence goes on along the minus strand of JBBCIB010000002.1, from coordinate 112,225 downwards.
ACTTCAAAAACTGCAGATTGGAATGACGGCAGCCAGTCAGATGGTTCTCGGGATCGGAAGGATTTGCCTTCTCTGGCTTGGAGCGGAGCTTGTGCTCGATGACAAACTGACTGTCGGCATGCTCGTCGCCGTCGTCGCATATGGGGAGCAATTTGTCTCGCGTGCCGCAAGTCTTATCGACAAGGGATCCGATTTTGGCCTGCTCGCGATTCACGCCGAACGCCTGTCGGATGTTGTTCTGACGGCCCCCGAACGCCACTGCGAGGGGAGGATGTCGGCGGCGGTTTCTCCGCAAATTACCGTAGACAATATAAGTTTTCGCTACGCCGCGGATGATGAATGGGTAATAAGAAACTTCTCGATGCAGGTCGCGGCCGGAGAATCCGTCGCCGTGATAGGACCATCAGGAAGCGGCAAGAGCACCCTCGCGAAGTTACTGCTTGGTCTCCTGGAACCGGAGAGCGGTTCAATTTTGATCGGTGGCATCGATATCCGCGAAATCGGCCTAAACAATTATCGCGATATGGTCGCCGCCGTGCTGCAGGACGATCAACTTTTTGCTGGTTCGATTCGCGACAACATTTGCTTTTTTGTTCCACCCGAGAACGACGACGCTATTGAGGCCGCCGCGCGAATCGCAGGAATACACGACGAGATCGTCGCTATGCCGATGGGATACGAGACGTTGGTTGGGGATATGGGATCGGTTTTGTCAGGCGGGCAGAAACAGCGAGTGCTGTTGGCACGGGCACTATATCGCGCTCCGCAAGTTCTGGTACTTGATGAGGCAACAAGTCATCTCGACGTGGAACGCGAAGCCCAAGTCACCATGGCAATTCGAGAACAACGAGCGACCCGCATCATAATAGCTCACCGTCCACAAACAATTGCGAGCGCTGATCGCGTAATTTCACTTGCCGATCTGAATTAACCTGCAAAGTTCCGGCACCCGCTACGATGTGCATGTCGTTCCGTAACTGGATTCGACCGTCTTGCGGTATATAGCGAGGGGTCCCAGGCCGACGGATTTTCGCCGAATATCAACGCCATCTATATCCGTAAGCCCCTTCGGTTCGTAGCGGCCAGCGACGCACAGGAATTGTGTTCCATAGTCCTGATGGCCGGTTATCTTCAACATCGTCCGATCAAAGAGTGCCGCGTAGTCGCTAGGGTCAACGTCCCCCGCTTTGACCATTGGCTCCATCAACCTCAGGACTCTTAGTTGGAAGGCGGGATCGGCATCCGCATGCTGAATGAGCAACCAAGCATCAAAGGCAGCGGTCTTCCCAACCACGGAGCTTTTCGGCCATCCACCGGACGAGATAATTGATCTTAGCATTGCAGTGTCGGCAAAGTCGTGATGCACGAATTCTCGAGATAGGAGAAATAATAGAACCTGCTTGGCCGCTTCCGATAGCTCCGGCGGCTTTATTTCACCATGCCCTTGCCAGTGAGCACCGTGACGCAATATCTGATCGACGGTGAATGCCGCTCGTAGACGTTCGCCGATCGCAGTCGGATCGTCGGGCTCTGCGACAGCGCCCGCGACCTCAGATGCATATCGATAGCTTAAGTAGTAAGGAAGTGCTTCCTTTCGTGCCGCTTCAAACGTCGTCCAAGAATCAAATTTGTTCGCTATGAAGTCCGCGAACAGAACCAGAGCGCAGGATTCATCCTCATAAGCGTCAGTTTGCAACGCTGTCGGCTGCACCCCCAAAGATATCAGTTCCTCCCGAACGTGTGCTGTCGCCCGTTGCTGACACCCCTCCAGCCATTTCTCGATTTCTTGCCAATTCGCCTGATCTGTCGAAGAGGCGTGCGGAAATCGTCCTCGCATCCACCCAAGATCATCGGCGCCGATACGTCCATCCACGAGATATTTGCCCAATACCATCGGCATCGCTGTTTCCGCCGGTGGACCATCTGCCATTGCAGAAAAGCTGCTCGCGAACGTCAGCCCGATCGAGAAAGCCAGCCGGCGGAATTGCATGTGCACGCCTCCATGTTCCGATGCTGTTGTTCGCACGGCATCAATACTCGAGCGCCGGCGTAAGATGGTATCGGTGCATGTGATGCTCAAGGGCGAGCGTCTCCTCAGCATCAAACTTCGCGCACACATCCTGAAAGGAAACGTCTCTGTTCGCTCCGCTGAATATTTCTCCGGCTGCCGCCGACTCCAGAAACTCACAGAATGTGCTCAACATTTTTATTGATGGGTCTATGGCTTCGACCCACAGGAACTGGCCCATCTCGTTTATTTCGAGAAAAACCCAATCGCCATCCTTATCTACGATGAAGTCGAAACATCCAAATCGTATATTCAACTCTTTCATCAGCGCCACACATCTCCGATGAACTACATCGGGTAGGTCGATCGCTTCCAGCTTTAGCTCGCTTGATGGGATCGCTCGCCAATCCACCGCGCCGAGCCTGTGGGACTGACTGTCCAGCCGGGCCGCCAAGCAGCAACCGTCAAAGAATGTTGCACGCACCTCGTAGACTTTTGCGACACGGAGTTGAAATATCCCTGGCGTCAACCGAAGAATGTCATCGGGCGGTAATAGCTCTTCAGTGACTGTCGCCGTGAGGAACAATGCTTTGAGTTTCCCGTCCTGAGCCCATCTGTCGGGAGTAAAGCCCTTATACACAACTTCGTTGGGAGCATTCTTCGCGATGAATTCGCGAATTCTAGAAGGGTCGTTCGATATAAGTGTCGGAGGTACCGTCAGGCCAACGCCCCGTGCTTGAGCCAGCTGTACACCTTTGCAATCCGCCCGAGAACGTCCGAAATAAGGATTAATCCAAACGGGTTTGTCGCCAAGCGCATAAAGGACATTGGGTATAAAGTGTCGGACCTCGCCAAGAACAAAATTCACGTCGCGCGGATCACACATGTCGCCGACCCAGGGAGACGATAGTCGGCGCACCCACACCAGATCAGGCTGGACCAAAATCTCATCGCCACTTTGGTGGCGCGTTTGGACAACCGGCATCGTGGCGGTGTCGCTCATTTCAAGTGTGAATGAAGACAGGGTGGGTAAATCCGCCATCAACACGCGCTGAACGGTGTGCCCCCAACTCTCCAAGACCTTGGCGACGGTGAACGCATGAACGTCTGCCGCCTCAGTAAGAATCAGGAAATTCATCTCGAACTCTGAGGTATTTGACTATCGCATTCCCATGAACTGGGCGCCCAGGGACAGCGGGACTGTCTCTGGGCGCCGAAGGTCTTATTGGCTCGGATTTTTGTCGACATCGCACGCGTCGGCCGCAGGCGATCCGCAAAATGTGTCAATCCAACAGCCACCCGACACCTTGGAGATCTCCTCCGTGGTCAGCTCACGCGCAAGCCGGCGGGCAAGAACCCTATTGGATGACTTGTCTTGTTCGGCCGTATGCATTGTTCACCCTCTCAAAACCACGCGTCCATCTGTAACTGTACGCACAGATGAAAGATATTAACTTCGATTTCCCCAGGATTCAAGTAACGCAATCACAGTCAGGTTTTCATTGTGACTCTAGCTACATCGCATTGAACATACACTTCTCCGGATTTTGATTTGCGGCGATATTCAGATGATGAAGACCAATGGTCGATGACCGGTGGTTTCGCATCTCGATATTTTTCAGCGCTTGTCGCTGTTCGTCAAAATCGCCGTTTTCGGATCAAAGACAAATTCAGTAATCGCGCCGTCTTTGATCCGTTCGACCGCCTCGTCGATCTCGAAACAGGGAACGAGAAACCATTCGCGCGGGACGATCGGGTTGCCGAAGCGGCCTTTGATTTCGACATTGAGTCGGGCCGGGGCAAAGATGCGATGGATTAGGTTTTCCAGCCGGTCCGGTTGATGTGTAAAGTTCGTAAGTGGCGACGACATCCACGTCCGCCATCAGGAAGGTCGGATCGAGCTTCGCGTTTGCGATGCGGGTCTTAACGTCCCGCCCGTCACGCCGATCTTATGCGGAACATCCCGGTGACCGGCGACGGGTTGGAACCCTCGCGTTATCGGCGGCGGGCGGGACAACCACGAGGCGTTGCGCCCCGGGTAGGGACATTCCCATTCGACTTAGAGAATAGCCCCGTGTGCGCCGGGGCTTTTCTTTTTGCGTGCCCTAACCCCGCGGAAGACGCTCCTGCACAAATATTCCGGCACTTGCACAATAATCCCCGCGTCTTAGGGTAACTCGGGGTAATATTATGCGAAGCCCCATGCTGGGAGGTGAACGAACGCGCCTCCGCGTGCCCCTTTTTTCCCGCGCCGCGCGGTACTACATAGGTGGGATGACCGTCGAAACCGCCCTGCCCGTCACCGTCTCCGCCCGCGCCGCCAGGCGCATCGCGGAGATCCTCAAGTCGGAACCCACGCCCGTGATGCTGCGCCTGGCGGTCACCGGCGGCGGCTGCTCCGGGTTCCAGTACAATTTCACGCTCGACGACCAGCGGCTGGACGACGACCTGGTGGTGGAGCGCGACGGCGCCACGGTCCTGGTCGATCCCGTCAGCCTCGACTTCCTCAAAGGGGCCGAGCTCGACTTCTCCACCGACCTGATCGGCGCCGCCTTCAAGGTCAACAACCCCAACGCCCAATCCAGCTGCGGCTGCGGAACGAGTTTTTCCGTTTAAAGCCCTCCCCGTCCTCCCCCCTTCAGGGCGGGGTCCGTGGCGACAGCGTACGGGCGCGAAGCAGGGGCGAAGCGTGTTGGGTGAGGGACGTCATCCAAAAAATATAGTTGCAGATTATCCTCGTCCCACCACCGATCCTTTCCCTGGTTCCAAATTCCCCAATCCTTTCAACGCAAAAATTATTCCGGACCGCCCTCTTGAACCGAGTCGGTCGAACCGCCATTTTCCGTAAATCCCCACAGGTCTAGGCCGTCCGCGCCGCCGCTGAAATAGCGGCGCAAATCCTGCCGTCCCGGACCATCGCAAAAACCCCTTCGCGACGCGGAGTCGGATTCCGTCTAGAACGGCGGCCCGATTTTGCGCGCAAAAAGGCGAAACCGCTCAGCCATGAAAATCGCAACCTGGAACGTCAATTCGATCCGCAGCCGCCTCGACGCGGCGGTGCAATGGCTGAAAGAGGCCGAGCCAGATGTGCTCTGCCTGCAGGAGCTCAAATGCCAGGACGAGCAGTTCCCGCGCGAGGCGTTCGAGGCGCTCGGCTATAATTGCGCCGTACACGGACAGAAGAGCTACAACGGCGTCGCCGTGCTCTCCAAGCGGCCGATGGAGGACGTCACCCCGCGCCTGCCCGGCGACGATGCCGACAACCATTCGCGCTACATGGAAGCCGTCATCCCCGGCAAGCGCGGCACGGTGCGCGTCGGCTGCCTCTACGCGCCGAACGGCAATCCCATCGGCACCGAGAAGTTCACCTACAAGCTCGCCTGGCACGCGCGGCTGCAGACGCGCGCCAAACAGCTGCTCGACGGCGAGGACGCGGTGGCGCTGCTCGGCGACTACAACATCATCCCCGGTCCCGACGACTGCAAAGACCCCAAGAGCTGGATGAAGGATGCGCTGTACCAGCCGGAATCGCGCGCCGCCTATCGCAGCCTCGCCAATCTCGGCTACACCGACGCGTTCCGCGCCTGCAACGCCGAGCCGCACCAGTACACGTTCTGGGACTATTTCGCCGGCTCGTATGAGCGCAACAACGGCATCCGCATCGACCACATCATGCTGACGCCGCAGGCGGCCGACCGCCTGAAAACCTGCGTCATCGACAGCCACGTCCGCGAACGCGAAAAGCCGTCCGACCACGTGCCGATCTGGTGCGAGCTGGACATCTGAGCGCTGCGATCAGCGCAGCTCCTCGGTCGCGTCGCGCTCGAAGATCGCTTCGAGGCTGGTCGTGTTCATGCCGTGCTTCAGCCAGTTGTACGGCGTCAGGTTCACCGACTTGATCATGGTCCGCGCGATCTCGCCGTCGTCGCGCAGGTCGAAATCGAGGACGTTGATGCAGCCCGTGTCCTGCTCGAAGCCGCCCATGGCGGCGAGACCGGCGCCGCAGGCCCAGCTCAGCACCAGCCGGTTGATGCCTTCGTGCGCGACGACCAGCGCGGTGTGCCAGCCCGGCTGCTGCAGCAGGCGCTTCAGCGCCGCCACCGCGCGGTCCTGCGCTCCGGCATAGGCCTCGCCGCCTTCGTGGTTCGTCGCGCCCGCCCGCGCCGCCTGGCCGAAGCGATCCTTCATGCGCTCGATCAGCTCGTCGCGGCTGGCCGGCGGCGGCTCCATCTTGCCGCCGGCGATCTCGACCAGGCCGGCGTCGATCTCGAGCGGCGGCGGCGATTCCTGCGCCGCCAGCACATGCGACGCCGTCTCGAAGGTGCGCGGATAGCCCGAGCACAAAGCACGCTCGAACACGACATGCGACAGCGCCTTGCCGGCCGCCTCCGCCTGCAGGCGGCCGCGCCTCGTCAGCGGCACGACGTTGATCGCGCCCTCCGCCACGACGTGCTTGGCGAGATAGTCCACATGGCCGTGCCGCATCAGATGGATGCGCCGCCGCGCTTTCGTTCCAGGGAGATAGGTCATGACCGTCCGTGCCGCATCGCCGCTAGATCGCACCGGCGCTTTGCAGTTTCGCGACATCGTCGTTCGAGAAGCCCCACGCCGCCAGCGCCGCCGCGTTGTCGGCGCCCTCGGGCGGCCCTTGCACTTCGGGAACGGTGCGCGAGAAGCGCGGCGCCGGCGCCGGCTGCACCACGCCGCCGACTTCGACGAAGGTCTGGCGCGCGACATTGTGCGGATGCTTCGGCGCTTCGCTCAGCGACAGCACCGGCGCGTAGCACACGTCGCTGCCCAGCAGGATCGCGTCCCATTCGTCGCGCGTTTTGGTCTTGATCACGGTCGCCAGCTTTTCCGACAGCGCCGGCCACGCGCTGCGATCCATCTGCGCCGCGAAGGCCGGATCGGTGATCCCGGTCTTCTCGAGCAACTCCTTGTAGAACTGCGGCTCGATCGAGCCCAGCGCCACGTATCTGCCGTCCTTGGTCTCATAGGTGTCGTAGAAATGCGCTCCGCTATCGAGCAGGTTCACGCCGCGCTCGTCCTTCCACATGCCCATGGCGTTCATGCCGTAGAACATCGCCATCAGCGACGCCGCGCCGTCGGTCATCGCCGCATCGACCACCTGGCCCTTGCCCGAGCGCTGCGCCTCCAGCAGGGCGCACACCACGCCGAACGCCAGATACATCGCCCCGCCGCCGAAATCGCCCACCAGGTTCAGCGGCGGCACCGGCTTCTGCCCCGCATTGCCCATGCCGTGCAGCGCGCCGGTCAGCGCGATGTAGTTGATGTCGTGGCCGGCCGCCATCGCCAGCGGGCCGGTCTGGCCCCAGCCGGTCATGCGGCCATAGACCAGCTTCGGATTGCGCTTGAGGCAGACGTCCGGGCCGACGCCGTTGCGCTCCATCACGCCGGGCCGAAAGCCCTCTATCAGCGCATCGGCCTTGTCGATCAGCGTCAGCGCCGCCGCGACGCCCTCCGGCTTCTTCAGGTCCAGCGCCACCGCCTTGCGGCCGCGATAGGTGATTTCGGAACTGGCCGGCGAACGGCCGCCCTTGCGGTCGATGCGGATCACCTGCGCGCCCATGTCCGACAACAGCATCGCGGCGAACGGACCCGGTCCGATGCCTGCGAATTCCACCACCCGGATGCCGTGAAGGGGACCCATGAAACAACCTCATCGCAATTGCGCCGCATTTCCCTCTTAGCTGGCGATGCGGTGCCGGACAACACAGGGGCAGAGCATGCGCCGGATCGCCTTCGCCTTGGCCCTTGCGGCAGTTACGGCAACCGCCGCCCATGGCGAGCCGAAGCCCGTCGCCAGGGTCGACACGGTGACGGCCGGCATCCTGAACAACAGGCTGGTCGTCAGCGCCAGCGGCGCCGTCGCCAGCGGCGGCTGGACCCAGCCGCGCCTGCACCTGGAGCCGCGCCAGCCCGGATCCGACACCGACGTGATCACATTCCTGGCGACGCCGCCTCTCGCCGATGCGGTCGTGATCCAGGCCCTGCTGCCGATCGTCACCACCGCAGTCTTCCCGCTGCCACGCACCGGCACGGTACAGGTGAAAGTCGTGTCGGAGAGCAACGCCGTCACCGCGCCGATCAGGCCGGGCCGCTAAACCGGCCGCGGCCGGCGCGGAACGCCCAGCGCGCACTCCAGCGCGGCGCGATCCCAGCGTCCCGCATCGGCCGCCGCGGCGTAGCTGGTTTCGAGAAAAGCCAGCAGCATCGCGTCCGGATCGGCGGCAGCGCGCACCGCGTCGTAAGGCAGGACGAACTCGCCCAAGGCCGGCTCGAAGCGCCCGCCGGCGACGGCGCGGTCGCGATAGCCCGGCGGCTCCGGATAGGCGTAAGAATAGAACGCAGCCTGCGGAAAGGCCTCGCTGCCCGGCCAGAATCCGGCGCTGCTTACTTCGTGCGAGTAAGCCTCGCGCGCCACCGCATCCGGCAATCCCGGCACTCCACCGGGATGGGGCGGCGCAACCCGTCCGGAAAACCGCGTCACCGCAAGATCGAAGCTGCCCCAGAAGAAATGCACCGGACTGACCTTGCCCAGAAACCCGCTGCGGAACAGCTTGAACACGCGGTCGCTCTGCAGCAGCGCGCGCCAGAACCGGTGCGCGGCATCGGCGTCGTAACGGTTGTGTACCGTGTCCTGCGAGAAAGGAACGGCGTCGACCAGTTCATTGGGCATATCGACGATGGAGACCGTCACGCCGAGCTCATCCAGCATCGCAAGGACTGCGCGATAGAACTCGGCAACGCTCCGCGGTTCGAGCGCAAGCGAGCGCTCCGTGCCGCGGCTGGTGCGGGCGGCAAGCCGATGCGCGATGAAATCGAATTCGATCTCCAGCACCTCGTCGCCAAAGGGGATCGGCGAGGTGCCGAGGCCGCGCGCCGTCACATAGAGCGGCACCTGCCAGGAATGGTTGATCCAGGGCGTCAGGGCCAGCCGGACCTTGCCGACGATCTGCGTCCAGAGCTGCAGCGTCATGGCGGTGTCGCGCCACGCCGCAAAGGGCAGTTCGGGCCACGCGCTCATGGCGCCGCTTGCGGTTCCTGTGCGGCCTGCAGCGCACGGTCGATGATCTTGACCAGAATCTCCGGCTCGCGCGCGCCGGAGATCATGAACTTGCTGTCGAAGATGAAGGTCGGCACGCCGCTGATGCCCATCTGGCTGGCCATGCCCGCCTCGCGTTCGACGGCCTCGAGGTCGGTATCCTGGGAGAGCAGATCGCCGACCAGCTCGGGGTTCATCCCCGCTTCGGCCGCGACCTCGGTCAGCACCGTCGCGTCGCCGATGTCGCGTCCATCGAGGAAATACGCCTTGAACAACCGCTCGACCACCGCGTCCTGCACACCGGCGCCGCCGGCCCAGCGGATCAGCCGGTGCGAATCCAGCGTGTTCGGCGTCTTGGCGATCTTGTCGAACGCAAAGTCGAGGCCTTCGCCGGCGCCTTCGCTGCGCAGCGCCTCCGCCATCGCCGCATTGCGCGGCCCGTCGCCGAACTTGGCCTTGAGATAGGCACGCCGCTCGACGCCCTCGCGCGGCACGCTCGGGTCCAGCCGGTAGGGCCGCCAGAACACCTGCGCCGGAACCCCCGGCCGCAGCGCCAGCGCCCGGCCCAGCCGGCGCTTGCCGATAAAGCACCACGGGCACACCGTGTCGGAAACAACATCGATCTGCATGGCCTAACCTACCTCCTGCACCGAAAAAAACGCGAATCCTACGATCAACGATCAAGATATTGCGCTTTTGGCAGTACCGCCTCCCAACATTGGATGGAAATCGCATGATCCCGACATTCGACCTTGCCGGCCGCACCGCCTTCGTCACCGGCGCCACCAGCGGCCTCGGCCGCCATTTCGCGAAAATCCTGGCGGGTGCCGGCGCTGCCGTGGCGCTGGCCGGCCGCCGCGCCGATCGCCTTGCCGCGGCGAAGGGCGAGATCGAAGCCGCCGGTGGCCGTGCCGCCGCGATCCCGCTCGACCTGACCGACGCGGCGGCCATCGCGCCCGCGCTCGACAAGGCCGAGGCCGAACTCGGTCCGATCGACATCCTGATCAACAATGCCGGCCTCAGCGTCCTGGGCCTTTCGGTCGACATCTCCGCCGCCGACTTCGACACGGTGATGGCCACCAATCTGCGCGCACCGTTCCTGCTCGCGACCGAAGTCGGCCGCCGCATGATCGCGGCCGGGCGCGGGGGAAAGATCGTCAACATCGCCTCCATCGGCAGCTACCGCGTGCTGCCGGGCGTGACGCCCTACTGCATCTCCAAGGCGGGCCTGGCGATGATGACCCAGTGCCTCGCGCGCGAATGGGCCCGCAAGGGCATCAACGTCAACGCGCTCTGCCCGGGCTTCATCGAGACCGAACTCAACGACGCATGGTTCGCCAGCGAGAAAGGCAAAAAGCAGATCGACGGCTTCCCGCGCAAGCGCCTTGCCAAGGAGACCGACCTGGACGGCATGCTCCTGCTGCTCTGCTCCGACGCCGCGCGCACGATCACCGGCTCGCTGCTGACGGTGGACGACGGGCAGGCTCTATGAGCTGCGCGGTCTCAGGCGGCGACGGCCGTCACGACCCGATTACGCCCGTTGCGCTTGGCGCTGTAGAGCGCCTGGTCGGCACGGTGCAGCAGCGCTTCTCCGGTATCCGCCGTTCCCTGCGTCGCCGCAATGCCGATGGAGATCGTGATGTTGAGCTTGTGCGGCGCGCGGCTGATCGCGATGGGCGTCGTCTCGATGCTCTTGCGCAGCCGCTCGGCGATCGAATAGGCCAGCGACAGATCTGTGTCGGGCATGACCACCACGAACTCCTCGCCGCCATAGCGACAGGCCAGATCGATGCCGCGGACATTGGCCGAGATGCGGTTGGCGAATTCCTTGAGCACCTCGTCGCCGATGTCGTGGCCGTGATTGTTGTTCACGTCCCGGAAGAAGTCGACGTCCATGATGAGAAACGCGAGCGGCTTGGCCGTGCGCCCCGCCGACGCCACGAGATTGTCGAGATGACGGGCCATGTAGCGGCGATTGTGCAGGCCGGTGAGCTGGTCGGTGATCGCCATCTCCAGGCTGAGCTGCACGTTGTGGCGCAACCGGTCCTGGTAGCGCTTCTTGCGCAGCTGGGTGCGCACGCGCGCCACCAGCTCGTTCTTGTCGACGGGACGGGTCAGATAGTCGTTGACGCCCATTTCCAGCGCCTGGTTCAGCTTGCGCCGGTCGCCGTCGGTCACCACCACGAGGATGGGAACGTTGCGTCCCTCGGGCAGCGAGCGCAGCTGCGAGCACAGCCTCAGGCCATCGAAGCCGCGCATGCCCAGGCTGACCACGATCAGGTCGTAGTCGCCGCCGCGCACGCGGACCAGCGCTTCCTCGAACGTATCGACGGAGGCGACCTCGTGACCGGGTTGCAGCGCCTGGGCGAACCAGGCGACCGATTCCGGGCGGTCCTCGATGATCAGGATGCGTCCCGTCGGATTGGCGTCCATGAGCGTCGTGGCGGGATCGATCAGGCCCATGCTCTGGCCGGTCGTCTCGCGCATCCGCAGCTCGTCGGTCATCATCTTGAGCCGCACCAGGCTGCGCACCCGCGCGAACAAGGCCGCGTCATCCACCGGCTTGGTCAGGAAGTCGTCGGCGCCCGCTTCCAGTCCCGCGACGCGGTCCGACGGCTGGTCCAGCGCCGTGACCATCACGACGGGAATGTGCGCGGTCTTGGGATTGCTCTTGATACGGCGGCAGACCTCGAAGCCGTCCATGCCGGGCATCATCACGTCCAGCAGGACGATGTCGGGCGTCGCCTGTTCCATCTTGGCCAGGCATTCGAGGCCGTTGAAGGCGCTGACGACCTCGAAATACTCGGCCGTCAGCTTCGCTTCGAGAAGCTTGACGTTCGACAGGATGTCGTCGACGACTAGGACGCGCGCCGTCATGGGCGTAAGCCTTATCCGATGAAGCGGCGGACGGTATCGAGGAAGCTGGTCACGGAAATCGGTTTGGAGATGTAAGCCTCGCAGCCCCCCTGACGGATCACCTCCTCATCGCCCTTCATCGCGAAGGCGGTGACGGCGACGACCGGGATGGATTTGAGCGAATCGTCTTCCTTGAGCCATTTGGTGACTTCCAGGCCGGAGACTTCGGGAAGCTGGATGTCCATCAGGATCAGGTCCGGGCGGTGCTCGCGCGCGATGTCGAGCGCTTCCATTCCGTCCTTGGTCTGGAGAATCTGGTAGCCATGGGCGTCCAGCAGGTCGTGGAACAGCTTCATGTTGAGCTCATTGTCCTCGACGATCAGCACGGTCTTGGTCTTGGCGTCCATGACTTGACTCTCCGGTATGCGCGCGTGCCCCCTTCGGCGATACCGTCCCAGCAACGGTTCTGCCCAAGGCTCTCGATGGTTAGTATTAGTGGTCAACTCTTAACGCTCCCTTGACGATGGCCCTTAGAATGACGCCGGACAGAGCCCAGATCTTGGCCCTCAAGGCATTGGGGTTTCTGGCAAATTCCGAGGACGCGCTGGATCGCTTCACGGCGCTGTCGGGACTCGACCGGGGAACCCTGCGCGAGCGCGCCGGCGAGGCCGAAATGCTGGCGAGCGTATTGGATTTTCTCCTGTCGGATGAGGCACTTCTGGTTGACTTCTGTCACGGCGAATCATGCGATCCGAAGGCGATCCATATGGCGCGTCACGTGCTCGGTGGATCATGAGCGGCGACCATGACGTCCGCGCGGCTATTGCCCGGCTCCAGCCAGGCCGGCCCCTCCTGGTGGTCGACGCCGACGAGGTGGTGCTGCGCTTCGTCGACGGTTTCGACCGATTCCTGCGCGCCCAGGGCCTGTTCCTGGATCTTGTCAGCTATCGCCTGCATGGGAACGTGAAGCGGCTCGACGACCGGACGGCGATTCTCGACGTCGAAGTCACCGTCCTGCTGGACGAGTTCCGCCGCGATCTCGACTCGCTCGAAGCCGTCGCCGGCGCGCGCGAGACGCTGCTGGCGCTCGCGCCGCGGCTGGACATCGTCATGCTGACCAACATCGCGCCGGCGCAGGCCGCCGCCCGCCTGCGCAACCTCGCCGCGATCGGCCTCGACCTGCCCCTCGTCGCCAATAGCGGTCTGAAAGGACCTGCGATCAAGGCGCTGGTCGCGCGCGCCGGGCGGCCCGCCTTCTTCATCGACGACATTCCGCAGAACCTGGCATCGTCCGTGGAGGCAGCGCCGGACGTCTACGCCATCCATCTGATCGGGGACGACCGCCTGAAACCGTTGCTTGCCCCCGCCGCCAAGGCCCATCTTCGCGCCGAGGCGTGGAGCGACGCCTACACCTTCATGGATCGCAAACTCAAAGAAGCAGGATATTGACGGATGCGGCTCGGCATCGACCTCGGCGGCACGAAGATCGAGATTGTCGCGCTGGACGGCAGCCGGGAAATCCTGCGCGAGCGCGTCGCCACGCCGCAGACGGTCTACGACGACACCGTCAGCGCCATCCACGATCTCGTTGTCGGTGCCGAGAAGACGCTTGGCCGCCGCGGCACGGTCGGAATCGCCATTCCCGGCACGATCAGCGCCCGGACGGCGCTGGTGAAGAACGCCAATTCGACCCGCCTGATTGGCCATCCGCTCGACAAGGACCTCGCGAAGGCGCTGGCTCGTCCGGTGCGCGTCGCCAACGATGCCAATTGCTTCACGCTGTCGGAGGCCTCCGACGGTGCGGGATCGGGCGCCGATGTCGTGTTCGGGGTCATCGTCGGCACCGGCTGCGGCGGCGGCGTCAGCATCGGCCAGCGCGTCGTTGCAGGCTCCCACGGCATTGCCGGCGAGTGGGGACACAATCCCCTGCCCGCGCCGCGCGCGGACGAGATCGCGGCGGCACCGAAATGCTATTGCGGCCGCACCGGCTGCATCGAAGCCTGGATCAGCGGCACCGGTCTCGCCGCAGACTTCCGCCGCCGCACCGGCCGCGACCTGCGCGCTCACGCCATCGCAGCCGCCGCCCAAACAGGCGACGCCGAGGCGATGGCCGTCATGGCGGATTTCTACGACCGCTTCGCCCGCGCCCTCGCCACCATCGTCAACGTGCTCGATCCGGACGTAATCGTGATCGGCGGTGGCCTGTCCAATATCGGCGAGATTTATGCGGAACTGCCGGCCCGCATCGAGGCCTACGCCTTCTCACCCGAGGGTAGTACGCCGGTTCTGAAGAACGTCCACGGCGATTCCAGCGGCGTGCGCGGCGCCGCTTGGCTGTGGAGCGAAGCCGAAGCGGCACCATGAGCACGTTCTGCCGGGACTGCTTCAGCGACGCGGCGCCGGGCGGCCGCCGCTGCAGGCAGTGCGGCGGCCACCGCATCCTCGAGCACGACGAACTCGACGTGCTCTCCATCGCCCATATGGACTGCGACGCGTTCTATGCCGCGATCGAGAAGCGCGACAATCCGGCGCTGCGCGACAAGCCGGTGATCGTGGGCGGCACGGCGCGGCGCGGCGTCGTCTCCACCGCCTGCTACATCGCGCGCATCGCCGGCGTCCGCTCGGCCATGCCGATGTTCAAGGCGATGGCGCTCTGCCCACACGCCATCGTCGTGAGGCCGGACTTTGCGAAATACACCGCCGCCGCCAAAACGATCCGCGCGATGATGCTGGAGCTGACGCCGCAGGTCGAACCGTTGTCGCTGGACGAGGCCTACATGGATTTGTCGGGCACCGCGCGCCTGCACGGCCAAATCCCCGCGCGCTCGCTGGCGAAGCTCGCCGCACGCATCGAGGCCGAGATCGGCATCACCGTCTCCATCGGCCTCAGCTTCAACAAATTCCTCGCCAAGCTGGCGTCGGAACTCGACAAGCCCCGCGGCTTCGCCGTCATCGGCCGGGCCGAAGCGCTCGGCTTCCTGCGCGACAAGCCGGTCGGGTTCATCCGCGGCGCCGGCGCGGCGCTCCAGGCCAGGCTGGCCAAGGACGGCATCACGCATATCGCGCAGCTCCAGGACATGACGGAGAAGGAACTGGCCAAGCGCTACGGCAACACCGGGCTGTGGCTGCACCGTCTCGCCCATGCCCGCGACACACGCAGCGTGGAACCAGACGGCGAGCTCAAGAGCATCTCGTCCGAAACCACCTTCGACACCGACATCGCGGCGTTCGAGGAGCTCGAAGCCGTCCTCTGGCATCAGGCCGAGCGTGTCTCCGCCCGCGCCAAGGCGTCCGGTCATGGCGGCCGCACCGTGGTGCTGAAGCTCAAGACCGCCGACTTCAAGATCCGCACCCGCAGCGTCTCGCTCGACGCGCCGACCCAGCTTGCCGACCGGATCTTCCGCACCGCGCGCGAGGCGCTGCGTCGCGAGGCGTCCGGCACCGCCTACCGCCTGCTCGGCGTGGGCATCAGCCAGCTTGCGGCGGAGCGCGACTGCGATCCCGCCGACCTGGTCGACGACGGCGCCGGCAAGCGCGCCGCCGCCGAGCGCGCCATGGACAAGGTGCGCGCGAAATTCGGCGGCAACGTCCTAGGGAAAGGGCGAGGCCGCGCCGCAATGCGACGCTAGCCGCTCGATCTTCACCAGATCGGCCTTCATCGTGAAATTGGGATAGATCAGCGTCATCGACGCGATCACGCCATTGGCATAGAGCCGATAGGCGATCTCGTAATCGGCACGCTCGTCGTCGGAGCCGTGCGGAAAATAGCTGACGAGCGTCGGCCAGGCCGGCACGCCCTTCAGCAGGCCGCTCGGATCGGCGGCGCGGTCCTCGTCGAACTGCTTGCGGCCCGCCGGCCGGCCGATCACCGTGGTCGTGTCGTAGAGGTCGGTGCTGTCGCCGCCCTGGAATACCGTCTCATGGAACGATTGGCGCCCCGCCTGCGCCGCGCGCAGCACGGCCAGCGTGTGCTGCGTCGGCAGCAGCGTGCCGGTCGGCAGAGCGAAATGCTGCCCGGCCGGCGACGTCAGTCGCACTTCGCCGCCGGCGGCCGCGAGCGTGCCGGTGCCCTCGAAACGCTGCGTCGTGTGTCCGTTCACCAGGTTGCGGATCTTGAAGCGGATGATGTGCCCCTGCTTGTCCTCGCTCGACGAGACGATGAAATCGGTATGCGCGTCGCTGCCCTTGGCGTCGGTCATGTCGGAGATGAAGCGCTGCGTCGTCGTCCACGCCGTGCACACGTCGCGGAATTCGAGCACCGTGCGGCCATGCACGGCGACCGCACCGCCCGGCCGCGTGCTCGCCAGCGTCACTTCGTACTGCGCGCGATGCGGCAGAAGGTCGATCGGCGCCGCGCCGGCTGACGTCGCGAACAGGAAGAGGCAGGCCGCCAGCGCCGGTGTTTTTCTCATCTGTTCTTTCCATCATGGCCAAGCAGCGGCCCATAAAGTTCCGGCCGGCGGTCGCGGAACAGGCCCCACGACGCGCGCAGCTTTTGTATCTCGTCCAGGTCGAACGACGCCGTCGCGACGCCTTCCTCTGTCCGGTCCAGATCCACCACGATCGCGCCTTGCGCGTCCGCGATGAATGACGAACCGTAGAACGTGATCTCGGCCGCTTGCCCTCTTTCCGTGCCGACGCGGTTCGACGCGATGAGCGGCATGGTGTTGGCGCCGGCATGGCCTTGCATCACACGGCGCCAGTGGTCGCGGCTGTCGATCGGTGGCGCCGGCGGCGGCTCGCTGCCGATCGCGGTCGGATAGAACAGCGCCTCCGCGCCCATCAATGCCATCGCCCTTGCGCTTTCCGGGAACCACTGGTCCCAGCAGATGCCCGCGCCGAACGCGCCGTAGCGCGTCTTGAAAACCTTGAACCCGGTGTCGCCCGGCGTGAAGTAGTATTTCTCCTGATAGCCCGGTCCATCCGGGATATGGGACTTGCGATAGAGACCAAGAACCGAACCGTCCGCATCGATCATCGCCAGCGAGTTGAAATGCGCGTGCCCGGCCTTTTCGAAGAAGCTCACCGGCAACACGACGCCCAGCGCGGAGGCAAGTTCCGCCATCGTCGCGATGAGGGGGTTGCCCTCGAACGGTGCCGCCAGCCCGAAATGATCGGCGCATTGATCCTGACAAAAATACGGAGTCTCGAACAACTCCTGAATCAGGATCGCGTTCGCGCCTTTCGACGCAGCCGCGCGCACGAGTTCCTTCGCCTTGGCGACATTGGCCTTCCGGTTCCAGGAACAGGCGAATTGCGTCGCTGCGAACGTGACCTTCCTCATGCCGGTTCCTGCTGGGTGATGCAGTGGATGCCGCCGCCGCCTTCGACGATGTCAAGCGCCTGGATCTGAAGGATATCGCGATCCGGGAAGCAGTGTGCCAGCACGGCCCGAGCCGCCTCGTCGTTCCCGTCGTCGAAACCCGGCATCACCACGCCGCCATTGGCGAGGTAGAAATTGACGTAGCTCGCCTGTAGCGGCCGGCCGCGCCAGTCACGCGCGACATTCCGCGGCTGCTCGAGTTCCACGACCTCGATCGGCCGTCCCTCGGCATCGTACGCTTGGCGGAGGCGGCGGATCGCCTCCATCACTGGTTCGAAATCGGGATGCGATTTCGACGACGGAACCCCGACCAGCACCCTGCCCGGCGCGACGAAGCAGGCGATGTTGTCGACATGGCCGTCGGTCTCGTCATCCGAAAACCCTTCGCCCAGCCAGATCACCCGCCGCGCCCCGGTATAGAGCGCCAGCCGTTCCTCGACCTGCTGTCGGCTCAAATGCGGATTGCGGTTGGGGTTGAGCAGGCACTGCTCGGTGGTGATCAGCGTGCCCTGCCCGTCGACATGGATCGCACCGCCCTCGCAGACCAGCGGCGCGGCATAGATCGGAATGGCCTCATGCGCCGCAACACGCGAGGCCAGCGCCGCGTCGTCCGTCCACGGATGGTATTTGTTGCCCCAGGAGTTGAATTCCCACTGCACAGCGGCTCGGCTACCGTCCGCCCGCGTCAGGAAGGTGGGCCCGGAATCGCGCGCCCAAGAATCGTCCAGTGCGACTTCGAACAGACCCGTCTTGCCCGCCGTCGCCAGTTTCACCTCGGCCGCGTCGGCCGGCCGCACCGCGATGGTTGCCGGCTCGAAGGTCGAGATCGCACGCGCCACCCGCGCCGTGGCCTGTTTGGCGCGCAGCAGCCCTTCCGGCCCGCCCCACGCCTCGGTACGGCAGGGCCAGCACATCCAGGTGCGCGCATGTGTCGCCCACTCCGCCGGCATCGCATAGCCCTCGCGCACGGGGCAGGGATCGTCGGCGTCCAGCCGCTTGGTCATGCTTGGCTTATAGCGCGCCCGCGCCGCGTCCGATAATCTTTTGACAAACAAGGGAACCGACATGCGCATCGAGAACCGCCTCAAGGAATTGAACATCGTGCTGCCCACGCCGCCGGCGCCGGTGGCGAGCTACGTGCCCTATGTCGCCAGCGGCCATCAGGTCTTCATTTCGGGGCAGATCCCGATCGGGCCCAAGGGCATCGAATATGTCGGCACCGTCGGCAAGGAATGGACGCCGGAGGACGGCAAGGCGGCCGCCCGCCTCTGCGCCGTCAACGTCATCGCCCAGGCCAAGGCGGCCTGCGGCGGCGATCTGGACCGGGTCCGGCGCATCGTGAAGGTCACCGTCTTCGTCAACGCCGTGCCCGGCTTCGCCCAGCATCCCGAGGTCGCCAACGGCGCCTCGGACCTGTTGGTCGAGGTGTTCGGGGATGCCGGCCGCCACGCCCGCGCCGCGGTTGGTGCCGGCTCATTGCCGCGCAACGTCGCGACCGAGGTCGAAGCGGTGATCGAGATCGCGTGACGGAAGACATCACAGCCCGCATCGCCGGCGCCGCCGCCGAAATCGGCGCGGCCGCGTGGAACACCTGCGCCAACCCGGCGGGCGCCGCCGACCCCTATCCCTTCGCGCGCTACGAGTTCTTCGCGGCCTGCGAGGAGTCCGGCTCGGCCACGGCGCGCACCGGCTGGCGGCCGGCGCATCTGACCATCGTCCGTGACGGCACGACGATCGGCCTGATGCCGATGTACCTGAAGAACCACAGCCAGGGCGAATACGTCTTCGACCACGCCTGGGCCGACGCTTTGGAACGCGCCGGTGGCGATTACTATCCCAAGCTGCAGGCCGCAGTGCCGTTCACGCCGGCGACCGGCCCGCGCCTGCTTGTTGCCGCCGAGGCGGACGTGGCGGCGACGCGCGAGGCGCTGCTCGCGACCGGCATCACCGCGGCCAAGCAGTTCGGCGCCTCGTCGCTGCACATCACCTTCCTGACCGAGGATGAGTGGATCGCCGCCGGCGAGGCCGGCTATCTGCAGCGCGCCGACCAGCAATTCCATTGGGAGAATCGCGGCTATCGGAGTTTCGATCAGTTCCTCGGCGAGTTGTCGTCCTCCAAGCGCAAGAATCTCCGCAAGGAGCGCGCCGCGGTGCGCGAGGCCGGCGTCGAATTCGACTGGCTGTCCGGCAGCGACCTGACCGAGGCGCATTGGGACACGTTCTTCCGCTTCTACATCGACACCGGCGGGCGCAAATGGGGACGGCCCTATTTGACCCGCGAATTCTTCAGCCGGATCAGCGCCGCGATGTCCGAACAGATCCTTCTCATCCTTGCGCGACGAGACGGCCGCTATATCGCCGGCGCCCTGAACTTCGCCGGCGGCGGCGTGCTCTACGGCCGCAACTGGGGCTGCACCGAATACATCCCGTTCCTGCATTTCGAGACCTGCTACTATCAGGCCATCGACTACGCCATCGCCCGCGGCTTCACGAAGGTCGAGGCGGGGGCGCAGGGCGCGCACAAGCTGCTGCGCGGCTACATGCCGACGCCGACCTACAGCGCCCATTACATCGCCCATGCCGGCCTGCGCCGCGCCGTCGACCAGTTCCTGGAGCGCGAGCGCGAAGCGGTCGCCGAACAGATCGAAGAACTCGCCGAACGCGGCCCGTTCCGCAAAGGCGACACGCCGGAGGAAGAATAATGGCCTACGACCCCAACAACATCTTTGCGCGCATCCTGCGCGGCGAATTGCCGAAGATCGCCGTCTACGAGGACGACATGACGCTCGCCTTCATGGATGTCGCGCCGGCGACGCCCGGCCACACGCTGGTGATTCCCAAGGAGCCTTGCGTCACGCTGTTCGAGTGCTCGCCGGAAGGCGCCGCCGCCGCCATCCTGACAACGCGGAAGGTCGGGCTGGCCGTGAAAGCCGCCTTCGGCGTGCCCGGGATCATGCTGGTGCAGCTCAACGACAAGGCGGCCGGCCAGTCGGTGCCGCATCTGCATTTCCACATCCTGCCGCGCGACAACGGGCTGGATATGACGTTCCACGGCCGCAAGATGGTCGACCCCGCCTCGCTGGTGCCGATCGCCGAACGGATCAAGGCGGAGCTGTGATCTGCCTCTTGTAGGCGCGGCGAAAGACCATACATTCCGCGCATGATCTACCTGGTCGCGATCTTCTGTTCGCCGCTGGCGCTGCTGTTGACCGGCAAGCCGATCTCGGCGCTGTTCAACGGGATTCTCTATCTGCTGTCGATCCTCTGCTGGGTCACGATCATCTTCTCCCACGCCGGTTTCGTCCTGTGGCTGGTGGCGTTCGTCCATGCCGTGCTGGCGATCAACAGCGCCCGCGAAGATCGCCGCGCCCGCTGGATCGCGAACGCCGCGCGCCGCTGAGCCCACAAGGCAAAGGCGAAAACGGGTTGCACACCGTTCTCGCCAGCCTTGATTGCGGATTCTCGCCAGCCGGCGCAAGGCGTTTGACGGCCAACCGCACGGCACTTTCGCCGCAACCCCTCGGTGTTAATGGACAAAAGCGAGCGTACCCCTTCACGCGTAGAAGGCGCTCGCAGCGGCCCAAACGGGTGCCCGTGAGCGCACCCTTACCTGTATGTCCTCGCGGCATCGTCAGAATGTCATGTCTCAACCCCAGATTGCATGATACAAATAGGGAACAAAAAGATCGCGTCAAGGGGTTGGATAGGAATTATTTTCCAAAGCCGAATCAACGGCCTGAGATCAGGGCGCGAAGGACGAACGCCGGTCGTGAAACGTTCGGGCGTCATGTCGCCCTTGTTCAGCACTACCTGCGTGTTCGATGCCAGGCGGACCGACGGGGCGCCTCATCGCCGGCTGCTTCGCGCCGATCTTCGCGATAGGGAGGGAATGAGCCGGCTGCTGGGGTTCGGACGCAATTCATTCCTTGCATTTCAATGCCTTGTCATGGCCCGCGACTGCGGGCCATCCAGTTGAAATGCGAAAACTGCGGCAGGCATTGGGGAAACGTCACCTGGGTGGCCCGCAGTCGCGGGCCATGACAGTTTTCTTGTAATCGCATTGCGTGCGGATCTATCCCGGCATCTTTGCGAAGACCGTGAGGCCTTCGGGGAGCGGGACCCAAACGGGACGCTGGCTGTCGAAGATCGCCATGGTCGGCTTGAAGTGCGACGGATCGTCGAGCGTGCCGGCATAGATCGTGTGCTGCTCGGTCCGGCCGCGGACGCCGCCATAGACGAGACTGCCGCAATACGGACAGAAGTTGCGTTCCGACTTGCGCCCGTCGCCCTGGACCAGCGTGTGGATGACGACGTCGCCGGTGATGCTGAGGTCGCCCGCCGCAAATCCCATGAACGGCATGAAGCCGGACCCCGATGCCTTGCGGCAGTCCGCGCAGAAGCAATAGCCGGCACAACGCGGCGGCGCGCTCGCTTCGTAGCGCACCTGCCCGCAGAGGCAACCGCCGGTGATGAGATCGTCAATCATCTCTGGAAGCTAAACGCTCACCCTCCGCAGAGGCTAAACGCTCTCCTCCGCCTTCGGCTTCTTCGGCGGTGGGAGCGCCTTCGGCTTCTTGTCGGTGATGAACTCAAAGGCGAGCTTGTCGGTCTCGCGGTCGAGCAGCACGCGCACCGTGCCGCCCTCCTTGAGCTTGCCGAACAGAATCTCGTCCGCCAGCGGCTTCTTGAGATGCTCCTGAATCACCCGCGCCAGCGGCCGCGCACCGAACGCGTCGTCATAGCCCTTTTCGCCCAGCCAGCGGGTCGCTTCCGGCGTGAGGTCGAAGGTCACGTCGCGGTCGACCAGCTGCGCCTCCAGCTCCAGCACGAACTTCTCGACGACGTGGTCGATGGTGTCGCGGCTGAGCGCCTGGAAGGTGATGGTGGCGTCGAGGCGGTTGCGGAATTCCGGCGTGAACAGCTTCTTGATCGCCTCGTCGTCCTCGCCGATCCGCTTGCCGCGGCCGAAGCCGATGGCGTCCTTGGCGGCGTCCGAGGCGCCCGCATTGGTGGTCATGATCAGGACCACGTTGCGGAAGTCGATCTTCTTGCCGTTGTGGTCGGTCAGCTTGCCGTGGTCCATCACCTGCAGAAGGATGTTGAACAGGTCGGGATGCGCCTTCTCCACTTCATCGAGCAGCAGCACGCAATGCGGATGCTGGTCGACGCCGTCGGTCAAAAGGCCGCCCTGGTCGAAGCCGACATAGCCCGGCGGCGCGCCGATCAGGCGGCTGACGGTGTGGCGCTCCATGTATTCCGACATGTCGAAGCGCAGCAGCTCGACGCCGAGCGTCTTGGCGAGCTGCTTGGCCGCCTCGGTCTTGCCGACGCCGGTGGGGCCGGAGAACAGGTAGGAGCCGATCGGCTTTTCGGGCGCGCGCAGGCCGGCGCGGGCGAGCTTGATGGCACTCGCCAGCGCATGCAGCGCGGCATCCTGGCCGAACACCGCCGTCTTGAGATCGGCTTCCAGCGTGCGCAGCGCCTCGGTGTCGTCCTTGGACACGGTCTTCGGGGGGATGCGCGCCATGGTGGCGATCACGTCCTCGACCTCCTTCACGCCGATCACCTTCTTGCGGCGCGATTCGGGCAGCAGCATCTGTGAGGCGCCGGTCTCGTCGATCACGTCGATCGCCTTGTCCGGCAGCTTGCGGTCGTTGATGTATTTGGCCGACAACTCGACCGCCGCCTTGATGGCATCGGTCGTGTAGCGGACTTTGTGGAATTCCTCGTAATACGGCTTGATGCCCATCATGATCTTGATCGTGTCGGGCAGCGTCGGCTCGACCACGTCGATCTTCTGGAAGCGGCGGACCAGGGCGCGGTCCTTCTCGAAATACTGGCGGTATTCCTTGTAGGTGGTCGAGCCGATGCAGCGCAACGTGCCCTGCTGCAGCGCGGGCTTGAGCAGGTTGGACGCATCCATCGCGCCGCCCGAGGTCGCGCCGGCGCCGATCACGGTATGGATCTCGTCGATGAACAGGATGGCGCCCTTCAGCGCCTCCAGCTCCTTCACCACGGATTTCAGGCGCTCCTCGAAATCGCCGCGATAGCGCGTGCCGGCGATCAGCGAGCCCATGTCGAGCGAATAGATCACGGCGTTGCGCAGCACTTCGGGCACTTCGCCCTTGATGATCTTGCGCGCCAGGCCTTCGGCGATGGCGGTCTTGCCGACGCCGGGATCGCCGACGAAGAGCGGATTGTTCTTCTGGCGGCGGCACAGGATCTGGATGGTGCGGTCGACTTCGGCGGTGCGCCCGATCAGCGGATCGACGCGGCCGGCCTTGGCCTTCTCATTGAGGTTCACGCAATAGGCTTCGAGCGCCTCGGTGCCCTGCTTGTTCTTGGGCTCCCCGTCCTCGCCCTCCTCCTCGGCACCCTTGGCCGCCTTCTGCTGGCTCATGCCCGGGCGCTTGGCGATGCCGTGGCTCATATAGGAGACCGCGTCGAGCCGCGTCATGTTCTGCTCTTGCAGGAAATAGACGGCGTGGCTCTCCCGCTCGGTGAACAGCGCGACCAGCACGTTGGCGCCGGTGACTTCCTCGCGGCCGGAATTCTGGACGTGGAGCACCGCGCGCTGCACGACGCGCTGGAAGCCGGTGGTCGGCTTGGCGTCCTCGCCGTCCTCGATCACCAGCGTCATCAGCTCTTCGTCGATGTATTTCTGCACCGTCTTGCGCAGCGCATCGAGGTCGACATTGCACGCCTTCATCACCTGGGCGGCGTCATTGTCGTCCATCAGGGCGAGGAGCAGATGCTCCGGCGTCGCATATTCGTGGTGACGGTCGCTCGCGAGCTTGATCGCGCGGTGCAACGCCTGTTCGAGACTTCGCGAGAGTGAGGGCATCTATGGGCTAGTCCTTCTCCATGGTGCATTGCAAAGGGTGCTGATGGCGGCGGGCGAATTCAATGACCTGGGCCACCTTGGTTTCCGCCACGTCGTAGGTGAAAACGCCGCAGATGCCGACGCCGTGGCGATGGACGTGCAGCATGACCTCGACGGCGGCCTCGCGATTCTTGTTGAAGATCTTCTCGAGGATGTGGACCACGAACTCCATCGGCGTGTAGTCGTCGTTGAGCAGGAGCACTTTGTACATGCTCGGCTTCTTGGTCTTGGGCCTCGTCTTGGTGACGATCCCGGTTCCCGCGCCGGTGCCGTTGTCACCGTCGCGTGTTCCGTGGTCGCCGCGTCCGTCGCGTCCGTCTTTCATGGTGTTGCGTCGCAGATCATATGGTGACGCCTATCCTATTCCATAAGGGGCCGCTGCAAAGCCCCTTCAAACACGCAACGCCGACGCGGGTATCGTTGGGCGAATCCGGGCGAATCAAAGCAAAAGGCCCAGGATCGCTCCCGGGCCTTTCGTGAGAAATCGCGTTGACGGGATCAGGCCGCCGTGCGCGCGCTCTGAACCACATCCACCCAGGCCTGGACGCGGCCCTGGATCGGTTCGAAAGTCTCCTTCGACGTCGACACGAACAGCTCGCCGAGCTTGGACATCTCGCCGATATAGGCCTCGAAGGCCGACTTCGCGAAGCCGGTCTGCAGTTCGAAGGCCTCATGGGCGGACTTCGACGCCATCACCGCCTTGGCGTTGGCGATGCCGTCTTCGATCGACTGCTTGGAGAAGGCATAGATCTCGTTGTGCAGCGTCTCGGCGCCCTTGCCGGCGACGTTGGCGGCCTTCACATAGGCCTCGACCGTGTCCTTCTGGAAGCCCAGGAACTGGTCGTAACCCTTGCGGGCCTTCTCGAAATTGGCCTTGAGGGCCTCGGTGCCGGTCTTGAACGCGGTCTCGATGGTTTCGGTGGTGCCGTTGATCTTCTCGCCGGCCGTCTTTGCTTTCGCCATTATGGTTGCTCCTCGGTAAAGTTCAGGGCGCACCGTCATTCCCGGGCCAGCGGCCTTGCTGCGGTGCAACATGATCTATATGCGGCGCAGCACCCTTACTGTCAAGGGGTTTTGCTGCACTGCACCAAATCTGCCCTTGGCCTACGGGCCATTACGCGTTTACAGGAGCGTTAACACTTCGTAAATGCCGGGTTTATATGATCAATTCCGGATGCTTGCAGGAAGAGCGGCATTTTGGTCTTGTAGCGTTTGGCGGGGTGCCAAAAGAACAGGTTGAGCTGGAATGTTTGGACAGCCGCGTGCCGGGTTCGGCATGCTGACCCGGATTGCTATCGCGGTGCTGCTCGCGGTCCTGACGGCCGCCGCGCCGGCCGCCGCCCGCGGCCACCACCATCGCTGGGGACCGGCGCGCTACCGCGCCGCCCTGCCCGCCGGCGCCACCGATCCGGTGAAAGACGCCGCCCTGATCGCCGACGGCGAGACCGGCCGTATCCTCTACGCCCGCAACGCGACGCTGGAGCGCCATCCCGCCTCGCTGACCAAGATGATGACGCTCTACCTGCTGTTCCAGGCGCTGAAGCGCGGCGACGTCACGATGCAGACCATGCTGCCGATCTCGGAGCATGCCGCCTCGCAGCGGCCGACCAACCTGCACCTCTATGCCGGCGACATGATCCCGGTGGACACCGCGATCAAGGCGATCGTGGTGCGCTCGGCCAACGACGTGGCGGTGGCGATCGGCGAGGCGCTGGGCGGCACGGAAGGCCATTTCGCCGAGCTGATGACCGCCAAGGCGCGCGAGCTCGGCATGCGCGACACGTTCTATCACAACGCCTCGGGCCTGCCCGACGAGCTGCAGATCACCACCGCCGCCGACCTGCTCGTGCTGGCGCGGCACCTGGCCTACGACTTCCCGCAATATTTCCCCTATTTCGCAACGCCCGGCTTCTCCTTCCGCGGTGTCAACTACGTCACGCATGACAACCTGATCGGGCGCTATGACGGCGCCGACGGCATCAAGACCGGCTATACCGGCATGTCGGGCTTCAACCTGGTCTCGTCGGTGGTGCGGAACGGCAGCCACATCATCGGCGTGGTGATGGGCGGGCGCACCGCGGCCCGGCGCGACGCGGAAATGGAGCGCCTGCTGGACGAGCAGTTCGCGCGCATCGCGGTCGCGCCCAATCTGGTGGCGCGCAACGGCGTGCCGTGGCGCAACGCCGTCGTGGCGCCCAGCACCATGGTCGCGAGCATCGACGCCCCGCCCGCCGCCGGCGACGACGAGGACGCAGCCGAAGCCGCCGCCTCCAATGAGGACATGGGCGACGACATCAACGTGATCGCAGCGCCCGCCGCGCCGCGCCCGGCGACCAATGCGCCGCCGCAGGCCGCGCCGCCGCCGCAACAGACCTTCACCCCCGCGCCGGTGGTTGCCGCCGCGCCGCCACGCCCGACGCCGCCGGCCCCGCAGCGTATCGCAACCGCCGTGCCGCCGCCGGCCGCAGCGCCGCGCGTCGCTCCGCCGGCGCATCCGTCGCCCTATGCCCCGCTCGCCAACGTGCCGCGCCCGCTGGCCAAGCCGTCGCTGCCGGTGGCGCTGGCCGCCGCCGACATTCCCGCTGTGGCGCCGATGCCCAAACCGCGGACGGCTGCGCCGGCCCCGGCGCGTCAGGTCGCGCTGCTGACCGCGCCGTTGCCCCGCCCCGCCGCCAAGCCGCGGCTGCGCAGCGACGTCGGCGAAGGCGATATCGGCGACTCCGGCGCTCCGCCCACGACCCTCGGGCCAAAGGCCTGGACCATCCAGATCGGCGCCTTCGCCGACATGACCCAGGCGCGCGGCCAGCTCGCCGCCTATGCCGAGAAATCGATGGACGTGCTGGGCCAGGCCGCGCGCATCGTCATCCCGTTCACCGCGGTCGACGGCCATACGCTCTATCGCGCACGGTTCGGACCGTTCGTGGAGCGCGAGGCGCGCGAAGTGTGCTCGCGCCTGACCCAGCGCGGCCAGACCTGCTTCACGGTGCTGGCATCGTCGCGCTGAGCCTCAGCCCAGCAGCACGTCCTTGGCCTCGTTGATCTTCGAGGCGAGGTAGTCGGAGCCGCCCTTGTCGGGGTGGTTCTGCAGCATCAGGCGCCGATGCGCGGCGCGGATGTCGTCCGCGCTCGCGCCCTCCTGCAGCCCCAGCACCTTGAGCGCTTCGGCGCGTGTCATGCCGGTGGCGCCGCGCGGCGGCGGCGCTTCGTCCCCGGCCTGCGCCTGCGCGCGCCAGTCGGCGCCGAGCGTGCGGTCGAGATAGGCTTCGAGCAGGCGCTGGGTCTCCAAATCGTCGCCGCCCGCTTCGGCGCAGAACGCCAGCAGCGTGTCGCGGTCGAGCTGGTCGAGGCGCTTGCCCGCATGGGCGCCTTTGAGGATCGTGCCGTGCATCTCGCCGCTCTCATGGTCGAGCGCCATCTCGACCCAGGGCGTGCGGACGCTGGAGGTCTGGCCCGGCGCCATCTTGGCGCGGCGATAGTGCGGCCAGCCGCCCGGCCAGACATGGCCGCCGGTGAACATGCCCCAGGCCATGCTGGCGAGGAAGGCGCCGGCCGCCGGCTTCTCGGTCAGGAACAGGCCGATCGCCGCCACCGCCAGCAGGCCGGCGCCGGCATAGCGCAGCGCCTTGGCCAGCGCCGCCGGATTGGCGGCGAGGAAGGCGCGGACCAGGAAAATGAAGGCGACCAGCACCACGATGCCGAGAAGGACTTCGCCCATCTATTTGCGGCCCATGGCGTGGAACAGCCTGAGCACCTCGCCGCCCTTCTTCTGCGCATGTTCGCGCAGCGCAACCTCGCCGCCGGCGGCATAGATCGCCGCCGCCATCAGCAGGTCGCGCAACTGCTTCGCGGCGCCCGAGTCGAACCGGGCATAGACGCCCTTGGTCAGGCGCGCGATCTGCTGGAACACCGCGGCGGCGGCCGCATCGTCGCCCTCATGGAACATGAAGGCCGGAACGCCGAGCAGCGCCAGCCGGGCCGCTTCCTGCGCCACGACATTGGCGTCCTCCTCGAACGCGTCGCCGACATAAACCAGCGCGCCGACCTTGGTGCGGCTGGCTTCTTCGGCGGCGTGGGCGAGGACGCGGCGGAGCTGGGTGAAGCCGCTGCGGCAGGTAACGTCGCGCATGCGATTGGCGAGCACGCCGGCCGAGGCGGTCCAGTCGCTGGCACGGAACTCGCCGGACCCGCGGAAATAGACGAGCTGCACGGCGAGGCCGCCGATGCTCTGCGCCACCGCGAACATGTCGCTCTGGATCTCGGTGGCGCGGGTCCAGGTCGGCTGGCGGCTCATCGTGGCATCAATCGCGAAGATCAGCCGTCCCTTGGCCTGCGCCAGCGTCGGCAGCTTGGCGGCGCGGTTCAGGAACGCATCGATATCGCCCGATGAAGACGGCTTGGCCGGAAGGTTGTCTTTGGGCATGCGGTCGGGTCCCCTCCCCTATATCGGAGCAGCGGCTGCGATTTCCAAGCCCTGCCGCAAAACACGTTGTCATCCCGGGCCGAGCGTAGCGAGGGGAAGGAATCCAGGCGGTGAAGGTTCGTCCGCATCGCAGATGAAAAAGACGCAAGCTCTGTAGCGCCGTTCACGTTGCGCCGCCTGGGTCCCCCTCCCCTCACGCCGCTCGCGCGGCGTTCGGCCGGGATGATAGAGAGGGCATTCTACCCCGAACTCAACAGCGCCGCATTGCCGCCGGCGGCGGCGGTGTTGACGGTGTAGGTGCGCTCCAGGGCGAAGCGTTGCAGGTAGTTGGGGCCGCCGGCTTTGGGTCCGGTCCCGGACAGGCCCTCGCCGCCGAAGGGCTGGACGCCGACCACGGCGCCGATCTGGTTGCGGTTCACATAGATATTGCCCGCGTGGACGCGGGAACGCACGAATTCCGCCGTTTCCCCGATACGGCTGTGCACGCCGAGCGTGAGGCCGTAGCCGGTGGCGTTGATGGCATCGCAGACCTTGCCCAGGCTGTCGGCGGAATAGCGCACGACATGCAGCACCGGTCCGAACACCTCGCGCGTGAGCTGGGCGAGGCTGTCGAGCTCGAAGGCATGCGGCGCGAAGAACATGCCGTCGGACAGTTCGGCCGGGATGGCGAGCCGGCGCAGCAATCTCGCCTCGCGCGCCATGCGCATGGCATGCGCGGCCAGCATGTCGCGCGCCGCCTCGTCGATCACCGGGCCGATATCGGTGTCGAGCTGCAGCGGATCGCCGATCTTCAGCTCGTCCATCGCGCCGAGCAGGATCTTCAGCATCTTGTCGGCGACGTCGTCCTGCACGAACAGCACGCGCAGCGCCGAGCAGCGCTGGCCGGCGCTGTCGAAGGCCGAGGCGAGCGCGTCGCGCGCCACCTGCTCGGGCAGCGCGGTCGAATCCACGATCATGGCGTTCTGGCCGCCGGTCTCGGCGATCAGCGTGGCGATCGGGCCGCTGCGTGCCGCCAGCGCGCGGTTGATGGCGGTGGCGGCGTCGGTCGAGCCGGTGAAGGCGACGCCCATCAGGCGCGGATCGGCGAACAGCGCGTTGCCGATCTTCGGCCCGTCGCCGGGCAGCAGATTCAGCACGTCCGCGGGCACGCCGGCCTGGTGGAACAGCTTGATCGCGGCGGCGGCGATCAGCGGCGTCTGCTCGGCCGGCTTGGCCAGCACGCTGTTGCCCGCCGCCAGCGCGCCGGCGACCTGGCCGGCGAAGATCGACAGCGGAAAATTCCACGGGCTGATGCAGGCGAACACGCCCTTGCCGTGCAGGCTGAGCGCGTTGGTTTCGCCGGTCGGACCAGGAAGACGCCGCGGCGCCTCGAACAGATGCGCGGCGCGCGTCGCGTAATAGCGCAGGAAATCGACCGCTTCGCGCACTTCGCCCAGCGCGTTGGGCAAGGTCTTGCCCGCCTCGCGCACCGCCAGCGCCATGAGCAGCGCCTGGTTCTTCTCGAACAGGTCGGCGGCGCGATAGAGGATGCCGGCGCGCTGCTTGCCGCCCAGCCCGTCCCAGTCGCGCTGCGCCGCATGCGCGATGCCGAGCGCGTCCAGCGCATCGGCAGGTGTGGCTTCACCGACCAATCCGATCATGCGGCGGCGGTCCGACGGGTCCTTGACCGGCTGGGCCTCGCCGCCGCGTGCCGTGCCGCCGATGACGGGCGCCGCGCTGTGCGGCGTCTGGAGGATGGCGCCGATCTCCGCCAGCAGCGGCTCGGCGACCTTCGGATCGCTCCACAGAAAGCCGGCGGAATTTTTACGGTCTCCCAGCATGTCCTTGGGCAGCGGTATCTTTGGATTGCGGTGCGGCCGGCTGGCCGCGATCTGCGCCACCGGATCGGCGACGATCTCCGCCACCGGCGCGTCGTCGTCGGCGAGACGATTGACGAAGGAGGTGTTGGCGCCGTTCTCCAGCAGGCGGCGCACCAGATAGGCGAGCAGATCCTCATGGCTGCCGACCGGCGCATAGATGCGGGTCGGTACGCCGCCGATCTCGCGATGGATCTCGTGCAGCGCCTCGCCCATGCCGTGCAGGCGCTGGAACTCGAAATCGCGGCGGCCGCCCGCGATGGCATCGATGGCGGCGAGCGAATGGGCGTTGTGGGTGGCGAATTGCGCGAACAGCGCGTCGCCGGCGCCGAGCATGACGCGGGCGCAGGCGAGGTACGACGTGTCGGTCGCGGCCTTGCGCGTGAACACCGGATAGTCGGCGAGGCCGCCCTCCTGGCCGCGCTTGATCTCGCTGTCCCAATAGGCGCCCTTGACCAGGCGCACCGGAATGCGGCGGCCCTGGCGGCGCGCCAGGTCGATCACCCAGGCCAGCACCGGCAGAGCGCGCTTCTGATAGGCCTGCACCGCGAGGCCCAGCCCGCCCCAGCCCGGCAGTGCCGCGCCATAGGCTTCGAACACGTCCAGCATCAGGTCGAGGCGGTCGGCCTCCTCCGCATCGACGGTCAGCGCGATGCCGGTCTCGCGCGCCCGCTCGCCCAGCGCCACCAGCATGGGCAGAAGCTCGGCGAAGACGCGTTTGCGGTTGACCCATTCGTAGCGCGGATGCAGCGCCGACAGCTTGATCGAGATCGAGGGGCGCTCGAAGATCGCGCGCGCGTCGGGCGGATTGGCGGCGGCGACCACCTCCAGCGCGTCGCGATAGGATTGCGCGTAACGCGCCGCGTCGGCCTTGGTGTAGGCGGCCTCGCCCAGCATGTCGAAGGAGTAGCGGTAGCCTTTCTCGACCTGCGGCCGCGCCTCCTTCAGCGCCTCGCCGATATTGCGGCCGAGCACGAATTGGCGGCCGAGAATGCGCATCGCATAGGTCACCGCCTGGCGGATCACCGGCTCGCCGGTGCGCGCCACCAGCTTGCGGAAGATGCCGTCGAAATCCCATTTCGCGGTGTCGTCCAGCCGCACCACGCGGCCGGTCAGCATCAGCGCCCAGGTCGAGGCGTTGACGAAGATCGAATCCGATTTGGCCTTGTGCTTGTCCCAGGCGACGCCACCGATCTTGTCGCGGATCAGCCGGTCGGCGGTCTCCGCGTCGGGGACGCGCAGCAACGCCTCGGCAAGGCACATCAGGGCGACGCCCTCCTCGCTCGACAGCGCATATTCGCGCATGAAGGCATCGACGCCCCCCCTCGCTCCGGCCGGAACGGATGCGGGCGACCAGTTCGGTCGCCATCCGCTCGGCGGCGGCGGCCTCGGCGGGCGAAAGCGTCGCCTGCGCGATGCGCTGGTCGACGACGGCGTCTTCGGGGGCGAGGTAGACGGCGGATATCGCGTCGCGCAGCGGCGTCATTCTGTGTCGCGGTCAGGGTGGCGCATGCAGTGTAGCGCGGGCGCGGCCGGGCGCGCTATGTTTGCGTGATGACCCGGATCGTCCACACCATTGCGCAATTGCGGCACCAGATCGCAGCCTGGCGCGGCGCCGGCGCGCGCGTCGGGCTGGTGCCCACGATGGGCGCGCTGCATGAGGGCCACCTGTCGCTGGTGCGCGAGACACAAAAAAACGCCGACAAGGTCGTCGCCAGCATCTTCGTGAACCCGGCCCAGTTCGCGCCGCACGAAGATTTCGACCGCTATCCGCGCACGCTGGAAAGCGACGCTCGGAAGCTGGACGGCGTCGGGCTGGACCTGATCTTCGCACCCACGGTGGCAGAGATGTATCCGGCCGGCTTCGCCACCCGCATCGAGGTCGGCGGCCCGAGCGCCGGACTGGAGACGGATTTCCGGCCGCACTTTTTCGCAGGCGTCGCCACCGTGGTGGCCAAGCTGCTGGTCGCGGCGATGCCCGACATCGCGATCTTCGGCGAGAAGGACTATCAGCAGCTCCTGGTGATTCGCCGCCTGACCGCCGATCTCGGCCTGCCGATCGCGATCGCCGGCGCGCCGCTCGTCCGCGAGGCGGACGGCCTGGCGATGTCGTCGCGCAACGCCTATCTCGGCGCGGAAGAGCGCATTGTGGCCGGCCGGCTCAACCTGGTCCTGAAGGACGCGATCACGCGGCTGAAGCGCGGCGATCCGGTCGCCACGGTCGAGGCGTTCGGCAAGAGCGACCTGCTGGAGGCCGGCTTCGATACCGTCGACTACGTCGCGATCCGCGACGCGGCGACGCTGGAGAGGATCGAAAGGCTCGACCGCCCCGCCCGCATCCTGGCGGCGGCAAAGATCGGCGCCACGCGGCTGATCGACAACATGGCGGTTTAGGCCCGCACATACACCCACGCCGTCGCGCCGGAGCGCAGGGTCACTTCCACGCGCTTGTACTCGGCGGACTCATAGGCATCGGCGCGGACGAGATCGGCTTGCGTGATGCGGAACAGCGCGCCCTCGATCGGCGGGCCGTCGCCCGGCTCCAGCACGGTGTGAACCGCAAGCCCACTGATCGCGACGGCCTGCGCGCTGCTGTTCGCGACCTCGCGCAGCCGCCAGCCGGTGATCGCGTCGGCCGTGCTGGCGATCTCGCGCCCGAACACCGCGCGCTGCACCTTCGGATCGCGCAACGTGCCGTAGGAGAACAGGCGCTCTTCGCTCACAGCAGCCCCAGCTCCACCAGCTCGGCCTGCAATTTTTGCGGCAGCCTTTCGAGTCCCTTGGCGCCGCGGGCATCGGGCGGCGCGTCCTTGGGACTTAGATAGCGCCAGCCCTGGAACGGGCGGTGGGCGCGGCGCTGCACCGGCACCAGCTTGGAGTCATAAACCAGCCCGCAATGCGGCGTGCCGTTCTTCGTCACCGCGCGGATGTCGAGCAGCCTCTGCCGCACCGCGACCTGGCCCTTGATCACCCAATAGAGCGAGCCGCCGTCCAGCACCTCGTCCTTGCGCTTGGGCATCATGCGGGTGACATGGATGAGCTGCGGCGTCTTCACCTTGCGCATCTTCTGGTCCCGGATGCGGCCGGCCTGCCACTGCGCGAGGTCTTCGATGGAATCGCAGCCGACGCAAAGCTTGATGATGTGAAGCGTCATGCCGCCTTGTCTTCTTCCTCTTTGCGGAAGCGGACCACGATCGTGCCGTCGGGCACCTGGTCGCCGGCGGCCACCCCGACCGATTCCACCGTCGCGTCGGCCGGCGCCGACAGGGTGTGCTCCATCTTCATCGCTTCCAGCACCGCCAGCGGCTGGCCCTTCTTCACCGCGTCGCCGCTCTGGACCAGGAGCTGCACGATCTTGCCGGGCATCGGCGTGACGATCCGGTCGGACTTCGCGCCGGCGGCGTCGGCCGCCGCGAACGGATCGTAGGGGCGCAGCAGCCAGGTCGCGCCGTCCGCCATCACCGCGACGTCGCCATTGGCGAGGCGGTGCACGTCGGCATTGCGGCGCAGCGCAAGGCCCGGCAGCGCGACGCTCCGGCGCTTGCCGTCGACCGCGAAATCGACGAACTGCGCCGCCTTGCCGCTGTTGCGGAAGCTGTCATGGCTGTCCCAGGAATCGCCGTCAGGACGCCAGGTCTCGCGCGACAGCACATCCGCCGCCATGGCGTAGGCGTCGTCGGGCACCGTCGCCGGCGGAATGAGATCGGCCCCGTGGCGCGCGATGAAGCCGGTGTCGACCTCGCCGGCGAGGAAATCCTTGTGCCGCAAGGCGCGGATCAGGAACGCGTTGTTGGTGCGCACGCCGGCGATGAAGCTCTGCGACAGCGCCTTGGCGAGCCGGGCCGCGGCGGCTTCGCGGGTCGCGCCATGCGCGATCACCTTGGCGATCATCGGATCGTAGAACGGCGTGACGACGTCGCCCTCGCGCACGCCGGTGTCGATGCGGACGTCGCGGCCGTCGATGTGGAAGACCTCGAGCGTGCCGGTGGACGGCAGGAAGCCGGTGTGCGGATCCTCGGCATAGAGTCGCACCTCGATGGCATGGCCGGCGATGGCGAGTTCGTCCTGCGTCCGGGGCAGCTTCTCGCCGGCGGCGACGCGCAGCTGCCATTCGACCAGGTCGGTGCCGGTGATCGCCTCGGTCACCGGATGCTCGACCTGCAGCCGCGTGTTCATCTCCATGAACCAGATGCGGTCGGGCTTGAGGCCGTCCGAGGCATCGGCGATGAACTCGATCGTGCCGGCGCCGACATAGCCGACCGCGCGCGCCGCCTTGACCGCGGCCTCGCCGATGGCGGCGCGCATCGCGGCGCTCATGCCCGGCGCCGGCGCCTCCTCGATCACCTTCTGGTGGCGGCGCTGCAGCGAGCAGTCGCGCTCGAACAGGTGGACGGCGTTGCCGTGCGTGTCGGCGAAGACCTGGACCTCGATATGGCGCGGCCGTGCGACGTATTTCTCGATCAGCACCTTGTCGTCGCCGAAGGCGGATTTGGCCTCGCGCCTGGCGCCGTCGAGCGCGGCCGCGAAATCGCCTGCGACCTCGACCTTGCGCATGCCTTTTCCGCCGCCGCCCGCGACCGCCTTGATCAGCACCGGATAGCCGATCTTCCCGGCCTCCCGCGCCAGATGCTCCGGCGCCTGGTCGTCGCCCAGATAGCCCGGCACGATCGGCACCCCGGCCCTGGCCATCAGCGCCTTGGCGCGGTCCTTCAGCCCCATGGCGCGGATCGCGCTCGGCGGCGGGCCGACGAAGACGATGCCCGCGGCGGCGCAGGCCTCGGCGAACGCCGCGTTCTCGGACAGGAAGCCATAGCCGGGATGGATGGCATCGGCGCCGGACTGCTTCGCCGCGGCGAGGATCGCCGCGATGTTGAGATAGGATTCGCGTGGGCTTGCCGGCCCGATGCGGACGGCCACGTCGGCCCGGGCGACATGCAGGGCCTTGGCGTCGGCGTCGGAATAGACCGCGACGGTCCTTATCCCCATCGCCGAAGCGGTGCGGATGATGCGACAGGCGATCTCGCCGCGATTGGCGATCAGAAGAGTCTGGAACATGGGACGGGACTTATAGCGGAAAGCGCGCGCCGGCCACCGCCGATTTTGCGCACGCCGCAGTTGTTCCACCGAAAAATGCACCCAAGAACATGGGAACGGCACAGCGCCGCCACGGATCACAATCTGGCGGGCGCGGCTTCGAAGACGTGCATCGCGCCGGGATCGGCGGCCAGGGCACGCAACTGCTTGGCAAAGGCCCGAGACTCCGGCACCGCAAAATGCGCCTTGATGGCCGCCGCGTCGGCCCAGCGCTCGAAGAAATGCAGCTTCAGCGGATTCTCCGCATCGACATAGACCCCATGTTCGATACAGCCGGGCTCGGCGCGCGAACGATGGACGTGTTCGAGCGAGATGCGCAGCATCTCAGCGCGGTTCACCTCGGAGGCGATGACGTATCCGGCGACGACGATCACGGATCCTCCAGCATGTCGGGGCGGAAGAGCTTGCGCCATTTCCGCGTCTCGGCGCCCGACACCATGAACGCGCCGTCGCCGCGATAATGGATGGTCTTGGGCGGTCTGGGCGTCGTGGCGGCGCGCGCCGCCACGACGTCGAAGACGAACAGCTCGTAGCGGTCGATCAGGCTGTCGTCGGCAAGCCGGCATTCGATATTGACGGGACAGGCTGCGATCAGCGGCGCCGACACGTCGCGGCCCTTCTGCTTGGCAAGGCCGAACGCCGCAAATTTGTCGGTGTCGCGGCCGGAGCAATTGCCGATCCGCACGACCGTCGGTGCGATATCCACTGCCGGAACGTTGATTACGCATTCGCGGCTTTCGCGGATCAGGCGGTGGCTGTGGTTGGCGTTCCAGATGTAACAGCCGATGCGGTCGTAGCCCAGCATCATGTGCCAGCCGCACGTCATGATGTTGGTCTCGCCCTTGTGCGCGGAGCTGATCAGAATGATCGGCCCGGGCTCCAGGTAGCGGCGCACCTGGGCGGCGGGAAAGGCGCGTTTGGTGGGCGGCTTGGCGGTCATGGGTTTAACCGGATGTTGAAGCGTGCGGCAGTATGATATACATTCCGGACTGTATATCATCGAGGTTGTCATGCAAATCGCCAAATGGGGAAACAGCCTGG
This sequence comes from Rhizomicrobium sp., assembly GCA_037355265.1. Taxonomy (GTDB): domain Bacteria; phylum Pseudomonadota; class Alphaproteobacteria; order Micropepsales; family Micropepsaceae; genus Rhizomicrobium. The sequence continues at coordinate 75,678 of JBBCIB010000002.1, read as the reverse complement.
CGGTACGCCTGCCCAAGAAGATCGTGGACCTGCTGGGACTGAAGGAGGGCGACGACATCGAGATCACGATCTCGGGCGCCAGGTCGCTCAAGGTGGAGCGCGACCGGAGCCGGGAGAAGGCCTTGAAGCAGCTTCGCGCGCTGAAATGGGAGTTGCCGCCCGGGTTCAAGTTCGACCGCGACGAAGCGCATGAGCGCAACTGATTTCTTCGACTCCAATGTACTGCTCTATCTGGCGTCGAACGACGCCGTGAAGGCGGCGCGCAGCGCGGCCCTGCTCACGGGTGGCGGAACGATCAGCATCCAGGTGCTCGACGAGTTCGCCTCGGTCGCATTGCGCAAGCTCGGCCGACCGATGTCCGACGTCCGGCTGGCCCTGAGCGGCATACGCACCTTGTGCGCCGTCGCCCCCACCGACATCGCGACCCACGAAATGGGGCTCGACATCGCCGAGCGATACAAATTCTCGGTCTACGATTCGATGCTGCTCGCCGCGGCGCAGAGAGCGGGGTGCACGATGTTCTATTCCGAAGACATGAAGCACGGCCAGAAAATCGGCGGACTCACGATCCGCAATCCGTTTCGTCCATGACCACCGCGTGCTCGATGCAGCCGGGTTCGGCGCGCTAGCGATGCACATGCTGGAGCGAGAGGCGCAGCAGCTTGGCGCGACTGGCCTCCGAAGTGATGACGTAGCCGGTGACGATGATCATGCAAGAATGACTACCAGCGAAGATCGAACTCCGCTTGCGCCGTCTGGGCCCAGGCGTCCGAGATGCCGAATTGCCGAGGCGATTTGACGATGAGCAGCATCGCATCAGCGTAGATCGAGAATATCTCGTCTAACTCGCTCTTGCTGGAGAATTTCACATCGCCAGCGCGGATCACCCGCCGGGGCCGGACGACCGCTCCCTTTGAGCACTGCAGGTCCAATATCTCGATTGGTGTGTTGCGATCATCTTCAATCGCATGGTGTAAACTGAACAACGACAGCAGCAGCCCAGGATATCGTTTGATCGCATCGCAAGAACGGCGCGGTTGGATGATGATGAAGAGACGTGTTCCGTCATTCAGCTTGATTTTCAATGCCGCCGGTAACCAGACACCAAGACCATTTCGTATGCGGACCCACTTTCTGGGTACCTTGATGCAGGAAACAACTCGACCGCCGTACTCGTCGACCATTGCTCGGATAATCTGCCTGCCCTCAATACCCATGCGCGGGTACGAAAAACGTTCCAATTCTCGGAACGTGGAAGCTAGATCACGATGACCCGAAAGTGTCGCTATGCCGTAGTCCACCAATACATCACAGCGGAGCGCAGAACCACCCTCTTTGAAATATGAAGCTAACGGCCGTGACGTTAGGACTGCCGAGAATCTCCGTTCGGGATCAAAGACTTCTCGGAGAGTTCCGATCGCATCTACCGCCCGAAGTTGTCGCTGCCCTTGCTTAGCCATATGGCCCCACCGCTAGTAGGAGAGAACATCATAAATACAAAGCGATTCGTTCTCTAGCGAAATTTCTGTTAGTGGCCGCTAAATCCTGTGGGTGGTTTGACGCTTGCCGATTGCTGAAACCGTGCGCGAATGACCTCGTCATCGATTCTCAGGCCGATATTTGCCCTTTGCTGATGTTCTTGAACTGCAGACCGCCATGGCCCTCCATGAGTGTGAGTAAGATCGACCAAGGTAGATGGGCTCATCTTGGCGAACGACAGAATGATTGCATTTAGGAAGTCTCGCGTCGTCGAATCGGGTTCAAATCGCTCAGCGAACACTCGTTGATCAAGCGCATCACTATGCAGAACCCTCGCAGAGATTGGCGCACTACCGAAGTCTCTAAATGATTCGTACACGGATCGAACTACAGGACCAAACTTCCATGCTTCGATAGGATTATGGAAGAGATGCTTCTCGAAGTGAACGAGAAAATTTCCTTGGCAGAAGTAGAGTATCTTTTGCAAGGCTAGATTGGTTATCGGCACCGCGTTTTGGTCGGCCACGTCAAGAATATAGTTGGCGATATCCCGGGCATCGACCGGCAGAACCGACTCTTTTTTGTCTCCCTGCATTTCGACTACATCCTGAACACGCCGAATTTCGTTTCGGCGATCGGTGCGTTGAGGCAGGCGCTGAACGCCAAGGCGAGGACGCGGCGGGTGTCGGCGGGCGCGATGATGCCGTCGTCCCACAGGCGGGCGGTGGCGAAATAGGGGTTGCCTTCGGTTTCGAAGCGCGCGCGGATCGGCTGCTTGAAGGCTTCGGCCTGTTCCGGTGTCCATTTGTCGGCGTCGCGGTGGACGGTGGCGAGGACGCTCGCGGCCTGCTCGCCGCCCATCACGCTGATGCGGCTGTTGGGCCAGGAGAACAGGAAGCGCGGGCCGAAGGCGCGGCCGCACATGCCGTAATTGCCGGCGCCGTAGGAGCCGCCGATCACCAGCGTGATCTTGGGCACCTGCGCGCAGGCGACCGCGGTCACCATTTTGGCGCCGTCCTTGGCGATGCCGCCGGCCTCGTATTTCTGCCCGACCATGAAGCCTGCGATGTTTTGCAGGAACAGCAAAGGGATGTTGCGCTGGCAGCACAGCTCGATGAAGTGCGCCGCCTTGAGCGCGCTCTCGCTGAACAGGATGCCGTTGTTGGCGACGATGCCGACCGGGATGCCTTCGAGATGCGCGAAGCCGGTGACGATGGTGGTGCCGTAGAGCTTCTTGAACTCGTCGAACGCGCTGCCGTCGACCAGCCGCGCAATGACCTCGCGCACGTCGTATTGGATGCTGAGCGACGGCGGCACGATGCCGTCCAGCTCTGCGGTGTCGAAGGCCGGCGGCCGCGGCGCCGCGACGGGAATGTCCGGCCGCTTGACCGCGTTCAGCCCGGCCACGATCTGCCGCACCAGGGCGAGCGCGTGGAGGTCGTCATTGGCATAGTAGTCGGCGACGCCGGAATGGCGGGCATGGACGTCGGCGCCGCCGAGGTCCTCCGCCGAGACGATTTCGCCGGTGGCGGCCTTCACCAGCGGCGGGCCGGCGAGGAAGATGGTGCCCTGCCCCTTGACGATGATGGTCTGGTCGCTCATCGCCGGGACATAGGCGCCGCCCGCGGTGCACGAGCCCATGACGCTGGCGATCTGCGGGATGCCGGCGGCGGACATGTTCGCCTGGTTGAAGAAGATGCGGCCGAAATGGTCGCGGTCGGGGAAGATCTCGGCCTGGTTCGGCAGGTTGGCGCCGCCGCTGTCGACGAGATAGAGGCAGGGCAGACGGTTCTGCTGCGCAATCTCCTGCGCGCGCAAATGCTTCTTCACCGTCATCGGGTAGTAGGTGCCGCCCTTGATCGTCGCGTCGTTGCAGACGATGACGCATTCGCGGCCGCTGACCCGGCCGATGCCGGTGATGATGCCGGCGCCGTGGATGTCGCCCTCATACATGCCGTAGGCCGCCAGCGGCGACAGCTCCAGGAAGGGCGAGCCGGGATCGAGCAGCCGCTCGACCCGCTCGCGCGGGATCAGCTTGCCGCGTTCGGTGTGCCGCTTGCGCGCGCGCGCGTCGCCGCCCAGCGCCGCAACGGCCTGGCGGGCGCGCAGTTCGTCCACCAGCGCCGCCATCGCCGCGGCGTTGGACTTGAAGGCGGGCGTGTTGGACGAGATGGAGGATTTGAGTGTGGGCACGTCTTCACCTCCCCAGCATGGGGAGGTCGGAATGCGAAGCATTCCGGGTGGGGAAATGGCTCGGACGCGAAAGGAAGACTTCCCCACCCGAAGCGCTACGCGCTTCGACCTCCCCATGCTGGGGAGGTGAAAAAAGACAGGCGCTCACAGCAACTCCACCGCCACCGCGGTCGCCTCGCCGCCGCCGATGCAGAGGGAGGCGATGCCGCGTTTGAGGCCGCGCTTTTCGAGCGCGGCGAGCAGCGTGACGATGATGCGGGCGCCGCTGGCGCCGATGGGGTGGCCCAGCGCGCACGCGCCGCCGTTGACGTTGACCCTGGCGTGGTCGAGGCCGAGGTCGCGCATCGCGATCATCGGCACATTGGCAAAGGCCTCGTTGATCTCGAACAGGTCGACATCTTCGATCCGCCAGTCGGCGAGCTTGAGCACCTTGCGGATGGCGCCGACCGGAGCGGTGGTGAACCAGCGCGGCTCATGCGCGTTGCTCGCTTGCGCCACGATACGGGCAATGGGCTTGAGTCCACGCGCCGCCGCGACGTCGCCGCGCGCCAGCACCAGCGCCGCGGCGCCGTCGGAGATCGAGGCGGCGCTGGCGGCCGTCACCGTGCCGTCCTTGCCGAAGGCGGGCTTCAGCGTCGGGATCTTGGCGGGATCGGATTTCAGCGGCTGTTCGTCCTGCGAGACCAGCGCCTCGCCCTTGCGGCTCGTCACCGTCAGCGCGACGATCTCGCTTTCGAACGAACCGTCGGACTGCGCCCGCTTGGCGCGCGTCAGCGATTCGATGGCATAGGCGTCCTGATCCTCGCGCGTGAACTGGTAGTGCCGCGCCGCGTCCTCGCCATAGGCGCCCATCAGCTTGTGCTCATAGGCGTCTTCGAGGCCGTCGAGGAACATATGGTCCTTGATCTCGCCATGACCCATGCGGTAGCCGCCGCGCGCCTTGGGCAGCAGATAGGGCGAATTGGTCATGCTCTCCATGCCGCCGGCGACGACGATGTCGGCGCGGCCGAGCGCGAGCTGGTCGCCGGCGATCATCACCGCCTTCATGCCGGAGCCGCAGACCTTGGAGATCGTCGTGCACGGCACGGTGTTGGGGATGCCGGCATGGATCGAGGCTTGGCGGGCCGGCGCCTGGCCGAGGCCGGCGGCGAGCACATTGCCCATCAGCGTCTCGCTCACCGCATCGGGCGCGATGCCGGCGCGTTCGACGGCGGCCCTGATCGCGGCGGCGCCGAGTTCCGGCGCGGTCTTGCCCGACAGCTCGCCCTGGAACCCGCCCATCGGCGTGCGCGCACCGGAGAGGATGACGACTTCTGCTGCGGCCATGGCGTGAAATTCCTTTGGTTAACGGCGGTCGCCTGCGGTGACCGGCGCGGAGCCTTGAGTTACCATCAAATAGGAAGTCCGGCCAATGCCGGTAGGGGCGATGAACAGGATTGCGATTGCTGCATTGGCCGGTCTGCTTGCCGGCATCGCGCTGGCGGGCGCCTACATCGCCGCGCCCTATCTCGGCCTGTCGCTTTCCCCTCCCCTGCTCATGGTGATCGCGGCGGCCACCGCGTTCGGGTCCTCGGTCAGCGCGATCGTGCTGAATCTCGGCAAGGCGGCGGAAAAGGCCGGAACGTCGCCGTTGATGGCGCTGCAGCTCAAGCGTGCGGCGAACGTGGTGGAGAAATTCCCCGGCCGCGACGGCGCGCTGGACCTGCTGCTGCGCCCCGACCAGAAGATCGACCAGCTCGAAGTCGTGAAGAACCCGGCCAGCTATACCGCCAAGGACATCACGGTGCGGCTGAAGGCAGGGTCCGCGAAGTTCAATCCCGTCGACCTGAAGCAGCTCTTCGTCATCCTGAAGCAGCAGCCGGGATTCATCCACCTGCTGCTGCTGGACAAGAATGACGAATTCGTCGGCTACCTGCCCGGCTTCGCCGCCAAGCGGGAGTTTACCGGCGCCGGCGCGGAATCGGCCATCGCCAAATACGTCGTCGACGTGTTCGCCGACGACAGCAACAGCGCCAACCTGCCGCTGATCGACGGCGCGGGAAAGTTCGACATCATCAGCGACGAGGCGCGGGTGAGCGACGTGCTCGCCAAGATGGCCGGCGGCTTCCGCCGGCTGGTGGTGCTGAAGAACGGCTATCACCGCCGGCCGGTCGGCCTGGTCAATTTCAACGACCTGATGCTGGGTGCGGTGCGGGCGACCAATGCCGGGCCGCCAGCAAGCGTCGCCGCGCCGATCGGAACGTTCCGCTAGATTACGGTCCGAGCGCGCATCACCGCGGCGCCGGCAGGCAGACCTTGCGGCAGATCTTTTCCGGCGGGGCGGGCTTGTGCTGGCGGGTCTCGCAGATCGTCCGCTGCACGCGTCCCAGCCCGCAAGGGCCGGGAAGCCCGTTGGGCTCGGGCGTAAAAGGCCCACCCGGAATGTGTCTGGAAAGCGCCTGCGAGGGTGCGAGCAGCAGGATTGCGCATGCCAATATGATGGAAGGCCGCGATAGCGATGTCATGGAGCGCTCCTCGATCGAACGACCGGACCCTAGCAGGCCGGATCGCCGGCGGATGTTGTCCGTTCGGACAATAGCGCCAGGCTGCGCCGCCTAATTCCCGCTCTCCTCGAACAGTTCGCGGCCGATCAGCCAGCGGCGGATTTCGCTGGTGCCGGCACCGATCTCGTAGAGCTTGGCGTCGCGCAGCAGCCGGCCGGTGGGATAGTCGTTGATGTAGCCGTTGCCGCCCAGGCATTGGATCGCCTGCAGCGCCATCTGCGTCGCCTTCTCCGCGGCATAGAGGATCGCGCCGGCGGCGTCCTTGCGTGTCGTCTGGCCGCGGTCGCAGGCGCGCGCCACGGCGTAGACATAGGACCGCGCGGCGCTGAGCCCGACATACATGTCGGCGAGCTTGGCCTGCATGATCTGGAAATGGCCGATGCTCTCGCCGAACTGCTTGCGGTCATGGACATAGGGGATCACCGCGTCCATGCAGGCCTGCATGATGCCGAGCGAGCCGGCGGCCAGCACGGCCCGCTCGTAGTCGAGCCCGCTCATCAGCACGTTGACGCCGCGGCCCTCGCCGCCCATCACCGCCTCTTCGGGCACTTCGCAATCCTCGAACACCAGTTCGGCGGTGTCGCTGCCGCGCATGCCGAGCTTGTCGAGCTTCTGCGCCACGCGGAAGCCGGCAAGGCCCTTCTCGATCAGGAAGGCGGTGATGCCGCGCGGCCCGGCCTCGCGGTCGGTCCTGGCATAGACCACCAGCGTGTCGGCGTGCGGCGCATTGGTGATCCACATCTTGGTGCCGTTGAGCACGAAGCGGTCGCCCTTGCGGTCGGCGCGCAGCTTCATCGACACCACGTCGGAGCCGGCGCCCGCCTCGCTCATCGCCAGCGAGCCGACATGCTCGCCCGAGATCAGCCTGGGCAGGTAGCGCCGCTTCTGCGCCGGCGAGCCGTTGCGGCGGATCTGGTTGACGCACAGATTGGAATGCGCGCCATAGGACAGCCCGACCGAGGCCGAGGCGCGGCTGACCTCCTCCATCGCCACGACGTGCTGGAGATAGCCGAGACCCAGGCCGCCATGCTCCTCCTCCACCGTGATGCCGTGCAGGCCGAGCGCGCCCATCTCCGGCCACAGATGGCGCGGGAAGGTGTTGGTGCGGTCGATCTCGTCCGCGATCGGCGCGATGCGCCCGGCGGCGAAGGTCCGCACCGTGTCGCGAATCATGTCGGCGGTCTCGCCGAGATCGTGGTCGAGCGAGCGGTATTCGTCGGTGATCGTCATGGCCGGTCCCGGAAAATGCGGCGCAATCCTACGCGGCGACACCGCCAAAACGAAGCGCGGGATGCCGCCGAAACCGGGCAGCGGTGCGACGCGGCACCCTCCGGCACGGAACCGGCCGGACGCCGGCCCGACCCATCATGACAAGACGATCATCGCCGCCTAAGATTATTCTGCTGGCGGCCGCCGGCCACTCTCGGCATTCCGGCCGCGTTTTGGGGGTTTAAGGTGACGGAGACATTGAACATCGACACGGATGCCGCGGCAAAGGAGCCCGCCAAGCGCTCCCTGCTGGGCCGGTTCGCCGCACAATACGCCAATATCGCCACGCCGTTCGAAGTGATCCTGCCGGACGGCACGCATCACCGCTTCGGCACCGGCGCGCCGACCTTCCAGCTCAAGATCAACAATCCGCGCGGGCTGAAGGCGGTCTCCAGCCTCGACGAAGGCAATATCGCCGCGTCCTATCTGGCCGGCGATATCGACCTCGAAGGCGACATGCTCAAGCCGTTCGAGCTGCGCGGCGCGATGGGCGATTTCCACCTGGTGACCGAGGCCTGGCGCTACATCCAGCCGCTGCTGTTCGGGCAGGTGCACACCAACAAACAGGCGATCTCGTCGCATTACGACATCGATTCGGAATTCTTCCTCGCCTTCCTCGATCCCAAGACGCCCTGCTACACCCAAGGCGTCTATGAAGGCGCCGACGAGACGCTCGACGTCGCGACGCTGCGCAAGTTCGACTATTGCTTCGAGAAGCTCAAACTAAAGGCCGGCGACCACATCCTGGAGGTCGGTCCGGGCTGGGGCGCGTGGTTCGAATATGCCGCGTCGCGCGGCGTCAAATGCACCGGCATCTCGATCTCCAAGGAATCGATCCGCTTCCTGCGCGAGAAGGGCCGGCGGCTGGGGCACGACTGGGAGCTGGTCGAGTCGGACCTGTTCGACTACACGCCGGGGATCAAATACGACGCCATCGTCATCATGGGCGTGATCGAGCATCTGCCCGACTATCTGCGCGTGCTGAAGAAGTTCATGACCCTGGTGAAGCCCGGCGGGCGCATCTTCCTGGACGGCAGCGCCTGTACCAGGAAGTACGAATTGTCGTCCTTCATGGTGAAGTACATCTATCCCGGCAACCATTCCTTCCTGGTGCTGGACGATTTCCTCAACAAGGTGGCCAAGACGCCGCTGCAGGTCGAGGAGATCTTCAACGACCGCATGAGCTATTTCCACACCTTCGTGCAATGGGCGAAGAACCTGGACGCGCACAAGGACTTCCTGGTCGGGAAATTCGGCGAGTTCAATTTCCGGCGCTTCCGGCTCTATCTGTGGGGCGCATCCTACGAATTCATCAGCCGCAGCCTGGACTGCTATCGCATGATCATCCAGCTGCCCGAGGATGCGAAGGTCGAGTAGACGCCGGACGGGTGCCGCCTGGAAACCCGAAGGCCGGCCATCCGTAGCGCCGAGGGCGCGTGGAGTGGTGGCCTTCGGGTCTAGTGATTGCAGTAGTCGAAGCACTGTTCTTTCGTTCGGTTTGTAAGCTGCTGGCAACGCGCGAAGCACTGGTCGAATGTCTGCCCATAGCTTGGCGTTGTGGGCGCGCTGCTAAAGGCGGCGGTGCATTGGATGTTTGATGCTCTTGAGCTTAAGGCGGCGATATTGTTCCTCGCCGCTGCCTGAAACACCATCGCCATCATTGGGGTGGTTGCGCTCGCGCTACCGACTTGGGCAAGCGAGGTTTGGCGCGCCATCTCGCCACGAATCCAAGTGCATTCCAATTGCCGTTGAGCGTTATTCGCTGGGAGCGGACGATTGAACGCTATCCGCATAGGTTTCCTTCGGCCGGGATGAACAGCCCACAAAGAAAAACGTGAAGGCGATGGCAGCTAATCCGGGTTTCAATATGCTCATTGGCTTATTTCCATCCCTCAACGGCGCCGGTGACGGAGGCGATGGCCGCGACCACCGATAGAAGCAACAGGACGAGGTAGCTAATTCTGGCCCACAAGACGCGCCACCGGATTACCGCGACTAGCTCTACGCGGCTCACGATACCATCCCGGAGTCGGATTAGGTCATCGTTTGTCGCTTGGTAGAGCCACCGCAGGTCATCGGTTGTATAGAGCTCTAGCTCGCGAGCGTTCCGGCCCTCTTTGCGGCGCAGAGTCCAATACGAGCGCAACACACCGCACCAGTTCATTAAGTGAACGGTCTGGTTAGGGCTGGGAATAGTCATTGGTGCCTCGCGCTAGAGGTCAAGGTCTTCAAGCGTTACCGCGCCGGTGCGAAGCGACGTGATGCGCGCCCAATTATCTTCGCCCGGCTGCTTCGCCTCCCAATAAATCCACCCGTCAAGGCGCGTGTGCTTGCCGCTCTTGGTAATCGCAACGCCGCTTGCCGCTCCTGACGGGCTATCGAACGTCTTGCCGTCTACAATCCATTTCCCGTCTACAATCTCGCCCTCATGGAGCCTTCCATTGTAGCGCATTCTGAGCGCAGTGCCGTGCGCGAGCGTTACGCCCTCATCGGACCATGAGCGGTGGCCGTTGACGGCTTTCTTGCCCGGCTTCGCGGCGGCGCGAGGCGGGAGCTTCAACAAGCGGCGTAGCGCATCGTTCGCGCTTTCCGTGAAGCCGGTGCGCTCGTTCTCAATGAGCTTGTGAACATCAAAGTCGATTTCAATAGTTCGGAATTCCGACATGGCGACACCTCCCGTTTGGTGTTCCTACTTAGAACACTTGCGAGGTAATATCAACTCAAAAGTATTTTGAGTAGCTATTAGAGGGATTGCTGATGAGTTCCGAATTTCAAGTCCCTTGCGGGGCGTCGGACGCGGCGCGCGAACTTCATTCCTTTGGCGAGGCGCTCATAGTCGTTTCTTGGCGAACGCACGCCCAGAGCCGCTTTTGAGGTATTTTTCAAATGACACGGCGCCGTTCGGATCCGAGAAGCCGATATAGGTCTTCAGTTTCCAGGGGCGATATTTGGCAGTGTGCGAGACCGCGCCTTGATTATGTGCGCTAAGCCTTTTCGGAAGATTATCCGTCAAGCCGACATAAAATCGCTCCGGCTCCGAAATCGACGAGAGGATGTAAACGTATTTCATTGGCCCGCCCCCTTTCCGGCTTGCCGAGCCGTAGCGCGCGGAGTCAGCCCAGCCTTCGCCCTTCGGGCTCCGGCGCGGCAGCCTTCGCTTGCTGCGCGCGCGAAGGCTGGTGCGGTCGAGAAGACTCGAACTTCCACGCCTTGCGGCGCTACCACCTCAAGGTAGTGCGTCTACCAATTCCGCCACGACCGCACGTCTGCAAGGGAAATCACCGGTAGGCCGCGGGGTTTAGCAATCCGGACCGCGAAGGGCAAGCGGGCGGGAGCCGGGTTAGATGCCTTCGCCGTCGACGCCGATATGGATGCCGCACTCATCCTTGTCGAGGCCGGCCCAGCGGCCGGCGCGGTAATCCTCGCCAGCCTGGATGCGCCGGGTGCAGGGCATGCAGCCGATCGAGGGATAGCCGTCCTCGACCAGCGGATGGCGCGGCAGGCCGTGATGCCCGGTATAGGTCTCCAGATCGGCCAGCGACCACTCGGCCAGCGGATTGAAGCGGAAGCGGCCGTCGAAGAACTCGACCGGCTGCATCTCGGCGCGCTCGCGGGTCTGGAAGCGCTTGCGGCCGGTGATCTGCGCCGCGAAGGGCTCGAGCGCACGCTTGAGCGGCACCACTTTGCGGAAATTACAGCAGGCGTCGGTGTTCCGCGACCACAGCGTGCCTTCGGGATCGAACGTCGTGCGGTCGGCGACGCTGGGCGCCAGCGAGCGGATGTCGCCGAGGCCGAGCTGGTCCTGCAGGCGGTCGCGGTAGCGCAGCGTCTCGCCGAACAGCTTGCCGGTGTTGAGGAACAGGATCGGCGTGTTGGGATCGATCCGGGCGACGAGATGCAGCAGCACTGCGGATTCAGCGCCGAAGGACGAGACCACGGCGCTCCTGCCCCGGAACTCGCCGGTCAGCGCCAGTTCCAGGATGCCATGCGCATCCCGGCCCTTGGCGGCGTCCTGAAGTTGCGCCAGCTTGGCGATGAGAAGCGGATCCTTGGCGCCGCTGCCGGCCCGGTCGAAGGCGCGCGGGCTGAGGCCGCGTGAGCGATCGATGACGGTGACCGTGGCGCTCATGCCAGCCAGCCCTTGTCGGACACCAGCGCGGCGGTGCGGCGGGAGACTTCCGACGGCGCCAAGCCCTCGGCGCGCCAGCCGGCCCGCGCCGCGCTGACGTCTTCCAGGTGCAGTTTCCATTCGGGGCCGAAGCGGCCTTCCAGCCATTCGCGCAGCCGGCGCGCCAGGCCGGGCGCCTGGCCGCCGGTCGACGCGGTCAGGACAAGGTCACCGCGGCGAACGATGGCCGGAACATGGAAATCGCAGAATTCGGGAACGTCCTCGACATTGACCAGCAGACCCTGGGACCGCGCGCGGGTGGCCAGGACCTTGCTGGCACCAGCATCCAGACCGGCGACGAACAGGACCTGGAGGCCTTCCAACGGGCCTACAGGCGCCACGCAGACGGCATCTATGCCGGCTTCGGCCAGCAAGGCCGCCCGGCGCGCCAAGGCCTCACCGGCGCCGGCGAGGCCGACCCGAACGTTATCCTTGTTGAGCACGATGGGGAGCAAGGCGAGCCTCCGCTCCGACCAAAGCAGGCCGGTTGTACAGCAGAGGTACGCATGGTTTCCAATAAATGCAAGAACGAGGTGGGGAATAAAATTATTTACACCAGTCGCACGTTAAATTACTGGTAGCCGCGCAGGATGTCGGTGATCGAGACGCCGATCTTGTCGCCATGGATGATGATTTCGCCTTTGGCGACGGGCTTGTCGTTGGCCAGGATCAGGACGGGATCGTCCTGCTTGGCGTCGAGTTCGATCACCGCGCCGCGGCCCATGCGCAGGAGCTGGTGCATCGGGATGGTCGAGGAGCCGAGGACCACCGAGATCTCGACTTTGACGCTGGCGATGTTCGAGGACATGAAGGTGCCTATGAGTGAAGGCCGCGATAGTCGGGCGATCATGGTTTCGGACGGGTTAACGCGGCCGGCGGTGGAGTGGCGGATCGCGCCCGGCCTGACGCCCTACCCAGAGGCTGTGGCCTTCATGGAAGAACGCGCCGCGGCGATCGCGGCGGGCCAGCGGCCGGAACTGGTCTGGCTGGTGGAGCATCCGCCGATCTACACCGCGGGCACCAGCGCCAAGGACGCCGACCTGCTCGACGCACGGTTTCCGGTGTTCAAGACCGGACGCGGCGGGCAATACACCTATCACGGGCCAGGCCAGCGCGTCGGCTATGTGATGCTTGACCTGAAGCGCCGCGGCGGCGACGTGCGCGCCTTCGTGCGCGAGCTGGAGGAATGGCTGATCCGCACCCTGGCGGCGTTCAACGTCAAAGGCGAGCGCCGCGACGGCCGCGTCGGCATCTGGGTGGCGCGCGGCCCCACGTCCAAAAAAGAGGGGCGAGAGGACAAGATCGCCGCCATCGGCGTGCGCGTGCGGCGCTGGGTGACGTTCCACGGCGTCAGCCTGAACGTCGATCCGGATCTCGACCATTTCGGCGGCATCGTGCCCTGCGGCGTCAGCGAGCACGGCGTGACCAGCCTCGCCGATCTCGGCCTGCTGGTGTCGATGGCGGATGTCGACGTGGCGATGCGGCAGGCCTTCGACGACGTGTTCGACGGATAACCGCTCCCGCCGGCGGAACAGGTCCTTCGCCGCTTTCCTTCCGCTGCGAATTTCGCTACATGCGCGCCGGGCACATTTGGGGGGATGTCATGCCGCGTGTATCTGCTGCGTTTTTTGCCGTGGCGGCGGTGCTGCTGCTGGGCGGGATGGCGCTCGGCGAATATATGGGCGCGAAGGAGGATTTCATCCTCGCGCCGGTGCATGCGCATATCAACCTGCTCGGCTGGGCGACCATGGCGCTGTACGGGACGTTCTACGCGCTGACGCGCGGCACGATGTCGACCGGCCTGGCGTGGACGCATTTCGCGCTGTCGACGCTGGGCGTCGCGGCAATGATCCTGACCCTCACCATGCTGCTCACCACGGGCAATGGCGCGTTCTGGGGTCCGCTCACAAGCGCCGCCGGCACCGTCGCGATCCTCGGCCTGCTGGTGTTCCTGGTCTCGGTGCTGCGCGAGCTGGTCCGGCCGCGGTCCGCCAGCTAGAGCGAGGGGCGGCGGCGGAAGCCCTTTTCTTCCGCCGGCTCGGCGCGGTGCATCTCGACATTGGCGATGCGCGAACCGGGTGGGCCCTTCATGCACAGCCCGACCAGCTTCTCCACATCGGCGTTCTTGCCGGAGACCAGCGCCTCGACCGTGCCGTCCGAGCGGTTGCGCACCCAGCCGTCCACGCTCAGCCGCGTCGCCATCTCGATGACGAAGTTCCGGTAGCCGACCGCCTGCACGCGGCCTTCGATCTTGAGGCGCAGATGGGTCAGTTCGTCCGCTTCGCTCATCACGCAAGTATGAAGCGCGCCGCCGCTGCCCGCCAGTCGCCGCGGCCGAGACTTCACCTATTCGTTATGCAGGCGCATCTGGCAACCGAGCTATGCAGGCCGCGCGCATTGCCCGATTAGAAAGCCAACCCCCAGTTTCGTCTTACAGAATCAGCCCCGGAGATCCGTTTGCGGATCAGGTTCCTGGCCGCCGGCGCGGTCGCGGCATTGCTCGTGGCCGGCGCGGCGCGCGCGGACGATGCGGCAGTCGGCGGGATACTGGTCTATGATACCGCCTTCTTTGCCGACGCGCGGCCAAACACCGCCTATGACATGATCGGGAGACTGCCCGGCTTCACCTTCTCCGATGTGGGATCGGCCCGCGGCTTCGCCGGCACGGCCGGCAACGTCCTGATCAACGGCCAGCGCCCGACCTCGAAGACCGACGCGCTGCAATCGGTGCTTGGCCGCATCAATGCCGCGGATGTCGACCACATCGAGTTGATCCGCGGCGGCGCGCCGGGCATCGACATGCAGGGCCAGACGGTGGTCGCCAATGTCGTGCTCAAGAAGCGGGATTCGACGCACCTCGTCGCCACGGCGGAAGACCTTGTCTTCCTCGACGGCCACATGGCGCCGTATGGCTCGCTGCAGTTCACGCGCCATGTCGGCGATGCGACCTATGAAGGCTCCATCGGCTCGGCGCAGAGCTACGACGATTCGGTCGGCCACGGTTTCCACGACGTGTTCGACGGCAACGGCAACCTGCTCAGCCACGACGAGGCGATCAGCCATGGCCTTGGCGTCGGCGTGTCGGCCAAGGGCGCCGCGACCGTTCCGCTGCTCGGCGGCGAGTTCAAGGCGAACCTGACGCTGCTGAGCAATCCTTTCGTCGACCGCCTGCTCTACCAGCGCCCGGGCTTCATCGAGACCTTCAAGGACGATTCGCGCGACAATGGCGGCGAGCTGGGCCTGCACTGGAAAGGCCCGGTCGGCGGCACCGAGCTGGAGGCGCTGGTGCTGCAGCGCTTCAACCACAACAATTCAAGCTCGGATTCCGACGACGCGACGACCCTGCAGCATTTCGTGTCGGCGGCGCTGACCGGCGAGACCATCGCGCGCGCCACGCTGCGCTATCTGCCGCTTCCCGAACTGACGCTGGAGACGGGCGGCGAAGGCGCCTTCAACTTCCTGGACGGCAAGACGACGTTCTTCGTCAACGGAGCGAACCAGCCCCTGCCGTCGGCGGATGCGCATGTCGAGGAGCGGCGCGGCGAGATCTTCGCGCAAGGCACCTGGAAGATCGCGCCGCAATGGCTGTTCGAGGCCGGCCTGCGCGCCGAGTTCTCGACCATCGGCGAAACCGGCTCGGTCGATCTCAGCCGCTCCTTCTTCTATCCCAAGCCCCGCGCGGTGCTGACCTGGTCGCCGGATGCCGACACGCAAGTCCGCCTGCGCTACGAGAAGGTCGTCGGCCAGCTCGATTTCAACAACTTCATCGCCTCGGCCAACCTGTCGGCGACCGGCGTGACGGTGGGCAACGAGAACATCCGGCCGGACCAGCATTCTCAATACGAGATATCGTTCGAGCGCCATTTCTGGGGCAAAGGCGCCTTCGTGCTCACCCTGATGCACGAGGACATCAAGGACGTCGTGGACTATGTGCCGATCACCGACAGTCTCGCCAATACGTTCGACGCGCCGGGCAATATCGGCAACGGGCAGAACAACCAGATCACGGTGCAGGTGACGCTGCCGCTCGACAGGATCGGCATCGCCAACGGCCTGCTGACGACCACCAGCATCTTCGACCTGACCTCGGTGCGCGATCCGGTGACCGGCGCCAACCGCGTCATCTCCGGCCAGCGGCCGCAGAACATCAGGGTCAATTTCTCGCAGGACGTCGACAGCCTGAAATCGACCTGGGGAATCTCCTATTACAATTGCTGGAACGAGGACTATTTCCGGCTCGAGCAGGTCCGCCACCGCAAGGTGACCGCGCCCTATTTCACCGCGTTCTGGGACTACAAGCCGAGCGCGGAATGGACCGTCCACCTGGAGGCCGACGACATCACGGGCTTCGTTTATCACGATGTGAAATTCAACTATGCCGGCCCGCGCAACGCTTCGCCGCTCGCCAATATCGACGCCTATACGGCCAATTCGATACCGCAGATCGATTTCCAGATCCGGCGGACTTTTTGAGCGTTATGCAAACTCCAGGATCACCTCGTCCACCGCGAGGCTGTCGCCCTTGGCGGCGTTGATCTTCTTGACGGTGCCGTCGGCCGGCGCCGTCAGCACGTTCTCCATCTTCATCGCCTCGACCACGGCGAGCGGCTCGCCGGCCTTCACGTCCTGGCCGACCTGCACGTTGATCGAGACCACCAGGCCCGGCATCGGGCAGAGCAGCATCTTGGAGGTGTCGGGCGCGACCTTGACCGGCATCAGCGCCGCGAGCGCGGCCGCGGTGGGCGAGCGGACGATGGCGGTGACGGTGCGGCCCCCCTGCCCAAGGCGATAGCCGCCCTGCACGCGGGTGAGCTGGATGGCATGCTCGCCGTCGGCGCCGGAGAGATACATGACGGGCTGGCCGGGCTGCCATTCGGTCAGCGCGTTATAGGCCTTGCCGTCGATGGTCAGGTGCAGATTGCCGGCGGCGAGATTGGCATGCGCCACCTGGAAGTCCTTGCCGTCGAGCGAGACGACGAACCGGCCGGCGATCCTGTGCGCGCCGTTCATCGTGCCGGAGATGCCGCTGGCCCGCAGCGCCCGCACCAGCCGCGCGGCGGCCGCGGCGGCGACGAAGCGGTGCTCGTCTGCAGGCGTGAGCGCCAGGCCGTGGAAGCCGTCGGGAAATTCCTCGGCGATGAATGCCGTGGTGATATTGCCCGAGCGGAAGCGTTCGTTGTGCATGATCGCGGTCAGGAACGCGATGTTGTGGGCGATGCCTTCGATGCGGAACTGGTCCAGCGCGGCGGCCATCGCATCGATCGCCGCGATCCGCGTCGGCGCATGGGTGCAGAGCTTGGCGATCATCGGATCGTAGAACATCGAGATCTCGCCGCCTTCGTAGACGCCGGTGTCGTTGCGCACCGTGATGTCGCCCCTGGCGCGCTCCGCCGGCGGGCGGTAGCGGACCAGGCGGCCGGTGGACGGCAGGAAGCCGCGATAGGGATCTTCGGCATAGACGCGCGCCTCGACGGCCCAGCCCTTGATGCCGACATCGGACTGCCCGATGGGCAGGGTCTCGCCATAGGCCGAGCGGATCATCAGCTCGACGAGGTCCAGGCCGGTGATCAGCTCGGTCACCGGATGCTCGACCTGCAGGCGGGTGTTCATCTCCAGGAAGTAGAATTTGCGATCCTTGTCGACGATGAACTCGACCGTGCCGGCGCTGTCATAGCCGACCGCCTTGGACAGCATCACCGCCTGCTCGCCCATCGCCTTGCGCGTCGCCGCGTCGAGGAACGGCGATGGCGCCTCCTCGATGACCTTCTGGTTGCGGCGCTGGATCGAGCATTCGCGCTCATTGAGATAGAGCACGTTGCCGTGCTTGTCGCCCATCACCTGGATTTCGATATGACGCGGCTCGGTGACGAACTTTTCGATGAACAGACGGTCGTCGCCGAAGCTCGCCTTGGCCTCGTGCTGCGACGACTTGATCGCCTGCACCAGCTCGTCTTGCCTGTGGACGATGCGCAGGCCCTTGCCGCCGCCGCCGGCCGATGCCTTGACCATCACCGGATAGCCGATCTCTAAAGCGATGGCGCGGGCATGGGCGTCGTCGGCGATCTCGCCGATGAAGCCGGGAACGGTATTGACCTTGGCGGCCTGCGCCAGCTTCTTGGACTCGATCTTGTCGCCCATCGCGGCGATGGCTTTGTTGTTCGGACCGATGAAGACCACACCGGCCTTCGCGAGCGCGTCGGCGAACGCCTCGCGCTCCGACAGGAAGCCATAGCCGGGATGGACCGCCTCGGCGCCGGTGTCGCGGCAGGCCTGCACGATGCGGTCGATGACGAGATAGGACTGCGCCGACGGCGGCGGGCCGATGTGGACCGCCTCGTCGGCCATCTCCACATGGAGGGCGTCCTTGTCGGCGTCCGAATAGACGGCGACGGTTTTGATTCCCATCTTGCGGGCGGTCTTGATGACGCGGCAGGCGATCTCGCCGCGATTGGCGATCAATATCTTCTTGAACACGCGTTCCCCCGGCCGATTGGCCTGTCTTGCCAACGTTCTAGGGCGTGAACCGCTTGCCGTAAACGCCTAACGTCGTTTACGCAGGGGCGACATGGACGCGCTTTTCCGGTTCCTTCACCCGCTGTTGTACCGGCCGCATATCGAGAACGGGTTCTCGGTCGCGGCCGGCGTCGCCTTGGCCGGGGTGGCGGCGGGGCTGCCGCTGGGGCTGGCGGCAGGGATCGCGGCCGCGACCGGCGCGCTCTGCGTCTCGATCGCCGACCAGCCCGACCCGATCAACGACAAGCCGCGCATGCTGGCGGCGGCGCTGGTCATGGCCGTGATCGCTACCACGCTGTCGCTGCTGGCCAAGGGCGTGGTGTGGGCGGAGTTCGCGGTGACGGCCGCGGTCGGCCTGTGGGCCGGACTGATCTCCGCCTACGGCAAGCGCGCGGTCGGGCTCGGCGTGGTGACGGTGCTGGCCTTCGTGCTGGCGCTGGGGACCGATTTCGGCACTCGCGCCGAGGCGGCGGGCCACCTCGTCCTGTTCGCCGGCGGCGGCGTGTTCTATGCGCTTTATGCGCAGTCGTTCGCCCGGATATTCGACGCCCGGGTGCGGCGGCTGCTGATGGCGGAGGCGCTGCGGTCCTTCGCGGTCTATCTGCGCGCCAAGGCAGAGCTGCTCGATCCCGAGCGGGACAATGCCGGCGCCTTCGCCGCGATGATCGAGGCCCATGCCGCCGCGGTGGAGCGCATGCAGGCGGCGCGCGATGCAGTCTATGCCCGCACCGCGACCGACTGGCAGCAGCGTCAGGCGCGTGCCCTGGTGGCGCTACTCGACGCCTTCGAGACCATCCTGTCCAGCGATGCCGACATCGAGATTCTGCAGAAATCGAAGCACCGCCACCTGATGCGGCGGCTGCGCGCGCTGACGCTGGCGCTGGCGGACGACGTGGCGCGGCTGGCGCTGGCGCCCGCCGCGGTCATCGCCATCGAGCCGCACGTCAACGAGCGCGACGCCATCGCCGCCGAGATCGCCCGCATTGCGCCCTCGGCGTCCGGCGACGAGGAGGAGTTGCAGGCGGTCGCCGCCTTCCGCTCCACCGCCGACAAGCTCGGCCAGTCGGCGGCGCGCATCTGCGTCATAGGTTCGAGCGACCCCATCGCGCCCCGCGCCGATCTCGCGCTGTTCCGCCAGGTCGGGCCGCGCGGCTTTGCCCATCTGCGCGCCCAGATCGGCTTCGGCGTGCCGGCCTTCCGCTATGCGGTGCGGCTGGCACTGGCGATGACGGCGGGGCTGGCGCTGACCGTAGCCTTCCCCAAATTCGCCCATGCCAGCTGGATCCTGCTGACCACCGCACTGATCATGCGCGCCAATTACAGCGTGACGCGGCAGCGGCGCTGGGACCGCATCGTCGGCACCTTGGTCGGCTGCGTGCTGGCAGCGGCGCTGCAGGACTTCGTGCCGGTCGGCTATCTGCTCGCCTTCGTGGCGCTGGCCACCGGGGTGAGCCACGCGTTCGGCGCTGTGAACTATCGCGTCACGGCGGCGTCCGCCTCGGTGTCGTCGCTGCTGCTGCTGCATTTCCTCCAGCCGCACGCCCAGCACGCGCTGGGCGAGCGGGTGATCGACACGCTGATCGGCGCCGCGCTGTCCTATGTCTTCGCCTTCCTGCTGCCCAATTGGGAGCGCGGCGAGCTGCCGCGCACCATCGCCGCGCTGCTGAAGGCCGACCGCGAATTCGCCGCCGAGGCGATGACCCGCCAGCGCGTCGAGCAGACCTACCGGCTGGCGCGCAAGCGATTGTTCGATGCGGTGGCAGCGATGTCCGGCGCCATCCGCCGCATCGCCGGCGAGCCGAACACCGGCAAGGAGCTTCTGGCGCGGCTGAACGCGCTGCTGGCGGCGAACTATCTGCTGCTGTCCGACCTCACCTCGATGCAGGTGCTGTTCACGATGCGCGGGTCCGAGCTCGACAAGCTGCCGTCCGCCGAAACGCTCACCGCCGAGATGCGCGCCCGCGTGGTCGCCATCCTGGGCGCACCGGCGCCGGACAAGACCCCGCCCCGCCTGGCCAAGACCGCGCGCGATGATCTCTACCAGCCCAACGGCATGTCGGTGCTCAAGCGCCGGCTGATCCACATCGAACATGCGGCACGGCGCGTGGCGCAACTGGCGGCGGGCGATAACCTATCCCGCGAGCGGTAGAGGTTATCGGGCCAAGCTCTTGTCGCGGACGGCGCGGAATTCATTGTCCTTGTACCAGTTCGGCCAGCGGTCCGAATTGGCCAGCGTGTCGCCCAGCGTGTAGAGCGCCTGAAGATCGTCGATCACGCCGGAGATGTCCCAGCTGGGATCGAACTCGTCGGACGGCTGGTGGTAGTGGTTGGTGCGGTAATCGTCGCGGATGCGCTGCGCCGCCTCCTTGCCGCCGATCACGAGATCGCTGGCGCCGGCCGGATCGAGCATCGGCACGCCGACCCTGCTGAGCGAAATATGGTCGGAGCGGTAGAAGCCGCCCTTCTCGGGCTCCGGGTCGGGCGAGATGGTGCGGTCCTGGGTCTTGAGCACGTCGGCCAGCATGTCTTCGAGCTCGGAGGCGCCGCTGCCGACCAGCACCATGTCGCGGGCGTGGCCATGCGGCAGGCCGCCGTCGAGGTTCACGCCGCCGACGATGTGGCTCAGCGGAAACACCGGATGATGCGCGAAATATTCCGAGCCCAGCAGGCCCTGCTCTTCCAGCGTCCAGTTGATGATCACGATGCTGCGCTGGGGCCTGGGACCGTGCGCGAAGGCCTCGCCGATCTCCAACACGCTGGACGCGCCCATCGCATTGTCGATGGCGCCGTTGTAGATCTTGTCCGGGCCTGCGACGTCGGGCTTCACGCCAAGATGGTCCCAATGGCCGGTATAGAGGAAATACTGGTCTGGATGTTTGGCGCCCGGCACGATGCCGATCACATTGCGGGTGTTGAGCAGCGCGAAGGACGAATGGGCGTGGACGTCGAGCGTCTCGCCGGCCATGTCCACCGCGTGGAAGCCCGGCTTGTTGGCGGCCACCTTCAACGCGTCGTAGTCGAGATTGGCGCGCTTGAAGAGCTCGTGCGCGGTGTCCAGCGTGATCCAGCCCTGGATCGGCACGCGGTCGGCATTGCGGTTCGTCTCCGCCAGCCAGAGCTTGTTGCCCGAATTGGAGTTGCGCACCACCTGCCAGCCATAGGCGGCGGGGCCGGTCTCGTGCACGATGATCGCGGCGGCGGCGCCTTGGCGCGCGGCCTCCTCGAACTTGTAGGTCCAGCGGCCGTAATAGGTCATGGCGCGGCCCTTGAAGAAGGCCGGATCGCCGGGACGATCCTCATTGCCCGGATCGTTGATCAGGATGACGACCGTCTTGCCCTTCACGTCGATGCCGGCGTAGTCGTTCCAGTGATATTCCGGCGCCACGACGCCATAGCCGACGAACACCAGCGGCGAGGCCTTTACGTCAACGTCGGGCGAGGCGTATTGCGGCGTCCAGTAGACGGTGGCCTCGGGAAAGTTGGGCACGATCGCGCCCGACGGCGTGTTGAAGCGCAGCGACGATCTGGCCGGATCCAGCGCGATGTTTACCGACGGCACATTTTGGAAATAGCTGCCGTGGTTACCCGGCTTGAGGCCGATGCGCTTCATCTCGTCGGCCAGCCATTGCGCCGCCGCCTCGCCCGCCTTGGTGCCCGGACCGCGCCCCTGGAACGCGTCGTCGGACAGCGCCCGGTCGCGCGCCATCACGTCGGCGGCGACGATCTCGGGCACGGTGACCGGATGCGCTGGATAGACCGGCGCGGTTGCGGCATAGAGCATTGCAGGTGCGGCCAGCGCAGCGAGCGCGACGGCCATCAGGCGGCGGTTCACGAATCCTCCGAGGAGTGGACGGCGCAGCATCATACGGGTTGTCATCGCTCCGTCACGGGGTATGGGAGGAATTTACAGTGCTGGAATTCATCAATTCACCGGCCGCCAGGGCGGCGGGGCTGCCGTTCAGCCAGGCGGTCAAGACGGACGGCGTGTTCTATCTCTCGGGCGCCATCGGCAACCTGCCCGGCAAGATGGAGCTTGTGCCCGGCGGCATCGAAGCGGAGAGCCGCCAGATGATGGAGAACATCGCCGCCGTGCTGAAGGAATGCGGCGTCGGCTTCGACCGCGTCTTCAAATGCGTCGTCTATTTTGCCGACATGGCAGAATGGAGCGCCTTCAATGCGATCTACGTCCCTTATTTCCCGCCCGGCCGCTTCCCCCGCCCGCACCGCCATCGGCGCCCATCAGCTCATCCTGGGCGCGCGGGTCGAGATGGAGTGCTGGGCGGCAGCCGGCTGACTAGGCCGTGCCCTTGTGGCGCTTTTTCACCAGCGCGATCTCGTGCAGCATCGATTTCAGGTCGTCGATGGCGTCCTTGTCGGCCCCTTCGAGGTCGGCCGGCAGGCGGTTGACCAGCACCATCAGCGCATCCTCGATGCGGCCGAGCTGCTTGCCGTAGCTGGCCACGTCCAGCGCCTCGCGTTCGACCGCCGGGTTCGACGACTGGCCCAGATAGATGTTGAACAGGCCGAATTGCTGGCCGCCATTGAACGCCCAAGTCCAGGGCAGGATGGATTGGGTGACATTGCCGCCCAGCGGCATGGTGAAATCGGACATGGTGCCTCCTGAAAGCTTCAGTGGCCCCGCCCGCCGCGCGCCTGCCCGGATGCTGTTATCGTTGCACACAGCATAGTACGGGAAGGCCGCGGCCGGACGGACCGGCCTTATTTGTTCACACTTGGCGTGATAGGCTGCACCAAATCGGCGGAAACAGTCCGCCCGGAGAGCCCCATGAAATCCGCCTTGAAATGCAGCCTCGCGGCTGCGGCCTTGTTTGCGCTTTCGACACCGGTCCTCGCCGAGGCGACCGGCCCCAACCACAATCCCAATATTTCCAGCCAGGACAGCAACCGCACGCTCACCGCGTCGACCTCGGCCAACTGCGCGCCCTCGACCGATGCGGCCGCGCCCGCGGCCGGCGCCGCCCTGACGGCCTCCAGCATGGCGCCGCGCGCCGGCACGACCGGCTCGGACCTCGATGCCGGCGTCTCCGCCCATGGCGACAAATGTGCCAAGAGCGCGTCCGGCATGAACCCGGCCCCCGTGGCGGTCCCGCCGGCGGAGCACTGAGCGGCACGTTCCTAAAGCGGAATGTTGTCGTGCTTCTTCCAGATCTGCGGCACCTGCTTGTTGCGCAGCATGCGCAGGCTGCGCGCGATGCGCCAGCGGGTCGCGTGCGGGCGGATGACGTCGTCGATATAGCCGCGTGACGCCGCGACGAACGGATTGAGGAAGCGGTCTTCGTATTCCTTGGTCCGTTCGGCGATGGCGCCCGGATTGCCGCGCTCATTGCGGAAGATGATCTCGACCGCGCCCTTGGCGCCCATCACCGCGATCTGCGCGCTGGGCCAGGCATAGTTCACGTCGGCGCGCATGTGCTTGGACGCCATGACGTCATAGGCGCCGCCATAGGCCTTGCGGGTGATCACCGTCACCTTGGGCACCGTCGCCTCGGTGAAGGCGAACAGCAGCTTGGCGCCGTGCTTGATGATGCCGCCATGCTCCTGCGCCACGCCGGGCAGGAAGCCGGGGACGTCCACGAAGGTGACGATCGGGATATTGAAGCAGTCGCAGAAGCGCACGAAGCGCGCCGCCTTGCGGGACGCGTCGCTGTCGAGCACGCCGGCCAGCACCATCGGCTGGTTGGCGACGAAGCCGACGGTCGAGCCTTCGATGCGGCCGAAGCCGGTGATGATGTTGCGGGCGAAGGCCTCGCCGATCTCGAAAAAGTCGCCCTCGTCGGCGACCTTCAGGATCAGCTCCTTCATGTCGTAGGGCTTGTTGGGGTTTTCCGGCACCAGCGTGTCGAGCGACAACTCCTCGCGCCGCGGATCGTCCAGCGTCGGCCAGGTCGGGGCCTTGTCGCGGTTGTTGAGCGGCAGGAAGTCGTAGAGCCGGCGCATCTCCTCCAGGCAGATCACGTCGTTGTCATAGGCGCCGTCGGCGACAGAGGATTTCGTCGTATGGACCTTGGCGCCGCCCAGGCCTTCGGGCGTCACGTCCTCATGCGTCACAGTCTTCACCACTTCGGGACCGGTGATGAACATGTAGGAGGTGTCGCGCACCATGAAGATGAAATCGGTCATCGCCGGCGAATAGACGTCGCCGCCGGCGCACGGGCCCATGATGACGGAAAGCTGCGGCACCACGCCGGAGGCCAGCACGTTGCGCTTGAAGACTTCGCCATAGGCCGCGAGACTGCCAACGCCTTCCTGGATGCGGGCGCCGCCCGAATCGAACAGGCCGATGCAGGGCGCACCGTTCTGCATCGCCATGTCCTGGATCTTGCAGATCTTCTGCGCGTGCCATTCGGAGGTCGAGCCGCCCAGCACGGTGAAATCCTTGGCGAAGACATAGACCATGCGGCCGTTTATCGTGCCCCAGCCGGTGACGACGCCGTCGCCGGGAAAGCGGTTCTTGTCGGTATCGAAATCGGTGTTGCGGTGCTCGACGAACATGTCGAACTCCTCGAACGAATTGGCGTCGAGCAGCAGCTCGACCCGCTCGCGCGCCGTCAGCTTGCCGCGCGCGTGCTGCGCCGCGATGCGGGCCTCGCCGCCGCCGAGTTTGGCTTTGCGGCGGCGTTCGTCGAGATCGTGGAGGACTTGTTTCATCGGGGCTTGGCCTGGCGCTGGAATGACGGTGAGCGGAGACTGTTATCCGCCGCCGCGCCGGTCAAGCCCTTGCCAGCGCGATGAATTTGCCGGCGCTGTCGAGTTCGGCGGCCAGCGCGTCGGCGCGCTTTCTGGCTTCGTGGTCCTCACCCCATTTCTCGGCCTGGTAGTCCTCGTCCAGTCGCGACAGCGCGAACGCTTCTGCGGTGGTCAGCTCGCCGGCGGCCACCGCCAGCGCCAGCACCAGCGAGCCGGTGATGGTGGTCAGGGTCTGCAGCGCCGACAGCGTCCAGTCGTCCTGCGCCGCCAGCACACGCGCGAAAGCGGCGAGCGTCTCGGGCGGCTGCGGGACATGGACGAGGCCCGTCGTTACGGAAAGATGCGCGTCCAGCGTCTCGTTGGCCCAGTCGAGCAGTTCGTCCCACTGCGCCGCCTGGCGCGCGGCGAGCGCCCCCTCTTCCGCGCGATAGGAGAGCAGATCCGCGCCGCCGAAGCCGGTGAGCTCCTTGATCAGGGCCTCCCGGTGCCTGGGCACCTGATCGATCGCGGTGTTGGCAAGCTTCGTCAGCGGCATGGAGGCGGGAACGACCTTGTCGCCCTGCCGGCGCCATTCGTCGGCCACCGCCTCGGCCAGCGCGCGCGACGGCGGCGCCAGCGGTGCGCCCGCGGGAGTCTTCACCGTCCGGCCGTCGAGCAGGATCGCGTTGTCGCCACCGACAGCGACGGTCTTGTAAAAGCGCTTCATTTCGTCCTGATCGCCTTCAGCTTCATTGCCGCGCGGTTGGCGGCGACCGGATTCTTGCGCGCCGCCTTGGGCAGGCGGTCGCGCACGGCATCGGGCAACCCGTCATGCGGGCCGAGCTTCGGCTTGGGATGATCGAACCAGAGATCTTTTCCTATCTCCTTGTCGCGGTGCGGATGGTAGGGATACCAGAACTGGTTGCGCTGGCGATTGGCCTCGCCGCCAACCAGCAGCAGCGCGTCTTCGCCGCTGTTGTTGATGACGACATGGGTGATGTTGGTACGCGCTTCGAAGCCGACGAAATCGCCTTCGCGCATCGGATGAAGATGGCCGTCGATCCAGGCGTCGACGGCGCCCTGCACGACATAGACGAATTCCTCCTCGTCGCGCTCGGCATGCGGCCAGGAGGTGCGGCGGCCGGCGGGCAGCACTTCGAGATGGATCCCGATGCGCGAGAACCGCGCGCGGCGCCCGAACGGCGCGTCGATGCCGTGCGGCTCCAGGCTGCCGGGATAGCTGCCTTCGTCCTTCTCCAGGATGTCGCGCCAATGGGCGACATAGTCCGGCCGCGCACGCTTGCGGCCGGTCGTATCGCCGGCGCGCGCGGTGTTGGGGCCGAGCTTGCGCCTGGGCGGATCCTGCCACAGCTTGCCCATCGCCTTGAGCGTCGCATTGCTCTCGGCGTCGGCGGGCAGCGGTAGATGGAATTGCGACCGCAACCGGGTCGCCTCGCCGAACACGAACAGCCGCACATCCGCATCCGTGTTGTTGATCAGCGTGTGCGCGATGCCGGTACGGTCGTTGAAGGCGATGCCGTCGCCTTCGCGCAGGCCGTGGAGATGGCCGTCGATCCACAGATCGGGGGCGCCCTCCAGCACGAAGAAGAACTCCTCCTCGTCGCGATAGGCACCCGGCACGTTGGAGCGGGCGCCCGGCTGCAAGCGCAGATGGGCGATCTTGAGCCGCGACAGGCCGGTGGCGTCGGCGAAGGACGCCATGTAGCCCATCTGCTCGCCGGACGCGGACGGTGCCGGCGCCTTGGGTTCGAGCGCGCGCCAATTCCGAAGGAAGGGCGGCCGCGGTTTCATGTCTTCTTTTTCCGTTCGAACGGGTTGGTCTTGCGCTCCGGATCGAAGCCCAGAAGCGCCCACGACTTTAACATGTGCGGCGGCAGCGGCGCGTCGGCATGCAGCCGTCCGCCGTCCGGCCGCGCGATGTCGATGGAACGGGCATGCAGGTGCAGGCGGTTCTCGATCTCGCCCTTGCCGCGCACATCGGTGCCGCCATATTTGAAATCGCCGACGATGGGCGTGCCGATGGAGGCCAGGTGCACGCGGATCTGGTGGGTGCGGCCGGTCAGCGGTTTGACCGCCAGCCAGGCGAATTCCTCGCCCGCGGTGTCGATCACGACGAAATCGGTGACCGCGTCCTTGGCGCCCTCGTCCGCCGCGTCGACCGTGGTCATGCGCTCGTCGCGGCCGCGCGGGCCAAAGCCGCCCTCTTTCGCCAGCGCCGCCTTGATCGTGCCGCGCTTGACCTTCGGCACGCCCTTGACCAGCGCCCAGTAGATTTTCTGCGCATCGCGCGTCGCCAGCGCCCGCGACAGCTCCGCGGCGGCCGGCGCGGTGCGGGCGACGACCAGCACGCCGGAGGTGTCGCGGTCGAGCCGATGCACCAGCTTGGGGCGCGTCTTCTTCTCGAACGCCAGGCTGTCCAGCATGCCGTCGACATGCTGTGTCAGCCCGCTGCCGCCCTGGGTGGCGAGACCCGACGGCTTGTTCAGCACGATGACGTTCTTGTCCATGTAGAGGACGAGATCCTCCAGGCTGCCGCGCACCGGCGCCCGGGTTTTCGCCGCAGGCTTCTCGGTCAGCTCGCCATGCACGACCTGCGGCGGCAGGCGCACGGTCTGGCCGGCGCCGACGCGGTCCGCCGCCTTGATGCGCTTGCCGTCGAGCCGCACCTGACCGGTGCGCAGCAGCTTCTCCAGCCGGCCGTGCGTGAGCGCCGGATAGTGCCGCTTGAACCAGCGGTCGACGCGGATGCCGTCCTCGTCATGGGCGATGCGGGCGGTGTCGGTCATGCGACGGCACGCACCAGCCACAGCCCGGCGAACAGCGCCAGGATCGACAGCGCCGTCGAGCCGACGATATAGGCCGCGGCGCTGGCATAGGCGCCGCGCTGGATCAGCATCACGCTGTCCAGCGAGAAGGTCGAGAAGGTGGTGTAGCCGCCGAGGATGCCCACCGTCAGGAAGGCGCGCAGCTCCGGCGAAAGCTGCAGCTTCAGCGCGCTCGCCTCCACGATCAGCCCCATCAGAAAACCGCCCGAGATGTTGACGATGAAGATACCCCACGGATAGCCAGCCGAGGCCGGCGTCTGGATGGCGGTCGCCACGAAATAGCGAAGCAGAGAACCCAGTGCGCCGCCGAGCGCGACGGCAAGAAGAATCGAGAATTGCATGCGTGAAGGCACCGGTGTTGCAGACGAGCTATAACAGATTCCGACACTCTGCTGTCATCCCCCGCCGAGCGAAGCGAGGGGAGACGACAATCAGGTCTGATCGCCGCCGCTCTTCTTCGCCCGCAGCTTCGCCCAGTACTCCAGCCGCTTGGCGATATCGCGTTCGAAGCCGGTCTCCTTGGGCGTGTAGAATTGCTCGCGCGCCATCCCGTCGGGGAAGTAGTTCTGGCCGGAGAACCCCTCCTCCGTGGCATGATCGTATTCGTAGCCGGCACCATAGCCGAGGGTCTTCATCAGCTTTGTCGGCGCGTTCAGGATGTGGGCCGGCGGCATCAGCGAGCCATGCTCGCGGGCGGCGCGCTTGGCAGCGCCCAGCGCCACATAAACGGCGTTCGATTTGGGCGCGCTCGCGAGATAGAGCACGGTCTGGGCGAGCGCGATCTCGCCCTCGGGAGACCCGAGAAAATCGAACATGTCCTTGGCGGCCAGCGCCTGCACGAGCGCCTGCGGATCGGCCAGGCCGATATCCTCCACCGCCGCGCGCACCAGGCGGCGGGCGATGTAGAGCGGCTCCTCGCCGCCGACCAGCATGCGCGCCAGCCAATACAGCGCCGCGTCGGGATCGCTGCCGCGGATCGACTTATGCAGCGCGGAGATGATGTTGTAGTGCTCCTCCCGGCTCTTGTCGTAGAGCGGCGCGCGCTTCTGCACCGCCTTCACCAGTGCCGCGGGATCGAGCGGCTTGACCGTCCTGATGCTCGACAATTCCTCGACCAGGTTCAGCAGGTAACGGCCGTCGCCGTCCGCCATGGCGCGCAGCGACGCGCGCGCGTCGTCGGTCAGCTTGAGCGTCTCGCCGAAATGCGCTTCGGCGCGTTTCAGCAATTCCTCCAACGCCGCGTCGTCGAGCCGGCGCAGCACCAGCACCTGGGCGCGCGACAGCAGCGCGCCGTTCAACTCGAAAGACGGGTTCTCCGTCGTCGCACCGACCAGCACCACGGTGCCGTCCTCGACCACCGGCAGGAACGAGTCCTGCTGGCTGCGGTTGAAGCGGTGGATCTCGTCGACGAAGAGCAGCGTGCCCTGCCCCATCTTGCGCCGCTGGCGCGCCGCCTCGAACGTCTTCTTGAGGTCGGCGACGCCGGAGAACACCGCCGAGAGCTGCTCGAAATGCAGCTTGAACGCGGTCGAGAGAAGCCGCGCGATGGTCGTCTTGCCGGTGCCCGGCGGGCCCCACAGGATGATCGAATGCGGGCGCCCCAAAGCAATCATGCGCCCGATCGGGCCTTCGGAGCCGATGATGTGGTCCTGGCCGACGACCTCGGCGAGCGACGTCGGACGCAGCCGGTCGGCCAACGGCCGCGGCGCGTCTTCGTCCAATCCTCCGGCCTCGAACAGATCGCTCATGAGGAAAGAACTATAGCGGAACGCCGACGGTTCCGGCATCCCCTAACGGAAGGCGCTCCGCACGCCTTCCGGCGCGCGGAGCGGTATTCGTCACATCTCGAACTTCAAACCCACCGAAACGTTGTTCGACGTATTGCCGACCCGCCCGAAGCCGCCGCCCGGCAGCACAAGATTGGCATCGCGCGCATTCAGGTAGCGGTATTCGGCGAACAGCTTGGTGTCCGGCGCGAAGGCATAATCGACTCCGCCGATGCCTTGCCAGCCAAAGACGGTGCTCGAATCCTCCGTATCGCCGCTCCGCAGCCGCGTGCTCACCGCGCCGGCGCCTGCGCCGCCATAGATGCCGACCGGCCAGCCGGTGTTGACATGATAGATCAGGTTTCCCATCCCGCTCAGAGAACTGGTCTGCGCCGTGTCGCTGGCGTCGAGATGGGCCTGCGTATAGAAAACGTCGCCTTCCAGCGAAAACCCCTGCCACGGCACCCAGCTATCGAGATCGTAGCCGATGCGGCCGCCCGCATTGAACCCGGTGGTGGAGCGGTAGCCGTTGGCGCCGCCAAGCGTGATATGCGGTTGTTCGAGGGTCGGCCCGCCGAGGACGGAAACATACCAGCCCTGCGCGCTGGCGCCGGCGGTCGACAGGAGCGCGGCGACGGCCGCAGTGGAAATCAGTAGACGGACATTCATGATATAAGTGCCTCTTCTTCTTGCAGCAACACACCCCCTTGCCCGTACAACGCCCCGGCGCGCCGAATGGCTTCACGGCGGTCGCGTTTTTCTCTTTTGTCGCAATATGTTGCAGAAGACTACAATATCACCCCTGGACGTTCAGGGTCATCCGCTGGCCGCCGCGATCGACCACCAGCGACCAGGCATTGGCCGCCGCGAGCGCGCTCAGGAGCTGGCCGGTGCCGGTAATCGCGATGCCGTTGACACCGCGCACGACGTCGCCGGTCTGGAAGCCGTAGCCACCGGACGGGGGTACCGGCCGCCACCGACACGATCACGACGCCCCGCGCCATCAGCGGCAATTGCAGCTCCATCGCCACGGCCGGGGACAGGTTCTCGATTTTTGCGCCGGTCAGCGGATTGCGTCCGCCGACGGTCTGCAGGTCGCGCGGCGGATTCTCCGGGGGCAGCGCCAGCGTCACTGCGATATCGGCGGCGCTCCGTCCCAGGTGGACATGCATCTTCACCACGTCGCCCGGCTTGCGCGTGGCGATGCGGTAATTGAGCGATTGCATGTCGCTGACCGGCTGGCCGTCGACCGAGAAAATGACGTCGCCGACATGCAGGCCGGCCCGAGCGGCGGGTCCATCGGGATAGACGCTCTTCAGCACCACGCCATTGGGCACCGGGATGCCGAGGCTGGCGGCGATGTCGGCGGTCACCGGCTGTCCGTCGGCGCCGACCCAGGCGAGCTTGACGCCGCCGCCCAGCGCGCCCTCCAGCACCCGCCGCGCCAGGTTGGCGGGGATCGCGAAGCCGATGCCGATGGACTCGCCCGTGCGCGACAGGATCGACGTGTTGATGCCGGCGAGCCGTCCATCCGACGTCACCAGCGCGCCGCCGGAATTGCCCGGATTGATCGCCGCGTCGGTCTGGATGAAGAACTGGTAGTCGGAGGCCGACACCTGGGTGCGCGCCAGCGCCGAGACGATGCCCATCGTCACCGTCTGGCCGACGCCGAACGGATCGCCCACCGCCAGCACCAGGTCGCCCACCTGCACCTTGTCGCTGTCGGCGAAGGGCACGACGGAAAGCTGCTCGCCCTTGGCATCGATCTTCAGCACCGCCAGATCGGTGCGCGGGTCGGCCAGGAGGACCTTGGCCTTGAACTCGCGCTTGTCGGCCAGCGCGACCACGATGTCGGTGCCGCCCTGCACCACGTGATTGTTGGTCAGGATCACGCCATCGGCGCGCACGATGACGCCCGAGCCCAGCGATTGCTGCACGCGCTGGCGCAGCCCCGGATTGCCGAAGAGCTGCGCGAACAGCGGGTCGCTGAAGAACGGATTGGTCGGCGCCTGCACGACGGTGCGCGCATAGACGTTCACCACCGCCGGCGCGATGCGTTTGACGACGGGCGCGAAGGTGAGTTGGATCTGCGGCATGGAGCCGGGAACCGTCGGCGCGGCCGCGGCAAAGGCGGGAAAGATCAGGGCGGCGATCACCGCCGCAAGCCGGCGCGGCCGGACGAAGCGTAACATGCTGTTTCCTCGAATCTCGGTTGGGCCGCGGACGATCTGCAGGGTACTGCCGCACGGTGCCGAATAAAGCAAAACTGAAGCGCCGCTTTCAAGATAGTCTCGAAATCTCCGTCGCCGCTTTACCAAATCTTTGCCGAGATCGGCGCGGACGCACCGGGGATAAACCTATATTAACGCGGTCATCCCAATCTCCCATGGAAATGAATCCGGCTTGGCGCGCTGCGTCAGGCAGCGAGAGAAATACGCGGTCGCCCCCGTGCAGAAACCGATATCGACACCGCTGCATGCGCCCATACCGGCCGAGCATTTCGGCAATCGCAGCGTGCACATCATCGACCTGTCGCCGGCGCGCGCCGCGGCCGGGCCGTTGTGGAACGAACTCAGCGAGGCCGTCTGCGGCAAGTTCGAAGCCATCATCCACGCGCGCATGACGCCCGACTGCTATTTCGAGAAGCTCGACGAGACGCGCTATCTCGCGGTCACGCCGCACCTGCAGGGCGATTCCGGGACGGTGTTCGTGATCCGCCTGGCGCGCGAATTCGAGGCGGCGCTCTACGGCACCTGCGCGCTCGACCGGGTGCAGATCGAGATCGCCGAGCCGGATGGGGCCGAGAACATCAAGGGCCAGCCCATCCGCGCCGAGATCCTGGCCCGGCTGGCCGACAAGGCGCAGTCGGAGGAGCTGCATTCCTCCGAAGGGCGGAGGCGCAGCAAGCGGGTGCCGGCCGGCGAGAGCGCCACCGCTCCGCCGGAACGGATCCGGCGCTCCGCCGTCAGCGTCACGCACCGTTTCGAACCGATATGGGACGTGCGGCACCAGGTGATCTCGACCTATCTATGCGTGCCTGAGGCGATCTTCTGCGAGGACGCGCCATCCGAGATGCTGCGGATGAAGGACCTGACGCTGCGCGAGCGCATCACCGTCGAACTGGCCTGCCTCAAGCGCGGCGTGGGACAGCTCAGCAAGCTGCAGAAGGACGGCGAGCGCTTCCTGCTGGGAATCCCGCTTTCGTTCGAGACCCTGTGCGCGCCGGTCGGCCGCACGGAGTTCGTCCTGACCTGCCGCGGACTGCCCGGCACCTATCGCCAGTATCTCATGTTCCTGCTGACCGACGTGCCGCTGGGCGTAACGCAGTCGCGCCTGGCGGATTTGGCGATGACGCTGCGGCCGTTCGGGCATATCGTCGCCGGCGTCGCCAGCGGCTGCCGCAACTTCAACGCCTATTTCGGCAGCGGCATCAGCGGCATCTTCCTCGACGCCTCCAAGGAAACCAACGCCCCGACGAAGATCGGCGACGACATCACCCGCCTCGGCAATGCCAGCCGAATGTCATACCTGCCCGCGATGATCCTGAACGTCGAGGACACCCGCACGCTCGGCCTCGCCACGGCGGCGGATTTCCGCCTGCTGCACGGCCGCGTGGTCGGTCCGCCGCTGCAGGCGCCGCGCGGCATGGCGCGCCTGCCGACCGACGCGGTGCTGCAGGAAGCGCTGGGCGCCGGCAGCGAAGCCTGGCTCTGAAAACGAAAAGGGCGGCCGCAGCCGCCCGATCCGATCGTCGCTGCGGCGAGACTACTCGTCACCGTCCGCGTCGCGGATCTCGACCGGACCCGAATCCAGGCCCTTGGCGTCGACGTCGCGGTCGATGAACTCGATGAACGCCATCGGCGCGTTGTCGCCATGGCGGAAGCCGGCCTTCAGCACGCGGGTGTAGCCGCCGGGGCGCTTGGCATAGCGCGGGCCGATCACGTCGAACAGCTTCTTGACCTGGTCCGCGTCGCGGATCTGGGCCAGCGCCTGGCGGCGAGCGTGCAGGTCGGCCGGCCCGCGGCGCGACAGCGTCACCAGCTTCTCCACCACCGGGCGGATGGTCTTGGCCTTGGGCAGCGTGGTCTTGATCTGCTCGTGCTTGATCAGCGCCGCCATCATGTTCGCGAACATCGCGGTGCGATGCGACGAGGTGATGTTGAGCTTCCGGCCGGCATTGCGATGGCGCATGGTGTTCTCTCTTCGATATCCGCCGGGGCGCCGTTTAGAGCGCCCCGGTAGGCGAGCTAGTACTGGTCCTCGTAACGCTTGGCGAGGTCTTCGATGTTCTCCGGCGGCCAGCCGGGCACTTCCATGCCCAGATGCAGGCCCATTTCGGCGAGCACCGCCTTGATCTCGTTCAGCGACTTGCGGCCGAAGTTCGGCGTACGGAGCATCTCCGCTTCCGTCTTCTGGATCAGGTCGCCGATATAGACGATGTTGTCGTTCTTCAGGCAGTTGGCCGAACGGACCGACAATTCGAGTTCGTCGACCTTCTTCAGCAGCACCGGGTTGAAGGCGAGATCCGGCTTGGCTTCCTCGGCGACGCGTTCGCGCGGCTCCTCGAAATTGATGAAGACCTGGAGCTGGTCCTGCAGGATGCGCGCGGCGTAGGCCACCGCATTGTCCGGCGTGACCGCGCCGTTGGTCTCGACCGTCAGCGTCAGCTTGTCGTAGTCGAGGATCTGGCCCTCGCGGGTGTTCTCGACCTTGTAGGAGACCTTCTTGACCGGGCTGAACAGGCTGTCGACCGGGATCAGGCCGATCGGCGCGTCTTCCGGGCGGTTGCGGTCGGCCGGGACATAGCCCTTGCCGGTCGCCACCGCGAGCTCCATGCGCAGCTCGACCTTCTCGTCGATGGTGCAGAGCACCAGCTCGGGATTGAGGATCTCGACATCGGCGGTGCCGGTGATCATGCCGGCGGTGACTTCCACCGGGCCTTGCGCCTTGAGCGCCAAGCGCTTGGGGCCTTCGGCATGCATGCGCAGCGCGAGCTGCTTCACGTTCAGCACGATGTCCGTCACGTCCTCGCGGACGCCGGGGATCGAGGAGAATTCATGCAGCACGCCCTCGATCTGGATCGAGGTCACGGCGGCGCCCTGCAGGGAGGACAGCAGCACGCGGCGCAGCGCGTTGCCGAGCGTCAGGCCGAAGCCGCGCTCCAGAGGTTCGGCCGTGATCGTCGCAGACTTGCCGGCGTCGTGGCCGCCTTCGATCTTCAACTTTCCCGGCTTGATCAGTTCTTGCCAGTTCTTCTGAAACATATGCTTTCCTCATCGTGTCCCGGACGTGTCGGATCACGCCCATACGGTCGACGGGTTAGGGGTACTTCCGAACGAAACTCACTTTCCTGGTCGCACAGCCGGACGGAAAACCGCTCCGCTTCGCTGCGCACGTTTCCTGGCCGATGCTCCTAGACCCTGCGGCGCTTGGGCGGGCGGCAGCCATTGTGCGGGATCGGCGTCACGTCGCGGATCGAGGTGACGACGAGGCCGACGGCCTGCAGCGCGCGAAGCGCCGATTCGCGGCCCGAACCGGGGCCGCTGACTTCCACTTCCAGCGTGCGCATACCGTGTTCGATGGCCTTCTTGCCGGCGTCTTCGGCGGCGACCTGCGCGGCATAGGGCGTCGATTTGCGCGAGCCCTTGAAGCCCATCATGCCGGCGGACGACCACGAGATCGCGTTGCCCTGGCCGTCGGTGATGGTGATGATCGTGTTGTTGAAGGTCGCGGCGACATGCGCCACGCCGACCACGATGTTCTTCTTTTCCTTCTTGCGGGCGCGTCCGGCGCCGGCTTTTTTCTCTGCGACTGCCATGGGATTACTTGGTCACTTTCTTCTTGCCGGCGATCGCCTTGGCGGGACCCTTGCGGGTGCGGGCGTTGGTGTGGGTGCGCTGACCGCGGACCGGCAGGCCCTTGCGGTGACGCAGGCCGCGATAGCAGCCCAAGTCCATGAGGCGCTTGATGTTCATCGCCACTTCGCGGCGCAGGTCGCCCTCGACCAGATAGTCGCGGTCGATCGCTTCGCGGATCTGGATGATTTCGGCGTCTGTCAGGTCGTGGACACGGCGGCTGGGCTCGATGCCGACCCGCTCGATAATTTCCTTGGCCTTCGCAGGGCCGATTCCGTGGATATAGCGCAGGCCGATTTCGACCCGCTTCTGGGTGGGAATATTGACGCCGGCGATACGTGCCACGAAGCTCTCCGCATGTTGTAAGCCGTTCTGTGGCTTACGAAATCGATAAACGGCAGAATTCCCGCCAAGCCGGAGGCGCGCCCTTTTCGGAAAAAGGCGTCAAGCCGCTGGATTGGACAGGGATTTCTGTCGCGAGGGCGCGGAGTATATTAATGCACCCCCCTCAGTCAACAGCCGAAATTGCCTTATTTGGCCCGGCCGGGAAAGGCCCGCGGACGCCTTGGGATCGCAAGGCGCCCGCGGTAGGCGGAACCGTCACTTTGCCCCATGAGGAGGGCTAATGGCCGGCTGCCGCTATCTGGGTCGCGTCGGAGCGATTCTGGAGGGCGGCGACACGGGTCCGGGCCTTGGCTGCGGCCCGCGCGATACAGGCCGCATTGGCCTGCATGGCCTCGACAATCGCGGAACCGCGGGTGTCGAGATGCGAGTCGACGGGGCCGCAGACCGCGACCGCCGCGGCATGGATGCGCTGTTCGAGGGCGAGGGCGCCGGCCGCCGAGGCGATATCGAGGTCGGCATAGCTGACATCGACCTTGAGGGCGGGCTTGGCGGAACCCCCGGCCAGGGCGGGCGTGGCGAGGAGTGTGAGGGCGAGGGCACCGGCGAGCCTGAGGGACATGGGAATCTCCGTGGGTTTCGAACGTTTGGGCGCATCCAGAGGTCGCCGACCGGTCCCCTTGCCCCGCCCCATCCCGTCGCGCGTATAGTCGGCACGGGATCGCGTCACTCTTGCGCCGGGAGGATCTGGGCCGTCGGACATTGAGCACCTGGGTGGCTTGCGCCGTTTGACGCGCCGATAAGGCCGCATCGGGCGGCTTTCCGATTGGGGCTTGCGCCGATGGATCGCCGATTGATCCCGGATGGTTCACCGATGAACGACATTCAGGGGCCGGATTCGGGCTCCAAGCCGATCGATTTGGCCCGACAGGCCGACTTTGCGCTTGGCGCGATGTGGGTCCGTCCGTCCAGCCGGGAGATCGCGGCCAGCGGCGGGGAGACGGAACTTCTGGAGCCGCGGATCATGCAGGTGCTGGTCGCCCTGGCCCAGGCCGGCGGCGCTGTGGTCTCGCGCGACGAGCTCATCGCCTGTTGCTGGGAAGGTCGGATCGTCGGCGACGACGCCATCAACCGCGCCATCGGGCGTCTGCGCCGGCTGTCCGAGTCCGACGGCGGTGCGTCGTTCACGATCGAGACCATTCCGCGCGTCGGCTACCGGCTGCGGGCCAAGGCGCCGCAGGCCGGCGACAGGACGGCGGCCGTCGCGGATTCGGCGTCCGGAAATTCCAAGCCCAGGAACCCGTTCCGGACATGGCCGGTCGTCGGGCTGGCCATCGGCGCGGCCGTCCTGACTGCCTGGCTGACCTGGCCGGCGCGACACTGGCAGGTCGAGCAGGTCCGCGCCTTCATTTCGACCCTGGCGCTCGAGGGCGATCCGGCCTTTTCGCCCAACGGCGCGATGCTCGCCTATTCGGCCGGACCCGACATGCTGTCCCGCAAGATCTATGTGCGCAGCATTTCCGGCGGCGAGGCTTTACGGATCACCGGCGACGCCTACAGCGATCTGTCGCCGAGTTGGGCTTCGGACGGCGCGCGCCTGGCCTATGTCGCGGCCGAGCCGGGGCAGCCCTGCCGGATCATGGTCACGACCGTCCCCGCCGGCGCCGCACGGGAGGCCGGGCGATGCAAGGATGCGCAAACCACCTCGATCTCCTGGCAGGCCGACAGCCCGTTCGTCTACTACACCGACCGGACGCCATCCGGCGGCGACGGGATATGGCGGCTGAACGTCGATACCGGCGAGCGGCAATCCGTCGTCGCCCAGAACCAGTCCTCCACATCCGGAAAGACGCTGCAACTCATTCCGTCGCTGCGCGTGTCACCCGACGGAAAGCGGCTTCTATATCTGCATGAAGAAGGCTTTTCCAACCTCGACATCGTGGTTCGCGATCTTGCTGACGCGGCGGAGCAAACCCTGGGCAAGGTCGGGTTCTTCTCCTCCGTAGCCTGGACCGAGGATTCGCAAACCGTCCTGGTGGACAGGTCGAGCGACGTCGGCAGCGAAGTCTGGGCCTATCCGCGCGACCGAAACGCGCCGTATCTGCTCTACGCGACGGCCGTCCGAAGCGACGGCATCGCGGCCGGTGCGGGCGGTTTCATGGCCATCGAATCCGATGTGGGGCGCGAGAACCTGGCGCGGGCCAGCGCCACGCCGCGCACCGAGCCGGACATCATCGACCCGGCCAACGGCCAGACTTGGTTCGCCAGCTATGCGCCCGACGGCACCCTCGCCTTCCTGTCGAACCGGTCCGGCGAAAACGCCGTGTGGGTGATGAAGCCGGGCGGCGCGCCGGTCCAGCTTCTTGCCGGCGGGCTGACGCCGTTTTCGCGCCTCAGGTGGTCGCCGGACGGCAGCCGGCTGGCGCTGATCATCGCGGCGGGACGCACCGGCGTGACATTAAGGGTGCTGACGGCGCAAGGCGCCGGCATCGCGTCGGTCGATCTGCCGAGCATCGGCTTCGGCTTTCCGACCTGGACGCCCGACGGCAAAGGGCTGGTCTTCTTCAACCGCTTCGCCTTGCGCGCTTTCCGGCTCGATCTGGGCAACCTCGCGCACCGGACGCCGGTGGCCGCCAAACAGTGGGACGGCATCGCGATCCGCGGCGACGGGACGTTCGCGACCCGCGCGGATACGCCGGGCATCTGGCGGATCGACGGCAGCGTGAAGCGCATCGACAGCAAGTTCCCCGGCACGTCCGCCCAGCCGCTGGAATTCCTGGGGAACGACGTCCTGGTACCGGATTTCGCGTCGAGCGAGAGCCCGCGCATCCTGGCACAGCCGGTGACGGGCGGGCCGGATCGAGTCCTCGCCTATGCGCCCGGCGCCGATTCGTACAGCACTTTTGCGGTCGATCCCAGGACAGGCGAGATCGTCTATGTCGCTGCGGTCGACCGCGACACCAATATCGATCTCGTCACGCTGACGCGCTGACGGCCGTCAGTGCGTGTCGAGCGCGGCGTCGATCGCCTTGGTGACTTCGGCGATCGGCGCCATGCCGTCGATGGTCACGACCTTGCCCTGCTTGCCGTAATAGTCGAGCAGCGGCGCGGTGTTCTTGTAGTAGACGTCCAGCCGGTGCTGCAGCGTCTCCGGCGTGTCGTCGGACCGCAGGATGCCGCCCTCCTTGATGCGCTGCTTCACGCGGTCGAGGAGAATCTCGTCCTTCACCTTCAGTTCCAGGACGATATCGATCTTCTTGCCGCGCTTGGCGAGCATGGCGTCGAGCGCCTCGGCCTGCGGAATGGTGCGCGGGAAGCCGTCGAACACGGCGCCCTTGGCGCAGTCGGACGAATCGAACCGCTCGGCGATGATGTCGATCACCAGTTCGTCGGGCACCAGCTCGCCCTTTTTGAGCAGGGGCGCGACGATCTTGCCGAGCGCCGTGCCGGCATCCGCCGCGGCCCGCAGCATGTTGCCGGTCGACAGTTGCGGCAGGCCGCGCTTTTCCTGCAGCACGGTGGCCTGGGTGCCTTTTCCGGCACCCGGAGGCCCGAACAGAACGATGTTCAACGACGCGCTCCCCGAAGCTTGGCCTTCTTGATGAGGCCCTCATATTGCTGCGCCAGCAGATGGCTCTGAATCTGCGCAACCGTGTCCATCGTCACGCTGACGACGATCAGGATCGACGTGCCGCCGAGATAGAAGGGCACGTTGTAATAGCTGAAGGCGATCTCCGGGATCAGGCAGATCGCGGCCAGGTAGAGCGCGCCGATCACCGTGATGCGGGTGAGCACGTAGTCGATATGCTCCGCCGTCTTCTTGCCGGGGCGGATGCCGGGGATGAAGCCGCCATATTTCTTCAGGTTCTCCGCCGTCTCCTCCGGGTTGAACACGATGGAGGTGTAGAAGAAGGAGAAGAACAGGATCATCAGGCCGTAGAGGACCAGATAGAGCGGCTGGCCGTGGCTGAGATAGCGCACGATGGTCTCCAGCCAGTCGGGGATGTTCTGCGCGTTGAAGCCCGCGATGGTGGTCGGCATCAGCAGGATCGACGAGGCGAAGATCGGCGGGATGACGCCCGAGACGTTGAGCTTCAGCGGCAGGTGCGAGGATTCCCCGCCATACATCTTGTTGCCGACTTGTCGCTTTGGATATTGCACCAGCAGGCGCCGCTGGGCCCGCTCCATGAACACGATGCCGGTGACCAGCGCAGCGATGAAGACGAGGCCGAGGATCACCACGATGGGCCCGATCGCGCCGGTGCGGATCGATTCGAAGGCCTGGCCGATATATTGCGGAAAGCGCGCGACGATGCCGGCGAAGATGATGAGCGAGATGCCGTTGCCGACGCCCCTGGAGGTGATCTGCTCGCCGATCCACATCAGCAGGATCGTGCCGCCGGTCAGCGTGATGACCGCCGAGATGCGGAAGAACCAGCCGGGCGCGATAACGACATGACCCCAATGCTCCAGTCCGATGGCGATGCCATAGGCCTGGATGGCGGCGAGGCCGACGGTGCCGTAGCGCGTATACTGGTTGATGACCTTGCGCCCCGCCTCGCCTTCCTTCTTCAGGTTCTCGAGCTCGGGAAACACGGTCGTCATCAGCTGGATGATGATCGAGGCGGAGATATACGGCATGATGCCGAGCGAGAAGATCGCCATGCGCTGCACCGCGCCGCCAGCCAGCACGTTGAACACGTCCAGCAGGCCGCCCGATTGCTGCGCCAGCTGGCGCGCCAGCTCGGCGGGGTCGATGCCGGGCATCGGGATATAGGTGCCCAGGCGGGCGACGATCAGCGCGCCCAGCGTGAAGAAGATGCGCTGGCGCAGCTCGGTCGCCTTGCCGAAGCTGGAGAAATTGAAATTCGCGGCCAGTTGCTCGGCTGCTGAAGGCATTTCCTACTCCCGATTCAGGCCGACTCTATATCGGGACGGCCTCGCCCCGCGACAAGCGCGGGGCAGCCTCATTATAGTGTCAGGCGACCCGCGCGGCGCGCTTTTCCGCGGCCTTGGCCCGGCGCTGCTTCCTTTTGCCCGGCTCGCCCTTCTTGTTCATGTAGTTGGCCTTCTTGTGCGTCGCGGTCAGCGTGCCGCCGGCTTTCTCGACGGCTTCCTTTGCGGAAGCCGAAGCGCCGGCCACTTCGATGTCCAGCTTGGCGGTCAGCTCGCCCGTGCCGAGCAGGCGGATGCCGTCGCGGCTCTTGTGGACAATGCCGGCCTTGCGCAGCGTCTCGCCGGTGATCTTCTGCGAGGCATCGACCTTCTTCTCGTCGATCGCCTTCTGCAGGCGGCCCAAATTCAGCTCGGCGAATTGGGTGCCGAAGATGTTCTTGAAGCCGCGCTTGGGCATGCGCATGTGCAGCGGCATCTGGCCGCCTTCGAAGCCGTACACCTTGGTGCCGGTGCGGGCCTTGGCGCCCTTGACGCCGCGTCCCGAGGTCTTGCCGAGACCCGAAGACGAGCCGCGCCCGACCTTGTGCTTGTGCTTGTGCGCGCCGGGATTGTTGGCGATTTCGTTGAGCTTCATCTCACTTGCTTTCTTCGACCACTTCGACGAGGTGCTGGATCGATTTAATCATGCCGCGCACCGAGGGCGTGTCCTCCAGCGTGCGGACGGCGTGCATCTTCTTGAGGCCCAGCCCGCGCAACGTCGCCGCCTGGATCGCCGGACGGCGCGCCGCGCTGCGAATCTGACGGACCGTGACCGTCTTGCCTGTTTTCTCTTCAGCCATCGTCTTGTTCCTTAGCTACGCGATCAGGCGGTCGCCGGCTCGCCCTTGCCGCCTTCGCGGCGGGCGATGATGTCGGTCACGCTGCGGCCGCGGCGCTGGGCCACCATGCGCGGGCTCTGCTGGTTCAGCAGCGCGTCGAACACGGCGCGGACGAGGTTGTACGGGTTGGAGGTGCCGAGCGACTTCGACACCACGTCGCCGACGCCGAGCGCCTCGAACACGGCGCGGGCCGGGCCGCCGGCGATCACGCCGGTACCGGCGGGCGCCGGACGAACCACGACCTTGCCGGCGCCGTGATGGCCGCGCACTTCGTGATGCAACGTGCGGCCGTCCTTCAGCGGCACGCGGATCATCGACTTCTTGGCCTCTTCGGTCGCCTTGCGGATCGCCTCGGGCACTTCGCGCGCCTTGCCGTGGCCGTAGCCGACGCGGCCGCGCTGGTCCCCGACCACCACGAGCGCGGCGAAGCCGAAGCGGCGTCCGCCCTTCACGACCTTGGCGACGCGGTTGATGTGCACGAGCTTGTCGATGAACTCGTTGTCGCGGTCGTCGCGGTCGTTGCGGTGTTCCCGACGGCCGCGGCGCTCACGTCCGCCGCCTTCACTGCTGCCTTCTTCGCGTGCCATGGATCAGTTCTTTCTCAGAATTCCAAACCGCCCTCGCGGGCGGCGTCCGCGAGCGCCTTGATGCGCCCGTGATAGATGTAACCGCCGCGGTCGAACACGACCTGCTTCACGCCCTTGGCGATCGCGCGCTCGGCGATCTTCTTGCCGACGGACGACGCCGCTTCCACGTTCCAGGTCTTGGGCGCCTTGCCGTCCTTCTCATTGGTCGAGGCGGCGGCGAGCGTCGTCTGGTCGCGGTCGTCGATGACCTGCGCGTAGATGTGGCGGCCCGAGCGGAAGATCGACAGCCGCGGCCGGCCATAGGCGTGGGCGGTGAGCTTGAAGCGGGTGCGCTTCTGGCGGCGGGTGAAAAGAGACGTCGTCATTTCTTCTTGCCTTCCTTGCGGCGGACATACTCGCCCACATACCGCACGCCCTTGCCCTTGTAGGGCTCCGGCTTGCGATAGGCGCGGATCTCGGCCGCGACCTGGCCGACGAGCTGCTTGTCGTTGCCGGCGATCGTCAGCAGCGTGGGCTTCTCCGCCGTAATCGTGATGCCGTCCGGGATCGGATAGGCCACGTCATGGCTGAAGCCGAGCTGCAGGTTCAGGCTCTTGCCCTGCACCGCGGCGCGGTAGCCGACGCCCTGGATCTCGAGCTTGGACGTGAAGCCGGTCGTCACGCCGGTGACGAGGTTGTTCACGAGCGTGCGGGACATGCCCCACATCGCGGCGGCGCGGTCCATGTCCTTGTTGGGCGTGACGGTGATGCCGTCCTCGCCGACCGTGGCCTCGACTTCCGGGACCAGCGTCACCTTCAGCTCGCCCTTGGGGCCCTTGACGGACACGGTCTTGCCGCTCACCGACGCGGTGACGCCCTTGGGCAGCGGAACCGGCTTCTTGCCGATACGAGACATCGATTGCTCCTTAGAACACGTGGCAGAGGACTTCGCCGCCGACATTCGCGTCGCGGGCATGGCTGTCGGTCATCACGCCCTTCGGCGTGGAGACGATCGACACGCCCAGACCCTGGCGATGGGGCTTCAAGTCCTTGACCGACGTGTAGACGCGGCGGCCCGGCGTCGACACCCGCTTGAGTTCGCGGATGACGGGCTGGCCTTCATGGTATTTCAGTTCGATCTCGAGCGAGCGGGCGCCGGTCTTCGCTTCCACTTCCGTATAGGAGCGGATGAAGCCCTCTTCCTTGAGCACGTCGAGCAGGCGCACGCGCAGCCGCGAATTGGGCGAGCTGATCTTGGCAAGGCCGCGAAGCTGGCCGTTGCGGATGCGCGTCAGGAGATCGCCAATGGGATCGGTGACAGCCATATCGTTCAGTCTCCTTACCAGCTGGCCTTGGTCATGCCAGGGATCTGGCCGAAATTCGCGAGGTCGCGCAGCGCGATGCGCGACAGCTTCACCTTGCGGTAATAGCCCTTGGGGCGGCCCGACAAATCGCAGCGGTGATGGATGCGCACCTTGGACGAGTTGCGCGGCAGCTTGGCCAGCTTGAGCCGCGCCGCGAAGCGCTCCTCCGCCGGCAGCTTCATGTTGTCCGCCGTCGCCTTCAGCGCGGCGCGACGGACGGCGTATTGCGCGACCATCTTCTCGCGCTTCTTGTTGCGGTTGACCTGGCTGGTCTTGGCCATCGGTTCTGTCCTTACTTCACGAACGGGAACTGGAAGCCTTCGAGAAGCGCGCGCGCCTCTTCGTCGGTCTTCGCAG
The DNA here is from genome assembly GCA_037355265.1 of Rhizomicrobium sp. GTDB lineage: Bacteria > Pseudomonadota > Alphaproteobacteria > Micropepsales > Micropepsaceae > Rhizomicrobium. The sequence goes on along the minus strand of JBBCIB010000002.1, from coordinate 31,956 downwards.
ACGTGTTGACGATGATGTCCATGCCCCACACCGTCTCGGTCTTGTCGTAGTCGATCTCGACGAAGACGATATGCTCCTTCAGGCCCATGGCGTAATTGCCCTTGCCGTCGAAGGACGTGCCCTTCACGCCGCGGAAGTCGCGCACGCGCGGCAGCGCTATGGTGACGAAGCGGTCGAGGAATTCGTACATCTGGTCGCGGCGCAAGGTGACCTTCACGCCGACGGGACGCCCGGCGGTGATCTTGAAGGTCGAGATCGCCTTCTTGGCGCGCGTGATGACGGCCTTCTGGCCGGCGATCGCGGTCAGGTCGTTCTGCGCCGCCTGGATCTTCTTGGTGTCCTGGCTGCCTTCGCCCGCGCCGATGTTCAGCACGACCTTGTTCAGCCGCGGCACCTGCATGAGGTTCTTGTAGCCGAACTTCTTCATCAGCTCGGGGCGGATGACGTCCTGATAGCGCTTCTTGAAGCGCGGCACGTAGTTCGGGTCGCGCGCATGCTCGCCGACGGCGACCTTGGTGCCGGCGTTGACCTCGCGCTTGCCTTCCTTCTTGGCGCCCTTGGCCGCCTTGGCGTCGGCGCGCGCCGCTTCCTTCGGGTTCTTGGATCCGGCTTCAGACATCGATGACCTCACCCGACTTCTTCGCAAAGCGGACCTTGCGACCGTCGTTCAAAACCTTCCAGCCGATGCGCGTGGCCGAGCCGTCCTTCGGATCGACATGCGCGATGTTGGACAAATGGATCGGCGCCTCCTTGGAGACGATGCCGCCCTGGAGCTTCTGCGTCTGCTTCTGGTGACGCTTGACCAGGTTGACGCCCGACACGAGGGCGCGGGTCGCGTCCATCATCTTGATGATCTCGCCCTTCTTGCCCTTGTCGCGGCCCGTGGTGACGACCACGCGGTCGCCTTTCTTCAGTTTCGCCGGCATCACAGCACCTCCGGTGCGAGCGAGATGATCTTCATCTGGTTCTTGGCGCGCAGTTCGCGGGTGACGGGCCCGAAAATGCGCGTGCCGATCGGCTCGCCCTGGGCGTTGATCAGCACCGCGGCATTGCCGTCGAAGCGGATCAGCGAGCCGTCGGGACGGCGCACGCCATGCGCGGTGCGCACGACGACGGCTTTCAGCACTTCGCCCTTCTTGACGCGGCCGCGCGGGATGGCTTCCTTGACCGACACCACGATGATGTCGCCGACATCGGCATAGCGGCGGTGCGAGCCGCCGAGCACCTTGATGCACATCACGCGGCGCGCGCCGGAATTGTCGGCGACGTCGAGTTCGGTGGACATCTGAATCATATGTTCTACTCCAGGCCCTGGGGCGTTACTTCGCCACGCGCTCGAACGCTTCCCAGGTCTTCAGCTTGGAAAGCGGCCGGCACTCGCGGATGCGAACGATGTCGCCCAATTTGTATGCGCCCGTCTCGTCATGGGCGTGATATTTCTTCGAGCGGCGCACGGTCTTCTTCATGACCGGATGGGTGAAACGGCGTTCCACCTTCACCACCACCGTCTTGGCGTTCTTGTCGCTGACCACGACGCCCTGCAGCACGCGCTTTGGCATTATCCTGTTCCTCTGTCCTTCAGCCGGTAGCGGCCGGCTTGCGGCGCTGCTCCGTCAAAATCGTCTCGATGCGCGCGATCGTCCGGCGGACCACCCGCACGCGGTTGGTCTTCTCGAGCTGGCCGTTGGCGCGCTGGAAGCGGAGGTTGAACGACTCCTTCTTCAGCTTCACCAGTTCGGTGCCGAGCTCATCCGGCGTCTTGGCGCGGAAATCGTCCGCCTTGGACGACGTCTTGGCCGTCGTCTTCTGCGCCTTGGGCTTCTTGTCGGTCTTCTTGGCCATCGTCAGACTCCCATGCGCGCGACGAATTTGGTCGCGATCGAGAGCTTCGCCGCGCCCAGGCGCATCGCCTCCTTGGCGGTGTCGTGGTCGACGCCGTCGACCTCGAACAGGATGCGGCCCGGCTTGATCTTCGCCACCCAGAATTCCGGCGCGCCCTTGCCCGAGCCCATGCGGACTTCGGCAGGTTTCTTGGACACCGGCACGTCCGGGAAGACGCGGATCCAGACCCGGCCGGCGCGCTTCATCTGGCGCGTGATCGCGCGGCGGGCCGCCTCGATCTCGCGCGCGGTGATGCGCTCTGGCTCCAGGGCTTTGAGGCCATAGGCGCCGAAGTTCAGATGCGTGCCCGACTTCGCGGCGCCGTGGATGCGGCCCTTGAACTGCTTGCGGAATTTTGTGCGCTTGGGTTGCTGCATGTTCGTCTCTTATTGCGCTGTCGCGGGCTGGCGTTCGCGCGACTGGTCGCCCCGGCCCTGGCCGCCGCGGCCCTGCTCGGCCTCGGCCATCCGCTTGTCCTGGGCCATCGGGTCGTGCTCCATGATCTCGCCCTTGAAGATCCAGACCTTCACGCCGCAGGTGCCGTAGGTCGTCTTCGCGGTGGCGACGCCGTAGTCGATATCGGCGCGCAGCGTGTGAAGCGGCACGCGGCCTTCATGGTACCACTCGACGCGCGCGATCTCGGCGCCGCCGAGACGGCCGCCGCACTTGATGCGGATGCCGAGCGCGCCCAGGCGCTGCGCCGATTGCACGGCGCGCTTCATCACGCGGCGGAAGGCGACGCGGCGTTCGAGCTGCTGGGCGATGTTCTCGGCCACCAGCTTGGCGTCGATCTCCGGCTTGCGGATCTCGACGATGTTGAGGTGCACCTCGTCGGTGGTGAACTTCTGGACGTCGCTCTTCAGCTTCTCGATGTCGGCGCCCTTCTTGCCGATCACCACGCCCGGACGGGCCGAGTGGATGGTGATGCGGCACTTCTTGTGGGGACGCTCGATCACGATCTTCGATACGCCCGCGGCCTTCAGCTTCTCGCTGAGATATTCGCGGATCTTGATGTCTTCCTGGAGCAGCCGGCCGAAATCCTTCTTGCCGGCGTACCAGCGCGAATCCCAGGTCCGGTTGATGCCCAGACGCAGACCGATCGGATTAACTTTCTGACCCATTAGGCGGTCTCCTGTGCCGGCGCTTTGCTGGCGGTCTTCTTCGGCGCGGCCTTACGCTTGGCGTTGCCCTTGGTCTTCGTCTCTTCGGCGTCTTCGCGCTTCTCCTGGACCACGATGGTGATCTGGGCGAACGGCTTCTGGATGCCCGCGCCGCGGCCGCGGGCGCGCGCCATGAAGCGCTTCATCACGAGGTTCTTGCCGACCGACGCTTCCGACACGAACAGGTCGTCGACATCGAGGTCGTGGTTGTTCTCCGCATTGGCGATCGCCGACTGCAGCACCTTCTTGACGACCTTGGCGACGCGCTTGGGCGAGAAGGTGAGCTCGTTCAGCGCCGCGCCGGCCTTCTTGCCGCGGATGGTCTGCGCGACGAGGTTCAGCTTCCGCGGCGAGGTGCGGATCATGGTCCCGACCGCCTTGGCGTGCGTGTCGGGAAGAACGCGGGCGCGTGACGTCTTGCCCATTACGACCTCTTCGCTTTCTTGTCGCCGCCGCCGGAATGGCCGGAGAAGGTGCGGGTCGGCGAGAATTCGCCGAGCTTGTGGCCGACCATGTCTTCGGTGATCAGCACGGGGATGTGCTTCTTGCCGTTGTAGACGCCGAAGGTGACGCCGACGAATTGCGGCAGGATCGTCGAGCGGCGCGACCAGGTCTTGATCACGTCCTTGCGGCCGGAATTGCGCGCAGCTTCAGCCTTCTTCAGGATGTAGCTGTCGACGAACGGACCTTTCCAAATCGAGCGAGTCATCTGTTAGCCCTGTGCCTTGCCTTTGCGGGTGCGCACGATGAACTTCGTCGTGCGCTTGTTCTTGCGGGTCTTGTTGCCCTTGGTGCCCTTGCCCCACGGCGTGACCGGGTGGCGGCCGCCCTTGGTGCGGCCTTCGCCGCCGCCATGCGGATGGTCGATCGGGTTCATCGCGGTGCCCCGCACATGCGGGCGCTTGCCCTTCCACACATTGCGGCCGGCCTTGCCGATGACCTCGTTCATGTGGTCGGGGTTCGACACCGCGCCCACCGTCGCCATGCAGGTCAGCATCACCTTGCGCACTTCGCCCGAATTCAGGCGCAGCAGCGCATAGCCCGCATCGCGGCCCAGATACTGGGCATAGGTGCCGGCGGAGCGCGCGATCTGGCCGCCCTTGCCCGGCTTCATCTCGATATTGTGCACGATGGTGCCGACCGGCATCGCCGAAAGCGGCATCGCGTTGCCCGGCTTCACGTCCACCTTGTCGCCCGAGACGACGCTGTCGCCGACGCCCAAGCGCTGCGGCGCCAGGATGTAGGCCAGCTCGCCATCCTTGTACTTGATGAGGGCGATGAACGAGGTGCGGTTGGGATCGTATTCCAGCCGCTCGACCTTGGCCGCCTCGTTGAACTTGCGGCGCTTGAAGTCCACCAGGCGGTAGCGCTGCTTGTGGCCGCCACCCTGGTAGCGCACGACGATGCGGCCGGTGTTGTTGCGACCGCCCTTGGAGTTCTTGCCCTCGGTCAGCGACTTCACCGGGCCGCCCTTGTGCAGGCCGCTGCGGTCGATCAGCACCAGCTGGCGCTGACCGGGAGTCGTCGGGCGATATTGCTTCAGCGCCATGACTTAAAGTCCCGTCGTGATGTCGATCTGCTCACCCTCGGCGAGGGTGACGATCGCTTTCTTGAAATCGCTGCGCTTGTACGGCTTGCCGCGGGCCAGTTTCTTCTTGCCCTTGACCGTGACCGTGTTCACCGCCTTGACCTTCACCTTGAACAGCTCGGCGACCGCCGCGGCGATCTTCGGCTTGGTGGCGCCGAGCGGCACGCGGAACACGACCTGGTTGGTCTCCGTGAGCTTGGTCGACTTCTCGGTGATGACCGGCGAGAGGATGACGTCGTGATGGTAGAAGGTCATGCTACGCGCTCCGAGCCCAGTCTTTCTTCAATTGCAGCCAGGGCGGCCCTGGTCAGGACGAGCTTGCCGCTGCGCATGATGTCGTAGACGTTCAAGCCCTTGGCCGGCAGCAGCGACACGTGATTGATGTTGCGCGCGCTCATCGCGAAGTTGTTGTCGAACTCGCCGTCGACGATCAGCGCCTTCTCCACGCCCAGGCCGCCGAACTGCTTGGCCAGCACGCCGGTCTTGATCGCAGCCGACTTGGCCTCGTCCAGGATCACGATCTCGCCGGCCTTGGCCTTGGACGAGAGCGCGTGCCGGAGGCCGAGGGCGCGGACCTTCTTGGGCAGCTCGAATTCGTGGCTGTGCGACACCGGGCCCATCGCCTTGGCGCCGCCGACGAACAGCGGCGCGGAACGGGCGCCGTGGCGGGCGGTGCCGCCGCCCTTCTGCTTGCCGACGCGGTGCTTGGTGCGGTTGACCTCGGCGCGGGTCAGCGTCTTGTGCTGGCCGGAGCGGCGCTTGGCGAGCTGCCAGACGACGACGCGCTGGATCAGGTCGGGGCGCGGCTCCAGACCGAAGATGGCGTCGTCGAGCTCGACGTCGTCGCCGCCCGAAGTGTTGTCCAGTTTGAGGACCTTGGTCTTCACGTTCAGCCCTCCGCCGTCTGCGCGGCAGGCGCCGCGTCGCGTTTCCTGACCGAGCCCGGCAGCGGCAGCTTGTCGTTCGGACGCTTGACCGCGTCGCGCACCATCACCCAGCCGCCCTTGTGGCCCGGCACGGCACCCTTGATCATGATCAGGCCGCGCTCGACGTCGACCTTCGCCACTTCGAGGTTCTGCGTCGTGATGTTGTCGGTGCCGTAATGACCGTGCATCTTCTTGTTCTTGAAAGTCTTGCCCGGATCCTGACGGCCGCCCGTGCCGCCCAGCGAGCGGTGCGAGATCGACACGCCATGCGAGGCTTCCAAGCCGCGGAAATTCCACCGCTTCATCGCACCGGTGAAGCCGCGGCCGATGGTGACGCCGGAGACGTCGACCTTCTGGCCGGGCACGAAGTGGTCCGCCTGGATGAAGTCGCCGACTTCCAGCAGGTTCTTCGCGTCGACGCGGAATTCCGCGACCTTGCGCTTGGGTTCGACTTCGGCTTTCGCGAAATTGCCGCGATCGGCCTTGGTCAGGTTCTTCGCCTTGGCGAAGCCGGAGCCGAGCTGCACCGCGGTGTAGCCGTCCTTCTCTTCCGTCCGCGTGGAGACGACCTGGCAGCCGTCCAGCTTGAGGACCGTGACCGGAACGTGCCGGCCGTCCTCAAGGAACAGTCTGGTCATGCCGACCTTCTGCGTGATGACGCCTGTGCGCATCTCGTGGTTCCTTAGAGCTTGATCTCGACGTCGACGCCGGCCGCAAGGTCGAGCTTCATCAGAGCGTCGACGGTCTGCGGCGTGGGATCGATGATGTCGAGGAGACGCTTGTGGGTCCGGATTTCGAACTGCTCGCGGCTCTTCTTGTCGATGTGGGGCGAGCGGTTGACGGTGAAGCGCTCGATGCCGGTCGGGAGCGGAATGGGCCCCCGGACCTGGGCGCCGGTGCGCTTGGCCGTGTTCACGATCTCGCGCGTCGAATTGTCGAGAATCCGGTGGTCGAAGGCCTTCAGCCTGATGCGGATGTTCTGGTTTTGCATGTCTTTAAGACCTTCGATCCCGGTTCCGCTTATTTCACAATCTTCGCGACGACGCCGGAGCCGACGGTTCGGCCGCCTTCGCGGATGGAGAAGCGCAGCTTCTCTTCCATCGCGATCGGGCTGATCAGCTCGACCTCGATCGAGACATTGTCGCCCGGCATCACCATCTCGGTGCCCTCGGGAAGCTTCACGATCCCCGTCACGTCCGTCGTGCGGAAGTAGAACTGCGGACGATAGTTGCCGAAGAACGGCGTGTGACGCCCGCCCTCTTCCTTCGTCAGCACATACACCTCAGCCACGAAATTGGTGTGCGGCGTGATCGAGCCCGGCTTGGCCAGGACCTGGCCGCGCTCCACGCCCTCGCGGTCGATGCCGCGCAGCAGCGCGCCGATGTTGTCGCCAGCCTGGCCCTGGTCCAGAAGCTTGCGGAACATCTCCACGCCCGTCACCACCGTCTTCACCGTCGGACGGATGCCGATGATCTCGACTTCCTCGCCCACCTTCACCACGCCGCGGTCGATGCGCCCCGTCACAACCGTGCCGCGGCCCGAGATCGAGAACACGTCCTCGATCGCCATCATGAACGGCTGGTCAACCGGACGCTCCGGCTGCGGGATGTAGCTGTCCACCGCTTCCATCAGCTTCAGGATCGCATCGTGGCCAAGCTCCTTGTCCTTGTCCTCAAGCGCCATCAGCGCCGAACCGCGGATCATCGGGATGTCGTCGCCCGGGAAGCTGTAGCTCGACAGAAGCTCGCGCACCTCCATCTCCACAAGGTCCAGAAGCTCCGGATCGTCGACCATGTCGCACTTGTTCAGGAACACAACCATCGCCGGAACGCCCACCTGGCGCGCCAGAAGAATGTGCTCGCGCGTCTGCGGCATCGGACCGTCCGCCGCCGACACAACCAGGATCGCGCCGTCCATCTGCGCCGCGCCCGTGATCATGTTCTTCACATAGTCCGCGTGCCCGGGGCAGTCGACATGCGCGTAGTGCCGCGCCTTGGTCTCGTACTCCACATGCGCCGTCGAGATCGTGATGCCGCGCGCCTTCTCTTCCGGCGCCTTGTCGATCTGGTCGTACGCCGTGAACGTCGCTCCGCCCGTCTCCGCAAGCACCTTCGTGATCGCTGCCGTCAAAGACGTCTTGCCATGGTCCACATGACCGATCGTCCCGATGTTGCAGTGCGGCTTGTTACGCTCGAATTTCGCTTTCGCCATTGTTCTCTCCGTGACTCTCTAAGGCCTATCGCTTCGCTACATGAGGCCGATTAGGCGTATTTGGCTTTGATTTCGTCCGCGATGTTCTGCGGCACCTGGCTGTAATGGTCGAACTCCATCGAATATTGCGCGCGACCCTGGGTCTGCGAACGCAGCTGGTTGATGTAGCCGAACATGTTGGCAAGCGGGACCATCGCCGAGATCACCGCCGCGTTGCCGCGCGTGTCCTGGCCCTGCACCTGGCCGCGGCGGCCGAGCAGATCGCCGATGACGCCGCCGGTGAACTCGTCCGGCGTCACGACTTCGACCTTCATGATCGGCTCGAGCAGCTTGACCGCGCCCTTGCTCGCCAGCTCGCGGAACGCCGCGCGCGCCGCGATGTCGAAGGTCAGCGCGTTGGAATCCACCTCGTGGTATTTGCCGTCGGTCAGCGTCGCCTTGAAGTCGATCACCGGGAAGCCGGCCAGCAGGCCCGATTCCTTCTGCGCCTTCAGGCCCTTTTCGACCGAGGGGATGAACTCCTTCGGAATCGAGCCGCCGACGATGTCGTTCTCGAACACGAAGCCGGCACCCGGCTCCAGCGGCTCGAAATCGATCGACACTTCGGCGAACTGGCCCGAACCGCCGGTCTGTTTCTTGTGCGTGTACTTGATCGAGACCGGCTTGCTCAGCGTCTCGCGATACGCCACCTGCGGCGCGCCGACATTGGCCTCGACCTTGTAGGTGCGGCGCAGGATGTCGACCTTGATCTCCAGGTGCAGCTCGCCCATGCCCTTGAGGATGGTCTGGCCGGATTCCTGGTCGGTCGAGACGCGGAAGGACGGATCTTCCTGGGCGAGGCGCACCAGCGCCATGCCCATCTTCTCCTGGTCACCCTTGGTCTTGGGCTCGATCGCGACCTCGATGACCGGATCGGGGAATTCCATGCGCTCCAGGATCACCGGGTTGTTGGGATCGCACAGCGTCTCGCCGGTGGTCGTGAGCTTGAGGCCCGCGAAGGCGACGATGTCGCCGGCATAGGCTTCCTTGACGTCCTCGCGGCTGTTGGCATGCATCAGCAGCATGCGGCCGACACGCTCGGTCTTGTCCTTGACCGAGTTCAGCGCGCCGGTGCCCGACGTGATCATGCCCGAATAGACGCGCACGAAGGTGATCGAGCCGACGAAGGGATCGTCCATGATCTTGAAGGCGAGGCCGGCGAACGGCGCCTTGTCCTCGGCCGGACGCTCGACCTCGTTGCCCTTCAGGTCGGTGCCCTTGACCGGCGGAATGTCGAGCGGCGACGGCAGGTAGTCGACCACGGCGTCGAGCAGCGGCTGCACGCCCTTGTTCTTGAAGGCGGAGCCGCACATCACCGGCACGAAGGCGAATGCCATCGCGCCCTTGCGGATGCAGCGCTTGAGATCGGCTTCCGACGGCTCGGTGCCGTCGAGATAGGCCGTCATGACGTCGTCGTCCTGCTCGACCGCCATGTCGACCAGCGCGGCGCGCAGCTCCTTGGCCTTGTCGGCATATTCGGCCGGAATCTCGACCTCGTCGAACTTCGCGCCGAGCTGCTCGTCGTGCCAGATCAACGCCTTCATCTTGACGATGTCGACGATGCCCTTGAACTCGGATTCCGAGCCCACCGGCCAGGTGATGATCATCGGGCGGGTGCCCAGGCGGTCGATCATCATGTCGACGCAGCGCTGGAAGTTCGCGCCGGTGCGATCCATCTTGTTGACGAAGCAGATGCGCGGCACGTGGTACTTGTCGGCCTGGCGCCACACGGTCTCGGACTGCGGCTCGACGCCGGCGACGGCATCAAAGACCGCGACCGCGCCGTCGAGCACGCGCATCGAACGCTCGACCTCGATGGTGAAATCGACGTGGCCGGGCGTGTCGATGATGTTGATCCGGTGGTCCTTCCAGAAGCACGTCGTCGCGGCGGACGTGATGGTGATGCCGCGCTCCTGCTCCTGCTCCATGAAGTCCATCGTCGCAGCGCCGTCATGGACTTCGCCGATCTTATGGGACTTGCCGGTGTAGTAGAGGATGCGCTCGGTCGTCGTGGTCTTGCCGGCATCGATATGCGCGGCAATGCCGATATTGCGGTAGTGGTCGAGCGGGGTGACGCGGGGCATGGGAGACTCTTCTGTCCTTTACCAGCGGTAGTGGGAGAAGGCGCGGTTGGCGTCGGCCATCTTGTGCGTGTCTTCGCGCTTCTTGACGGCGGTGCCGCGGTTGTTGGCGGCGTCCATCAGCTCGCCCGAGAGGCGGCCGGTCATGGTCGGCTCGTTGCGGCCGCGCGCGGCGGTGATCAGCCAGCGGATGGCGAGCGCGCGGGCGCGGTCGGTGCGGACTTCGACCGGCACCTGATAGGTGGCGCCGCCGACGCGGCGGGACTTCACCTCGATTGCCGGCGCGACGTTGCGCAGCGCTTCGTGGAAGACCTGGATCGGGTCGGTCTTGGTCTTGGCCTGGATGGTGTCGAAGGCGCCATAGATGATGCCCTCGGCGGCGGACTTCTTGCCGTCGTACATCAGGCTGTTCATGAACTTGGCGAGCACGAGGTCGCCGTACTTGGCGTCCGGGGTGATTTCTCGCTTGTCTGCGCGGCGGCGACGGGACATCTGGTGCTCTCCTTACTTGGGACGCTTGGCGCCGTAGAGGGACCGGCGTTGCTTGCGGTCCTTGACGCCCTGCGTGTCGAGCACGCCGCGGATGATGTGGTAGCGAACGCCCGGAAGGTCCTTCACGCGGCCGCCGCGGATCAGCACGACGCTGTGCTCCTGGAGGTTGTGGCCTTCGCCGGGAATATAGGAGAGGGCTTCATAGCCGTTGGTCAGGCGAACCTTGGCCACCTTGCGCAGAGCCGAGTTCGGCTTCTTCGGAGTCACGGTATAGACGCGGGTGCAGACCGCGCGCTTCTGCGGGCAGCCCTGGAGGGCCGGCACCTTGTTGCGCTTGGGCTTCTCGCCGCGTGGCTTGCGGATCAGCTGATTGATCGTCGGCATGCTTCTTCCCAAGTTGGGCGCGGCCAAGGCCGCGCGGGCTTCGGTTTTGCGCGGGGGTTCGACGCCCACGCAAAATTCATGGCGGCCCCGGCGACCATCGCCAAAGCCGAAACAAAAGACCGGTGCCGGCCACTTGGCCCGCCCCGGGGTGTCGCGGAGGACTTAAGGGTCGGCCCCTTGAGTCGCGCGTTTCACGCTCTAAACTGGCTTTCCGGCAGCGTTTTGGCGGTTTCCCGCCGACGGCCTGCCTCTGAAAGGTCGCGCCTTATATTTCCCGCCGGCGGACGGGTCAAGCGCTCAGGTAAGGATATTTCAACTTGCTCCGCCGGCGATGCCGCGAAATGGATGTTGTGAGCGGCCACCAGCTCCGATCCGCCGGATATTCCGGATATTGATATTAAAGTATCTCCGACTACCAACCCCCTTTCTCTTCGGTTCTGCTGCCGCCACCCCCATGCCGGTCCGCTGGCGACAGGCAAAACGGCCGCAAGCCGCTACTTGATTCTGCAACTAATTCGCATTGACACGGCAACTTTGCCCGTTATGGTCCCGACCTTGCGAACGATTATCAATTTCAGCACTGAGGGGTCCGAACGTCCATGTCATCCGCCACACGCACCGCCATGAGCCTGACCGGCGTCGGCATTTCCTCAATGGCCGCCATCACCTCCGCCCAGGGCCAGGAAGTCGCGCTCAACGCCACGAACGCCAAGACGATCGAGACCGTGGTGGTCACCGAGCGGCGCACGGCGATCGACCTGCTCCCGGCGAAGATCCTCGACACGCCGCAGTCGATCAATGTCGTGCCGGCCGAGGTCATCCGCGAACAGGGCGTCAACAATCTGCAGGACGCGCTGAAGAACGTGCCGGGCATCACGCTGAACGCGGGCGAGGGCGGCACCCATGGCGACCTCATCAACCTGCGCGGCTTCTCGGCCGGCGACGACTATTTCATGGACGGGCTGCGCGACACCGGCCTCTACGACCGCGACACCTTCGATTACGAATCGGTCGAGGTCTACAAGGGCCCGGCCTCGACGCTGTTCGGCCGCGGTTCGACCGGCGGCGTGATCAACCAGGTGCTGAAGAGCCCGCAGCTCTTCCCGATCTACGATTTCGGCGTCACTGGCGGCACCAATGGCGAGGCGCGCGCCACCGCCGACCTCAACTATGTGCTGAGCGACACCAGCGCGGTCCGCGTCGACCTGATGGGCCAGCGCAACAACCAGGAAGGCCGGCCGTTCTCGCGCTCGCAGCGCTTCGGCATCGCGCCGTCGATCGCCTTCGGCATCGGCACGGACACGACCTTCACCCTGAAATACCTGCACCAGCAGGAAGACAACATCCCCGACTACGGCATCCCCTTCCTGTTCGACAAGCCGGCGCCGGTGCCGCGCGACACCTATTACGGCCTGGCGGACGACGACCGCTTCAAGACCGAGGTCGACGTCGTGACCGGCCGCTTCGAGCACAGATTCGACGACGACTGGTCGATGAGCGACACGCTGCGCTACGGCCATTACTGGTTCGACTCGCGGCAGACGGCATCGATCTACGGCTCGGCCAACTGCTTCCCGTCGGCCGCGACGCAGGGCTATTTCGCCGGCGCGCCGCTGTGCGCGGGCGTCGCCAGCCCGACGCCGGTGTCGTGGACGCCGGGCGCGTACAATCCGTACTATCCCGTCGCGGGCACGCCGCTGGATTCGGTCTTCGTGCTTCGCGACCGGCCGAGCTCGAAGGGCACCATCGCGACCGCGATGAACGACCTCAACGTCTCGACGCGGTTCGCCACCGGTCCGCTCGCCCATGTGCTGATCTTCGGCGCGCAATACGACAACGAAAGCGCCGACCTGACCCGCTTCGTCAATCAGGACGTCTCGATCCTGCCGCAGCCGATCCTGAATCCCAATCCGCTCGAACCGTTCCCCGGGACGCAGACGACGGTGAACCAGCGGCCGGTCACCAAGACCAACACGACCGGCCTCTATGTCACCGACACGATCTCGCTCGGCGAGCAATGGCAGCTGACCGGCGCCATCCGCTACGACGATTTCCGCGTCCGCTTCGACCAGGCGCTCGGCAAGGCGTCGCATTTCAGCCATACCGACGACATCTGGAGCCCGCGCGCCGCGCTGGTCTACAAGCCGACGCCCGAGACGAGCGTCTATTTCTCCTACGGCACGTCGTTCAATCCGTCGGCGGAGAGCCTGTCGCTGTCGGCCAGCAACCAGGCCCTGCCGCCGGAAAAGGACCGCACCTACGAGCTGGGCGGCAAGGCGCAGGTGCTGGACGGAATGCTGTCGCTGACGGCGGCCATCTTCGATACCGAGATGACCAATGCGCGCATCACCGATCCGCTGCAGCCGGCGCTTCAGACGCTGGCGGGCACCGAACATGTCAACGGCATCGAACTCGGCGCGCAGGGACGCCTGACCGAACACTGGGAGATCATCGCCGGCTATACCTATCTCGATCCCACGGCGGTCGGGCTGGCGGGCGTCGGCGTGCATGGCCCGATCCCGAACACGGCGCACAACCAGGCCAATCTGTGGACCACCTATGATTTCGAGGACAGCTTGAAGATCGGCACCGGCCTCAACTATGTCGGCCAGCGCAACGCCGGCACCGACAATCTGACGGTTCCGGGCACGATCATCACGGCGCATGTGCCGGGCTACGTGACCTGGGACGGCATGATCGGCTATCAGTTCAACGACACGTTCGGGCTCCAGTTGAACGCCTACAATCTGACGGACGAGTATTATTTCGTGAATTCCTACTTCACGCGGCCCAACGAGAACCATGCGGTGCCCGGCGCGGGGCGGACCTTCCTGCTCTCGGCCACGGCGTCGCTCTAGGCATGCTGCTCCACGTCCCCAAGGTGCTGGCGGCGGAGGAGCTCGCGACGGTTCGCGGGCGCCTTGCCGCCGCGGCTTGGGGCGACGGCCGCGTCACCGCGGGCCACCAGTCGGTGCGGGTGAAGGAGAACCTGCAGCTCGCCGAATCCGGCACCGAGGCGCGCGAGCTGGGCATGCTGGTGGTGCGCGCGCTGGAGCGCAGCGGGTTGTTCATGTCGGCCGCCCTGCCCGCCGTCGTCTATCCGCCGCTGTTCAACAAATACGAGGCGGGGATGAATTTCGGCGCGCATGTCGACAATGCGATGCGGCCGATTCCCGGCACCGGGCGGCGCCTGCGCACCGACGTGTCGGCGACGCTGTTCCTCAGCGCGCCGGAGGATTACGACGGCGGCGAGCTGATCGTGCAGGACACCTATGGCAGCCACAGCGTGAAGCTGCCGGCCGGCGACCTGGTGCTCTATCCCGCGACCAGCCTGCACCGCGTCGCGCCGGTGACGCGCGGGGCGCGGGTCGCCTCGTTCTTCTGGATCCAGAGCATGGTGAAGGACGATGCCGAGCGGCAGATGCTGTTCGATCTCGACCGCGCGATCCTCGAAATAAGCCAGAGCGCGCCGGACAGCCCCGCCGTGCTGCGGCTGACGGCGCTCTATCACAACCTGGTGCGCAAATGGGGCGCGCCGGCGTGACCGTGGCGTCTCCCGCCGATGCCTGGCGCGTCGCGGCGCTCACGATGATGTCGCCGGCGGAGCTGCACGCGCTGCTGTCCGGTGACGAGGCGGCTGCCTGGGTCGAAGCGGCAGCGGCTTGCGGCGTGGCCGAGGCGCAGGTGCGGCTCGGGCGCATGAAGCTGGAAGGGCGCGGCGTGGTGCAGGATGCGCGCGCGGCGCTGGCCTGTTTTCTCAGCGCGGCCGAAAGCGGCGACGCCGACGGGCGCAACATGCTGGGACGCTGCTACGAGAACGGCTGGGGCACCGCGGTCGATTTCAGCCGCGCCGCGCTGCACTACCGCGAGGCGGCCGAGGCCGGCCACGCCTGGGGACAGTACAATCTCGGCCATCTGCTGCTGGACGGCAACGGCGTGCGCCAAGACCGCGATGCGGCGTTCCTCTGGTACATGCGCGCGGCCACCCAGAACCACGAGCGCGCGATGAACCTCGTGGCGCGCTGTTTCGAGGAAGGCTGGGGCGTGGCTCGCGACACCAAGGCGGCCCGCAACTGGTATCGCCAATCGGCCGCCGGCGGCTATTTCCGCGGCGCCTACAATTACGCGACCATCCTGTCCGCCGAGGGCTGCACCACCGGCGCGCGGCGCTGGTTCGGCCAGGCGCTCGCGACCGCGCCGGAGCCGACGCGCAGCACCGTCGCCGCAGCGTTGCGCCGCCACCCCGACGCGCAGGTGCGGGCGCTGGCTGCTCAACACCGCTGTCATCCGAGCGAGGATTGAGTGGCCGCGAAGAGGTCTCTTGGCCGTCCCGCGATCACGCTCTCGAAATCCAGCAGTGCACGCTTGAGCGGCAGTCCGCCACCGAAGCCGACCAGCGCGCCGTCGGCGCCGACGACGCGGTGGCAGGGCACGACCAGCGGGATCGGGTTGCGATTGCAGGCGACGCCGACCGCGCGCGCCGCATCGGGCTGGCCGAGCTTTCGGGCGATGAAGCCGTAGGACACGGTCTCGCCGAACGGGACATCGCACATCGCCTGCCAGACGCCGCGCTCGAACTCGGTGCCCTCCTCCGCGTGAACCGCAAGATCGAAAGTGCGGCGCTTGCCGGCGCAGTACTCCTCGACCTGCACCCGCACCGGCGCCAGCGCGGCGTCATCGCGGATGCCTTGCGGGCCGCGGCCCCTGTCGGCGTGCAGCCAGAAGCGCACCAGCCGCCCCTCGCCGTCGATCGCGGCGGCAAACTTGGCGAAGCAGGTCTCGAAAGCGCTCCAGCGATAGGATGTGTCGGTCATATCGCAAAGATGGGGTCGGGCGCGCGGCGATGCCACCTGATTCTTGCGATCGCGTCCGAAAATGGCCGGTATTGCACGCGGAGGCGCGGCGGACGCGGAGTCGTGCTCGACCCTCCGCGTTCTCCGCGCCTCCGCGTGAATCCTACTGCTCTACGGGCCAGATAAAAAAGGGCCGCTGTCGCCAGCGGCCCTTTGGATTTGTCGGATGGGATGGAGCTTGCGGCCCCCTCCACCGCTTCGCGGTCCTCCTCCCCCGCAATGCGGGGGAGGATCTGATGCGACGTTACTCCGCGGCGACCGGGCCCTCGATCTGGGCGACCGGCGTGTTGGCGGCGGCCTGCTCTTCCTGGATAACGCGATCGCGTTCGCTCGCGACATGGCGGAGGCGCGCGATGGCGCCGCCGGTGCCGGCCGGGATGAGACGTCCGACGATGACGTTTTCCTTCAGGCCTTCGAGCGTATCGACCTTGCCGTTGACGGCGGCATCGGTGAGGACGCGCGTCGTCTCCTGGAACGAGGCGGCCGAGAACACCGAGCGCGTCTGCAGCGACGCCTTGGTGATGCCCAGCAGCACGGCACGGCCCTCGGCGGGCTTGCCGCCCGTCTCGGCGGCCTTGGCGTTGGCCTCGTCGAGCTCGAGCTGGTCGACCTGTTCGCCGGCGAGCAGCGTGGTCTCGCCGCCCTCGGTGATCTCGAACTTCTGCATCATCTGGCGGCAGATCACTTCGATGTGCTTGTCGTTGATCTTCACGCCCTGCAGCCGGTAGACGTCCTGGATTTCCTTGACGAGATAGGTCGCCAGTTCCTCCATGCCCTTGATGCGCAGAATGTCGTGCGGCGACGGGTTGCCTTCGACGATGTAGTCGCCCTTCTCCACATAGTCGCCCTCGCGCACCGAGATGTGCTTGCCCTTCGGGATCAGATATTCGACCGGATCGAGCTTGTCGTTGCGCGGTTTGACGATGACGCGGCGCTTGTTCTTGTAGTCCTTGCCGAACTCGACGAAGCCGTCGGCTTCCGCGAGCACCGCGGCTTCCTTGGGCTTGCGCGCCTCGAACAGCTCCGCCACGCGCGGCAGGCCGCCCGTGATGTCGCGCGTCTTGGCGCCTTCGGTGGGAATACGCGCCAGCACGTCGCCGGCCTTCACCTCCGAGCCGTCCTCGACCGAGAGGATGGCGTCGATCGAGAGCGCATAGCGCGCCTCGCCGCCGCCCGGCACCTGGACCGTCTTGCCCTTCTTGTCGATGATGACGATGGTCGGACGCAGCTCCGTCGCTTTCGCGCCGGTGCCGGTGCGGCTGTCGATCACCACCTTGTTGGACACGCCGGTCTTCTCGTCCGACACCTCGCGGAACGAGACGCCCGAGACGAGCTCCTCGTACTTCACCGTGCCCTCGACGTCGGTCAGGACCGGCAGCGAGTTCGGGTTCCACTCGGCGAGACGGTCGCCGCGCTTCACCGTGGCGCCCTCGTCGACCTTGAGGCGGGCGCCGTAGACGATGCGATAGCTCGCACGCTCCTGGCCCTTCGGATCGGTGATGACCGCCTGCATGTTGCGGCCCATCGCGATCAGTTCGCCGTCGGTGTTCTTGACGATGTTGCGGTTCACGATCTTGATCTTGCCGTCATAGGACGCCTCGATCTTGGACGAACCGGCGACCTGCGCCGCACCGCCGATGTGGAAGGTGCGCATGGTGAGCTGGGTGCCCGGCTCGCCGATCGACTGCGCCGCGATCACGCCGACCGCCTCGCCGATATTGACCGACGTGCCGCGCGCCAGGTCGCGGCCGTAGCACTTGCCGCAGACGCCGTCCTTCAGCTCGCAGGTCAGCACCGAGCGGACGCGGACGCGCTGGATGTGCGAGCCCTCGATCTTGTCGGCGATGTCCTCGGTCACTTCCTTGCCGCGCTTGATGATGACCTCGCCGGTGTCGGGGTGCTTGACGTCCTCGGCCGCGGTACGGCCCAGGATGCGCTCGGCCAGCGACGACACCACCGTGCCGCCGTCGATCTCGGCCTGGACGTAGACGCCCTTCTTGGTGCCGCAATCCTCGGTGGTGATGATGCAGTCATTGGCCACGTCGACGAGACGGCGCGTCAGATAGCCGGAATTGGCGGTCTTCAGCGCGGTGTCGGCCAGGCCCTTGCGGGCACCGTGGGTCGAGTTGAAGTACTCGAGCACGGTGAGGCCTTCCTTGAAGTTCGACAGGATCGGCGTCTCGATGATCGAGCCGTCGGGGCGCGCCATCAGGCCGCGCATGCCGGCGAGCTGCTTCATCTGCTGCGGCGAACCGCGGGCGCCCGAATGGCTCATCATGTAGATGGAGTTCATCTCCTCCATCCGGCCCGTCTTCGGGTCGATCTTGGATTCGGAGATCTCCTTCATCATCTCGGCCGCCACCAGGTCGGTGCATTTCGACCAGACGTCGACGACGAGGTTGTACTTCTCCTTGTCCGTCGTCAGGCCGTCCTGGTACTGCTGCTCGTATTCGCGCACGCGATGGCGCGTCTCGTCGATCAGCCGCGTCTTGGTGTCGGGCACGACCATGTCGTCCTTGCCGAACGAGATGCCGGCCTTGCAGGCCTCGCGGAAGCCCAGCGCCATCACGGCGTCGGCGAACAGCACGGTCTCCTTCTGGCCGCAATGGCGGTAGACCTCGTCGATGATGTGGCTGACTTCCTGCTTGCGCAGCAGCTTGTTCACCAGCGCGAACGGCACCTTGGGATGACGCGGCAGGATTTCCGCGATCATCATGCGGCCGGGGGTCGAATCGACGCGCAGCGTGATCGGCTTGCCTTCGGCGTCGACCGTCTTGTAGCGGCACTTGATCTTGGCGTGCAGCGTGACGGCGTTCGAGAACAGCGCGTGCTCGATCTCGCCGATGTCGTTGAACACCATGCCTTCGCCCGGCTCGTTGGGGCGTTCCTGGCTGAGATAGTAGAGGCCGAGAACGATGTCCTGCGTCGGCACGATGATCGGCTTGCCGTTGGCGGGGCTGAGGATGTTGTTGGTCGACATCATCAGCACGCGCGCTTCCAGCTGCGCTTCCAGCGACAGCGGAACGTGCACCGCCATCTGGTCGCCGTCGAAGTCCGCGTTGAAGGCGGTGCAGACCAGCGGATGAAGCTGGATCGCCTTGCCTTCGATCAGCACGGGCTCGAACGCCTGGATGCCCAGGCGATGCAGCGTCGGCGCGCGGTTAAGCAGCACCGGATGCTCGCGGATCACCTCTTCGAGGATGTCCCAGACCTCCGGCTTTTCCTTCTCGACCAGCTTCTTGGACTGCTTGACCGTCTGGCTGAAGCCCTTGGCCTCAAGCCGCGCATAGATGAACGGCTTGAACAGTTCGAGCGCCATCTTCTTGGGCAACCCGCACTGGTGCAATTTCAGTTCGGGCCCGACCACGATGACCGAACGGCCGGAATAGTCGACGCGCTTGCCCAGAAGGTTCTGGCGGAAGCGGCCCTGCTTGCCCTTCAGCATGTCGGCGATCGACTTCAGCGGACGCTTGTTGGCGCCGGTGATGACGCGGCCGCGGCGGCCATTGTCGAACAGCGCGTCGACCGATTCCTGCAGCATGCGCTTTTCGTTGCGCACGATGATGTCCGGCGCCTTGAGCTCGATCAGGCGCTTGAGGCGGTTGTTGCGGTTGATGACGCGGCGGTAGAGGTCGTTGAGGTCCGACGTCGCAAAGCGACCGCCATCGAGAGGAACCAAAGGCCGCAGGTCCGGCGGGATCACCGGCACGACGGTGAGGATCATCCATTCCGGGCGGTTGCCGGAATCGATGAACGCCTCGGCGACCTTCAGGCGCTTGACGAGCTTCTTCTGCTTCTCGCCGCCATTGGAGCCGGAGATGTCGACGCGCAGCTGATCGCGCAGGCGCTCCAGGTCGATCGCCATCAGCAGCTTGCGGATCGCCTCGGCGCCGATCTCGGCGGTGAAGCTGTCATTGCCGTATTCGTCCTGGGACTTGTAGAACTCGTCCTCGGTCAGGAGCTGGCGCTCCTTGAGCGGGGTGAGGCCCGGCTCGATGACGATATAGTTCTCGAAATACAGGACGCGTTCCAGGTCCTTCAGCGTCATGTCGAGCATCAATCCGATGCGCGACGGGAGCGACTTCAGGAACCAGATATGGGCGACGGGCGAGGCCAGCTCGATATGCGCCATGCGGTCGCGGCGCACCTTCTGCACCGTGACCTCGACGCCGCACTTCTCGCAGACGATGCCCTTGTACTTCATGCGCTTGTACTTGCCGCACAGGCACTCGTAGTCCTTCACCGGCCCGAAGATGCGGGCGCAGAACAGGCCGTCGCGCTCGGGCTTGAACGTGCGGTAGTTGATCGTCTCGGGCTTCTTCACCTCGCCGTGGGACCAGCGCAGGATCTGGTCCGGCGAGGCCAGCGAGATCTTGATGCGGTCGAAGGTGGGGATTTCCTTGACCGCCTGGAAGACGTTCATCAATTCGTTCGACCGCCCCTGATCGCGGCGGTGCGAACGTGCTTCGGATTCGAAAGTATCAGCCATTGAGCAGCTCCACATTCAGCGACAGCGAACGCATTTCCTTGACGAGGACGTTGAACGATTCGGGAATACCCGCCTCGAACGTGTCTTCACCACGGACGATCGCTTCGTACACTTTGGTTCTTCCCGCCACGTCGTCCGACTTCACAGTCAGGATTTCCTGCAGCGTATAGGCGGCGCCGTAAGCCTCGAGCGCCCAGACCTCCATCTCGCCGAAACGCTGGCCGCCGAACTGGGCCTTGCCGCCCAGGGGCTGCTGCGTCACGAGCGAATAGGGGCCGATGGACCGCGCGTGGATCTTGTCGTCCACCAGATGGTTCAGCTTCAGCATGTAGATGTAGCCGACCGTGACGTTGCGCTTGAACGCCTCGCCGGTGCGGCCGTCATACAGCGTGACCTGGCCCGACGAGGTCAGGCCGGCCTGCTGGAGCATGTCGACGATGTCCTTCTCCTTGGCGCCGTCGAACACCGGCGTGGAGATCGGGATGCCGAGCCGCAGGTTCTCGCCGAGTTCGGCCATGCCGGCCTCGTCGAGCTCCTTGAGGCGCTCGTCGTCGTCGTAGAACGCCTTGAGCTGCTTGCGCAGCGGCTCGTATTTGCCGTCGCGCTTCACCTTGTCCAGCGTCTCGCCGATCATCTTGCCGAGACCCGAACAGGCCCAGCCCAGATGGGTCTCCAGGATCTGGCCGACATTCATGCGCGACGGCACGCCGAGCGGATTGAGCACGACGTCGACCGCCGTGCCGTCTTCCAGATGCGGCATGTCCTCGATCGGAACGATGCGGCTGATCACGCCCTTGTTGCCGTGGCGGCCGGCCATCTTGTCGCCGGGCTGCAGCTTGCGCTTCACCGCGACGAACACCTTGACCATCTTCATCACGCCGGGGGCGAGCTCGTCGCCGCGGCGCAGCTTCTCGACCTTGTCCGCGAAGCGCTTGTCGAGCAGCGCCTTGGACTCGTCGTACTGCTTCTTGATGGCCTCGATCTCGGCCTGGGTCTTCTCGTTGCGCAGCGCGATCTGCCACCACTGGTGCTTGACGATCGACTCCAGCACGGCCGGCGTGATCTTGGTGTCCGGCGCCATGCCCTTGGGGCCGTGCGCCGCCACCTTGTTCAGCAGGATCTCGTGCAGGCGCGCGAAGATATTGCGCTCCAGGATCGCGAGTTCGTCGTCGCGGTCCTCGGCCAGGCGCTCTTCCTCGGCCTTCTCGATCGCCATGGCGCGCTGGTCCTTGTCGACGCCGTGGCGGTTGAAGACGCGGACCTCGACCACCGTGCCGGTGACGCCCGGGGGCACGCGCAGCGAGGTGTCGCGCACGTCGGCCGCCTTCTCGCCGAAGATGGCGCGCAGCAGCTTCTCTTCCGGCGTCATCGGGGTTTCGCCCTTCGGCGTCACCTTGCCCACCAGGATGTCGCCGGCGACGACTTCGGCACCGATATAGGTGATGCCGGCTTCGTCCAGGTTCTTGAGGTTCTCCTCGCCCACGTTCGGGATGTCGCGGGTGATCTCCTCGGGCCCGAGCTTGGTGTCGCGCGCCATCGTCTCGAATTCCTCGATATGGATCGAGGTGAAGACGTCGTCGCGCACGATGCGCTCGGAGATGAGGATGGAGTCCTCGAAGTTGTAGCCGTTCCACGGCATGAACGCGACCAGCGCGTTCTTGCCGAGCGCCAGCTCGCCGAGCTGGGTCGACGGACCGTCGGCGATGATGTCGCCCTTCTGCAGCTGGTCGCCGACCTTCACCAGCGGCTTCTGCGTGATGCAGGTCGAGGCGTTGGAGCGCTGGAACTTGCGCAGCCGGTAGATGTCGATGCCCGGCTTGGTGGGATCGGCCTCTTCCGTGGCGCGGATGACGATACGCGTCGCGTCCACCTGGTCCACCACGCCGGTGCGGCGGGCGGCGATGGCCGAGCCGGAGTCACGGGCGACCACCTCCTCCATGCCGGTGCCGACCAGCGGCGCCTCCGGACGGAGCAGCGGCACGGCCTGGCGCTGCATGTTCGAGCCCATCAGGGCGCGGTTGGCGTCGTCGTTCTCGAGGAACGGCACGAGCGCCGCGGCGACCGAGACGAGCTGCTTGGGCGAGACGTCGATGAACTCCACCTGGTCGGGCGTGGTCATGACGAAATTGCCGCCCTTGCGGCACGAGACCAACTCGTCGTTCAGCCTATTGCGGGCGTCAATCGTCGCATTGGCCTGGGCGATGGTGTACTTCGCCTCTTCCATCGCCGAGAGGTAGATGACCTCGTCGGTGACGTGCTTGCTGACGACCTTGCGGTACGGGCTCTCGATGAAGCCGTACTTGTTGACGCGCGCATAGGTGGCGAGCGAGTTGATCAGGCCGATATTCGGGCCTTCCGGCGTCTCGATCGGGCAGATGCGGCCGTAATGCGTCGGGTGCACGTCGCGCACCTCGAAGCCGGCCCTTTCACGGGTAAGTCCGCCCGGCCCGAGCGCCGACATGCGGCGCTTGTGGGTGAGCTCGCTGAGCGGGTTCTGCTGGTCCATGAACTGGCTGAGCTGCGACGAGCCGAAGAACTCGCGCACCGCGGCCGCCACCGGCTTGGCGTTGATCAGGTCGTGCGGCATGACCGTGTCGATGTCGACGGCGGACATGCGCTCCTTGATCGCGCGCTCCATGCGCAGAAGGCCGACGCGGAACTGGTTCTCCATGAGCTCGCCGACCGAGCGCACCCGGCGGTTGCCGAGATTGTCGATATCGTCGATCTCGCCGCGGCCGTCACGCAGTTCCGTGAGGGCCTTGAGGATCGCCAGGATGTCTTCCTTGCGCAGCGTCCGGTAGGTATCGGGCGCGTCGAGGTTGAGGCGCATGTTCATCTTCACGCGGCCGACCGAGCTGAGGTCGTAGCGCTCGGCGTCGAAGAAGAGCTGGCCGAACAGCGTCTCCGCCGTGTCCAGCGTCGGCGGCTCGCCGGGGCGCATGACGCGGTAGATGTCGATCAGCGCCTGCTCGCGGGAGTGGTTCTTGTCGACCTGGAGCGTATTGCGGATGTAGCCGCCATAGGTGATGCCGTCGACATTGATGATGTCGACCTCGTGGAAGCCGGCCTCGACCAGCGTGGCGATGTTCTGCGCCGTCAGCTCGTCGCCGGCCTCGACATAGATCTCGCCGGTCTGCGGGTTGACCATGTCGAGCGCGGAGAAGCGGCCGAGCAGCTCCTCTTCCTGCATCGCGATCTGCTTGATGCCGTCCTCCTGCCATTTGCGCAGCAGGCGGGCGGTGATCTTGGAGCCGGCCTCGGCGATGACTTCGCCGGTCTTGGCGTTCTTCCAGTCGGCGTTGACCTTGGCGTTGCGCATCCAGCCCGGCTCGACCGGGGTGTGCCAGGAACCGTCCTTGTGGCGCTTGAAGGCGATCTTGACGAAGAAGTAGGCGAGGATTTCCTCCTGGGTCAGGCCCAGGGCGTAGAGCAGCGTCGTCGCCGGCAGCTTGCGGCGGCGGTCGATGCGGACATGGATGATGTCCTTCGCGTCGAACTCGAAGTCCAGCCACGAGCCGCGATAGGGGATGACGCGGGCGGCGAACAAAAGCTTGCCCGACGAGTGGGTCTTGCCCTTGTCGTGGTCGAAGAAGACGCCCGGGCTGCGGTGCATCTGGGAGACGATGACGCGCTCGGTGCCGTTGATGATGAAGGTGCCGTTGTCGGTCATGAACGGAACGTCGCCCATATAGACGTCCTGTTCCTTGATGTCCTTGACCGACTTGGCGCCGGTTTCCTGGTCCACGTCGAACACGATGAGGCGCAGCGTCACCTTCAGCGGCGCGGCATAGGTCATGGAGCGCTGCTGGCACTCCTCCACGTCGTATTTGGGCTCTTCGAAGTGGTAGTCGACATATTCGAGCAGCGAGGATTCGGAGAAATCCCGGATCGGGAAGACGTGCTTGAACACCGTCTCAAGGCCCTCGTCCTTGCGGCTGCCGTCTTCCAGCTTGGCGACCTGCAGGAACTGGTCGTAGGAGGTCTTCTGGACCTCGATGAGGTTGGGCATTTCCGCCACTTCGGCGATCTTGCCGAAATATTTGCGAAGCCTTTTGCGTCCGGTGAACGAGAGGGTCATTCTTGCGTCCTTTTCGCGGCCCTAATTGACCGCTTATTGGCCTGACTAATTGAAAAACCAATGGCGAACACCGCCATTCCCCTCCCGCGACGTCGAATCGCGGAAGGGGGGCGGGTTAAGCGAGATATGCACGCGGGGTGGGTTCTTCAACCCTCCACGCCTCCTTTACTTCAGCTCGACTTTGGCGCCGGCGTCTTCGAGCTGCTTCTTGATCTTGGCGGCCTCGTCCTTGGAGACGTCCGCCTTCACTTCCTTGGGAGCCGCCTCGACCAGGTCCTTGGCTTCCTTCAGGCCCAGGCCGGTGATCGCGCGCACTTCCTTGATGACGTTGATCTTCTTGTCGCCGGCGGCGGCCAGAATGACCGTGAATTCGGTCTTTTCGGCGGCCGGGGCGGCAGCGGCGGCGGCCGGGCCGGCAGCCGCAGCGGCAACCGGGGCCGCGGCCGAAACGCCCCACTTCTCTTCGAGAAGCTTGGCGAGTTCCGCCGCTTCGAGCACGGTCAGGCTCGAGAGATCGGTGACAAGCTGTTCAATCTTCGACATGTCTTGAGTTCCTTCGGTTTGGTTCGGGTTTGGTTGTTGTGAGGTTGTCTGCCCATTTTGTCTGGTCGCACGTCCGGACGCCGCTTCGCGGCGGCCGCTGCTCCCCTACGCCGCTTCCTTTTCGGAATACGCACTGATGACGCGGGCAAGCTGACCGGCAGGGGCCTGGATGACCCCGGCGATCTTGGTCGCGGGCGCCAGAATCAGGCCCACGAGCTTGCCCCTCAGTTCGTCGAGCGACGGCAGGGTTGCGAGGGCTTTCACGCCTTCCGCATCCAGCGCCGTCGTTCCGACCGAGCCGCCCAGGATCACGAGCTTGTCGTTGTCCTTGGCGTAAGCCACCGCCACCTTCGAAGCCGCGACCGGATCGTTGCTGTACGCAATGCCGGTCGGACCTTTGAAGAGGTGGGCGATGCCTTCCACGGCCGTTCCCTGGAGCGCGCGCACCGCCAGACGGTTTTTCGAAACCCGGAAGGACGCCCCGGCAGCGCGCATGCGCCCCCGAAGGTCGTTCATCTGGGCCACCGTCATGCCGGTATAGTGGGCGACAACCAGGGAGCCGGCACTCGCGAAGACGCCTTTCAGCTCTTCGACGACTTCCGTCTTCTCTGCTTTGTCCACTGTGCTCTCCTTCTTAGGCCTACCGCTTCGCTACTTGAGGCCGTAGACCCTTCAACAGCGCCCCGTGACGATCCGAGGCACTGCCCTGTGACACGCAATTCCTGTCCCAGGGCCCAAACCCGAAGCGCGGGGCTTGCACCCCGAATTCCGGTTCTCTTCCCTGTCTGCACCGCATATTTAAGTCCCGTCTTGCCCTAAGGCCTTGGGGACAGCGGTGGTCTCGGACAGTTTCCGCGATCGTCCGCGGAAATTCAGTTCCTTCTGCCGCCCTTCGAGGCCCGCTGCGCGGGCACCTCAGGGCGACGACATAAGCTCAGCGTCATGCTGAGGTGCCCGGCGAAGCCGGGTCTCGAAGCACTACGCCTCGGCACCGCCCGCGCCGACGGAGGCGAGCGCGATCTTCACGCCCGGGCCCATCGTCGAGGACAGCGACACCTTCCTCATGTAGACGCCCTTGGCGCCGGTCGGCTTGGCCTTCATCACGCTGTCGACGAACGCCTTGACGTTGCGCACGATGGCGTCCTCGTCGAAACTCGCCTTGCCGACGCCGGCCTGGACGATGCCCGCCTTTTCGACGCGGAACTCGACCGCGCCGCCCTTGGCATCCTTGATCGCCTGGGTGACGTCCATCGTCACCGTGCCGACGCGCGGGTTCGGCATCAGATTGCGCGGACCCAGCACTTTGCCGAGGCGGCCCACGATGCCCATCATGTCGGGCGTCGCGATGCAGCGGTCGAAGTCGATCTTGCCGGCCGTGATCTCGGCGGCGAGGTCTTCGGCGCCCACGATGTCGGCGCCGGCCTTCTTGGCCTCTTCCGCCTTGGCGCCCTTGGCGAAGACCGCGACGCGCAGCTTGCGCCCGGTGCCGGCCGGCAGCGCCGACACGCCGCGGACCATCTGGTCGGCATGGCGCGGGTCGACGCCGAGGTTGATCGACAGCTCGATCGTCTCGTCGAACTTGGCGGTGGCGCGCGCCTTGACCAGCTTCACCGCCTCTTCGACGGGATAGGCCTTGGCGGCATCGATGCCTTCGACGGCTTTCTTGATTCGCTTGGACAGTGCCATGGCGGTCAGCCCCTCACCTGGATGCCCATCGAGCGCGCGGAGCCCTCGATCATCAGCATCGCGCTTTCGACGTCGTTCGCGTTGAGGTCCTTCATCTTGGCCTCGGCGATCTGGCGGACCTGGTCCTTGGTGACGGTCCCGGCCGAGGTCAGGCCCGGCGATTTGGAGCCGGCGGTGAGCTTGGCCGCCTTCTTGAGGAAGAAGGACGCGGGCGCCGTCTTCATCTCGAAGGTGAAGGACTTGTCCGAGAACACGGTGATGCTCACCGGGATCGGCATGCCCTTTTCCTGGTCCTGCGTCTTGGCATTGAAGCTCTTGCAGAACTCCATGATGTTCAGGCCGCGCTGGCCCAGCGCCGGCCCGATCGGCGGCGACGGATTCGCCGACCCCGCCGGGACCTGCAGCTTGATGTAACCGGTAATCTTCTTTGCCATCTGTCACCGCCTCCTTTGTTGCGGTTTAGCGGTTCGAACGGAGCCTTCGCTCCTCCCGCGCTTCAATCAGGTCAAACCTTCTCGACCTGGGTGAATTCCAATTCGACCGGCGTGGCGCGGCCGAAGATCGACACCGCGACCTTCACGCGGCTGCGGTCCTCGTCGACCTCTTCCACCGTGCCGGTGAAGGAGGTGAACGGCCCGTCGGCCACCCGCACCTGCTCGCCGATCTCGAAGGTGATCGAGGATTTCGGGTTCTCCGCGCTCTCCGACGCCTGGTTGAGGATGCGGTCGACCTCGGCCTGGCGCAGCGCCATCGGCTTGTTGTTCTGGCCCAGGAAGCCCGTGACCTTCGCCACGTTCTTGACCAGGTGGTAGCAGTGGTCGGTGAGCTGGGCGTGCAGCAGGACATAGCCGGGCAGGAATTTGTGCTCGGCCTTGACCTTCTGGCCGCGGCGCACTTCCAGCACCTCCTCGGTCGGCACGACGACGTCCACGATCTCCTCTTCGAGACCCTGCAGCTTGGCCTGGCGCTTGATCTCCTCGGCCACCTTCTTCTCGAAATTCGAGTAGGTGTGGACGATGTACCACTTCGCGTTGGCGTTGACGGTCTTGGTTCCAGCTTCGCTCATCGTCTCAGCCCGCCGCGCCGATCAAGAGCCGCTCGCCATAGGCCAGCAGCGTGTCCACACCGAAGAAGAACACCATGGTGATGCCGACCATGATGAAAACCATCACCGAAGTGAGCCAGGTTTCCTTCCAGCTCGGCCACGTGACCTTCGAGGTCTCGCGGCGGACCTCGGCGAAGAAGGTGAGCGGGTTGAAGCGCCGGCGCGGGGGCGCCGGCAGGTCCTTGCCCGCCGTATCGGCCGTCTTTTTTGTCGCTTCAGCCATATCGTTCTTCGTTCAACCCGGTTCACGTTTGCTGGCAGGAGTGGAGGGACTCGAACCCACGGCCTACGGTTTTGGAGACCGCCGCTCTACCAACTGAGCTACACTCCTAGTGCAGGGTTCGGGCTATTCCGCTTCGCGGGCCCTCACCCTACAGATTCCAATTACATCTTTTCGCCTTCGTCGTTTCGTCCTTTGTCGCTCCGCGTGCGGAGAGGCTTTACTTCACAATCTTCGCGACGACGCCGGAGCCGACGGTTCGGCCGCCTTCGCGGATGGAGAAGCGCAGCTTCTCTTCCATCGCGATCGGGCTGATCAGCTCGACCTCGATCGAGACATTGTCGCCCGGCATCACCATCTCGGTGCCCTCGGGAAGCTTCACGATCCCCGTCACGTCCGTCGTGCGGAAGTAGAACTGCGGACGATAGTTGCCGAAGAACGGCGTGTGACGCCCGCCCTCTTCCTTCGTCAGCACATACACCTCAGCCACGAAATTGGTGTGCGGCGTGATCGAGCCCGGCTTGGCCAGGACCTGGCCGCGCTCCACGCCCTCGCGGTCGATGCCGCGCAGCAACGCGCCGATGTTGTCGCCAGCCTGGCCCTGGTCCAGAAGCTTGCGGAACATCTCCACGCCCGTCACCACCGTCTTCACCGTCGGACGGATGCCGATGATCTCGACTTCCTCGCCCACCTTCACCACGCCGCGGTCGATGCGCCCCGTCACAACCGTGCCGCGGCCCGAGATCGAGAACACGTCCTCGATCGCCATCATGAACGGCTGGTCAACCGGACGCTCCGGCTGCGGGATGTAGCTGTCCACCGCTTCCATCAGCTTCAGGATCGCATCGTGGCCAAGCTCCTTGTCCTTGTCCTCAAGCGCCATCAGCGCAGAGCCGCGGATCATCGGGATGTCGTCGCCCGGGAAGCTGTAGCTCGACAGAAGCTCGCGCACCTCCATCTCCACAAGGTCCAGAAGCTCCGGATCGTCCACCATGTCGCACTTGTTCAGGAACACAACCATCGCCGGAACGCCCACCTGGCGCGCCAGAAGAATGTGCTCGCGCGTCTGCGGCATCGGACCGTCCGCCGCCGACACAACCAGGATCGCGCCGTCCATCTGCGCCGCGCCCGTGATCATGTTCTTCACATAGTCCGCGTGCCCGGGGCAGTCGACATGCGCGTAGTGCCGCGCCTTGGTCTCGTACTCAACATGCGCCGTCGAGATCGTGATGCCCCGCGCCTTCTCTTCCGGCGCCTTGTCGATCTGGTCGTACGCCGTGAACGTCGCTCCGCCCGTCTCCGCAAGCACCTTCGTGATCGCTGCCGTCAAAGACGTCTTGCCATGGTCCACATGACCGATCGTCCCGATGTTGCAGTGCGGCTTGTTACGCTCGAATTTCGCTTTCGCCATTGTCTTCTAACCTTGGTGTTCTTCGTGTTCTTCATTCCGCCGGAGCGGTACGCAAATCCGTCTCGTCTCTGTCTCTTCCAGGGCCTGCCACCCGAAGCTGCGCAGCAGCGAAGGTGGAGCGGGTGAAGGGAATCGAACCCTCGTCATCAGCTTGGAAGGCTGTTGCTCTACCATTGAGCTACACCCGCCTATTCGACGTCCTTCTTCTTCCTCGTCCGGCAGCCCGCCTTCGCCAAGGCTTCGGCGGGCAACCTTCGCCCCCTTTCCCTGGGTTGGCCTGCCAACCGAAGCCCCGTAGGGCGAAGGTTGGTGGAAGGGGTTGGATTCGAACCAACGTAGGCGTAGCCAACGGATTTACAGTCCGTCCCCTTTAGCCACTCGGGCACCCTTCCGATTTTGTCTTCCTTTTCAAACCTTTACGCGGCTGTTCCGACCGGAACTGAAGCGCGTCCGGTCCATGGGAGCGAACGTGATGGGATGCCTTTCGGAGGGATGGCCGCGGACCGGGGGTTATTGGCTAACCAGAAGAAGCTGTCAACAGAATATTAGCGCGGTAAAGGCCCTAAAAAAGCCCCCGCGAACAACAGCTTGTACCGGAGGCTAACCCCGGCCCGGCAAGTCGCGCAAGCAAATTGACCGCTTGACAACGGCCTTACTTCCCCAAGGGACAAATCGCCGGCGGCGCGGCGGAGAGGATATGGGCGATTTCCTGTGACTGCGGCGGCGATTTCACTATAAGCCGCGGATGCCCCGTCCTGACAAAAAGCCGGATCGCCGGCCCGCGCCCAAATCCTTCCCCAAACCGGAGCGCAAGCCGTTCCACAAGCCGCACGCCAAGCCGGAAAGCGGGCTGTGGCTGTACGGCCTGCACGCGGTCCGCGCCGCGCTCGAGAATCCCAAGCGATTCGTAAAGCGCGCCGTGCTGACCGAGCGGGCGGCGGAGGAACTCGGCGCCAAGCTGCTCGGCCGCGTCAAGCACGAGACGACCGACATGCAGGGCGTCTCCAAGATCCTGCCCGACGGCTCGGTGCACCAGGGCATCGCCCTGCTGGTCGAGCCCCTGCCCCGGCGGGCGCTGGAGGATGTGCTTGCGCCCGATGCCGGGCGGCGGCGGGTCGTGCTCGTGCTGGACCAGATCACCGATCCGCACAATGCCGGCGCCATCCTGCGCACCGCGGCGGCGTTCGGGGTCAGCGTGGTGATCATGCAGGACCGCCATTCGCCGCCGGAATCCGGCGTGCTGGCGAAGGCGGCGTCGGGCGCGCTCGACACCGTGCCGCTGATCTACGAGGTCAACATCGCGCGCGCCGTCGAGGAGCTGGGCAAGCTCAATTTCTGGCGCATCGCGCTGGCGGGTGACGGCGAGACCACGCTGCGCGAGGCGATGGCCGAGCGCGACATCGCGCTGGTGCTGGGCTCGGAAGGCGCCGGGGTGCGGCGGCTGGTGCGCGAGCGCTGCGACGTCTCCGCCTATGTGCCCATCGAGTCCGCGATGGAAAGCCTGAACGTCTCGAACGCCGCGGCGATCGCGCTCTACGAAGCGCGGCGGGGCTAGACCCTTCGAGGCTTCGCTGCGCGAAGCACCTCAGGGTGACGCCTTCACATATTCGTCATGCTGAGGTGCCCGCGCGCAGCGCGAGCCTCGAAGCATGCGGTCTCAGAACAGCGCCGCGACGACGTTTTCGCCGCCGTAATTCTCGACGAAGACCAGCACGCGGTAGCCGTCCGCCATCTTCAGATTGCCGGCGGGGTCGTGCATCAGCACGCCGTCATTGCTCATCGTGGCGGTGCGGCGGTCATAGGCGAAGCGGGGCGCCAGGCCCTTGTACTGCTCGCGGATCAGCTTGAAGAGCAGCGCCGCGTTCTCCGGCGCGATGCGGATGCAGCCGGCGCTGGCGCGGCTGCCGAGCTGCCTGACCTCCAGCCCGGCGGCGCCGTGGATGGCGAGGCCCGTCTGCAGGCCATGGTTCTCCCAGTTGAAGAACATCGCGTGGGGCATCGGCTCGTGCCACTGGCCCGAATAGTGGTTCTTGTACATCCGGGCGGGATCGAGCTGGTAATAGCCCTGCGGCGTGACGCTGGGCTGGCGCGTGCCGTTGGGCGCGACCTCGTCCTTCTCGCGGCCGGTCGAGGCCGGCCAGTTGTAGAGCATGGCGAGATTGCCGCCGCCGTCCTTGCGGAAGACGTAGAGGCGCTGGGCCCAGGGACCATTGTCGGCTTTGCTGACGTAGAGAAAGAGACCGAAATTCGCGAGCATTTCGCGGGTGAGGTTCTCCTTCAGCCGCAGCGACACGCGCACCAGTTCGCCGGGGCTCAAGGTAGGGCGCGCGACCGACGGCGGCGGCGGCGGGGCGGCAAGCGCGACGGCCGGCATCCGCATCGTGCGCCGCGGCGTCACGGTGACGAGCTTCGGCGGCGGCGGCGCCGCGGCAATCTGAATATCCGGCACGACAGCTTGGGGCGCGGCGGGTGCGACCAGAACCGGCGTGGGCGCCGCGAGCGGGACCGGCGCGGGAATGACGACGTGCTGCGGCGGCGGCGGAACCGTCCTCGCCACTTCGCGCCGCGGCGCGAGCACCTTCGCCGGCGGCTTGGTGACGTCGGAAATTGCAGCGGCAATCTGCTCGGCGCCGGCGGTCACCAGTCCGAGGCCGGGCTGCACGACCTCGTTGCGCAGGCCGTCGATGGTGGCGGCGACGGTCCGCCGGCTCGCCTGTTCCAGCGCCGGATCGCGGTCGAACGCCATCGCCACGCCGAACGCCGCCGCGCACAGCAGGTAGATCACGCTTAACTTCCGGACCAGCGACAT